>NZ_JPOI01000001.1:907500-2290000 GCF_000733845.1 Geobacillus vulcani PSS1
GGCGTGGACTACCAGGGTATCTAATCCTGTTTGCTCCCCACGCTTTCGCGCCTCAGCGTCAGTTGCAGGCCAGAGAGCCGCCTTCGCCACTGGTGTTCCTCCACATCTCTACGCATTTCACCGCTACACGTGGAATTCCGCTCTCCTCTCCTGCACTCAAGTCCCCCAGTTTCCAATGACCCTCCACGGTTGAGCCGTGGGCTTTCACATCAGACTTAAGGAACCGCCTGCGCGCGCTTTACGCCCAATAATTCCGGACAACGCTCGCCCCCTACGTATTACCGCGGCTGCTGGCACGTAGTTAGCCGGGGCTTTCTCGTGAGGTACCGTCACCGCGCCGCCCTCTTCGAACGGCGCTCCTTCGTCCCTCACAACAGAGCTTTACGACCCGAAGGCCTTCTTCGCTCACGCGGCGTCGCTCCGTCAGGCTTTCGCCCATTGCGGAAGATTCCCTACTGCTGCCTCCCGTAGGAGTCTGGGCCGTGTCTCAGTCCCAGTGTGGCCGGTCACCCTCTCAGGCCGGCTACGCATCGTCGCCTTGGTGAGCCGTTACCTCACCAACTAGCTAATGCGCCGCGGGCCCATCCGCAAGTGACAGCCAAAGGCCGCCTTTCAACCAAAAACCATGCGGTCTTCGGTGTTATCCGGTATTAGCCCCGGTTTCCCGGAGTTATCCCGGTCTTGCGGGCAGGTTGCCCACGTGTTACTCACCCGTCCGCCGCTGACCAAACCAGAGCAAGCTCCGATCCGGTCCGCTCGACTTGCATGTATTAGGCACGCCGCCAGCGTTCGTCCTGAGCCAGGATCAAACTCTCCAAAGAAAGTTGATTGGCTAATTCCGCTTCGGTCCGCCGCCGCTCAGGGTCAAATAACCTTCCCCCCTCGGGGTGCAAGCACCCCTGCGGGTGAAGAACATTTGCCCGTCGCGGCAAAACGCTCGCCTCAGCTTTTCTTATGACGCTTGCGTTTTGTTTAGTTTTCAAGGAGCTTGTTTACCTTTCACACTTTTCTTATTATACATATCATTTGCTTGGCTGTCAACACACCTTTTATCAACAGCGACATTCATTATTCTAATGCATTATCATATAAAAGTCAATAGATTTTAAACAAAAAATAAAAGGCATCTTGAATCATGATGCCTACAAAATATATTGGTCAATCACAATTAACGCTGCCGCTCCAGGGAGGCCAAGAAATCCGCAAACGATTGAGGTGACGAGGTTAATCGGAATATGGATGTTAAAATGCCCGCCGATGGCGTTGATGACAAACAGCGCGAGCGCCCCGACGATCAGACGGATAGCAGCGTAGCCAATCAGACGAAGCGCTTTGAGGCGGGCGCCGACAATCAGCAAAACGGCGATAAGCGCCAGCAACACGGTAATGACGACTTTCGGCTCCAACGTTTGAACCCCCTTTTTGCATGCTCGTACTACCAACGTATGAGAAACAGGGGAAAAAAGAACAAAAAAATAAGGAAGTTAACGCACTTCCTTAAGTGTGATGCGGCGGTGCTTCGCTTCGCGGAGGAGGAAAAAATATTTGGCCTCAGCGAGTTGCAATGCGCTCAGCACCTCCAGAGACGGATCGACACTTTTTTCAATGAGTTGTTTCTGCTCAAGCCATTCAGTTCTAGCCTTTTGCAGTTCAGCCATTAACTTTTCATCAAATTGTCTCTTTAGTTTCCCCTTTCGCCGCCATAACAAACCGATCCCCACCTTCTTTCTCTCTATAGCTCACGGCGTCCTTCCAACGCCTTTGATAACGTCACTTCGTCCGCATACTCCAGGTCGCCGCCGACCGGCAAGCCATGGGCGATGCGGGTGACTTTGATTCCTGTCGGCTTCAACAGGCGGGAGATGTACATCGCCGTTGCCTCTCCCTCAATGTTCGGGTCGGTCGCTAAAATGACCTCTTGGATCGTCTCATCTTGCAATCGCGTGAGCAGCTCGGCGATTTTAATATCTTCCGGGCCGATGCCTTCCATCGGCGAGATGGCCCCGTGCAACACGTGATACAGTCCGTTGTATTCTTTCATCCTCTCCATGGCGATGACATCTTTCGGATCCTGAACAACGCAAATCGTCGCTCGGTCGCGCCGCTCGTCTTTGCAGATGTAGCAAGGGTCTGTATCTGTAATATGCCCGCAAATCGTGCAATAATGAATATGCCGCTTGACATCAACGAGCGCTTTGGCAAACGCAAGCACGGTGTCTTCTTTCATCGCCAGCACATGAAATGCAAGGCGGGCAGCCGTTTTCGGGCCGATGCCGGGCAGTTTCATAAAGCTGTCAATCAACTTCGATAACGGTTCTGGATAATGCATACGTTCCCCCTAGAACAACCCTGGAATGTTAAGTCCTTTCGTAAACTGCCCCATCATTTCATTAGCCAACTCATCCGCTTTTTTCAACGCATCGTTTGTCGCCGCCAAAATCAAATCTTGCAGCATTTCAATATCGTCTGGGTCGACGACTTCCTCTTTAATTTTAACTTCCAAAATTTGTTTATGACCATTAGCGACAACGGTCACCATGCCGCCGCCCGCCGTGCCTTCCACCGTTTTTTCCGCCAGCTCTTCCTGCGCTTTTTGCATTTCTTTTTGCATTTTTTGCATTTGTTTTAACATTTTTTGCATATTTCCCATTCCGCCACGCATCATCTTGGCATCCTCCTTTAAACGGTTTATTCTTTGATTTCGATCAGCTCTTCGCCAAACAGCCGCTTCGCTTCGGCGATGAACGGATCTTCTTCGCTTTTTTCCGCCTTTGCGTCCTTATTCCGGATGAACTCTTCTCTTATTTTTCCCCATTCCTCCTCCGGAATGGCTACCATTTCAAAGCGGCGGTTTGTCAGCTCAAATAAAATCGCTTCGACGTTTTCTTTGACCGAGCTTGTGGGATCGGTCGCCATTTTGCAGTGGATTTCGTATTTGAATTTTAACACAAACGCTGAGGCGCTCGCTGCAACCGGCTCGCTCTCTTGCAACAAGGCGGCATGCGACACTTTATGCTGTCGTTTCAACGTATCGAGTACATCCGCCCAGCATCCTTTTACCAAAGCCAAATCTTCATGCGTCGCCTGTTTCAACAACTCGTAAATGCGGCCGATCGGCGCTTTATATCCCCCCGTTTTTGTCGATTTGGGCGATTTTTTCACCGGCGCGGCGGCCGACGGAAGGGCAGGCGGTTGTTCCTTCAGGCGACGCAATTCCGCCTCCAGCGTTTCGATCCGCTTTACCAACGGTTCCAACTCGGAAGCGGACAGCGACGGCGCGGCGGCTGATGGGTGGCAAAGCCTCACAAGCGCCACTTCCAACAGAAGGCGCGGATGGTTTGTCCACTTCATCTCTTGCTGGCTTTTGTTCAGCAACTCGATGGCCTCGTATAAATGGGAAACCGGGATCATTTCCGACAGTGAAGTGAACGCTTCGTCAACAACAGCAATTTGAATCGCTCCCTCCACATAGGGAGCGGTTTTGTACAGCAATAAATCGCGATAGTACAAAATCAAGTCTTCAACCAAACGATGCGGATCTTTCCCTTGTGCCATCATCGTTTCCAACTGCTGAAGAACCGCCGCTGTATCTTTGCGGTGGATGGCTTCGATGAAGCTCGATAAGGCGGCAAATGATGCGGCCCCGGTCATCGCCAGCACGTCGTCGAGCTCCAGCTTTCCGTCGCTGAACGAAATGGCTTGGTCAAGCAAGCTGAGCGCATCGCGCATCCCTCCGTCTGCAGCACGGGCGATGGCGGACAATGCCTCATCGGACGCCTCGACACCTTGGGCGCTTGCTACATACTTTAGCCGTGAAACGATCGCCGGAAGCGGGATGCGGCGAAAATCGAACCGTTGACAGCGGGAAATAATCGTCGCCGGAATTTTGTGCGGCTCGGTCGTGGCCAAAATGAAAATGACGTGTTTCGGCGGCTCCTCCAACGTTTTCAACAGCGCGTTAAACGCTCCGATCGACAGCATATGCACCTCGTCGATGATGTACACTTTGTAGCGGGCCGACGTCGGCGCAAACTTCACCTTCTCACGGATATCACGAATTTCATCGACGCGGTTGTTGGAAGCAGCGTCAATTTCTAACACATCGGGAACCGTTCCATTCGTAATGCCGAGGCAAGCCGAACACTCATTGCATGGCTCCGCCGCTGGCGCCTGTTCACAGTTGACCGCCTTGGCGAATATTTTCGCTGCGCTCGTTTTTCCTGTACCGCGCGGGCCGGAAAATAAGTAAGCGTGCGATATTTTATGTTGAAGCAGGGCGCTTTGCAACGTCTTGGTCACGTGTTCCTGGCCGACCATGTCTGCAAAGCGCTGCGGCCGAAACACGCGATATAACGCTTGGTATGCCACGGAAAACGGCCCTCCTCTTTCTCTCGTCCTATCTATTATATAACTTCCGATTGTAATTTAAAATAATAAAAAACCCACTCGCCATGAGTGGGTTTTGTTTCCTTATCGCTATGTAGGGCCGTGCACCTTCTGTCGATTAGCTGCCCCGAGCGTTGCTCAAGCAGTTAGCTCAGCCCAGGCGTCCCCGCGGCACATGGGAGCATCCGCTTACTGCTGCTTCCTTCCGGACCTGACAGGGTTCACGGAATCCCATTGCGCGGGACCCAGACGTCAACACCACTTGCTTGAGACAGGCCTCGCAACAGACTAACCTCGAGAAGGAATTCAGCCTCGCTAGAGCGGATTGCGAGTACAGGGCACCGCTACCTCCCCGCTTAGCACGGCACTATCAGTATAGCTCGTTTGCGGAAAAAATGCAATGTCAATCGACGGAATTTTCGTTGGCACTCCCGCCAACATTTCTCTTCTGTTCGCGCAATCGTCGAAAAAATTGGCTCAACAGCGAACCGCACTCGTCAGCAAGCACGCCGCTTACCACCTCAGCCTGATGGTTAAATCGGCTTTCCTGCAATAAGTTCATCAATGTCCCAGCGCACCCTCCCTTTGGGTCAAACGCGCCAAACACGACCCGTTCGATGCGGGAAAGAACAATGGCGCCTGCGCACATGGCGCACGGCTCAAGCGTTACGTACAACGTCGCCCGCTCAAGCCGCCATGAACCGGTTGCCCGGCATGCTTCATCAATCGCCAAAATTTCTGCATGAGCGATGGCTCGTTGTTCCGTTTCCCGCAAATTATGAGCGCGGGCGATGACGCGGCCGTCCTGAACGATGACAGCGCCGATCGGTACTTCGCCGATCTGCTCCGCTTTTTTTGCTTCTTCCATTGCCAATCGCATGTAGTACTCGTCGTTGTTCATCGTATACCCCTTCACACAAACGGTCATTTCTCCTTTCTTTTCATCATAGAATATGGAGAATAAAGACGCAACTAGGAGGTCAAGTATGCAAATCCACGTAGTGCAGAGTGGACAAACGTTAAGTGGAATTGCTGAGGCATACGGGACCACGGCGGAAGAAATTGTCCGGGCCAACAAGCTCCCAAACCCTGATAAACTCGTTGTCGGCCAGGCGCTCGTGATCCCGATCGTCGGTCGTTTTTACTGGGTGCAACGCGGCGACACGTTATGGTCGATTGCACGCCGATTTTCGATCCCGATGCAGCGGCTTGCCGAAGTAAACCGCCTCTCCTTAAACGCTCCGCTTAAGGTTGGGCAACGACTTTATATACCGCCCGGCGCCAAGCGAAGAGCGGAGTTTAACGCCTACATTGAACCACGCGGCGCGACGGTCAGCCCAGCACTAGAGGCGAGCGCTCGCGAAGCCGCTCCGTATTTGACCTATTTGAGTCCTTTTTATTTTGCGATCCAACGCGACGCGACATTGCAAGAGCCGCCGCTTGACGACTTTCCGGCCATCGCCCGCGCCAACCGCGTCACGCTCGTTATGGTTGTCGCCAACATTGAAAACGGGCAGTTCAGCGATGAGCTCGGCGCGCTTATTTTAACAAACGAAACGCTCCAAAACCGTCTGCTCGACAACATTGTCGCGACTGCTAAACGGTATGGCTTCCGCGACATCCATTTTGATTTTGAATATTTGCGCCCGGAAGACCGTGAGGCATATAACGCGTTTTTGCGCAAAGCGAAACGGCGGTTTGAACGAGAAGGATGGATGATGTCGACCGCCTTGGCGCCGAAAACGAGCGCGACCCAGCGCGGACGTTGGTACGAAGCACACGACTACCGCGCCCATGGACAAATTGTCGACTTTGTCGTGATTATGACGTATGAATGGGGCTACAGCGGCGGGCCGCCAATGCCGGTTTCCCCGATCGGCCCTGTTCGGCGCGTCCTCGAGTACGCGACCTCAGAAATGCCGGCTGGGAAAATCTTGATGGGACAAAACTTGTATGGCTACGACTGGACGCTGCCATACGTTCCCGGGGGCCCGTACGCCCAGGCCATCAGCCCGCAGCAAGCCATCGCCCTCGCTGCAAAGTATAACGTTGCCATCGAATACGATCCGGAGGCGCAGGCACCGCATTTTCGCTATCGCGATGAAAACGGACGCGAGCATGAAGTATGGTTTGAGGACGCCCGCTCCATTCAAGCAAAATTTAATCTTGTGAAGGAACTAGGTTTGCGCGGCGTCAGCTATTGGAAACTTGGTATTGATTTTCCACAAAACTGGTTGCTGATCGCTGATCAGTTTACTGTTGTAAAAAAATAAGGGCATAAAAAAACCCGCCGGTCAATGGCGGGTTTTTTATGATGGGAAACGGCTTTCGGCGGTCAACCGTTTCAGATGACAATCTCCTCTTATGCGCGTCAGTCCTCTTCATCATCGTTTTGGCCAAGAACAAAACTTCTTGTTCCTCATTGCCAACGTCATTCACTATAACACGGCAGTCGGGAAAAGTCAACCAATGATTGACCTCAAGCACCTTTCCTCAGCGAATGACGTCCCGGTTCCCCATGTACGGACGAAGCGCTTCCGGGACGATGACCGAACCATCTTCCTGCTGGTAATTTTCCAAAATGGCGGCGACCGTCCGTCCAATGGCCAGTCCAGAGCCGTTTAATGTATGCACGTACTCCGGTTTCGCTTTTGGATCGCGACGGAAGCGGATGTTGGCACGGCGCGCTTGAAACGCCTCAAAGTTGCTGCACGACGAAATTTCCCGGTACGTTCCGTAACTTGGCAGCCAAACTTCAATATCGTACGTTTTCGCCGCCGAGAATCCAAGGTCTCCGGTGCACAAGGCGACAACGCGGTACGGAAGCCCGAGCCGTTGCAAAACCGTCTCTGCCTGGCGTGTCAGCTTTTCCAATTCATCGTACGAATCCTCTGGCTTTACGAATTTTACCAGCTCGACTTTATTGAACTGATGCTGGCGGATCAACCCCCTCGTGTCGCGGCCGGCCGATCCGGCTTCCGCGCGGAAGCAGGCGCTGTAGGCCGCATAGTAAATCGGCAAATCATCGGCGGCCAAAATTTCGTCGCGGTGCAGGTTCGTCACCGGCACCTCAGCGGTCGGAATGAGGAAATAATCTTCGCTGTCCAAATGGAACGCATCCTCAGCAAATTTCGGCAACTGTCCGGTTCCGATCATGCTTGCCCGGTTCACTAAATATGGCGGCAACACCTCCTCGTAACCAAATTCATCAAGATGGATGTCAAGCATAAAATTGATGAGCGCCCGCTCAAGCCGCGCCCCTAACCCTTTGTAAAAAACAAACCGGCTTCCTGCCACTTTGGCGGCCCGCTCGAAGTCGAGCAAACCAAGTTGATCAGCGATTTCCCAATGCGGCTTCGGTTCAAAGGAAAACGAGCGCGGCTCGCCCCATCTCCGCACTTCCACATTGTCCTCTTCGGATTGACCGACCGGCACGGAATCGTGGGGCACGTTTGGAATCGACAACAACAAATCGTGGAGTTCCGCTTCAAGCTCGCGAATTTGCTCGTCCATCTGTTTAATGCGGTCGCCGACTTCGCGCATTTGGGCAATCAGCAGCTCAGCGTCCTTTTTCTCGCGCTTTAGGACAGCGATTTGTTGCGACACATCGTTGCGCTTGCTTTTCAGCTCTTCGACTTCCGCGATCAAGCGGCGGCGTTCTTTGTCGAGCTGCTCAAACCGGTCGATGTTGGCCAAGTCCCCGCCCCGCTGCATCAGCTTTTCTTTTACCTCTTGAAATTGAGTGCGCAGTAATTTTACATCCAGCATTTGTTTTACCTCCTTACCCACCATTTATTATACATAAAAACGCTCCCGTCCCAAAAAAGGGACGGGAGCGTTCCCGCGGTGCCACCCTTATTGAAGGCTAATCATGCCTTCCACTTATGCCGATAACGGCGGCAGCCGAAAACGCCTACTGACCGCTTAGGTGTTCAGCATTTTGCTCGAGGATGGATTCACAGGCGCCTCCTGCCGGTTCGCACCACCCACCGGCTCTCTGAAAGGAGGGATGCCTGCTACTAGTTCCTCTCATCGCGTTCACATGATTACAGGCTTGATACCGTTTTTGCTTCCTTGACCATATTTAAGAAGTATTGCATGAACCGATGGTCATCGGTCAGTTCGGGATGGAACGAGCAGCCAAGAAATTGGCCTTGCCGAGCCGCGACAATGCGGTCGTTGTATGTCGCGAGGACATCGACCCCGTCTCCGACCTCGACGATGTGCGGCGCACGGATGAAGACGCCGACGAACCCGTCGCCGACCCCTTTAATCGACAGCTCCGCTTCAAAGCTTTCCCGCTGCCGTCCGAACGAGTTCCGCTCCACCGTAATGTCCATCAAACCTAAGTGCGGCTCGTCGTAACCGACGATTCGTTTCGCCAGCAAAATGAGCCCCGCGCACGTGCCGAACATCGGCTTGCCGTCGGCGGCAAATTGCTTCAGCGGCTCCATGAGTCCGTACCGGTCAATCAGGCGTCGCATCGTCGTGCTTTCGCCGCCTGGCAGCACAAGCCCATCGAGTTCAGCGAGCTGCTCCGGCTTTTTCACGACAACCGCCTCGGCGCCGCACGCCTCAATGGCGCGAACATGCTCCCGCACAGCTCCTTGCAGTCCCAGTACACCGATTTTCATCGTTGTTTTGCTCCTTTATCTAAATTACCAGCCGCGTTCTTGCATCCGATGCTCCGGAAGCAATGTCGCGACATCGATGCCGCGCATTGCGCCGCCCAGTCCTTTCGACAAATGGGCAATCAGCTCATAGTCTTCATAATGGGTCGTCGCCTCTACAATCGCGCGCGCGTATTTTTCCGGATTTTCCGATTTGAAAATGCCCGATCCAACGAAGACGCCGTCCGCGCCCAGATGCATCATCAAAGCTGCGTCAGCCGGTGTCGCGACACCGCCGGCGGCAAAGTTGACAACCGGTAGGCGGCCAAGCCGCTTGATCTCACGCAACACCTCAACCGGAGCCCCGAGCTGTTTCGCCTCAGCGACAAGCTCATCTTCGCTCATGTTGACGACTTTGCGAATTTGCGCGTTCACTTTGCGCATATGGCGCACGGCCTCAACAATGTTGCCTGTCCCCGGCTCTCCTTTCGTCCGCAGCATCGACGCCCCTTCTGCAATGCGACGCGCCGCTTCCCCTAAGTCGCGGCAACCGCACACAAACGGAACGGTAAACTGCCGTTTGTCAATATGGAATTCTTCATCAGCCGGCGTTAATACTTCGCTTTCGTCAATGTAGTCGACGCCAAGCGCTTCTAAAACACGCGCCTCAACATAGTGGCCGATACGCACTTTTGCCATGACTGGGATCGAAACGGCGTTCATCACTTCTTCGATCACCGTCGGGTCAGCCATGCGCGCGACACCGCCAGCGGCGCGAATGTCCGCCGGGACGCGCTCGAGCGCCATAACCGCGACAGCCCCTGCCGCTTCAGCGATTTTCGCCTGTTCTGCATTCACGACGTCCATGATGACGCCGCCTTTTTGCATTTCCGCCATGCCGCGTTTGACGCGGTCCGTCCCTGTCAATGCCAACGTTGATTCCCCCTATTCCTATCTTGATAGTGGACAACATTTGTACAAGATGATCATTGCGATTCTGTTTTATTTTACCTCAATTTTTACAAAAATCACAATGGAAAAAAGCTCCCCATCTAGGAAAGTCGATTCTACAGCCAGCTTTTCACTGTTTTGGCGACGCTTGTCCATAAATCAACAAACAATCCGCCGACCGCGCGCATCGAAAGAACAAACCAATTGGCTTTTTCAACTTCAGCTGTTGTGACAAGCGGCACACGGATGTTTTTTTGCATGTCTGGGCTTAAGAAGGCAAGGGAGTCGTCCCCTTTATACTCGAGCGTCATATATCCAACCGTTTCCCCTTTCTTCAAAGGGGCGACTAGTTTTCCTTCTTTTGTCATTTTTTTCTTATCCAACACATATAAAGGTTTGTATTGTTTTTCCTCACCGTTTTTCACAAGAAGCTCCAGATTCTTTCCTGTCGCGACACGAACCTCTTTTTCTTTCCCTTTCACGACCGGAAGTGTTTCTTTTCCTTTCAGCTGGTACCCTTTCGGATAAAGCGTCTCGAGGGAGTATTGGTTGAATCCATAGTTAAATAGTTTTTCTGTCTCTTTAAAGCGCGCCTCTTTTGTTGTTTTCCCGCTCGCATCTTTCGCGTTCATGACAACTGAAATCAAGCGGACGCCGTTTCGTTTCGCCGTCCCGGTAAAACAGTTGCCGGCAAATTCCGTGTAGCCGGTTTTCAACCCGTCTACGCCTTCATATCCGTACACAAGCCCAGGCAGCATCCAATTCCAGTTGTCCATTTTGATCTCATCGTTCGTTCCTTCTCGGAACATTTTATGAGGAATGCTTGCCGTCTTCAGCACCTCGGGGTGATCTTTCAGCAATCGGTAGGCAAGCATCGCCATCGATCGTGCCGACATGACGTTTTCCTCGTTTGTGCTTGTCCCTTCCGGATGAAATCCTTTTAAATCCTCATTGCTTAACCCAGTTGCGTTGACAAATTTATAATCTTTCAGTCCGAGTTCCTTCGCTTTGTCGTTCATCATTTTTACAAAATTTTTCTCTGACCCAGCGATGATCTCAGCAATCGCGACCGTTGCCCCGTTCGCCGAATAAATGGCCATAGCCTCGTACAGTTCGCGCACCGTATATTTGCCATCTTTGCGCAACGGGACATTGGACAACGCCCGGTCTTGCGACAGCCGGTACACGTAATCGCTTGGCGTGTACGTTTGATCCCACTTGACGCGCTTCGCCTTAATGGCGTCAAGAAGCAAATACTCGGTCATCATTTTCGTCATGCTGGCAATCCCGAGCACGGTATCAATATTTTTTTCATACAAAATTCTTCCCGTTTGCGCATCCACTAAAATCGCCGCATCCGCCCGGATGTCAAGCGGGGCGCTCTCCGCTTTCACCGTCTGTTGAAACGGCCCAAACGTCAAACAAAGGCAAATCGACAGCAACCAAAACAACCAGTTTTGTTTTCTCCTCCTCACAATGACACCCTCCTCACACAACCGTTATTGTAACATACCGCCGGCCAAAAAAATAGACGGAGGACATGTCTCCGTCAAAATTGAACCAATGGGCGCAACTCCGATCAAAACGCAGAGTAGTTCGGTGCTTCCTTCGTAATTTGCACGTCATGCGGATGGCTTTCACGAAGCCCCGCGCTCGTCATGCGGATAAACTGCGTTTTTTCGCGCAGCTCTTCCAAATTGCGTGTTCCACAATAGCCCATGCCGGCACGAAGCCCGCCAACGAGCTGATAAATAGTGTCAGCAAGCGGTCCTTTGTACGGCACTCGCCCTTCGATGCCTTCTGGAACGAACTTTTTCGCATCCTCTTGGAAATAGCGGTCTTTGCTGCCGCGTTCCATGGCTGCGACCGATCCCATGCCCCGGTACACCTTAAAGCGGCGGCCTTGGTAAATTTCTGTTTCACCTGGGCTCTCGGAGACGCCAGCGAGCAAGCTGCCGAGCATCACCGCATGCGCCCCAGCCGCGATCGCCTTCACAATGTCGCCGGAGTATTTGATCCCGCCATCAGCGATAATCGGGACACCATGTTTGCGCGCTTCAGTCGCACAGTCGTAGATCGCCGTAATTTGCGGCACTCCAACCCCGGCGACAACCCGGGTCGTGCAGATGGACCCAGGACCGATTCCGACTTTAATAATGTTCGCCCCAGCCTCAATCAAGTCGCGCGTCCCTTCAGCTGTCGCGACATTGCCAGCGATGATGTTCAAGTCCGGGTATTGGCGTCGGATGTTGGCCACCGTTTCAAGGACACCTTTTGAATGGCCGTGCGCCGTATCGACGACAATGACGTCAACCCCTGCCTCAACAAGCTTTTTGACACGGATCATCGTGTCCGCCGTCACCCCGACGGCCGCTCCGACGATCAGACGCCCCTTCGCGTCCTTCGCTGAATTCGGAAATTCAATGACCTTTTCGATATCCTTGATCGTAATTAATCCTTTCAACACACCGTTTTCATCAACAAGAGGCAGTTTTTCGACCTTGTGTCGTTGCAAAATTTTCTCTGCTTCCTCCAACGTTGTCCCCACTGGAGCAGTGATCAAGTTTTCCTTCGTCATTACCTCGGAAATTTTAATCGAATAGTCTTGAATGAAACGTAGGTCACGGTTCGTAATAATGCCGACCAATTTTTGCTCCTCGGGGTTGTTGACGATCGGCACCCCCGAGATCCGATATTTGCTCATTAAATGTTCCGCATCATACACTTGATGATCCGGCGTTAGGAAAAACGGATCCGTAATGACGCCTCGTTCCGACCGTTTCACCTTGTCAACCTGCTCAGCTTGCTGTTCGATCGACATATTTTTGTGAATGATGCCAAGGCCTCCCTGACGCGCCATCGCAATCGCCATCTCCGCTTCGGTGACCGTATCCATCCCGGCGCTGAGAATCGGGATGTTCAACTGCAGCGTATCGCTCAACTTGGTCGTTACATCAACATCGCGCGGCAATACATCCGACTTTGCTGGGATGAGAAGAACATCATCAAACGTCAATCCTTCCTTGGCGAATTTCGCTTCCCACATGTTTTCTCCCCCTTGTCCGGAAATATTATTAGTAGCTTAACAACTGGTTAAACTACTGTCAAGGAATCGAGAAAATGTCCAACTTTTCAGTTATTTAAAAACAATTTCTATGTAAGGGGGGTAAAAATGTTCGGAAATCACGGTCAACCGTTTCACCTTTCTGTTTTCCGCTCGGCCGATACTGCGCAGGAATTTTTGCGGCAATGCTATCAACAGCTGCGGCGAGATGACGCCGTCCAACGCAGTTATGCAAACTGTTACCCATTCTTATATTACTTGGAACATGGGCAAAACTTTTACGCCGCTGCCCAACAGGCGCCGCTGTCCATCAAGCCCGTTCTCTTGTTTTACGGCATGGTGCAGCTCTTAAAAGCATGCCTTCTCACTGTCGACCCTGACTACCCAGAATCGACATCGGTCTTGGCTCATGGTGTATCAGCAAGAAAACGAAAAAAACAGGGCTACGAATTTTTAGATGATGAAGTGAAAATACAAAAAAACGGTTTATTCACACATTTTTCTGAAAAAATGTTTCATGTGAAACAAGAAGCTGGGGAAAAATTTCGCATGGGCGCGCTGTTGCAACGAATTGGCGAACTGCATGAAACGTTTTTTCTTCTAAGCGGGCGAAAAAAAACGTTATCCTTGCCTGTTGTACATACCGCTTCGCCGCCGATGCTCGCCATCCCAAAAGTGATTTTGGATCACTACCATATGTCGCTATCCCGCTTTGTCCAATATCTCCGTGAAGAAGGACAAGGAAAGCGGCTTTCGTTCGCCAAAGAAGAAGGGGAATTTCTGTATTTTCATATAGAATCGCCGCTGTCACCAGCCGGAGAGGGACCATTTTTATTTCATCTTGACGGTACGCTCCGAATTCCTGTCAAGAAAGAAAAAACATTCTCACTTCCAGAAATACATGCCCATTACTTGTTGCTGTATAACTTGAGCATGATTTCGCGCTATGAGACGGAATGGTGGAGCGAACTTCTCCATTCTTACCCAAGCAAGGCATACACGTTTATTCTCGAGTTTCTCTCCGTGTCGGCGGAAAAAGTTCCGTTGTTGCTTAATGAATACTTAATGCGGAAATTTTTGGATTGAATCAAATCAAAAATCCCCTGCTGTGTACACAGCAGGGGATTTTCGCCTAGCAGCGACCTACTCTTGCAGGGGCGCTGGCCCCAACTACCATCGGCGCTGGAGGGCTTAACTTCCGTGTTCGGGATGGGAACGGGTGTTTCCCCTCCGCCATAGCCACTAGGCAAGCATTTGGATTATGACATCATTTATTATACTCGAAAAATAAACAATGTCAAGAAGGAAGTTCATTCCTTCAAAACTAGATAACCGTCGGAAGAAGCCGCGCTTCGTACTGTCTAGCTCCGGCCGCCATCGGCTCGCGACGCTTCGGTCCTGCTGCGGCGGCAACACATTGCATACGCTCCTGTGGCACCACCCACGCAGAACCAAGCTTTGCTTGGTTCGAGCCTCCTCGCAGGCCCTCCAGCGCGTTTCGCCGATAGGCAGGCGGCCTCCGCTTTTCGCACTGTCTAGCTCCGGCTCGCCTCCGCTCGGGGTCAAATAACCTTCTCCCTCGGGGTGCAAGCACCCCTGCGGGCGAAGAACATTTGCCCGTCGCGGCGAACCGCTCGCCTGCGCTTTTCTATTGTCCAGTTCCAGCGCCTAGCTCTCTTCTGCCAAATAACCTTCCCCCTCGGGGCGCGAGCGCCCCTGCGGGTGAAGAACATTTGGCTTCGAGAGCGAAACGCGGCGCTTCCACTTTTCTAGGTTAAGCCCTCGATCGATTAGTATCCGTCAGCTCCACGTGTCGCCACGCTTCCACCTCGGACCTATCGACCTCGTCATCTTCGAGGGATCTTACCCGCTTTTGGCGGTGGGAAATCTCATCTTGAGGGGGGCTTCACGCTTAGATGCTTTCAGCGCTTATCCCGTCCGCACATAGCTACCCAGCGGTGCCCCTGGCGGGACAACTGGTACACCAGCGGTGCGTCCATCCCGGTCCTCTCGTACTAAGGACAGCTCCTCTCAAATTTCCTGCGCCCGCGACGGATAGGGACCGAACTGTCTCACGACGTTCTGAACCCAGCTCGCGTACCGCTTTAATGGGCGAACAGCCCAACCCTTGGGACCGACTTCAGCCCCAGGATGCGATGAGCCGACATCGAGGTGCCAAACCTCCCCGTCGATGTGGACTCTTGGGGGAGATCAGCCTGTTATCCCCGGGGTAGCTTTTATCCGTTGAGCGATGGCCCTTCCATGCGGAACCACCGGATCACTAAGCCCGACTTTCGTCCCTGCTCGACCTGTCCGTCTCGCAGTCAAGCTCCCTTGTGCCTTTGCACTCTCCGAATGATTTCCAACCATTCTGAGGGAACCTTTGGGCGCCTCCGTTACCTTTTGGGAGGCGACCGCCCCAGTCAAACTGCCCACCTGACACTGTCTCCCACCCCGCTCAGGGGTGCGGGTTAGAATTTCAATACCGCCAGGGTGGTATCCCACCGTCGCCTCCACCGAAGCTGGCGCTCCGGCTTCCCCGGCTCCCACCTATCCTGTACAAGCGATACCAAAATTCCATATCAGGCTGCAGTAAAGCTCCACGGGGTCTTTCCGTCCTGTCGCGGGTAACCTGCATCTTCACAGGTAGTATAATTTCACCGGGTCTCTCGTTGAGACAGCGCCCAAGTCGTTACACCTTTCGTGCGGGTCGGAACTTACCCGACAAGGAATTTCGCTACCTTAGGACCGTTATAGTTACGGCCGCCGTTTACTGGGGCTTCGGTTCGCACCTTCGCTTCCGCTAAGCACTCCCCTTAACCTTCCAGCACCGGGCAGGTGTCAGCCCCTATACGTCGCCTTTCGGCTTCGCAGAGACCTGTGTTTTTGATAAACAGTCGCTTGGGCCTTTTCACTGCGGCTCTTCAGGGCTCCTCACCCCAAAGAGCACCCCTTCTCCCGAAGTTACGGGGTCATTTTGCCGAGTTCCTTAACGAGAGTTCTCCCGCGCGCCTTAGGATTCTCTCCTCGCCTACCTGTGTCGGTTTGCGGTACGGGCACCTCTTCCCTCGCTAGAGGCTTTTCTTGGCAGTGTGGAATCAGGGACTTCCGGATGACTCCGTCGCCATCACAGCTTGGCCTTACGGCCAGCGGATTTGCCTGCTGGCCAGCCTCACTGCTTGGACAGGCTCTTCCAGCCGCCTGCTCGCCCTATCCTCCTGCGTCCCCCCATCGCTCAAACGGGAAGGAGGTGGTACAGGAATCTCGACCTGTTGCCCATCACCTACGCCTTTCGGCCTCGGCTTAGGTCCCGACTAACCCTGAGCGGACGAACCTTCCTCAGGAACCCTTAGGCTTTCGGCGCAGAGGATTCTCACCTCTGTTTTCGCTACTCATACCGGCATTCTCACTTCTAAGCGCTCCACCAGTCCTTCCGGTCTGGCTTCTCTGCCCTTAGAACGCTCCCCTACCGATGACCAACGGTCATCCCGCAGCTTCGGCGGCACGTTTAGCCCCGGTACATTTTCGGCGCAGAGTCACTCGACCAGTGAGCTATTACGCACTCTTTAAATGGTGGCTGCTTCTAAGCCAACATCCTGGTTGTCTCGGCAACTCCACATCCTTTTCCACTGAACGTGCACTTCGGGGCCTTAGCTGGCGGTCTGGGCTGTTCCCCTCTCGACCACGGATCTTATCACTCGCAGTCTGACTCCCGGGCATAAGTCCTTGGCATTCGGAGTTTGACTGGGTTCGGTAACCCGATGAGGGCCCCTAGCCCAATCAGTGCTCTACCTCCAAGACTCTTAAACCCGAGGCTAGCCCTAAAGCTATTTCGGGGAGAACCAGCTATCTCCAAGTTCGATTGGCATTTCACCCCTACCCACACCTCATCCCCGCACTTTTCAACGTGCGTGGGTTCGGGCCTCCAGCCGGTGTTACCCGGCCTTCACCCTGGACATGGGTAGATCACCTGGTTTCGGGTCGACGACGACGTACTTCGCGCCCTGTTCAGACTCGCTTTCGCTGCGGCTCCGCCTCTTCGGCTTAACCTCGCACGCCATCGTCACTCGCCGGTTCATTCTACAAAAGGCACGCCATCACCCATCAACGGGCTCTGACTACTTGTAGGCACACGGTTTCAGGTTCTCTTTCACTCCCCTCCCGGGGTGCTTTTCACCTTTCCCTCACGGTACTGGTGCACTATCGGTCACTAGGGAGTATTTAGCCTTGGGAGATGGTCCTCCCTGCTTCCGACGGGATTCCTCGTGTCCCGCCGTACTCAGGATCCGCTCGGGAGGGAACGAAGTTTCGACTACAGGGCTCTCACCTTCTCTGGCCGGCCGTTCCAGACCGGTTCGTCTACCCCGTTCCTTTCTCACTCCCATCATGAGCGGTCCTACAACCCCAAGAGGACTCGCCTCTTGGTTTGGGCTGTTCCCGTTTCGCTCGCCGCTACTCAGGGAATCGCGTTTGCTTTCTTCTCCTCCGGGTACTAAGATGTTTCAGTTCCCCGGGTGTGCCCTCCATGCCCTATGGATTCAGGCATGGATACTGCCCCATTACGGACAGTGGGTTCCCCCATTCGGACATCTCCGGATCCACGCTTGCTTACAGCTCCCCGGAGCGTTTCGGCGTTTGCCCCGTCCTTCATCGGCTCCTAGTGCCAAGGCATCCACCGTGCGCCCTTTCTAGCTTAACCTACAGCGTCTCGGCTTCTTCCTTTGCGTTTCCGGTTATCTAGTTTTCAAGGAACGATTTTTAGTTGAGGAAACAACGAGATGGTGGAGCCTATCGGGATCGAACCGATGACCTCCTGCTTGCAAAGCAGGCGCTCTCCCAGCTGAGCTAAGGCCCCATCCAATGGGCCTAAGTGGACTTGAACCACCGACCTCACGCTTATCAGGCGTGCGCTCTGACCAGCTGAGCTATAGGCCCATATACTCCTCACAAGGAACGATACGTTCCCTCCAAACGAAACAAGGCCGCTGCATTGAATCCATTTCTTTGCAGCCTTGCACCGAGGAATCTCGACTTCTCCGAATCTGCTCGCAGGCGCAAAACAGCCAGAAAAGACAAGTTCCCTCAAAACTAAACAAAACGGCAAGCGTCATTATAATCAAACCATTCGGTTTTGTCAATAACATCCTTAGAAAGGAGGTGATCCAGCCGCACCTTCCGGTACGGCTACCTTGTTACGACTTCACCCCAATCACTTGCCCCACCTTCGGCGGCTGGCTCCCGTAAGGGTTACCTCACCGACTTCGGGTGTTGCAAGCTCTCGTGGTGTGACGGGCGGTGTGTACAAGGCCCGGGAACGTATTCACCGCGGCATGCTGATCCGCGATTACTAGCGATTCCGGCTTCATGCAGGCGAGTTGCAGCCTGCAATCCGAACTGAGAGCGGCTTTTTGGGATTCGCTCCCCCTCGCGGGTTCGCAGCCCTTTGTACCGCCCATTGTAGCACGTGTGTAGCCCAGGTCATAAGGGGCATGATGATTTGACGTCATCCCCACCTTCCTCCGACTTGTCGCCGGCAGTCCCTCTAGAGTGCCCACCTCCGTGCTGGCAACTAGAGGCGAGGGTTGCGCTCGTTGCGGGACTTAACCCAACATCTCACGACACGAGCTGACGACAACCATGCACCACCTGTCACCCTGTCCCCCCGAAGGGGGAACGCCCAATCTCTTGGGTTGTCAGGGGATGTCAAGACCTGGTAAGGTTCTTCGCGTTGCTTCGAATTAAACCACATGCTCCACCGCTTGTGCGGGCCCCCGTCAATTCCTTTGAGTTTCAGCCTTGCGGCCGTACTCCCCAGGCGGAGTGCTTATCGCGTTAGCTGCAGCACTAAAGGGTGTGACCCCTCTAACACTTAGCACTCATCGTTTACGGCGTGGACTACCAGGGTATCTAATCCTGTTTGCTCCCCACGCTTTCGCGCCTCAGCGTCAGTTGCAGGCCAGAGAGCCGCCTTCGCCACTGGTGTTCCTCCACATCTCTACGCATTTCACCGCTACACGTGGAATTCCGCTCTCCTCTCCTGCACTCAAGTCCCCCAGTTTCCAATGACCCTCCACGGTTGAGCCGTGGGCTTTCACATCAGACTTAAGGAACCGCCTGCGCGCGCTTTACGCCCAATAATTCCGGACAACGCTCGCCCCCTACGTATTACCGCGGCTGCTGGCACGTAGTTAGCCGGGGCTTTCTCGTGAGGTACCGTCACCGCGCCGCCCTCTTCGAACGGCGCTCCTTCGTCCCTCACAACAGAGCTTTACGACCCGAAGGCCTTCTTCGCTCACGCGGCGTCGCTCCGTCAGGCTTTCGCCCATTGCGGAAGATTCCCTACTGCTGCCTCCCGTAGGAGTCTGGGCCGTGTCTCAGTCCCAGTGTGGCCGGTCACCCTCTCAGGCCGGCTACGCATCGTCGCCTTGGTGAGCCGTTACCTCACCAACTAGCTAATGCGCCGCGGGCCCATCCGCAAGTGACAGCCAAAGGCCGCCTTTCAACCAAAAACCATGCGGTCTTCGGTGTTATCCGGTATTAGCCCCGGTTTCCCGGAGTTATCCCGGTCTTGCGGGCAGGTTGCCCACGTGTTACTCACCCGTCCGCCGCTGACCAAACCAGAGCAAGCTCCGATCCGGTCCGCTCGACTTGCATGTATTAGGCACGCCGCCAGCGTTCGTCCTGAGCCAGGATCAAACTCTCCAAAGAAAGTTGATTGGCTAATTCCGCTTCGGCTCGCCGCCGCTCAGGGTCAAATCACTTTTCCTCTCGGGATGCAGCACCCCTGTGGGTGAAGAACATTTGCCCGTCGCGGCAAAACGCTCGCCTCAGCTTTTCTTATGACGCTTGCGTTTTGTTTAGTTTTCAAGGAGCTTTTTCGCTGTCCCTTAATGATGACAGCTATTAGATAATAACGCATGGGCAACGAAAAGTCAACAACTTTTTTTGTTTTTTTATTGTTACAAGCAATGCTGATTGTATCATGTGGATGTTGTTTAGGCAATAGTATTTTTTGGAACTAACACTGGTCAACCTTGCACCATTTCCTCGATATAGATATCCCGCTGAACGCTTAGTGAACGCAACTGTCCGGTTTCGATGATCTTGACGATCGGCCGGACTGGCTCGTCCGGAGGGATAAACATCACTTCAGCCATTTCGCCGTTGGAGAGTTTAACGACGGCTCCTGTTTGTAGGCCGATGAGATCGTTCACCAGTGCGGCGACAGCTTCTGTACTCAGTTTGCCGAACTGCTCCCTTTGCATCGTTTCAATGGCCCGAAACGGCGACTGTTTGCGACGGTATAACCGTTCTGAAGTCATAGCGTGGTAGACATCAGCGACGGCGACGATCTGGCTGTAAGGGTGAATTCTTTCTGCTTTTACGCCGAGCGGGTAGCCGCTGCCGTCGTTTCGTTCATGGTGCTGCAGCACGGCAAGTTTTGCCCCATGATTTAGCGCAGGGATTTTTTGCACCATGCGGTAGCTGAAGACAGGGTGCTGCTTTACTTCATTGAACTCGGCTTCAGTGAGTGCTGACGGATTTGTCAAAATTCTCTTGCTTACTTTCGCCATGCCACAGTCTGCTAGCACACCGGCAAGGGCGATTTGGTGGCATTCCCCTTCGCTGTATCCAAGCTGCATGGCCAAAAAACCCGCAAGCAACCCGACGCTGACGGCATGATGGTGCAAATATTCGTCCTTTGTTGCGTAATGATGTAACATAAGCAACTCTCGTTTTTGGCCCGCCATTCGTTCAAAAAGCGGAATGATGACTCCTCTGATTTCACCGATATCAACCGGCAAACCAGCTTGCCACGATTGAAACCATGTTTTGTATCGTTGGACCGCCTCTAAGTAGAAGGCCATCGGCTGTTTGGCAGCCGCCACTGATGCGGAATCGGCGTTGGGAAATGGCTCGCCGTTGGCAAGCAATGGTTCAACATCCACTTCTTCAACGAGGAATTTTTCAAGTATGAGTAGCAACGGTTTCGTGATCACGGTGTTTTTCGGTATAATTGGACGTTTCGTCTTGCCGAGCACATCTTCAGCGATTACGCATCCTTCTCGGAGCTGGGAGCGTTTCACACGGACCATCGATTAGTGCCCCCTTTGCCTTTTTTCTCTGTATATTTCTATCTTAACATGATTTTGGCTGCGATGACAGGCTTTTGAAGCAGAAAAAACGACGCCCCGCGCCTATAGGCGAAGCGCCGTTTCCGTTAGGCTGAATGATCTTCTTCTTTTTCCTCGTCCCTTTCTTCCTCAGGCACTTTCGCCACCGTAGAGACGCACTCATGCCCATCTTCGCCAGATAGGCGAATGAGTTTAACGCCTTGGGCGATTCTTCCTGTCCGAGAAATATCACTGACGGCGATGCGAATGAGCACACCGCCGGTCGTGATCACCATGACGTCTTCATTGCCGACGACCGTTGTCACCGCAACAACAGGACCGTTTCTATCTGTGACGTTGCACGTTTTCAATCCTTTGCCCCCGCGGCTTTGCACGCGGTATTCCGAGGCCGGGGTGCGCTTGCCGAACCCTTTTTTCGTGACGACAAGCACATCATGATGGTCTTCTAAAATTTCCATGCCGACGACTTCATCCCCGACATCAAGCGTGATCGCTTTGACTCCAGTCGCGCTGCGGCCCATCGCCCGCACGTCGGTTTCCGGAAAACGGATGAGCATGCCGTTTTTCGTACCGATGATCAAATGCTTTTTGCCATCCGTCAGCCGGACAGAAATCAGTTCATCCCCTTCGCGCAAATGGATGGCGATAAGCCCGTTGTTGCGAATATGGGCGAACGCTGAAAGCGGGGAACGTTTAGCAATTCCTTGCTTTGTCGCAAACACGAGGTAGCGTTCATCGCTAAACTCGCTTTCAATCGGAATCATGGCGTTGATCCACTCATCTTTATCGAGCTCAAGCAAGTTGATGATCGGCAGCCCTTTGGCTGTGCGGCCGAATTCTGGGATCTCGTAGCCTTTTGCCTGATACACTTTCCCTTTATTCGTGAAAAACAGCACGGTGTCATGAGTCGACGTAATGAGCAAATGTTCGACGAAATCGTCTTCCGCTGTATGCATGCCTTGCACGCCCCGTCCGCCGCGTTTTTGGCTCCGGTACGTCGATAAAGGCAAGCGCTTGATGTAGCCTTTATGAGTAAGCGTGATGACGACATGCTCTTGTGGAATTAAATCCTCGTCATCGAACTGCTCAACGGCTCCTGAAACGATTTCCGTGCGCCGCTCATCGTTGAACCGCTCCTTAATTTCGCTCAGTTCATCGCGAATGATTTGCAGTACTTTCTCTTCGTCGGCCAATACACCTCTCAGTTCGGCGATCAGACGGACAAGGTCTTGGTATTCTTGTTCGATTTTTTCCCGCTCGAGACCCGTTAACCGTTGCAGGCGCATATCCAAAATCGCCTGCGCTTGCCGTTCACTGAGCGAGAATCGCGCCATCAGCCCTTCGCGTGCCGCCTCCGTTGTCTGTGAGCGGCGGATGAGGTCGATCACTTCATCCAAATGGTCAAGGGCGATGCGCAATCCTTCCAGAATGTGAGCACGCGCCTCGGCTTTTTTCAGTTCAAACGCCGTCCGCCGGCGGATGACGGTTTTTTGATGGTTTAAATAATGCTCCAAACACTCTTTTAAGTTCAGCACTTTCGGCTCGCCGTTTACCAAAGCGAGCATGTTGATGCCAAAGCTCGTTTGCAATGCCGTATGTTTGTACAAATTGTTCAACACAACTTTCGCATTGGCATCGCGCCGCACTTCGATAACGATGCGCATGCCGCTCCGATCCGACTCGTCGCGCAAGTCGGTGATGCCGTCAATTTTTTTCTCGCGCACAAGTTCGGCGATCCGCTCGATCAGTTTCGCCTTGTTTACTTGGTAAGGGAGCTCGCTCACAATGATCGTTTCCTTGCCGTTTGGCTGTTGCTCAATTTCAGCCTTGGCGCGCAATGTAATCGAGCCGCGCCCCGTTTCATACGCCTTGCGGATGCCGCTGCGGCCGATGATTTGCCCAGCGGTTGGAAAGTCAGGTCCTGGGATGTATTCCATCAAATCGGCAACCGTCATCTCCGGATTTTGGCTTAATGCCAACAAGGCGTCGATCACTTCGCCAAGCTGGTGCGGCGGAATGTTCGTCGCCATTCCGACAGCGATGCCGGATGAACCGTTGACAAGCAAATTGGGAAACCGGGACGGCAACACGACCGGTTCTTTCTCCGAACCGTCATAGTTGTCTTGATAATCGATCGTGTCTTTGTTGATATCGCGCAAAAGCTCCGTGGCAATTTTTGACATGCGCGCTTCCGTGTAGCGCATCGCTGCTGCCGCGTCGCCATCGATCGATCCGAAGTTCCCATGGCCGTCAACAAGCATGTAGCGGTAGTTGAAATCTTGCGCCATGCGCACCATCGTGTCATACACGGCGGCATCCCCATGCGGATGGTATTTCCCGATCACTTCGCCGACGATGCGAGCCGACTTTTTATACGGTTTATCGGCAGTCATGCCGAGGTCGTGCATGGCATATAAAATGCGGCGATGCACCGGCTTCAGCCCGTCGCGCACGTCCGGCAGGGCGCGCGAAACGATGACGCTCATCGCATAGTCAAGAAACGAAGAACGCATTTCCTGGCTGATGTTCACTTCGCGGATGCGCGGTTGTTCGTGTTCTGCCATTCATTCAAACCTCCCTTTAAAACCTCCTCCAGTCCGGCCCGCCCGGCCAGGCAGACGCGGACGGACGGCGGGCGCCGCTTCGCTCGCGCGCCGGGTGTCCCCGTCGGCAAGGTGAAGCGAGGAGGACGGCTGCTTCCCTCTCTTTTTAGCCTAAATGTCCAAGTTTTTCACATAACGGGCATTTTCTTCGATGAACTGGCGGCGCGGCTCGACCTTATCGCCCATTAAAATTTCAAACGTTTCATCTGCGTCAATGGCGTCTTGCAAGCTCACTTGCAACAGCGTTCTCGTTTCCGGATTCATCGTCGTTTCCCAAAGTTGCTCCGGATTCATTTCGCCCAATCCTTTATAGCGTTGAATCGTCGGTTTTGGCTGTTCCGGCAGTTCGGCAAGGATTTTCTCAAGCTGGCGGTCGTTGTAAGCATAACGCACCTGTTTTCCTTGCTCGATTTTATACAGCGGCGGCTGAGCGATATAAATGTAGCCGCGTTCGATCAATTCCCGCATATAGCGGTAAAAAAATGTTAAAAGAAGCGTGCGAATGTGGGCCCCGTCAACATCGGCGTCAGTCATGATGATGACCTTATGATAACGTGCCTTTGAGATGTCAAACTCTTCGCCAATGCCCGTGCCAAGAGCGGTAATAATCGCCCGCACCTCATTGTTCGACAAAATTTTGTCTAAGCGCGCTTTTTCCACGTTAAGGATTTTCCCGCGCAGCGGCAAAATGGCTTGGAAATGACGGTCGCGCCCTTGTTTCGCCGAGCCGCCGGCCGAATCGCCCTCGACGACGTACAGCTCGCTGATCGACGGGTCTCTTGACGAGCAGTCAGCCAGTTTGCCCGGCAAATTGGAAATTTCAAGCGCACTTTTGCGCCGCGTCAGTTCACGTGCTTTTTTCGCCGCCAGCCGCGCCCGCGCTGCCATCATGCCTTTTTCGACGATTTTTCGGGCAATCGTGGGATTTTCAAGCAAGAATGTTTCAAATTGTTCGGAAAAGACAGCATCGGTCACCGTGCGCGCATCGCTGTTGCCGAGCTTTGTTTTCGTTTGTCCTTCAAACTGCGGCGATGGATGCTTGATCGACACGATGGCCGTCAGCCCCTCGCGTACATCTTCGCCAGTCAAGTTCGCGTCATTTTCTTTAAAAATTTGCTGCTTGCGGGCGTAATCATTGATAATGCGCGTCAGCGCCATTTTAAAACCGGATTCATGTGTGCCGCCTTCATGCGTATGAATGTTGTTGACAAACGAATAAATATTGCTTGTATAGCCATCGTTGTACTGCAAGGCGATTTCTAAAGCAATGCCGTCACGTTCGCCCGCGATATAAATTGGCTCCTCATGCAGCACTTCTCGCGTGCGGTTCAAATGACGGACGTATGAACGAATGCCGCCTTCGTAAACATATTCGTTTTTTCGGTTGTCAACCCGTTCGTCCGTCAGCGTAATTTTTAAGCCGCGATTTAAAAAGGCAAGCTCACGCAACCGAGCGGCCAGCGTTTCATAGTCAAATTCCGTCGTCTCAGTGAAAATTTCTGGATCCGGCTTAAAACGGGTCGTCGTTCCCGTCCGGTCTGTCTCGCCGATGATTTGCAAGTCGGTGCACGGTTCTCCGCGCTCGTACCGCTGGTAATGGATTTTTCCATCCCGATAGACGTACACTTCGAGCCATTCCGATAAGGCGTTGACAACCGAAGCGCCAACGCCGTGCAAGCCGCCGGACACTTTGTAGCCCCCTCCGCCAAATTTTCCACCGGCATGAAGGACGGTCATAATGACTTCGACGGCAGGACGCCCGGTCGCTTCGTGAATATCAACCGGAATGCCGCGTCCGTTGTCGGCGACGGTGATGCTGTTGTCTTTGCCGATCGTCACATCGATGTTTGTGCAATAGCCCGCCAACGCCTCGTCGATGCTGTTGTCGACGATTTCCCAAACGAGATGGTGCAGTCCTTTCGGCCCCGTCGAGCCGATGTACATCCCCGGACGTTTGCGGACCGCTTCAAGGCCTTCAAGCACTTGGATTTGGCTTGCATCGTACGTCTGCTTAACCCGTTGTTCCATTGTCATGCCTGATCACCTACGCTTTCTTTGCAAACGTTCAACGTCTCGCGGTCAAAAAGGAGCGGTTACCGAACCAGAACGGACTCGATAAATGGCCGCTTCTTGAATGATATCGTGCTTAATGCCGTCGATGCTTGTTGTTGTGACAAAAGTTTGCACTTTTTTCCGGATGGCATCAAGGAGGTGGGTTTGCCGAAAGTCATCAAGTTCTGACAACACATCATCAAGCAATAAAATGGGGTAATCGCCTAACTCGGAAAAGATGAGCTCAAGTTCTGCCAGCTTGACTGCTAGCGCGGTTGTACGTTGTTGCCCCTGGGAACCGAAAGTTTGCACGTTTTTTCCATTCACGAAAAACGTGATGTCATCGCGATGCGGGCCGACCAGCGTCGTTCCCCGCTGAACTTCCCGTTCCCTCATGGCGGCGAACGTTTCACTGTATGCTTCTACTATTCTCGACAATTCCGCCTTTTCTGATACGTCGACCGACGGTTCGTATCGGATACAGAGCTGTTCAGCACCGCGGCTGATTTCATAGTGGATCGGCGTCGCCCATTGCTCAAGCAGCGACAAAAACTGGCGGCGCCGCAACGTAATTTTGGCCGCCAGCAATACAAGCTGCTCAGTTAACACATCAAGCACCGCTTCATCGCTCCGCTCACGCGCCTGCATCATTTTTAAGTAATGATTGCGCTGCTGCAGCAGCTTTTGGTACTGGCTCAAATCATGTATATACACAGGCGACACTTGCCCAATTTCCATATCAACAAATCGGCGCCGCATTTGTGGACTGCCCTTGACTAAATTCAAGTCTTCGGGAGCGAACATGACGACATTCAAATGGCCGACGTATTGGCTGAGCCGTTGCTGTTCAATATGGTTGCATCTCGCTTTTTTTCCTTTTTTTGAAATCAACAACTCAAGCGCCAACGACCCGCTTCGTTTTTCCGCTCTTCCTTCTATTTTAGCATACTCTTCATTCCAACGGATAAGGTCTTTATCGTTAGATGTGCGGTGCGATTTCGCCATGGCCAAAACATAAATGGCCTCCATCATGTTCGTCTTTCCTTGGGCATTTTCTCCTAAGATGACGTTTACGCCCTCGCTGAAATTCAGCGTTTCATACTCATAATTCCGGTAATTTGTCAACGTTAAGTTGGTCAAAAACACCGAACCTTCACCTACTCTGCTTTTACGACGACGAACGTGCCAAACGGTTCAATGTCGACCCGGTCGCCGTCTCTCAGCTTTCGCCCACGCCGGTTTTCCCGTTCTCCATTGACAAGCACGTGATGTTCCTGCAAAAACCATTTGGCTGCACCGCCAGTATCGATCAATCGCACAAGTTTTAAGAGCTGCCCCAGCGTAATTGTTTCTGTTGTAATCGTCACTCGTTGTTCCATCCTTGTCATCGCTCGCTTTCCTTGAAACTGCCTATTTTTTTATTTTACCGGAAAATCCGCCCACTCGCAAAGAAAGCCGATGAGAAGGATGGGCGTAGATATTGCCCGCCTTCTCATCGGACTTGAGAAAAAGCAGCGTTGCCGGGGGGCTTTTGCCCTTGAGCTGAATGTTTTTCGCCAATAGGAGGGCGGTGGGTCAATATGTTCTCACCGGCAAAATGAGCTGAAGCATCGAGTCGGTGTGAAGCGGACGCAGCAGGAACGGCCGCATGGCTCCAGTGAAGCTGATTTGAATGTCTGTTCCATCAAGCGCCCGCAACGCGTCCATCATATATTTCGCACTGAACGAAATGTTTAACTCTTCCCCTTCAAGGGACTCCGTTTTCAGCTGCTCCGTCACTTTCCCGATCTCTGGAGAAATCGAAGAAATTTCGAGCATTCCTCCAGGAAGCGTCGTCAGTTTCACAACGTTGTTTCTTCCTTCTCGGGCAAGCAAGGACGCTCGGTCGATTGCCTGCAAAAACTCTTTGGCATTGACGATCATGGTCGTTTTGCTTTCTGTTGGAATCAAGCGGGCCGTCTCCGGATAGTTGCCGTCAAGCAGCCGGGAAAAGAAGAGAAGATGCTCGGCCTTAAACAGCACTTGATTGGCTGTCATGACGATGTCCACTGGGTGGTTGCCGTCATCCAAAATTTTGCTGAGCTCATTAAGACTTTTTCCAGGGATGACGACGTTGTATGATACTTCATTTTCCGACTCAATTTTCACTTTGCGCATGGCTAAACGATGACTGTCGGTCGCTGTGCAGACAAGCTCGCCATGTTCGACTTTCCAGTTGACACCTGTCAAGATTGGACGCGTTTCTGATGTAGAAACGGCGAACACCGTTTGCCGAATCACGGTTTTCAATAAATCAGCCGGGATTTGAAACACGTTTTCTTCTTCGATTTGCGGCAGGCGCGGATATTCATCGGCGTTCAACCCATTGAGTCGGAATTCTGAGTGCCCGGAGCGGATGATCGTCAAAAAGTTGTCTTCCGTTTCGATTTCCACCGTTTGTTGCGGCAGTTTTTTCACGATTTCAGAGAAAAAGCGCGCCTGCAACACGATGCTTCCCGGTCTCTTTACATCGACGAGCAACTTGCCTTCTTTTTCAAGCGGAATAAACGATTCAATGGAAATGTCGGAATCGCTTCCGGTCAGCGTTACTCCCAAAGCAGTTGCTGTTAGTTTAATTCCGGTCAAAATCGGAATCGTCGTTCTTGTCGATACGGCTTTCATCACGTCTTGGACGCTTTTGGCCAATGCTTCGCGGTCAATGGAAATGTTCATGTTGCTGTTCCTCCCCATTTCTTTAGGTCGTCGGAAATAAATTATGAAAGTATAAAAATAAAAAACCGTAGTACTAGTCGTATGGCTTGTTGGTATGTGGATAAACAAAAAAAGCGAAGCAAGCACAGCCTGTCCACATGTGGATAAGCTGTGCATAAAACCGCGGCAGTTGTTCACAGTTGCTTCAGCTTTTCTTGAATCTCTTGTATGTGCCTTTGCAGCTGCGTGTCGGTTTGCAAAAGCTTTGATATTTTTTCATGAGCGTGGATGACGGTTGTATGATCACGTCCCCCAAATTCATCGCCGATTTTCGGCAACGAACAGTCGGTCAGTTCACGGGAGAGGTACATGGCAATTTGCCGAGGGAACGCGACTGATTTTGTTCGCTTTTTCGCTTTAAAATCTTCCATCTTGATGTTGAAATGTTGTCCAACAACGCGCTGAATATCTTGAATCGTGATGACTTTTGGCTTTGCGCTTGGGATGATGTCCTTCAATGCTTCTGCTGCCAAGTCAGCGGTGATCTCTTTGTTGATGAGCGACGAATAAGCGACGACGCGAATGAGAGCGCCCTCAAGCTCGCGGATGTTCGAGTCAATTTGATTGGCGATATAAAGCATCACCTCGTTTGGAATGTCGAACCCCTCCGCCTTCGCCTTTTTGCGGAGGATGGCGATCCGCGTCTCCAAATCAGGCGGCGTAATGTCAGTGATGAGCCCCCACTCAAAGCGCGAACGCAAGCGGTCTTCGAGCGTTGGGATTTCTTTCGGCGGTCGGTCGCTGGAGATGACGATTTGCTTGCTTTCCTCATGCAGCGTATTGAATGTATGGAAAAATTCTTCTTGTGTTTGTTCTTTTCCGGCCAAAAACTGAATATCATCGATCAGTAGAACGTCAACGTTCCGGTACTTGTTGCGAAAGTCGTCAGGGCGGTTGTCTCGGATGGCGTTAATAAACTCATTCGTAAATTTCTCTGAAGATAAATAGACTACTTTCGCTGATGGGTTATGTTCAATTACGTAATGGCCGATTGCGTGCATTAAGTGTGTTTTTCCAAGTCCGACGCCGCCATAGATAAACAAGGGGTTGTATGCTTTGGCCGGGGCCTCAGCGACCGCCAATGAAGCGGCATGGGCGAACCGATTGCCGGAGCCGATGACAAACGTATCGAACGTGTATTTCGGATTTAACATGCTTTGTGGGAAATCGTTTGTCTCTTCATACGGTTTCCGTTGCTTCTTCTTAGATGACTGGAATTCTAGTTCTTCATCATCCTGATTTGGCGGAATGATAAACTTGACGGCCAATTCTTCGCCTGTGATGGCGTAGATCGTTTCCGCAATTAAATGAGAGTAGCGAGAATCAAGCCAATCTCTAGCAAACTCGTTCGGGGCTACGATGACGAGCGTGTCACCTCGTAAAGAGTGGGCTTTTGTTGATTTGAGCCAAGTCTCAAAGCTCGGCTTGCTGATTTTTCGTTCGATCTCCGCGAGCACGCGATTCCATAAGTCATGGATATTTTCCACCCGTTGCCCCTCCCTTAAAATCAGAGGATGATCATTTGTTTAAAAAATAGGTTTGTGGAAAAAGCAGAAAAAGCATATCAAGGAAAAAAGCAGCTTTTCGACAAAATCCACCGTCTGTGGGTAATGTTATTGACAATTTGTGAAAAAAGCTATCCACAATCTATCCACATTTTGTGGATAGATTTATCTTATCCACATGATTATCCATAGTGAAAACACAATAATAATAGCAAATAAAGCGGCTTGTTGCAACGGAATTTTTTTGATTATCCACAAAACGGACAGGAAGTGAAAAAATCGTTATCCACACCGTTGAACATGTGAAAAAAATGTCGATAAATGTTGTGGATTGTTGATAAGGGAGAAAAAATTTATCCACAACGTTGATCAAAGTTGGAAAAACGAAGAGGCGGTTGACATTTGCTAAGATTGTTCAATATAATGAGAAAGACTGCCCGTAACTGTTATTCCCTAGGGAGGTGTCATAGATGAAACGGACGTATCAACCGAATAGACGGAAACGCAGCAAAGTGCATGGATTCCGCGCGCGCATGAGCACGAGAAACGGTAGAAAAGTGTTGGCGCGCCGCCGCCGCAAAGGAAGAAAAGTTTTGTCTGCATAATAGGCCACTGAAGTTTCAGTGGTCTTTTTTCTCAATATTTTGCCGCCGGGAAATGAGGCAAATGGAGTGTTTTGGGAGAATGAAAAAAAAGTATCGGATCAAGAGAAACGAGGAGTTCCAGGAAGTGTTTCAGAAGGGCGTTTCAACGGCCAACCGTCAGTTTGTCATCTACACGCTTGACCGCCCGGAGCAGCCTTATTTTCGCCTTGGGTTGTCTGTCAGCAAAAAACTCGGCAAGGCTGTCGTCCGAAATCGAATCAAGCGATACATCCGCCAATGCTTCCTCGAATTGAAAGAGGAGATTATCCCTGGCAAAGACTATGTCGTGATCGCTAGGCAACCGGTGGCGGAGATGAATTATGCGGAAGTAAAAAGAAGTTTAATCCATGTGCTCCGGAAATCCGGGGGGCTGAAAAAAGGAGGCCGGCCGCTGCATCCGGCTTGAAAAAATGCTCCACGCGGCAAAAAAAGGTGGTAAAATACATACGTGAACTTGTATATATGGGAGGAAAAAGAAGGTGAAAAGGCGAATCAGACTAATCATTTTGTTCGGTGTGTTAGCGGTTGTGCTGGCCGGATGCACGGAAATTCACAAACCGATCACCCCGGAAAGCAAGGGGTTTTGGAACGAGTATATCGTTTATCCGCTTTCTTGGCTGATCAAATATGTCGCGGGGCTGCTCGGCGGAAGCTTTGGGTTGTCGATCATTGTCGTCACCATTTTGATCCGCCTGTTGATTTTGCCGCTGATGATCCAACAGACGCGCAACGCGAAGGCGATGCAAGCGCTTCAGCCGGAAATCGAAGCGCTCCGCAAAAAATACAGCTCAAAAGACGCGCAAACTCAACAAAAGCTCCAGCAAGAGATGATGCTCTTGTTCCAAAAGCACGGCGTCAATCCAATGGCCGGCTGTTTCCCTATTTTGATCCAGATGCCGATTTTAATTGGATTTTACCATGCCATCATGCGGACGCGAGAAATTGCCCAACATAATTTTTTATGGTTTGACCTTGGCGAAAAAGACCCGTACTACATTTTGCCGGTCATTGCCGGCGTGACGACGTTCATCCAGCAGAAAATCATGATGGCCGGCTCCGCTCAGCAAAATCCACAAATGGCGATGATGCTTTGGATGATGCCGATTATGATCGTCATTTTTGCGATCAACTTCCCAGCTGCTTTGTCGCTTTACTGGGTCGTCGGAAATATTTTCTCCATTGTGCAAACGTATCTCATTAAAGGGCCGGAGATTGCCGCCCATTCAGGAGGAGCGAAAAAGTGAAAGAAGTGACTGCGACTGCCCGAACAGTCGAAGAGGCGGTGCAGTTGGCGCTCGTGCAGCTTGGCGTGCCTCGAGAGCGTGCAGTTATTGTTGTGCTTGATGAAGGGAAAAGGGGTTGGTTTGGCTTGTTTGGCGGTCGGCCGGCGGTTGTGAAAGCCGTGCTGAAAATTGACCCGGTTGAGGAGACGGTTCGCTTTTTGCAGCAAGTCATCGCGCAAATGGGGGCGGAAGGGACAAGCATCGAAGCCGTCCGCCGCGGCAAGCAGGTGACGCTTCAGGTGCACGGGGGGCCGGTCGGTCTATTGATCGGCAAGCACGGGCAAACGTTAAACGCTCTTCAGTTTTTGGCGCAGCTCGTCGCCAACCGCCATGCTGACGAATACGTGTCGATTGCCGTCGATGTCGAAAATTACCGCGAACGAAGGGAAAAGGCGCTGGTCGAGCTGGCGCACAAACTGGCTGCCCGGGCGGTGAAGACGGGAAAAGAAGTCAGGTTGGAGCCGCTGCCGGCGCATGAACGGAAGATTATCCATGCAACGCTGGCTGACAACAAGCACGTCTTGACCTATTCTGTTGGCGTTGATCCGCACCGTTCGATTGTCGTCGCTCCGAAAATAGGCAAAATGTCGTCGAAAAAAGAGTCGCCTCGCTAAACTGGTAGAGAGGCGGCCTCTTTTTTTACGGTGTTGGCGCCGCATGGAAAATTGACGATGGAAATGGGGAAAACGCTCCAGCAAGAGCTGCTTCAAATAGGGAAACAGCGTGCAACGGTCTTTTTTGCCTATCCGTTCAGATAATTGTGAAGCAATCGCTAGTTTCCACCAACTTTTTTGACGGCCGCCGCTTCGATTTTTCAACAACCGCGTTGAGCGCGCCGTATTGTTATTCACATGTGGATAAGCTAAAATTGAACTAAGTGAATATACACAAGGGAAAAAGCGGCCAAAACGGGCTGTGGATATAGAGAAAGCGGGGTAAAGAGAGGTGAACAGCTTTGACGGAGTTTGATACGATTGCTGCCATTTCGACGCCGATGGGCGAGGGGGCGATTGCTATCGTTCGGTTGAGCGGAGATCAGGCGGTGGAGATTGCTGACCGGCTTTTCCGCAGCCCGAGCGGGAAGCGGCTCAAAGACGTTCCATCGCATACGATCCACTATGGACATATCATTGATCCGAAAAGCGGGCGGGTCGTTGAAGAAGCAATGGTGTCTGTTATGCGCGCTCCAAAGACATTCACGCGCGAGGACGTGGTCGAGATCAACTGTCACGGTGGATTTGTTTCTGTCAATCGCGTGCTGCAGCTCGTGCTGGCAAACGGGGCGCGGCTTGCCGAGCCGGGGGAGTTTACGAAGCGGGCGTTTTTAAATGGGCGCATTGATTTATCTCAAGCGGAGGCAGTCATCGACCTGATCCGCGCCAAAACCGACCGAGCGATGAACGTTGCCTTACAGCAAATGGAGGGGCGCCTGTCAAAATTGATTCGCGAGTTGCGGCAGACGATTTTGGAGACGCTGGCACATGTTGAAGTCAATATCGATTATCCGGAATACGATGATGTCGAAGAAATGACGCCGCGTCTCTTGCGGGAGAAGGCAGAATATGTGCGCGGGCAAATTGAAAAGCTGCTGTCGACCGCCGCGCAAGGAAAAATATTGCGCGAAGGGCTGGCAACGGTTATCATCGGGCGGCCGAACGTCGGCAAGTCGTCGCTTTTGAATGCGCTCGCCCATGAAAATCGGGCGATCGTCACTGATATTCCGGGAACGACGCGCGACGTTATCGAGGAATATGTCAACGTCCGCGGCGTACCGCTTCGCTTGATTGATACGGCTGGCATCCGCGAAACGGAAGATGTCGTCGAACGGATCGGTGTCGAGCGCTCGCGGCAGATGCTGAAGCGGGCTGATTTAATTTTGCTTGTCTTGAACTATCATGAGCCGATCACCGAAGAGGATGAGCGGCTGTTTGCCATGATCGAGGGAATGGATGCCATCGTCATTGTGAATAAAACCGATTTGCCCCGGCGGATCGATATGGAACGGGTCAAGGAGCTGGCAGCCGGCCGGCCGGTCGTGACGACGTCCCTGTTGCATGAACAAGGAATTGATGAACTGGAAAAAGCGATTGCTGACCTGTTTTTTGGGGGTGAGCTGGAAGCGGGCGATTTGACGTACGTTTCCAACTCTCGCCATATCGCTTTGCTCGAGCAGGCGAAGACAGCGATCGAAGACGCCTTGGCCGGCATTGACGCCGGCATGCCGGTCGATCTTGTCCAAATCGATTTGCGCCGGGCATGGGAGCTGCTTGGTGAAATCATTGGCGATACTGTCCATGAGAGCCTAATCGATCAGCTGTTTGCTCAATTTTGCCTAGGAAAGTAAACGAGGAGGGAAATGCTGTATGGATTATCATGGGGGAACATATGACGTCATTGTCGTCGGCGCCGGTCATGCCGGTTGCGAAGCGGCGCTTGCTTCCGCCCGCATCGGGGCAAAGACGCTTGTCATTACACTCAACCTCGATATGATCGCGTTCATGCCGTGCAACCCGTCGATCGGCGGCCCGGCGAAAGGAATTGTCGTGCGCGAAATCGACGCTCTCGGCGGGGAAATGGCGAAAAACATTGATAAAACGTACATTCAAATGCGGATGCTAAACACCGGCAAAGGGCCAGCCGTCCGCGCGCTTCGGGCGCAAGCCGATAAAGTGCTGTACCAGCGGGAAATGAAAAAAACGCTCGAAAATCAAGAAAATTTGACGCTTCTGCAAGGAAAAGTCGAGCGGCTGATCGTCGAAGACGGCGTTTGCAAAGGTGTCATCACTCACACGGGGGCGCATTATTACGCCAAAGCGGTCGTCATTACGACCGGGACGTTTTTGCGCGGGGAAATCATCATTGGAGACATTAAATATTCGAGCGGCCCGAACAACCAACAGCCGTCGATTAAGCTGTCCGAGCATTTAGAAGAGCTTGGATTTGAGCTTGTTCGCTTCAAAACAGGCACGCCGCCGCGCGTCAACAGCCGGACGATCGACTACAGCAAAACGGAAATTCAGCCGGGGGACAAGGAGCCGCGGGCGTTTTCGTATGAGACGACAACATACATCACTGATCAGCTGCCGTGCTGGCTGACGTACACGACGGAAGAAACACACCGCATCATTGATGAAAACTTGCATTTGTCACCGATGTACTCCGGCATGATCAAAGGAACCGGACCGCGCTATTGCCCATCGATTGAGGATAAAGTCGTCCGGTTCCACGATAAGCCGCGCCATCAAATTTTCCTCGAACCGGAAGGGCGGGAAACGGAAGAAGTCTATGTGCAAGGGTTGTCGACAAGCTTGCCGGAACATATCCAGCGCAAGCTGCTCGAGACGATCCCGGGACTTGAGAAGGCGCAGCTCATGCGGGCTGGCTATGCGATCGAGTACGATGCCATCGTACCGACGCAGCTATGGCCGACACTCGAGACGAAGCTTGTGAAAAACTTGTATACCGCCGGGCAAATCAACGGCACGTCCGGCTATGAAGAAGCGGCAGGACAAGGCATCATGGCCGGCATTAACGCCGCCCATCGGGCGCTCGGCCGTGAAGAAATCATTTTAAGCCGTTCGGATGCCTATATCGGCGTTTTGATCGACGACTTGGTGACGAAAGGGACGAATGAGCCGTACCGCCTTTTGACGTCGCGCGCCGAATATCGGCTTTTGCTTCGCCATGACAACGCCGATTTGCGCCTAACTGAGCTCGGCTATCGGATCGGTCTCATTTCTGAAGAACGGTATCAAAAATTTTTGGCGAAAAAAGAGGCCATCGAACGGGAGAAAAAACGGCTGCAGACAGTGATCATCAAGCCAACGCCTGAAGTGCAGCAGGTCATTCGCGAAGCGGGCGGAAGTGAATTGAAAGACGGCATCCGCGCCGCCGATTTGCTCCGGCGTCCGGAGATGACGTACGAGCACATCCGACAACTGGCGCCGGCTGACGAAGAGATCGCTAAAGAAGTGGCCGAACAAGTCGAAATTCAAATCAAATATGAAGGCTACATCCAAAAATCGCTGCAAGAAGTTGAGCGGCTCAAAAAAATGGAAAACAAAAAAATTCCGGAAGATATCGACTACGATGCGATCCAAGGTCTTGCAACCGAGGCGCGGCAAAAGCTCAAACAGGTGCGCCCGCTCTCAATCGCCCAAGCGTCGCGCATTTCCGGCGTCAACCCGGCTGATATTTCGATCTTATTAGTGTATTTGGAACAAGGAAGAATCGCGCGCGTGTCGAATGAATAAACCTTGAGGGAAAGGAATGGCTTATGGAGGCGACACAATTTCAAGCCATGCTTGATGAGAGGGGAATCTCCCTCTCGTCCCGGGCGCTTGCGCAGTTTGAGCGCTATTATGAACTGCTCGTTGAGTGGAATGAGAAGATGAATTTGACCGCCATTACGGACAAGCACAGCGTCTATGTCAAACATTTTTTCGATTCCTTGTCTCCGGCGTTTTACTACGATTTTTCGGTTTCGCTTGCGCTTTGCGACGTCGGTGCCGGGGCGGGATTTCCGAGCATTCCGCTGAAAATATGTTTTCCGCATTTGCGCGTTTCCATTGTTGATTCGCTGCAAAAACGCATCCGTTTTTTAGAGCATCTGATCACGGAGCTCGGACTTGCGGACGTGGCCCTTTACCACGAACGCGCTGAGACGTTCGCCCGTCAAAAGGGAATGCGCGAGTCGTTTGACGTTGTGACAGCTAGGGCCGTAGCGCGCATGCCGGTGCTTGCCGAACTTTGCCTTCCGCTTGTGAAAATGGGCGGCACATTCATTGCGATGAAAGCTGCTTCGGCGCCCGAGGAGCTGAAAGAAGGAAACAAGGCGATTTCTGTGCTTGGCGGGGAAGTGACGGCGGCGGAAACGTTCACGCTGCCGTTTGACGAAGGTGAACGAACGATTATTTTCATTCAAAAAATGAGAAAAACGCCGAACCAATACCCGCGCAAACCAGGAACGCCGAACAAACAACCGATTCAGTAGCGTCTTTGCGGGCGGCGGGGAGGGCTTTGCCGGTTGAAAGAGAGAAATAAGCTGTTTCGCTCTCCACCTTCGTCCCGCACAAAAAAACTGACCGTAAGGCGGCGTATGTCGGGCGAGACAGAGACATTTTGGCCAAGTATGTCCAAAGGTGGTGTAGGGGGATGAAGCATCCATTTTCGCGCTTGTTCAGCTTTGGAGAAAGAGAACAGGAAGAAACAGGAGAAAAACAGGAACGGGAGGAAGTTCGCCACATTCCGGTCGAAAGCATTATCCCGAACAGATTTCAGCCGCGTACGATGTTCGACGAAGAAAAGATTGATGAACTGGCGCTGACGATCCGCACGCACGGCATCATCCAGCCGATCGTTGTCCGCGAATGCGGGAACGGACGGTTTGAAATCATCGCTGGCGAGCGGAGATGGAGAGCGGTGCAAAAGCTTGGCTGGACGGAAATCCCCGCGATCATCAAAAACTTGAATGACAAAGAAACCGCCTCCGTCGCCCTCATTGAAAACTTGCAGCGTGAAGAGTTGACGCCGATTGAAGAGGCGATGGCGTACGCGAAATTGATCGAACTGCACGATTTGACGCAAGAAGCGCTTGCCCAACGGCTTGGCAAAGGACAATCAACGATTGCCAACAAGCTGCGTCTGCTGAAACTTCCGCAAGAGGTGCAAGAGGCGCTCTTGCAGCGCGCGATTACGGAGCGCCACGCGCGCGCACTGATCGCGTTGAAAGATAAAGAGAAACAGCTGAAGTTGCTGCAAGAGATCATTGACAAACAGTTGAACGTCAAACAGACGGAAGATCGGGTGTTAAAGCTGCTTGAGGCGAGGGAACGGAAGCCGAAGCCAAAGAGAAAGGCGTTCAGCCGCGATATGCGCATCGCCGTCAACACGATCCGACAGTCGCTTTCCATGGTCGAAAGCAGCGGGGTGTCCGTCCAATCTGAAGAAGAAGAATTCGATGACTACTATCAAATTACGATTCGAATCGCGAAAAAATAACGAAAGTCACCTTTTGCCTCATCAAGCGCAGCTGATGGGGTTTTTTCTTTCAGAAAACAAAGTCATTTTCCTGTTTTCATGCTAAAATAAAATGGATTGAGGAAGAGATAGAGGTAGGTGGCATCGTGGGAAAAGTCATTGCTATTGCAAATCAAAAAGGCGGGGTTGGAAAAACAACGACAGCGGTCAATTTATCGGCCTGTTTGGCGCATCTCGGAAAGAAAGTGCTGCTTGTTGACGCCGATCCACAAGGAAATGCGACGAGCGGCATCGGCATTGAGCGAGGCGATGTCGATGAATGCATTTACAATGTCATCATTGGCGACATGAAAGCAAAAGATGTCATTCGACCGACGGACATCGAAAATTTATACGTCATTCCAGCGACGATCCAGCTTGCCGGGGCAGAAATTGAGCTCGTCTCGGTCATTTCCCGCGAAATCCGGCTGAGAAACGCGATCGAGCCGCTGAAAGACAAATACGATTTCATTATTATCGACTGTCCTCCTTCGCTCGGTTTGCTGACGCTTAATGCGTTGACAGCAGCCAATTCCGTGCTCATCCCTGTCCAATGCGAATATTATGCGTTAGAAGGGCTTAGCCAGTTGCTTAACACGATCCGGCTTGTGCAGCGGCACTTAAACTATGATTTGCGCCTTGAAGGCGTTCTGTTGACGATGCTTGATGCAAGGACAAATCTAGGTTTGCAGGTCATTCAAGAAGTCAAAAAGTATTTCCGCGAAAAAGTGTACCAGACGATCATCCCGCGAAACGTGCGGCTGAGTGAGGCGCCAAGTCATGGCAAGCCGATCATTTTGTATGATGTGAAATCACGGGGGGCGGAAGTGTATTTAGAACTGGCGAAGGAGGTGCTTGAACGTGGCTAAAGGTCTCGGCAAAGGCATCAATGCGCTGTTTGACAACCTTTCTCTCAAGGAACTTACTGGGAAAGAGGAAATGGTGCGGGAAGTAAGCATTCACGACCTTTATCCAAATCCGTACCAACCGCGGAAAACATTTCATCCTGAGGCGATTGAGGAGTTGAAACAATCGATTTTGCAGCACGGCATTTTGCAACCGCTCATCGTCCGCCGTGTACCGAATGGATTTGAAATTGTCGTTGGCGAACGGCGCTACCGGGCGGCGAAAGAGGCGAATTTGTCGTCGGTGCCGGTCGTGGTTCGCGAGTTGACGGACGAGCAAATGATGGAGTTCGCCCTTCTTGAAAACTTGCAGCGCGAGGATTTGAACCCGATCGAGGAAGCAATGGCGTACAAAATGTTGATGGACAAGCTGCACTTAACCCAGGAGGAAATCGCGAGCCGCGTTGGGAAGAGCCGTCCTCATATCGCCAATCATTTGCGTTTGTTGTCTCTTCCTTCAGATGTGCAAAAGCTGCTCATTGACGGCACACTCTCGATGGGGCATGGCCGCGCGCTTTTAGGGCTGAAACAAAAAAGCAAAATGAAACCGATCGTGGAACGTGTGATTCGCGAAGGACTGAACGTCCGCCAGCTTGAAAAGCTGATCCAGCAAGCGAACGAAAATGTTTCACGTGAAACATCGAAACGAAAACAGCCGGAAAAAAGCGTGTTTATTCGGGAAAGCGAATCGCTGTTGCGTGAAAAATTTGGGACGAACGTCACGATTAAACAAACGAGGAAAAGAGGAAAAATTGAAATTGAGTTTTTTTCTCCAGAAGATTTAGAGAGAATATTAGAACTGCTCGATGTGCGGTTCGACGAGTAAGTCGGCCCTTTGATCAAGGCCGGTTTATTTTTTTGCAGGAGAGGGTTGGACATCATGGTGTTATTAGGAACGATTGTCAACGGAGCGAGCATTATCGCAGGGGCGTTGATTGGAAAATGGCTTCGTCGTATCCCCGGACGGGTAAAGGAAACGGTGATGGGGGGGATTGGACTTACGGTGGCGTTGCTTGGCATACAAATGGGAATGAAAAGCGAACAGTTTCTCGTTGTTATTTTCAGCCTTGTTTTCGGCGGCATTCTCGGGGAGTGGTGGAACTGGGAGGAAAAGCTGAACCGGCTCGGTCAATGGCTCGAGGTGAAAGTGGGTGGAAACGAGCAAGGAAGCATTGCGAAAGGGTTTGTCAGCGCGACGCTGTTGTTTGTCATCGGGGCGATGGCCATCGTTGGAGCGCTTGACAGCGGGCTGCGCGGCGACCATAGCGTCTTGTATACGAAATCGATTTTAGACGGTTTTGCCAGTGTCATTTTGACAACGACGCTCGGCATCGGCGTCATCTTCTCCGCCTTGCCGGTCGTTATTTATGAAGGGAGCATTGCGCTGTTGGCGACGCAAATCGAACGGTTTGTGCCGAAGGAAGTACTCGATTCGTTCATCGCCGAATCAACGGCGACCGGCGGCATTTTAATTATGGCTATTGGACTCAATATGCTCGGTTTGACGAACATTCGCGTGGCCAATTTGCTGCCGAGCATTCTCATTATGGCAGCCGCCGTTTTCATTCTTTCACTCGTTTAACGACTGGTCGTTTTGGACGGGCAGAAAAGAAATCCCCTCCTTGAACAGCTGACCAAGAGGGGAATTTGCCGCCTACCATAAATGCCGGTCTGTTGAGAGCGGAGGGGCGGCGAGCCGCTCTTTTCGAAGGATCCATCGTTCTGCCTCGTAAATGCCGTTGGCGATGGTTTTCGCCATGTTCATGACAAGGTGAAGGCGTGTATTTTGCAGAACAAAAAACTCCATAAACCCGCTCACATTGACCACCCCGGTAATATGGGCGTCGCCGACGGGAAGAAGCTGTTTGTTGACCCCGGCGCCGGGGCGGACCGGTCCTTTGGCAATCGTGATGGCGCCGACGCTTTTCAGCCGCCCAAGGCAGGCGTCGACCGCGATCATGAACGGGTCGCCATGAATGAGCCGGATCGCTTCTACCTTTTCTTCCAAATTGACGGCATGGATCGGTTCTTCGAGTGTGCCATATACGTGGAAGCGAGCCATCGGCTTCTCTTTTAGCATCGTGCCGACGAGTGGTCCAAGCGAATCGCCGGTCGAGCGGTCCGTGCCGATGCAAACGATAGCGACCGGCTGAACGAGCGGGTCGGGAAGCAGTGAGGCGACCCGCCAAGCAATCGACGACACCGCCCCTTGCTCATTGTAAAACACGCGGTCTCTTTCCTCCTTGGACGAGAAAAATATCGATGGTATGCTCATTCGCTTCACTCCTACTTTCGTTTCAAAAGTATTAACAGTATACGGAAAATAAAAGAATGATATACATTTCATGTTCGTTTTCTTGCTTTTCTTCGCGATAATGGGAGATCGGGCTACAAATCAGCGGCCGGTCTTGTTAAAATAAAAGCGCAGAACAAGAAAAAAGATTGAGGTGTCGCCAACGTTGAACACGATGGAAAAAACGATTAGCCGATTGTTCGCATTTTTGATAGATGAGAAATTATGGTTCCAGATCGGAAAAGGGGCGCTGAAGATTGTTCTTATCCTACTCATATGCGCCATCGCGGTGAAAGTATTGAAAATTGCCGTTCATAACATGTTCAAAGTGCGACAGAAGGCGCCGATCCGCATTTCTGAACGACGGGAGGCGACGCTCGTTCGGCTGCTCGACAACGTCATTACGTACGTACTATATTTTATTGCGCTCTTGATGATTTTAGATACGTTTGGCGTTCCCGTCAAAGCGCTGCTCGCCGGGGCTGGGGTCGTCGGGCTGGCCGTGGGTTTTGGCGCACAAAGCTTAGTGAAAGACATCATCACTGGATTTTTCATCATTTTTGAAGATCAGTTTGCGGTCGGCGATTATGTGCGCATCGGCAATTTTGAAGGATATGTTGAAACGATTGGGCTTCGGGTGACGAAAATTAAAAGCTGGACCGGAGAAGTGCACATTTTGCCAAACGGCAGCATCACGCAAGTGACGAACTATTCACTGCACAACAGTCTCGCTGTCGTCGACATCAGCATCGCCTATGAAGAAGACATTGAAGAGGCGGAGGAAGCCATCCGCGAGCTTCTTCCGCAGCTGCCGGCGAAGTATGAAGACATGGTTGCTCCGCCGGAATTGCTTGGCGTGCAAAATTTAGCCAGCTCGGAAGTCATATTGCGCATCACGTGCGAAACGAAACCGATGCGCCATCTGGCGGTCGCTCGGGCGATCCGCAAGGAAGTCAAAATGCTGTTGGATGAACGGGGGATCGAAATCCCATACCCGCGGCTTGTGTTGCATCGCCGCGATGGACAAGAACAGCCGGAGGCAAAGCCGCAACGGGAGCAATCGTTGTCATAGGGAGGTGGATCGATGGAAGAGAAACAGTTCGGCCTATACGATATCGTCGAAATGAAAAAGCCGCATCCATGTGGAACGAACCGTTGGAAAGTGATCCGCTTGGGCGCTGACATCCGCATTAAATGTGAAGGGTGCGCCCATAGCGTTTTGCTGCCTCGCAAAGAGTTTATCCGCAAAATGAAAAAAGTGCTCGTCAAGCATGAAGAATAAGCAAATGAAGCATGGCGGCGAGGCCATGCTCTTTTGTTGCGAAGGGGGAGGGAGAAAATGACGGAAACGACGCATGTGACATCATGTCCGCTCAACTGCTGGGACGTATGTGGGCTGAAGGTGACGGTGAACGAAGGGAAAGTCGTACGCGTTGACGGCGACGAACACCATCCCATCACGAAAGGGAACATTTGCGGACGCGGGCGAATGTTGAAAGAGCGGGTAAACGCCAAAGAACGCCTTCTCTATCCGTTGAAAAAAGTAAACGGGCAGTTCGTTCGCATTTCTTGGGAAGAGGCGCTTGATGACATCGCAAGAAAAATGCAGGAATTGAAAGAACGGTTTGGGCCGACTGCTGTACTTCACAGCCATGATTATGCCAACAATGGGCTGCTGAAAAATTTGGACAAGCGTTTTTTCAATTGCTATGGTGGCGCAACAGAGCTGATCGGCAGCCTTTGCTGGGGCGCGGGCATTGAGGCGCAGACATGGGATTTTGGCAACGCCTACAGCCATGCGCCAGAAGATATCGACAACAGCCGCCATATCATCATTTGGGGGCGAAACGTTGCCCGCACGAACATGCATTTATTCGAGCGGTTGCTTGCCGCAAAAAAACGTCGGGCGACAATTGTGGTCATCGATCCGCTGTTTGGCCCGACGGCGCGCATCGCCGACCGGTACGTATGCGTGAAACCGGGAATGGACGCTTTTTTGGCGATGGGCATTATGAAAGAGCTGCTTCGACTCGGGTTGGAGGATCGGGCCTTTATCGAGCAACACACAATTGGGTTCGATGATGTCAAACAACTATTGCAGACCATTTCGCTGGTGGAGATTGAGCAGCATACCGGTGTTAGCCGCGATCAAATGACAGAGCTGGCCCGGCTTTACGGGGACAGGCCGACCGCAACGTATCTCGGACTTGGCATGCAGCGCTATGCGAACGGTGGCAATACGATCCGGTGGATTGACGCTCTTGTTGCGGCAAGCGGCAACGTTGGCATTCCCGGTGGAGGGGCGAACTTTGGGAACTTGCAAGTAAGCGAATGTTTCGATAAGGCAGCATTGACGCTCCCGGAGCGGAAAACGGCTTCGCGTACATGGACGATGATGAAGCAGGCGGAAGAGATATTACGGGCGGATGATCCACCCATCGGCATGGTGATCGTCACGTGCGGCAACCCACTTGCTCAAGTGCCGAACACAAATTTGATGAAAAAAGCGTTCGCTTCCGTTGAGACGGTGGTAGTGTTTGAACAGTTCATGACCGATACGGCTGCAATGGCTGATTATGTTTTGCCAGTAGCGGCTTCGTTTGAAGAGGAAGACGTCTATTGCTCATCGATGTACCATGCATATTTGAACTACGGGCCGAAATTGGTCGACCCACCTGGCGAAGCGAAGCCGGATCTTTGGATTTGGACGGAGTTGGCGAAACGGCTCGGGTTTGGGGACGATTTTGCCTATACGCGCGAGCAATTTCTAGCGATGGCGCTCCGCCCATTGGAACAGTATGGCATTACGCTTGCACGACTGAAGGCGGAACATCGCATCCTCTTACCTGTCGAACCGGTGCCATGGCGCGATCGCCGCTTCCAAACACCGAGCGGCAAATATGAATTCACGTCGTCCGTCGCCAAGCAAAAAGGGATGGACGGCCGGCTGCAAATCATGTATCCGGCCGAATCGGAGGAGGCCAATCCATCATTGGCCGCCAAATATCCGTATCGGCTGTTGACGATCCATCCGCTCCGCTCCAACCACTCGCAACATTACCCGCTCATTCCGGCGCTGCAGGTGGTGCGCATTGAGGTGGCGGCCGACGTCGCTGCGAAAAAAGGGCTCGCCGATGGCGATCAGGTGCGGGTTTACAACGATCGCGGCTCGCTCGTCGGAACGGTCAAGGTGCTTGACCGGGCCTACCCAGGTACGGTGAACATCGACGAAGGGCAGTGGGGGGCATTCGGCGGACCGGTCAATGTGCTCACATCTGATTTAGAGTCGGACAACGGCTGTGGCAGTACGTTGTACGACTGTTTGGTCAACGTTGAAAAAATAGCGCCAGAAGAAAGATAAACGGTCTACAGCTGCCTTTTCAGGAACAGTCCGGCGGAAAAACTCCCTGTTTGCGGCGTGCTTGTCATTTTCCGCGCCAGCCCATATAATGAGGAAAGATGTGAACGGGAAAGAGGAGTGAAACAAATGGGATTGACAGCAGGAATCGTCGGCTTGCCGAACGTTGGCAAATCGACGTTGTTTAACGCCATTACGAAAGCAGGGGCTGAATCAGCCAACTATCCGTTTTGCACGATTGAGCCGAACGTCGGTGTCGTCGAAGTGCCGGATGAGCGGCTCGATGTATTGACGGAAATGTTTCGCCCAAAGCGGACAGTGCCGACTGTTTTTGAATTTACCGATATCGCCGGCATCGTCAAAGGGGCGAGCAAAGGAGAGGGGCTTGGCAACAAGTTTTTGTCCCACATCCGTCAAGTCGATGCGATTTGCCAAGTCGTCCGCTGCTTCAGCGATGAAAACATCACCCACGTGGCGGGCAAAGTCGATCCGCTCGCCGATATCGAAACGATCAATTTGGAGCTTGTGTTGGCCGATTTAGAGACGGTTGACAAACGAATCGAGCGGGTCGGCAAAATCGCCAAGCAAAAGGATAAAGAGGCGGCGTACGAATACGATATTTTGCGGCGGTTAAAGGAGACGCTTGAAGCCGGCAAGCCGGCGCGCACACTCGAATTCTCCGACGAAGAGATGAAAGTCGTCAAGCAGCTGCATTTGTTGACGATAAAGCCGATGCTTTACGTCGCCAATGTCGGCGAAGAAAATGTCGCCGACCCTAGCAGCAATCCATTTGTCAAGGACGTGCGCGAGTTTGCGAAGCGCGACAACGCGGAAGTCATCGTCGTCTGCGCCAAAATCGAAGAGGAAATCGCTGAGTTCAATGACGAGGAAAAACGGCAATTTTTGCAGGAGCTCGGCATTGAGCAGTCCGGCCTTGACCAGCTCATCCGCGCTGCTTACAGCCTGCTCGGACTGGCGACATTTTTCACTGCCGGCGAGCAGGAGGTGCGGGCGTGGACGTTCCGCAAAGGCATGAAAGCGCCGCAATGTGCCGGCATCATTCATTCCGACTTTGAGCGTGGGTTTATTCGCGCAGAAACGGTGTCATACGATGACCTCGTCGCCGCCGGCTCGATGGCGGCGGCGCGCGAAGCTGGAAAAGTGCGCCTGGAAGGAAAAGACTACGAAGTGCAAGACGGCGATATTATGCATTTCCGATTCAACGTCTAAACAGGCCCGCATGTTGCGACGATGAAGGAAACAGAGCAGCCGCTTGCCCATCGTTTCTGCCGACAAGGCTGGAAGATGTTTGCGCCGGCGGAATGCGGTACACTGCCTTGCTTATCGTTGTTGGTCATGGTATAATCAACAAATGTGAGTAATTGGTGATTGCTCCTTGCCCTTCGAATGGAAGGGCCGCTTAGACCAAAAGGAGGTGACGAGCGTGAGAAAGTACGAAATCATGTACATCATCCGCCCGAACATGGACGATGAAGCGAGACAAGCTCTCGTCGAACGGTTCAACAACGTGTTGAAAGAAAACGGCGCGGAGATTACGAACGTGACGGATTGGGGCAAGCGCCGCTTAGCCTACGAAATTCAAAAATACCGCGACGGCTATTACATGATTGTCAATGTCATGTCGGAGCCGAAAGCGGTGCAAGAATTCGACCGCTTAGCGCGCATCAGCGAAGACATCATCCGTCATATCGTCGTCAAAGAAGAAGAATAATCTTTTTGATAGGATGAAGAGGTGGTTCTGATGATCAACCGCGTCATTTTGGTCGGCAGGTTAACGAGAGATCCGGAGTTGCGCTACACTCCAAGCGGAGTGGCTGTTGCCACGTTTACGCTCGCGGTCAACCGCCCGTTTACAAACCAGCAGGGCGAGCGGGAAACGGATTTTATTCAATGCGTTGTTTGGCGCCGCCAGGCGGAGAACGTTGCCAACTTCTTAAAAAAAGGAAGTTTGGCTGGCGTGGATGGGCGGCTGCAAACCCGCAGCTATGAAAATCAAGAAGGTCGGCGCGTGTACGTGACGGAAGTGGTGGCTGATAGCGTCCAATTTCTTGAGCCGAAAGGAGCAGGCGAGCAGCGAGGGGCAACAGCAGGCGGCTACTACGGGGATCCGTTCCCATTCGGACAAGATCAGAACCACCGATATCCGGATGAAAAAGGGGTTGGCCGCATCGACGACGATCCTTTCGCCAATGACGGCCAGCCGATCGATATTTCTGATGACGATTTGCCGTTTTAATACACAAGTCGCTTGAAGCCTCTGTCTCTAAACAACGCGCAGACAGTGGGCTATTCCACCGATGAGGGAACGATGGCAGTGGAAAGGAGGAAACAAGCATGGCAGGACGGAAAGGCGGCCGTGGCAAACGCCGCAAAGTATGTTACTTCACGGCGAACAACATTACGCATATCGACTACAAAGATGTCGATTTGCTGAAAAAATTCATTTCCGAACGCGGCAAAATTTTGCCGCGCCGTGTAACGGGAACGAGCGCGAAATATCAGCGCAAATTGACGGTCGCGATCAAACGTGCGCGTCAAATGGCGCTTCTGCCGTATGTTGCGGACGAGTGAGCCGAAAGCAAGCAGTAAGGGGGATCCTTACTGCTTTTTTTATATCACGTGAAAGAAAGGGGAACGTCCATTGCGAAAAACGCACGCCCTCACCGAAGCGGCGATTGAGCTCGCGCTGTTTGCTGTTTTGTTTTTGCTTGCGCTGTACGCGCCGGTCATCGGGATTGTCGCTGCTTTGTTTTTAGCGCTTCCGTTTATGGTGTTTACGATGCGCCATGGATGGATTCCAGCTATGTTGCTGCTGGCAGCGGCCCTTGTCATCTCCGGTTTGATCGGCTCGCTTTTGGCGTTGCCGATGGCGTTGATGTTCGGCACGTTTGGCATAGCGGTTGGCGCGACGCTTTCGAAACAGAAAAACCGTTATCTTGTTCTTCTAGTCGGCGCGTTTGTATTTTTGGCGAATATCGTGCTTGATTACATCATCTCGATTCAATTTTTGCACGTCGATATGATCCAGGATACGCTTGCGCTCGTGCGTGAGTCGTTTGACACCGCGATGCGCCTCATGAAGGGAATGGGACAAGCGCCGCCTTTGGAGATGCAAAGGCAGTTCGAACAAGGACTGAAGCTGATCGGCTATATGGTTCCGACGCTGTTTGTCATTGCTTCGTTTGCGCTGGCGTACGCGACGATCATTGTCTCGCTGCCGGTGATGAAGAGGCTGAAGCTGCCGGTCGGTTCATGGCCGCCGTTTCGCGAGTTGACGTGGCCGAAAAACGTATTGTGGGTGTATGTCTTCGTGCTCCTTTTCTCCTTGTTCCCGTTCAAAGAAGGATCGTTTGCCTATATCGCCGTATTGAACGTATCGTATGTGTTGCAGCTGGCGATGATCGTGCAAGGATTTTCGTTTCTTTACTACGCCGCTTACAAAAAAGGGATTGGCAAAGGTGTGGTGGCGTTAGGGACGGTCGTTTGCTTATTCCTGCCTTTTCTACTTTATCTTGTGGTGATATTCGGTATAATTGATTTAGGATTTGATTTGCGCCGCCGCATATGATAATTGGATAAGGTGAGTCATTTCTTTCAGTGTAGGAGCTGACTTGAATGTCCCATTTTTATGAAAGGAAAGCGTATCGCTATCCGTTATATGCGTTAGCCGCCCTGGCGGTGCTTATGGCGATCGGTTTGTTTTACTTCCAATGGCTGCTCGGCCTCGTCGCCTTTCTTGGCGTCGGGTTTGTGCTTTATTATGTCATTGGGGCGCAACGCTCCTTGCATAAAGAGTTGGAGCACTATATTTCCAATTTGTCGCACCGGGTGAAAAAAGTAGGCGAGGAAGCGTTGATGCAAATGCCGATCGGCATTATGCTCATCGATGAAGAGGGAGAAATCGAGTGGTCGAACCGTTTTTTGGCCGCCTGCTTTAAGGAGCAGACGCTTGTCGGCCGCTCTCTCGCCGAGCTTTCCGAATCGTTGGCCGCTTTTGTGAAAAGGGGAAAAACGGACGAAGAGATCGTCGAATTGAACGGAAAGCAGCTGAAAGTGGTCATCCGCCGCCCTGAACGGCTTCTTTACTTTTTCGATGTTACTGAGCATCTGGAATTGAAGCGGCAGTACGAAGCGGAACGGCTGGTGCTCGCCATTATTTTTCTTGACAATTATGATGAGATTACGCAAGGGATGGACGATCAGGCAAAAAGTCAACTAAACAGCCTCGTCACTTCCGTGTTGAACCGGTGGGCGAACGACTATGGAATTTTTTTGAAACGGACATCATCCGACCGATTTATTGCCGTATTGAACGAGCATATTCTTGGGCGGCTCGAGAAAAGCAAATTTTCCATTCTTGACGAAGTGCGTGAGCAGACGGCAAAGCATCATGCCCAGCTGACGCTAAGCATCGGCATCGGCGCCGGCGTATCCCCGCTCCCCGAGCTCGGGGCGCTCGCTCAATCAAGCTTGGATTTAGCGTTGGGCCGCGGCGGCGATCAAGTCGCGATTAAGCAAGGAAATGGAAAAGTGAAGTTTTACGGCGGCAAAACGAACCCAATGGAAAAGCGGACGCGCGTCCGCGCCCGCGTCATTTCTCATGCGCTTCGCGAACTGATTGCGGGAAGCGACAAAGTGCTTATCATGGGGCATAAATATCCCGATATGGACGCCATGGGAGCGGCGATCGGCGTTTTAAAAGTCGTCCAATCGAACCAAAAGGAAGGGTTTATCGTGATCGATCCGGCAAGAACCGACGCCGGGGCGCAACGGTTGCTTGAAGAAATGAAAAAACATGCTGAATTATGGTCAAGATGTTTAAAGCCGGAGCAGGCGCTCGAGCTCGTCACCGAGGATACGCTTCTCATTGTCGTCGATACGCATCGCCCGTCGCTCGTCATTGAAGAGCGTCTATTGTATCGCACCGACCATATCGTCGTCATTGATCACCATCGCCGCGGCGAAGAGTTCATTGAAGCGCCGATTCTCGTCTATATGGAGCCGTATGCTTCCTCGACATCCGAACTTGTTACTGAGCTGTTAGAGTACCAACCAAAACGGATGAAGCTGACGATGCTTGAGGCGACCGCCTTGCTTGCTGGGATCGTCGTCGACACGAAAAGTTTTACGCTCCGCACCGGCTCGCGGACGTTCGACGCCGCGTCATACTTGCGCGCCCAAGGAGCGGATACGGTGCTTGTGCAAAAATTGTTGCGGGAAAGCGTCGCCAATTATGTCAAACGGGCGAAATTGATCGAACGGGCGGTGATCGATGAACATGGCATCGCCATCGCCAAAGGGGGCGAAAACGAGGTGCATGACCAAGTGTTGATTGCGCAAACGGCCGATACGCTTCTTACTTTAAGCGGCGTCGTTGCTTCGTTCGTCATTTCCAAGCGGTCCGACGGGACGGTCGGAATCAGCGCCCGCTCACTCGGCGATGTCAATGTGCAAGTCATTATGGAACGGCTGGGTGGAGGCGGACATTTGACAAACGCCGCCGCCCAACTGTCCGAAGTGACGGTGGAAGAGGCGGAGCGGCAGCTGCGTGAAGCGATTTACGACTATTTTGAGGGGGGTAAGCCATCATGAAGGTGATTTTTTTAAAAGATGTGAAAGGAAAAGGGAAAAAAGGGGAAATCAAAGACGTTGCCGACGGCTATGCGAACAACTTTTTGTTCAAGCAAGGGCTTGCCATTGAAGCGACGCCGGCGAACATTAAAGCGCTCGAGGCGCAAAAACAAAAAGAGCAGCGCCAAGCAGCGGAAGAGCTGGCTAATGCGAAAAAACTGAAAGAAGAGCTCGAGAAGCTGACGGTGGAAATTCCGGCGAAAGCGGGCGAGGGCGGCCGTTTGTTTGGCTCGATCACGAGCAAGCAAATCGCTGAGGCGCTTCAGGCCCAGCATGGCTTGAAGCTTGACAAACGGAAAATCGAGCTTGCTGATGCCATTCGCTCCCTTGGATATACGAACGTACCGGTGAAGCTCCATCCGGAAGTGACAGCAACCTTAAAAGTGCACGTCAAGGAACAAAAATAACGGCAGCACTGGTGCCCCCGCCCGCTATGGCGGGGGCATTATCGACGGAAATGAAACGGGGGAAAAGGCGGTGAGACGATGAGCGAACTTTTTTCAGAACGAATTCCTCCGCAAAGCATTGAAGCCGAGCAGGCCGTGCTTGGCGCTGTGTTTTTGGATCCCACTGCGCTGACGCTCGCCTCGGAACGATTAATTCCCGAAGACTTTTACCGCGCGGCCCATCAAAAAATTTTCCACGCCATGCTTCGCGTCGCTGATAAAGGCGAGCCGGTCGATTTAGTGACGGTGACGGCGGAACTGGCTGCTTTGGAGCAGCTTGAGGAAGTGGGCGGTGTCTCCTACTTAAGCGAGCTTGCCGATTCGGTGCCGACAGCAGCCAACGTCGAATATTACGCCCGCATTGTTGAGGAAAAATCGGTGCTTCGCCGCCTTATTCGCACGGCGACATCGATTGCTCAAGATGGCTATACAAGGGAAGATGAAATTGACGTTTTGCTCGATGAAGCCGAACGGAAAATTATGGAGGTTTCCCAACGGAAGCACTCAGGAGCCTTTAAAAATATTAAAGATGTTCTCGTACAGACGTATGACAACATTGAAATGCTCCATAGCCGGAACGGAGACATCACCGGCATCCCGACCGGATTCACTGAACTCGATCGAATGACGTCCGGATTTCAGCGCAGCGACTTGATTATCGTCGCCGCCCGGCCGTCGGTCGGGAAGACGGCCTTCGCGTTAAACATCGCTCAAAATGTGGCGACGAAGACGAACGAAAATGTCGCGATTTTCAGCTTGGAAATGAGCGCCCAGCAGCTTGTGATGCGGATGCTTTGCGCCGAAGGCAACATCAACGCCCAAAACTTGCGCACGGGCAAGCTGACGCCGGAAGATTGGGGCAAACTGACGATGGCGATGGGCAGTTTGTCAAATGCCGGCATTTATATTGACGACACACCGAGCATCCGCGTCAGCGACATTCGCGCCAAATGCCGCCGCTTGAAACAAGAAAGCGGTCTCGGCATGGTGGTGATCGATTATTTGCAGCTCATTCAAGGAAGTGGGCGCAACCGGGAAAACCGCCAGCAGGAAGTGTCGGAAATTTCCCGTTCATTAAAGGCGCTCGCCCGCGAGCTCGAAGTGCCGGTCATCGCCTTGTCGCAACTGTCGCGCAGCGTTGAGCAGCGACAGGATAAACGGCCGATGATGTCCGATCTTCGCGAATCGGGGAGCATTGAGCAGGACGCGGATATCGTCGCTTTTTTGTATCGCGACGACTACTACAATAAAGATTCCGAGAACAAAAACATCATTGAAATCATTATCGCCAAACAGCGGAACGGCCCGGTTGGGACGGTGCAGCTCGCCTTTATTAAAGAGTACAACAAATTTGTCAACTTAGAGCGCCGCTTCGATGAGGCGCAAATTCCGCCGGGGGCGTAAGACGGACTGCGCTGCCGGCGGGGGCCCCTTTTTTTGTTCTTTTGGCCTTTGAATAGTTCCTCGCTTACACCCGCGGCGTTGAAGAGAGAGAGTCTTCCGAAACATTAATAGACGAATAAAAGATGCCATATTTCTTTTTAATGTTCGTGTTTCATTGACTTTATCACTGAAAACTGGTACACTGACAATGTTTAGACCGAGGAAACTGGAGGTGCTCGCCATGTCGTCAGTCGTTGTTGTCGGCACGCAATGGGGCGATGAAGGGAAAGGGAAAATTACGGATTTTTTATCGGAAAATGCGGAAGTGATTGCCCGGTATCAAGGGGGAAACAACGCCGGACACACGATCGTGTTCAACGGGGAAAAGTATAAGTTGCACTTGATCCCATCGGGCATTTTTTATAAAGATAAAATTTGCGTCATCGGCAATGGGATGGTCGTCGACCCGAAAGCGCTCGTTGCGGAGCTTTTGTATTTGCACGAGCGCGGCATTTCGACCGACAATTTGCGCATCAGCAACCGCGCCCACGTCATTTTGCCGTACCATTTGAAATTGGACGAGCTTGAGGAAGAGCGGAAAGGAGCAAACAAAATCGGCACGACGAAAAAAGGAATCGGGCCGGCGTATATGGATAAGGCGGCGCGCATCGGCATCCGCATCGTTGATTTGCTTGACCGCGAGGTGTTTGCCGAAAAGCTGGAGCGCAACTTAAAGGAGAAAAACATGCTGTTTGAAAAAGTGTACGGAGTCGAGGGCTTCCGGTTGGAAGACATTTTTGAAGAATATTACGAATACGGCCAGCAAATCGCCAAATACGTCTGTGACACATCGGTCGTATTGAACAATGCCTTGGATGAAGGGCGCCGCGTTTTGTTCGAGGGAGCGCAAGGCGTTATGCTCGATATCGATCAAGGAACGTATCCGTTTGTCACATCGTCGAACCCGGTCGCGGGAGGGGTGACGATCGGCGCCGGTGTCGGGCCGACGAAGATCAAACATGTCGTCGGAGTGGCAAAAGCCTATACGACGCGCGTCGGCGACGGGCCGTTTCCGACGGAGCTGCACGATGAAATCGGCGATCGCATTCGCGAAGTCGGCCGCGAGTACGGGACAACGACCGGCCGTCCGCGCCGCGTCGGCTGGTTTGACAGCGTCGTCGTCCGCCATGCTCGCCGGGTGAGCGGCATTACCGACTTGTCGCTTAACTCGATTGACGTGTTGACCGGCATTGAAACGTTGAAAATTTGCGTCGCCTACCGCTACCGAGGCGAAGTGATCGAGGAATTTCCGGCCAGCTTAAAAGTATTGGCTGAATGCGAGCCGATTTATGAAGAACTGCCGGGTTGGACGGAAGACATCACCGGTGTGAAAAGCTTAGACGAGCTGCCGGCGAACGCCCGCCATTACGTCGAGCGCATTTCCCAACTCACCGGCATTCCGCTTTCCATTTTTTCTGTCGGCCCAGACCGTTCGCAAACGAACGTCGTCCGCAGCGTCTACGCGTAAGCGGAGCGCCGCGAACAACAGAATGATCGAAGCATAGATGCCTATGCGTCTATGCTTTTTTCTTTGATCGGCTCCTCAAAATGGCAATCAGCAAAGGATGATTTCACGTTCACGACGTGGTAAATTAGTAATGATAGAATTCCATCGCAAAAGGAAGGATGTGTGCGAGATGGAAAAACGCATTTTAGTCGTCGATGATGAAAAACCGATTGCCGATATTTTGCAATTTAACTTGCAAAAAGAAGGATATGAAGTCATTTGCGCCTACGACGGCGAAGAAGCGCTGCAAAAAGTCGAAGAAACGATGCCGGACTTGATTTTATTGGATATTATGCTGCCGTTAAAAGACGGCATGGAAGTATGCCGCGAAGTGCGGAAAAAGTATGATATGCCGATCATTATGTTGACGGCGAAAGATTCCGAGATTGATAAAGTGCTTGGGTTGGAGCTCGGTGCGGACGATTATGTGACAAAGCCGTTCAGCACGCGCGAGCTCCTAGCGCGGGTGAAGGCAAACTTGCGCCGTCATGCGCAAACGGCCAACCAAGAGGAAGAGGAAAATGAAACAAATGAAATCGTTATCGGCCCGCTCGTCATCCGTCCGGACGCGTATGTCGTGCAAAAGAGAGGGGAAACAATTGAACTGACCCACCGCGAATTTGAACTGCTTCATTATTTGGCGAAGCATATCGGCCAAGTAATGACGCGCGAGCATTTGCTGCAAACCGTTTGGGGCTACGACTATTATGGAGATGTGCGCACCGTTGACGTGACGGTAAGGCGTCTGCGTGAAAAAATAGAGGACAACCCATCCCATCCAAATTGGATCGTCACAAGGCGAGGCGTCGGCTATTATTTGCGCAATCCGGAACAGGAGTCATGAGTCGGCATGAAAAAAGTAGGTCCATTCCGTTCGATTCATTTTAAGTTTGTCATTATTTATGTGCTGTTGATTCTCGTCGCCATGCAAATCATCGGCGTGTATTTCGTACGCAAGCTGGAAACGGAGCTTGTGCAAAATTTTAAAAACTCATTGAACGAACGGGTGACGTTGCTCGCTTATAACGTCGAGCAGGCAATGAATCGGGAGCGCGATGAAAAAAGCCCGACATTGGAAGAAGACATCCGTTCGCTTCTTCACGATTTCGTTTCCCAAGACATTTCTGAAGTGCGCGTCATCGACGAGAAAGGGAAAGTGTTGGCAACGTCCAACCCGTATACGCAAAATATCGTGGGGAAGCGGACGACGGAAATTTACGTAAAACGTTCGCTTGTTACGGGTGAAATGGTTGACCAGATGCTGCTCGATTCGAAAACAGGCCATCGCATGTACATTTCGTCGACTCCGATCAAAACGAGCGGCGAAATCAAAGGTGTCATTTACGTCATCGCCTCGATGGAAAACGTCTTTTCGCAAATGCGGCAAATCAATATGATTTTGGCGACCGGGACGGGGATCGCTCTCGCCATTACCGCCGTACTCGGCATTTTTTTGTCGCGCACGATTACCCGGCCGATTTCCGATATGCGCCGTCAAGCACTGGCGATGACAAGGGGAGATTTCTCCCGCAAGGTCAAAGTGTATGGCTACGATGAGATCGGCCAATTGGCGATGACGTTCAACAATTTGACGAAAAAATTGCAAGAAGCGCAGGCGACAACCGAAGGGGAGCGGCGCAAGCTCGAGTCGGTGTTGACGCATATGACCGATGGCGTGATCGCGACCGACCGCCGGGGGCGCGTCATTCTCATTAACGATGCAGCGTTAAACATTTTGAATGTTTCACGTGAAACAGTGCTGTCGAGTTCGATCGTCGACGTGCTTGGCATTGCCGACCAGTATACGTTTGAAACGCTGCTTGAGGAGCGCGATTCCCTCATTTTAGATTTCAGCACGGATGAGGAACTGTATATTTTGCGCGCGTCGTTGTCGGTGATTCAAAAAGAGGGCGGATTTGTCAACGGATTGATCGTCGTTTTGCACGACATTACCGAACAGGAAAAAATCGACCGCGAGCGACGGCAGTTTGTCGCCAATGTGTCGCATGAATTGCGCACGCCGCTTACCACAATGAAAAGCTACTTAGAAGCGCTCGCTGACGGCGCTTGGCAAGATAAAGACATCGCTCCAAGGTTCATTCAAGTCGTGCAAAATGAAACCGAGCGGATGATTCGGCTCGTCAACGACTTACTCCATCTGTCCAAGCTCGACAGCAAAGACTACAAGCTGAAGAAAACGTGGATCAATTTTTCTGCCTATTTCCATAAAGTCATTGACCGGTTTGAGCTGACGAAAAGCGACAACATCCGGTTTGTCCGCAAAATTCCGCGCGAGGCGATTTTTATTGAGGTGGATGAAGACAAAATTACGCAAGTGTTGGATAACATCATTTCCAACGCGTTGAAATACTCTCCCCAAGGTGGAACGATTACGTTCCGCGTCCGTGAATTGGCGGATGAAATTATCGTCAGCGTCAGCGACGAAGGAGTCGGCATCCCGAAAGCCGACTTGGCCAAAATTTTCGAACGGTTTTACCGGGTCGACAAGGCGCGATCGCGCAAATTGGGAGGGACGGGGCTTGGGCTGGCCATTGCCAAAGAAGTCGTCGTAGCCCATGGCGGGACCATTTGGGCGGAAAGCAAGGAGCATAAAGGAACGACGATTTATTTTACGTTGCCGTTAGAACGTGAACAAAAGGATGACTGGTGCGATGTATGAAACGATCAAAACCATCGTGTTGACGTTGCTTGTGCTCATCAGCATTACCTTAACGTTTGCTTTATGGACATATCATCCGAAATACGATGTGCTGCAAAATGACGAATATATTCAGCATGTGTCAGTCAGCAACACCCAAGTGGACACGGCGATGGTTGTGCAGCCGAAGCAGATGCTCATTCATAAAAACGGCGTCTCCTATGCTGTGACGAAAGATGAAGAAAAAAATGAAGTGCTGAAAGAAATGAAAAAGTGGACGCTTGACGATTTCGAAGACGTTTCATCTTCTGTTCCGCAAGGGAAGTTTTTATCGTTTCTAAACGGCAAAGAGCGGCTCGAGATCATTTACCCCGATGAGGTGCCGATCGACATATACCAATTGATTTTCACAATCGATGACAGACGGCTCGATGGATTGGCGTTTGACCGCATACTTGTCCCGCTTGGCGGGAAGGATGAGTTTCCCATCTACTTCATTGCGACCGACAAGCGCAAAATTTACAAGGCGATTGCCAGTGATGCTTCCTTGTCGGCGATCGGTCGGTTGGTGAAAGAAGCGAGCCATTTTCCGCGTTATTTTGCTTATCCGGTCAGCGAAACAAAGCAGTTGTATTTGCCGGAAAAAGAAGTGGTGCTCAGCAGTTTGCAATATTATACCGACGAGTTGGACGCAGACAAGTTTAAAGAAGCGCTCTTTAGCGACCCAAGCTTTGTCAAAAAAGATTTGATTCCATTTGGCGAAGAATATACAGACGGTTCGCGGCTGATGGACGTCGATTTTCTTCAACGAATGCTGCTGTATGTGAATCCAGCGGCGCGCGTCTCAAATATGGGGCAAACGGAGCAAGAAACCCATATCATCCAAAAAAGCATTGATTTTATCAATGAGCACGGCGGTTGGACGGATCTATATCATTTTGCACGCTGGAGTGAGGAAGATCGGAAAGTCACCTTCCGGCTCGTCGTCAACGGTTATCCAGTTTTTAATGAATACGGCATGTCAGAAATCGTAGAGACGTGGGGAGCGACCGATTTGATGAAATACCAGCGCCCGCTCTTTCGCCTTGAAATCGCGGATCGCAACCGCACACCAAAAACGCTGCCGTCCGGTCATGAGATCGTCAACTGGTTCGAACAGACGAAAGGCGTTCGCAAATCGCTCATCAAAGATATCGTCATCGGCTATGAGCTCATCAAAGATCCGGAGCGGGAAAAAGTCATCCGCCTTGAACCGGCATGGTTCTACCTGTACGGACAAACATGGAAAAAGGTGAACATGGACGATGAGGCGAGAGGAGGGGGAACTAATGGACTGGAGTAAAACAAAGACCATTTTTATTATCGTGTTCCTCATCCTCGACTGTTTTTTAGGCTATCAGTTTATGGAAAAACGAAACAGCAGCCAGCTTGATGTCATTTTGGAAACGACGATTGAAGAGCAGCTTGAGGCGAACGGCATTACGTACGTCGAGCTGCCGAAGGAAGTGACGAAAGCGGCGTATGTCAGCGGCAAAAGCCGCTCATTCACCATGGCAGATGTAAAAAAGCTGCCCGGGCAAAAAGTGAGAATCGAAGGAGAAACGAAAGTCAAAGGAACATTCATCGATCCGATTGCGCTGCCGATTGACGATCCATACCAGCTGCGTGAGTTTTTGCAACGCTACATCATCGGCGGCGGGCAATATGCTTTTTGGTCGTTTGATGAAAAGCAAGGAATCTTGACCTGCTACCAAGTGTATGACGGCAAAATGATTTACGGCAATGAAAACAGCAAGCTCGTCATCCATGTCAACGGGAAACGAGAAGCGCTGTCGTATGAACAGACGATGCTCAGCGAATTGGAAAAGTACGAACGCAAGCAAGATATCGTCCCGGCAATTAAAGCCATTGAGACGTTGTACCGAAAAGGGCATCTGCAGCCGGGTGACCGCGTCACGAAAGTGGAGCTTGGCTATTACGGGCTTGTTCAATTTACTGCATCCCAAGTGTTGACTCCAACTTGGCATATCGTTGTCAATCGGAAGGAAGACTATTTCGTCAATGCGTTTGAAGGGCAAGTGATCAATGATCAAGGAAATGTGCTGGAGTGAAAGAACATGACGATGCGGTTTAGTGTGCTGGCCAGCGGCAGCACCGGCAACGCCTTTTACATTGAGACAGACCGCCAGCGCCTGCTTGTTGACGCTGGTTTGAGCGGCAAGCAGCTTGAGGAACTGTTTGCTGAGATCGGCCGCCATCCGGGGCAACTCGATGCGTTGCTTGTCACCCATGAACATAGCGACCATATTAAAGGGCTTGGCGTCCTCGCCCGCAAATATCGGTTGCCGGTGTATGCCAATGAAAAAACGTGGCAGGCGATGGAACAAGCGGTCGGCGACATTCCGGCCGAGCAAAAATTTGTCTTTCCGCTCGGCACTGTAAGGACGTTTGGCGATGTCGACGTCGAATCGTTCGGCGTCTCTCACGACGCCGCCGAGCCGATGTTTTACGTTTTCCATTATGAAGGGAAAAAGCTTGTGCTGCTCACCGATACCGGCTACGTGAGCGAGCGGATCAAAAAGACGATTGAAAACGCGGATGTGTTCGTGTTTGAAAGCAATCATGACGTCGGTATGCTGCGGATGGGGAGATATCCATGGAGCGTCAAGCGTCGCATTTTAAGCGATGTCGGCCATATTTCGAATGAGGAAGCGGGCTTGGCGCTTGCTGACGTGATCGGCGACCGGACAAAGCAAATTTATTTGGCCCATTTGAGCCAAGATAACAATATGAAAGAGCTGGCGCGCATGACCGTGACGCAAGTGTTGGAACAGAAAGGCTTAGCGGTCGGCGCCCGCTTTCATTTGTACGATACCGATCCGCGCCGGGCAACGGCATTGGCGTATGTATAAAGCCCGTTTTGCCGAAACTGAGGAAAACGCGTTTGTTGGATTTTTTCTCCTGTTCATGATTATAATGAGGGATGGAGACGAATGTGGAAAGGATGGCGAGTATGGGATATTACGACGACCATTATGAGCCGTACGGACAAACGAGGAGGAAGCGGCGCAGCGGATCGTTTGTTTCCGCGCTTGTCGGGGCCGTGTTAGGAGGACTCCTCGTCCTCATGTCCATTCCGGCGCTTTCTCGCTGGGATATCCTCCCATATAATGTTGTGCCGAATCAAAGAGCAGAGGAAGAGCCAAAGGAAAATGGAACTCCACCGATTCGGCAGCGTGTTTTCGTTGATGTGACGACGGCGGTGACAAAGGCGATCGACCAAGTGTCAGACGCGGTTGTCGGCGTTGTCAATATTCAAGCAGCGGGCTTCTGGTCGCAAGGAGGCGAGACTGGCGTCGGATCGGGCGTCATTTACAAGAAAGCGGGAGGCCGGGCGTTTATCGTCACGAACCACCACGTTATCGAAAACGCCAGCCAGCTTGAAGTGAGCTTAAAAGATGGAACGAGAGTGCCGGCGAAGCTGCTCGGCAGCGATGTGCTTATGGATTTAGCCGTTTTGGAAATTGACGCGAAGCATGTGAAAAAAGTTGCCCAGTTCGGCAATTCTGATACGCTGAAGCCAGGCGAGCCGGTCATCGCCATCGGCAATCCGCTCGGTTTGCAGTTCGCCGGATCGGTGACGCAAGGTATTATTTCTGGAACGAACCGGACGGTCGAAGTCGATTTGGACCAAGACGGCGCTCCAGACTGGAACGCAGAAGTATTGCAGACGGATGCGGCGATCAACCCAGGAAACAGCGGCGGAGCTCTCGTCAATATCAAAGGGCAAGTCATCGGCATCAACTCGATGAAAATCGCCCAAGAGGCGGTTGAAGGCATCGGGTTCGCGATTCCGATCAACACGGCCATTCCGATCATTTCGGACTTAGAAAAATACGGACAAGTGCGCCGTCCATATATGGGTGTTGAACTTCGCTCGCTAAGCGACATCCCATCGTATCATTGGCAGGCGACGCTTCATTTGCCGCCGAACGTAACGGAAGGAGTGGCGGTCATTCAAGTCGTGCCGATGTCGCCGGCCGCACAGGCGGGCTTAAAACAGTTTGATGTCATCGTGGCGCTTGACGGCGAAAAAATCCGCAATGTGCTTGACTTGCGCAAGTATTTGTACACGAAAAAATCGATCGGCGACCGGATGGAAGTCACGTTTTATCGTGATGGAAAAAAACGCACAGTTACGATGAAGCTGGCGCGCGAATCCTATTAAGCGAAAGCGAACGGAGGGAGCGAAAACGCTCCTTCTTTTTTCCACAAGGAGAGGGGCGAGAATGATGATATTCACATGTGAAGAACATGTCGACATCGCCATTGATCAATATGTAGATGAAACAGAACAGGCGCCGGATCTCCTGCCTGTGGATAACAGCGGAAAACAATGCGATTTTTGTGAAAGACGAGCGGTATATGCTGTAGGAGGATAACCGTTTTTTCACAATATGTGGATATGTATTGTGTATATGTGGATAAATTCTGTTGATAAGCTGTTTATAAGGCAGGGATTGTTTGTGCATATTTTCATTGTCGCTGTGGGTAAATTGAAGGAAAAATATTTAATCGCTGGAATTCATGAATATACAAAGCGGCTGTCCGCGTACGCCAAAATCGACATTATCGAAGTCGCCGATGAAAAAACGCCGGAGCGGGCGAGCGAACTTGAGGAGGAACAAATCAAAGAGCGCGAAGGGGAACGGCTTCTGGCGAAAATCCCCCATGACGCCCACGTCATCGCGCTCGCGATTGAAGGGAAGATGAAATCGTCCGAACAATTTGCCGCCCGTCTCGATGAGCTCGCCACCTACGGCAAAAGCAAAGTGGTGTTTGTCATCGGTGGTTCGCTCGGCTTAAGCAAACAAGTGATGGCGCGCGCCGACGAGACGCTGTCGTTTTCGAAAATGACGTTTCCACACCAGCTCATGCGCCTCATTTTGCTCGAGCAAATTTACCGCGCGTTTCGCATTAACCGGGGGGAGCCGTATCATAAGTAAATGAGGTTTTTTGATTCAGCTAACTCTTTTGCGTATTTTGCATTAATTATAAATAAAAAATATTTTTAGGAGAGGGAATGCAATTCCCTCTCTTTTTTTTTTTTTTTTTTTGATAAATCTCAAATAAAATATTGATAAACCTCAAAAAAAATATTGATGACTCTCAAAAAATGTATTAAAATGTAATTGAATCTAATAAATGAAAGGGGATTGGAAAATGTTACTTGCAGATGAATTGACACTAAAAGAAACAGTTATGAATTTGTATACAAAGGGGAAAAAAGAAAATCAAAAAATCAATGACATAGTTAGTGATATTACCAAAAGATTCAATATTCGGCAACTTTCAGTAGATGAACGGGTAACACTATCTAAAGTAATACTCGAGACACTTAGTGAACAGGATAGAATGGAGCTTGCAAAAAAATTACTAAAGGAACAAGTAGTTGAACAAAGGGAAAAATTATCGATTTGGAGCACACTAACCAGCCAAACTGCTCAAATTGATACAGGATATATTGCACAGCATCTTGTATCACTCGTAACTCAGATACCCGGGCAAGGCATGAGAGGAAAAGGGGATGATTTAATTGATGGGTCTGAGGTTAAATCCGCGAATTTCCTTGATTCATTAGACAAAAGAGGTGCTGTTGCACCAAGGTGGAACTTTACAGCGGTAAATGTAGCGGGAATGGAAGCATTTCTTGAATATGATAAACTTTTTTTGGTATCGATGGATTTTAATACCAACGAGAAGTTTAGGGTTAGAATTTGGAAAGTCAATGTCAAAGAGCATAATGTTTTGAAACAACGATATATTGAATGGATGAATAAACTTGGGTATCCAAAATTTCAAAATACAACAGGCAGACCAAGCGTTAACTTCCAATTATTCCCTCCTAGAAACAAAACAAATGAAAACTTTGCAAGACATGGTAACGGAAGAGAAGATGGATTCCAAAAATTGAAAGTGGAACTTGAAAATACTCAAGGTTCAGAACTAATATTTCATGCCGAAGAAGATATGAATGGAGAAATTCAAATATATAAGTTTAACTAATCAAAGAGGGGTACAAATGTATCCCTCTTTTTTGTGTTTTAAGTAACAACTTCCCTTTATTTTTGTATAGAAGCAATTATTTGATTAATACTAACTGTAACATGTAGTTATTTAAATATAAACTACACGATGAAGGAGAGGTATCTTAGATGAAGGCAACTGGAATAGTTCGTCGTATTGACGATTTAGGAAGAGTGGTAATTCCCAAAGAAATTCGTAGAACTTTACGAATTAGAGAAGGAGACCCTTTAGAAATTTTCGTTGACCGAGATGGAGAAGTAATTTTGAAAAAATATTCACCGATTAATGAATTAGGTGATTTTGCGACAGAATATGCAGAAGCCTTGTTTGACAGTTTGGGTCATCCTGTTTTAATTTGCGACCGCGATATGTTTATTGCTGTAGCAGGTGTTTCTAAGAAGGAATTTCTTAACAAAAAAGTTAGTTCATTAGTTGAAAAAGTGATGGAGGAACGGCAATCTGTACTTCACACGGAAGAGAGTGAAGTGGAAATAGTCGACGGACATACAGAAAGATTGAAATCTTATGCAATCGATTGTCGCAAATGGTGACCCGATTGGAGCAGTTGTTATTTTATCAAGAGATAAGAATTTGGGCGAGGTAGAGCATAAGGCTGTCGAAACGGCAGCAAGATTCTTAGCTCGACAAATGGAGCAATAAAAAAACAAGGGCTTTTGCCCTTGTTTTTTTTATACACCAATAAGTGATTTTAAATGTGCTTTTTGTTCATCAAGATTTCTAGTGGCAGTATACTTTAATCTAATTGCTTCTTCTACTTCCAAGCCGATTTTAATAAATTCGTCGTATATTTTACTTCCTTTTTTAGGGATAGGAATAAGTATACTTCGGAGTTGGTCTGATTTGATTCGATTATGTGAAGATGATGTACCTGCCGTTAAAGATTCAATTTGATTTTGTACTATTTCCATATTTAAAAGTATATAAAGAAGGTATGGATTTAATCCGTGCTTTGGTACCAGAATTTCGAATTCATTTGAACAAACTAGTTGTTTGTCGAAATCCGGTACTACAGCAATCCTTGGGATTCTAGGATTAATTCTTGAAAACAAAACGTCACCTTTATAGCATTCAGTTCCCTTGGAAACAGGTTTAAAATCATTTACAGCATTTAAATCAATTGTTCCATCTGGATTTATGTGCAAGATACTTATATGTTTAATGTTTTCACTTACATGGTGGCGCTTCCTTTTCGGTGATTCAGTTATTGCCCCTAGCTCTACGATATCAAATATTGATTTATCTATTGACTCAAGAATTGCAAGGGTCTTTAACCGATTGGATTTGTAAAAATTAGGAGTTAGAAAATTATCAATCAAATTAGACTCATTCACTAAGGTACAGGATGGTTCTTCGCATAGAATTTCATAATTACTCTTATTTAGTTTCTTTATCGAATTAATGTATATTTTTGAAATCATATACATTTGATTTTGACCTTTTTCAATCTTAACCGGAACTCCTTTTCTTTCCTTTACATCATAACCAATATCATTGCAAATGGACATGAAAATAGTATTTCCAATAGTTTTTTTCTTTTCAAGGTAAATAATAACAGTTTTTGTTCTGGTTCCCGCCTGAGCAAAAGTTACAGCTGGTAAATCAATAATAGCTTTAATATCACAAATTTTTAAAAGTTCTTCTCTAAATTTTGCATAAATGCCTTTTGCAGAAACAACGCTGTCCGGCAAAACAATAACTAATTTGCCTTTCGGCTTTAATAAAGTTACACAACGGTCTAACATAATTAACTCAGAATCAATATTTGTATAATCTTCACTAAGATTGTTAATAATTGTGTAGCGCTTTGAATTTTTTATTTCGGCTATATTATATATAGCTCCGAACGGAGGATTAGTTACAATTAAATCTACTTTCCCTAAGAAATTATCAAGATATGACCCGTTTAAAATACTATTACCATGAAATATATTGGAGATATTTGCTCCCATTAACAACATATTAATTTTTGATAATCTTACCATTCTATCGACTTTATCTTGGCCAATTACACAATTATTTTTTAGGTTATTTATAATAGATTCTTTTTTATGGGGTGGTAAATCTAATTTTTCCACATATTTTATAATATATCTTAAAGGTTCAATTAGTAATGTTCCTACACCACAAGTTGGGTCCATTATAAGGAAATTTCCTTCTTTTTCAACTAATAGCTCTCTAAAGTCTTTGTCATTATACAAATCTGAAAACACCATATCTAGGACAGGGAAAACTACCTCTTGTGGAGTCATATATTGTGCATCTTCTTTATTATTTCTAAAATTATCACGGACAAAGTGTCCAAAACATTCGTTAATTAAATCGAAGTCAGAACTTTCCCCTTCGTTAATTAAATAAGAAAAGTTGATTTTACTAATTTCTTTTACCAGATTTTTTGCAAAATCATTTTCGGAAGGTTGTATGTTTAGGGTTGGATTGGGACCAAAGATATTTGTACCATCATTATTGTAAAACATTTCATCTTTTGAAATTTCTTCGAATAAATCTCTTAGTACTGGTGCAATGTTTTCTCTGAATCCATATCGAGCTTCTGCAATTTCACTTAATTTACCTAAATCAAATCTATTTGTTCCTGTTTTGGACTCATAGTAGCTCATTATCAGTAATTTTACAATCTCGTCCAATTTTGCATTTGAATCATCCAATCTACCATTTTTATGGAACTCTTCTCTAAGGTTCATTAACACTTCATAGAAAATTTCGTATGTAATACCTCTTTTTATACTTTTTATCATTGTTATAGATTCTCCTTTTTTCTTTTTATAACAATAATTAGAATAGCAAAATGTTTGTCCTAGAACAAGATAGACATCTAAAATTTTAGATTAACATCATAACTTCACCCTATGAAAAAACCAATATAAAACCAAAATTCCATATCTCTATTCAGCTCCTTCTTTTCTAATATCATTCAAATAATATATGTCTAAAAAGGGATTAGAAACGGCCTTTTGTAATATTATTTTATTATGGAATATTTTTTAGAGTTTCAGCTGTTTCAATCGTTACCTAAATGCAATAAAAAAGAAAACAAGCATATATTATTAATATGAATGTACATTCCTTAATAAATGCCTCAATTCCTAATTTAGGAATTGAGGCTATTTTTATGATTGGAGGAGAAATAATGAATAATTACACATTCAGCAAACATGAGCAACTAGAATTATTAGAAAAGTCATTTTCGTTAAGACAGCCTGCCAAGCGGGTCAATTTGAATGGCAACAAAAAAAGCAACAAAGAGAAGTTTAATATTGTTAAGAAGCTCGAAAAAGACATAAAGGAATCCAAGGTTTTGGATAATGATGTTAACTCTGTTATAGGACAAATACTAGCGTTTTGTGCATATCCAGAAAGTTTCTTGAAAGGTCGAAAAGAAAGTGTCAGGGAATTGGTTGAGGTTGTCAGTTCCATTATTTATAACCTAGGAGCAATAGAAAATAATAGATTCGTACAGGACATAGCTGTCAAAGAAACAGTAAAAAAACTAAAAAGCATAGAAAAAGAAATAAGAATAAGTTATAGAAGGGATAAGTATTTCACTGATGAGTATTGGGATGATATAGAATTTAAAAAACCATTGAATTCATTGGAGGATATAAAAAAAATAGTGAGGGATAAGTATTATATCGAGCTTGAGAACATAGAGAACAGCATAATATGAATTTGTCAAGAGGTGAATCGGATTTTGTGTGTTCGATTCACCATTTTTATTATTTGCCGCATTTTTATAAATTAGACTATGCAAAGCAATCACATACTAAGGAGGAATGGACAATGATAGATATGACAACAAACATTCAAACAGCATTAAAGGTTTTAGAACCTGGTTATGTAAGTGAAGACCACTACGATGGAGTGCATCCAATTTATCGATTAGCGGCTTACGTTAAACTCGATAAAAACTGGTCCGCGAACAGGCTTGATAGATACTTTCGATATCTTTATAGGAAGTTGTCCAAGTTATCTGTTCGCCCAAACGTCATTTTTATTTGGGACGATAAGATTGTCATTGATTGGTACCCTCGTGGTATTCAGATGGTAATGAACATAGGACAATATGCTGGTCTAGTGCTTCAATTTGCTAAGTTTCTCGATAACTGTCACGTGAAAGGCTTGGAAATTCTGATTGGGTGCTTTGATGATGACCCGGGAGACCCTGTAGACTATGCTACCCATAAGGACATTAACTTTTTCCCCGAATTTAACGCGGAGTGTTTTGGTTCCAACAGACCAATTGAAATTGTTGATTTCAGTTCAGGGTATTGGTGGGAAAGTTCATGGCTGTAAAAAAAGTAAAGCGCCCTGTATTGTCGGGTGAGAAAAAACAGCTTAATGAGTTTGCAATGATGAAACCAGCAAGCGAAAGCCATGTAATATCTTCGGAACCTTCCGAGGATATTACAATCTTCCCCTATAAAATACAGGGAAACGACTTACTTGTATGGGACGACAAGCGAAACGAGTACATTCACGTCTGCAAAGCAGCGAAAATCAAACAAATCACCAGAAACATAGAAAACAAGGATATCACTATCGAACTTGCCTTCTGGGCGTACGACAAATGGGAAGTCATCGAGATAAACCGCGGAGAACTTAACAAGCGAGACTTAAAAAAGTTGGCTTCCAAAGGAATGGACATCATTCAGGATAGTCACGCCACTTATGTGCTAAGTTTCTTAAGCAAGCAAGAAAAAGAGTTTACTCCGATGAATGTGCATACAGGTCTCGGCTGGGAGTTATTAAACGGAGAGATGATGTACAAGCATCATCATTTGATTGGAAATTCCCGAAAGCCTGTTCAGTCAACATATGCCGGAGAATTTAACATACAGCCTAAAGGTAGTATTAATGACTATATGAACCTATTTTTGAAAGAAGTCAAGGGTTATGCGCCTTTAGAGTTCATGTTTTGTGTTGGTCTATCTGCTCTGATTGTTGGGTTTGCAAATCGCTTTGGTATTGCGGATATAGACACCCTTCTCGTTCATTTGGCTGGGAGGGCTACTACCGGAAAAACAACCGCTGCAATGTTAGCAGTTTCGGTTGCAGGCTATCCTGGTGTAAACGGCAAAGGGCTGATTCAAACGTACAACGGTACTAAAAATGCGATGTCTCGCCTCATAGAGGGAAATTATGGTGTTCCGATTGTTTTCGATGAATTTTCGATGAATCAAATGGATGCTCATTCGCTCAGTTCTTTTCAGTATGAATTAGCGCAGAATCGGGGGCGTTTGAGGCTAAATAAGGAATCTGAACTGAAACAGGTGGGAACTTGGGGCACAACGGTGATATCCACTGGTGAGAATTCTATTATCCACAAGCTCAATCAAAACGAAGGATTGCGAGTAAGATTGTTTGAGTTTTCAGGTATTAACTGGACTCGAAGTGCGGAGAATGCTGAAAGATTGAAAGAAGGTCTTATTCATCATTACGGTCATGTAGCTCCCATGATTGCCAAAAAAATGATTGAGTACGGGCCAGAAAAAATTAGTGAAATGCTGAAAGGCAATAAAGAATACTTTAAGACTATATTGCCGGAAAGTCGACTTTTAGACCGTATCGCCGGGAAATTTTCACTCATTTTAACAGCCGCAGAGATTTTTGAAGAAACGTTCGGTATCGAACTGTGCGGTGACAAAATTGTTGAGATGTTGGTTGAACAGGAAAAATCATCAATAAATGAGAGAGAGCCTGGACCGAAATTTTACCAACAAATCAAGCAATTTATCATCCAGTATCGAAAAAATTTCAAGATACCGAACCAACCTGTATCAAACTACCAAGAAATCTGGGGGCGTATTGAAGTAAGCGAGGATAGAACGCTCTGCTTTATACTCCCTCAGATATTCCAACGGATAATGCAGGAGTATAATTATACGGACCAAAGAACACTCATTGATGAATTGAAGAAAATGGGGGTACTTCAACATGATAAAGACAAGAACCAGAAAAGAAAAGTCATCTTTTCTAAAGACGAGGTTCAACTGCGAGAAAAGATGCTTGGGAAGAGTGGGTACTCTGACAAGGGAGATTACACGTACTGCATAGTCTATGAGGAAAATATTTTTAAGGGTTTACTGGACTAGAATATTTCCATCTCCTCCCCCTCTCTCCCTTCTCCCCCTGTATATTCTGATGAAATGTTTAATACTGGGTGGAGCATATTCCTGAAATATTAAATCAACCTATTTTATCGTTTCACTAAAACTGATGTGGGGGAACAGGGGGAGAGGGGGAATTTGAAATGAAAATATATATTATTCATCTGTACGGTTCAGGAGGAGGAATTCAACGTGGTGGATGGAACATCAACAGATTATCAATGTAGCATTATCATTGATATTTTAGCTGACATGGTAATCAACTATCTAGCGAAAAATGAGGATAAACTACCACCAGTTGAGAGCAAGGAGGAAGGTACACATGCAGACTAACATCATGACTCTGACTGAACAACAAGACTTTCAAGAACGTAAGAGGGTTGCCTTGTATGCTCGTGTTTCAACCACTGAGCAAGCAGAGGAAGGATACAGTATTGACGAGCAAATCCGTATATTGAGGCAATGGTGTGAGCGCCAGGGTTATGAGGTATACCGTGAGTATGTCGACAGGGGGATTAGCGGAAAATCCATTCAAGGAAGACCAGCTCTCCAACAACTACTGAACGATGCCAAACAGAAAGCGTTTGACATGGTCCTAGTATGGAAAACGAACCGCTTGTCAAGAAACATCTTAGACTTATTGAAAATCGTTAACCTATTGAAGCAAAAAAATATAGCTTTTAAGTCTTATTCCGAAAACCATGAGACAGAAACGGCATCAGGACAGCTTCATTTTAACATAATGGCTGCCATTGCAGAGTTTGAGAGAGCCAACATAGCCGAGAATGTGAAAATGGGAATGCTGGCAAGAGCAAAAGAAGGAGCATGGAATGGAGGGCAAGTGCTGGGCTATGATACAGTAGAAATTCCTAGTGAAAACCGAAAGAAGAAGTCTACTATGCTCGTAGTGAATGAAAAAGAAGCCCAAACAGTAAGACGTATTTTTCAACTCTATATTGAAGGGAACGGCTACAAATCAATTGCTAATAAGCTCAACAAAGAGGGGCATCGAACAAAGAAAAATAACTTCTTTTCCATTAACGCTATCAAAACAATTCTCACAAACCCCATCTACGTTGGCTATATTCGTTATAACGTAAGGGTAGACTGGAGTGAAAAACGGCGAAATAACATCAACCCCAATCCAGTCATTGTGAAAGGTCAGCATACACCGATTATCAGCGAGGAAGTATGGGAGAAGGCTCAAACTATCATGAGAAATCGGAGCGGGAAGCCTAATCGTATTCACAGCGGGGAATACCCTCTTACTGGTCTTTTGAAGTGCCCTTCTTGTGGAGCAGGGATGGTCCTTGGTCGGACAACCAATCGCAATAAGGATGGAACAAAGCGGGTTCTAGAATATTACGTCTGTGGCGCTTGGAAGAACAAGGGGACGGCTGTTTGCCGCTCCAACGGCATTCGCACGGAATATGCAGACAATTATGTACTGAACAAGGTAGCGATGTTTGCTAACAATGATAATCTTATAAAGGAGATTGTCGAAAAGATTAATCAAGGTTACCGAAGCGTAACAGAACCGCTCCAAAAGGAATATGCAGCTTTGAAGAAAGCCATCGAGGCGATTCAATCCAAAAAAGACAAGGTGTTAGGATTGTATGAAGATGGAGTGTTGGGCAAAGGGGAATTAATGGAACGCTTGGCAAAGCTTAATGACGAAAAGAAACTACTCGATGAACGAATAGCTCCACTCGAACAGCAACTAGGGCAGGTTGACAAGAAGGAAGTATCATTCCAAATGGTTAAGGAAGTCATGCAGAATTTTATGAGTTGCTACAAAGAGTGCATCACCGCTGAACAAAGGAAACGGCTTCTGCACCTACTTATTAATAAAATTACTATTGCTGAGAATAAGAAAATCGAAACAATTCAAATCCAATTGAATAATGAAGTGGTTAGATATTTTGCTAATAAAGGAGAAGGTAAATCATCCGATGAAGATGACTTATCTTCTCCTTTTTCTATTTATTTTGACCTCTAATGCTGAGAAAGACAAGTAAATCTCTAGGGAGTGAATATATATGAAAATCATTGATGTATTTTGGGACTATCTCAAAGGGTATCAACCTCATCTGACTAATGAGGATTGGTTAGTCGATGTGATGCTAATACAGAAGGATGATTTAATTAATCAACAAATAAAGGCTCAAGTTCCGCAAAATATGGAAATATTAAAATGCTATGTTTTCTTTTATGAAAATGATAAATCAACATTGATTTACCTTTTACAGGATGAAGATGGAAAGAAAAATATATCTATCGGTTTATTATGCAACGACTGTTTAGTTCATTCTATTAGTTTAATAAACCAAGATGATTATTCCATGAGGAATAAAGGTGACGGTAAAAATTAATAGCGAGTTTGCAATTCGATTATAAGGGAGAAAAGGTATTGCCCGATGAAGATGATTTCTCTTTTTACTTTATACCAGATATGAAAGGAGGTGTTGAAATTGTCACCAATAGAACTATTTAAGTCTGGAATGATGTTTGGAATAGCTATTTATAGTTTTATCAAAAGGGAAATGTATAAACATGAAAGGAGGTAAAGAGGATGAGGTATTTTGCATTAGGGACGATATTGGGGTTTCTCATCTGCATAGCAGTAGATAATCTGAAAAATTGATACGGAGGAAGGGAACTTGGAAATAATTTCTATAGTTCAAGATGTTTATAAGTTACGACCAAAACTGCCAGTAAAAATGGTCGATTACCTCGAAGAAGAATTTATAGGTCTCTATGAGTATCTTAGCAATGGTGAAAATTTAGAGGAATTCAGCTTGGAAGCTCAACAGTGTATGATTATTTTACAAGAGAAACGAGAAATTCAACGGTTGTTAGAAGAACGATTAGACATAGAGTTTGTCGAAAGAATTGAGCTAGAGTCTTTGAGTGTCTACAGAATCGGAGTCAGAAGGTCAGATGATATTCAGCTTTACTACTGTATTGCAGGGATTTTTGGGAGACAAATAGAGAAAAGTTTGAGAGAATTGGAAGGCGGATGTTTAGACTAAAGAACTACAAAATATATTAATTATATATTAATTAGGTTAAGGTTGTTTTTGGAAAGATGTCACGCATAGGAGAACATAATAATGCTCATACGATACTCTCTCTAGGCTTTAGATACCTATGTGGTAATTTTTATGTACCTAACACAAAAGGAATATTGTTACAATTGATATGATTCATACTTAATTAAATGTGTAAGAAAGGATGAGAATAGATGAGAGATTTACTGAACAAAGACGAAGTGAAAATAGCTGAATTTTGTCAGGAAGTATTAGACCTAGAAAAAGCAAAGCTTCCTGATGAATATTATTATACAAGTGTACCTCTGTGTGTAATTGATTCAGTTTTTTCAATAGGAGTTAGATATGAAGGGGTCAAAAATACCGTAAAGAGATATTGTGAATACTTTGGATTACATCCATACCGATTAGAGCCCGATTATCCAACCCCCTCAGAGCAACAGTCAGTGGAGCATTTTTTACGTTCTTTTGATGAATTAGGATTAGAGGAATTTGTCCATACAGTGTTTAAAAACAGACAAAGAACATCCACTAGAAACGGAATACTAAAAGCTGAAGCGGTTTATAGGTTTTGTAAGGTACTCAATAAGTACGGTGTAAATTATTTACAGGATGTTAAAAAACTATATGGCAATGAGCAATTCGAGGAAGAGATAAAATCAATACCTGGTCAAAAAAGCGGTATTTCGCTTGTTTACTTTTACATGCTAGCAGGAGAGGATAATTGGATTAAACCTGACAGAATGATAATTCGTTTTCTTGAAAGAGTGCTCCAAAGAAAGGTAAAGCTAGATGAAGCACAAACTCTTTTGCAGGCAACCTCTAAGATACTTGCGGAAAAATACCCAAACATGACTCCCCGTTTATTGGATTATCAAATTTGGAATTATGTAAGAAATAATAATCTATAGTGTTTGTTAGAGAGTTTTTGCATATCTCAGTAAAGAGGGAATGATATGTAATTATTTCAATAGGTATCGATTATATGGCGAAGATTTATTGTCTTTACAAGTTATTATAGAAATATAATAACCTCATTTAGATATGTTACGGAGAGCCGTATCATAAGTAAATGAGGTTTTCTATTTCTTAGTTTCATGATGGAGAGAAGACGTTTGATCACAGATTTATTCATTACTGTTGAATACGGGAGATCAAGTTGAGACATTTGGTTCAAATAGCCGTTGCGCCAATGCAGCACAACGGCTATCCTTCATCCATCATTGTTTGTGTCAGGATGAAGCGGCCTCATTTTTTTTATGGAAATCTTTTTCGATTAAGGAATTTTTAGATGATTCACTCATGACGAAATAGGTGATCAAGCTAATAGCGATGCAGCCAGCAACATAGTAAAAAAATGCTGATTCAATGCCCGCATTCTTCAGCCATAGAGCGACAAATTCAGTTGTTCCGCCAAAGATGGCGACAGTCAGCGAATAAGGAAACCCTACACCGAGCGCACGTATTTCTGTCGGGAATAATTCTGCTTTGACAATGGCATTAATGGAAGTATATCCGGTGACAATGACAAGTCCCCCCATCATGAGCAAGAAGGCGATGAACGGATTGGGTGTTTGTTTCATGAATACAAAGATCGGTACAGTTAGCAGTGCCCCAAGGATGCCAAAGCTAATTAAAAGTGGTTTGCGGCCGATTCGATCGGACAGCATTCCGGCAAACGGTTGGAGAACAACAAAAACCAATAGAGCAATAAAATTGATCCAGCTGACGGTTTCTTTGTCGATCCCTACTGAATTGACCATAAATTTTTGCAGATAAGTTGTATAGGTATAGAACGCGACAGTGCCCCCCAGTGTGAGGCCAACAACGGTCAGGACGGCTTTTGGATATTTCATCAACAATTTGAGGGTGCCTGCATGTTTACGTGTTTCTGTGTGCATTTCTGAGTATTGCTCAGACTCGTCCATTGAACGGCGTAGCCATAATACGATCAGCGCGCCGATGGCTCCGATGGCAAAAGGAATGCGCCATCCCCAAGAAGCCATTTGTCTTTCATTCAATATTTGTTGAAGAATAATTTGAACGCCAAGGGCTACCAATTGGCCCGATACAAGCGTTACATATTGAAAACTAGAATAGAATCCCCGACGTCCGCTAGTAGCCATTTCGGACAAATAAGTAGCGGAAGTTCCATATTCTCCTCCTAGTGATATTCCTTGAATCAGCCGGGCTAGGACTAGGATAACGGGGGCCAACATGCCAATGCTACTGTATCCAGGTGTACAAGCAATCACAAGGGAACCGAGAGCCATAATCATAACGGAAAGTGTCAAGGCAGCCCGGCGTCCATGCCGATCTGCATACCGTCCCATAACCCAACTGCCCAGCGGTCTCATCAGAAACCCAATCGCAAAAATGCCAGCTGTGTTTAGCAGTTGAACGGTCATGTTCCCTTCAGGAAAAAACTCAGATGAAAAATAGACGGCAAAAGCAGAATAAACGTACCAGTCATACCATTCAATCAGATTTCCTAACGATCCTTTAAAAATGTTTGCGGTAATGCGTCTGGATGCATGATAGTCAGTAGTTTGCCTCATGTTTCATCCTCCTTGGCTGTGTAGAATTCCACATTTCAGTTATAAATTGTTATTCGACGTCTTCGCTATCAAATCCTCCCAGAAAAAGGGATGCTAGGGAAAAGTTAAGGAGAGCCGCCTAATTTATGCAGCTCCCCCGCATTGGGCCGATACTTTATTTTTGCCGCTTTCTTTCGAACGAAGCAATAAATGATCAGCATAAATGTACGCTTTTTCGATCGACATGGTCCCCTCTGCTTGGAAAAAGTAAAGACCAAAGGACGATGTATAGGAAATGGGACATTTCACCGCCATGTACTCGATCAACACCGTGCTATGGCGCACTGCTTCTCGAATCTCCTCGACAAGCTGGACGCTCTCTTCAAACGTGCGATGACGCAAAAACATCGTAAATTCTTCGCCGCCGCTGCGAAACAAAAAATCGCCCTCTTTGAGAAATTGTTTCAAGGTTGAGGCGAAATGGCGGATCACTTCGTCGCCGACGGCATGGTTATACGTATCGTTGATCATTTTAAAATTGTCGATATCAGCGACGACGACGCCGATCCATTCACCTGATCCGTTTAGCTTGGCGATCGTTTGGTCCATATAGGCGCGGTTATGAACGCCGGTCAGAAAGTCGGTGTAGGCCATTTTTTCGAAGTGGTCGCGTTCTAGTTTATGCCGAATGCTTTGTGATTTGGAAAAGAACGAGCGGCTGACGAAGTAATTCAGCAAAAATAAGCTTAAAAGCATATCCCACCGCTGTTCTTGCAAAAAGAGAAATAACAGACCGTTTGTCAGCGCCGTTTTTCCCATGTCCGTCCAGCTTCTCGTCTTAATAAAATCCAATGCCTCGTGCTTTGTCTGGATGTCGCCGGTTATATAAAAAATGATGATCAGGCAACAGTCAGTCAAAAAGGAAACGACGATGACGAGCAGGAATAAAAGCAACCAGAAGCCGATGACTGGAATAGGCTGAAACAGCGGACCAAGGAGATCGTATAAGGCAAACGCGAGCGAATTGAACGTCACAAACGCACCAATGTTGTATAATGTGTGCAGCCATTCATCGGGTTCCGCTGTTTTCAAATATTTTTTTGCCATATGTTCAGTCAAGCGAAACAACGCTTCAAAGATAAACAGCCCGAACGGGCCGGCAAATAAGGCGAACGATAAACTGTAGTTAATGCCGTAATCAACGGGAATATTGTTTTTTGTTTTGTCGATGACGCGCAAGTGTGAATACAAGCTGGAAAACAGCCAGTAAAACAGCAAGGCGATGACATAGGTGCGATCGAAGGAAGGCGGCTTTGACACAAACACAACAGCAATGGACGCGGAAAAAACGGCAAAAATGATCGGTCGTGCCCGGAGTAACATCACAGCTCTCTCTCCTATAAATCTGACCTCTGACAACTTTGGCGTTGATGGAGTGGTTCCAAAAAGAGGAAGACCACTCACATGCCAGTGGTTTTCAGCCAAAATACGGACTATAGCAGGCGATGGCGAACAGTGAATTTGGAAACTGTCTTTTTATAGAATCAAGATGTTCCCAATTGGAACAAACGAACATATGGTTACATCTATTATAGTACTATATACACAATTGTGAAAATAGACGAAATGGCATTGTTTTTCGTCTTTTTTCCACAAAATTTGACATATATTGAGTGAAAGCTGGCTCAATTCAGCTGGATCGTGCTTGTTTCGTTGAATGAAACAGGAAGCAGATCAATCATTGTTGATTGTTCCAGTACAGCTAGCGCGATTGCAGCGTTGTCGGCGATGGAAAGGGTGGAAATATCGTATTGCCGAATCCGAATACGATTGCGGCAGCCGAGTTGTTTGGAGCTGCTCTTTTTCCCGCTTATGGCGGCTAGGGTCGTTCGGTCAGCCATGGCTTGTTCGTTGCAATAGTATGTTGGCGATTTGTTTGCGCTCAGAGGAAGTAGCGCTTCGGTTGGCGAACAACATGATAGTGGAGGCTGCTGTCATCTTTTATGCCAAGACGGGCGTTTCCGATGACTTTTCGTTTCCAAGGTTTGGATAGGGATAAAAGAGGAGGGAAAAAGAATGAGAATTGTCATAGCCCCTGATTCATTCAAAGAAAGTCTGTCTGCGCTCGAAGTCGCCAAGGCGGTCGAGCGTGGATTTCGCGAAGTGTTTCCAGATGCGGAATACATCAAAGTGCCGATGGCCGATGGCGGGGAAGGAACGGTGCGGTCGCTCGTTGACGCGACCGGCGGCTGCATCGTCGAAACAGAAGTGACCGGGCCGCTCGGAGAGCCGGTGCGGGCGTTTTTTGGCTTGCTTGGTGATGGAAAGACGGCGGTGATTGAGATGGCTGCCGCCTCAGGGCTACACCTTGTCCCGCGCGACCGGCGCAACCCGTTGGTGACAACGACGCGAGGGACAGGGGAGTTGATCCTTGCAGCGCTGGATGCAGGCGCCACCCATCTCATCATCGGTATCGGCGGCAGCGCGACGAACGACGGTGGGGCCGGCATGGTGCAGGCGCTCGGGGGGCGGCTTCTGGATCGAGACGGCCGCGACATCGGTCCGGGCGGCGGCGCGCTGGCCGATTTGCATGCGATTGACCTTTCCGGACTCGATCCACGCCTTGCGTCAGTTCGCATTGACGTGGCATGCGACGTCGACAACCCGCTCACCGGGACGAACGGGGCGTCGGCCATTTTCGGTCCGCAAAAAGGGGCGACGCCGGACATGATTGCGGTTCTCGACCGGAATTTGGCGCATTACGCTGACGTCATCCGCCGCGAACTCGGCAAACAAGTCGGCGACATTCCCGGCGCTGGTGCGGCGGGCGGTTTGGGAGCAGGGCTGCTCGCGTTTCTTCCGGTCAAGTTGAAGCGCGGCGTCGAGATTGTAATCGAGACGGTTCAGCTCGCAGAGCGCGTCAAAGACGCTGACTTGGTCATCACCGGCGAAGGGCGGATCGATGAACAGACGGTGTTCGGCAAAACGCCGATCGGCGTCGCTAAGACAGCGAAACAGTTCGGTGTTCCGGTCATCGGCATCGCCGGATCGTTGGGCGACCACAGCGCTGTCGTGCTGGAGCATGGCATCGACGCGCTGTTTACGATCGTTCCAGGCGTTGTGTCATTGGAAAAAGCGCTGGAGCAGGCAGAACATTATGTGGCACAAACGGCGCGGCATATTGCTTCTGTGTATCGTCTCGGTCAAATGAAAGGGACATCTTCCTCTTAAGCGGGGAAGATGAAGGGATTTCTCCATGGGTGAAATCCTATTGTTGATCGGCATGTTCTCTTCAGCCTTCCCTTCTTGGGTCGGCAATAGACAAAGGTGCTGATTTGTGCTGCCCACAACCTCCTCAAAAAAGCCGCTAAGGACAAACCATCGTCCCTAGTGGCATCAATCAGGGAAGGAATAAAGGCGGAATCTCCTTTTATTTAGCCAAATTAGGTAAAAACAAAGAGGAGCTGACTCCAAACGTCGGCGTTTTAGCGGATGTTTGGGTCAGCTCCTCCTTTTTTGTATGTTGTGACTCATTGGCTGAGGAGGTCAGCCGTTTGTTTGCCTGCCCGCGGCCATGAAGCGATCGCTTCAAGCGCACCGTGGATCGTGAAGCGGCCGAATCGGTGCGGCAAAATAAAGTGGTCGCCTTGGCGGATCGCGTATACTCGCTCATTATGAACGAGTTCACCTTCACCTTTCAGGATGCTGACAATAAGAAACGGTTTCGTCTGTTCTGACGTGAACGCATCATGGACGTCCCATTTTTGGACGCCGAAGTAGTCGCCTTCCACGAAGGTTGTCACCGTCGCACTCGGAAATTCGGCGACATGAGGGCGGACATCGATGTCGCGGTGCGGGACGGTTGTGACGTCAATCGCTTTTTCTAGATGGAGCTCCCGCTTCCGCCCTTGGCTGTCGACGCGGTCGTAGTCGTAGACGCGGTAGGTCGTATCCGAGCTTTGCTGCGTCTCAAGGACGAGGGTCCCTTCGCAAAGGGCGTGGATCGTGCCGCTCGGGACATAGAAGAAGTCGCCGGGGCGGATCGACACTTTCCGAAGTAAACGATCCCATTCCCCCGCCTCCATCATCGCGCGCAGCTGCTCTTTCGTTTCTGCATAGTGGCCGTAAATGAGCTGAGCGCCCGGCTTGCAGTCGATGATGTACCAGCACTCCGTTTTGCCGAGCTCCCCGCCTTCATGCATTTTCGCATATTCATCGTCCGGGTGGACCTGGACTGACAAGTCGGCGTTGGCGTCTAAAATTTTCGTCAACAGTGGGAAGCGGTCAGACGGGAAGTGGCCGAACAAATCGCGGCGTTCCTCCCATAATTGTCCGAGTGTCATCCCCGCAAATGGTCCGCGCGCGACAACTGTTTGCCCGTGGGGATGGGCGGATACGGCCCAACATTCTCCGGTTTGCGAAGACGGAATGTCGTAGCCGAATCGTTCGGCGAGCTTCGTGCCGCCCCAAATCCGTTCTTGAAAGACAGGAGTGAGAAAAATTGGTTCAAAGTCCATGCGTCATCCCTCCTGAACACATCGTGCACCATGCAATCGGTCTCTACTGTTCATCTTACCATGAAATGCGCCGGCGGCAAATGAAAACAATAAAGGGTTAGGAGCATATGTTCCTAACCCTGTAGAAACTCAAGATCCGGCTTGTTAATCGCGACGATGTTCCGTTGGCATCGCCTATGTGCTAGCTTCATGTCGCGTCCTCAAGTTCAATGCGTGCGAGCGGCTGTTTCGCCGGCCCTTCGACGACGTCGCCATCGATGGAGAAACGCGAGCCATGACAAGGGCAGTCCCATGTCCGGTCGCCGCTGTTCCACTCCAGCTCGCACCCCATATGGGTGCACGTCGTGTCGACGACATGGAGCACCCCGGCCTCGTCCTTATAGGCGCCAGCCCGCTTTCCGTTGACCGAGACAACCGCCCCTTCGCCGCGCGCCAAATCTTGCGGCCGGCGGACAACCGGTTCGATCTTTCCCTCCAGCAAATGTTTGGCGACGTCAAGGTTTGTCGTGAAAAACTGCTTCATGCTTGGATCAGCGTAAAAGCGCGAGGGGGAGTACAAGTCTCGGTATCGGTTGTCGCGTTCGAGGATGAGGTCAGACAAAAGCATTCCGGCGACCGTCCCGTTCGTCATCCCCCACTTCCGGTATCCTGTCGCGACATAAATGTTTGGCGTCCCTGCCGTCATTCGGCCGATGTATGGCACTTTGTCCAGTGTCGTCAAATCTTGGGCGGACCAACGGTAACGGATGTCGCTCACCGTAAACAGCTGCGAAGCGAACGAGGACAGCGCCTCGTAATGACGCATCGTCGGCACGCCTTGGCCGGTTTTATGGTTTTCGCCGCCGATCAAGATGAGCGTCTCGCCGCCTGCCGCTGCGGAGCGGATCGAGCGTTTGGGTTCATCGGCGCTTAAATACATGCCGCCCGGGTACGGTTCAGCGATCGTCACTCCCAATACGTACGACCGTTCGGCGTACATGCGCGAAAAGTAAAATCCGCCGTCGTAAAACGGAAAGTGAGAACAGACGGCGACATGGTCGCACTCAACCTGTTTTTTGTCTCGCGTAATGACCGTCATCCTTTTCCCTTGTTCAATATCCGCCGCTGGTGTGTGTTCGTAAATGGCGCCGCCAGCCTGTGTAATCGAATCAACGAGCTTGGCTAAATATTTGAGCGGGTGGAACTGTGCCTGCCGCTTCATCACGACTGCTGCCGCCACCGACAGCGGGAGCGGGATCGACTCAACGAAGGCGCCGTCAATGCCAAGCCGTTCGTAGGCTTCCCATTCTTTTACAATTTTTTGGAAAGAGGAGGAAGATGTCGTATAAATATAGGCATCTTGCTCGCAAAAGTCGCAGTCGATTTGTTGTTCTTCGATCGTGCGGCGGATAAACTGGAGTGCGTCCATGCAGGCGTCATAATAGAGCCGCGCCTTTTCTGCGCCAAAATGATTGAGAAACTCATCGTAAACGAGATCGTGTTGGGCGGTGATTTTTGCTGTCGTGTGGCCGGTCGTGCCGTTTAGAAGCCGATCGGCTTCCAGAAGGGCGACGCGCGCCCCTTGCGCCGACAGCAAATAGGCCGTTGTAATCCCGGAAATGCCTCCGCCGATGATCGCGACGTCGACGGAAATGTCTGCATCAAGCTTCGGAAATGATGGAAGCGAAACGGAGTCGCGCCAGTAAGGCTCTACGATGGAAGGAAGGGACGACATGATTACCTCCTCCTTGCATGTCAATGTTGTCTTCTGTAGTTTTCCTTTTGCAAGATAAACTATTCCACATATCCACAACGGTTTTCTTTTTTTGGCAACCATCCGCAAGGAGAAGGAAAGATGGTACAATAGAAAAAGAGAATCAAACTGTTTTGCAAAAATAATGTCAAAGGAAGATCGGGAGTGAATAAATATACAAATTCGTTTCATGAACGCCCCCATGCGCTGGCAGACAGCCTGATTTTAGAGCATTACAGTTTAAGTGAACTCAATTTTGAGACGGTCAGCCATTACCGCGAGCGGTTTGCTCGAGTGAAACCGGGCCATCCGTGGAACGGGCTCGAGACAAAAGAATTTTTGTACAAAATCGGCGCGTGGGGCAAGCTGCGCGACAGCAGCAAAGAAGGGCTGACGCTCGCGGGATTGTTGATGTTCAGTGAGGAGCGGATCATCACTGAGGTGTTGCCGCAATACTTTTTGGAATATCGAGAGCACGCTGACAGTGAAGCGGCAGGATGGATGAAGCGGTTCACGTCGCAAGACGGCACATGGTCCGGCAACATTTACGATTTTTATTTTCGAGTGCTTGCTGAGCTGGAGCGTCACGTTTGGGCGAATGAAGGGAGGGCTCTGCTTGGAGAGGCGCTCGTCAACGCGCTTGTGCACGCCGACTACGGAGAGGAAGGCGGCATCACCGTCGAAAAGGAGGATAGCTCATTTCGCTTTGCCAACCCGGGACGGTTCCGTATCCCGATTGAAGCGGCCATGGCAGGGCATACGAGCAATTTGCGCAATCCGAATATTTTTAAAATGTTTTTGCTGATCGACGTATGCAAACGCGCGGGATCGGGCCTTAAGCGAATGCGTGATATGCAAGAACAGGCGCTTGTCTGTCCGGTTGATATCTCGCAACAAACGAATCCGGACCGTACCATCGTTGTGTTGTGTCCGCTGTTATTTCCAGCTGAAATTAGCGCAACAATGGAAACAGAACCGGATGGACAGATGGAACAGCTGGAACCCGAATGGCTGGATCCGGACAGCGGACAGGAAACCGAGAGCTTCGTAACTAACGAACCAAACTCCGTAAATACGAACAAAAACTCTGTTAATAAGAAACCGAACTACAGAAATAAGGACAAAAACTCCGTAAACAGCGGCTCGGACTCCGTAAAAAAAGGCCTGAACTCCGTAAATGAACTGTCGAACTTCGTAAATAAAAACTCGGAGTCCGTAAATAACTTGTCTAACTCCGTAAACAACGACATCCGTATGCATGACAGCAACGAAAAAGAAGAAATCATTGAAGAACGGCTATGGAAGATGGCAGAATTAGCAAGGCGAAAAAAACGGTTGGCTCCAGCGGTCATGGAACAATTGATCGTTCGGTTATGCCGCGAGCGGCCGCTGCGTCTGAAAGAGCTAGCGGAGCTGCTCGAACGGACGCCGGATGGATTGCGCAACAATTATTTAGGAAAGTTATTAGAGGAAGGAAAAATCCGCTTAAAGTACCCGGATCAGCCCAATCATCCGCGCCAAGCCTATATGGCGGCCGATGAATGAAAAGGTTGGAGGGTGAAAGCGGATCATGATCCAAACGGAAATACAACGGTCGGGAGGATGGTGTCTGCGATCGCACATGTCCTGCTTTTTGTTTCTTTCGTGATGGTTTTATGCCAAAGAGGGTGTCCCGCAAGGATCGGGACACCCTCTCTTTTGATCGGACTTGTCATCCCGCTTGTTTTTCTTCAGAGTGGTCATGCTGGCGACGGTGCATTCCTTTGGCGAAGTATACTGCCGTCAAAAGCAACAACCAAGCTGGGCCGATGATCAAGGCGATGCGCGTATCCGGGAAGTAGGCCATTAAAGCGGCAACACCGATCAAAAAGGCAAGCGACACGTATGAGCTGTACGGATAAAGCGGAAGTTTGAACGTGAGACGTTGTGCTTGTTCCGCGCTCAATTGTTTGCGGAATTTCAGTTGGGACAGCAAAATCACCGCCCACGTCCAGATGGCGCCGAATGTGGCGATGCTTGTTACCCATTGGAACACTTTTTCTGATACGTAGTTCAAATATACGCCGACAAGCATGACAAGCGCAGTGGCGATCAAGGCGGCGCCCGGAATGCCGCGTTTTGTCAGCTGGCCGAATGCGCTCGGCGCTTCTTGTTGTTCGGCGAGGTTAAACAGCATCCGGCTTGTGCTGAAAATGCCGCTGTTGCACGACGACAAGGCAGCGGTCAAGACGACAAAGTTGATGATGCCAGCCGCGGCGTGAATGCCGATTTTTTCAAATGTCAGCACGAATGGGCTGCCTTTTTCGCCAATTTCGTTCCACGGATAAATGGACATGATGACAAACAGTGCGCCGACGTAGAAGATCAAAATGCGCCAAAAGACGCTGTTAATGGCTTTGGTCAACGATTTTTGCGGGTTTTTCACTTCCCCGGCCGTTACGCCGATCATCTCGATGCCCAAATAGGCGAACATGACCATTTGCAGCGACATCAAAACGCCGCTGATCCCGTGCGGGAAGAAGCCGCCGTGCTTCCAAAGATTGCTGATGCCGGTGGCGACGCCGCCATTGCCGATGCCAAAGAGGATCATGCCAAGGCCGATGATGATCATGGCGATGATCGTCACGATTTTGATTAACGCAAACCAAAATTCAAACTCCCCGTACGCTTTCACCGCAAGAAAATTGATGAATGTCATAAGCACCAACGCGGCAAGCGCCCACGCCCAGCGCGGCGTGTCCGGGAACCAAAACTGCATGTAAATGCCGACGGCTGTAATTTCGGCGATGCATGTGACCACCCATAAAAACCAATAATTCCAGCCGGTCAAGTAGCCAGCGAGCGGACCTAAATATTGATAAGCATAGCGGCTGAACGAACCGGCAACTGGGTGTTCGACTGCCATTTCCCCTAGCGCGCGCATGATGAAAAACATAATGGCGCCGCTGACCGCATAGCCAAGCAAAATCGCCGGCCCGGCCATCTCAATAGCGGACGCCGAACCGAGGAACAAGCCGACGCCGATCGCCGCGCCGAGCGACATGAGCGAGATGTGCCGTTCTTCCAATCCCCGATGCAATTGCCGCTGCTTTTGCTCCATTGTTTCTCCTCCTTTTGATAATAAATAATATTTTTCGAAAAAGCATTTTTGAAGCGCTTACATTATAATACTAACCGATAGATAAAGAGGTTGTAAATGAGCAATGTTTTCAAGTTATTATATAATAAATAATCTGAATAGTATTTAAAAATACATAAATTGCCTTGGCATCTTGTCATTTTGTACAATGGGAAACACAGAATACGCTACTCTGTGGAAAGGGGGATGCGCTGTGGAGGAACGGGAAGCGACATCATTTTTGGAACAGCTGCGGCAAGAAGGGCTACTCACCGAATCGATGCGTCCGGTCTGGGAAATGATTTTGCCGAGGCGGTTGAAGCGAATGTATGAGGTTCTCAACGAGCGCACCCGCTATATTACCGTCTTGATCGAAGCGGTCGATGACTCGCATAATCAAGCAGCGGTGTTGCGGACAGCTGAAGCGTTTGGCGTTCAAGACGTTCATATTGTGACGGGAAAGGCGCCGTTTTCACCGAACCGGCTTGTAACGCGCTATGCCGATCAGTGGCTGACGCTTCACCATAAGCCAGATATCAAAACGGCCATTGCCGATTTAAAAAAGCAAGGGTATCAAGTGTATGCAAGCTATCTTGGTGAGGGGACGATTCCGGTTTCCGACATCGATCTATCTCAACCGACAGCGCTGTTGTTTGGCAACGAGCATAGCGGCGTGTCAGAAGAGGCGCTTCGCTTGGCGGACGGAACGTTTGTCATTCCGATGTACGGCTTTGTGCAAAGCTTTAACATTTCCGTCGCCGCCGCGTTGGCGCTCTATGATGTCACCGAGCGGGCGCGTCGCCAGGCCGGCCGACACTACTATTTATTGCCTAGGGAGAAAAAGGCGTTGTATGAACAATGGATGTGGCAAACGTTAAACCCACGCATTCGTAAACAGTTGCAGCAACAAGGATTTACAATACAAAATGATGGAGGACAGCCGGGCTCCTTTCAATAGGAGTCCGGCTCTTTTCTATATGATGGAATATATTTGTGCGAATCCCCTTTCCCATCAATATTTCCCTAATGGAGGAAAACAAGTGGCGATTTGTTGAACAATGATTGAACAGTTTGTGACAAATGTTTTGCCGATTTATGAACTTTTTCGCTCGTTCGTTTCAAACATTCTCAATTTTGATATGGTAGAAACAAAGAAATGATGTATGGAAGGAGCCCCGAGTGGGCAAAGGGAGGATCGATAGTCATGAAACGGTGGCGCGCGGTGTTCATTTTACCGTTTTTGTTTTTGCTTGGCGGTTGTGTGGAGCGTACGGCCGTGCTCAATCCACAAGGGCCGGTGGCGCGCATGCAGTATGATTTGATCATGTGGTCGGTCGGCTTTATGTTGTTCATTATTGTGGTTGTCTTTACGTTATTTGCCGTTTTCCTCATTCGTTACCGCGAGAAGCCAGAAAATGCCGGCTATGAGCCGCCGGATGAGGAAGGGAACACGCTGCTTGAGATCATCTGGACGGCCATTCCGATTTTGATTGTCGCTGCACTCGCTGTTCCGACGGTGAAGGCGACGTTTGCCTTGGAAAAGCCGCCGACGGAGAAAGTGAAGCCGATCACGATTCATGTAACGGCGGCAAACTGGAAGTGGATTTTCAGCTATCCAGAAGAAAACATTGAAACAGTCAACTACGTCCATATTCCGGCCGGTGTGCCGGTCAAGTTTAAGCTGACTTCCGTGGGACCGATGAACTCGTTTTGGGTGCCGGAATTGGGCGGCCAAAAATACGCGATGGATGGCATGGAGACCGAGCTGATTTTGCAAGCGGACAAACCCGGTTCTTACATGGGGCGGAGCGCCAACTTTTCCGGGGAAAAGTTCGCCCATATGGAGTTTGAGGTCGTCGCGCAAACGGGAGATGACTTCCGCAAATGGGTGAATGAAGTGAAACAAACCGCCCCGAAGCTCGATGAGAAAACATATACGCAAATTTTAAAACCGGGGCTTGTTGGGCGGATGACGTTTTCGAACACCCACTTAGAATGGATCGATCATGCGAAACAGAACAGCCATCATGGGAATGATCACTCCATGAAAAATGAGGGCCAAAGTCATGAAGCGATGACCGAGAGCCATCACCATGGCGAGTAGGGAAGGGGGAGCGAAAGATGAAATGGAGTGAGTTTTTTGTCACCGGCGAGCCGCTCATTTATGCGGCCGATGTCGCCATCGTCTTGACGATGGTCGGCATTGTGTTCGTGTTAACCTATTTCAAAAAATGGAAATGGTTGTGGGATGAATGGCTTACGACCGTTGACCATAAAAAAATCGGCGTCATGTACATTATTTGCGCCGTGCTCATGCTGTTCCGCGGCGGCGTCGATGCGCTTTTGATGCGGGCGCAGCTGACCGCTCCGAATATGAAATTTCTTGATGCCCAGCACTATAATGAAATTTTCACGACGCACGGAACGATTATGATTTTGTTTATGGCGATGCCGTTCATCATCGGCTTGATGAACATTGTCGTTCCGCTGCAAATCGGGGCGCGCGACGTCGCGTTTCCGTATTTGAACGCGTTGAGTTTTTGGCTCTTTTTCTTCGGGGCGTTGCTGTTTAACATTTCATTCGTCATCGGTGGATCGCCGGATGCCGGATGGACGGCGTACTTCCCGTTGGCCGGGAACGAATTCAGCCATGGCGTCGGCAACAACTACTACGCCGTTGCCTTGCAAATTTCCGGGATCGGGACGCTGATGACCGGGATCAACTTCCTTGTCACGATTTTAAAAATGCGCGCGCCAGGCATGACGTTGATGCGCATGCCGATGTTTACGTGGACGATTCTCATTACGTGCGTGCTCATTATTTTCGCCTTTCCGGTATTGACGGTTGCTTTGGCATTAATGACATTCGATCGCGTATTTGGCACGCAGTTTTTCACGATGGCCAACGGCGGCATGTCGATGCTGTGGGCGAACTTGTTCTGGATTTGGGGCCACCCGGAAGTGTATATCGTTATTTTGCCATCGTTCGGCATTTTCTCCGAAGTCGTGAGCACTTTCGCTCAAAAGCGGTTGTTTGGCTATAAAGCGATGGTCGGTTCGATCGTCGGCATTGCGTTTTTAAGCTTTATCGTTTGGGTGCACCATTTCTTTACAATGGGCGCGGGGCCCGCAGTGAATTCGGCGTTCTCCATCACAACGATGGCGATCGCCATTCCGACCGGCGTGAAAATTTTCAACTGGCTGTTTACGATCCGTAAAGGAAAAATTCGTTTTACAACAGCGATGCTTTGGTCGCTGGCGTTCATTCCGAATTTTGTCATTGGTGGCGTGACAGGCGTGATGCTGGCGATGGCCGCGGCCGATTATCAATACCATAACAGCTATTTTCTCATCGCCCACTTCCATTACGTGTTGATCGCGGGGACGGTGTTCGCCTGCTTTGCCGGCTTGCACTACTGGTATCCGAAAATGTTTGGCCATATATTGAACGAGCGGCTCGGCAAATGGACGTTTTGGCTGTTTATGATCGGCTTTAACGTCTGTTTCTTCCCGATGTATTTCCTCGGGCTGATGGGAATGACGCGCCGCATGTACACGTACTCGGCTGGTCTCGGCTGGACGCCGCTGAACGTTGTGGCAACGGTTGGGGCGGCCTTGATGGGCATCGGATTTATCGTGCTTTGCTATAACATTTATTACAGCGCGCGCTACGGCGAGCGCGACATGACCGGCGACCCGTGGAACGGGCGGACGCTCGAGTGGGCGACGGCGTCGCCGCCCATGCATTACAACTTCCCGGTGACGCCGGTGGTGGAAGATATCGATGCATATTGGGTGATGAAGAAAAAATATGGCGGCTTCCACGTGAAAGAAGAAGACTTGAAGCCGATCCATATGCCAAGCAACTCAGGACGTCCGTTTTGGATGTCGGTGGCATTTTTCGTCGCCGGATTCGGCCTTGTGTTCAAATGGTTTGCGTTGGCCATTGTTGGCGCGTTGTTCATTGTGCTTGGGTTGATTCTCCGCTCGTTTGAAGACGATGATGGCTACTATATTCCGGTTGATGAGATTAAACGAATGGAGCAGGCGGCGCGAAAGGGGGCGTAATGAATGGGAGAAGCTGCACATCGCTATGATGAAACGCTGCCGCTGGAGTATCGGACACAAGAGAGTCGGTTGAACATATTGGGCTTTTGGATTTTCCTCGGGGCGGAAGTCGCGTTGTTTGCGACGCTGTTTGCGACGTATCTCGTCTTGTTTCAACGGACCGGCTCGGGACCGACGGCAGGCGAGTTGTTTGAGGTAAAAGACGTTTTGATTGAAACGCTGTTGCTTTTAACGAGCAGTTTTACGTGCGGGCTGGCCATTTTTGAAATGCGCCGCGGCCGCATGAGTGGGTTGCTTGCGTGGCTGCTTGTCACGCTGCTGCTTGGTGCGGGGTTCATCACATTTGAAATTCGTGAGTTCATCCATTACGTCCATGAAGGAGCGACGATGCAGACGAGCGCGTTTTTATCAAGCTTTTTCGTGCTCGTCGGCACGCACGGCGCCCACGTCAGTTTAGGAATTGGCTGGATGATCTTAATCATCATCCAGCTCCTCCAGCGCGGCTTTACGCCGAAAACAGCGCGGAAAGTGTTTATGGTCAGCTTGTACTGGCACTTTTTGGACGTCGTTTGGATTTTCATCTTCACGCTCGTCTATTTGTTAGGGATGGTGATCTAACATGGGTGCGAACGGCCATCAAGAATCATTTCCGTGGAAACATATCATCGGGTTTTTGTTGTCGCTCGTCTTGACGTTTGCCGCGCTTTGGGTGGCGCTCTCGTCCGGGCTGCCGCTCAAGGCGGTCATTGTCATCATTGTGCTGTTTGCCGTCATCCAAGCCAGCTTGCAGCTGTTTATGTTCATGCACGTCAACGAAAGCGACAGCGGCCGCATTCAAACATTCAACATGGCGTACAGCTTCTTTATCGCGGTTGTCGTTGTCGCCGGTTCGATTTGGGTGATGCAGTTTGTGTTATAGAGCGAGGCTGGCCGGGGATTCGGCCAGCTTTTTTCCTCTCCCAAAGGCGATGCGAAAGCACGGCATTTCCGCCATAAAAAAGGCGTCTTGCCTTAATGGGCAAGACGCCTTTTACAATACTTTTGATAAAAACGCTTTCGTCCGTTCGTGCTGCGGGCGGTCAAACAACTCTTCCGGCTTTCCTTCTTCGACGATGTAGCCGCCGTCCATAAACAAGACGCGGTCGCCGACTTCGCGGGCAAAGCCCATTTCATGGGTGACGACAACCATCGTCATCCCTTCATTGGCCAGCTGCTTCATGACCGAGAGCACTTCCCCGACCATTTCCGGGTCAAGCGCTGATGTCGGCTCGTCAAACAACATGATTTTCGGCTCCATGGCGAGCGCGCGGGCGATGGCGACACGCTGCGCCTGTCCGCCAGAGAGGGAATCCGGGTAGGCGTGCGCTTTGTCCTGCAAACCGACTTTGGCGAGCAGCTCCATTGCCTTCGCTTCCGCTTTTTCACGCGGCCATTTGCGCACTTTCATCGGCGCCAGCGTAATGTTGTTGAGCACCGTCATATGCGGGAACAAGTTGAAGCGTTGAAACACCATGCCGACTTCTTCCCGCACTTTATTTAAATTCGTGTCTTTGGCCTTCAAATTGATGCCGTCAATGATAATTTCTCCTTCATCGAAATCCTCAAGGAGGTTTAAGCAGCGCAAAAACGTCGATTTCCCCGAACCCGACGGGCCGATGACAACGACGACTTCTCCTTCGCGGATATGGACGTCGATTCCTTTCAATACCTGAAGCGAACCAAACGATTTTTTCAGCTGGCGTACATCGATCATTGGGTTGAATACTTCCTTTCAAGATAGTGTAAGAGTTTGCTGAGGGAGAGGGTCAGCAACAAATAAATAAACGCGACCGTCAAATACGGTTCCCAGACGCGGTAATATTGCCCCTGTGCCGCTCTTCCCCAATACATCAGCTCTGGGGCAGCGATGACCAGTCCAAGTGAAGAGTCCTTGATCAAGACAATAAATTCATTAGCAAACGGCGGAATCATCCGCTTCAACGCCTGCGGCAAAATGATGTAGCGCATGGCTTGCGCGTGTGTCATCCCGAGCGAGCGGGCGGCTTCCATTTGCCCCTTGTCGATCGATTGGATGCCGGCGCGGAAAATTTCCGCCACATAAGCCGCCGAATTGAGCGAAAGCGATACGATCAGTGAAACGGTTGCGCTTGGCTGGGCGAAAAAGATCGGCATGACACCGAAGTGAACGAGTAAAATTTGCACGACAAGCGGCGTGCCGCGGAAAAAGTTAATGTACCATGCAAATGGCAACCTGATGAGTCGATTGGTTGACATTTTGCCAAGGCCGATGATCAACCCGAGAATTAAACCGGAAATAATGGCGGCGATCGAAACACCAATGGTCAACAACAATCCGCGCAAGAAAAACGGGGCATATTCTATAATGATATCGAAACGGAAATCCATCGGTTCTCACCTTTCTTATGAAAAAGGCGTAACTTATGGCCAGTTACGCCTTTTTCGATCTCGTGTATTTTCACCGTTATTGCGCTTGCTTCAAGCTTTCGATATTCGGTTCAGTACCAAACCACTTTTTGTAAATTTCCGCGTATTTGCCGCTGTCAATCACTTTTTTCAATGCTTCGTCGATTTTAGGTTTCAAGTCGCTTCCTTTCGGGAACATGAGACCATAAAACTCAGATTGGAAGTTTTTCGGGTCAGCAATCGCTTTGATTTTTTTGTCTGGATTGTTTTTCACGTATTCGTTGGCTACCGCGTTGTCTGTGACCACTGCATCAACACCGCCGTTGAGCAAATCCATAATGGCGACGACCGTGTTTTCAAACTTTTTGATATTTTTGTTTTCTTTTCCAAGCAGTTTTTCCACGGCTTCCTGCCCTGTGGTGCCGTTTTGTACACCTACTGTTTTTCCTTTCAGGTCAAGCGCGTTTTGAATCGGGCTTCCTTCTTTAACCATAATCATATGAGTGGATTCAAAATAAGGAATGGAAAAGTCATAGGTTTGCTTGCGTTCATCATTAATCGTAATGCCCGAGATCCCCATGTCGATCTCCTTGCTTTGCAACGCTGCAAACAGCGGATCCCAACCAATGTTTCGCAACTCGTAGTCAAGACCGGCTTCTTTCATAATGGCATCGAGAAGATCGACGTCGAAGCCGACAATTTTTCCTTTATCCATATATTCGAACGGAGCAAACGCCGCGTCCGTTCCGACGATGATTTTTTTCTTTGCTTCCCCACCGCCCGATGACGAGCTTGTTTCCGTTGATTTGCCGTCGCAAGCGGCCAGCGCCATCATCAATGCGGCAACAACGGCCACGAATAAACCCTTTTTCATTTTAAGCTTAAGCATGTTCTAGAATCCCCCTTTGAAATCATTGTCGATGAACGATTATCATACTATCAATATTTTTTTGGTTATGCAATAGGTTTTATAAAAATAATTGTTTGAACATTTTGGTATCCACTCCTTAATAAGAAAATATGTATTTTATCAATGGTTTTATCCTGATCAATAAACACGAATTGAATTTTTATGAAATAATGTTTATGAAAGGGAGTTGCGATTGCCTATGATTCTGAATTTACTAAATATTATATCAGAAAGAGGTAGTGTTGTACATCTTTATTTTAAATTCTTTTATTTTATCGTATTTGGAAAAAAATAAATACTATTGTATAAATATTATTTGTTCCGTTATGATAAGAGTGTAGGTGACAAGACAACAAAGGAAAGGGGAGCACGACATGGTTTTATTTTCAGTCATTGTCTACTTAGTCGGCATGCTGTGGATCGGCTACTGGGCGTATAAACGGACGTCGAATCTGTCCGATTATATGCTTGGCGGCCGCACGCTCGGACCGGCGGTCACGGCGTTAAGTGCAGGAGCCTCTGACATGAGCGGATGGCTGTTGATGGGGCTGCCGGGAGCCATGTACGTGGACGGAGTGAGCGCTGCCTGGATCGTCATTGGCTTGACGCTTGGCGCTTATGCAAACTGGCTGTTCGTTGCGCCGCGTCTGCGCGTCTATACGGAAGTGGCGAACGATTCGATTACGATTCCAGAGTTTTTGGAAAACCGTTTCGGTGATCGAACGAAATTGTTGCGAATGGTATCAGGAATCGTGATCATGGTCTTTTTCACCTTTTATGTCTCATCCGGTCTTGTCTCGGGCGGCGTGCTGTTTGAAAATTCGTTTGGCGTCAGCTATCATACGGGCTTGTGGATTGTCGGCGGTGTTGTTGTTGCGTATACGTTGTTTGGCGGCTTTTTAGCGGTCAGCTGGACCGATTTTGTACAAGGAACGATTATGTTCATTGCATTGATTTTGGTGCCGGTGGTGACGCTGTTCCATACGGGCGGGCCTGTGGACACAGTTGACACCATTCGTGACATTGACCCGAATTTATTGAACTTGTGGAAAGGAACGAGCTTCCTCGGCATCATCTCGTTATTCGCTTGGGGGCTTGGGTATTTTGGCCAGCCGCACATTATCGTCCGCTTTATGGCGATCAAGTCGGTCAAAGAAATGAAAAGCGCCCGCCGCATCGGCATGGGGTGGATGATTTTCTCGGTTGTCGGGGCGATGTTGACGGGTCTTTTTGGAATCGCTTACTTTTCGCAGCGCGGTATGAAACTTGATGACCCGGAAACGGTATTTATTCAGCTTGGGCACATTTTGTTCCATCCGATTATTACTGGGTTTTTGCTGGCGGCGATTTTAGCCGCGATTATGAGCACCATTTCATCCCAGCTGCTCGTCACCTCGAGCTCGCTGACCGAAGACTTGTATAAAGTCGTGTTCCGCCGTGCGGCTTCGGATAAGGAGCTAGTCTTTGTCGGGCGCCTGTCTGTGCTTCTTGTCGCGGTCGTCGCGACGGCGCTGGCGTACACGAAAAACGACACGATTTTAAACTTGGTCGGCTATGCGTGGGCTGGATTTGGCGCATCGTTTGGCCCAGTTATTCTGTTGAGCTTATGCTGGCGGCGGATGACGAAATGGGGGGCGCTCGCCGGCATGGTCGCCGGGGCATTGACGGTTATTCTTTGGACGCAATCCGCCTACTTAAAAGGGCTGCTGTATGAAATGATCCCGGGTTTTGCGGCTGGCTTGGCAGCGATTGTCATCGTCAGCTTGCTGACGAAGGAGCCAGAAGGGAAAGTAGCGGAACAATTTGATCGATTCAAGCAGTTGTTGTCCTAAAAAATAGGCAAAAAGGGTGTCCCTTGCGCAGGGGCACCCTTTTTGTTGTTTCGGACTATTTCACTTGATTCCAATCCGAGTACAAGTCGATGCGCCGGTCGCGCCATGTCGCGACCGATCCTTTTTCCCGCACTTTGCGAAGCAGCGCCAAATCAAGGTCAGCCGTAATGACCATGTCGTCGTTGATCTCGCCGGCCGCGAGTATGCCGCCGGGTGGGAACGGGATGTCGTTGGGCGTGATGACGGCTGCTTGGCCGAAGTTGGCGCGCATAAAATCGACCGTCGGAAGCGCTCCGACCGTACCGGTCGTGACGACATACACTTCGTTTTCGATGGCCCGCGCGTGGCAGCAATACCGTACGCGGTAAAACCCATGCCGGTCGTCGGTGCACGACGGACAGAAGAGGACATCCGCCCCTTTGGCGCGCGCCATGCGGACGATTTCCGGAAACTCGATGTCATAGCACGTCAACATGGCGATCGTCGCTTTGTCCGTTTCAAAGACGCGAAGTCCATCGCCGGGGGCGATGTTCCATTCGTTGGCCTCGGTCGGGGTGATGTGCAGCTTTGCCTGGCGGTGGATCGTTCCGTCTGGCGTAAACAAATGGGCGACATTGTACAGCTTCCCGTTTTGGCGGATGACATGCGTGCCGCCGATCAAGTACATGCCCGTGTCTTTGGCGAGCGACACAAACAGTTCGGTGTATTTTTCGGTATAATCCGGCAAATCATCAATCGTCGCTGGCCGTCCGCCCTCAACTGGAATGGAAAGCAATTGCGTCGTGAAAAATTCCGGAAACAACACAAACTCAGCGTCAAACTCTTGCGCCGTTTTGACGTAATGCGTCACTTGCTCGGCAAACTCGTCAAACGAGCGGATGGTGTGAAGATGATATTGGACAGCGGATACGCGCATAACCGCATCCTCCTTTCTATCGCATATGGCATTGCTTTTCCGGCGAGTCCCTGCATTGCTTCATTCCGTGGTGGGAGAAGGAAAGACAAGGCCGAAGAAGCCTTGCCTATTGTTCCCCGTAGCGGCGGTAAGCGCCGTGATGCGTTGGGCCAACGTATTCGTTTAACGGGAACGAATGGCGAATGGCGGCGGTGATGAACGCTTTGGCGGTGGCAATGGCGTCTTTCACCGGACGGCCTTTGGCCAGTTCGGCGGCGATGGCGGCCGAGAACGTGCAGCCGGCCCCGTGCGTATACGTCGTGTCAATCCGTTCCGATTCGAGGAGTTCAAACGTTTTGCCGTCATAAAGGACGTCCACGGCATAGTCATGCGGAATTTTCCGCCCGCCTTTGACGATGACATATCGGGCCCCGAGTTCATGGATGCGCCCAGCTGCTTCCTTCATGTCCTCGATCGTTTCAATGCGCGGCAGGCCGGACAATTGCGCGGCTTCAAACAAGTTCGGCGTCACGACGGTGGCTTTTGGCACGAGCGTTTCCCGGTAGCACACCGTATTTTCCGGGTGGAGCGGCTCATCCGCCCCTTTGCATACCATCACCGGGTCGACGACCGCGTTTTTCAATCCATGTTTTTCAATGGTGTGCGCCGCCAATTCAATGATATCGGTTGTCGGAAGCATGCCTGTTTTTAAGGCATCAATCCCGACGCCGACGATGATCGTCTCCAGCTGGGCTTCGATCGTCGCCAAGTCCACGGGGAAGACTTGATGCGCCCAACGGTTGTGCGGATCCATGGCGACGATGGTCGTGATCGCCGTCATGCCGTACACGCCAAGCTCTTGGAATGTTTTCAAGTCCGCCTGCAGCCCGGCGCCGCCGCTGCTGTCCGAACCGGCGATGGTTAATGCTTTTGGCATGGTCATCGTCATCACTCCTTTGTTTCAAAAGATGATATCATGAAGCCGATTTCAAGGATGAAATCGTTGCTCTCCATCGAAGCAAGAACCGCCAAACTTGAGCGAACGTGCGACGCGGTTTCTTTCCTGTTTGCGAAATCACTAGAAGGCCGGTGAAAAACGGCTGAGTCCCTTCATCAATGGGAGAACACGTGAAAAGCAGGGTCGATGCACCAAGGTTTTTCTAGTTGAGAAGTGACATTGCAAAGCCGTATCCAGGATTAAATCACCAGCCTCCTAGGGTTCGTAGTAGGAAAACCAACGCCGTTTGGCAAGATTTCGCCACTGGCAAAGAGGCGATTTTGCCCTAGTTTCCCCATTCCATCACCGGATTTCTCAAACGCGATCGGTTGTTTCTCGGATGCGGTAACATTCTTCAAGCGACACCGCTTGTTTTTCCGGAAAGTTCATGGCTTGCTATTTTCATTATACACGGTCCGCTTTGCCGAACGAAAACGATTTGGCATAACAAACGGATACAAAAAAGCCGCCCGCTATGAGCGGGCGGATCGATGGCGGGAATGGGCAGCGATGAGCAGGCGGCCGACCGTGCGCGCTGCCGGCCGCGTCAACCAGCGGTTAGTTGGCGGCCAATGTTTTGCCGAGCGCTTCGCGGGCCGGGACGTAGTGGTAGCCGAGGTCGCGGGCGACCGCTTCATACGTGATTTCGCCGTTGGCGACGTTGACGCCAAGCTCAAGCGCCGGGTTGTCTGTAATGGCTTGGATGACGCCTTTATTGGCGATTTGCAAGGCGTATGGCATCGTAACGTTCGTCAAGGCGATCGTCGAGGTGCGCGGGACAGCGCCGGGCATGTTGGCAACGGCGTAATGAACGACGCCGTGCTTGACGTAGGTCGGGTTGTCATGGGTCGTGACGTGGTCGCTCGTCTCGACGATGCCCCCTTGGTCGATGGCGACATCAACGATGACCGAGCCCGGCTTCATCGCTTTCACCATGTCCTCGGTGACGAGCTTCGGCGCCCGTGCCCCTGGGATGAGGACAGCGCCGATGACAAGGTCGGCCTCGGCGACGGCTTCAGCGATGTTCATCGGGTTGGACATGAGCGTCGTAATTTGGTTGCCAAAAATGTCGTCAAGCTCGCGCAGGCGGTCGGCGTTTACGTCAATGATGGTCACATCGGCGCCAAGGCCGACGGCGACTTTTGCCGCATTCGTGCCGACAACCCCGCCGCCGATGATCGTCACTTTGCCGCGGGCGACGCCAGGGACGCCGCCAAGCAAAATGCCTTTGCCGCCGTATGGTTTTTCTAAAAATTGCGCCCCGATTTGCGCGGCCATCCGCCCGGCGACTTCGCTCATCGGCGTGAGCAGCGGCAGCGTGCGGCCGACTTGCACCGTCTCATAGGCAATGGCAATGACGCCGCTTTCTTTTAAGGCGCGCGTCAATTCCGGGTCAGCAGCCAAATGCAAATAGGTGAACAAAATGAGACCTGGGCGGAAATAGCCGTATTCGCTTGGCAGCGGCTCTTTCACTTTCATCACCATATCGGCTTGCGCCCAAACATCTTCCGCCCGCTCGATGATTTGTGCTCCGGCACGGGCGTAATCGCTGTCGCTGAAACCGCTTCCAATCCCTGCCTCTTTCTCGATCAGCACCGTATGTCCTGCCTGAACGAACGACAACACGCCAGCCGGCGTAATGGCAACGCGGTTTTCGTTATTTTTAATTTCTTTGGGCACTCCAATAATCATCAGTACGGTTCCTCCTCGTCAAAAGTAGCCTTACTTATAGTATAAAAGAGGAGAAAGAGCCAGGCATTGTTCAAAAAAGAGAAAGAAGCGCTCGGTTTTTGTGGATTTCCACAAATTCAACCGCGCGCTTCATATTTGGCCAATTTAATATCGATGTATAATTTGATTTTTTGGTTCATGTCATGGAGATCCAGCTCCGCGATGTCAGCGATCCGCTTTAGTCGATACGTGAGCGTGTTCGGGTGAACATTGAGAACGTCGGCGGTTTCTTGCACGTTTTCATTATGGTCAAAAAACGTTTCAAACGTTTTCACCAAGTCGCTGTGGTGTTTCTGGTCGTACGATTGCAGCTTCGTTAACGCCGGGTTGGTCCATTCCCCTTGCCGCTTTTGTTCAAGCAAAAAATCGAAAAATTGGTAAATGCCGAGCTGGGCATAGCCGTAAACTGACTTGATTTCATCGCCGAGCTTCTCTTTGAGCGCCAAGACGGCGAGCGCTTCGCGGTAGCTTTTTTCAATGAGGCGGTAGGCGCCATATACGCCGCCAAACCCGCATTGCACATCATGGATGTGAAACCGTTCTTTCATTTTGGCGGCGAATGACTCGATGAACCGTTGAAGCTCTTTCAATGGCTGTTCGGTTTTCGGCGCCGCCAGCAAAATGACGTCGCGGCCGTCGGTCGTGTAAAGAGGGAGCGGAAGCTGCTGGGTCGTTTGCAGCAGGTAGGAGATTTGCCGCTCCATTTCATTCGTCAAATCAGCCGCAAAGCGGAAGACGACAACGGCAAACGGCGGCGCTGCCGTCATTTGCATCGCGGCAAGATGCGTGCGGATCTCGTCTTCGGTCGCGATATGGCCGGTGAGCAACTTCCAAAACAGTTCTTGCACCCGCTCTTCTTTTTTGTTTTTGCGCATATACAGCTGCAACACTTTGTTTTTCGCTGCTTTGGCCGCCAGCTTCAGCCATTCCATTTCCTCAGGCGTGAGCGTCCGGTTCGTTTCGAGCACCCAAATGAAGCCGATCACTTCATCGTTTTTCCAAATCGAGACGGCGACGCGGCTGCCGAGGCCGACATCTTCAATGGGCGGCACGCGCACCGGCTCGCGGCTTTTGAGCAGCGCCGGGATGGCGCCCTGTTTCCATAAGCTGTTGATCACTTTTTCCGGCACGCGCCGGCTGATGATCGTCGCCGTCCGCGCGGGATCGGTGTAGTCATCGTGGGCGCTGTAGGCGATGAGGCGATGATTGGCGTCTTCGATCGTCACTGGGCAGCGCAGCACGTCGCTGACGCGGTCGGCAAACTCCTCAAGGCTGTCAAACTCGCCGCGGAACGGATCATAATCGTTACGCATATCGTTTCCCCCGCATCGTCCATGTGATGGTAGTTTCATTTTACCATAATGTATTCTGATGAAGCGGGATGGTTGTATTTCTTGTCGAATGAACAAAAAGCGGGATTCGACAAGGAGGGGGACAACAGTGAAACAATGGGAGATCGCTGTCATTCCCGGCGAAGGCATCGGCAAGGAAGTCGTGCCAGCGGCGTTGGATGTGTTGAAAACGATTGCCGATGTTCATGGAGGATCGGCGAAGAAGGGATCGGCGCCCTCTTGCTGCAAACGATCGAGGACGTCACCGCTGACGGCGTCAAAACCCCGGATCTTGGCGGCACGGCGGCGACGAAGGCATTGGCGGAAGAATTTTGCCGGCGTCTGCATGAGCAAGCTTGACCGGTTCAAGGGCAAGCAGCACCGCTTGCAGTTTCCTTTTGTTCAGGTATACTTGTTGTCGGATGAACTGAACAGAAAGGATGACGCCCATTGTTCAAAAAATGGTTTGGCAAGCAACAGCTGAAGGAAGAGACGATCACCGCGCCGCTTGATGGGACGATCATGCGGCTTGAGGATGTGCCTGATCCGGTGTTTGCACAAAAAATGATGGGCGATGGCATCGCCATTGACCCGACGGACGGGGACGTCGTCGCTCCGGTGGACGGCGAAATCATTCAGCTCTTTCCGACGAAGCATGCCATCGGCTTGCGTTCGGAAGCGGGGGTTGAACTGCTTATCCATGTCGGCATTGACACCGTTTCGATGAACGGGGAAGGGTTTACCGCCTATGTGAAGACCGGCGATCGGGTGCAGCGGGGCGAGCGGCTTCTTTCCGTCGACGTTTCGCTCGTTCGCGAGAAAGCGAAAAGCGCGATTACGCCGATCATTATCACGAACGGCGATGCGCTCGAAAGCCTTGAGAAAAAAGCGGAAGCCTCAGCGGCAAAAGGCGAGACCGTCTTATTTCATGTGAAAATGAAATAAGAGCGGCAGGGGGGACATATGGCGTTTCGCATCCATAAGATTTTAAACAACAACGCCGTTGTCGTGCTCGATGAAGGCAAAGAGAAAATTGTCATGGGCCCAGGGATTGCATTCCAAAAACGGAAAAACGACTTGATTCCCCCAGGGCGCATTGAAAAAATTTTTGTCATGGAAGAAGAAAACGAGAAATTCCAGCAGCTGCTTCGCACGCTGCCAGAGGAACATATCGATATTGCCGAAGAAATTATCAGCTATGCGGAAGGAAAGCTGCGAGCGCCGCTGAGCGACCATATCCATATCGCACTGACCGACCATTTGTCGTTTGCCATTGAGCGGCTGAAACAAGGCTACCGCATTCAAAACAAATTGCTCAATGAAATTAAGGTGTTGTATAAGGCTGAGTATGAAATCGGGTTATGGGCGAAGCAGCTGATCAAAGAGCGGCTTGGCATTGAGATCCCTGATGATGAAGCCGCCCATATCGCTCTTCATATTCATACGGCGAAACTCGACGCCGCCAGTATGAACAAAACGCTGCGGGAGACGACGCTCATTCATGAACTTGTTGATCTCATCCGAACAGAGCTTGGCATATCGGTCGATGAAGAAAGCATTTCGTACCAGCGGCTGCTCACCCATTTGCGGTTTGCCTTAAGCCGCATCGAAAACGGGGAACCGATTCATTCCATGGATGAGGAGATGCTTGCGCTCATTCAGACGAAATATGCGAGCGAGTGGGCGTGTGCGCAAAAAGCTTCGGAATATGCGGAAAAAGAATATGGCATTCGCTTTCCGGAAGAGGAACTCGCCTATATTGCGCTGCATATTCAACGGTTGAGAAAGCGTTGACAAAAACAGCACGTTCCCGTATAATGCAAAGCAGGCAACGAAATATGGCGGGATTGTTACTGCTTCGAGCAGGCAAGACCTAGAACGTATGAAGGGGACGGCAGACGAATGATGCCGTCAGATCGCCCTTTGTATGTTTTAGGTCTTTTTTGTTTTTTATCACCATGAATCATCATTAAGAAGGAGAGGAGTTCACCAATGAACTACGAACACATTGCCAGACAGCTCATCCCGCTCCTTGGCGGGAAAGAAAACATCATTAGCGCGACCCATTGCGCGACACGGCTTCGTCTTGTTTTAAAAGATGATCGAAAGGCTGATGCAAAGGCCATTGAAAACGTCGAAGGGGTCAAAGGGGCGTTTTCCAGCTCCGGGCAGTTTCAAATTATTTTTGGCACCGGTGTGGTCAATAAAGTGTACGAGGCGTTCGCCCGAGAAGCAGGGGTGCCGCAGGGCGGTGCCGACGTGCATCAAGAAGCGATCAAGCAAAAAATGAATCCGCTCGCGCGCTTTGCGAAAACGTTATCGAACATTTTCGTGCCAATCATCCCGGCGATCGTCGCGAGCGGTCTGCTTATGGGACTGCTCGGGATGATGAAAGCATTCAAGTGGGTGGCGGCGGACAGCGCCCTGTATATTTTGCTTGATATGTTCTCCAGTGCGGCGTTTATCATTTTGCCGATTTTAATCGGCTTCAGCGCGGCGAAAGAATTTGGCGGTACGCCGTTTTTAGGGGCGGTCATCGGCGGGATTATGACCCACCCGGCGCTATTGAACCCGTGGGGATTGGCCGAGGCTAAGCCAAACTATCTGCATTTTCTTGGCTTTGATATTGCCATGGTCGGGTATCAAGGAACAGTAGTGCCGATTTTGCTGGCAACGTATGTGATGAGCAAAATCGAGCGTGGATTGCGCAAAGTTGTGCCCCATGCGGTCAGTCTGCTTGTTGTTCCGTTTATGACCGTCATTTTGACGGGGTTTATTACGATTTTAGCCATCGGTCCCCTCGGCAATTTGCTTGGTGACGGCATTACAACCGTGTTGAACTTTGTTTACCATTATGGCGGGGCGTTAGCCGGCCTGATCTTCGGTGGGCTGTACTCGATGATCGTTATTACTGGCGTGCACCATAGCTTCCATGCGATTGAAGCGAACTTGTTGGCGAAGCTTGGCGTCAACTATTTGTTGCCGATTTGGTCGATGGCCAACGTCGCCCAAGGCGGGGCTGGCTTAGCTGTTTTCGTCAAATCGAAGCGGGCAAAAACGAAAGAAATTGCGCTCCCAGCGGCCTTATCGGCGTTTTTAGGCATTACCGAGCCGGTCATTTTCGGGGTGAACTTAAAATACCGGAAGCCGTTTATCGCCGCAGCCATTGGCGGCGCGCTCGGCGGAGCGTACGTTGTATTGACGAATGTCGTGGCTAATGCCTACGGGCTGACCGGCATCCCGATGATCGCCATCGTCGCGCCGCAAGGGCTCACGAACGTCATGCACTATTTAATCGGCTTTGCCATTGCGGTTGTTTCGGCGTTTGTGGCGACACTGCTTCTGAAATTCCGCGAAGAAGAAGAGTGAGGGGCGCGCGATGAAATCCGAACGCGAACAGAAACTTATTGAACAAGCATACGCTGAAATTGAAAAATATGAGACTGTTGTCAATCGTGACCGGTATCGGCTTCGCTACCATCTCATGCCTCCGGTCGGGCTGATGAACGACCCGAACGGGCTGATCGACTGGAACGGAACATATCACGTCTTCTACCAATGGATGCCGTTTCGCACCGGCCATGGGGCCAAGTTCTGGGGGCATTATACATCCCCAGACTTGGTTCATTGGCAAGCAGCACCGATCGCTCTAGCGCCAAGCGAATGGTATGACAAAGATGGCTGTTATTCTGGCAGTGCGATTAGTTGCGATGGAAAGCTCGTGTTGTTTTACACCGGCAATGTGAAAGATGAACAAGGAAACCGCCAGACATACCAATGCATGGCTGTATCCGAAGATGGGTTTCATTTTACAAAAAAGGGGGTCGTCATCACGCTCCCGGACGGCTACACTGCCCATTTCCGCGACCCGAAAGTATGGCGAAAAGACGACCAATGGTATATGATTGTCGGGGCGCAAAGCGAAAGCGGCGATGGAAAGGCAGTGCTGTTTCGTTCCACTGATCTTTGTCATTGGGAGCATCTTGGCCCGATTGCTGGCGGAAATTCGAACGGGCTCGGCCCGTTTGGCTACATGTGGGAATGCCCAGACTTGTTTTCATTAGATGGCCAAGACGTGCTCATCGTCTGCCCACAAGGATTAAAACCAGATGGGATGCGCTATCAAAACGTTTACCAGTCAGGCTATTTTGTCGGCCGCCTCGATTACGAACAAACCGAATTTCTCCATGGGCCGTTTGAGGAGCTTGACCGCGGCTTTGAATTTTACGCCCCGCAAACGATGCTCGACCGCCATGGACGGCGCATTCTCATCGGCTGGATGGGTGTACCCGACCAAGATGAAGACCGACAGCCAACCGTGCGCCACCGCTGGGTGCATGCCCTTACCTTGCCGCGTGAACTCCGCCTCGTCGACGGCAAGCTGAGACAGACGCCGGTCAGGGAACTGAAACAGTTGCGCAAACAAAAAGTCGCTTATCGAAACGTCGCTGTTGTAAATGAACTGCGGTCATGGCCAGGGATCGAGGGAGACGCGATCGAGCTTCGCCTTGACAATATCGAACTGTTCGGGAGCATGCTGGAAATCCATCTGCGCCATGCCGCCCGTCTCGTTTACAATGGTGATGAAGGCGTGTTGACACTTGAACGAAAAAGCTTCGTGAACGGGCTGACGGAAAAGCGGCAATGCCGCCTGCCGCGCCTTCGTTCGCTACACCTTTTCCTTGATACGTCATCGCTCGAACTGTTCGTCAATGACGGCGAAGAAATGTTCACCGCCCGGTTTTTCCCGCATCCGGATGACCGAACGATTTTATTTGGAGCTCATGGACATCTTCATATGGACATTGAGAAATGGGAATTGTAAGGTTGTTTTGTATGAAAGGCTGCCAGGGAAGTACTTTTTTGGCGGCCTTTTTTTCGTCAAAGCAGTAGTGTGTTTTGTATTTACTCCCAGCCTCCTCTTTTGTGTTCCATCTCCTTTACAACTAAAGCGACGGTTTCACTCACATTTCGCACCCCCTTGACGAAAAACGAAAGGATTTTTGATTTTCATATTAAATGAATCCTTGACACACAAGGAAAGCAAAGGAGTTCCTGCCTCATAAGCGTTTCGATCCATGCAATTGATGAACGTTCCTATTTGACTATCATAGTGTTATGTCATCCAGAACAACGAGCGATGGTAAAAAAGATTGCCATCGCTCGTTTTGTTGGCAAAAAATATTTAAAAAACGAAATAAAGCATCCTATGTTTTGACCCTGTTAAGGTGCGAAATGGGAGATGAAAACAAAAAAGCCTTTCAATTTTCAGCAACAGGATGCGAAATGCGAGTTAATATCATTTTTTTCGCTGGCTAAGCCATAGCGGAAAACGGACGATGAAGCTAAGGAACAGCACCATCAGCACGAGAAGGGCGGATGTTTTCTCGGCAATTTGTTGTGCGTCTGCCACCAGCGCTTCGGATTGAATGTACCACAAGTGAACGGGAAGAGTCGCCCCTTCAGAGAGCAGATGGAAATCCCACATCTCCCCAGATGACGATGTTCCGCCGACTAGCAAAATGATTGCTGATTCGCCGAATGCCCGGCATGCGACAAGGCTGATGCCGGTCAGGATGCCTTTCTTGGCGGCGGGGAGTACGGTTTTGATGATCGTCTGTGCTTTCGTCGCGCCCAAAGCAAAGGAGGCTTCCCTCCATGTTGAAGGAACAGCCGTGATGGCTTCTTCCGAGACACGGGCCAAAACAGGAAGATTGAGCAATGCCAATGTAATGGATGCTCCTAAAATAGTGACGCCGATTTGAAAATATTCCACGAACAATGCATAGCCGAATAAACCGAACACGATCGATGGGACGGATGCCAAGCTTTCAATGGCGCCCCGAACCCATTCCATGATTCGGTTGTTTGGAGCATATTCAGCTAGAAAAATACCTGCCCCGATCCCTATGGGCAATGATAAGAGCAAAGATAGCACGAGAATATAAATGGAGTTCCATAAAAACGGTCCGACTCCTCCTCCAGCGTCAATTTCTTCAGGCGGCCCAATGAGGAAATATATGTTAATATTTGGAAGTCCTTTTCTCACAATCGTATAAAGAAGGGCTAAAATGACAAAAAAGACGGCTAAAGAAATGATGATGATCACACCGAGTATGAGTCGATTCGTGAGACGCCGGATGTGGAGCCGGCTCGTTTTTTCATGAAGTAGGGTGGCTTGGTCGTTCATGATGATCCTCCTTTCAGGCGCAACCGGCGAATGATCATAATAAGCGAAATCGAGATCATAAGCAGCAAAAGCGCCATCATATAAAGGGCATGGTTTGTCGTCGATTGAAAATCGACATTTAAAATTTGCATTACGATATGGCTAGTCAACACGCTTGACGGAGTGACCAAATCAAATCCCCATTGCGCTACGTTGCCGATGACCATCACTACAGCCATCGTTTCGCCGATAGCGCGTGCCATTCCGAGGATGACAGCGGCGACGATGCCTGATTTCGCAGCAGGGAGCACCACTCGAACGATCATTTGGAATGTTGTTCCCCCAAGCGCATAGTTTGCTTCCCGCCATTCGTTTGGAACGGCGCAGAGGGCGTCATCAGTAATACGGGTGATGGTCGGCAAAATCATGATGGATAAAACGAGAGCAGCGGCGAGAAATCCGTCGCCGACCGGGGCTCCCGTGTGCTCGCGGATCCATGGAATGAGCAAGGTGGCTCCCAAATAGCCATAGACGATCGAAGGGATGCCGACCAATAAATCAAGCAGCGTGCGAAGCCATTGCCGCAGCCATGGGGGGGCGATTTCCGCGATAAACACGGCCACACAAATCGAAATCGGCGTTGTGATCAACAGAGTCAACAAGGTTAAATACAATGTACCGGCGATAAAAACGGCGGCTCCATATTTGCCGTGTTCCGGGTCCCAATGGGAGGAGAAGAAAAATTCCGAAAGTGATACGTCCCGAAACACGAGAAAACCGGTTTCGCTCACGAATAGGACGATGGCGCCCAATACGGCGCCAAGGAATATGACGCTTCCAAGGCATAGAAAACGGAAAAAGCGGTCGGCAGCATATTTGACGGTCCATCGGCTTTGACGATGGGCCGTTAACAAGTTCATTGCGTCAGTCCAATCCGGCGATCGTTTCTCCATTATGTGCCTCCTCCTTCCCTCTGTTGGCGGAAAATCAGCCTCTCCTTCCCGGTGGAGAGGCTGATTGGTGTTCTGTTACTTCACAGGGATAAACTTCAGTTTTTTCAAAGAGCCGTGTTGAAACTTTTTGCTTAGGATATAATTGATAAATGCTTTGTCGGCCCCTTTCGCTTCGCCTTTTGTCAATAAGTAGCCATAGCCGTAGAATACGTATTTCCCACTGGCGGCGTTGGCCGTTGTTGCTTTTACACCGTTGATGCTCACCGCTTTAATTCCGCCTTTGACATAGGCCAAGTCGACAAATCCGATGGCGTTTGGATTGGAAGAAACAGCATTGACCATATCCCCTGATTTTTGTACTTCTTTGTAGTTGTCTCCGGATGTTTTGATGGCATGTCCATCCATGATTTTGTCTTCAAAGTTGACGCGCGTTCCAGAGCCTTTTGCGCGGTTGATGACCACGATTTCTTCGTCTTTCCCGCCGACTTGTTTCCAGTTGGTGATTTTGCCTTCATAAATGTCTTGAATTTGCTGGACTGATAGATTGTTCACGGAATTGTTTTTGTTAACGATGACAGCGAACGGAATTTTTGCGATTTTGTATGCTTTTAATCCTTTGTAAGCACGAAATCCACCGACTGCGCGGGTCGCATCCCAATCGCAGGCGCCGATGGTCGCGACGCCTTTGGCGACGGATTGTGGACCGGCGATGGACGAGGAGCCGGAGACGACAATTTTCACTTTCGGATGATGCTTTTTAAATTCCTTTGCTGCCTGTTGGGTTAACGGCAATAAAGCGGTGGAGCCGGCGATCACAATTTTTCCGGATACTTCGGCCGCGTCAGCACGGTATTGAGTCGTGAAGGCAGCGCCAATCAGCAAAGCTGACGAAAGAACAGCGGCAGCCATCCGTTTCCATAGCGTAGTTCGTTTCATAGCAAATCCCTCCATGGATTCATTTTAGGGACCTAGGCGGCCCTTGCTTTTTCATGATCATTTTGTCATATCGATCCAGCGTCCGTTGCGGAGAATCGATATTTTTTCCCCGTTCTCGGTCGCGATCGTCACGGCGATTTGATTGTCATATGGTGACGGCGCGATCGAGGTGATTTCGTTTTTTGTACTTCCCATCGTTGTCCATGAGCTTGTGGACGGGTCGAAGATACGGATGGTGTAGATGCCGTTCGTTTCAATAGCGACATAGATCCGGCTTTTGACAACGACCGCGTCAATGATGTTCTGGTCGGCAAGCAGCGTTTGCTCATTTCCGTTTCTAGTCCGTTTTAATGACGGTCGAGCGGTTTCACTGTCGATTGCACTTACATATACGATTTCACTGTTAGAAAGAAATGCACTGTTGACTTTATTGTCCGGCGACGAGGTTAATGGCGTCGGCTGTTTGTTCGCGGAGGAGAGATCCACGAGAAACAGCTGCGGATCTGTCCCGCTTGTATCAATGGAATCAACATCCGTTTTTTGATCGTCGGTGTAGTTTGTTTTTCCTTCATTGGCAACGGTGTACAACAGCTTCGTTCCATCCGGGGATAGACGAAGGTCCGTTTTATATTTCACTTTGTCATCAATCAATTTGTTGATGCTGCCTGTTTCCAAGGACACAACAGCGATTGCTTCATTGTTGCTTCCGTAAATGCAATAGAGTGAGCGGCCGTCGTTGGACCAAACGAAATCAGTTTTCACTTCGTCATCGTCGCCGATTTGTTTGACGACGTTGGAGAGCAAATCGATGATAAACAAATGGCCGTTTTCATCGACATAGGCCGCTTGCTTGCCGCTAGGCGACAGCGTGAGATCCATTTGGTTAATGGATCGAATAGCGGTTCTCGAACGAATATCCAAAAGCAGCGAAGTGGAATCGTCTGGTCGACTGATAAGCAATGTGTTTTGATTCACCCATTGCGGATGAGTGCTCATTCCTTTGATTAGTCCGGCGGTGGCGATGAACCGTCCGTCGATGTCTCCTCCTAATGCGCGGACGATTGAGCGGAGATCGGCGTACGGCACCCCTTTTTGGATGAACGGTGCAATAGGCATGTTCATCTTTTTGCCGTTGGCATTCAAGGTATAACTAAATGGATGGAAGAGAACCGTCCGTTTGCCCTTTGTTACTTTCACCATACTCGTTTTTTTGTCAACGTGAACAGCGGCGTCGAAAGCGGCGGCAATATCGTACACTGAATAAAAAGATGCGTGGTGAAAGGTGACGCCATGGATAACGGACGGAGAGCCGTCAAACTCCCACGTTTCACTGAATGAACGGAAGCTGCCAGACGTCGAGACGACGGCGATCCCGTTCTCCGTTTGCCATTGGCCGCCTAAAAGTTTAGCGATCGGCTTTGCATCAATGTACAACTCTTTTCCTGAACGTTGGGGTGCGATGGATAACGAGAAATGTTTTCCATTGACAAACGCTTTGTTTTGCCCGGCTTGTAAAACGATGCGTATCGCCGGGGATGTCCGACGGATTTCGTATCTTTGATGCGCCTTGTCATACGTACACTTCGCAGAAAACAGCTTGGCCAGATCGCTCGCCGCAAACAAGGCAACTCCCGAATGGTGAAGCGAACGAATTGTCGTCAATGTCCCATTGACATTCACGGGGTAACGGGATATGACGGGTTTGACTGATGTTGCGGCATAAACCTGTCCATCGAGGCTTGTCCACGGCAGGGGCGATCCTGCAAGCAGAGCAGACGCCATGACTGCTCCAGCAATGATTTTCTTCATTATGAACCTCCATTCTTTTCCGCTTTCTAATTAAAAAAAACGAGTAAAAAGAACGAGTGTAAACAATAGTTCGTGATCCCCCTTTCTACATAAGAATTGTTCTTGTCAGCATAACCCATTATATTTGAGAAATTTGAACATACTGTTTTTTCTTATTTAAAATTTATTAATATTATGTATAATTTTCATGAATTTTTTACCATCCTAACCCGAGCACACTTCCACCTCTAAGCGTGAGCGTAGGTGGAAGAAGGTTCAAGGGATGAATGGAAGAAGATAGGCCTCTGTTCGAGCGCCATATGACAGTCATGATGATCATGGTGCGATTGGGCAAACTATTTGAGCCGCTTGAAGTTCTCCTGTTCATTGTATAGTAGAAAAGGACTATTGGCGAAACCCCTTGGTGAAGAAATCAGAAGAGCATACAGGTTCACAGGCAATCGATCTTTTTATATAATGAACATATGTCTTGACATTAATAATGACAGGAGGATGCACATGAACCAAACTGCGATTTCCCAGCGCAAGCTGTTAGGCATTGCTGGTCTCGGCTGGCTGTTTGACGCGATGGATGTCGGCATGTTGTCGTTTTTGATGGCCGCCTTGCAAAAAGATTGGAATTTGACGGCCAGCCAAGTCGGCTGGATCGGCAGCGTCAACTCGATCGGCATGGCCGTTGGGGCGCTTGCGTTTGGGCTGCTTGCCGACCGAATCGGCCGGAAAAACGTTTTTATTTTCACATTGTTGCTGTTTTCCCTTGGCAGCGGGCTGTCGGCGCTGACGACGACGTTGGCGGCGTTTTTGGCGCTTCGCTTTTTGATCGGAATGGGGCTTGGCGGCGAGCTGCCGGTCGCGTCAACGCTCGTCTCGGAAGCGGTGCCAGCTAAGGATCGCGGCCGTGCTGTCGTGCTGCTTGAAAGCTTTTGGGCCGGCGGCTGGCTGTTGGCGGCGCTCATTTCCTATTTTGTCATTCCGGCTTATGGCTGGCGGACGGCGTTATGGCTGTCGGCTTTGCCGGCGCTGTACGCCATTTACTTACGCCTCCGGTTGCCTGACTCGCCGCGGTTTATGGCAGCGAAAAAAGAGGGAACGGTATGGGGCAATATCGCCAACGTATGGTCGGCGCCGTACCGGAAGGAAACGACGATGCTTTGGATTCTTTGGTTTTGTGTCGTCTTTTCGTATTACGGCATGTTTTTATGGCTGCCGAGCGTCATGGTCATGAAAGGGTTCAGCTTAATTAAAAGCTTTGAATACGTGCTCGTGATGACGCTCGCCCAGTTGCCCGGCTATTTCAGCGCCGCATGGCTGATCGAGCGGGCCGGGCGGAAATTTGTCTTGATCACGTACTTGCTTGGCACAGCGGCAAGCGCCTACTTTTTCGGCACGGCCGAGTCGCTTGCGGGGTTGATGGCGGCGGGCATTTTCTTGTCATTTTTCAACCTCGGTGCTTGGGGGGCGCTGTACGCCTACACGCCGGAGCAATATCCGACGTCGATCCGCGCGACCGGAGCCGGCATGGCGGCGGCGTTTGGCCGTATCGGCGGCATTTTCGGCCCGCTGTTTGTTGGCTCGCTTGTCGCTAAAGGGGTGTCCGTGACGGCGATTTTCACCCTGTTCTGCCTGTCTGTCCTTGTCGCCGTCCTCTCGGTCACTGTTCTTGGCAAAGAGACGAAGCAACAGGAACTCGCCTAAGTTGACAAACGGAAAAAGGGGCTATACCTTAAGGGTAAGCCCCTTTTGGTTTGGGAAAAATGAGAGAGGCGGTGGAATCCCCCGTTGTGTCCGTCTGTATCCGTTGTCATCCCAACGTACAATCGTCCATATCCGCTTGCCGAGCTGCTTGAAGCGTTAAGTCGGCAGACGTACAAGCCGTTTGAGGTCATCGTTGTGAACGACGGCGGCGAGCCGATCGATGATGTCGTCGCCTTGTATCCGGAGCTGGACATCCACGTCATTGACCGCCGCGACAACGAAGGACATGTCGCGGCCCGCAACGCAGGCGTCCAGGCGGCGAACGGCGAGCTCATCATGCTGTGCGACGACGATGATCTAGTGTTGCCGTGCCATCTCGAGCGGATGGTCGCGGCGCTTGAGCATGCGGACTTCGCCTATGCCGATGCGGAAATTGTCCAGTATCGGGTCGAAAACGATCAGCGCGTCCCATTCGCTCGCTTCTTATTTGCCTATGAGTACGATTTGGAAGCGATGCGGACGTTTTCAACGTATGTCCCGTCCGGGAGCGTGTATCGCAAGTCGCTCCATGACGAAATCGGCAGCTTTGACCCGTCTATCCACAACTATTGGGATTGGGACTTCTTTTTGCGTGCCGCCTCTGTTTGTCGCGTCGCCCGTGTCGCGGCGGCGACCGTTTTGTATGCGTTCAGCGCGGATGGCGACAACATGTCGCGACAGCTCGACGACAGGCGGCGCCGATATTTGCGGCGGCTTTGCGAGAAGCATGGGCTCGGCGATTTGCCGGTGAAAAACTTTTGGCTCTTGCTTGACGAGCCGGAAGTCGCGAAGCGCCGGGCGGACAGTGAAGTCATTTGGGACGGCCAGCCGATCGTGTCGCGGTTTTGGATGCAAAAAAAGCAGGATGGCGTTGACAAAAGGTTTTAGGGTTTGCTATGATAGTGGACAAAATCATATATGGTCGCGATGACGGATCAATAGTAGTTAACCCTCTCTTCCAAAGCGAGCCGGGGATGGTGGAAGCCCGGTGAAGATGGTTAATGAAACGGCAGTCCGGAGCGGAAATGGAAAAAGGGGATGCGCGTTTGCGCATCAACTAGGGTGGAACCGCGGGAGCTACGCTCTCGTCCCTAGGCGTCATGCCTAGGGGCGAGAGCGTTTTGATTTGTTGGCACCATACACATGTAAAGGAGGATGATAACATGGCTGCAACCATGGAAGAAATCGTTGCCCACGCGAAACATCGTGGCTTCGTGTTTCCGGGGTCGGAAATTTACGGCGGGCTGGCGAATACATGGGATTACGGCCCGCTCGGCGTTGAGCTGAAAAACAATATCAAACGGGCGTGGTGGAAAAAATTCGTCCAAGAGTCGCCGTACAACGTCGGCTTGGACGCCGCCATTTTAATGAACCCGAGAACGTGGGAAGCGTCAGGCCACTTAGGCAACTTCAACGATCCGATGGTCGACTGCAAACAGTGTAAAGCGCGCCATCGCGCCGACAAATTGATTGAGCAGGCGCTTGAGGAAAAAGGGATCGAGATGATTGTTGACGGCTTGCCGCTAGCGAAAATGGATGAGCTGATCCGCGAGCATGGCATCGCCTGTCCCGAATGCGGCAGCCGCGACTTTACGAACGTACGCCAGTTCAACTTAATGTTCAAAACGTACCAAGGCGTCACCGAGTCAAGCGCCAACGAAATTTATTTGCGCCCGGAGACGGCGCAAGGCATTTTCGTCAACTTTAAAAACGTCCAGCGCACGATGCGCAAAAAATTGCCGTTTGGCATCGCGCAAATCGGCAAAAGCTTCCGCAACGAGATCACGCCAGGGAATTTTACGTTCCGCACGCGTGAGTTCGAACAAATGGAGCTTGAGTTTTTCTGCAAACCGGGCGAAGAGCTGAAATGGTTCGACTACTGGAAGCAATTTTGCAAGGAGTGGCTGTTGTCGCTCGGCATAAAGGAGGACAACATTCGTCTGCGTGATCATACGAAAGAAGAACTGTCCCACTACAGCAACGCCACAACTGACATCGAGTACCGCTTCCCGTTCGGTTGGGGCGAGCTGTGGGGCATTGCGTCACGCACCGATTACGACTTAAAGCGGCATATGGAATACTCAGGCGAGGACTTCCATTATCTCGACCAAGAAACGAACGAACGCTACATCCCGTACTGCATTGAACCGTCGCTTGGCGCCGACCGCGTCACGCTGGCGTTTATGATCGATGCCTATGACGAGGAAGAACTGGAAGACGGAACGACCCGGACGGTGATGCATTTACATCCGGCGCTCGCGCCGTACAAAGCGGCTGTCTTGCCGCTGTCGAAAAAGCTCGCTGACGGGGCGCGCCGCATTTACGAAGAGCTCGCGAAACATTTCATGGTTGACTACGACGAAACCGGCTCGATCGGTAAACGGTACCGCCGCCAGGACGAAATCGGCACGCCGTTTTGCATCACGTACGACTTTGAGTCCGAACAAGACGGCCAAGTCACCGTCCGCGACCGCGATACGATGGAACAAGTGCGGTTGCCGATTGGGGAGCTCAAAGCCTTTTTGGAGGAAAAGATCGCTTTTTGATGACAAGAACGGAGGCTGTCTCAACAAGTCGATTTAGCGATCTTTTGAGACAGCCTCTTTCTTTTATACAAAGTGGGAAGTCCGAAGACTTGCAGGTCACAGTAATGTCGCCACAACATCGTGGTATTTGAAAGACAGTTATAGCGATCTCGCTGATGCGGTCGATGCGTTGCCGAAATTTTAACATCAAGATGGATGACAGTTTTGGCATCGGAGCTGTCCAAGTACATTTAGAGACTATATAGAAAAAATGCCCTGGAGGGTAGAATTTCAGGGCATTTTTTTGTTCCCTTTCCGGGAAGAGTCAATTAAACTACGAAACCTTCAAAATTTACCTACTTGTTAAAAAACATCTTAGTAAGGTTTACAATCACTAAGATCTTCCTTGCTGGTCATTAATTAAATATATAAAAATAAAGGTTTTCTCCCGTTCCACAGCGAATAAATAAAAGAGAAAATAGGAGAACGGAGAGAAAATACGATGCCAAATCACAAAGACGAGATCGAAAAGTTGTCCACTGCCATGAAAGAAGCGAAAAATAAACGAGCATATGAACGCTACCAAGCCATTTATCTTCATTTGCAGGGATACAAAAAAGGAGAAATCGCAACGATTATTGGTCGATCCAAGAAAACTATTTATAACTATATCCATGCCTACGCCCAGCGCGGTCTTGATGGATTGGAGATGAAATACTCACCTGGCGCCCCACGTCGATTGAGTCCTGATCAGGAAAAAGAGCTGGCTTGGATCATTGAACATCAGCTCCCCGTAGATGTGGGATTCGAAGCAAAATATAACTGGACGCTTGCGATCATCGCTGAACTCATTCAACAAAAGTGGGGACCAGCATACACGCCTCGTGGAACAAGCGACATTCTGCATCGGTTAGGGCTAAGCTATACGAAACCCACCTATACACTAGCCAATGCCGATGAAGAGAAACAAAAAGAATTCGTCGAAATCACCTTCCCTGAAGTAAAAAAAACTGTTATATAAGTTGCAATAAAGAATTTCCGATTTTTCGTTGCGGGTTTCATCTAAGTACAAGTTGATATGAGAGGAATCAGCGGGATGTAAAACAAAATTTCAACTTATATAGATGGGAACATCGCCCATGTCCTCTTTCAAGATGAATCGATGATTCGTGATTACCAAGCGATTCAAAAAACATGGTTTGTCAAAGGAAAACAACGAATCATTCCGACGTTTGGAAAACATCAAGGGCTGAAGCTGATTGGCACGTTGAACTACGAAACAGGGGATGTATTTTGCATCGAAGAAGAACGCTATGACGCAGAAACATTTCTTCGGTTTCTTCAACTTGTGTTAGAACGCTATCCTACAGGCAAAATGGTGATGATTTTAGATAACGCTCGAATTCACCATGCCAAACTCATTCAGCCTTTTTTAAAAGAACACGGAGATCGGTTAGAGCTCGTCTTTTTGCCACCATACAGTCCGCAATTGAATTTGATTGAAGGATTATGGAAATGGCTGAAATCAGACGTGATTTACAACGTGTTCTATTCGACTGTGCAAGAAATTAGAAAGAATGTCCAAGCCTTTATTCAGAGAATCAACCAGAAACCAGAACAAACGATCGATCGTTTGTGTGTTCAGTTGTAAATCTTTAATTCAACTTATATAAAATGATAAATCCAATTTTTTTCATAAAGTAGCCCCCTTTATGAATTTTTCAAAATTATTATAACCAAATAGTTTATATATTTCAATTATTTCTAAAATTATAATTACATAGGTTCAATCTTTATAACTTCGACTTTGCCCGGATACGATTCTAAAATCTCTGAATACCACACTTTTACTTTTTGTCCATTTTCTATTCCCCTCAAAGTACCAAACCCCTTAATCCATAACTTACTCATATTATATTTTCTTCTTAATTCCTGTATTGTTAATTTATTTGCGTCTTCCTGAACAAAATCTGGATCTTCAACTAAATATACTTCCCCTTCTTTCATAATTATAAAACCTTCCAAAGTAGCTTCTTGATTAAGAGATTGGTTAGTTCTATATTCGTTAAAGAAAAATAATAATACTATAAAACCTAAAATAGTACTCACTAAAATATATCTTTCCATACGCTTGCCTCCTAGCTTTTATATTTTGTGTTATATAATGGTTTATCTTCTATAGATCCATAGTTTTCCCTTCCCAAGATAACAGAGCATTTTATAGTAATACATATTCAGTATATTCAGTGAGCCCAATTCCTAGAAGGCCGGTAAATGAATGGGGCATAGACTTCGCTCATGTCGAATTTTGGAGACCATTCTCCCCGCCATTTGGCGCCAAAGGACGGGAGGACGAGCAGGACTTCCTGCTCCAAATTCCATTTTTGCGCACGCCAAAGAGCCGGTCTCCCCTCGTTTTTTTCGAAACCGGCACAATCGCTTCAGATTTTGCACGACGGCGGTCAACAGCGCCTGTTCTTCCATGGCGTAAAGGCCTCGGCTTCGGGCCCGGTCCAGCCCATGACATTCCTTCCCTTCGGCAAACACATGCTCACAACGCGTGCGAAGGGCTTGAATGGATCGATCACCGCCCTGTTGCTGAATGAGCCTCGCTTGGTTGCGAATCTGAACTTCCCGGGCTTTCGCCTGGCGTTGTGCTTCCTGAGCGGGATCCTTCGCCCGGCGCTTCCAGGTTGGAATTTCTTCCATCTCCTTGCGGCGCAGCGACACGAGCGGCGTGATGCCTTGGACGAAGAGCACTTTCAAATACTCCGTGGTGCCATACGCTTTGTCTGCGGACAAGGTCCGAATCGTGATCGACGGGTGGCGAAACCGAATGGAAGCCAGCTGCTCCCAACTCGTCTCCCGCTCCGCCGTTCCGGTGGCGAGGCTGGCCCGTCTGGACAAAATCACGCGCGACTGGACGTCGATGACGTCGTGCACCAGATACCGAGGATACGCTTCCTGCCCTTTGCCTTTCTTGTACAACCGGGCATCCGGATCCGTCACGCTTCGATGGGTTTGGTTGGAAAACGTGGTTCCACGGAAGTTTCCTCGTTCTTCGGCATGGACGCGTTCCCCTGATGGGGGAGACGGAGAAGGCGGGTCGTCATCGGGATTCCGATCCGTCTCCGGGGACTCGGCCTGTTCATCTTCCCGGGCGGTGCGGGCGAGGTAGTCCTCCAACGGTTCCACCGGAGCGAGCTTGACTTCCCGCAAGCTGTGGATCGAAGCATTCGCCCGCACTTGAGTGCCATCGGCCGCCGCATGCACATCCGGCGAGACCAGCCCTGCCGCGATGCACGGATCCACCACGTAGGTCATCAGCCGATCAAAGATTCCGTGTTGGCGCCAGCGCTTCCGTGTTTTGACGAGCGTCGTTCGATCCGGCAGTGTGGGGTGATGAGGATCCGGATGGAGCACGGATTCAACGTCGAGACCGCAAAACCACAAGTATCCGGCATGCATGGGGAGGATCTCATACAACTCCCGCTCGGAGTGGTCGAACAAATACGATAGCAGCATCAGGCGAAGCAGCCGTTCCGGATCCGCTGCTGGACGACCCGTTTTTTCCGTATACAGGGGAGCCACCCAATCGTGAATGACGGAAAAGTCAACCGCTTCGTTGATTTGGCGCAGGATATGATGTGGGGGGAACCAGTTCCTCCATGTCGATGACTTGAAACAGACGAGGCTGAGTCGAAGGATGTTTGGGGGCTTTCATGATCCGCTCACGCTCCATTCCAACGATTCTTCTTCCTTTTTCGACATAAGCCCCCTACATTCCTGCCTTGGCGTGTACTTTTTCACCGGCCTTCTAGAGTTGTTTCGTTTAGATAATCAAGATAATGAAACTGTCTGTATGCTATTGATTTTAGATTATAGGAGACCTAGTGTTTTGGATGATTTTCCTATTTTAAAGGAAATAGAGGATGAGGATTCATTTGAAGGCGCGGAGAATTATATCCACACGGTAATAATTTCCGAAAAGAAATTAGAAGAAAATATTGTGGACCAAATTGCTGAGGTAATCGAAGTGTGAGTAAAATATTTGTGGGTGACGTTCAGGAAGAATCCCCGGCGAGGGTTGCGAACTTTTGTTCGCGACGCTCGTCGGGGCCACCAAGCGAAGCGCGGTAGGAAAAAAGCGGATCTCATGCAAAAAGGACTCTCTCCCTGCTATGATAGTGATTGTCCACACCAACTGAAAACAGGAGAGAGAGAGTCCATGAAACATCTTACCACAGAATGGCCTTTTATGAAAAGAGCTGGAGGAACAATTGTTGAGAACTCTTCAAAAAGTGTTTGCCACCGTGTTGGCGGCCCCTGTCTCGCTCCTCCCTCTGTTTCCCAACGGTATGGACGGGTGCTGTTGGTGGAAGCGGATGGACTCTGTTTCTCGCCAAGGGAAAGGGAAGCGGCTTCGGGCGTTTATGGACCATGATCATCCAAAGCGATGGAATAGGGCGGAGAGAAAGGAAGGTTGGAGGAGGAAGAACCCCGGAGGGCAGCCTCGGCCCCGACGAAGGCCAAGTGAGTCGAACAGGCCAAACGGGAGACAGGACGGCGGGTGGCGGATGTGAGGCGACAAAACATCCTGTGTCTTCAACCGTCATCGGGGACGCCCATCGATCAAGCGTTTCCGGCTCTTCGCGATGGTGGTTGGATGTAAAAAATGAGACTAAATGGAGTCACCTCATGATGAGGGATGAGAGTACAAAAGTGCTTACGGATATAAACTCCTGAAAATGGTCCAATCACCCGTGATTTCCAAACTCCATAGGAGCCAAAAAACGTTCTCCACCAAGTCTTGGCCGACTCGAATTTCAAAAAACGATCGAATTCCCGCCGCATAAATGGTAAAATAGGAGCACAGACTAGTTCCTGCATCCTGCATGGATCAAAGGAGGGTCCACCATGATGGAAGGAAAACCGATCTACTACGATGGAAGCAGCCATCTGCCTGGCAGTAATGAAAACGCTGTCAAAAACGAACCGTTTACGCTCACGGATGAGATACGAAAACAAATCAGCGGCAATCCGTTTGTTGTTGAGCAAAGCGAATAGCCGATCCGCACGTCAATTGCCTCTAGGGCAATTTTTTTTTGGGCAAATGATTTGCGAAATTCGTCTCATCCTTCTATAATTATCTCTTGTTCGAGATATTTGGAACAAAGATAAATGCATGCCGTTGTGGCAAGTGGCACACACTAACATGCTGAGATCATCGAAGAAAGGGAGTATGCATCATGACAAAAGTATTGTACATTACCGCCCATCCGCATGATGACACGCAGTCTTACAGCATGGCGGTCGGGAAGGCGTTTATTGACACGTACAAACAAGTGCATCCGGATCACGAAGTCATTCATCTCGACTTGTATAAAGAATACATCCCGGAAATTGACGTCGACGTATTCAGCGGTTGGGGCAAACTTCGCTCCGGGAAATCGTTTGAAGAGCTGTCTGACGAAGAAAAAGCGAAAGTCGGGCGGATGAACGAACTGTGCGAACAGTTTATTTCCGCCGATAAATATGTCTTTGTGACGCCAATGTGGAACTTTTCTTTCCCGCCGGTATTGAAAGCGTACATTGACGCCGTGGCGGTGGCCGGCAAGACCTTTAAATATACGGAACAAGGGCCGGTCGGATTGCTGACGGACAAAAAGGCGCTCCATATTCAAGCGCGCGGTGGATTTTATTCGGAAGGCCCCGCGGCACAAATGGAGATGGGACATCGGTATTTAAGCGTCATTATGCAGTTTTTCGGCGTGCCGTCGTTTGAAGGGCTGTTTGTGGAAGGGCATGCGGCCGTGCCGGAAAAGGCAGAAGAAATCAAAGCGAACGCCATCGCTCGGGCAAAAGATTTGGCGCACACGTTCTAATAAGACGCTTTGAACAGGTTGACGATTTCGAAGCTGCATGGGACATGATACTTCATCGTCGCCGCCGGCGCGGTTGGCCTCATGATGTCGATTTCAAAATTGCATGGGAAATGATCGTGGTGGAGGACGCTCTCTGTTTAGAGAGCGTTCTTTTTGTTGTTCCGGCGGTGGAAGCGAAAATGAGGAGGCGGCGACGTTCGTATGCGTTTGATGTCCAACGTATGGTATAATAAGCCATATAGCAGTGAGGAGTGGAGGTTCACCATTTGTGAACAAAGATCAACGATATCGGCCAGCGCGTTGGCACGTCATGGCGGCAACGCTGGCGGCTGGGCTGTTTGGCTTGCTTCTGTTCGCTGGCGGTCGTCTGCCGCTTTTGCTAGAATTCGATCATCCTATTCTTCTTTCTTTAGGGTTTGCCGCTGTCGTCGTCTGTTGGCTTGTCGCCTTGCAAGGATGGGCCGTATTTCCGCATACGCTGTCAACCGAGCGGCTCATGATGGGGGCGTTGTTTTTTTCTGCGGGGGCGCTCTTTTCTGTTCATTTTGTCCTTTCCTTCACAGAGGACGACGTTTTGGCGGCGCTGTTTTCGCTCGCTGCCCGCTTTACGCTTGCTTGGGGGCTGCTCTTTCTCTTTTCACGGCCCGATGAGGTGATGGAACGGCAAAGCGGGCAACGCTGGCAGGCGTTTTTGGCCGCGTTTTTGTATACGGCGGCTGTTAGTTTGTTCATCCATATCACGTCCCCGTTTTGGCCGGCGCATGGAACGATCCGCTGGCCGTTTTGGTGGCGCGCAGGGGAAGGAGCGGTCGGTTTGCTTGAGGCAGCGGCGTCCGTGTTCACATGGCGGCGTTTTCGGCAAGGGAGGGCCCCCGCTTCCCTATACTGGTCTATGGCGCTTCTATTATTTGCCCTCGGCCAATGGTTGCTCATGTTTGGCAGCGGGTATGGGCTATGGGGACAGCTTTATGAAATGGCTGGATTTTTGTATGTCGTGCGTGCCATGTATGTGGAAACGGTGGAAAAGCCATACGTGGAGCTGAAGCACCGTGAACAACAGCTCGAGATGATGGCGAACGCCCTCGGAGAAGGATTGCTGATGGTGAATCGCGACGGGCAGATCGTTTGGATGAATCCGGAGGCGAGCCGGTTGATCGGCGCCACTTTGGAAGAGGCGAAAGGCAAGCCGCTGTTTTCGTTTGTCTCATTAGCGGGGCCAGACGGCGACAAGTGGGATTGGAAGCAGCTGCGCCGCGTCGTCAAACGGCTGAAAAGCGGCGAGGTGATTCGCGTCGAGGAGGAGCCGTTTCGCCGCCGCGACGGCGTCTGCCTGCCGGTCGGTTATACGCTGGCGCCGGTGTTGGAAAACGGTGCGCTGGCGGGGCTTGTCGCCGTCTTGCGCGACATGACGGAGAAAAAAGAGAAAGAGCGGCTTGAGCGTGAACGCGAACAACTCGACTTTGAGCTGTCGCTTGCCGCGAATATGCAGCGAACGCTTTTACAGACGTCCTCGAAGATGGACTTGCCCTCGTATGTGGACATCGGTGTCCTGAGCGTCCCTGCCCGAGTGTTGAGCGGCGATTTTTACCACTTTGCTGTCCATCAAACATCGGTGTCTACCGGCATTGCCGATGTGTCGGGGAAAGGCATTCCAGCGGCGATGCTCATGACGCTTATGAAATTTATTCTAGACCGGACCGTCCATTACGGAACGCAGCCGCACGTGTATCTTGACCTGTTGAACCGGTTCGCTTATGACTACACCGAGCCGTCGATGTTTGTCACGATGTTTGTCGGCAATTACAACGAAAAAACGCATACGTTCTCGTACGCGTGCGCTGGACACGAACCGGCGCTCTGGTATCAGGCGAAAACGAAGCAATGCGTGCCGCTCACCGCCAAAGGCTGCGCGCTCGGCTTGTTTCCGCAATTTTCATTTGAGACGAAGTCGGTGGTGCTCGAGCCGGGTGATTTTGTGCTGCTGTACACCGACGGGGTGACGGAAAAACGCGGCGAAGAGGAGGACGATGATTTTTCCGTTCTCGCCTCCATGGTCGCCCGCGTCAATCTTGACCAGCCGGCATCGGAAATCGTTCGCGAGTTGTATGAGCATATTCAAGCGTATCATCAATACAAGCCAAAAGATGATCAGACGTTGTTGTTGCTGCGCCGCCGCTAACATGATCTGCCCGGCCGCTTGATCGGTCCGGCAGCGCGATGTTTGACCGCTATGATGAATAGGCGGCGAGCTGCCGCTTTAATTTCGCGATCGCCCGCTTTTGAATGCGGCTGATCGTCATTTGCGAGACGCCGAGCCGCTCAGCGAGCGCACGTTGTGTTTCCCCGCGCCGAAAGATGGCGTCGATGACGATTTGTTCTTGCTCGCTCAATTTGCCGATCGCCTGCTCTAAATCCATTCGCTCGATCAATGACTCGATTTCGTTCGCTTCATCCGCGACGAAATCGCCGATCGTCGTCGCATCTTTGTCCCCGTCTTGCACCGGGGCATCGAGCGAGACGGCTTGGTAATGGTCGCGTCCGGCCAAAACTTCGATCGTCTCTTCGACCGATAAGCCTAAGTGGTCAGCGATCTCATCGATCGTCGGCGACCGTTCAAGCTTGACCGTCAATTCGTCGATCGCCTGCTGCACTTTGCTTCCTTTTTCCTTCACCTTGCGCGGCACTTGGATGTACCAGGCTTTGTCGCGCAAATAGTTTTTCATATAGCCGATCAAGCTTTTCATCGCATACGACTCAAAGCTTGTTCCTTGTTTGGGGTCGTAATGGTCAAGGAGGCGCAAAAACGACAGCCGGCCGACTTGAAACAAGTCTTCGTAAAAGTCTGGACGGCTGCGCGCCATTTTTCTCGCTGCGGCCGCAATGAGCGGCTCGAAGCGCACGAGCAAGGCCGTCGCCGCTTCTTCCGTCTTTGTTCGTTGATAGGCGGAAATGAGGGCGTCAAGCTTGCTCTTGGACAGAGGAGGGGGATATACAGTCATGGGCATGCTCTCCTTCGCCGCGATGGCGGAATTTCGTCAGGCGGACTTCCGTTCCGTCCTTTGTCGTGACGGTGACATCGTCCATGAGCGCTCCCATCAAAAACAGGCCGAGGCCGCCCGCTTTTACGTCTTCAAGCGGTTTCGCGGACAGGGGCGCCGCTTGCTTGGCCACCTGTTTGTAATCAAACCCTTTGCCTTCATCTTTAATCACGATGGAAAGCGCATCAGCGCTCATCTCAAAGCGCAGATGAATGTCACCGCTTCTCCCGTTGTATGCGTGAAGAACGACGTTGTTGCACGCTTCAGAGATGGCGACTTTCATATCTTCAATTTCTTCATAGGAAAAGCCCATCTTGGCAGCCAGCCCGTATAACGTCAAACGTGCGATATCAATAAACTGCGCATCGGCTGGAATGGATAGCTGTACGACGGTTTCATGCTCTTTCATGATTGGCCTCCGACCCTTTCTGTCGCATTGTTCGTTTCGGAAAAAAAGTAGGAAACCCCAGTCAAATCAAATAGGCGCTGTACCTTTGGCGGCACATTTTCAATCATAAACAGCGCTTCTTGTTTTTTGCGCGTTTTCAGCAGTGCGACAAACATCCCGATGCCGGTGCTGTCGATATACGTCAACTCTTCAAGGCGGATGACAAGCGGTTTTGACGCGTCATGAGCAAGCGGTTCGACGGCGCGTTGAAACTGTTCGGCCGCTGCCAAATCAAGCTCGCCTTTTATGTATACAACATGACGGTCTGGCTGTTCTTCATGTACAACGTGAAATCGTTTCCTATCCACGGTTGTTCACCTCACATGATCGATGAGTCGGTTTCATGATGATGTGGGAAGGTTGTCCATTTTACAACGTTTATTTTGCTATACCCATATTTTATACGATATGAAACAGGAAAGGACAGGGAGATGCGATGCTGAAAAAGTGGAAACAATGGGCAAAGACGTTGAAACGGGACATATTCGTCTTGTATTCTGCGGTTCGCGACCGGCGCGTTTCCATCTGGCTGCGGCTGTTTATGCTGGCCGTTGTGGCGTATGCGTTCAGCCCGATCGATTTGATCCCCGATTTTGTTCCGGTTCTGGGGTATATCGATGATTTGCTGCTTTTGCCACTTGGTATTTACTTGGCGCTGAAATGGCTGCCGAAAGACATCGTCGCCGAACACCGGGCGCGGGCGGAAGAGCTCGCCAAGCACGGCAAACCGACGAATTGGGCCGCTGGGGCGCTGATCCTTTTTTTATACGTGCTGCTTGGCGTTTGGCTGCTCCGGTGGTTGATTTCGTGGACATTTTGATCTTCTTTGATGGCTGCGGCAAGGGATTGGCACATTTCTTGTTGGGGAAACAGGTTTCGCCATGGCTCCCTATTCACTTTGCTTTGACGGTGGTGTCTTTTTGGTTACAATGATAAAAGGAAAAAAGCCGATGGCAAAGGAGTTGCTCGCAATGCCGATTCTCAAAAACGACTGGGCTCCGCTGCTTGAAGAGGAGTTTCAAAAACCGTACTACTTGAAGCTGCGCGAATTTTTAAAAGTAGAGTACCGGACGCGGACGATCTATCCCGATATGCACGATATTTTCAACGCTCTTCATTACACGCCGTACGCGAACGTCAAAGTTGTGCTGCTTGGGCAAGATCCGTACCACGGTCCGGGGCAGGCGCACGGGTTGAGTTTTTCCGTCAAGCCGGGTGTGCCGGTGCCGCCGTCTTTAGTGAACATTTTCAAAGAGCTGCATGATGACCTTGGCTGCTACATACCGGATAACGGCTATCTCGTGAAATGGGCCGAGCAAGGGGTGCTATTGTTAAACACGGTGTTGACCGTCCGCCGCGGCCAGGCGAACTCCCACCGCGGCAAAGGGTGGGAACATTTCACCGACCGCGTCATTGAACTCGTCAATGAAAAAGACGATCCCGTCGTCTTTTTGCTTTGGGGCCGGAATGCGCAAGAGAAAAAAGAACGGATTACGAATCCACGCCATCTCATTATCGAAGCGCCGCACCCGAGCCCGTTTTCCGCCGCGCGCGGCTTTTTCGGCCACCGCCCATTTTCGCGGACGAACGCGTTTTTAACCGAGCACGGACGCGAGCCGATCGACTGGCAAATCGAGAACATCGGTGTCCGCACTGAATGAAGAAAGGGGGAAGAAGTCATGACGATCTCCTTTGCGGCGGTTGTCGCCAAAATGGAAGACGAATTGCACAAAGCGAAGGCGACCCATGACCCGCAGCGGATGCGCGAACATGTCGCCGCCGTCCGCGCCTTATGTGACTTAATGCTCGAAACAGCTAGTTCTTCACAACCGTCCGCTCCGGCTGCCTCTACAGGGCCGCTTGTCGTCGGCGGGCCGATGTCGGTTGCTGGTGGGCTTTCGTTTGGAGTCGTTTCTGTCGGGGGACGCTCCCCTGACATTGATGATGAGGCGAACGGGGAGTCGTTGTTGGATTTTTGAGGGAAAGACAAGGAAAACCCGTGGAGCGGCTCTTTCCTTTTAACACATTCACCGAGAAGTCTCCCACCTCGAAATGGAATGTAGGTGGGAGATGTTCATATAGCTTATTCTGTTTGGCGCCGGAGGACAAGAAGCGGTTCTCCGGCCTGAATGTGGGTCTGGTCAGTGGTGCTCCCGATCGGCTGGTTCCATCAAGTGGGTGCCACCCATTAGTAATTTGTTGTCAGGGAACATTCCCATTATATAATGGAGTGAGGGAAAACAATCTTCCATTTAGAAAGGTGGGACAGCTATGAAAACATTCGTCCTTCTCGGCGCGCTCAATGCGTTTTTGGCTGTGGCGTTGGGGGCGTTTGGCGCACACGGGTTGGAAGGGAAAATTCCGGATCGTTATTTGGAGATTTGGAAAACGGCGGTGCAATATCAGATGTTTCATGCGGCCGGGCTACTGATCGTTGGACTGCTGCTTGGCAAAGCGCCAAATGTCGGGTTGATCGGTGCAGCGGGCTGGGTGATGTTCGCCGGCATTGTGTTGTTTTCTGGGAGTTTGTACGTATTAAGTGTAACGCAGATTAAGCCGCTTGGCGCGATCACTCCGTTTGGCGGCGTTGCTTTTTTGGTCGCTTGGGTGATGATTGGTTATGCGGCGTTGAAATGGCTGTAAACGGAGCACGGGGCAAGGTGTACTCCGAACAGGAAAGCACGCGCTGTCCCAATCATAGAAGGCACCTCTTTTGGTTCATTTGCCATCATGATATACAACTGGACGTCGGCAATATGTGATGGTCGTCACATCAGATGAAATAAAGAAGAGAGGGGCTTCCAAGAGGGTAATGCTCCTTAAACCAAACACAATATATTGTTTCTTATCGATCATTTTGCTGCTATATACGGTAATAAGAGAGGGTGTCCCGAGTTTTTGGGACACCCTCTCTGCTCATCGAACATCGGTTTTGCGCTTGCACTTAGCGCGGCGAATAGGAGGCGAGCGGCGTGGCGGAGGCGCCGGCAAACGGATATTCGTAGGCGATTTCGCCTTCAAATGTGACGTAATCGAGGTAAATCATCGGGATCAAATAGCGTGTTCCCGTTTGCGGGTCGCTTAAAATGACATGGTCGCGCCCGGCCGCTTCAATGACGCCGCGGAACACTTTCGCATTCCACTCGCGGTTGTTTTCAAACGTCGCATAGATAGTGGCGACTTTTCCTTTGTTTAGCCGCAAAATGTTTTCGATGTACGACTCTTCGATCGGCAGCATCCCCGGAATTGTCGGACCGGCGGTGGTCGGTGTCGGCGTCGGGGCGGCAAACGTCGGCGCCTGCAAACCGAACGTCGGGGCGGTTGTTGTCGGCGTCATCGTCGGGGCGGCCGCCGCTTGCGGATAGTAGGAATACGGGTACGCCGCCGGATAGTATGGCTGCGGATACGGGTAGCCGTACGGATAAGCTGCATACGGTTGTTGCCGCTCCGGGTCGAACGGTGCATGGTAATGGTATTGCTGTTTCTCATCAAGCGGATAGAAATTGTTTTCTGTATGGTTGGACATAAAAAAACCTCCTCATATGAAAAGTTAGTAAACGCGCGGACAATCGGATGGAGTCGGCGCGAAGAAGCAATGCGATTTGTAGCGGCCGACGTTCCATTGGTTGAACCATTGCGGCGGGCAAGGCTCGCCTTCAGGCGGCTTAAAAAACCAAAGGGCGTTTGTCGCTGGGTGGTAGCGCCAACCGCGGAGCACTTGGCGGGCTAGTCCGATATCCACTTCGCGCGCCCGTTGGTAAAAGTACCCTTTTTGCACCGCCTCAAAGCCGCCCGGGCTTTGGAACACCATTTGCCGGATGGAGCGGATGCCGCGGAAGTCAAGGCAGTTGGCGATGACGCGGTTGACGCCGACGTTGCCGACCATGAGCATCCCAAGCCGCCCGTCTCCTTCCGCTTCCGCTCGCATGAGCCGAGCCAGCAACTTTACTTCCTCTTCTGTGTGGGCTACAATGGAGGGAGCGATCTGACCCATATCGTCACCTCAGTCGTTGTGAATTTCGACAGTAATAGGCTATTGGTGGAACGAGAAAATGGTGACACACGAACAGAATGTTTCTGAAAAGATTTTCTGTTTTTATGTGTATGGGGGAATCAGGCTGCATATGACAGAAAGCGGATGATTGTCCAAAAAAGCAGCGAAAACGAAGCAAAGCCCCGTATCGTTCGGGGCTTTGCTTCATACATGGAGGAAAGAAGGCACTTTTTCCGCTGACAGGCGGGTGCCGACGAAAAAGGAGCCAAACTCGCCAAAACGGGCGCTTACTTCGTCAAAGCGCATTTCATAAACGAGCTTTTTGAACTGGAGCGCATCATCCGAAAACAAGGTGACGCCCCATTCGAAATCATCCAAGCCGACGGAGCCGGTGATGATTTGCGTCACTTTTCCGGCGTATTTTCGGCCGGTCATGCCGTGGGCGCGCATCAGTTCGCGCCGCTCTTCCATCGAGAGCATGTACCAGTTGTCTTGGCCTTGGCGCCGTTTATCCATCGGGTAGAAGCAAATATAGTTCGTTTTCGGCAAAATGGGGTACAGACGGCGGCGCACTTCTGGAATTTGGTACGGATCTTCGCTGCCGGACGCCAAGTAGTTGCTTAACTCCACGACCGAAACGTACGAGTACGCAGGTAGCAAATAGTCAGCGAGTTTCGTTTTGTTAAGCGCTGTTTCGATTTCATGCAACTCATCCAGCGTCGGACGCAAAATCATGAACAGAATGTCCGCTTTTTGTCCGACGATCGTGTAGACAGCATGGCTTCCTTGCTTCTCGCTTTCCGTCGTCTCCCATTGGTCGACAAGCGCCAAAAACTCACTGATCGCTGCCTCGCGCTCTTCGCTCGGCAACGTTTTCCATGCGCTCCAGTCGATCGTGCGGAAATCGTGCAAACAATACCAACCGTCCAACGTTTGGGCCGCTTCACTCATCATCTTCACTCCTTATGAGATCGAGTATGTCCACTATCACTATACCATAGTTTGCCCAAAAACGCTGATATTGGCGTACGGGATCAAAATGTACAGAATAGTTACAAAAGATGAATTATTGGTTGGAAGGGCTTACCTGCGTTGCGTTTCCCTATAAAAGAGGTATGCTTAATAGAGTAGGAAAAGGGATGGCGTGCCTTGCGAGGGAAAACGCCAGCCGCAATAATGAAGGAGGCGTAACTGGTGGCAAATGATTTATTTACGGCATTAAAAACGAAAGTTGCTGGCATGGGACGGAAAATCGTGTTCCCCGAAGGAACGGACGATCGCATTTTGACGGCGGCGAGCCGTTTGGCGACAGAGCAAGTGCTTCAGCCGATCGTCCTCGGCGATGAGCAAGCCGTACGGGTGAAAGCAGCGGCGCTTGGTTTGCCGCTTGAAGGGGTGGAGATTATCAATCCACGCCGCTATGGCGGATTTGATGAGCTCGTTTCGGCATTTGTGGAGCGGCGCAAAGGGAAAGTGACCGAAGAAGCGGCACGTGAACTTCTTCTCGATGAAAACTATTTTGGAACCATGCTTGTTTATACAGGGTTCGCAGATGGCCTCGTCAGCGGGGCGGCCCACTCGACGGCCGACACCGTCCGACCCGCATTGCAAATCATTAAGACGAAGCCAGGCATCCGCAAAACATCCGGCGTGTTCATCATGGTGCGCGGTGAGGAAAAATATGTGTTTGCCGATTGCGCCATCAACATCGCGCCCAACAGCCAAGATTTGGCGGAAATCGCACTCGAGAGCGCTCAGACGGCGAAAATGTTCGGCCTTCAACCGCGCGTGGCGATGTTAAGTTTTTCCACTAAAGGGTCGGCCTCGTCGCCGGAGACGGAAAAAGTCGTTGAAGCAGTGCGGTTGGCGAAAGAAATGGCGCCGGACCTAATCCTTGACGGTGAGTTTCAATTTGACGCCGCCTTTGTGCCAGAAGTGGCGAAAAAGAAAGCGCCCGATTCCCCCATTCAAGGGGACGCAAATGTCTTTATTTTCCCGAGCCTTGAGGCGGGCAACATCGGCTACAAAATCGCCCAGCGCCTCGGCGGCTTTGAGGCGGTCGGCCCGATTTTGCAGGGGCTGAACAAACCGGTGAACGACCTATCGCGCGGTTGCAGCGCGGAAGACGCCTACAAGCTCGCGCTCATCACCGCCGCCCAGTCGCTTGGGGAGTGACGGGGCTGCCGCTGGATCAAAACGAGAGGCATGCGCCCCTCGTCCCTTTTGCGCCATTCGTTAACGGCGATTTATGTTATAATGAATAGCGTTGGAATGATCTATGCAAGGAGTTGCTCGCGATGAGCCATGAATTGCTGCGGCAGCCGAAATGGCGGGTCATCGATCAGTCGCATTTCGGTCCGCTGTTTGATGCGAAACAATCGTTTGCCATCGATGATGCGTTGTGCACTGCAGTGGGGGCGGGGCTGTCGGATACGGTTGTCCGTACATGGGTTCATGAGAATACCGTCGTCTTAGGCGTCGCGGATACAAAGCTTCCGTACATCGATGAGGCCGTTTCGTTTTTGCGCGAGGAAGGGTACCGCGTTGTTGTCCGCAATTCCGGCGGGTTGGCCGTTGTCCTTGACAGCGGGGTGTTGAATATTTCGCTCATTTTTCCGGAAACGAAAAACACGATTGCTATCGAGCAAGGGTATGAGGCGATGTACGCGCTCATGGCCGCCATGCTTGCTTTATACGGCGCCCGCGTTGAGGCGGGGGAAATCGTCGGTTCGTATTGTCCAGGGAACTATGACTTGAGCATTGACGGCAAAAAATTTGCCGGCATTTCACAGCGTCGGGTGCGAGGCGGCGTTGCCGTGCAAATCTACCTTTGCGTCAACGGGAGCGGAGCCGCGCGGGCTGAGCTGATTCGCCGCTTTTATGAGCTTGGCCGCCAAGGGGAAAAAACGAAATTCGCCTACCCCGATGTTGTCCCAGCTGTTATGGCGTCGCTGTCTGAGCTTCTCGGCCGCGAGTTGTCGATCGATGAGCTGCTTGTCGCCCTTTGGCGCACGCTGCAGTCGTTTGGCAGCGAGCTATATTCATCTGCCCTCGAGGGCGGCGAATGGAATTGGTATGAAAGATATTGGGCGCGCATCGTCGAACGAAATGCCAACGTGTCTCCAGGAGAACCGATGAGAGATGTCAACCCATAAAGACCCTTTCCCTTTTGGCTGCTGGGGGTGCTTCGCCGCTGCTGACCGTGAGCGATGTCCTGCCCTTCTTGGCGCGAATGATGGATGTTCGCCAACAAAAAAGGATGCCTGGTTTTTCACCCGACATCCTTTTTTGTTATTCCGCGATTTTCTCTAAGTTTCCGTTCGGGTCCATGCGGAAGGTCAGCCCCCGTTCTTCTTCCTCTTTTAATACCATTTTGCGCGCCCGGTTGATGATTTTCACGAGCGTCTCAAAATCTTCTTGGACAGTCGACGAATTTTCTTGTAATTTTGCAACTTTTTCTTCAAGCTCTTTATTTTTTTGCTTTAGTTCTTCAATCTCGCGGTGCAGCCGCTCGTTTTCTTTGATCAGTGCCTCCCGTTTCCGTTCATGGGATTGGAACGTTTTTAAGAACGCGATCACTTGATCCAGCGTCACTTGCTGCGGGGGAGAGGATGGGACGACGGCTGGCAGCTGCATCACTTCGCCAAGCTCTTCGAAAGATGGCATCGGCGGCTCATACAAGCGCCGTTTTTTCGCGCCGCCTTGTTTGGCCAACAGCCGCATCCGCTCTTTCCGTTGCATTTTCGCCAGCTGAAGCGCCTCTTCATATCGATGGCGGACGACGGCATTCCAGCGGAAGCCGCAGGCAGCCGATGTCCGGTTTAACTTGTCGCCGACTTCTTCAAACGCATTGAGCTGGGTGCTCCCTTCACGCACATGGCGCAATACCGTTTCCGCCAACAATAAATCATCTTCTTCTGTCCAAGCGTCTTGTCGTTGCTTCATCGGTCTCCACTCCTTTTTCCCATGCTAGTAAAAGGATGGGCAAAAAAACAAAATATTATACGTTGCAAGTTTACAGGATTCGCAAATTTCCAGAGTGAAAGCATGCCAACTTGCAATTTTCCCGCGAAAACGGTAGAATACACAAAGCAAACGCCACAGAAAGGAATGACGAATGATGGCGAATGAGTTTCGCGTTTGCGACGACTGCAAGGCGCCCAATTTAAAAACATTGATTCCGCGCCTGAAAAAACTTGATCCAGATGCGGTCATCAAAATTGGTTGCCAGTCGTATTGCGGCCCGGGGCGAAAAAAAACGTTCGCCTTCGTCAATAACCGCCCGGTGGCGGCGCTGACGGAAGACGAACTGATTGATAAAATTGCGGAAAGGTTGAAAAAGCGGTAAGCGATCACCTTCTTTGCCGGAAGAAGGTGATTTTTTGTATTTTTCGTCAATAATGGAGAAAGACGGAGAAAAAAGTCAACTATTTCTTTGCCGCAAGAAACGGCGTATAATAGATGTATGTTGGAGACGGAAGAGGAGGATGCGATGTATTCCGGCGGACAGCTTGACGAAGAAAAAGTGTTTAAAGATCCGGTGCATCGATACATACATGTTCGCGACAAAGTGATTTGGGATTTGATCGGCACAAAGGAATTTCAGCGCCTCCGCCGCATCAAGCAGCTTGGCACGACATATTTGACGTTCCACGGCGCCGAGCACAGCCGATTCAACCATTCGCTCGGCGTTTACGAAATCATTCGCCGCATCATTGATGACGTGTTTGTCGGCCGCGACCATTGGGACCATAGCGAGCGCCTTCTTTGTCTATGCGCGGCGTTGTTGCATGATTTAGGACATGGCCCGTTTTCCCACTCATTTGAAAAAGTGTTTCGTCTCGACCACGAAGATTTTACACAGGCGATCATTTTAGGCGATACAGAAGTGAACGCCGCCTTGCGCGAAGTGGGCGACGATTTTCCGCAAAAAGTGGCGGAAGTGATCGCCAAGACGTACCCGAACAAGCTCGTCGTGAGCCTCATCTCGAGCCAAATTGACGCCGACCGGATGGATTATTTGTTGCGCGATGCCTACTACACCGGCGTCAGCTACGGCTACTTTGACATGGAGCGCATTTTGCGCGTCATGCGCCCGCGCGAAGACCAGGTTGTCATCAAACGGAGCGGCATGCATGCGGTTGAGGATTACATCATGAGCCGCTACCAAATGTACTGGCAAGTGTACTTTCATCCCGTGACGCGCAGTGCGGAAGTCATTTTGACGAAAATTTTGCATCGGGCGAAAAAGCTGTATGAAGAGGGGTATCGTTTTCAAACGAAGCCGGCTCACTTTTTATCGTTCTTTGCGGGAAATGTGCCGCTTGGCGATTATTTAGCGCTTGATGAGGCGATCATCTTGTTTTACTTCCAACAATGGCAATACGAACGGGATCCGATTTTAAGCGACCTGTGCCAGCGGTTTGTCCGCCGCCGCCTGTTCAAATATACCGAATTCCATCCGACGAACGAGCAAATGGCAAAGCTGATTGAGCTGACGGGGTTGTTTAAAAAAGCAGGCATCGACCCGGACTACTACTTGGTCGTCGATTCGTCATCCGATTTGCCGTACGATTTTTACCGGCCGGGAGAGGAAGGCGAGCGCTTGCCGATCTATTTGTTGATGCCGAATGGGGAACTGCGCGAGCTGTCGCGCGAATCGGTGCTCGTTGACGCCATTTCCGGCAAGCGGCGCACCAACCATAAGCTCTATTTCCCTGCTGATTTCCTTGAAGACTTGTCAACCAAGCGAACGGTGAAGAAAAAGATTATCGAAATTTTAAAGGGTTAGGAGATGACGGAGGGTGTTGACGGAGCATGCGAAAGTGATGAAGGCGCTGGCGGCCGCCGGGGAAATTGCCGGCCGCAAAAAGTTGCAAAAAATGATTTATATCGCGAAAAAGCTCGACTTTCCGTTTTACGAGAAATTCGATTTCCACTTTTATGGCCCGTATTCCGAGGAGCTGACATGCCGCATTGAAGAGCTGTGCGCGCTCGGCTTTTTGCACGAGGCAAAAGAGAAAAAAAGCGGCTATGTACAATACCGCTATACGCTCACAGAGGCGGGCGAGCAGTTTTTGCGCCATTACGACTGGGACATGCCGGGTCTTGACGAATGCATGCAGGCGATGAACGGACAAAACGCGCGCTTCTTGGAACTGGTTTCCACGGTGCTCTATTTTGAACATTTGTCGAAAGAGGAAGTAAAAGAGAAAATCGCCGTCGTAAAAAGCAAGCAGCGCTACACGGAGGAAGAGATCGAAGAGGCGTATGCGTATATTGATGCGCTGCGCAGCCGATGCCGCAAGAGCGCTTGTGTGTAGGCGGGCGGAAAAAGTTTCCTCAACGTATCATCAGTTGCCCATAGACGACATGAGGGTGTCCCACAAAGCGCGGGCCCCCCTTTCTTATTATCGTCGATAGCAGCCAAATGATCGATAAGAAACAATATGTTGTGCTTGGTTTAAGGGGCAATTTCCCCTCTTGGGTCAAACCGTTCTTCGTTTTAATGCGGCAAAAACGCCAGCTGCAAAAAGAACAGCACCGCAAGCACGTACAGCAGCAACGGCACATCGCGCCAGCGGCCGCGGGCGATTTTTAAGAGCGGGTACGAGACGAAGCCGAGCGCGATGCCGGTCGCGATGCTTGAGGTGAGCGGCATGCTTAAGATGATGAGAAAGGCCGGGAACGCCTCATCGAGCTGATGCCACGAAATATGAGCGATGCTGCTGATCATCAAGCTGCCGACGATGATGAGCGCCGGGGCGGTGATGGCCGATAACCCGGCGACCGCGCCGACCAGCGGGCTGAAAAAGGCGGCGATGACAAACAGGACAGCGACGGTGAGCGCCGTCCATCCGGTCCGTCCGCCGGCAGCGACACCCGTGGACGACTCGATGTACGCTGACGTTGGGCTCGTGCCAAGCATGGCCCCGACCGTAGTCGCGACCGAGTCAGCCAAGAGCGCTTCGCGGGCGCGCGGCAGCGTGTTCCCTTTCATCAGCCCGGCTTGCTCGGCGATGCCGATCATTGTGCCGGTCGTATCAAACAGCGTGACAAGCAAAAAAGAGAAGACGACGGCGTACAAATGATGGCTGATCACATCCCCAACGGCCGCAAACGGATTGGCAACGACCAACCCGTCCGGCAGCGACGGCAGCGACACAATGCCTTTGTCAAAGTGAAGTTGCCCGGTCGCATAGGCGATGATCCCGGTGATGACCATGCCGTAAAAGAGCGCTCCGTTGACGCCGCGCATCATAAGAACGAGCGTGACGGCGAGGCCGACAAGTGTCAACACGGCGGATGGGGCATGCAAGTCGCCAAGTGCCACCAAATTTTGCGGGTGGGCTTGGATGATCCCGGTCAGCCGCAGGCCGATGAAGGCGATAAACAGCCCGATGCCGGCGGTGATGCCGTGCTTTAAGCTGTCGGGAATCACTTCAATCAGCTTGCTGCGGAGCGGGGTGAGCGACAGTAACAAAAACAGCACCCCGGCGACAAACACGGCGGAAAACGCGGTTCCGTACGAAATGTCGTCGTGCGAGCCGACGACGGAATAGGCGAAATAGGCGTTAAGACCCATGCCAGGAGCGATGGCGATCGGATAGTTGGCGAAAACCGCCATCCACAGCGTGCCGATCACCGTGGCGATGACGGTGGCTGTAAACGCCTGTTCAAACGGGACGCCGGCGTCCGACAAGATGACCGGGTTGACGACGATGATGTACACCATCGTGAGGAACGTGGTCAAACCGGCGAGCACTTCCGTCTTGCGGTCAGCCTGTTTCTCTGCGAAACGAATCATGGGCCACCTCCTAAAAACGAACAATTATAATAATATTCGTTTTTACTTCAAAATGCAACGGGGGCGCATGAAACGCCCCCGTCCGTATGTCACTCTGTGTCGCTCAGCCGCTTTCCAGCGATCGCATAATGGTCTTTCGTCATTTCCTCGATAAACACGACAACGCTCTCTTTTTTCGCTCCCGTCGTTTCCACAACGGCGTCCGTCACTTTTTCAACAAGCGCTTTCTTTTGCTCGTCCGTGCGGCCGGCAAGCATTTTGATTGTCACGTACGGCATGATCGTCCCTCCATTTGGATTGTCGAGTGCTGTCGCGCTTATTATACCATGTGACGAGGAAGTTCAGTCCACTTTTGCCGGTAAATCATGTATACTAAAAATGGTGAATATAGGGGAAAGGGAGTTAATCAAGTGGAACATTTTTTGCCATATTCATTAAGTGAAATTCCGTACGTGCTCTTGACGCTGGCGTTAGCGTTTTCCGTGCACGAATTCGCCCATGCGTACGTCGCCTACAAATTCGGCGACCCGACCGCGAAAAACCAAGGGCGGTTGACGTTGTCCCCGTTTGCCCATTTAGATTTGCTTGGCACCTTGCTTATTTTTCTCGCGGGGTTTGGCTGGGCGCGCCCGGTGCCGGTCAACCGCTTCCACTTTAAAAATCCGCGCCTTGCCGGCATTCTCGTCTCGGTTGCCGGGCCGCTCAGCAACCTTGTGCTGGCGGGCCTTGGGTTCATCGCCTGGTATGCGATGGTCGATTTCGGCATCATGCGGGCGCTGCCGGATTGGTTTGCTGCGGGGTTTGACCAGTTTTTTCAAATTTTTATCGGCCTGAATGCGGTGCTGTTTTTGTTTAATTTGTTGCCATTTCCCCCGCTCGATGGGTATCGGATCATCGAAGATTTGGCTCCCGACGGTCTGCGGGCGAAAATGACGCAATGGGAAAGCTACGGGGCGTTGATTTTTCTAGTCCTTGTGCTGACGCCGCTTGACCGATATACGATTGAGCCGGTGTTTCAAGTGGCGCTGCCGTTTGTGTTGGAAAATTTGCAGTCATTCGTTGCCAACTTGTTTACGTAGGAAGGAGGAACAACTGAAATGGAGCAAAAAAAGAAAAAAAATATCGGCTTTAACATCATCAAAGACGATCCCACCGATGGGCACCGCGGCTTTGGCGCTGGGGCGTTGAGCTTAGAAAACGTGTCGCCGGTCATCATTGACGTCGAAGCGGGCGAAGCGTTCGTCGATATGGGGGCGATGCATGCGCGCAGCGCCGTCGAGCGCGGCATTAAGTTTTTGCCCGACCGTTCGGCCGTGCCGAACGGCAAGCCGTATTGGATTGTCTGGGTGACGATTGAACGCCGCGAAGACGGCCCGTATTACGCTGGGGTGACGGCGTGTGAAATGACCGTTGACCGCGAGGCGCGCCGCGGCTATAAGCTATTGCCGGAACATGTGAACCGTCTCGATAAGTCGCTGAAGCGGCACATTATTGTCGATCATATGGATGCGAAATCCAAACGGGTGCTCGCCGACTTTTTGAAAGGGCACGACATCGACATGTGGAACCGTTCGAGCGATGAGCTGAAAAAAGGGCTTGAAGGTGAATTGTGACGGTTTTGTGAACATATTTGTGCAAGGGCTTGTTCTTGTCTGGAAAAAGGGATAAACTAAATCTACATGTATAACACAGGAAAACTAGGACAAGAAAATCCCCTGCGTGCATGCGCAGGGGATTTTCTTGCTTAAAACCACGGGAACCATTTCTCGAACCAGCTTTTTCCGTCTTCTTTTTTCTTCTTTTTCTTTTCCAGATGGTCGGTGCAATAGTCAGTCGGTTCGGTACCGATGAGATAGTACGTTTTTCGTTTCACCGGACAAGCGTCGGTGGCCAGCTTGCCGTTTTGCGGGTCGATGTAGACGCCGATGACCCCTTTCGTGGGCTTGAACGGCCGTTTCGGCTCGTCGGCGAGGCTTTGTTCCATAAAGTGAACCCATATTTGCTTGGCGTATTGCCTTTCGGCAGGACGATCCATCGTTTCCCCACGGTCGTAGCCGGTCCAGACGCCGGCGACAAGTTGCGGGGCGAACCCGATCATCCAACTGTCCGTTTTTGTCGTTCCCGACTTGCCGGCGTAGGGTCGTGTGATGTCATCGGCGATCGACTGCCCGGTGACGGTGGTATAGCCGTTTAACTTCGGGTCGAACATTCCGGTCATTAAATGAGTCGTGACAAACGCCGCGTCGCGGTCCAGCACTTGCCGGCTTGCCGGTTGGTGCTCGTAGATCACGTTGCCGGCGCTGTCGACTACTTTTTTAATGAACACCGGGTCGTTTCGTTTGCCATAGTTGGCGATGGTGCTGTAGGCGGCGACCATGTCGATCACTTTCACCGGCGAGGTGCCGAGCGCCAACGAAGGCACAGCTTTCAATCTGCTTGTGATGCCGAGCGCTTTCGCTGTGTTGACGAGTTTGTCGACGCCGATGAACTGGAGCGTTTTCACCGCAAAGACGTTGTCGGATACGGCGAGCGCCTGAGCGAGCGTGATCGGGCCATTGGCATAGTAGTCATTGTAATTATGGGGGGTGTACGACGATCGGCCGTCATCAAACGTAAACGTCGTCAGCTCGCTGCGCAGTTGGGTCGATGGGGTGAAACCTTGCTCGATCGCCGCGTAATACAAAAACGGTTTAAATGTCGACCCTGGCTGGCGTTCCGCCTGCACCGCCCGGTTGAACGGGCTCTCTCGGTAGTTGCGTCCACCGACGAGCGCCTTTACTTCCCCGGTGCGTGGATCCATGGCGACAAGCGCCGCTTGAATGGCAGAGTGCGGATCAATGATGCGACGGATTTGCTCTTCGGCAATCCGTTGCAGACGCGGATCGAGCGTCGTATAGACGCGCAGCCCCCCAAGCTCGATCGTCCGCTCATCAAGGCCGAGTTTTGTGCGCAATTGCTGTTTGACGACATCTTGAAAATACGGAGCGATCGGCTGCTCTTGCTCCCGGTGCCGGGCGTAGACGAGTTTGTCGCGGTATGCCTGCTCCGCTTCTTGGCGGCTGATGTATCCAGCTTCCACCATGGAGGTGAGCACGATTTTTTGCCGCGCTTTTGCCCGCTGTTCATTGACAAACGGTGAGTAGTAATACGGCCCTTTCGGAATGCCGGCCAGCATCGCTGCCTCGCTGAGCGTCAGCTCGCTCGCGTGCTTGCCGAAATAGTAGCGGGCTGCTGCTTCGATGCCGTAAGCTCCGTGTCCGTAATAAATCGTATTTAAGTAGCCTTCCAAGATTTTGTCTTTGCTGTAGTTGGCTTCAAGTCGGATTGTGTAAAGCGCTTCTTGGATTTTTCGCGACCACGTTTTTTCATGCGTCAAAAACAAGTTGCGCGCATACTGCTGGGTGATCGTGCTTGCCCCTTGCACTTTCGCCATCGCTTTAATATCAGCGATGATCGCACCAGCCAGCCTTTTTAAATCAAATCCATGGTGTTGGTAAAATTTTCGATCTTCGACGGCAATCGTAGCGTTGATGACATGAGACGAAATATCCTGAAGACGAACCCAATACCGTTTCTGTCCATAATGGCTTTCCCCAATTTTGCTGCCGTCATCGGCATAAAACATCGTCGTCTGCGGCACGGCAACCGGCGGGGCGCCTTCGATTTTTGCGAATAACACAACGCTCCCGAGGCCGGCGAAGGCAAAGATGACGAGAAAAAAGCCGATAAAGACGGCGGCGCGCACATATTTCCACGTGCCGCGAAAACGGCTGCCCGGGATCGGTTCCATTGCGCATCACCTCGACGGTTTTGACTTTCTGTCAAATATGGACATCGCCGCAATGGCGGCTTACCCAGTTCCATTTGGCACGGTTTGCGGCCGGCGTGCGGGAATGCGCCGACCTGTTTCCACCCCTTTGGTCAGGAAAGGTTTTCCTCTTTTCTTACCAGTATGAAAAAATTTTTTTTATTTTAAACTTGTTCCTCTTGCATTTTTGCTAGATTGCTCTATACTTTTTCATGTTTAGTTTTTCGTTGGCAAGGAAAACTTGTTTATAGTAAGCAACGTTCGGAGAAAGGATGTTATCGATGGAACTTTGGTTTACCGAAAAGCAGACGGAACATTTCGGCATCACGGCACGCATCATCCGCACTTTACATACAGAACAAACGCCGTTTCAAAAGCTCGATATGGTCGAAACCGCGGAGTTCGGCAACATGCTCATTCTAGACGGCATGGTCATGACGACGCAAAAAGACGAGTTCGTCTATCATGAAATGGTTGCCCATGTGCCGTTGTTTACCCACCCGCATCCGGAAAACGTACTGGTCGTCGGCGGCGGCGACGGCGGCGTCATTCGTGAAGTGCTGAAGCATCCAAGCGTCAAAAAGGCGACGCTTGTTGAAATCGACGGCAAGGTGATCGAATGCTCGAAAAAATATTTGCCAGAAATCGCCGGAAAACTCGATGATCCACGCGTGGAAGTAAAAGTCGATGACGGGTTTATGCATATTGCGAAAAGCGAAAATGAGTATGACGTCATCATGGTTGACTCGACTGAACCGGTCGGTCCGGCGGTCAACTTGTTCACAAAAGGGTTTTATGCCGGCATCGCCAACGCGTTGAAGGAAGACGGCATTTTCGTCGCCCAAACGGACAATCCGTGGTTTAAAGCCGATTTGATCCGCAAGGTTTATCGCGACGTGAAGGAAATTTTCCCGATCACTCGTTTGTATACAGCAAACATTCCGACGTATCCGAGCGGGCTCTGGACGTTTACGCTCGGCTCGAAAAAATACGACCCGCTTGCGGTGAGCGGCGACCGTTTCCATGACATTGAGACGAAATATTACACGAAAGAGCTGCACAAAGCGTGTTTTGTCTTGCCGAAATTTGTCGCGGATTTAACGAAGTAAGGGGGCGCAGGCGATGCGATTTGATGAAGCCTATTCGGGCAACGTGTTTATCGGCAGTCATCCGAATTTTGAAGAAAGCGAAGCCGTCATTTACGGAATGCCGATGGACTGGACGGTCAGCTACCGGCCCGGCTCGCGGTTCGGTCCGGCTCGCATCCGCGAAGTGTCGATCGGCCTTGAGGAATACAGCCCGTATTTGGACCGCGAACTCAAGGACGTTCGCTACTTTGACGCCGGTGATATCCCGCTGCCGTTTGGCAATGCGGCGCGCAGCTTGGAGCTGATTGAACAGTTTGTTAGAAGAGTGCTGGATGCTGGAAAATTTCCGCTCGGCCTTGGCGGTGAACACCTTGTCTCTTGGCCGGTGATCAAAGCGGTGTACGACTATTATCCGGATGTGGCCGTCATTCATATGGACGCGCATACCGACCTGCGCGAACATTACGAAGGCGAGCCGTTGTCGCACGCGACGCCGATCCGCAAGGTCGCTGACCTGATCGGCCCGACGAATGTCTTTTCGTTCGGCATCCGTTCCGGCATGAAAGAAGAGTTCGAATGGGCGAAAGAAAACGGCATGTACATCGCTAAGTTTGAGGTGCTTGAACCGCTCCGTTCCGTGTTGCCGAAGCTCGCCGGCCGCCCGGTGTATGTGACGATTGACATCGATGTGCTTGATCCCGCTCATGCCCCAGGTACTGGGACGGTCGATGCCGGTGGCATTACGTCAAAAGAGCTGTTGGCGGCCATTCACGAGATCGCCCGCTCCGACGTGCGAGTCGTCGGCGCCGATTTGGTGGAAGTCGCACCCATTTATGACCATTCGGAACAAACCGCCAATACAGCGAGCAAGCTTGTTCGGGAAATGCTGCTGGGCTGGGTGGCCAAGTGAATATCGAAAAAAGCGCCTAAATCGCCAGCGGGCGAGGGCGCTTTTTTCTTTAGCGGGACAAAAGATGCAGGAATATGAGCATACAGAGTGTAATAACAGCCTTTTTATGCCAACTGGAGCGGAAATCTGCCATCGGGTTTGTCCCCTCTTGAATGGAGTGGAACAGTTCTTTATACTATAAATTATGACTGTTTGTTCGCAAAGGTGTGTTTATCGATATGAAGGAAACAAACGGCATCCCGGTGCGCCTCCGCCAAGTGGCTGTCATTCGCGATGGTCCGCGCCAAGAGACGGTTGTGCTTGAGGCGGATGGGATGTATTACATAAAAGGGGAAACCGTTTATTTGCAGTTTGCCGAAGAAAACGAACTCGGGCGGGTGAACAACATTGTGAAAATCGCGCCTGACGAGGTGACCGTTCTTCGTTCCGGAGCGGTCGAGATGCGGCAAACGTTCCGCCATCGCGAAGAGCGGTCGGGCCATTATCAAACGGTGTTCGGGCGGTGGGCGCTGGTGACAAAAACGGATGCGATCGAGTTCCGATATGACGAAAGACGGAAACAGGGGCAGCTCTTTCTCTCGTATGAACTGATGCTGGAGCATGAGCGGAGCGGGCGCCATACGTTGACGTTGACATTTAAGGGGGTATAAGCGGTGAACATTGTCGGACAACTCAAGGAAAAGATGAAAGAAGAAATCCGCCAGGCGGCGGTGAGAGCAGGACTGGCTTCGGCCGATGAGTTGCCGGAAGTGCTGCTTGAGGTGCCGCGCGACAAGGCGCATGGCGACTACTCAACGAACATCGCCATGCAGCTCGCCCGCATCGCGAAAAAACCGCCGCGGGCGATCGCCGAAGCCATTGTCGGGCAGCTTGACCGCGAGCGCATATCGGTCGGGCGCGTCGAGATTGCCGGGCCGGGCTTTATCAACTTTTATATGGACAACCGCTATTTGACGGCGGTCGTGCCGGCGATTTTGCAGGCGGGGCAAGCGTATGGCGAGTCGAATGTCGGCAACGGAGAAAAAGTGCAAGTCGAGTTCGTCTCCGCCAATCCGACTGGCGATTTGCATTTAGGCCATGCCCGCGGCGCGGCGGTTGGCGATTCGCTTTGCAACATTTTAGCGAAAGCCGGGTTCGACGTGACGCGCGAATATTACATCAATGACGCCGGCAAGCAAATTTACAACTTGGCGAAATCGGTCGAAGCCCGTTATTTTCAGGCTCTCGGTGTCGATATGCCGTTGCCGGAGGACGGCTATTACGGCGACGATATCGTCGAAATCGGCAAAAAGCTTGCCGAAGAGTACGGCGACCGGTTTGTCGAAATGGAGGAAGACGAGCGGCTTGCCTTTTTCCGCGACTATGGGCTCCGCTATGAGCTTGAGAAAATCAAGAAAGACTTGGCCGACTTCCGCGTGCCGTTTGACGTCTGGTATTCGGAAACGTCGCTCTATGAAAGCGGCAAAATCGACGAAGCGCTTTCTACTTTGCGCGAGCGCGGCTATATTTACGAGCAGGACGGGGCGACATGGTTCCGTTCGACGGCGTTTGGGGACGACAAAGACCGCGTGTTGATTAAACAGGACGGTACGTATACGTACTTGCTCCCGGACATCGCCTACCATCAAGACAAGCTGCGGCGCGGGTTCAAAAAGCTCATCAACATTTGGGGAGCGGACCACCACGGCTACATTCCCCGCATGAAGGCGGCGATCGCTGCGCTCGGCTACGATCCGGAGGCGCTCGAAGTGGAGATCATTCAAATGGTGAACCTATACCAAAACGGCGAGCGCGTCAAAATGAGCAAGCGCACCGGCAAGGCGGTGACGATGCGCGAGCTCATGGAAGAAGTCGGCGTCGATGCCGTCCGTTATTTCTTTGCGATGCGCTCGGGCGATACGCATTTGGATTTTGACATGGACTTGGCCGTGTCGCAGTCGAATGAAAACCCGGTTTACTACGTCCAATATGCGCACGCCCGCGTTTCCAGCATTCTTCGCCAAGCGGAGGAACAACACATTTCCTATGACGGCGATTTAGCCCTTCACCATCTTGTCGGGACGGAAAAAGAGGTCGAACTGTTGAAAGTGCTCGGAGATTTCCCCGATGTCGTCGCCGAGGCGGCGCTCAAGCGGATGCCGCATCGCGTCACCGCCTATGCATTCGATTTGGCTTCCGCGCTCCATAGTTTTTACAACGCGGAAAAAGTGCTTGATCTTGACAACCTCGAAAAAACAAAGGCCCGCCTCGCGCTTGTCAAGGCGGTGCAAATTACACTGAAAAACGCATTGACGTTGATCGGCGTCTCAGCGCCGGAACAAATGTAAACGAACGAGGGGGAGAGCGGAGAGCGCCCCCTCTTTTTTGGGCATTCTAAAGAAAAACAACAGTGGAGGACGAATCTCATGAAAGAAATCGTGCTGTCGCTTCTGACAGGCATGATCGTAGGCTTTTTGTTTACGCTGTTTCGCTTGCCGATTCCGGCTCCCCCAGCGTTGGCCGGCATCGCCGGCATCGTCGGGGTGTATCTGGGCATGCGGCTGTTTCAATGGTTCATGGTGCTTTGGAAGTAGGCACTTGCATGATCAAACAGGGAACAAAACCCGGCTGGCGCAGTTTTGGCAGCATCAAGCCGCCGCAAGCGCTGGCCGGGGTTTTTGTCTTCTCTGTTGTTTGGGGGGAGAATGGGGCTTCGAATCGGTCACAGCCAGGCGGAAATAAGCTGGGAAATCGACTGTTTGCCGCGGTCAAGAAGCGAGCGTTTTTGCCAAAAGTCGACCGTCAGCGGCTCGGCGCGCAACAAATCGCGTTCAATCGCCCGTTTGACGAGACGGGTGAATGCGCGGTCAAACACATAACAGTTGATCTCGCTGTTCAAAAACAAGCTGCGCCGATCAAAATTCGCTGTGCCGACGTCGCACCACTCCTCATCGACGACGAGTGTTTTGGCATGGTAAAATCCTTGGTAAAAGCGATAAATACGCGCACCGGCTTTCAAGAGTCGATAAAAGTACGGGTAGGCGGCCTCTTTGACAAATAAATGGTCTGCTTTGAGCGGCACAAGGACCGTTACGCGCACCCCGCGCCGAAGCGCTTGCAACAGCTCGTTAAACAGCGGCCGGCTTGGAATAAAGTATGGGCTGCCGATCATAATTTCGTTTTTCGCCCGGCGGATGACCTCGATAAACTGTTCTTCAAGGGCAGCGCCGTTGGTGGCGACGAGCTGATGACGAATAGAGCCGGCCGGAAGCGGCGGAAAATAACGGGATTTGTCAGGCACCGTCCGCCCCGTCGCTTCTTCCCAGTCATGCAAAAACTGCTCCTGCAAGTCGTGGACTCCTTCACCGTTTACTTTCAAGTGATAATCGCGCCATTCGCCGAAGTTGGCGTCTTTTCCGATGTATTCGCGGCCGATGTTAAAGCCGCCGATGTAGCCGACTTGTCCGTCGATGACTGTAATTTTTCGATGGTTGCGGCGATTGAGGCGGTAAAGGAAAAACGGGAAACGCGGTTTTTGGGCATAGGCGAACTCCACCCCGCTTTCCTCGAGCGAACGGATGAGCGCTTTCGGCAAACCAAAGCTGCCGACCCAATCGGTCAACACTCGCACTTTCACGCCGGCAGCCGCTTTTTCCTTTAAAATTTGGAAAAAGGGTGCGCTCGTTTCGTCATTTTTGATAATGTAAAATAAGACGTGAATATGGTCGCGGGCGCGGTGCAGTTCGGCGAAGTAATCGGAAAATAAATGTCTGCCGTTGATATAGAGGGAGATATCGCTTCTCCGCTCCGGGTAGACGACTTTTTTGCGCCCATTGCGGAAGGCGAGCTGTCCAAGCTTGTCATCAAGATAAACAAGCAGCAATACGATGGCAATGACGAAAATGACGGCCATATCTTCTCCTCCTGTGTCGATTCGGTATGTATTAATGTGCCCGAGAAGGCGCAAAAATAGCAAGGTCAATGGAAAACAATGTTGGAGCTTTCCTATTTGTCACTTTGACAGAAGATTGGATCGACTGCCGAGCCGGCGAACATCCCGCCTTTCTCCTTTATCATCTCCAACCAGGAAAAAGGTTGACCGAAAAGGCGTTTTTCTTAAGCAAAACACAATCTATTGTTTCTTAGTGATTTTTCATGTCTATATGAGAACAGGGAGCCTTGATCCTGGTGGGACACCCTCGTAGGTGGGAGGAGTGTTCAAAGGCTGTTTGGCTGCCATGGAAAAGTTTTTTGTGATGAGAATAAAAAAAGATTATTGACTGAATGCTCATTCATTTGTACAATAGACATAAAGCGAATTCTGAAAATTTCTTTTGTTATGGCAACACATTTGCTTGAAAAGCGGGGGAAGGGGAGAGAAGATGAATGCCTTGTTGATGGTGAACTGGCTCGCGTTTTTGTTTGTAACCGCTTACGCTATCTACTTGTTTGCTTATGTTGTCAAAACGCGGGTGATGTACATCAAACTCGGCAAAAAAGTCGAGTTTGACCACAAAGTAAAAGAGCGGCTGCGAAACATCTGGGTCAACGTTTTCGGCCAGAAAAAGCTGCTCAAAGACAAAAAAAGCGGCTTGATTCACGTTATCTTTTTCTACGGCTTTATTCTTGTCCAATTTGGCGCGATTGATTTCATCATCAAAGGGCTTGCGCCGGGGGCACATTTGCCGCTTGGGCCGCTGTACCCGGGATTTACGTTTTTCCAAGAAATCGTCACCTTGCTTATTTTGATTGCGGTGCTCGCTGCCTTTTACCGCCGTTACATTGAAAAGCTCGTCCGCTTAAAGCGCGACTTGAAAGCGGGGCTTGTCCTCATCTTTATCGCCGGGCTGATGTTGTCGGTGTTGTTCGGCAACGGGATGAGCATGATTTGGCACGGCGAGGAAGCGACATGGAGCGAACCGGTTGCTTCGCTTATTGCCGGCGCGTTTTCCTGGGTCGGCGAAACCGGGGCCGCGGTGCTGTTCTTTGCCGCCTGGTGGGTGCATTTGTTGATTTTGCTGACGTTCCTCGTGTACGTGCCGCAATCAAAGCACGCCCATTTGATCGCTGCGCCGGTCAACGTCTTTTTCAGCCGGCTGACGCGGCCGAAGCTTTCGCCGATCAACTTTGAAGACGAAAGCCAGGAATCGTTTGGCGTCGGCAAAATTGAAGATTTTACGCAAAAGCAATTGATCGACTTGTATGCCTGTGTCGAGTGCGGCCGCTGCACGAGCATGTGCCCGGCGACTGGCACGGGGAAAATGTTGTCGCCGATGGACTTGATTTTGAAGCTGCGCGACCATTTGACGGAAAAAGGAGCGGTCGTCACGTCGCGGGCGCCGTGGGTGCCGGCGTTCGCTTTCAAAAACACAAGGGGCAACCAGCTCGCGTTCGCCGCCGCGTCGGAGCAGGCCGCCACGATCGAAATGCCCAGCTTGATCGGCGATGTCATCACCGAGGAAGAAATTTGGGCCTGTACGACGTGCCGCAACTGTGAAGACCAATGCCCAGTCATGAACGAACACGTCGATAAAATCATCGACTTGCGTCGCTATCTCGTGTTGACGGAAGGGCGGATGAATCCGGACGCGCAGCGGGCGATGACGAACATCGAGCGCCAAGGCAATCCGTGGGGCTTGAACCGAAAAGAACGGGAAAACTGGCGCGAGCTGCGCGATGATGTGTATGTGCCGACTGTCAAAGAAGCGGCGAAAGCGGGAGAGGAAATCGAGTACTTGTTCTGGGTCGGCTCGATGGGGTCGTATGACAGCCGGAGCCAAAAAATCGCCCTTGCTTTTGCCAAACTGCTGAACGAAGCGGGCGTCAAGTTTGCGATTTTAGGCAACAAGGAGAAAAATTCGGGCGATACGCCGCGCCGGTTAGGGAATGAATTTTTATTCCAAGAGCTGGCGACGAACAACATCGCCGAGTTTGAAAAAGCGGGCGTCAAGAAAATCGTGACGATCGACCCGCACGCCTACAATACGTTCAAAAACGAATATCCAGACTTTGGGTTTGAGGCGGAAGTGTATCACCATACCGAGCTGCTCGCCAAGCTCATCGAAGAAGGCCGCTTAGTGCCAAAATATCCGGTGAATGAACGAATTACGTTCCATGACTCGTGCTACTTAGGGCGCTACAATGACGTCTATGACGCACCGCGGAAAATTTTGCGCGCCATTCCGGGCGTCGAGCTTGTTGAGATGGAGCGCAACCGCGAGCGCGGCATGTGTTGCGGCGCCGGCGGCGGCCTCATGTGGATGGAGGAGACGACCGGCAACCGCATCAATGTCGCCCGCACCGAGCAAGCGCTCGCTGTCAACCCGACGGTCATCAGCTCCGGCTGCCCGTACTGTCTGACCATGTTGACCGACGGGACGAAAGCCAAGGAAGTGGAAGACCGCGTCTTTACGTACGATGTCGCTGAATTGTTGGCGAAATCGGTGTTCGGTGAAGAAAAAGAGGAAGCAACATCGTAAAAATAGTTGCATAGACAATTTTTATTTTTTAAAATAGTGAATAAGAGTAGAGGAGAGGGTGTACCGTTGTACACCTTCTCTTTCGCACCGCTATCGAGCGAGCGTTCAGTCTGTGTTTTGTAATCGCTTTCTTATCCAATGAAAAGGGGAGAGGAAGATGGGGAAAACAGTGATTGTCAGCGGGGCGCGCACCCCGTTCGGAAAATTCGGCGGTTCTTTGCAAGCGCTGTCAGCGCCGGAGCTCGGCGGCATTGCCGTGAAAGAAGCGTTGGCCCGCGCGGACGTGAGCGCAGAACAAGTCGATCATGTCATTTTAGGCACGGTCCTGCAAGGGGGGCAAGGCCAGCTCCCATCGCGGCAGGCGATGCGCCATGCCGGCATTCCGTGGCATGTTCGCACCGAGACGGTGAACAAAGTATGCGCTTCCGGCATGCGCGCCGTGACGCTTGCCGATCAGCTCATCCGCTTAGGCGATGCCGATATCGTTGTCGCCGGCGGAATGGAATCGATGAGCAACGCCCCCTATGTACTCCCGAAAGCGCGCTGGGGGCTGCGAATGGGCGACAGCACGGTGAAAGATTTAATGGTGTATGACGGCCTCACGTGCAGCTTCACCGGCGTTCATATGGGCGTCTACGGCGGGAATACGGCGAAAGAGCTCGGCATTACGAGAGAGGCGCAAGACGAGTGGGCGTACCGCAGCCATATGCGGGCCATTGCCGCCATCGAAGCCGGTCGGCTTGCGGAAGAAATCGTTCCGGTGACGATTCCGCAGCGCAAAGGGGAGCCGCTTGTCGTCGAACGCGACGAGGCGCCGCGCAAAGACACGTCGCTTGAAGCATTGGCGAAACTGTCGCCGGTGTTTGACCCGGAAGGCACAATCACCGCCGGCAACGCCCCGGGCGTCAACGACGGCGCCGCCGCGCTCGTGTTGATGAGCGAAGAGCGCGCCGCCCGCGAGGGGCTCAAGCCGCTCGCGACGGTCGTCGCCCATACCGCCATCGCCGTTGAGGCGAAAGATTTCCCGAAGACGCCGGGACTTGTGATCAACGAGCTGCTCCGCAAAACAGGAAAAACAGTCGATGACATCGCCTTGTTTGAAGTGAACGAAGCGTTTGCCGCTGTCGCATTGGCGGCCATTCAAATCGCTGGACTTGATCCGGAAAAGGTGAACGTCAACGGCGGCGCTGTTGCTCTCGGCCATCCGATCGGCGCGAGCGGTGCGCGCATCATCCTCACGCTCATTTACGAACTGAAACGCCGCGGCGGCGGCCTCGGCATTGCGGCCATCTGCAGCGGCGGCGGCCAAGGCGACGCCATCTTGGTTGAGGTGTAACGAGTGGGCGGCGGGCACGCGGCATTCGACCGACCGCCTTCCCGCGTCGCGCCAAGGCATAGGACGCGGCGTGCCACCGTCTGCCTCAAGCGTTGCGGCACGAGGCATCGCGCCATGGTGCCGCATGCCTACGCTGTCGCTGTCGCAGCGCGCGGCACGTTGCTTGTTCTCTCTTTCACTGCCGCAGCAGCCGCTGCCTCAGCGGTTGACAGCAGGAATTGTTGTGATGACGATGCAACGACCGGTTGCCGTTGGCTGATGGCGGCGGTGAGGCATAGAAGTTTAAGCGCAGAACCGGAAACGCAAAGCGGACGATAGGAGGAATAGAAGATGGATGTGAAAACAATCATGGTCGTCGGCGCCGGCCAAATGGGATCGGGCATCGCCCAAGTGTGTGCTGTCGCTGGCTATGAGGTGCTGCTCTATGATATTAGCAGCGCTCAATTGGATAAAGGAATGGCCAATATCCAAAAACTCCTTGCCCGCCAAGTGGAGAAAGGCAAAATGGCCGCTGAGGACAAGGACGCGGCGCTTTCGCGGCTTGTCCGCTCGACGGATCTGCATGACGCTGAGAAGGCGGATCTCGTCATTGAAGCAGTCGTCGAAAACATGGACGTGAAAACGAAGCTGTTTGCCGAACTGGATGAAATCGCCCGCCCGGAAACGATTTTGGCGTCGAACACGTCGTCGCTGCCGATTACGGAAATCGCCGCCGCGACGAAACGGCCGGAAAAAGTGATCGGCATGCACTTTATGAACCCGGTGCCGGTGATGAAGCTCGTCGAAATTATCCGCGGATTGGCGACAGCTGATGAGGTGTATGAAACGATCGAAGCCGTTGCCCGCAAGCTCGGCAAAGTGCCGGTCGAAGTGAACGACTTCCCAGGGTTTATTTCCAACCGCGTCCTCATGCCGATGATCAACGAAGCGATTTACGCCTTGTACGAAGGGGTGGCGACCAAAGAAGCGATCGATGAAGTGATGAAGCTTGGCATGAACCACCCGATGGGTCCGCTGACGCTCGCTGATTTTATCGGGCTCGATACATGCTTATACATTATGGAAACGCTTCATGAGGGGTTCGGCGATGACAAATACCGCCCATGCCCGCTCTTGCGCAAATATGTGAAAGCTGGCTGGCTCGGCCGCAAAACAGGGCGGGGATTCTATACGTACGACTGACACGCCGCTTCTGAAATCGGCGCTTCAAACCGCTGTTGGAAAGCATGAGCAGCCGGCGCTCTGGCAGCATGGATGAGCAACAAGATAAAAGGGGGATTCCCATGGAATTTCGGTTTACGGAAGAACAAGAGATGATGCGGCAAATGGTGCGTGAGTTCGCCGCGGCGGAGATCGCCCCGTTTGTCGAGCGCATGGAACAAGGGGAGTTTCCGCGCCCGATTTTAGCAAAAATGGCCGAACTCGGCCTAATGGGCATCACTGTCCCGGAGCAATATGGCGGCGCAGGTATGGACTTTATTTCGTACATCATTGCCATTCATGAAATTTCCAAAGTGAGCCCGACCGTCGGCGTCATCTTATCGGTGCACACGTCGGTCGGCACGAATCCGATCTTGTATTTTGGCACCGAAGAGCAAAAACAAACATACGTGACAAAGCTGGCCCGAGGGGAGTATCTGGGGGCGTTTTGCCTCACGGAACCGAGCGCTGGCTCGGACGCGAAAAGCTTGAAGACAAAAGCGGTGCGCCGCGGCAATCGTTATATCCTGAATGGTTCAAAAATTTTCATCACCAACGGTGGGGAGGCGGATACGTACATCGTCTTCGCCCGCACGAATCCGGAAGAAGCTGGAAGCCGCGGCATTTCCGCGTTCATTGTGGAAAAAGGGACGCCAGGGATGTCGATCGGCAAAGACGAAAAGAAAATGGGGCTGCACGGATCGCGGACGGTGACCATCACATTTGAAGATGCCGAAGTGCCGGCGGAAAACTTGCTCGGTCAGGAAGGGGAAGGATTTAAAATCGCGATGGCCAACCTTGACGTCGGTCGGATCGGCATCGCTGCCCAAGCGCTCGGCATCGCGGAAGCCGCGGTCGAACATGCCGTTGCCTACGCGAAAGAGCGGGTGCAGTTTGGCAAACCGATCATCGAGCAGCAAGGGGTCGCTTTCAAGCTTGCTGATATGGCGACGGCGGCAGAAGCGGCGAAATGGCTCGTCTACCGCGCCGCTTGGTTGCGCGCGCAAGGGCTGCCGTGCGGAAAAGAGGCGTCGATGGCGAAGCTCTTCGCTTCACAAACAGCGATGAACAATGCCATCGAGGCGGTGCAAATTTTCGGCGGCAACGGCTACACGAAAGACTACCCGGTCGAGAGATTGTTCCGTGACGCGAAAATTACGCAAATTTACGAAGGAACGAGCGAAATTCAGCGCATTGTCATCAGCAAACATTTGTAACTATCCTGAAAATACCCGAATTCCAAAATGCGTAAAGTTCTAGCATTCAACATAAGGACATTTTCGTCCTTCCGATGGTGACGAAAAAATGTTTCGTCATGGAAGTCTATATAGGCATGTTGATGAACCAATCCAAACGAGATGAGAAGGCTCTGTCTTTTGCTGCGTTTTGTGGTGCATCCGGAGCGATCCTATTCTCTTTTCCAAACAACGATTCGTTGTCTGTCTCTGGAAAACGGTGATCACGCTGGCACGGGAGACGAGGATTTCGGATATATAGAAAACGGGGGAATGAAACGATGAACTTTCGATTGAGCGAAGAACATGAAATGCTGCGAAAAATGGTGCGCGAATTTGCCGAAAACGAAGTAGCGCCGACTGCCGCTGAGCGTGACGAAGAGGAGCGGTTTGACCGCGGCATTTTCAACAAAATGGCTGAACTCGGTTTAACAGGCATTCCGTGGCCGGAAGAATACGGCGGCATTGGCAGCGATTATTTGGCCTATGTCATCGCGGTTGAGGAGCTGTCGCGCGTCTGCGCCTCGACCGGGGTGACGCTCTCCGCGCATATATCGCTCGCCAGCTGGCCGATTTACAAGTTCGGCAACGAAGAACAAAAGCAAAAGTATTTGCGCGCCTTAGCGACTGGGGAAAAACTCGGGGCATACGCCCTGTCCGAGCCGGGTGCGGGGTCGGATGTCGCCTCGATGAAAACGCGTGCGGTAAAAGACGGGGATCATTACGTCTTAAACGGTTCAAAAGTATGGATCACCAACGGCGGTGAAGCGGAAATTTACGTCGTGTTTGCCGTCACCGATCCGGAAAAGCGGCATAAAGGGATCAGCGCCTTTATCGTGGAAAAAGGAACGCCGGGCTTTTCATTCGGCAAAAAGGAAAAGAAACTCGGCATTCGTTCGTCGCCGACGACGGAACTCATTTTTGAAGACTGCCGCATTCCGAAAGAAAACTTGCTCGGTCAAGAAGGAGAAGGGTTTAAAATCGCCATGATGACGCTTGATGGCGGCCGCAACGGCATCGCCGCCCAAGCGGTCGGCATTGCCCAGGGCGCGCTGGATGCGGCGGTGGACTATGCGAAACAGCGCGTCCAGTTCGGCAAACCGATCATCGAGCAGCAAGGGGTCGCCTTCAAGCTCGCTGACATGGCGACGTCCATTGAAGCAGCGCGGCTCTTGACCTATCAGGCGGCATGGTTGGAGTCGAACGGATTGCCGTACGGCAAAGCATCCGCCATGGCGAAACTGTTTGCCGGCGACACGGCGATGAAAGTGACGGTCGAGGCGGTGCAAATCTTTGGCGGCAACGGCTACACGAAAGACTATCCGGTCGAGCGGTTTATGCGTGACGCGAAGATTACGCAAATTTACGAAGGAACGCAAGAAATCCAACGCCTTGTCATTTCGCGCATGTTGGCGCGCGATTGAAGCATTGCGCGTCATTTCAATGGTTTTGGAGCTGAACAGTGGCTCGTTGCTTCGGCGAAGGGCGCACGGATAGGCATGGGGCGGGGCGGCGCCCCGCCGTCAAATGGGAATGGGGGAGAGACAACGAACATGAAAAAACGGGAAGTGATTGCATCGGTCAAGGACGAAAAGCTCGTGAAAAAACGGCGCAACGAAATGATCAAAGGCGCCATTTCCTTGTTTAAACAAAAAGGCTTTCACCAAACAACGACAAGGGAGATCGCCAAAGCATCCGGCTTCAGCATCGGCACGCTGTACGAGTACATCCGCAAGAAAGAAGACGTCCTCTATCTCGTGTGCGACCGCATTTACGACGAGGTGCGGGAGCGGACGGAGCAAGACCTCGGAGCCCACCACGGCACGATCGAAGGGCTGAGGCGCGCCATTGCCCACTATTTCCGTGTCGTGGATGAACTGGATGATGAAGTGCTTGTCATGTACCAAGAAGTGAAAGCGCTAAGCAAAGAATCGCTGCCGTACGTGTTGAATAAAGAACTCGATATGGCGGCGATTTTTGAACATATTTTGCGCGCATGCGTTGAGAGCGGAGCGCTGCAGCTTTCTGAAAGTGAAATCCGTCTGTTCGCCCACAACATCGTCGTTCTTGGACAAATGTGGGCGTTCCGACGCTGGGTGCTGCGGAAAATGTATACGCTCGATGAATATATCGAACTGCAGACGGAGTTTTTGCTAAAGGGGATTATGGAGAAACAGCGAGTGTAAAAGGGGGAGAGACACAATGGCGCACATTTACCGTCCGAAGCATCACGTCCGCTTTGTGACCGCATCGAGCTTGTTTGACGGCCATGACGCCTCGATCAACATTATGCGTCGTATTTTGCAGGCGAGCGGCGCCGAGGTCATCCATTTAGGCCATAACCGCTCGGTGGAGGAAATCGTCAATGCCGCCATTCAGGAAGATGTCCAAGGTATTGCCGTCTCCTCGTATCAAGGCGGGCATATGGAATTTTTTAAATACATGTACGATCTGCTCCAAGAGCGGGAAGCGCCTCACATCCGCATTTACGGAGGCGGGGGCGGTGTCATCATCCCGCGCGAAATCAAAGAGCTGCACGAATATGGCATCGCCCGCATTTTCTCGCCGGAAGACGGCCGACGCCTCGGCTTGCAAGGGATGATCAACGTCATGCTTGAAGAGTGCGATTTTCCGACTGTGACGACGGTGACCGATGAACTGGAGCGGCTTCCGTCCGGCGATGTGCAGGCGATCGCCCGTCTCATCACGCTGTGCGAATATCGCGCTGAGGCGGAAAACAAAGAGGCGGCCGCGGCGGCGGAAGCCGCCATTGAACAAGTGAAGGCGCTCGAGAAGCGCGTTCCGGTGCTCGGCATCACCGGCACAGGCGGGGCGGGGAAAAGCTCGCTCACCGATGAGCTCGTCCGCCGCTTTTTAAACGAAATTCCCGATATCAAAATCGCGATCTTATCCGTGGACCCGACGAAGCAAAAAACGGGCGGGGCGCTGTTGGGCGACCGCATCCGGATGAATGCGATCAACTCGCCGCGCGTGTACATGAGAAGCTTGGCGACGCGCCATTCCCGCACGGAACTGTCGCCGGCGATTCGCGATGCGATTTCTGTTGTCAAAGCGGCCGGATTTGATCTTGTCATCATTGAAACGAGCGGGATCGGCCAAGGCGACGCCGCCATTACCGAAGTGTGCGACGTGTCGATGTACGTCATGACAAGCGAGTTCGGCGCGCCGACGCAGCTTGAGAAGATCGACATGATCGATTATGCGGATTTGATCGTCATTAACAAATTTGAACGTAAAGGGTCAGAAGACGCAAAACGGCAAGTGCAAAAACAATATCAGCGCAGCCATCAGCTGTTTGACCGCGATGTTTCGGAAATGCCGGTGTACGGCACGATCGCCAGCCAGTTTAACGATCCCGGCACGAATACGCTCTTTGTCGCGCTCGTTGACACGATTAACCGGAAAACAGGGACGAACTGGAAGACCAACTTGAAAACGGTTGCCAATGTCGAAAAGCATAATGTCATCATCCCGAACGAGCGCCGCTACTATTTGCGTGAAATCGCGGAAACGGTCCGCTCGTACCACCGTCGCGCCGAGCAGCAAGTCGAAGTGGCAAGACGCCTGTTCCAAATTGAAGGGGCCATCGAAGCGGCGAAGGAACGGGGCGAAGCGGAAGACGTCATCCGCGCGCTCGAGACGCTGAAAGCCGATTATGAGGCCAAGTTGACGCCTGAATCGAAGCGCATTTTGGCGACATGGGAAGAAACGAAAGCGAAATATGCGGCAAAACAATTTGTCACGAAAGTGCGCGACAAAGAAATTGTCACCGAACTGACGACGAAAACGTTGTCCGGTTTGGACATTCCGAAAGTCGTCTTGCCGAAATTCAAAGACTACGGGGAGATTTTGCGCTGGGTGTATAAAGAAAACGTCCCGGGTTCGTTTCCGTATACGGCCGGCGTCTTCCCGTTCAAGCGCCAGGGCGAAGATCCGAAACGGCAATTTGCCGGCGAAGGGACGCCGGAGCGCACGAACCGCCGCTTCCATTACTTGTGCAAAGAAGACAAGGCGAAGCGGCTCAGCACGGCGTTTGACTCGGTGACGCTCTACGGCGAAGACCCCGACTACCGGCCGGACATTTTTGGCAAAATCGGAGAAAGCGGTGTCAGCGTCTGTACGCTTGATGATATGAAAAAGCTGTACAAAGGGTTTGATTTGTGCGACCCGCTTACCTCGGTGTCGATGACGATCAACGGCCCGGCTCCGATTTTGCTGGCGATGTTTATGAATACGGCGATCGACCAGCAAGTCGAGAAAAAAGAAGCCGAGCTCGGCCGCCCGCTTACGCCGGAAGAGTACGAACAAGTGAAGGAATGGACGCTGCAAACGGTGCGCGGCACGGTGCAAGCCGATATTTTGAAGGAAGACCAAGGGCAAAACACGTGCATTTTTTCAACCGACTTTGCCTTGAAGATGATGGGCGACATTCAAGAATATTTCATTAAGCACCGCGTCCGCAACTATTACTCGGTGTCGATTTCCGGCTACCATATCGCCGAGGCGGGGGCGAACCCGATCACGCAGCTGGCGTTTACGCTTGCCAACGGCTTTACCTACGTCGAGTATTACTTGAGCCGCGGCATGCACATTGACGATTTCGCGCCGAACTTGTCATTTTTCTTCAGCAACGGCCTTGATCCGGAATACTCGGTCATCGGCCGCGTGGCGCGCCGCATTTGGGCGGTCGTGATGCGCGAAAAATATGGGGCAAATGAACGAAGCCAAAAATTGAAATACCATATCCAAACGTCCGGCCGTTCGCTGCACGCGCAGGAGATTGACTTCAACGACATTCGCACGACCTTGCAGGCCCTTCTGGCAATTTATGACAACTGCAACTCGCTGCATACGAATGCCTATGACGAAGCGATCACCACACCGACCGAAGAGTCGGTCCGTCGGGCGATGGCGATCCAACTGATTATCACGAAAGAGTTCGGCCTGACGAAAAACGAAAACCCGCTGCAAGGCTCATTCATTATTGAGGAGCTCACCGACTTGGTCGAAGAAGCGGTGTTGCAAGAGTTTGAACGGCTCAACGACCGCGGCGGTGTGCTCGGAGCGATGGAAATGCAGTATCAGCGCGGCAAAATCCAAGACGAATCCCTTTACTATGAAACGAAGAAACATAGCGGCGAACTGCCGATCATCGGCGTCAACACGTTCTTGAACCCGAATCCGCCGTCAGAAGAGGAGCTGAACAACATCCAGCTCGCCCGGGCGACGTATGAAGAAAAAGAGACGCAAATCCGCAACTTGCGCGAATTCCAAGAACGGAACAAAGACAAAGCCGGCCCGGCGCTCGAACGGCTGAAGCAAGTGGCGACAAGCGGCGGCAACATTTTCGAGGAATTGATGGAAACGGTGAAAGTCGCCAGCCTTGGACAAATCACCCGCGCCTTGTACGAAGTCGGTGGACAATATCGACGGAATATGTAATTCAAGGGCGTTTCACCGTGTTCGGCTTTCGTCGGGCGGCCTCGATCACAATGAATCACGACCCGTTGCACGTTAGCAGGTCGGTAGAACGATCGGCAGCAGCTGTTGGCATGCCGGCCCGCCGGAAGCGAAACGAGCGGAACGCGGATGGGGCCAAAAGATCAAGACGAATGGGCTTCGTACGGAAAAAGCGAAGCGGTGTGACCAAACAGATGCGGACGCAACGAATATGTCGGAAGGAGGGCTGTCCTCACCGCAGGGTTGCCCTCTTTTGCTTTTTTCGGCAAATGGGTAGCATAAACCCCGACAATTTGTTTATAATGAATGGTATGTATTCCACACTTGCATTCATTGGTTTCATTATTATAGAAGGGGAGTGCTGAACTTGAGCCTGCAGCAGCAATACTCGCCGGAGGAATTGCAGGAGATGTCGTTCGTCGAGCTGGCGAACCTCATTTTGCTTGAGAAGCGGGAGGCGTTGCCGTTCGATCAACTCGTCCGTGAAGCCGCAGCGCTGGCCGGCATATCCGAAGAAGAGATGGAGGCGAGGCTTGCTCAATATTACACGGATTTAAACATCGATGGCCGGTTTATTTGCGTCGGGGAGAACGTCTGGGGGCTGCGCACATGGTATCCGTTCGATCAGACGGAAGACGAGACGGTGACGATCATCAAGCCGAAGAAGAAGAAAAAAGCGCTTGACGATGAATACGATGAATACGATGAGCTGCTTGAAGATGAAGATCTCGATTACGACGATTTGGATGAATATGATGAGGAAGAGCTCGAGCTTGATGAAGATGATCTCTTGGAAGATGAAGAATTCGATTTGGATGAAGATGTCGCGTTTGACGATGACATTCTCGGCGATGAAGAGTTTGAGCTGGACGACGCACCGCTCGATGAAGAACTTGATCTCGAAGAGCCGGAGGAAGACGAATAACCGCTTGACTTTGCCAAAGGAACCCGGTACAATGTGTGTTGGGCTCTTGAAAATGAACAAATCGATCGCTCCCTTACGTACGGTAAGCGGAGCGTTTTTTATTTGCGCCTTTCGCAAACACTGAAACTGTTACCGCAAATTCGGCAAGGGGGAAGACAAAATGACGAAATACATTTTTGTGACCGGCGGTGTTGTTTCCTCGCTCGGGAAAGGGATTACGGCGGCTTCGCTCGGCCGCTTGTTGAAAAACCGCGGATTGAACGTGACGATCCAAAAGTTTGACCCGTACATTAACGTCGACCCGGGCACGATGAGCCCGTACCAGCATGGCGAGGTGTTCGTCACCGATGACGGTGCGGAGACAGACTTGGATTTAGGGCATTATGAGCGGTTTATCGATATTAATTTGAACAAATATAGCAACGTCACCACTGGGAAAATTTATTCCGCCGTCATCCGCAAAGAGCGCCGCGGCGATTACCTAGGCGGCACGGTGCAAGTCATCCCACACATTACGAACGAAATTAAGGAGCGTGTCTTTCGCGCCGGAAGAGAGACGAACGCGGATGTCGTCATCACGGAAATTGGCGGCACGGTCGGCGATATTGAATCGCTTCCTTTTTTAGAAGCGATCCGCCAAATCAAAAGCGACGTCGGCCGCGAAAACGTCATGTACATCCACTGCACGCTCGTGCCGTACATCAAGGCGGCTGGGGAAATGAAAACGAAGCCGACGCAGCACAGCGTGAAAGAATTGCGCAGCCTCGGCATTCAGCCGAACGTCATCGTCGTGCGCACGGAAATGCCGATGTCACAGGAAATGAAAGAGAAAATCGCCTTGTTTTGCGACATCGATCCGAAAGCGGTCATCGAGGCGCGCGACGCCGACACGCTGTATGCCGTTCCGCTTATGCTTCAAGAACAAAAGCTGGATCAAATCGTGTGCGAACATTTGCGCCTCAACTGCCGCGAAGCGGATATGACCGAATGGAAAGCGCTCGTCGAGAAAGTGCGCAACTTATCGAAAACGACGAAAATCGCTTTGGTCGGCAAATACGTCGAGCTTCCGGACGCCTATATTTCTGTTGTTGAGGCGCTCCGTCATGCGGGGTATGCGTTTGACACCGACATTGATATTCAGTGGATCAATGCTGAGCATGTGACGCGGGACAATGTGGCCGATCTGTTGAAAGAAGCGGACGGCATTTTGGTTCCGGGCGGGTTTGGCGATCGCGGGGTCGAAGGGAAAATTGAGGCGATTCGCTACGCCCGCGAGCAGCGCGTGCCGTTTTTAGGCATTTGCTTAGGAATGCAGCTCGCCTCGATTGAATTTGCCCGCCATGTCGTCGGCCTGAAAGGCGCCCATTCGTCCGAGTTTGACCCGAATACACCGCATCCGATCATCGACTTGCTTCCGGAGCAGAAGGATGTCGAAGATTTAGGCGGCACGCTCCGCCTCGGCTTGTATCCGTGCAAGCTGCAGGAAGGGACGCTCGCTTACGCCGCCTACGGCGATGAAGTCATTTACGAGCGCCATCGCCATCGGTACGAATTCAACAACCAATACCGGCCGATCATGGAAGAGCATGGCTTCGTTTTTTCCGGCACGAGCCCGGACGGACGGTTGGTTGAAGTGATCGAACTCAAGGATCATCCGTGGTTCGTCGCCGCTCAATTCCATCCGGAATTCACCTCGCGCCCGACGCGGCCGCAGCCGCTGTTCCGCGAATTTGTCAGAGCGTCGCTGAAACAGTGACGAAAAAGGAGCTGTCCCAAAAAGCCACCGAACGGCCTTTTGGGTTCAGCTCCCTTTCTTTTTTTCAAGCACGATGCTCGTTGACTTAGGCGCGGCTTCTCTTCCCTTTTTCCTTCAGCCGGCGGGAGAGCGCTCATTTGGATGGCGGCCGTTACTCATATTCCGATAAAATTTCATCGAGCAACACGCGCAGCCCGTAGTAGACGAAGGAAGCGGTGATGATCGTCGGCATGCCGATGCGGCGGCCATCTTCGGTCGGCACGAGCGGGCGGGAAAGTTTGCTGTCGATAAAGACGGTGGCTATATCGGCCAGTCCGGGTTCATCCTTGACGAGCGCCGCGACGGCCACTGCATCGACGCCGTGTGCCTGCAGCTGTTCGACGAGGCGAATGGCCTCAGGATCATTGGAAAAGCGGGCAAAGAGAAGCGCGCGATCCGTTTCCTGCCAGTCATCGGTTGCCGTCGGTTCAAGCCGTTTGGCTTTCGGCAACGGATCAGGGCCAAAAAGCGCGGCGGCGGCGACCGCATCGAGTTCACCGATGCCATACAGCCAAATGCGCCCATCGCCGATAGCAGCCTGGGCAAGCAGACGCGCCCCGTCTTCGAGCGCCAGCTCTTCGTCCGCAGCGATTTTTTGCAACAGTCCGATCGTTTGCGTCGTTAAAATTTTCACGGTTCGGCCTCCTTTCGCCGCTATTATACAAAATCGGCAAACAACAAGAAAAGCAAGCAGGAAATGGGTTTGCCAAATGCGAAACATTAATAGGGAGAAAACAGAGAATAGAGGTGCATAAAGGTGGGAAACAAAATTTTAATTGTCGATGATCAATATGGTATTCGCATTTTGCTCAACGAAGTGTTTCAGCGTGAAGGATATGTGACCTATCAAGCCGCCAACGGCATGCAGGCGCTCGAAATCGCCCGCAAACACTGCCCTGATCTTGTGCTTCTTGATATGAAAATTCCTGGCATGGACGGCATTGAAATTTTAAAACGGTTGAAAGACATTGATCCGGATATTAAGGTGATCATCATGACTGCCTACGGGGAGCTCGATATGATTCAAGAAACGAAAGAGCTCGGGGCGCTTATGCATTTTGCCAAGCCCTTTGATATTGACGATTTGCGCGCTGCCGTCAAAAAATACATTACTGCCTAGAAGGCCGGTGAAAAACGATTATTTTTGTTCAATCGATGGAAGTTCATCGGGAGGAAAGAGCCAATTTGATCAGGTTTCTTAACTTGAGAAGGGAGGCTGTTGAGCTGCTTTTTGATTACATCACCCGTCTTCTAGACAGCGCCATCGATGAGCGGCTTTCCTTTGGCAAAGAAAGTGCATCGATGAACATTTGGTGACACTGTCGTCTTTAGGAGGTTGTGAACGCTCTCCCACCAATGCTCACGCGTGGAAGTGGGGATCCTCTCGGTTCGGGATGATACAAGGGGGAAATGTTGCCGTTTTGCCGGCAAGTTGGTATGCTTATAGCGTAGAGAGATTTTGCGCCTGTGGACCCAGTCACCGCCAAGGCGACAAAGACGACGATCAGCTAAGGAGGATGTAACCATGCCGTTAGTATCGATGAAAGAGATGTTGAACGAGGCGTTGCGCGGCAAATATGCGGTCGGCCAATTCAACATTAACAACCTGGAATGGACGCAAGCGATTTTAGCGGCGGCTGAGGAGGAAAAATCGCCGGTCATTCTCGGCGTCTCCGAAGGGGCGGCTCGCTATATGAGCGGATTCAAAACCGTCGTCAACATGGTCAAAGGCTTAATGGAAGACATGAACATCACCGTTCCGGTCGCCATCCATCTCGACCATGGATCGAGCTTTGAAAAATGCAAAGCGGCGATTGACGCCGGGTTCACCTCGGTTATGATTGACGCCTCCCACCATCCATTTGAAGAAAACGTCCGCATCACCTCGCAAGTCGTTGAATATGCTCATGCGCGCGGCGTTTCGGTCGAAGCGGAGCTCGGCATCGTCGGCGGGCAGGAAGATGACGTCGTCGGCGAAGGAATTATTTATGCCGACCCGAAAGAGTGTGAAGAGCTTGTGAAACGGACAGGCGTCGACTGTCTCGCTCCGGCGCTCGGTTCCGTGCATGGTCCGTATAAAGGAGAGCCGAAGCTTGGGTTTGCTGAAATGGAGCAAATCCGCGACTTAACCGGCGTTCCGCTTGTACTCCACGGCGGCACCGGCATTCCGACCGAACAAATTCAACGCGCGATCTCCCTTGGCACATCGAAAATCAACGTCAATACGGAAAACCAAATGGCGTTTACCAAGGTCGTTCGCGAGCTGCTCGCCAAAGACCCGAACGTCTATGATCCGCGCAAAATCATCGGCCCGGGCCGCGATGCCATCAAAGCGACGGTCATTGGCAAAATGCGCGAGTTCGGCTCGTCCGGAAAAGCGGCGCGATGAATCGGTTTCGCGTGGCGGCGTTTGGCCGCCGCACGGCCGTTTTTGCATATACAATGGATAAACAAGGGAGGGTCAACTGTGAAATTTTTCATCGATACTGCCAACTTGGAAGAAATCAAACACGCCCATGAACTTGGCATTTTGGCCGGTGTCACGACCAACCCAAGCCTCGTGGCGAAAGAAAACGTATCGTTCCATGAGCGGTTGCGCGAAATTACGTCGATTGTGTCCGGTTCGGTCAGTGCGGAAGTCATTTCGACCGACGCCGCCGGCATGATTGCGGAAGGCGAAGAGCTGGCAAAAATTGCTCCGAACATTACGATCAAAGTGCCGATGACGCCGGAAGGCTTAAAAGCAGTCAAGGCGTTTAGCGAAAAAGGAATTAAAACCAACGTGACGCTCGTGTTCACCGCCAATCAGGCGCTTTTGGCCGCACGCGCCGGCGCGACGTACGTCTCCCCGTTCCTCGGGCGCCTCGATGACATCGGCCATAACGGTTTAGAGCTCATTTCCACGATCGCCGAGATTTTCAACATTCATGGCATTGAAACGGAAATCATCGCCGCTTCGATCCGCCATCCGCACCATGTGACGGAAGCGGCGTTGCGCGGAGCTCACATCGCCACGGTGCCGTACAAAGTGCTGATGCAGTTGTTCCACCATCCGCTTACGGATCAAGGAATCGAGAAGTTTCTCGCCGACTGGAATCGGCAAAAATGAAAGTAAGCTGTTTGCCTCTTGGGTAGAGCGGGCTCGCCTTGCTGCGTTCAGGTCGGAAGTGATGAGCCCGCCCGGCCTTGCTTTTTCATCCCAGGGGTGAAGCCAACTTCCGAGCAAAGAAGGGAGACAACGATGGATAAAATCAAAATGATCGGCGGAGATCGGCTGCGGGGAACGATTAAAGTGAGCGGCGCGAAAAACAGCGCGGTCGCGTTGATTCCCGCAGCGATTTTGGCCGATTCGCCGGTGACGATCGAGGGGTTGCCAGACATTTCCGACGTGCACATTTTAGGAAGCTTGATCGAAGAAATCGGCGGCTCGTTTTCGTTTGACGGCAAAGAGGCGGTCATCGACCCGACGAATATGGTATCCATGCCGCTTCCGAATGGGAAGGTGAAAAAGCTGCGCGCCTCCTATTATTTGATGGGGGCGATGCTGGGCCGCTTCAAAAAAGCGGTTGTCGGTTTGCCGGGCGGCTGTCATCTCGGGCCGCGCCCGATTGACCAGCATATCAAAGGGTTTGAGGCGCTGGGCGCCACCGTAACGAACGAGCAGGGCGCCATTTATTTGCGCGCTGAGGAGCTGCGCGGAGCCCGCATTTTTTTGGACGTCGTCAGCGTCGGCGCGACGATCAACATCATGCTGGCGGCGGTGCGCGCCAAAGGGCGAACGATTATCGAAAACGCGGCGAAAGAGCCGGAAATCATCGATGTAGCGACCTTGCTTTCGAACATGGGCGCCAAAATCAAAGGGGCCGGCACCGATGTGATTCGCATTGACGGCGTCGAAACATTATCGGGCTGCCGCCATGCCATCATTCCAGACCGGATCGAGGCTGGGACGTACATGATCGCCGCTGCTGCCACTGGCGGCGAGGTCGTCGTCGACAACGTCATCCCGCAGCACGTCGAATCGCTGACGGCGAAACTGCGCGAAATGGGGGTGCGCGTGGAGACGGGGGAAGATCAAATTCTCGTCTGCGGCACTGATGTTTTGAAAGCGGTTGACGTCAAGACGCTCGTCTATCCGGGCTTTCCAACCGATCTGCAGCAGCCGTTTACCGCGCTGCTGACAAAGGCCAACGGGACAAGCGTCGTCACCGACACGATTTACAGCGCTCGTTTTAAGCATGTCGATGAATTGCGGCGCATGAACGCCAATGTGAAAGTCGAAGGCCGCTCAGCCATCGTCACCGGCCCTGTCAAACTGCAAGGGGCGAAAGTGAAGGCGAGCGATTTGCGCGCCGGGGCGGCGCTTGTCATCGCCGGACTGATGGCCGACGGGGTGACGGAGATCACCGGCGTCGAGCATATCGACCGCGGATACAGCAACCTCGTCGAAAAACTGTCCGACATCGGCGCCACCATTTGGCGCGAAAAAATGACCGATGAAGAAATCGAGCAAGTGAAAAACGCGTAACGTTGAGTCGACAAAGGGGAAGGGGAGAGCAGCGATGGAACGAAGCTTATCGATGGAACTCGTGCGCGTCACCGAAGCGGCGGCGCTTGCCGCCGCCCGCTGGATGGGGCGCGGGAAAAAGAATGAGGCCGATGACGCTGCGACATCGGCGATGCGCGACGTGTTTGACACCGTGCCGATGAAAGGCACTGTCGTCATTGGAGAAGGAGAAATGGACGAAGCGCCGATGCTGTATATCGGTGAAAAGCTTGGCAACGGCTACGGCCCGCGCGTCGATGTCGCTGTCGACCCGCTTGAAGGGACGAACATCGTCGCATCAGGGGGATGGAATGCCTTGGCGGTCGTTGCGGTTGCTGACCATGGCCATCTTCTTCATGCGCCGGACATGTACATGGAGAAAATCGCCGTCGGGCCGGAAGCGGTCGGGATGATTGACATTGAGGCGCCGATCATCGACAATTTAAAGGCGGTGGCGAAGGCGAAAAACAAAGACATTGAAGACGTCGTCGCGGTTGTCCTCAACCGTCCGCGTCACGAGCGGCTCATTCACGAGCTGCGCGAAGCCGGCGCCCGCATTAAGCTCATCAATGACGGCGATGTCGCCGCCGCCATTAACACGGCGTTCGACCATACCGGCGTCGACATTTTGTTCGGATCGGGCGGCGCGCCGGAAGGAGTGCTCGCGGCGGTCGCGTTGAAATGCCTTGGCGGTGAGCTGCAAGGAAAACTCTTGCCGCAAAATGACGAGGAAATCGAGCGGTGCAAAAAAATGGGCATCGATGTCAACAAAGTGTTGCGCATGGACGATTTAGTGAAAGGAGACGACGCGATTTTTGCCGCCACCGGCGTCACGGACGGTGAGTTGCTGCGCGGTGTCCGGCTGAAAGGGGCGTACGGCCTCACCCACTCCGTCGTCATGCGCGCGAAGTCTGGCACGGTCCGCTTTATCGAAGGACGGCACAGCCTGAAGAAAAAACCGAACTTAGTCATCAAATGATTCAATGCCGGCGGCATGGCCGCCGAACAACGCAGTGCAGCGAATGATTTCCCGCCATTCGGCCGGGCGCCAAAGCCGCGCCTGGCGCGGGAAAATAAAAAAAGATTGATTAAAAAGAGGAGAAAAGGGTAAAATAGTCGTGTTACTTGTGCAAAAATAAGCTCTGCCATTCTACTTCCTTTTTCATTTGATCAGCCTTCATCATCTTCGAAATGAATCCCTTCGCCTGTCGAATTGATGACCAATACGTCCGAATGCGAACGATGGGAGAACAGGAAAATTTGCAAAGTGTGGTGTCAAGATGGAATTAACGTTAGCAGCATTAGAAAACATGAAATTGAAGGAGCTATATGAGCTCGCCAGACAATACAAAATTTCATACTACAGCAAGTTGACGAAAAAGGAGCTTATTTTTGCCATTTTGAAAGCGCGTGCCGAACAAGACGGCCTCTTTTTCATGGAAGGCATCCTCGAAATCATTCCGTCGGAAGGATTCGGCTTTTTGCGCCCGATCAACTATTCCCCGAGCTCGGAAGACATTTACATTTCCGCTTCCCAAATCCGCCGCTTTGATTTGCGCAACGGGGATAAAGTATCCGGCAAAGTGCGGCCGCCGAAAGAAAATGAACGCTACTTCGGCTTGCTTCATGTCGAAGCGGTCAACGGCGAAGACCCGGAAGTCGCCAAGGAGCGCGTTCATTTTCCAGCATTGACGCCGCTTTATCCGAATCGGCAAATGAAGCTCGAAACAACGCCGGACAAGCTTTCGACCCGCATCATCGACTTGATCGCTCCGGTCGGCTTTGGCCAGCGCGGGTTGATCGTCGCGCCGCCGAAAGCTGGCAAGACAATGCTGCTGAAGGAAATTGCCAACAGCATCACCACAAACCACCCCGATGTCGAGTTGATCGTCTTGCTCATTGACGAACGGCCGGAAGAAGTGACTGACATCGAGCGATCGGTGCAGGGCGATGTCGTCAGCTCGACGTTTGATGAGGTGCCGGAAAACCATATTAAAGTGGCCGAGCTTGTCTTAGAGCGGGCGATGCGGTTAGTCGAGCATAAGCGCGACGTCGTCATTTTAATGGACAGCATCACCCGTCTCGCCCGGGCGTACAACTTAGTCATTCCGCCGAGTGGACGCACGCTCTCGGGCGGGATCGATCCAGCAGCGTTTCATCGCCCAAAGCGGTTTTTCGGCGCGGCGCGCAACATCGAAGAAGGCGGCAGTTTGACGATTTTGGCGACCGCCCTCATTGATACCGGCTCGCGCATGGATGACGTCATTTATGAAGAGTTTAAAGGCACAGGCAATATGGAGCTCCACCTCGACCGCTCGCTCGCCGAGCGCCGCATTTTCCCGGCGATTGACATCCGCCGCTCAGGAACGCGCAAAGAGGAGCTGCTCATCCCGAAAGAACATTTGGAAAAGCTGTGGGCGATCCGCAAAACGATGGCCGATTCGCCGGACTTTATCGAGCGGTTTTTGAACAAATTGCGCCGGACGAAGTCAAACGAAGAGTTTTTCGCCTTGCTCGATCAGGAGTGGAAACAGGGCGGCCCGCTCCGCCTGTAGGTCGTTGGCGGAATTTGCCGCGAGTCCCCCGTTGCAAACCGACAGAAAAGCTGTTATAATCTTAACATGTGTGTTTTGGCTATCGCCTTTCTGTTTGTGCGATCCGTGATTTGCACCGGCCGGGCTCGCTTCGTTGGAGCCCCGGCTGTTCCATGCGCTGCGCCTTGCCGAATGGGCGGGCGCGCATAAGCATGAAGCATTCCATGCTACGAATCACTCTGTTTCGATAAGATACAGGGCGGAAGGAGATGAAAACGATGAAACAAGGCATCCATCCAGAGTACAAAAAAGTCATCGTCCGTTGCGCATGCGGCAACGAATTCGAAAGCGGTTCGGTCAAAGACGAACTGCGCGTGGAGATTTGCTCGGAATGCCATCCGTTCTTCACGGGCAAACAAAAATTTGTTACGGCAGCGGGCCGCGTGGATAAATTCAATAAAAAATACGGCCTTCAGTAACAAGGACGTGACGAAAGCAGGCAAGCGACACTTGCCTGCTTTTTCGTGAGAGCAGATGGAAGGCCGGTTGCTTATAAGGCTGATCCCGCTGATCGTCGCGATGGCAGACGGCAAGGAGCGGCCGATGGTTTGAGGACAGTGTTGTGTGAAAGGAGAGGCCCCGATGTACGTGATGACGCAGTCCGGCTGGCTTGAGGTCATTTGTGGATGCATGTTTTCCGGCAAATCAGAAGAATTGATTCGCCGCGTCCGCCGCGCTCAGTTTGCCAAGCAGGAAGTGAAAGTGTTCAAACCGACGATCGACAATCGTTATAGCGAAGACGCAGTCGTGTCGCACAACGGCAATTCGGTGATCGCCATTCCGGTCGCGACGCCGGCAGAGATGTTCCGCTACATTTCCGCCGCCACCGACGTCGTCGCCATCGATGAAGTACAGTTTTTTTCCGATGACATCATCGATGTGGTGCAAACGCTCGCTGATTGCGGCTACCGCGTCATCGCCGCTGGGCTTGACCAAGATTTTCGCGGCGAACCGTTTGGCCCCGTGCCGGCGCTGATGGCGATCGCTGAGTCGGTGACAAAGCTGCAGGCCGTATGCACGGTTTGCGGTTCGCCGGCCAGCCGGACGCAGCGGCTTATTAACGGCGCGCCCGCTTCGTACAACGATCCGGTGATTCTCGTCGGCGCCAGCGAGGCGTACGAACCTCGCTGCCGCCATCACCACGAAGTGCCTGGCAAACCGAAAAAGCGATACAACCGCCCGCTTGCTGGACATACAGGTGAGTGATGGGGAGGCGGCCACTGATGTGGTTTGGCCGCTTTCATCGGCACAGTGGCGAAGCACAGCCATAGTTGATGGAAACGGCGCATATTCGTATGTTTCGCCGACCGAGCAGGGTGGACGCGGCGCCATCACCCTGGCCCTCGCCCGTCTCGTGCGTCCCTCCGCTATGGGAGGAAGAAGCATTTGGCATGCGGCTCGTTCATCATTGGTCGTTCGCTTGACCAGGCTGCTCCTTTTTGCTCGTTCGCCGCAAAATAGATGAATGATGGCAGAAAGATTTATGGCTTGCCGTGTATCATGGACGGGCGATCATGGACATCCTAACAGCTAAGGAGGCGAAAAAGGATGAGACGCATCTGGCTGTTAGGAATAACCTTACTGCTTTCGGCCTGTTCGTTGAATCCGGATCATCCGTCCTACCGCCAGCAAAGCGAGGACAAAAACGGCGCGCGGCTGATGACGGACGGGCGTCCGAAAATCGACGCTGACCGCGACTTGTACAACAACTTCGACGATCCGGAAAAGGTACGGCAAAATCCGAATTTTATCAGCTTGACCGAAGGAAGCGAAAATCAGCGTGCCGATACGCGCAAGGCAGCGCAACTCATTGAGCGGTACACCGATTACCACGCCGACTCAATCTGGTTTCGCGGCGGCAATATGTATGTGACAGTCGATGCACCGGAAGAGCTGTCTGACGAGGAGCGGCAGCGCGAGGCGCAACGCCTTGACAAGCTGCTGACAAAAGCGATCCCAACATACGAGATCATCGTGCGTGTCAACTGAGAGCTCCCGCTTGACCAAAGCGGGGGTTTTTGTTTGGCTTCATTTCATGCTATAATCTAAAATTAGACTGTGTGGGAAAAACAGAGGTGAATGATGTGTTTGATCGGTTGGAAGCTGTAGAGCAACGGTATGAAAAGCTCAATGAACTGTTGATGGACCCCGACGTCATCAACGATCCGAAAAAGTTGCGCGATTATTCGAAAGAGCAGGCGGATTTGGAAGAAACGGTGCAAACATATCGCGAATACAAATCCGTTCGCGAGCAGTTGGCTGAAGCGAAAGCGATGCTCGAAGAAAAGCTGGAACCCGAGCTGCGCGAGATGGTGAAAGAGGAGATCAGCGAGCTGGAAGAACGGGAAGAGGCGCTCGTTGAAAAGCTGAAAGTGTTGCTTTTGCCGAAAGACCCGAACGATGAGAAAAACGTCATCATGGAAATCCGCGCGGCCGCCGGTGGCGAAGAGGCGGCGCTGTTTGCCGGCGACTTGTACCGGATGTATACGCGCTATGCGGAATCGCAAGGGTGGAAGACGGAAGTGATCGAAGCGAGCCCGACCGGCCTCGGCGGCTATAAAGAAATCATTTTTATGATCAACGGCAAAGGGGCGTATTCAAAGCTGAAGTTTGAAAACGGCGCGCACCGCGTCCAGCGCGTCCCGGAAACAGAGTCAGGCGGGCGCATCCATACGTCGACGGCGACGGTCGCCTGCCTGCCGGAGATGGAAGAAATCGAAGTCGAAATCAATGAAAAAGACATTCGCGTCGACACGTTCGCCTCCAGCGGACCGGGTGGGCAAAGCGTCAACACGACGATGTCGGCCGTGCGCCTCACCCATATTCCGACCGGCATTGTCGTCACGTGCCAAGACGAAAAATCGCAAATCAAAAACAAAGAAAAAGCGATGAAAGTATTGCGCGCCCGCATTTACGACAAATACCAGCAAGAAGCGCGCGCTGAATACGACCAAACGCGCAAGCAAGCGGTCGGCACCGGCGATCGTTCTGAACGCATTCGCACGTACAACTTCCCGCAAAACCGCGTCACCGACCACCGCATCGGACTGACGATCCAAAAGCTCGATCAAGTGCTCGATGGGCATTTGGATGAAATCATCGAGGCGCTCATTTTGGACGACCAAGCGAAAAAATTGGAGCAAGCAAACGATGCGTCGTAACGTACATGAAGTCCTCGCCTGGGCTTCTTCTTTTTTGCGCGCCCACGGAAAAGAGGAGCGGGCGGCGGAGTGGTTATTGTGCCACCATTTGCGCACCGATCGGGCCGGGCTGTTCGCCCGTTGGCGCGAGCCGGTCGAGGAAGCGGTGTACGAACGGTTCGCGGCCGATGTGCGCCGCCATGCGGTGGACCATGTGCCGATTCAATATTTGATCGGCTATGAATCGTTTTACGGCCGGTTGTTCCTTGTCAATCGCCATGTGTTAATCCCGCGCCCGGAAACGGAAGAACTGGTGCTTGGCGTCCTAAAGCGGGTGCCGCGCCTATTTGCCGGTCGGAAGCGGATCGATGTCGTTGACGTCGGCACTGGCAGCGGGGCGATCGCCGTGACATTGGCGCTGGAGAACAAAGCGTTGTCGGTGACCGCAACCGATATTTCCGAAGCGGCGCTCGCGGTCGCTCGTGAAAACGCCCGGCGGCTTGGGGCGAACGTTTCATTTTTGTGCGGCGACTTGTTGCAGCCGATCATTGCCATGGGGCGGACGGTCGATGTCGTCGTTTCCAATCCGCCTTACATTCCAGAGACGGACGCCGCTATGCTTTCCCCGGTGGTGAGAGACTACGAACCGCACACGGCCCTTTTCGGCGGCCGCGATGGGCTCGATTTTTACCGCCGCTTCGCCCGCGAACTGCCGCTTGTGCTCGGCGAGCCGGCGCTTGCCGCTTTTGAAGTCGGCGCCGGGCAGGGAGAGGCGGTCGCAGAGCTCTTGGCCGCAACGTTTCCAGAATCCGAAGTGGAAGTCGATTTTGACCTCAACGGCAAAGACCGGATGGTGTACATGACGCGGCCGAGAAACGGGAAAAAGTGTTAGATTGATAGGTTTAAAAACGATCGGCGCCGTCCACAATGAAAGGTGAAAGGACGGTGCCGATGATGACCATCAAAGGAAATGTGATTGCGATATGTTTATATATCATTCTATTAACGACAGGCGTACTCGTCGAGCTGTACGGCCACAAGACGGACGCCGGGGCGAACGCGGCGGTCGCCATTCCTGATGAGGCGATACGCCTGCGCATTTTAGCTAACAGCGACGCTGCTGAAGACCAACAATTGAAGCGAAAAGTGCGTGATGCGGTCAATGCGCAAATCAACGGCTGGGTGGCCGAACTCACTTCGTTTGAGGAAGCAAAGCGCGTCATCCGCTCTCACCTACCGGACATTGAGCAGACGGTCGCCCGCGTGTTGCGCAATGAACAAAGCGACCAAACATATAAAGTGGAGTTTGGCCCGGTTCATTTTCCGACAAAAGTGTACGGCAACTACGTGTATCCGGCTGGCACCTATGAGGCTGTGCTCATTACGCTTGGAGAAGGAAAAGGAGCAAACTGGTGGTGCGTCTTGTTCCCGCCGCTTTGTTTTCTCGATTTTTCCAACAGCGATGCCGTAATGATGGCGGCGAATCAATCGTCTGCAGGAACGAATGAACCGGCGTCGGCTGAGAGCGTCCGGTCAATGGAGGACGGGGCGAAGCAAAACAGCGAGCCAACTGAAGCGGAAGCTGAGGCGATGCGAAGCGGTGAGCGGGCCATTGAGCCGGATGAAACGAAAGAGGAGAGGGCTGCAATGGAGGGAACCGAAGATCGCGCCGCTTCTTCCGCCCATGCGGAGGGCGAGAAGGACAAAGAGCACGCTGATGATCAGGAATCGTCCTTCGTCGTCATGGCTGAGCAGCCGGTGGAAGTAAAATTTTTCTTCAAAGAGTGGCTCAGCCATCTTATTCCATGAGTGCTATCCACAAAATTATCCACAAAAATAACAAGTTTATTCACAATCTGTGCATAACTGTGGAAAGACGTCAGTCAACGATCTGACGCTTGTGAACAAAGCCGCCATTTTCAAGGAGAATCACGATGATAGAGAAGGTGAACCGATTGAAAACACACGTTTGGATTGTGGATAATATTGTTGATAAACGGCAAGTTTATCCACAAATAAGAGAGGCGGTGGAATGGCTGCGGGTCGGGGAAGTCATCGCATTCCCGACGGAAACGGTGTACGGGTTGGGGGCCGATGCGGCCAATACAACTGCGGTGGAAAAAATTTTCGCCGCCAAAGGGCGGCCTAGCGACAATCCGCTCATTGTTCATGTCGCCAGCATGGCCCAAGCGGAGGCGGTGGCCGCCTCGATCCCACCGATGGCAAAAATGTTAATGGAGCGGTTTTGGCCCGGGCCGCTCACGTTAGTATTGCCAAAACGGTCTGGAGCGGTGTCTGAACGGGTGACGGCCGGGCTGCCGACGGTGGCGGTGCGTATGCCGGATCACCCGCTGGCGCTGGCGTTGATTGAGGCGAGCGGCTTAGCGTTGGCCGCCCCGAGCGCGAACCGGTCAGGAAGACCGAGTCCGACGACGGCGGCGCACGTGCTCGCCGATTTAGATGGGCGGATCGCTGGGGTGATCGACGGAGGGCCGACCGGCGTGGGCGTCGAATCGACGGTGCTCGATTGCAGTGGGGACGTGCCGACGATTTTGCGTCCTGGAGGAGTGACGAAAGAGGCGCTTATTGAAGTGATCGGCCGCGTTGAAGAAGCCGCTGCTGTGAGCGACGAGGCGGCGCCGAAAGCGCCGGGGATGAAATATACGCATTATGCGCCGAAAGCGCCGCTTTGGATCGTCGCTGGTCCGCCCGCGTTTTTGCAGCGGCTTGTCGATGAAAGCCGGGCGGAAGGGAAAACGGTCGGCGTGCTGACGACCGAGGAAAACCGGAATGAGTATGCGGCCGATGTCGTGCTGCCCTGTGGAACGCGCCGGGCGCTTGAGACGGTCGCGAGCCGGTTGTACGACACGCTGCGCCGATTTGATGAAACGAACGTTGATCTCATTTACAGCGAGGCGTTTCCGGAAGAAGGCATCGGCGCCGCGATCATGAACCGGCTCCGCAAAGCAGCCGGCGGGCGCATCATTCACGAATCGGCGAAATGAAGGGATGGCCATCTGTGATCAGCGCTGTCATTTCCGTTGCTCTTCACCGGTCCGTTGCGGGCCGGTTTTTTTGTCCCCACGTTGAGGAATGAGCGTCCTGTCGCCGTGAGCTGCCCTGCTTCTAAACCCATCTGGACGTGCATATGTTAGCAATAAGGCCGATCCAGGAGGGGGAAACATGGGCGCATTCATCGGCGAAATCATCGCGCTGTCAATGATGGCTCTGGCGCTGGGCATGGACGCATTTTCGGTCGCTTTAGGGATGGGGCTGTTGCGCCTTCGGTTGCGGCAAATCTTTTACATTGGATTGACGATCGGTTTGTTCCATATTTTCATGCCGCTTGTCGGCATGGCCGTCGGCCGCGTTTTGTCGCGTGAATTTGGAGGCATCGCAACATACGTCGGTGGGCTGTTGCTGCTATGGCTTGGCGGGCAAATGATCATCGCTTCGTTTCGGAGGGACGATGGCTCGCCGCTGTTTCCGCGTGGGGTGGGGCTGCTTTTTTTTGCTTTCAGCGTCAGTCTAGACAGCTTTTCCGTCGGGCTGAGCCTCGGCATTTTCGGAGCGCGGACGATGGTGACGATTTTGCTGTTCGGTCTGTTCAGCATGGTGCTGACATGGGTCGGCCTCTTTGTCGGCCGTCATTTTCAGCAATGGCTCGGTTCTTACAGCGAAGCGCTCGGCGGCAGCATTTTGCTGGCGTTCGGGCTCAAGTTGCTTTTTCTATAAACGGCAGCAGGCAGTTTTCCTTCAGTGGAAAAAAACGGACTGCCCGCTTTTTTTGCTCTTTTCCCTATGATATATTGATGGTAGTCATTGATATGAAGAGGTGGTTGTATGTCATACCGCATTTTGTTCGTTTGCACGGGCAATACGTGCCGGAGCCCCATGGCCGCTGCGTTGCTGGAGAATAAGCAGCTGCCCGGCGTCGAGGTGAAATCGGCCGGCGTGTTTGCAGCGGAAGGAAGCGAGGCGTCGGTTCACGCCAAGACGGTGTTGAAGGAAAAGGGAATCGAAGCGGTTCACCGCTCCTCACAGCTGAAAAAAGAGCATATCGACTGGGCGACGCACGTGCTGGCGATGACATCCGGTCATAAAGAAATGATCGTCGAGCGTTTTCCAGAGGCCAAGGATAAAACATTTACGTTGAAGCAGTTCGTTTCAGGAACAGACGGCGATATCGCCGATCCGTTCGGCGGTCCGGTTGAAGCGTACCGGGCGGCGCGCGATGAGCTGGAGAAGCTCATTGACCGCTTGGCGGAAAAGTTGCAAACAGAACAATGAGCTTGAGAAGTGAGGGGAAACACAATGGGGGGGACAAGTCGTCGGTTTGGTTTGCGCCTGAAGCTTGTCGTCTTTACGACAACGTTGGCGCTGATCACGTATTCAACGAGCGCCTTTTTCTTGTACGTTTTGTATGATCAATGGTTCGCCTCATGGAACAAAAGCGTGTTCACGATGATCGTGTTGCTCCTTGGCATCTTTTGGTCCGGAGTGCTTGCCTATTTGGCCGCTGGCTGGATAATAAGACCTCTGCAACGGCTCGAGGAAGCGGCGGCAAAGGCGACAGAAGGGCATATTGATGAGGATGTTCCGTTGCCCTCTTCCAATGACGAAATTCGCTCGCTCGCTGTCGCGTTCAACCGGATGCTCGGTCATTTGCGCGCGGTCGTCGCCAATGTGGAAGAGAGCGTAGCGCGCACGACTGAAAAGACGGCGGAAATGAGGCAGGCTTCCGAAACAGCATCAAACCGCGCACGTGATATGGCAACGACCATTGACGACATTTCCAAAGGGGCGGTGTCTTCGGCCGAGGCGATCCAAGAAGCGGCTGCTGCGGTCGAGGATGTGCTCGCCATCGCAGTAAAAGTCAAAGAAACAGCCGAGCGGGCGGAACAGTCGGTATATGGGATGGCGGAAACACTGAAGGCAAGCCGCGATGTCACCTATTCGCTTGTCAGCGGCATCGATCAGCTGGCTGACGATCAAGAACGGTCGCGGTCGGCTGTCAAGCAGCTCGAAGAACATGCCAATCAAATCGGCAACATTACGCTGCTTGTCGCTGACATTGCTGAACAGACGAATTTGCTGGCGCTTAATGCTTCCATTGAGGCAGCCCGCGCCGGCGAGTATGGCCGGGGGTTTGCCGTCGTCGCCGAGGAAGTGCGCAAGCTGGCTGATGAGAGCGCCAAGGCGGTCAAGAAAATCGCGGGACTGGTTGGTGACATTCAAAACGAAGTCGCCCGCGTGGTGGCGCAAATGGACAAGCAGGTGGCCGCTGCAAACGCCGAGGCGGCGAAAGGAGAGCGCACGAATGAGGCCATCGCAGCCATGGCGGCCTCGGCCGATGAAGTGATCCGCGCCGTCCATGACATCGTTGGGTTGGCCAAGCGCCAAATGGAGCATATGGAGCGAGCCGCGGCCCAGACGCAAGAAGTGGCAGCGATCGCCGAGCAGACGTCCGCCGGCGCGCTCGAAGTGGCGGCGGCGATGGAGGAGCAGGCCGCATCGATCCATGACGTGCATAAACTGGCTGGCGAGTTGGTTGAACAAGCCGAACAATTGCGGGCGGCTGTCGACCAGTTCCGCTCTCGTTGATGCACGTGCAAGCACATGATTCATCGAAAGGAGGAAGGGCGATTTCTCCTTGGCTTTCGCTATCACTGCGAGGTCGGAGGCTCTTCGCCCGAACGTGATGAAGGTCGCCATTGCTTCTGACCATGGTGGAATTCGCATTCGTGAGGAAATTAAAGCACTGTTGGATGAAATGGGAATTGAGTACACCGATTTTGGCTGCGATTGTGAAACATCGGTCGATTATCCGGATTACGCGCTTCCGGTCGCGGAAAAAGTGGCGCGCGGCGAATTTGACCGCGGCATTTTGATCTGCGGCACCGGCATCGGCATGACGATCGCCGCCAACAAAGTGAAAGGGGTTCGTTGCGCCCTTTGCCACGACGTCTACAGCGCCAAGCTGACGCGCATGCATAATGACAGCAACATTCTCGCGATGGGCGAGCGCGTCATCGGCCCTGGATTGGCGCGCGAAATCGCCAAGGCATGGCTGGAGACCGAATTTGAAGGTGGGCGCCACGCGCGGCGGATCGGCAAAATCGCCGACTATGAAAACAAGCATTTGTAAGGAAGAACCAAGGCCGCATCGGAGCTGATGCGGCCTGTGGGCCATAAGCGGAAGGTGTGGGCGTCTGGCTTCATGAGGGCAGTGGCGCAAGGCTGGGAATCCGGCGATGTTCACAACAAATGCCGCTCATCTTTAGCGAATGATTGGTGAAAATACTAGAAGGCCATTGAAAAACAGCCGTTTTTTGAAATCAATGATTCTCAAGTGAAGAGCAACATTTATAAGGTTTCTTAATTTGAAAAGCGACGTGATGGAGCCGCATTCTCTGTTACATCACCAGACTTCTAGTGTTCGTCAAGGATAGTGTGGAGCACACCGTGCGAAGGAGGAAAGGGCATGGACGCACGATGGACTGAATGGCGGCAACAATGGCAAGCTATCTTGCGTGAATTTCGCCAGCAGGCGCCGCTTGGCCGCGGCGATGTCGTTGTGATCGGCTGCAGCACGAGCGAGGTGCTTGGCGAGCGGATCGGCACGGCGGGATCGATGGACGTGGCCGCCATGCTGTTTGCTGAGCTTGATGAGTGGCGGCGCGAAACCGGCATTGCGCTCGCGTTTCAATGTTGCGAACATTTAAACCGCGCGCTTGTCGTTGAACGGGAAACCGCTAAAGCTCACGGGCTGGAGATCGTTTCTGTCGTTCCGGTGCCGAAAGCGGGCGGGTCGCTGGCCGCCTATGCCTATCGAAAGCTCGATGACCCGGTTGTCGTCGAGGCGATTCGCGCTGATGCCGGCATTGACATTGGCCATACGCTCATCGGCATGCATTTGAAGCCGGTCGCCGTTCCGGTGCGCGTTTCCGTGAAGCATATTGGGTCCGCATGCGTAACGCTGGCGAAAACGCGGCCGAAGCTGATCGGCGGCGCCCGCGCGGTCTACTCGTTGGAAAATCCGAATGATTCCTGTTCTTTCTAGCGATTTCATTCATTTTTTCTTTGAATTTGCCTCGCTAAAACTGATAAAATAAAAACGAATATTCACTGATTTCGCATAAGGGGGAGCTATTGATGAATTACTTGCCACAACAAGATCCGCAAGTGTTCGCCGCCATTGAACAAGAGCGGAAACGGCAGCATGCGAAAATTGAGCTGATCGCTTCGGAAAACTTCGTCAGCCGCGCGGTCATGGAAGCGCAAGGGTCGGTGCTGACGAACAAATACGCCGAAGGCTATCCGGGCCGCCGCTACTACGGCGGTTGTGAATATGTCGACATCGTCGAAGAGTTGGCGCGCGAGCGGGCGAAGCAATTGTTCGGAGCGGAGCATGCGAACGTCCAGCCGCACTCGGGGGCGCAGGCGAACATGGCCGTTTATTTCACCGTTCTTGAGCACGGCGATACAGTGCTTGGCATGAACTTGTCGCACGGCGGCCATTTGACGCACGGCAGCCCAGTCAATTTCAGCGGCATTCAGTACCATTTTGTCGAATACGGCGTCGATCCGGAAACGCATGTTATTGACTATGACGACGTGCGCGAAAAAGCGCGCCTTCACCGGCCGAAGCTGATCGTTGCCGGCGCGAGCGCCTATCCGCGCATCATCGACTTCGCTAAGTTCCGCGAGATTGCCGATGAAGTCGGCGCCTATTTAATGGTTGACATGGCCCATATTGCCGGTCTTGTTGCGGCAGGTGTTCATCCGAATCCGGTTCCGTACGCCCATTTCGTTACGACGACGACGCACAAAACGCTGCGCGGCCCGCGCGGCGGGATGATTTTATGCCAGGAGCAGTTCGCCAAACAAATTGACAAAGCCATTTTCCCTGGCATTCAAGGCGGCCCGCTCATGCATGTCATTGCCGCCAAAGCTGTTGCGCTCGGCGAAGCGCTGCAAGACGACTTTAAAATCTACGCGAAGCGCGTCGTGGAGAATGCCAAACGGCTCGCGGCCGCCTTGCAAAACGAAGGATTCACCCTCATTTCCGGCGGCACGGACAACCATTTGCTGCTTGTCGATTTGCGACCGCAGCAGCTGACAGGGAAAACGGCGGAGAAAGTGCTCGATGAGGTCGGGATTACGGTCAATAAAAACACGATTCCGTACGATCCAGAAAGCCCGTTTGTTACAAGCGGCATCCGCATCGGCACGGCCGCGGTCACGACGCGCGGCTTCGGCTTGGAAGAGATGGACGAAATTGCCGCCATTATCGGTCTCGTGCTGAAAAACAAAGACAACGAACAGGCGTTGGAAGAAGCGCGTCAACGCGTCGCCGCTTTGACGGAAAAGTTCCCGCTCTATCAAGACTAAGCGCAGCCGCCGCTTCGTCCGAAACTGTACGGTGCACCGCCTCCGGACTTGGCGGTGCGCCTTTTTCCGTTCGTTCGGTAGTTGAACAGGCGCTCGTTTTCCAGTAGAATGTATAGAAGTGCAGCGCATACATACGGAAGAGGAGAGTTGATCCATGGGAAAAGTGTATGTCTTTGATCATCCGCTCATCCAACATAAATTGACCTACATTCGCGACAAGAATACGGGCACGAAAGAATTTCGCGAGCTTGTCGACGAAGTGGCAACGTTGATGGCGTTTGAAATTACGCGCGACCTTCCGCTTGAGGAAGTCGAAATCGAAACTCCCGTCAGCAAAGCCAAAGCGAAAGTGATCGCCGGCAAAAAGCTTGGCGTCATTCCGATTTTGCGCGCCGGCATCGGCATGGTTGACGGCATCCTGAAGCTCATCCCGGCGGCGAAAGTCGGCCATATCGGCTTGTACCGCGATCCCCAAACATTAAAGCCGGTCGAATATTACGTCAAGCTGCCGAGCGATGTCGAAGAACGCGATTTTATCATCGTCGATCCGATGCTCGCAACCGGCGGATCAGCGGTGGCGGCGATCGATGCGCTGAAAAAGCGGGGGGCGAAAAGCATTAAATTTATGTGCCTGATCGCGGCGCCGGAAGGAGTCAAAGCGGTGGAAACGGCCCACCCGGATGTGGACATTTACATCGCTGCCCTTGATGAGCGGTTGAACGACCACGGTTATATTGTCCCTGGTCTCGGCGACGCCGGCGACCGGCTGTTTGGCACAAAATAACAGTTGTAAGGCGCCCCGCGCCGCGCGGGGCTCGCATTCCATTCAGTGGCGGAGAGGGTGCCTTGCCCATGCGTCAGTTAAGCGTTTGCATCGAATAGGCCGCGGCAGAAAGATGGCGCTGAGAAACCGTTTCATTTGCAAAGCCAAGTATACAGGATAATGAAAAGGAAAATAGGCTAAAAATAAAATATACCATTATACATCATCATTGTGAGAAGAAAATGAGAAATTGTCACAAATTATTAATATTTGCCCTATGTGAATGAGGTTTTACGTGGAAACACATTGACATTGACCAGACCGTATTGTATTCTTTACAAGGGGTAGATTGAGAAGGTTTTCATTATCCATTTAAAGGGTGTATTGGCATGTCCCCAAAGCAGCGCCACCCGTTTCAAGCCATGGCGTTGATGTCCGCCATCGTCTCCCAACTTGTCGGTTCGATTTTGGTCGGCGTTTTCGGCGGGAGATGGATCGATGATCGATTTGGCACCGAGCCGATCTTTTTGATCGTCGGACTTTTGCTTGGACTGGCGGCCGGCGTGTACGCCATGTTGCGCTTGATCCGCCAATATTTCTCTGAGGAGTAATAAAATGGGAAATCTTCAAGCGATGTTTTGGCGGCAAGTGAGGTACATATTGTATTTGCTCGCCATCTATACGCTCGGCTTTGGGTTTACGCCATATAAAACCGTTTTTCTCAGTCTGATTCTTGGCACATCGATCAGCCTCCTCATGGTTTGGAACTTAACTTGGAAAATCGAAAAATTCGGACAAGCAGTGGCGGCGCGCAAAAAAGTGCGTACATTGGGCACCTTGTCGCGTTTGGCGCTTGCTGCGTTGGCTGCTGTCATTGTTCTGACGTATCCGCAACATTTTCATATCGTGCCAACCGTTTTGGGATTAATGACATCCTACATTGTCATTATAATAGATTTCTTCTTTCACAAATGGAAAAACGATAAGCTGCAGGTATGAAAGCGAGGTGAGAGAAGATGGAGCATAAAGCGCCGCTTGTTGAATTTTTAGGCCTTACTTTTAATTTATCTGATATGTTGATGATTACGATCACGAGCTTGATTGTGTTCATCATTGCTGTTGCGGCTACTCGCTCGCTTCAGTTGCGCCCGACGGGAATGCAAAACTTTATGGAGTGGGTCTTTGACTTTGTCAGAGGCATCATCAACAGCACGATGGATTGGCAAACGGGCGGCCGCTTTTTGACGCTGGGCGTCACGCTCATCATGTATGTGTTTGTGGCCAATATGCTTGGACTGCCGTTTTCCGTCCATGTCAATGGTGAACTTTGGTGGAAATCGCCGACCGCGGATGCGACCGTTACGTTGACGCTGGCGGTGATGGTCGTCGCCCTCACCCACTACTATGGCGTCAAAATGAAAGGGGCGTCCGAATATTTGCGCGATTACACCCGTCCAGTCGCCTGGTTGTTCCCGCTTAAAATCATCGAAGAGTTTGCCAACACGCTGACGCTCGGTTTGCGTCTTTTCGGGAACATTTACGCCGGGGAAATTTTGCTTGGTTTGCTCGCTAGCCTTGGCACGCATTACGGTGTGCTTGGCGCTGTGGGCGCAGCCATCCCGATGATGGTGTGGCAAGCGTTCAGCATTTTTGTTGGCTGTATTCAGGCGTTCATTTTTACGATGCTAACAATGGTTTATATGGCTCATAAGGTCAGTCATGACCATTGAGCATTCCTTTTCATTAGAGCAAGACTTGAATGAAACATTACTTTAACATTGCGAAGGAGGATCTATCAACATGAGTTTGGGTGTACTTGCAGCTGCGATTGCGGTAGGTTTGGGAGCGTTGGGCGCCGGTATCGGCAACGGTTTAATCGTCAGCCGTACTATTGAAGGGATTGCACGTCAACCAGAATTGCGTCCGGTTTTGCAAACGACGATGTTCATCGGGGTTGCGTTGGTTGAGGCGCTTCCGATCATCGGTGTCGTCTTCTCGTTCATTTACTTAGGTCGATAAGAAATGGATATGGAAAGTGATGGCGAAGTTCGTGTCAACGACCACCTTCGCCATTCCTTTATGTGCGATTTTGCGAGATCGCGTCGGTGCGATAGCTGTCGAAAGGAGTGAAACGCGGTGTTGTGGAAGGCAAACGTATGGGTGCTCGGCGAAGCGGCGCACGGCATCAGCGGCGGCACGATTATTTACCAATTGCTGATGTTCATTATTTTGCTCGCCTTGTTGCGCAAATTCGCTTGGCAGCCGTTAATGAATATCATGAAACAACGTGAAGAACATATCGCAAACGAAATCGACCAGGCGGAAAAACGCCGTCAAGAAGCAGAAAAACTTCTTGAAGAACAGCGCGAACTGATGAAGCAGTCGCGCCAAGAAGCGCAAGCGCTCATTGAAAACGCGCGCAAGCTTGCTGAAGAGCAGAAAGAACAAATTGTCGCCTCGGCCCGTGCGGAAGCCGAACGGGTGAAAGAAGCGGCGAAAAAAGAAATCGAGCGTGAAAAAGAACAGGCGATGGCCGCGCTTCGCGAACAAGTGGCCTCGTTGTCTGTCTTGATCGCCTCGAAAGTGATTGAAAAAGAGCTGACTGAGCAAGATCAACGCAAGCTGATCGAAGCGTACATCAAAGACGTTCAAGAGGTAGGAGGAGCGCGATGAACCAAGAAGTGATCGCCAAACGGTACGCGTCCGCTTTGTTCCAAATCGCGCTCGAACAAGGACAGCTTGATCGAATGGAAGAAGATATTCGCGCCGTGCGCCAGGCGTTGGCGGAAAACGGCGAGTTTTTATCGCTTCTTTCGTATCCGAAACTTTCCTTGGATCAGAAAAAAGCGCTCATCCGTGAAGCGTTCGCCGGTGTGTCCAACCCGGTGCAAAACACGCTTCTCCTTCTTCTGGAGCGCCATCGCTTCGGCCTTGTGCCTGAGCTGGCGGAACAGTTTCTCGCCCTCGTCGACGATGCGCGCGGCATCGCCAAGGCGGTTGCCTATTCGGCACGGCCATTGACGGATGAAGAACTGCGGGCGCTTTCCGACGTCTTTGCCCAAAAAGTCGGCAAACAGACGCTTGAGATTGAAAATATCATCGATCCGGAACTCATCGGCGGCGTGAAGCTGCGCATCGGCAACCGCATTTACGACGGCAGCGTCAGCGGGCAGCTTGAACGGATCCGGCGGCAGCTGATCGGCTAACATTTGAAGACAGGGGTGAAAGGCATGAGCATTCGAGCGGAAGAAATCAGCGCGCTCATTAAGCAGCAGATCGAAAACTATGAATCGCAAATCCAAGTGAGCGACGTCGGCACCGTCATCCAAGTCGGCGACGGGATCGCGCGCGCTCATGGGCTCGATAACGTCATGTCAGGCGAGCTCGTCGAGTTTGCCAACGGCGTGATGGGCATGGCGTTGAACTTGGAAGAAAACAACGTCGGTATCGTTATTTTGGGACCGTACACGGGCATTAAAGAAGGGGACGAAGTGCGCCGCACGGGCCGGATCATGGAAGTGCCGGTTGGGGAGGCGCTCATCGGCCGCGTGGTCAACCCGCTCGGCCAGCCGGTTGACGGCTTGGGTCCGGTGGAAACGACGGAGACGCGCCCGATTGAAAGCCCGGCGCCGGGCGTTATGGACCGGAGATCGGTGCATGAGCCGCTGCAAACCGGGATCAAAGCGATCGACGCGCTCGTGCCGATCGGCCGAGGCCAGCGCGAGCTCATCATCGGCGACCGGCAAACGGGGAAAACGTCTGTCGCGATTGATACGATCATCAACCAAAAAGGTCAAAACATGATTTGTATTTATGTCGCCATCGGGCAAAAAGAATCGACGGTCCGCACCGTTGTGGAAACACTCCGCAAACACGGCGCGCTCGACTATACGATCGTCGTCACCGCTTCGGCGTCGCAGCCGGCTCCGCTTTTGTTCTTGGCGCCGTATGCGGGTGTGGCGATGGGCGAGTATTTCATGTATAAAGGCCAACACGTGTTAGTGGTCTATGACGATTTGTCGAAACAAGCGGCGGCGTACCGCGAATTGTCGCTCCTGCTTCGCCGTCCGCCGGGCCGTGAAGCGTATCCGGGGGATATTTTCTACTTGCACTCCCGTCTGCTTGAGCGCGCAGCGAAATTGAGCGATGCCAAAGGCGGCGGTTCGTTGACCGCGCTCCCGTTCGTTGAAACGCAAGCGGGCGACATCTCCGCGTACATTCCGACGAACGTCATCTCGATTACGGACGGGCAAATTTTCTTGCAATCGGACTTGTTCTTCTCCGGCGTCCGTCCGGCGATCAACGCAGGGTTGTCTGTTTCGCGCGTCGGTGGGGCGGCGCAAATCAAAGCAATGAAAAAAGTTGCCGGGACGCTTCGTTTGGACTTGGCCGCTTATCGTGAGCTCGAAGCGTTCGCCCAATTCGGTTCCGACCTCGACAAGGCGACGCAAGCGAAGCTCGCCCGTGGGGCGCGCACGGTTGAAGTACTGAAGCAAGATTTGCATCAGCCGATTCCGGTCGAGAAACAAGTGTTGATCATCTATGCGTTGACGCGCGGCTTTTTGGATGACATTCCGGTTGAAGATGTGCGCCGTTTCGAGAAAGAGTTTTATTTGTGGCTCGACCAAAACGGCCAGCACTTGCTTGAGCACATCCGCACGACGAAAGACCTTCCGAACGAGGAAGACATCAACAAAGCGATCGAAGCGTTCAAGAAAACGTTTGTCGTTTCTCAATAAGGCCGCGACGGGGGCATATCGCCCCCTCTCGCCTGTTAGAACCCGTGCAGCAAAAAGGTGGTGAAACCTTTGGCATCGTTACGCGATATTAAAACGCGCATCAATGCGACGAAGAAGACGAGTCAAATTACAAAAGCGATGGAAATGGTCTCGACATCGAAGCTGAACCGGGCGGAGCAAAACGCGAAATCGTTCGTTCCGTATATGGAGAAAATGCAAGAAGTCGTGGCCAATGTGGCGCTTGGCGCCGGGGGCGCATCGCATCCGATGCTCGTTTCGCGCCCGGTGAAAAAGACCGGGTATCTCGTGATCACGTCGGACCGCGGCTTGGCTGGAGCATACAACAGCAACGTGCTGCGCCTCGTGTATCAAACGATCCAGAAACGCCATGCTTCTCCGGACGAATATGCGATCATCGTCATCGGCCGCGTCGGGTTGAGCTTTTTCCGCAAGCGGAACATGCCGGTCATTCTCGACATCACCCGCTTGCCGGACCAGCCGTCGTTTGCCGATATTAAAGAAATCGCCCGCCAAACGGTTGGGTTATTCGCCGACGGTACGTTTGACGAACTGTATATGTATTACAACCATTACGTGAGCGCGATCCAGCAAGAGGTGACGGAACGGAAGCTTCTGCCGCTCACCGACTTGGCGGAGAATAAACAGCGCACGGTGTACGAATTTGAACCGTCGCAAGAGGAAATTTTGGACGTCTTATTGCCGCAGTATGCGGAAAGCCTCATTTACGGCGCATTGCTCGATGCAAAAGCAAGCGAACACGCCGCCCGCATGACGGCGATGAAGAACGCAACGGACAATGCGAACGAGCTTATTCGCACATTGACGCTTTCCTACAACCGCGCTCGCCAAGCGGCGATTACGCAAGAAATTACGGAAATTGTCGCCGGAGCAAACGCCTTGCAATAGCGGACTAGCAAGTTAGGAGGGAAAACGATGACAAGAGGACGCGTTATCCAAGTCATGGGTCCGGTTGTAGACGTCAAGTTTGAGAACGGCCACTTGCCGGCGATCTACAACGCCCTGAAAATTCAACATCAAGCGCGCAATGAAAATGAAGTCGACATCGACTTGACATTGGAAGTCGCCTTGCACCTTGGCGATGATACCGTACGGACGATCGCGATGGCGTCCACAGACGGCCTCATCCGCGGCATGGAAGTCATCGATACCGGCGCGCCGATTTCGGTGCCGGTCGGCGAAGTGACGCTTGGCCGCGTGTTCAACGTCTTGGGCGAACCGATCGACTTGGAAGGCGACATTCCGGCTGACGCCCGCCGCGACCCGATTCACCGTCCGGCGCCCAAATTCGAAGAGCTGGCGACCGAAGTCGAAATTTTGGAAACGGGGATTAAAGTCGTTGACTTGCTTGCCCCGTATATTAAAGGCGGAAAAATCGGTTTGTTCGGCGGCGCTGGCGTAGGAAAAACGGTCTTGATCCAAGAGCTGATCCACAACATCGCTCAAGAGCACGGCGGAATTTCCGTCTTCGCTGGCGTCGGTGAACGGACGCGCGAAGGAAACGACTTGTACCATGAAATGAAAGATTCCGGCGTCATCAGCAAAACGGCCATGGTGTTCGGGCAAATGAACGAGCCGCCGGGCGCGCGGATGCGCGTGGCGTTGACCGGCTTGACGATGGCCGAATACTTCCGCGATGAACAAGGCCAAGACGTATTGCTCTTTATCGACAACATCTTCCGCTTCACGCAGGCTGGTTCCGAAGTGTCGGCGCTGTTGGGCCGCATGCCGTCAGCCGTTGGTTACCAACCGACATTGGCGACAGAGATGGGCCAATTGCAAGAGCGGATCACCTCGACGGCGAAAGGTTCGATCACCTCGATCCAAGCGATTTACGTCCCGGCCGACGACTATACGGACCCGGCTCCGGCGACGACGTTCTCGCACTTGGATGCGACGACGAACCTTGAGCGGAAGCTCGCCGAGATGGGGATTTATCCGGCCGTCGACCCGCTTGCTTCGACCTCGCGGGCATTGGCGCCGGAAATCGTCGGCGAGGAACACTACCAAGTCGCCCGCAAAGTGCAGCAAACGCTGCAGCGGTATAAAGAACTGCAAGACATCATCGCCATCTTGGGGATGGATGAACTGTCGGATGAGGACAAACTTGTCGTCCACCGCGCCCGCCGCATTCAGTTCTTCTTGTCGCAAAACTTCCATGTGGCGGAACAATTCACGGGCCAACCGGGTTCATACGTGCCGGTCAAAGAAACGGTGCGCGGCTTCAAAGAAATTTTGGAAGGCAAATATGACCACCTTCCGGAAGATGCATTCCGTTTAGTCGGCCGCATTGAAGAAGTGGTGGAAAAAGCGAAAGCGATGGGTGTCGAAGTGTGACCCGGGATAGGGGGGTTGGACAATGAAAACGATCCACGTGAGCGTCGTCACTCCTGATGGCCCGGTATACGAAGACGATGTCGAGATGGTCAGCGTCAAGGCGAAAAGCGGCGAGCTCGGCATTCTGCCCGGGCACATTCCGCTTGTCGCCCCGCTGGAGATCAGCGCGGCTCGGCTGAAAAAAGGCGGCAAAACGCAATATATCGCCGTGAGCGGCGGCTTTTTGGAAGTCCGGCCGGACAAAGTGACGATTTTGGCCCAAGCGGCTGAACGGGCGGAAGACATTGACGTCCTGCGAGCCAAAGCGGCGAAAGAGCGGGCGGAGCGCCGCCTGCAAAGCCAGCAGGATGACATCGACTTCAAGCGGGCTGAACTGGCGTTAAAACGCGCCATGAACCGTTTGAGTGTTGCGGAAATGAAGTAAAAAGCGGGGGAGTTTCCCCTGCTTTTTTTTGATGAAAACGGAACAATCGTTCATCAAGGAGAGGGGCAAACGCCCTCTCTTTTTTTCGCACCGTTTTAAAGGACGATCAAGAAGTCAGCCGGTGCTAAGAGGAAGCGCTTGAGAAGGGGGCGAATGTTCCGCCCATGCTTTTTATAAAAAATGATGCAGCGGATCGGTCGGCTTGGGCCATGGCTGAACTGCATCGATCGCTGTCTCTCGGCATTCCGTCGTTTCAACAAAGCCCGAAGCGCTTATATGAATGGATACCGTGTTGGCAGTGTGAACTTGAAGTTTTGCTGACACGGCTGGATATAAATGTTATAATGAAATAGAAGGAATTGTTGAAAAATTTCATCATTAACACCATACGTATGTAGTAAAACGGAAGGGGGCGAGCTGGTTGAGCAACATCTATGCCAACAGTTATTTGATCATCTTCGTCTTCCTTTGCCTCGGTGTGCTGTTGCCGGTCGGGGCGCTCACGGCCGGGCGGTGGCTGCGGCCGCACGTGCCGGACGAGAGGAAGGCGACAACGTATGAAAGCGGTAACAATCCATTTCACGACTCGCGCGTTCAGTTTCAAGTTCGGTACTACCTATTTGCCTTGCTGTTTGTCATTTTTGATGTTGAGACAGTGTTTTTGTATCCATGGGCTGTTGTCTATGACCAACTCGGCTTGTTCGCGTTAGTGGAAATGATCATTTTCATCGCTTTGCTTGCCATTGGCCTTATTTATGCTTGGAAAAAGAAGGTGTTACGATGGATGTGAAATGGGAAGGATTTTCCAAAACCGAAATGGAAGAGGTAAAGCGAAACGTCTTTTTGACGACGTTGGAACAGTTGAAAGGATGGGCCCGAAGCAGTTCGCTTTGGCCGTTGACGTTCGGCCTTGCCTGCTGCGCCATCGAGATGATGGCGGTCGGCGGCGCCCATTATGACCTCGACCGATTCGGCTCGTTTTTCCGTGCCTCGCCGCGGCAGGCGGACGTCATGATCGTCTCGGGCACAGTGACGAAAAAAATGGCGCCGCTCTTGCGTCGATTGTATGACCAAATGCCCGAACCGAAGTGGGTCATCGCTATGGGTTCTTGTGCGACAGCGGGCGGACCGTACGTCAAATCGTACAGCGTCGTCAAAGGGGTCGACCAGATCGTTCCCGTTGACGTGTACATACCGGGCTGTCCGCCCAACCCTGCGGCGCTCATTTACGGCATTCATAAATTGAAAGAAAAAATTCGCTTGGAAGCCAAAACAGGGAAGAAGGTGTTGTAACAATGGATCAGGAAAAAGATTTGGCCCAGCGAAAAAAGGAAGCGGCCGAGCGGGCGAAACAATTGGCCCGTGAACGGCTCGCCGCCAAGCAGGCCGCCGAACAGACCCAGCCAGCCGCTGGACGAGGCAGCCTGCCAACGGATGAGGCGAATGCGGATGCAGCTCCGCCCACCGGCCCCATAAAAGAAGCGCCGAGAACGGAACTGCCGGCTTCAGCAGAAGATCTCGCCTCTGCAAAAAAACGAGCCGCCGAGGAAGCGCGGGCGAGGGCGGCGGAACTGCGGAGGCAGCGTGAGGCGGCGAACGATGGTGCGGCGACCGGAGACGACCTTGAGGCGGCGAAGCGAAAGGCGGCGGAGGAAGCGCGGGCGAGGGCGGCAGAACTGCGGAGGCAGCGTGAGGCGGCGGCGACTGGTGCGGCGACCGGGGACGACCTTGAGGCAGCGAAGCGGAAGGCGGCGGAGGAAGCGCGGGCGAAGGCGGCGGAACTGCGGAGGCAGCGCGAGGCGGCGAACGATGGTGCGGCGACCGGGGACGACCTTGAGGCGGCGAAGCGGAAGGCGGCGGAGGAAGCGCGGGCGAGGGCGGCAGAACTGCGGAGGCAGCGTGAGGCGGCGGCGACTGGTGCGGCGACCGGGGACGACCTTGAGGCGGCGAAGCGGAAGGCGGCGGAGGAAGCGCGGGCGAAGGCGGCGGAACTGCGGAGGCAGCGCGAGGCGGCAAACGATGGGGCGGCGGACGAGGACCTGGAACTCGCGAAGAAAAAGGCGGCTGCGGCTGCCAAGGCGAAGGCCGCGGCCGCCGCGAAAGCGCGGGCGGCCGCGATGGCGAAGCAGCAAGGCGATGCGTCCGAAGATGATGAGTTAGCGAAGCAAAAAGCGGCAGCGGCGGCAAAGGCAAAAGCAGCGGCCGCCGCCCGGGCGAAGGCGAAAGCCGCTGACGCTGACGGAGGGACGGAACAGCCGCCCTCCCCGTCGCCGAACGATCCGCTGCTTGAAAAATATGTCCGCATCATTCGTGAGCATCTTGGTCCGGATGTGCTCGAAGACGCGTATATCAACCGGCTGGCGAAAGACGTGCCGACGCTTGTCGTGAAAAAAGAGGCGTACTACAAAATCGCTGAGTTGTTGAAAGGCCATGAACAGCTCCGCTTTGACTATTTATCCGAGCTGCACGGCACCGATTTCGAGACGCATATGGAAGTGTACGTCCACTTGTACTCGTACCCAAACCGGCAGCCGGCGGCGCTGAAAGTGAAAATCGAGCGCGACAACCCGGAAATCGATTCGCTCGTCCCGCTTTGGCCGGGGGCGAACTGGCCGGAGTGCGAGGCGTATGATTTGCTTGGCATCCGCTTCCGCGGCCACCCGAACTTGATCCGCATCTTCCTAGGGGAGCAATGGGTCGGTCATCCGCTGCGCAAAGATTATGAGCCGTATGATGCGGAGGTGTGAACGATGCTGCGCACAGAAGAAATGATTTTAAACGTCGGCCCCCAACATCCCAGCACCCATGGCGTGTTCCGCCTCATTTTAAAAATCGATGGCGAGATCATTCAAGAGGCGACGCCGGTCATCGGCTACTTGCACCGCGGGACGGAGAAGATCGCCGAAGGGCTGCAATACACGCAAATCATCCCGTATACCGACCGGATGGACTATTTGTCGGCGATGACAAACAACTATGTGCTTTGCCATGCGGTCGAAACGATGATGGGCATTGAAGTGCCGGAACGGGCCGAGTATTTGCGCGTTCTTGCGATGGAGCTCGGGCGGATTGCCAGCCACCTCGTCTGGTGGGGGACGTATTTGCTTGACCTCGGCGCGATGAGCCCGTTTTTGTACGCATTCCGCGAGCGCGAAATGATTATTAATCTATTAAATGAGCTGTCCGGGGCGCGGCTGACGTTCAACTATATGCGCATTGGCGGCGTCAAGTGGGACGCGCCGGATGGCTGGATCGACAAGGTGAAACAGTTCGTTCCGTACATGCGCGAGAAACTCGCTGGCTATCACGAGCTGGTCACCGGCAATGAGATTTTTCGCCAGCGCGTCACCGGCGTGGGACGGTATACGAAAGAAGAAGCGATCAGCTATTCGCTGAGCGGGGTCAACTTGCGGTCGACCGGTGTGAAATGGGATTTGCGCAAAGATGAACCGTATTCCGTGTATGACCGGTTTGACTTCGATGTTCCGGTGCGCGAAGGCGGCGACTGTCTGGCCCGCTATGAATGCCGAATGGCGGAAATCGAACAGTCGCTTCGCATCATCGAGCAGGCGTGCGAGCAATTTCCGCCTCAGGGGCCGATCATGGGAAAAGTGCCCCGCATCATTAAGGCGCCGCCCGGCGAGACGTTCGTCCGCATCGAAGCGCCGCGCGGCGAGATTGGATGCTATATTGCGAGCGACGGCAAAAAAGAGCCGTACCGCCTCAAATTTCGGCGCCCATCGTTTTATAACTTGCAAATACTTCCGAAGCTGCTCAAAGGGGAAAACTTGGCCAATGTCATCGCCATTCTCGGCTCGATTGACATTGTGCTCGGGGAGGTCGACGGATGATGGAGCAATGGCTCGAATCCACACCAAGCTGGTCGAACATGGCCCTCTTTTTCGGGCTTGGAGCGCTGCTGTTGGCGGTCGTGCTCGCCTTTGTCACATACGGCATTTTGGCCGAACGGAAAGTGATGGGGTTTATGCAAGGGCGCATCGGACCGAACCAAGTCGGCGGCCGCTTCGGGCTTTTACAAACCGTTGCCGATGTGTTGAAGCTGCTTTTGAAAGAGGATACGATCCCAAAAGCGGCCGACCGTCCGCTCTACGTGCTGGCGCCGATCATCGCCTTTGTGCCGTCGTTTATGGTGTTGGCGGTATTGCCGTTTACCGATGCGTTCCGGTTCGCCGATATCGGCGTCGGCCTGTTGTATTATATCGCTGTCTCCGGCTTGACCACCGTCGGCGTTGTCGCTGGCGGCTGGGCGTCAAACAACAAATACGCTTTGCTCGGCGGCATGCGGGCAGCCGCGCAAATGATTTCCTATGAGATTCCGCTCGTCATGTCGGCGCTTGGCGTCGTGCTTTTGGCTGGAAGCATGAACTTGGTCGACATCGTCAACGCGCAAAAAGACGTCTGGTTCCTTTTCGCCCAGCCGCTGGCATTTTTGATCTTCCTCATTGCCGCGGTGGCTGAGTTGAACCGGACGCCGTTTGACTTGCCGGAGGCGGAGTCCGAGCTGGTCGCCGGCTTTCATGTGGAATATTCGGGATTCCGCTGGGCGTTTTTCATGCTTGCCGAGTATGTGTACATGTTTGCGATGGCGGCGCTCATCACCATTTTGTTTCTCGGCGGGTGGCATCCGGTCGCCTTTCTCGGCTGGATTCCTGGGGCTGTTTGGTTTGCCTTGAAGTTTTGTGCGGTCGTTTTCGTCCTCATTTGGTTTCGCGCCACATTTCCGCGCGTGCGCGCCGACCAGCTGATGGAGTTCGCCTGGAAAGTGTTGCTTCCGCTTTCGCTCGTCAACATTGTGCTGACAGCGGTCATTAAAGCGTGGTTTTTCTAAAGGAACAGGGCAGCTTGCCTTGCCAGGAAGGGGGAAGCGGCCCATGGGCATGGTCTCCTCCTTCGAGCAGAGGTTGTGTCGGAACGCCACTTTTCCGATGAGAGGGGTAGACGGATGATAGGGTTGATGAAAGGATTGGCGTATACGTTAAAAGAGTTGACGCGCGAAAAAGTGACGTACGATTACCCGCACGAACCGCTCCCGCTCCCGGATCGGTTTCGCGGCATCCAGAAATTTTATCCGGAAAAATGCATCGTGTGCAACCAGTGTGTGAACATCTGCCCGACCGAATGCATTCAGCTGACCGGGAAAAAACATCCCGATCCAACGAAAAAAGGGAAAGTGATTGAGACGTACAACATCAACTTTGAAATTTGCATTTTGTGCGATTTGTGCACGGAAGTATGTCCAACGGAAGCGATTGTCATGACGAACAATTTTGAGCTCGCGGAATACAGCCGCGACGCTCTGTATAAAGATTTGGCCTGGCTCGATGAAAACGATACGAACATAAGAAGGGAGAATAAGCCGTGAGCGGAACGGACGTCGCCTTTTTCTTGCTCGCCCTCGCGGCGATTGCCGGCGGAGTGACGATGCTCCAGCTGACGAACGTCGTCCATATGGTCATCGTCCTCGTCATGACGTTTTTAGGCATTGCCGGGTTGTACGTGCTGTTGTCCGCCGAATTTGTCGCCGTTGTGCAAGTGCTCATCTATTCTGGAGCCATCACGATCATCATGTTGTTTGCGATTATGTTGACGCGTCATCACACAGAGGAAAGGGAGCGCCAAACCACCGGCGGCTTCTGGCATAAAGCGGTTGCCGCCCTCTCCGTGATCGCTTTTGGCCTTGCCGCCTACTTCGGCATCCGCCAGCTCGACTTTGGCGCTGACGGCAGCGCGTTGGCGGGCGACAATGCTAAGGCGATCGGCAAGTCGCTTTACTCGTATTATACGATTCCGTTTGAAATCGTGTCCGTCATTTTGCTTGTCGCTTTGATCGGCGCGATTGTGCTGGCGAAAAAAGACGGCAAGGGGGCAGGAGATCCATGACACTATCGGCTTATTTGGCGCTTTCACTCATCTTGTTTTGTATCGGGCTATACGGGGCGCTCACGAAGCGGAACACGGTCATTGTGCTCATCTGCATTGAGCTGATGTTGAATGCGGTCAACATCAACTTCGTCGCGTTTGCCAAATACGGCCCCCATCCCAGCGTTCACGGGCACGTGTTCGCGCTGTTTGCAATCGCTGTGGCGGCGGCGGAAGCGGCCGTCGGTTTAGCCGCGCTCATCGCCTTTTACCGCAACCGGAAGACGGTTCAAGTCGATGAAGCCAATTCGTTGAAACATTAGAAAAGGGGATGGGAACGATGATGAACCTGGCTTGGGTTGTGCCGCTGTTCCCGCTTGGTTCGTTCCTTTTGCTGCTTTTGTTTGGGCGAAGATGGAAACAAGCAAGCGCCTATGTCGGCATCGGCGCGGCGTTTTTATCCTTGCTTTTGGCGCTCGCGGTGCTTGTGGATCGCCTGGGCGGGTCGACGTATGAGGCAGACTGGACATGGATGACGCTGGGCGGCGTGACGTTGACGGTCGGGATTTCCGTCACTGCCCTAAACGCTTGGATGCTCGCTGTTGTCGCCGTCGTCAGCTGGCTCGTCCACCTTTATTCGCAAGGGTATATGGCCGGCGATGAACGGTTTTCCACCTTTTACGCGTATTTGGGCCTGTTTACGTTCGCGATGCTCGGTCTTGTGCTGTCGCCGAATTTGCTGCAGGCGTACATCTTTTGGGAGCTCGTCGGGCTTGGATCGTTTTTGCTGATCGGGTTTTACTTCTACAAAGAAGAAGCGAAAGCGGCGGCGAAAAAGGCGTTCATCATGACGCGCATCGGCGACGTTGGCTTTTTCGTCGGCATGATGTTGCTCTTTTGGCAAACGCACAGCTTTGATTATGATGACATTTTCCGCGCCGTCGGCGATGGGACGCTGTCGCCGGGGATGACGACGCTTGCGGCGATCTTGATATTCATCGGCGCCATCGGCAAATCGGGGCAATTTCCGCTCCATACGTGGCTGCCGGATGCGATGGAAGGTCCGACGCCGGTGTCGGCGCTTATCCACGCCGCAACGATGGTGGCGGCTGGTGTGTATCTTGTGGCGGCATTGTTTCCGCTGTATGAGGCAAGTCATGCGGCAATGATGACTGTGGCGACGGTCGGCGGGGTGACGGCCATTTTTGCCGCGACGATTGGCCTCGTGCAGACGGACATCAAGCGCGTCCTCGCGTATTCGACGATCAGCCAGCTCGGTTATATGATGTTGGCGCTTGGCGCCGGCAGCTATGTCGCGGCCATCTTCCATTTGACGACGCATGCGTTCTTTAAGGCGCTCCTCTTTTTGGCCGCCGGGAGCGTCATTCATGCCGTCCATACCCAAAACATCGAGGAAATGGGCGGACTTTGGCGGCGGTTGCCGTGGACCGCGCCGCTGTTTTTGATTGGAGCGCTGTCGATCAGCGGGGTTCCGCTATTCTCCGGCTTTTTCAGCAAGGACGAAATTTTGGCTGCCGCTTGGACGAACGGGCCGCGCCCTCTCTTTTGGCTCGCGGTCGCTGCCGCGCTGCTGACGTCGTTTTATATGTTCCGTCTCTTTTTCCTCGTCTTTGCCGGAAAAGCGCGCCGTGATGAAGAGGTGCATGAAGCGCCGGCATCCATGGTTGGTCCTATGCTTGTGCTCGGCGTGTTGTCGATCGTGGCGGGGTACGTGCAAACGCCGTGGTTTGGCCCGTTCCTTGGGGAATGGTTGACGGATGGAGCGTATCGTCATGAAGCGGCGCCGGGATGGATTGCTGTGGCGGCGGCAATCGTCTCGCTTGCCGGGATTCTCCTCGCCTGGCTCATGTATGGGGCGCGGAAGGTGCCGCGCGATTGGCTGTCCGCGCGCGTTCCGTATGTTGATGAGCTGTTGCGCCGCCACTACTATATCGATGACATCTACCGTTTGACAGTTGTGGCGCTCGTGTCGCTCATCAGCCGTTTGTTGGTGTATGTCGACCGCTTCCTTGTTGAAGGGATCGCCCGGCTTGCGGCCGGCATCGTCGGCGCGGCTGCCTCGGCTGGGTCGCGTGGGCAAAACGGGCAGGCGCAGACATATGGGGCGGTGACGGTGGCCGGATTGGCGATTTTGGTCGTCATCTTCGCCTTAACAGGGGGGTACTGGCTATGATGTTTTTATCACTGCTCGTCTTTTCACCGCTGTTAGGCATCGTGTTGTTGATGTTTGTCCGCAAAACGGATGAACGAATGATTCAATGGCTCGGAACGGCCGCCACCGTACCATCGCTCATTTTGGCGCTGTTTGCTTTCATCCAGTCCGGGCGTGGGTTTCGCCTCGAGCAGCTCGATGAAGCGCGGGACTGGGTGCGGCTTGCTGACCTGCCATTTTTGACGGACGCGGCGTACGTCATCCGTTATGAGCTTGGCATCGATGGGCTGTCGCTTGTTTTTATCGTTTTGACTGCGGTGTTGTCGACGTTGGCCGCTTTGGCGTCGGTGCTTGTCAAAACGGAGAAAAAAGGGTATTTTCTTTGGCTGCTGGCGCTCGAGATTGGTATGCTCGGCGTATTTTCCGCCGCCAATTTCGTTTGGTTTTTCCTCTTTTTAGAAGTGACGTTGGTTGCCATGTTTTTGCTTGTCGGCAAGTGGGGCGGATTTGAGCGCGAGCGGGCGGCGTACAGCTACTTGTTGTACAACGGTCTTGGTTCGGCCTTACTGCTTGTCGTGATCGCGGTGTTGGTCGCCCGCGCGGGAACAGCGAACTTTGCCTTGCTCCATGAGATGTTACATAATCCCGTTGCCCAAGGGCAGTGGATTGCGCCGCTTTCGGAAGAGGGGCGTCGCTGGCTGCTGGGGGGGCTGCTGCTGGCGTTTGCGATCAAGCTGCCAGCCTTTCCGTTCCATCGTTGGCTCATCCGCGTTCACGTTGAAGCGCCGCCGCCGGTCGTCATGCTTCACGCCGGGGTGCTATTGAAAATTGCGGCATATGCGATGATTCGCTTCGGGGTCGGCTTGTTTCCGGGCGAGTTCCGCTCGTTTGCCGGCGTTCTCGCTCTATTTGGCGTCATCAACGTGTTGTACGGCGCGCTGTTGGCGCTTCGCCAACGCGAACTGAAGCGCGTGCTCGCCTACTCGAGCGTATCGCATATGGGGGTTGTGCTCATCGGACTCGGCGCGTTGAATGAGGCCGGTATTCAAGGAGCGGTCCTGCAATCGATCGCACACGGGCTCATTTCGGCTTTGTCGTTTTTGCTTGTCGGCGTGCTCGCCGGGCGAACGGGAACGACGGATCTCAACCGGCTTGGCGGACTGACGAAAGCGATGCCGCTCTTTTCCGGGTATTTGCTTACAGCAGCGCTCGCCTTGCTCGGCTTGCCGGGCATGGCGGGGTTTGTCGGTGAATTCACGTCGTTTCTCGGGCTGTTTCAAACGAAGCCGGTCCTCGCCGCCGTAGGGGCGCTTGGGTTGATCTTAGCTGCGGCTTACTCGCTCAAGGCTGTTCTTGACATCACATTCGGCCGCGACCGTCGAGGGGCGGTCATGAATCCAAGATCGACGGCGGAGGCGATCGAGGTGCATCAGGCTGCCGTCGACTTGCGAGGGAAAGAAGCAGTGCCGGCGTTCATCCTCGTCGCGTTGATCGTGGCCGTTGGCGTCTATCCGCAGCTATTGGCCGCGCCGCTTACAGCCGTCGTAGAGACGATGATGAACGGGCTAGGAGGGTGATCACATGAACGATGTATGGCAATCCGATTGGGGCATGATGACGCCGGAATGGATCGTTCTTGCGGTTGCCATTGTGCTAGTAGTGATCGATTTGGCCCTGCCAAGCGGCCGAAGCCGGCGTCCGCTCGCCTGGGGCGCCGCGGCGGCGGCGGCATTGGCCATGATCGCGACAGCGGCGATGATTCCGGCCGAGCCGGCATCCATTTTACATGATACGTTCCGGCTCGATGCGTTCGCCAAAGCATTTAAGCTCATTGTGCTGGCTGGCGCCGCATTCGCTTTGCTTCTGACCGCCGATTGGAAACCGAAAGAAGACAGTCCTCACCGCGGCGAGTTTGCCTATATGATGCTGTTTGCCTTGCTTGGGGCGATGATGACTGCGTCAAGCGGCGACTTGCTGACGCTGTTCGTCAGTATCGAGCTGCTGTCGGTATCATCCTACATTTTGGCCGGCTTACGCAAAACAGCGCCGGAGTCGAATGAGGCGGCGCTCAAATACGTGATCAACGGCGGCATCGCCACCGCCATCATGCTGTTTGGCATGAGCTATCTGTTCGGCTTGACCGGCACGACGAATCTCGGCGGCATTGCACGCCGTTTGCAGGAGACGAACGAGCCGTACATGCTCGCTTTGGCGTTTCTCCTTTTGCTGATCGGGGTTTCGTTTAAGCTGGCGACCGTTCCGTTCCATATGTGGGCGCCGGACGTGTACGAAGGAGCGCCCGTTCCTGCGACGGCGTTTTTTGCCGTCGTGTCGAAAACGGCCGGCTTTGTCCTTCTTCTCCGTTTGCTCGTGACGATCTTTGCCGCAGCGCCGTCTGAAGGGCGGGACCCATCATCGCTTCTCTTGTCGATGCAGCCGGTCATCACCGTGTTAGCCGGATTGACGATGATCATCGGCAGCGTTGTGGCGCTTCGGCAGCGGAGCTTAAAGCGGCTGCTCGCCTATTCAGGCATCGCCCATGCCGGCTACTTGCTCGCCGGGTTTGCCGCGATGTCATGGACGATGATCGATTCGCTTTGGCTGTATTTGGTTGTCTATACGTTCATGAACATCGGAGCGTTTGCTATTGTGGCCCATATTGTCAATGAAACGGGATCGGATGATTTGGATGGACTCACCGGCTTGTACCGGCATCGTCCGCTGTTGGCTTCAGCGCTCGGGCTGTTTTTGCTCTCGCTTGCCGGCATTCCGGGAACGGCTGGGTTTATTGCCAAACTGTATATATTCATTGGCCTTGTCGTCACTGAACCGGGCCATTACGTGCTCGCTGTGGTGATGGCCATCACGACTGTCATCTCATACGTGTATTATTTCCATTTGATCGTTCAGCTCTTTTTCCGTCCGGCGTTCACGGCACCGCTTGGCCGGCTTCCGGCCGGTTTGTCGACCGCCGTCATCCTTTGCGCGCTTGGAACGTTGGCGATCGGCTGGGCGCCGGGGCTGGCTTACGATGTACTCGCCCAGTTTGGGCATTTTGGCGATTTTTTGCCGTAACGGTAGAATAAAGGGAGAGGGAGAATGCCTCTCCTCTTTTTTTGCGCCGCTGGCCTCGTTTGGAAAGGGGGGATGCGCTGCCTGCTTTGCGAAGGAAAGATTCATGAGCCATCCTTTTTGCTTTCCACCCAGCAGGAAGTTTCAAGGCTTGCGCATTTTCTTTAGAAAAGGTCCATAAGCGCATTCGCACTCCACTCGGTATGAAAATGTTCACTCAAGGCGCAGCATTTTCACGGAAAAGTGTAGGTTCAGATACTATCGTATCTGACGGCAATTCCTCCCCCACTTATCGTTGGGCTATCGCCCTGCACACGATTGAAGTGGGGGTATCCTTGCCGATTTTAGATGAAGCGCCCTGGCTGCTCGCCGCGTTTCGGAAAAGAGAGAATGCTTCGTATGCACCGTTTCACATATGCTGGAGAAAGAGGTGAAACTTGATGATGCCGGTCATCGGCCAACAAGCGTTGATTTCGATTATCGTTCATTTGGCGTTTCTAGCGGTGACGTGGTGGACGCTGCAGGCAGTGAGGCTCGAGGTGTTGCTTCGGCCGAACCGTGTCGTTCAAGGGCGGTTGTTGTACATTTTATTGACGATTGCCATCGGCTCGACGGTGGCGAACTTTTTCCTCGACTATTGGGCTTGGTCAACCGATTTGCCGTATTTGTTCCGCGAATAGCGAGGCTTGGGGCGCCGCATGGCTTCGGCTTCCCCTCGCTTGCCTCGCCCTCTGTTCGGCCGTCAAGGGGCCCCGCCCTTGACGGCGTCTCTTTGCACGCTGTCCCTTTTTTTCACCGATTCTCCGCCGATTGCCCTTCGCTTTGATATTTGAAAACGGTTTCAAAAATCACCGATTGTCGATTTTTTTGACGTATGTTCCCTTGCTCAGCGGCAACAATAACAAGTAAGGAGAGGAAGGGAACGAAGATGAGAAAAAATCCAGTCTGTTGGCTAATGGCGCTCGTCGCCGCGGTCTCGTTGTTGGCCGCAGGACAATACCGGACGGAGGGCGCCGGGGGGAACGAATGGTCCAAGCCGTTGGAAACGATGGCGCACACATTGGTGCAACATGGTGCCTCGCTCGGCCGTTGGGTCGTGTACACAAGAGAGTATGCCCACGATATTCAAAATGATGCGGACTTTTTCAAAAAAATGGCGGAGTTCAAACAAACATACCGCTCCTTTCGCTGGACGTTCCACCAAGCTAACCATTGGCAAAAAGTGATCGGCACGAACGACCATTCCTTCTTTCGTGAACAAATTCAGCTTGTGATGACCGTCACAAACGGAATGCCGCAAACGTATATCCTCTATGAAGCGACCGGTCCGATGTGGAGCCAAGCTAGGTGGAAAGAAGCAGCACAGCACATTGAAAAAACGACGAACAGCCTATTTGTGAACCACCCTACATTTTTTGCTTGTATTGAAGGCGAGTTCAGTGGTAATATGAAAGGTGGTTTGTTCGACCAAGCCTCTCAATTGCTTCGTGATTTTCAAGCGACGCCTGTCGAGTGGTTGCGGGAAGAGTCACTCGTTTCCCTGTCTGCATATACTGGGCAGTGGAAGAACGTTCTCCCGGCCGCCAATCATCAGCCGATCAACCTGCAACTCGCCTTGAGAGAAAGATTGGGCGGCAAGACGCGCGTCGTTGCTGGAACCCCAATCATTACCATTGAATATTAATATAGAGAAATTGGACGCGGAGGGGAATACCTTGGAAAAGATCATCGTCCGTGGCGGAAACCGGTTGAGCGGCACCGTCAAAGTGGAAGGCGCAAAAAATGCCGTTTTGCCTGTCATTGCTGCCACTTTATTGGCTACGAAAGGAACGAGTACGATTCATGATGTGCCTGCTCTTTCCGATGTATATACAATCAGCGAAGTGCTCCGCTATTTAGGCGCCGACGTGCACATTGCCGGCGAAACGGTCACCGTCGACGCCACCGGTCCGTTGACGGTGGAAGCGCCGTTTGAATACGTGCGAAAAATGCGCGCATCGGTGTTGGTCATGGGCCCGCTGTTGGCGCGCAACGGCCGAGCCCGTGTAGCGCTGCCGGGCGGCTGTGCCATTGGCTCGCGCCCCATTGATCAGCACTTAAAAGGATTTGAAGCGATGGGTGCATCCGTGAAAGTGGGCAACGGCTTTATTGATGCGGAAGTGAATGGACGGCTCCGCGGCGCCAAAATTTATTTGGATTTTCCAAGCGTCGGGGCGACGGAAAATATTATGATGGCCGCCGTCCTCGCGGAAGGAACAACCGTGATCGAAAACTGTGCGAAAGAGCCGGAAATTGTCGATTTGGCGAACTTTTTGAATGCGATGGGCGCTAAAGTGCGCGGCGCCGGCACCGGAACGATTCGAATCGAAGGGGTCGACGAGCTCGTCGGCACCACACATACGGTCATTCCGGATCGCATTGAAGCTGGCACGTTTATGGTGGCAGCGGCCATCACCGGCGGCGACGTCCTCGTGCAAGGGGCGGTTCCAGAACATTTAGGCTCGCTGATCGCCAAACTCGAAGAAATGGGCGTAACGGTCATTGAAGAGGAAAATGGGGTGCGTGTCATTGGTCCGGAAAAGCTGAAAGCCGTCGACATTAAAACGATGCCATATCCGGGCTTTCCGACCGACATGCAGTCGCAAATGATGGCTCTCTTGTTGAAAGCGGAAGGCACAAGCATGATCACCGAGACGGTGTTTGAAAACCGCTTTATGCATGTTGAGGAATTCCGGCGCATGAACGCCGATATTAAAATTGAAGGTCGTTCGGTCATGATCAATGGTCCGTGCCAGCTGCAAGGCGCGGAAGTGGCGGCGACCGATTTGCGCGCAGCGGCAGCGTTGATTTTGGCTGGACTCGCGGCAGACGGCTACACGCGCGTAACCGAGCTTCGTCATCTCGACCGCGGGTACGTCCGCTTCCATGAAAAGTTGGCTGCGCTTGGGGCTGACATTGAACGCGTCCGTGAAGAAACGGAACAATTCGACCACATTCAAGCGATCCAATGAAACGGATCAGGAGCGAGAAAACGACCGTGAACTGCCTTCGAGCAGGAAATGGTCGTTTTTTCTATCCGCACATGGCACGCGCCTGAGGTTGCTATATGGCCAAGCTGGGTCGTCGTTTTCATGTTCCGGTGGAGGGCAACACGTTGCCCATGGACCTTTTCCGTGAAAATCCCCACCACTGGGTGAGTGCTGTATACGCTCCTGATCCGTGTGGGTATACTGAAAATGGCCAAAGAAGGCAATAGGAAAGCAGAGGTGCCCCATTTTCGGGCATCTCGTATCATCCGGCTGCCTGTTGGCTATACTAAATGAGTTGTGGTTGGCGGAACGACTCTTTGCGGGAGATCATGCAAAAGATGATCACCAACATTCGTCGAGCCGTGGCGATGAGGGCTTTTTTCTTCCCGCATCGGGCCGCCAACGACCAAAATTTTCGGGACAAGGGATGTGTCTTGGATCGAGCTGCTGACCATGCCGCCTCGCATAACGCTGATCGAAGATGGGGATTGCCTTTGGTGGTGCGCGTGCTCTTTCGCTTTCCGGCGCTTTCATGGTTGCCGGGGGACAACCCCGTCCATGAAGCCGCCCGTTCCGGCGTTTCAAAGACGCTCATGTCGGTTCCCATCTCGGCGATGATGATGGCGGCGGTTTGTTTTTTGATTCCAGGCATGGTCATCAGTAAGTCCACTTCCTCCCGATACGGCTCGAGCAGGCGGTCGATGTGCTGGTCGACTTCTTCGATGAGCCGCTCGCATTCCTCCACGTGTTTCCACAAGAGGCGAAGGAGACAGAGCTCATGTTCGGTCAAGGTGCCCAGCAGCGAATCGTACACCGCCTGCTTTTTCGTTTTGAGCCTGCCGCGCAGGCATTGATCCAGCTCGTCCTTGTCCACGTATCCCTTCTCGAGCAGCCGGGCAAGGATGTTTCGTCCGGAAACGCCGAAGAGATCCGAGAGGACGGAGCCCAGCTTGACATTGGAAGACTCCAGCACTTTTTGAATCCGGTTTTTCTCTGAACTCAACTGTCCGACCCACTTTTTGCGCAGGCGGGTAAAATCCCGCAGTTCACGAATCGGCGCTGGGGGGACGAAACTTTTTTCAATGAGTCTATGGCGGAGCAGCTTGGCGATCCACTCGGCGTCAGAGACATCGGTTTTTCTTCCCGGGACATTTTTGATCCGCTGCGGATTGGCCAAAGTCAAGTCGACATAGCCCTCGAGGAAGGCAAAGACCGGTTTCCAATACACGCCGGTGGATTCCATGGCGACATGGGTGACCCCATGGTCTTCGAGCCACTCGAGCAGGTCGCCAAGCCCTTTCGAGAACGTTGAGAACGTTTGGATCTCCTTTTGAATCTCCCCCTCTTCTTCCCATAGGGCACAAGCGACAATAGTTTCGGTATGAACATCCAATCCTGCGCAGCGAGGATAGATGACATCCATGATGAAATGCCTCCTTTTCGATGATGGAGTGCGCAAACAGCGAATCCACGGGAGACATGCGGCAGTTTTCCGTTCGTCGTCACCTTTCCTCTATCACAGGAAAGGGCGGACAATGGGTGGTGCACCCAGTGGATTCAAACACTTTTCCGTACAGGGTCTAAGCCACCATTAAGCATAACGTCCTGTTGAACTGTTTGCGCCTATTCTTCATTATGGGAAGAAAAGGGGGATTTTCATCCCCGGGTGGAGGGCAGATCGTGCTGCCCATGGATCTTTTCTGTGAAAATGCCGAACTGGAGCGAGATTTTCATCCCTGGGTGGAGGGCAACACGTTGCCCATGGAACTTTTCTATGAAAAGAAAACTGTCATACATACTTGTCCGAGCCCATAACTATAGTAACGAACCGAAGCCAATGCAGGCATTTGTTCGCAATGTCCGCTTGTGCTTGGAAAACGCATATTGGGGGCTCGGCTATGGTGAAACGATTGAAACCCGTAATGGTGCTCGCTTTCTTGCTATTTGTCGCCATCCTCGTCATTCCGACAGCGCTCGTTCTTCCCTTTTATGACGGGAAGGTGACGAAATTGGCCGAACAACTGCACAAGCAAGAACAACTTCAGCGGTCGCAGGCAGCCGAAGGGCCGTCCGTCGAGGTGGCGGTCTACCGAAGCAAAGAACAACGTGTCGAACATATTCCGCTCGAGCAATACGTCATCGGCGTCGTCGCAGCGGAAATGCCGGCCGAATTTGAGCTCGAGGCATTAAAGGCGCAAGCGTTGACGGCGCGCACATACATTGTCAAGCAGCTGCTTGCCAACCAGCCGTTTCGCCTGCCAAAAGGAGCGAATGTGACCGACACGGTGGCTCATCAAGTCTATTACAGCGATGACGAGTTGCGAAAGCTGTGGGGCAGCGATTATGATTGGAAAATCAAAAAAGTGACAAAAGCCGTGTTGGAAACGCAAGGACAAATTTTGACATACAACAACGAGCCGATCGAGGCGCTGTTTTTCTCAACAAGCAACGGGTATACCGAAAATTCGGAAGCCTATTGGCAAAGCGATTTTCCCTATTTAAAAAGCGTCGCCAGCCCATGGGATAAACAATCGCCGAAGTTTTACCAGCGGAAAACGATGTCGGTGGCGGAATTCGAGCGAAGGTTGGGGATCGAACTGCCCGCTGACGGCTCAGTCGGCGTCATTGTATCGCGCACTCCCGGCCGCCGCGTCGGCGAAGTAAAAATCGGCGGCAAGACGTTTACGGGCCGTGATGTGCGCGAACGGCTCGGGTTGCCGTCGAGTGATTTCACTTGGGTGCGCAACGGAGATGACATCATCATTACGACGAAAGGCTACGGCCATGGCGTCGGCATGAGCCAGTACGGGGCCAACTTTATGGCGAAAGAAGGGAAAACGTACGCTGACATTGTCAAATATTATTACCGCGGTGTCCATATTTCGTCGGCGACGGCGTTTTTGAACAAGCTGACAGCGAAAAACGGATGAGTCGAGGGATTTTGCGCCCTCGACTTTTTTGTCCCTTTCTCAGGGCCAAAGACAGGGAGGCGCCCCTCATTTTTTGTGTATAAAATCTAGCCGAATGTCAAAAAATAAGTGAAAAAATTGGTTTTGATGTGTATATCTTTTCCTCTTTCTGTTCAAAATGGTTGCTGAGGTGATGAACATGAGAGAGGAACAAAAACAATCGTCGCTGAAGCGTCTGTTTCGCAAACGCTGGGTATTTCCGGCCATCTATTTATCATCTGCCGCATTGATCGTCGCTGGCGCCCTTTGGTTCCAGGCAAGCAAAGAGGAGAATACAGGCAAAGACAACGTGGCGAAAAACGGCACCGCCCAACAAGAAAATCCGGCTGTTCCGGTCAATGAAACGGTCGAAACGATTGCGATGCCGGTGCTTGATCCAAATGCGGTGCAAGTGAAAACGCCGTTCTACGATGACAAAGCATCGGAAGCAGAACAGGAAGCAGCCCTTGTCTTTTATGATCATACGTACCATCCGAACCAAGGCATCGACTTAGTTCGCCAAGACGGCAAAACGTTTGATGTCACCGCTTCCTTAAGCGGCACGGTGACGAAAGCGGAAAAAGACCCGATTTTAGGCTACGTTGTCGAAATCAACCATGAACAAGGGGTCACGACCGTCTATCAATCGCTCGCTGACGTGAAAGTGGAAGCCGGCGATACGGTGAAACAAGGCGAAGTGATCGGCAAGGCGGGGCAAAGCGAATTCAACAAGGAAGCCGGCATCCACGTCCACTTTGAAATTCGCAAAGACGGCCGGGCGGTAAATCCGATTGATTATGTCAACAAACCGTTGACGGCTTTGACTGACAAAGCGGAAGATAACGCAGGAAGCGACCGCGCCGCCACGAACAAGGAAAAAGAATTGATGCCAAGCGATGAAACAACGCCGGCGGATGAAAATCCAGCGAATGAACAGCCATCGGCTGATGACCATTCGACGACGCCAAGCGACAACAATCAAGACGAAAACAACGACGCTTCATCCTACAAAACGCCAGACGCCTCGATCGGCATGGCAAGAGCGTAATCGACAAAGCGTCTAGCAGAGGAAACGAAAAATGCGACGAAAAGGCCTGTCCGTTTGCTAAGACAAGCGGACGGGTCTTTTTGCTTTGCCGCTTCTAAAGTCAGACGTGGGAAAAACGGTAGCCAAAAAAAGCTCTTCACCATAAGATGAAAAACGTTTTTCATGTTAGGTGACCCAAGCAGTCATGGCTATTTTTTGTTCGACCGGGAGGAACGATATTATGTTTGTGTCTAAAAGTCAAGTACATCTTTCAGTGATGAACCGCCAAAAATTATGTTTTGAATATTCTTTCATTTTTAGGAACAAGAATGCAAATCACTGCCACTTTCCTTTAAAATAAATGAAAACGGAAACAGTGTTGTTTTTGAAACGTTTTATTCTTCACTTAACAAAAGAAAGGGGATCGTGGCCATGGACTACTTATACCACCCCTATTCATCGCAGCGGATGACGGTGTTCGCCAAAAACGGCGTTGTGGCGACATCGCAGCCGCTCGCGGCGCAAGCGGGGCTTGAGGTGTTGAAAAAAGGCGGCAATGCTATCGATGCGGCGATCGCTGCGGCTGCTTGCTTAACGGTTGTCGAACCGACATCGAACGGCATCGGCGGCGATGCGTTCGCTCTTGTGTGGACGAACGGGAAACTGTATGGACTGAATGCGAGCGGCTATGCGCCGAAAGCGATCTCGATTGAAGCGCTGAAAGAGCGGGGCTATACGGAGATGCCAAAATACGGCTTCGCTCCGATGACGGTGCCGGGGGCGCCGGCGGCGTGGGCGGCGCTGTCAAAGCGCTTCGGCCGCCTCCCGCTTGTGGAGGCGCTTGCGCCGGCGATCGCCTATGCGGAAAACGGCTACCCGGTGTCGCCGGTGCTCGGAAAGTACTGGGCCGCGGCGTTTCGTACATACAAGGAAGCGCTCCGCGGGCCGGAGTTCGCTTCGTGGTTTGCGACGTTTGCGCCGGGCGGCCGCGCGCCGAAGATCGGGGAAGTGTGGGCGTCTCCGGACCATGCGGCGACGCTGCGCTCCATCGCCGCAACGGAAGCGGAAAGCTTTTACCGCGGCGAGCTGGCGGAACACATCGCCGCCTTCTCGAAGCAGTACGGCGGCTTTTTGACGCTCGAGGATCTCGCTGAGTATGAACCGGAATGGGTCGAGCCGATTTCTGTCTCTTACCGCGGGTATGAGGTATGGGAAATTCCGCCGAACGGCCAAGGGCTTGTCGCGTTGATGGCGCTCAACATCATGAACGGCTTTGACGTGCCAAGCATGCCCGATGTCGAGACGCATCACCGGCAAATCGAGGCGATGAAGCTGGCCTTTGCCGATGGGAAGGCGTACATCGCCGACCGCCGCTATATGGACTACAATCCAGACGAGCTGTTATCGGAATCATTTGCCGCCATGCGCCGGGCGCAAATCGGCAAGGAGGCGCTCACACCGGAGCCGGGAACGCCGCCAAAAGGAGGAACGGTCTATTTGGCCGTCGCAGACGGTGAAGGGAATATGGTGTCCTATATTCAAAGCAACTACATGGGCTTCGGCTCCGGCCTCGTCGTTCCGGGCACGGGCATCGCCTTGCACAACCGCGGCCACAATTTTGCTTTCGATGCGGGCCATCCGAATGGGCTGGCGCCAAGGAAAAAGCCGTACCATACGATCATCCCCGGCTTTTTGACGAAAGGCGGCACACCGATCGGCCCGTTTGGCGTCATGGGCGGATTCATGCAGCCGCAAGGGCATCTGCAAGTCGTTATGAACACGGTTGATTTTGACTTAAACCCGCAAGCGGCGCTCGATGCGCCACGTTGGCAGTGGATGGAAGGAAAAACGGTGCTCGTCGAGCCGCACTTCCCGCGTCATATCGCCGAAGCGCTCGCTCGCAAAGGGCACGACATCCGCGTGGCGCTTGACGGCGGCCCGTTCGGGCGCGGGCAAATCATTTGGCGCGATCCTGACACCGGCGTGCTCGCCGCCGGGACGGAGCCGCGCACAGATGGAGCGGTCGCCGCTTGGTGAAACTCACAATAAAGGAATGACAACAATGAATCAATGGCATTTGTTTCTCGCCTTTTTTCGCGTCGGCATGCTCGGGTACGGGGGCGGCCCGTCTTCGATTCCGCTCGTGCGCGCCGAAGTGGTGACAAAATACCGCTGGATGACGGACGAAGAATTCGCCGAGATTTTGGCCATCGCTAACGCCTTGCCCGGCCCGATCGCCACGAAGCTTGCCGGCTATATCGGCTACCGCGTCGGTGGCGCCCTCGGCTTGGTGAACGCCGTGCTGGCGACGACGGCTCCGACGGTCGTGTTAATGATCGTGCTGTTGGCCGCCTTATCTTCGTTCAAAGACACACCATGGGTCGCTGGGATGACGAAAGCGGTCGTGCCAGTCGTGGCTGTGATGCTTGCCGAGATGACATGGCAGTTCGCCAAGCAGGCGCGCACTGCCCTCGGCGTCTGGCCGGCGACCTTGCTTCTTGCCGCTTGTTTTGTCGCCTTGCAGTGGCTCGGGCTTCATCCGGCGCTTGTGATCGCCGTGTTGCTTGCCGCGGCGTTTGTCGGCCGAAGCAAGCCGAAGGCGGTGGATAGAGACAAAGGCGGAGAAAGGAGGGTGTCGTCATGATCTATTGGCATTTGTTTCTCGCCTTTTTTTGGCCAGGCATTCTCGGCTACGGCGGCGGCCCGTCATCCATCCCGCTCATTGAGCATGAAGTCGTTGACCGTTACAAGTGGATGACAGTCAACGAGTTCAGCGAAGTGCTGGCGCTTGGCAACTCGCTTCCCGGCCCCATTGCGACGAAAATGGCCGGTTATATCGGATATGAACAAGCCGGTGTTCTTGGTGCTGTCATCGGGGTGTTTGCCAGCGTCGCTCCGTCGCTCGTTTTGTTGTTGGCGCTGTTAGGGTTTTTGTACAAATGGAAGGACGCGCCGCAAGTCAAGCGGCTCACCGCCTACATCCGCCCAGCGATCGCTGTCATGCTTGGAATCATGGCCATCGACTTTTTCCGCGAGTCATACGAAGGGGCCGGGTTCGGCCAAACGGTGTTTCTTGCTGCCGCCAGCACTTTTTTGCTGTTTGGCAAATGGCGCATTCACCCTGCCTACGTCATCGCCTTGTCGCTTATGTACGGGGCCGTCTTCTTGTCGTAATATTCCGGCGCGCCATGCCATAGGGGTGTCCCAAACGCAACGGGGCGCCCTTTTTGCTCGACGCATATACGCCTGAAACACCTTCATATGCATTTTCCGCGAAGATCGTTTGCCTCCGCCCCTCTGTTTGCGATAACGCAGGCAAGAAAGCGCAACCAAGACAGCGAATTCGATCGGAAACAGCACCGGACGGTGGACGCGCCTGCCGCCGTGAAAACGAACAGCGCCTTCACTCGACCGTAAACGTCACCTTTGCCCGGGCGTTCGGCCAGTTTTTATCGGCGAGCCACCACTCAAGTGTATACGTTCCAGGTTTTAGGCCGCGGAACGTTTCCTGAAAGGACAGTTCTTCCCCTTGTTTTAACGTCCGCTGCTCGTAAATTTGCGTAAACATCTTTCCTTCGCTGAACTGCTTCACCTTTTTGCCATCGCGGTACAAAATGTAGTCGTATTTTTTTCCGCTCGTGAATGTTACGGTTTGCACGCGTTCGGTTTGGTTTTTCACTGTGAAGGTAAACACATAGACGCCGTTTTTCTTCTTATATGTCAATGACGGCTCCAACGTCCCGGCGATGATGCCTTTTCCGCCCGCGGATGCCGGTTTGCCGGCTGGGGCGGGGCCAAGCAAGTGGTCTTTCGCCTGCGGCCGATTGTCGGCATTAACATGCACGAGCAGTGCGCTCGCTGCCACCATCCCTGCTAACGCCGCAACGATGCCGATCACTTTTCTTTTGCCCATGTCGGTGCCTCCTTTTCACCTCTTTACAATAATAGTCGTTTCCCATTTCCCTCTCGTTACAACCGGCAAAAAATTGTGAAAAAACCGTTGTCCGCCTTGATATTTCTGGTATATATGCCCGATTTGTCTAATAAAATGTTACAAATTGAACAGCAATGAGAGTGGTTGAGGTGGGGATCGTTCACAACCGGCAAGCGACGCGGCGAAGACGCTTCCGAGACATCCAGCGAAAGCGGCGCTCATCAGCGGCAAGACGAGTCTCATTTCACACTTCTCACTTCTCACATCCAACTTAGGGAGGGCGAGTGGTGTGCACGATTACATCAAAGAGCGTACGATCAAGATTGGCAAGTATATCGTGGAGACGAGGAAAACCGTTCGCGTCATCGCGAAAGAATTTGGCGTATCCAAAAGCACCGTCCATAAAGATTTGACCGAGCGGCTGCCGGAAATCAACCCGGAACTGGCCCAAGAAGTCAAACAAATTCTCGATTACCATAAATCGATCCGCCATTTGCGCGGCGGGGAAGCAACGAAGAAAAAGTATAAAAAGCAAACAGTGAAAAACAACTGACTTTTTTCCTTGCCATCTGCCGTTTGCAGTATCATTCCGGCGATCAAATATGGTAAAATAATCAATTAGGAATGATTTTAGGGCAGAGGCAAGGAGGAGCAAGTCATATGTTTTCACGAGACATCGGCATCGACCTAGGCACGGCGAACGTCCTCATTTTCGTCAAAGGCAAAGGCATCGTGCTCAATGAGCCGTCCGTCGTGGCGATCGATAAACACACGAACAAAGTGCTGGCAGTGGGCGAAGAAGCACGACGAATGGTCGGACGTACTCCTGGGAATATTGTTGCCATTCGGCCGCTCAAAGACGGCGTCATTGCGGATTTTGACATTACCGAAGCGATGCTCAAGCATTTCTTAAGCAAGCTCGACCTCAAAGGCTTTTTCGCCAAACCGCGCATTTTGATTTGTTGCCCGACGAACACGACATCCGTTGAACGAAAAGCGATCAAAGAGGCAGCAGAAAAAAGCGGCGGCAAAAAAGTGTACTTGGAGGAAGAGCCGAAAGTCGCTGCCATTGGCGCCGGAATGGACATTTTTCAGCCGTGCGGAAACATGGTCGTCGATATTGGCGGTGGCACGACCGACGTCGCGGTTCTCTCGATGGGGGACATTGTCACCGCCTCTTCCATTAAAATGGCTGGGGACAAGTTCGACATGGAAATTTTAAACTACATCAAGCGTGAATATAAGCTGCTCATCGGGGAACGAACGGCCGAGGAAATCAAGATTAAGGTTGCAACGGTATTCCCAGGCGCACGGACCGAAGAAATCGACGTCCGCGGCCGCGATCTTGTCACCGGGCTGCCGCGCACGATCACCGTTCGATCGGAGGAGATCGAACGGGCGCTTCGCGAGCCGGTGTCGTTGATTGTACAAGCCGCCAAAAGCGTGCTCGAACGCACGCCGCCGGAATTGTCGGCCGATATTATCGACCGCGGCGTCATTTTAACGGGCGGCGGGGCTTTGCTTCATGGCATCGATTTGTTGCTGTCAGAAGAGCTGAAGCTTCCGGTGTTCGTCGCGGAGAATCCGATGGACTGCGTCGCTCTTGGCACCGGGATTATGCTGGAAAACATCGATCGGGCGCCGAAATCGCAATTAATTTAAAAGTATGGTAAGCCCTTTGGCCAAGAGATGGTTCATCTCGATCAACTTTATAGAGTCAACTTTTTTGCGTCACTCATACGCCGATCGCTTGGCAGAATGTTTTCCTCATGGCGTGGTCAAAATGGATACAACCGCCAATGGGACAAGCGAGGCGGGCAAAAAAGGAATGGCGGGGGATGCCGCGGCTGCCCTTGCCCGCTTATAATGACTTCTAGAGCGGCAAGGCAACGCGCCGCCCGCTTGACCATAGGGAACACCCCATTCGCCGCTGCCCGAAGAGCGGCCGCGGCTTTTTCTAACCAATCGGACAGGCGAGGTGCTGGTCATGTTGAGAGGGTTGTACACCGCCGCGAGCGGCATGTTGGCGCAAGAGCGGCGCGTGGATTGGCTGACGAACAATTTGGCGAACGCCGAAACACCGGGATACAAAGCTGATGCGGCCGCGATGAGAGCGTTTCCGGAACTGCTGATGAGCCGCCTCGAGGATCAACCGATCCCGACCGCCTCAAAGCGCGCCATCCCGACGCAAACCGTCATTGGGCCGCTCAATACGGGTGTGTATATGCAAGAGCTCATCCCGAACTTTCGCCAAGGGGATGTGAAAGAAACCGGCTTGGCGACCGATATCGCCCTTGTGGACGGACAAGTCCCCGTCGACCGGACGAGCGGTCAGCGAGGCGCGCTGTTTTTTGCCGTCGCCAACGGTCAAGGGGAGGTCCGCTACACAAGAAATGGTCATTTCACCTTGAGCCCGGACGGCTACTTAACGACGCAAGAGGGCTGGTATGTGCTTGATGCCAATGGTGAGCGCATTCCGCTCTCAAGCGAGCGGTTTGCCGTCCACGACGACGGAACGATCATCGATGAGAATGGGACGACCACCCGTCTTGGCGTCGTGTTCGCCGCCAATCCGCAAACGTTGGTCAAGGAAGGAAATGGCTTATTCCGCAGCACGACAGGGCCATTGCCGCAGGCGCCGGGCAATGTGACGTATACGGTGAAACAGCGCTTTCTTGAGCGGTCGAACGTCGATGTCGAACGGACGATGACCGACTTGCTCGCTGCCTACCGCACGTTTGAGGCGAACCAAAAAATCGTCCAAGCGTACGACCGCAGCTTAGACAAGGCCGTCAACGAAGTCGGCCGCCTGAAATGATGACAAAAGGGGGACAAGCCCGTGCTTCGTTCGATGCTCACCGCCGCCAACACGATGAATGCCTTGCAACAGCGGCTCGATACGATCAGCCATAACATCGCCAACAGCAACACCGTCGGCTTTAAACGGCGCGAAGCGAGCTTTGCCGAGCTCTTGACCCAACAAATCGACCGCTTGCCGAACGACAAAGCGCCCCGGCAAACGCCAGAAGGGGTGCGCTATGGCAACGGAGCGCGTCTCGCTTCGACGATGCTCATCTCTTCGCAAGGGGCGCTTGTGGAGACTGGCCGCCGCTTGGATTTTGCCTTGACGGCCGAAAACCAATGGTTCCGCGTCCGTCTGGCCGACCCAAACGGCGCGGCAACGATCGGCTACACCCGCGCCGGCAACTTTTCGCTTGCGCCCATGAACGGCGAGCTTGCTTTAACGACAAGCGACGGCTTGTTTGTGTTGGATGAAGCCAATGCGCCGATTATGCTTCCCGCCGATGCGCATGACGTGCAGATGTCCCCGACGGGGACGTTGACGGCAACCAATGCTGACGGCCGCGTCGTCGCCCGCGTCAACTTGGGCGTCACTATGATCCGCCGTCCGCAGCTTCTGGAAGGGCGCGGCGGCAACGTCTATGCGCTTCCTAACGCCCCAGGCGCAGCGGAAGAGCTCAACGGCAATTTGCGCGGCCAAATCAGCATCAAGCAAGGCGCGCTCGAACAAGCGAACGTCGACCTTGGCGAGGAACTGGTCGGCCTGATGGCGACAAGCCGTGCCTATCAGCTCAACGCCCGCGCCATTTCTCTTTCGGAACAAATGCTCGGGCTGATTAACAACATGCGCTCCTCCTAAGGAGAGATCACGATGAGCGAAGAAACGCAACAGCCGTCATCCCGCATCGAGCGGCGAAAGCAGCGGAAGCGCTCCTTCCCCCCGAGCGGCAGGAGCATGGCGCAAACCAAACCGCCGCAAGAAGAGCCGCGGACGGATCGTGCACCGGATGAAGAGGAACGAGGAACCAAGCCGCGGCGCTTTGCGCGCACCCGGCTCATCCCGATTTGGCTGCGGCTCATCATCATCGCCGTTTTGATGGCTGCCAGCCTCGCGATAGGCGCGGTTGTCGGCTACAGCGCCATCGGCGACGGAAGATGGCTCGATGTATTCCGCCCGTCGACGTGGCAGCACATCCTCGACTTTGTCGAAAAAGGGACATAACGGAGCCGCTTGCCGCAAAGTGCGGTTTGATGGCGGCATATTCTCCATCACAATGGAAAGGGGCTCTTCGTATGCTGGATATCCAACAAATTCAGGCGATCATTCCGCATCGCTACCCGTTTTTGCTCGTGGACCGCATTCTTGAGATCGAAGAAGGGAAGCGGGCTGTCGGCATCAAAAACGTGAGCGCCAACGAATCGTTTTTCGCCGGCCACTTCCCCGAATATCCGGTCATGCCCGGCGTGTTGATCGTCGAAGCGCTCGCCCAAGTCGGCGCCGTCGTCCTCTTGCAAAGCGAGGAAAACCGCGGCCGCCTCGCCTTTTTCGCCGGCATCGACAACTGCCGTTTTAAAAAGCAGGTGAAACCAGGCGATCAGCTTCGGCTGGAAGTGGAAATTCTCCGCGCTCGCGGCGCCATCGGCAAAGGCAAAGGCATCGCCACTGTCGACGGCGAGCTCGTTTGCGAAACAGAGCTCATGTTTGCTTTAGGGGAGAAATCTTCCAGTTAAACGAAACGCGTTCCCTCTGGGGCGCGTTTTCTTTTTCGGTTCTTCACCAGAAGTTGTGCTTGATTTTTTCAGAACGGGCTCTACTTACGCTTGTGAGAAAAAGTCAGTAAATCAATGGCTTTGGAACATCCTTGTTCAGGAAACCATATCGCTTGTCAAGTGCAGGCTGCAGTGATGAACCTCTTTTCTTCCCAGCCGCCATTTGCGTTCCTTTTGCGGGCGGTGCCCCAAGATGGAAAACGATTGACGCTTCCGTCCACCATGCATGAAACGCACGGTTCTGGGCAAGATAAGCAAGGACCGGTCTTACATAAGGTCACCACAACCAATAGAAAGGAGCAGATAGGATGAAGAAAAAAGCGTTGCTGATCCGGCTGTTCAGCGCCCTTGTCGCCCTCTTTTTGGCGGCTGGATGCAATATGAACCGCGACAACAACCCACCGCCGCCAAACAACCAAAACGATGTCAACGACCAAGACATGAATCCGGCTGATGACATCAACCAAAACGATAACGTCGACAACGACAAAGACAACGACGGCATCCCGGACACACGCGATACCGATTTGAACGACAACCAAAACAATCAACTCCCGCCGGGAGACGACACGAACAACGGACCGGGCGACGATGAGCGGGACAGAGTGCCGGACCGCGAAGACCCGATTGAAGATCCGCGGGATGCGAATGACAAGGACAATAAAGACGAGTAGAGCAAAACAAGGATGCCCAAAAAGGGATGATGTAAAAAAGCCTCCCTTTTTGGAGCATCCCTGTTTCGTTTATTTATTTCACTGCTGTTGCCTTCAGCTCAAGATGTTCTTTTAACTCATTCGAAACGGCCAACCGTTCGCTTTCCGGCACGATTAAGTAATAGATGCCATGAATTTTTGTCCCTTGGCCGGTAATGTGCAGTTGCTTAATGTGTTTGCGAGCATCTTTGTAGTTCGCCTGAATCTCTTTCATTTCCTCAAACGTTAAGTTTGTTTTGATGTTCTTCCCGATCGCCGCGAGTACATCGCTGTAGTTCGTGAGCGACGAGAAACTTGCCCCTTTTTCAATAATGGCTTGAATGATTTGTTTCTGGCGGTCTTGGCGCCCGAAATCGCCGCGTGGGTCCTCTTTCCGCATGCGCGAATATTTCAGCGCTTCGTCTCCGTTTAGCGTAATTTCCCCTTTCGGAAAGTACGTGCCTTCATATGTAAAGGCAAACGGGTTGTTCACCGTCACTCCGCCGACCGCATTGACGATATCGCGGAAGCTTTCCATGTTGACTTTAATGTAATAGTCGATCGGGATATCCAAGAAATGCTCGACCGTCGCCATCGTCATCTCGACTCCGCCAAAGGCGTACGAGTGGTTGATTTTGTCCTTGATGCCTTTCCCGACGATCTCCGTCCTTGTATCGCGCGGGACGCTGACCATCTCAATCGATTGTTTGTTTGGATTGACCGTCATGACGATGAGTGTATCCGCACGTCCCTTATCTCCTTTCCGCTCATCGACGCCAATCAACAAGATCGAAATTGGCGTCCTTCGTTCGAATGATACATCCTCTTGCCGTTTTTCCGATTTCCAGTTGATGTCCTCGTGCATTTGGTTCGCCGTCTGTTTCACATGATGGTAAATCGAATAAGCGAATATTCCTGCTCCTATGAGCAACACTATGCATATTCCCAGCAACCATCGAAGCCATTTTTTCTTTTTTCGGCGCTTTGTCCTCATCGACACTCTTCCTTTATAGAATTTTCAATTGTATCAACTCGATTATAGAATGTTTGTTATAAGAAAACAACCGGAAGCAGTGAGCGGCTTCTATCCAATCTCCCCAGCTGTAGGTTTTATCCCTAAATGGGAAGTATCCTTCAAAGTTTAGTGGGGTCATGGAGAGCGGATAAACATTTATAGAGGGTTCATTGAAAAGGATGATTAGGGGTACATGCAGAGGTCATCAGTAGGAAAGATGGCTCCGTAGAAGGGCGGTTGTTTCATCCTCTCAAGCCGAGAAGGTCTCCGCTTCTCAACATGAGTGGAAGGGAGACGGGAATCGGCGTCCTCATCATCGATGTTCTCCCTGCGCCGCCTGCAGGCGGGATTGTTTGGAAAGAGATGATCCATTCCCCGCCTGCCGCAGGGCGGGGGCTTCGAAAGAAAAATCTCCCACCTCTCCGCGGTTGCGCAGGCGGGAGAAGGATCAAAGGTATTTAATCATGGCCGTTTCATCGCAACAGTCGAGCTTCGGGCAATTGACACAGTCAATCCATACTTTTTCAGGCAACGTTGCTTTTTCAGCGATTTCAAACCCACATTTTTTAAAAAACTCGATTTGGTATGTGAAGGAGATTAATCGTTTTACTCCGAGTCGGACTGCCTCGTTCGTAATATGGTCAACGAGCATGCGGCCGATTCCTTTTCCCATATGATCAGGGGATACGACTAACGAACGGACCTCCCCGAGATCGTGCCCCAAGATATGTAATCCTCCTACTCCAACGATTTGCTTGTTCTCCTTTGCCACATACATGCATTGCAAGTGCTGATAGATCGATAATAACGAGCGGGGCAACACCAATCCCTTTTCCGCAAAGTGTTGAATTAACGCATGGATTTCTTTTACATCGCTCGTGACGGCATGGTCAATGTGCATTGGGCTCCCTCACTATCGTATGATCATAGATTCTTTTTTATAAATATACGATATTTTGTGTTTATATGCAATTGTTAATTTTTCGGCCGAGACGTCCTGGTTTGTGCCCGATGTCTTACGAGCGAGCCCTAAGAGGAATTGCCGTGTTTTGCTGTGGCTCGAGCGGGTATGAAGTTTCCTTATCTCTTTTTCATTGCCGATCCTCTTTTTGGATATCTTCCAATCCTTTTTTGTGGCACTGTTCACTTCTTTTTCATTTTTCTTAGGCATTATCCCGCTTAGATCATTCGATGAAAGTTTGTGGTAAAAGCAAAAGAAGAATCCCCCACCTTTTTCGTTTCGTGCAGGTGGAGGATGGTTCATGTGTTTCACGGTGGATCAACGAGAGCGGTTATTTTCCTACCACTTGTTTCGCTTTCGCGGGATCGACATAAACGTTTTCGACGGAAGGGAATTGGGACAGTTTATAGGCTAAAATCTTTCTCACGGATTTGTTGATTCGTTCTTCTGACAGTTTTCCGTTTTGGACGGCGTCCCATATGCCGTCGATCACTTCTTTTTGGTGGTCAAACGTGTGGCAGACAAGCAATAAGTCAGCGCCAGCCGCTATGGCGCGATAACCGAGTTCCCGATAGGTGAAATACTTGCTTACCGCTCCCATCTCCAAATCGTCTGTCACGACAATGCCTTCATAGCCTAATTTCTCCCGCAGCAATTGTTGAATAATCGCAGAGGAAAGGCTGGCTGGATGTTCTTTGTCGTATACCGGGTATTTAATATGTGTGACCATTACAAAGAAACGGTCATGGTTGATGTTTTTGATGATTTGTCGAAATGGAAGAATGTCTTTGTTTTCAAGATCCTCCATCCCGGCTTCAATGGAAGAGGTGTCATGGTGCGGATCAACTTGGCTGCGCCCGTTTCCCGGAAAGTGTTTCAAAACAGCCGTCACACCCGCATCAGTCAGTCCTGCCACCACTTGTTGCCCCAACCGTCCTGCCAACACAGGGTCTTCCCCAAACGAACGGCTGTCAGTCGCAGAGAGATCAAGCACTGGCGCGAAGTTGATTTGAATGCCCATCGCGGCCAGTTCGGTTCCCGTTCGGTGGGCGATTTGATACACTTTGGCATCGTCTTTGCTTTGGCCAAGCTGCTGTTGGGAAGGGATTGGGGAAACGTATTGCCGCATTCGGACAATCTTTCCGCCTTCCTGGTCAACGCTAAAGACGAGCGGGATTTTGAATCGGTTTTCCAAGGCCACTCGCTGCAAATCATTCGTCAAGGTGGCGACTTGTTCCGGTGTTTTCATATTGCGATCGTATAAAATGGCCCCGCCCACATGATAGTGGCGAATCATTCGTTTCACGTTTTCATCAGGCTCGGTCGATGGAAATCCGACCATGACCAGTTGGCCAATTTTCTCTCGAAGGCTCATTGTCTTCATGATACGATCAATTTTTTCGTTTTGATCAGACGACGGCTCAAAAAAGGTGATGCTTGTTTGGTGGGATGAGCCGTTTTCGTTTGGTTGCGTCTGTTGGCCGTCTGGTTCTGCCGGTTCGTTTGCTTGCGGCTGTTGACTGTTCCCGTTGTTTCGTTTTTCAGAGTTGCTGCTCGGGGAAACCGTCTTTGAGTCATATAGTTCTTGGTTGACTAAAGCATAAGCAGACAAGCATAGAGCGACAGAAAGTAGAGAAAATAAGAGAATGGATGTCGGTGAGATTTGCCTTTTTGCCCTTCTTCGAGAACTTCTGGAATGCTTCATTGTTTTTCACCCAGTCCAATTTTTACTATTCGCTTCGCCAAGCACTCAACGTCCATTTTCCTTCAAGACATGCTAGTATATCCGCCTCATCTTCGTTGCCAGTGAAGGATGTTGGTTCAATATATGAGATATTTCTAATAGTAATAACGTCGATTGTATTCCATTCGTTTCTATATACATGCTCATTAAAATTGAAAAGTTAACCTTCGCCTAAGTAGTACCTGCCCGGTGATACTGTTCCTAAGGAAAGCGATCGGAATCAGACATGAAACAGCTCAAAATCATCCATGACCGCGGGTGGCCGTCTCAGACATTTCACAAGCAGGGACGGGAGATGAAAAATGTCCATCTTCGCCAGTGTGTGGTGGTGACTCGTCTTGTCATGGAAAGTTATGATGGTGAGAGAGTTCTTGCGGAAGGAGGGACCGTGTTTTCGCTTTATTTTTCTTCCCCTGTATTCACCGCAATTAAATTTGATTTAACGCTTGTGGGGGAAGATACCATCATGGCCGATGTGTTTCCCAACGATTGAAATGATATCGTCTAAGCCATTACCCAGTTTGTGAACGATATCCATGAACGCCTGGGAGAAGTGCCGAAACGCCTAGGGTGGTACAGCGAGAAGTTCACTTTTCAAGGTGCGTCTATATCATACTGCGGTTCTTTCGCCCAACCATCCAGTGCAATCAGGTGTGGGCGGCGAGTGAGATTTGTGGAGGCGATGGCGCAAAACGGTGCGGGGGTGGAAGGTGGTGCTGCCAGTTGGAAGGTTATCGATGGGGGAAGTTGGTTGTTACGAATATGCCTTGGAGCAAACAGCGCGGAAAGATGATGAGGTAAGGCTTAATGAAACAAGAAGAACAGATGCAATGGCTGCTATATACATGCAACATGAAGAGTTAACCTCTCCGTTATCCTGCACACCCTAAGCGCTGCATCATTTCCTCCAAAGATCCTGTAGGCTCAACCTGCAAGCTGAGCCATGGGAGAGGAAGCTCGTTGCAGGAGAAGCCAAATGTTAATTTTTCAATGAGCATGTATATAGAAAGTAGACACGTCGAGATCGAATGTTTAAAGAAATTGTGAAAAGTCTCAGTTATACAAAAGAGAAATTGTTAGCGATCATCATCAACCCTAGGAGACCGGTGATTAAATCGTGCATACCGCTTCCCGGCATCGTTTCTCAAATAGAAAAACCTTGCAACACTGCGCACATTCACTCATCGATCAAGGGAAACCGCTGTTTTTCAACAGCCTTCTAGACATTACAACGAAGAGACGATTGAAAAAGCATGGGATCATTTGAAAATGATCGACGAAGGGCTGTTGGAGAGAAATGACGGGATCCTTTCATCGAAGCTCCACCATTTGCTGATCGAGATCCAGAAGGAATTAAAAAAGATGGAGAAGTTGCAGGGGGGGACGGGAGCGGGCGCTATCCCGAGATCAAGGGGATGGGGAATGAGGAGGTGGCTTCGGTTAGAAGACCGGTGAAAAACAGCACTCTCTTCACCCCATTGTTCTTCACCGGAGTAAAGAGCTGAGTCCGTGGAGCTTCTCGAATGGAGGAAAACGTTGTTGAGGCACATTTTTCGTTAAATCAACGGCTTTCCAGAGAATTTCAGTGAGAAAACAGGCGGCCTCCTACCCCTGTTGCATAAGGGATGGAGGCTATAAAGCGGATGGGAGTTGCGTATGACCTTTCCTTTATCCTCTTTCTAAACTCGTAGTCAGGTGTCTATCAGTTTGAATTTACTGTTTTTGGATTGCTAGTGGGGACAGTAGATATTTCTTTTTTGGGTATTGCTTTTCCTAAAAGTAGAGTGGAAACTCCTGCCAAGGCAAGTGACAGGGCTAAGAAATAAAAGCCGGCATGGTAGTTTCCTGTTAAGTCTTTAAGTACGCCAAAAAATTTTGGTCCGTTGTAGCCGCCAAGGTTGCCTATGGCATTCTGCAAGCCCATGGCTGCACCAGCTACTTCAGCAGGGATGATGGCCGTTGGGATTGCCCAAAGTGGCCCATATGGTGCATACACACCGATCGCTGTGATTGATAAGAGAATCATTTTTAATACAGGTGTTTCTACAAACTGCCCAATGACCATGGTACAAGCTGCTATAAATAGAGGAATGACGACGTGTTGGATACGGTTCATACGACGGTCTGACCAAGAGGAGTTAACTATCATTCCGATGAGAGCACATGTAAACGGAATGGCCGTCAACCACCCCATGACAGAAGGATCATTGGTAAATTCGCTCACCACACTGGGGACCCACATTGTATAACCGTAAAATCCAGTCATCCATAAGAAATACATCATGACGAGACCCCAAACGGATTTGTTTTTAAATGCTGCTGCATATCCTTCCGATTTTGAAGATTGGCTTTGTTCGGCAGTTAGCAATTGCAGCAACTGATGCTTTTCCTTTTCACCCATCCATTCAGCTTCGACCGGCTTATCTTTAATCATGGCATACCATACAAACGCCCAAGCAATAGGCGGGATGCCTTCCAGAATGAGCACTGTTTTCCAGCTGAGATGATGCAACAACATACCTGTTATGGGCGCCATGAGGATGGCCGAAACGGGAAGACAAGCCATCCAAAATGCGTTAGCTCTTGCTCGTTCTTGAAGAGTGAACCAGTTGGCAAGTAAGACAAGAACAGCCGGCCAAACCCCTCCCTCGGCAACGCCTAGCAAGAATCTCACTAATTTTAACTGTCCTTCTGTCTGGACAAAACCAGAGGCCATAGCTGCCAATCCCCAAAGGATCATTAGAATAAAGATAAACTTTTTGGCTGACCACTTGGTGGCTAAGACTCCGCCAGGGATTTGCAACAATAAATAGCCAATAAAGAAGATGCCGGCGATGTCTCCAGCAGCTGAAGCCGAAATGTTCAAATCCTTTTGGATGTAGGGCATTAAAACTCCTATATTAATGCGGTCCATGTAAGCAAGCATGTACATAACAAAAGCGACAGGAATGATTCGCAACCATTTTGATTTCATAGCAGTTCCCCCAGTTCTATAAAGCGATAGGTTTTCAAGTAATCGTTTCCAAATTTATATATGGAAGCATCGAACAGAATCACTGTCCGACGGCTTCGAGGTCTTTGAGAAATTTATACGGTTTGCAAAGAATGGAACTTTCCAGCATACTTTGCGGCCACTTTGATGCACTCTTCCATGCTGACACTGCTTGCTATTCCTTTTCCAGCGATGTCGAAGGCGGTTCCATGGTCAACCGATGTACGCAAAAATGGTAGCCCATTTGTAATTGAAATGGTTCTTTCAAAATCCGCCATCTTTGCGGCGATATGCCCTTGATCATGGTAAAGGGACAATACAGCGTCGTAACGGCCATTTAAAGCATGATGAAACACCGAATCAGCAGGAACAGGGCCAACTGCATGAATTCCTTTTTCTTGTGCCATTTGGATGCCTGGAAGAATCTCGTCAATTTCTTCTCTTCCAAACAGCCCGTTTTCTCCACCATGTGGGTTTAATGCGGCAACAGCGATTTTACGACTTTCCACCCCAAGACGCCGCAGGGCTTGGTCGCAACGAATTAAATAGTCACAAACTCTTTCTTTCGTCATTGCGGCGATGGCATCTTTTAAGGACAAATGTCTTGTTAAGAAGAAAATACGCATATTTCTTACCTCAAACATTGTCAACGGATCGTTGGTATTGGTCAAAGCAGCTAAGATTTCCGTATGTCCGATAAATGGAATATTGGCGGCCTTCAATGACTCTTTATTGATCGGCGTTGTTGCCAAGGCCGATACTTTTCTGTCTAATGCCAAATGAACAGCTGTTTCAATATACTCATAGGCTGCCTTGCCGCATTGTGCTTGGACTTTTCCCATTTCAAGAGTGTCTATGTTTACGTTGTTTAACGAAATGACATCGATCGTGCCGTGTTCGTATTTACCCTCCGAAGGGTCTTTGATCTCATTTATGTTCAATGAGATATGAGTGATTCCCATTGCTCTTTTCAACACTTCATTGTGACCAATAACAAGAGGATGACAAACCTCATAGATTTTTTGATTGCTCAGGGCTTTCACGACAATCTCTGGCCCGATTCCTGCCGGATCTCCCATTGGAATTGCAATAATAGGCTTAATGTGCACTGACATGTTTCCCACTCCTTTGGCTGTGAATCTTCATTTGCAAAAAGCGCAGGCTTTTGTAGATGGAACGTTGATCGCCGACCATTCCTCCTTTTGTGACTACAGGGAGTCCATCCAAGTATCCCCCCGAAAAGTATCCGAATGAGGTCAGCGGAAGAACTTCGTCTTCAATTTCAATACCGTTAGCCCTTCCTACGGCGCAAAGAGATGCCGTAACATCCCCACCGCTTGTGAAGCATCCACAAATTGGGTATTTGGAATTTTCAATGATTTTTCGGCCGATGACAGCAAGGCCGTCTGTGATTCGTTTGGCCAGAGCATCTTCGGATACTTGCTCAACAGCAGACAGCGCTTTCAAATCGATTAGACTGTTGGCGGGGTGATGAGTTGTAACGATCAAAATATTTTCCGTTTCGAGTCGCTCTAGGCCAACGGCTGTTGCGCGTTCTACTTCCTCGTTCCAGCTGTTTGAGAAGCTTGCCAGTTTTTCTGGATTGACGTATACGGGGTTAGCATTTGTTTTAGCTAACAGATAATGAAGTTGACGACCGGTCAAGGGAGTCACGCTTCCAATGACCATTAGTATTTTATCTGCATGAAGTTGCTGGTGAAAGTATAATCTTGCATAATATGCTGTTAAAGGGCCAGGATCAACTGGGACGATAATTTTTTCTTTGATTTTCGTCATCGCAAAGGCAATCGTTTCAATATGTTCGTCATTGACGGCATCGATCACGATAATTCGGTTTCCGTGTTCGATTTTCTCTCTGAGTTGCTGTGCGATGGATTCTGCGCCGTAGAGAACTGTGTCGAGCCCTATCAGTGCGACGGAGTGCATACTTTGTTGCTGAATGAGGGCAGGAATGAACGACTGATAAACAGGCATCAACGGATCTTTAGCTACGTCTGTTTCTTGAACAGGTACACCGTCAACGAGCAAATACCCACCGGTTGTCATCCTTCCCGAGTCAGGAAAAGAAGGGACGACAATGGCTACAGAATGATCACCGAGTTCGCGCAAAACGGTGTCAATTTCGATTCCGATGTTGCCGCGGACAGTACTGTCGATCCGTTTACAAACGATCTCAACATTCCATTGTTTGAAGTAGCTGACCGCTTGACGCACACGATCTTCGGCAATTTCCCGCGGAGAATAGCGGCTATCGGTGTCAATGCAGACGGCATCGTACTTTTCGATGTCGGTTAATGAGGCATTTCTGACAAAGGTTGCCGTTTTGAATCCTTGTTTGGCCAATCTTACGCCTGTTGCATTAGCACCGGTCAGATCATCGGCAATAACCCCGATTTTCATGATGATTGTCTCCCCTCCCGTCTACGGAAATCGTTGATATTACAACTGGTTGAATCACCTCCTTAAGCACTTCCTGTTACTCTGGAGCGGTATGGGATGCCGGTAGGCAAATACTTGTTATTGAAACTTACTTATGGGTGAACAATGATTATGTTGGTATGCTCGCTATATTGATGTTGGTCTTCTTCATTCAATCCATCGTCAGTAATAATTCCTTCCAACTCTGAGAGTGGACAAACAAGAGAAAACGCTTTTTGATTAAATTTGCTTGAGTCAGCAAGCAACCAAGTTGTTTCAGCCGCCTGTATCATCAGTTTTTTGATTAACGATTTTTCGAATGTAGGTGCTGTGACGCCGGAGATGATATCGACCGCGTGGGCTCCCAGAAAGAAGAGATCTGCCTGAATGTTTTTAAGTAGTTCCTGGGTTGGCCATCCATACAATGTGCCGACTTGGTTTTGAAGCTCCCCACCCGTTACGATCACCTTTAATTGACTTTCCATGAGTTCAGCGGCAATTTTAATATCATTGGTGACTACTGTTAAGTCTTCTCGGTCTTTGATCAGCTTAGCGACTTCAAAAGTGGTTGTCCCGGAGTCCAAGATGATATTGGCATTTTCAGGGATGAACTCAACGGCCTTACGGGCAATGGCTTGTTTCCACTTCATATTCTTTTCCTTTTTTGTTGAGTAAGGTGTTTCTTGAATCAGTGCCCGTGAATGAATGGCTCCGCCGTGTGTCCGGACGATCTTTCCTTGTCTTTCTAGAAGGGCCAAATCTCTTCGAATGGTCATGGTTGATACGTTTAATTGCTGTGATAGCTCTTCAATGTCGACTTTGCCTTGAGTGATTAATTGCTTTTCAATCCATTCACGTCGTTCTTTGGGCAACATGTACATTCATCCTTTGATCGTTTTGTTCTAATTTAACATGTTGTTGTTATTTTGTAACAATATTTTATTTCTTTTTGTTCGTTTTTGTCAATCAATAAGTGTAAAAATTTTTTGTCATTTTAGGTCACCTCGTTTGGGAGGTGCTAGTGGGTGTAGGGTGTCTCACCGATAGGAGTCATCAGTTTTCATCAAGTTCCTTGGGAATACCCGTTGTGTTTAGAAGGCCGGTGATTTAAGAGAGTATGCCGATTTCCAGCATCATTTCTCAAGTAGAAAAACCCTGTAGCATCGGTATTGCTTTTCACATGTTCACCCATCGATCAAGGGAAACAACTGTTTTTCACCGGCCTTTTGGGCGTAATGAAATTAAGATTGTTTTTGATTCACTGGTGGACGGAGAAAGTGGAGCGTCACGAAGAGACGAAACGTCGCCCTTATTGGTGGTTGGCGGAGGAAGCCCATCGGTAATAGGCAAGTGGAGAGAGAAGTTGGCGCACTTTGAAGTGCGCCCGTTTTTGCGGACACGAACTGAAGACCAAGTCCGGTTGCTGCTTGTTCTACACGCAAGAACCGTGCGGATTGCCTGTGAGGAAAAGGGACAAACGGTTGTGACTCTTTGGCGCTATTGGATCGGCGACGGATCGTTGTCCATTGCCCTAGAGATGTCGGCAACTTCGGCGGCGGTCAGCCCGGTTCGTTTCGCCACTTCGTGAATGGTCAAGACATTGAGGAGGTTTTTGGCGATTGCAAAGGCCTTTTGTTTTACCGCTAGTTCTTTTTCTTGGTTCTTCACCGCTTAAACAAAATGTCCTTGGTGTGGAGGGAAATCCCGCCCCCCATCGTCTCAACTTCACTTGTTTACCGTCTGTTCGATTGGTTGTGATCTTCCGCCCGAACGGAACCGCGTTGTCCGTTCGGGATCAACGGCCGTCGTCCTGAAAATCGAAGATGGTCCAAAAAGGATTTCTTTCGCAGACCGAATGGTTTCTCTTCAGCGGATGCTTGGTCAACCAGGCTGTCATAACGAATGACGATTGGTTTTAATCCTCACGGCCGAATGAACACTTCCGTTCCGTTCGGGACGATCGAGGCGAGTTCGAGCACGTCTTTGTTGTGCATACGGATGCAGCCTTTGGATACGTATTTGCCGATTGAGGACGGGTTGTTCGTGCCGTGGATGCCGTAATGGATTTTCGATAAGCTGAGCCACATCGCGCCGAACGGTCCGCCAGGGTTTGGCTGGCGGTTGACGATGACAAAGTCGCCGACGGGGGTGGCGGTGACCATTTTGCCGACGCCGATTGGGTAGGTGCGGATCGTTCGTCCTCGATACTTTAAGGTGAGTTGCCGGCGGCTGATCGATACATGGATCGTATACGGAATCGAGCCTTTGGCCGGAAGGTGAGGGATGAGGATCGCTTGGCCGGGAACGATGACGGACGAGGCGGTAAGGCCGTTGGCGCGAAGCAGCGCCGCGACGGACGTGCGGTAGTCTCTGGCGATGGATGCGATCGTTTCCCCGCGTTTGACGATATGTTGATACATTTCCATTTCACTCCTTTCTCGCTCGATGGAGAAGTGCCATGATAGCAGTTAATCAGGAACTACGATGGTTGCTTCATTTGGCAAGATTTATAAATCGTAAGAAAATACGATGCCCCATTTCCCATTCTTCTTCGCGACAAACACGTCTTGATGGAGTTCAAACACACCAAAAACGCTATGAAACGTCTGAATGACGCGGATGCGGTAGACGTCTTGGAACGGTTTTTGTTTGTCTGACATCGACCAAGAAGACAAGTGTTCCACTTCGTCAAGGCGGTATTCGAACGTCTCCACGCCGAAGTCTTGCATAAAGACGTGGGCGCGGCGCTGGATGTAGACGTCTTTTGGGAATTTCGTTTTCATGAGCGGGTGAAACAGCTCCCAAGAGCTGCCGAAGTCCCCTGCCTGTTCGTAGCGGTAAAACGTGTCAACGATTTCTTTTGCCTCGTTCCGTTCGCTCGAAAGAAACAGAGACAAGATCGCCACCAACACGGCGACGGCAGTGAGAACCCCCGCCCAGGTCTTGGATCGGATCGTCTTTTGGCGGTAGCGTGGGAACATGGAGTCTCCTCCCCTCTCTGTTATACGATATGCACGATGGGCGGCGGATATGGGCGGGGAAAAGGGGAAGCGCCATGGCCTGTGCCGCAGGATAGACATACGGCCGCATGTTTTAGTTAAAACATTTATCAGAGTGTAGTAAAATGGATGGCAGGAGTGGTCGGAAATGATGCACGGGCGTGAGAAACGGCGGTTGGTCTGATTGGGAAGCAGGCGGAAAGGCGGAGCGGTTAGAGCTCCGTTTTTCCTTTGGCGTTCCGCGGAACATCGAACAGGCAGGAGAGGTAGGGTGCGATGAGGAAATCATTCATTTATGCGCTGCTGGTTGGGATCATGGTTGCTTGGGGATTGAACGTGACGGCGTTGAAAATTCTTGTGGAGCATTTTTCCCCGGTGACCTTGACGGCGTTTAGGATTTTCACGGCGGGGTTGGTTGTGCTTTTGTTTTTATGGGGGATCGGGCGGCTTGAAAAAATCGGCTGGAACGAAGCAAAACAGATCGGTTTAGCCGCCATGTTTAGTGTCGTCGCTCACCACTTTTTTCTTGCGTTGGGCCTGAGGAACACAACGGCGGTGAATGCGGGCCTTGTTTTAGGGCTCGTGCCGCTGGTGACGGCGCTGTTGGCGATCGTGTTTTTAGGCCAGCGGCCGACGTCGTTTCGGTTGCTCGGCATCGCGCTTGGGTTTTTTGGCGTCGTGTTTGTCGTCGCGAACGGCGACGGCGGCCTCGGCCATTTGTCAATCGGGGATGTGTACGTCTTTTTGGCTGTCTTGGCGCAAGGAATCAGCTTCATTCTGATCAAAAAGGCGACGGTTGAGGCGCGGGTGATGACAGGGTGGATGCTTGTCTTTGGGTCGCTTTGGCTGTTTGTCCTAAGTTTCGCGCTTGAACCGCATGGCTTGTCGAGTTTGAAAACAGGCACGCTGCCGCTTTGGCTCATTTTCCTCGCTTCAGCGGTCGTGGCGACGGCGCTCGGCCATATGTTTTACAATCAGGCTGTGCAGCACCTCGGCCCGGCCGAGTCGGCGGTGTTCATCAACTTGAATCCGCTCTTTTCGCTGCTTGGGGCGCATTGGCTGCTTGGCGAGCCGATTTCATGGATGCAGCTGGCCGGTTTTCTCTTCATCGTCGCGGGCGTGATGCTCGGCAGCGGGGGGATGGATGACGTGATCGCCCGTTTCCGCCGGGCGAAAGTTGCGGCTGGGGGAAGGAAGGCGGGGCTGGGGTAGCGCGCTCCCCGCGTTGACGCCATGCGCGCAAGGAGGGAACGCTCGTGCTGCCAGGAGCAGATAGGGGTTTGGTGTTTGGCTGTCTCTTCTCGAAAAGGGACGGCCATTTTTTTACCATGGGCAGGATTTTGCCGGACGATGACGAAAAAGAGAATACGAAACGTATTCTTGTGAGGTGAATGTATGGCGATCGATCACGACCGGCTGTTCAAAGAGCTGTTGCAGACGTTTTTTGAGGAATTTGTGCTTCTCTTCTTCCCGGATATGCACGAGCATATTGATTTCAACCATTTGTCGTTTTTGTCCGAAGAGCTGTTTACGGATGTAACGGCTGGGGAGAAGTACCGGGTAGACTTGCTGGCGAAAACGAAGTTCAAAGGGGAAGACGGATGGATCATTGTTCATGTGGAAAACCAAGCGTACATCCAATCGTCGTTTCCCGAGCGAATGTTTCTTTATTTCAGCCGCTTGTTTGAAAAATACCGCGCTCCGGTCATTCCGATTGCCGTCTTCAGCTATGATGCCATCCGAGACGAACCCTCCTCGTTCACGCTCTCCTTTCCGTTTGGCGATGTGCTTGACTTTCGCTTTTTCCATGTGGAGTTGCGCAAGCAAAACTGGCGCCAATTCATCCGCACCGACAACCCGGTGGCGGCTGCGCTGCTTAGCAAAATGGGGTATACTGAAAGTGAACGAGTGGAACTGAAAAAGCAATTTTTGCGCATGTTGGTGCGTCTCGAGCTAGACGAGGCCAAACAGCGTCTGTTGATGGGTTTTTTTGAAACGTATGTGAAGCTGTCCGATGAAGAAGAACAACGGCTCCGAAGCGAGGTGGAACAAATGGAGGCGAAAGAAAAAGAACGCGTGCTGGAATTGATCATCTCATATGAGCAAAGGGGAAAAATTCAAGGACGGGAGGAAGGACGGGAAGAAGGGCGCAAAGAGGGAGCGGAGCAAGAAAAACGGCACATTGCGAAACGGATGCTGCGGAAAGGGTTTGATGCGCAAACGATTCACGAGCTGACCGGATTGTCTGTGGCGGAGATTGAGGAAATGAAACAAGGCGGCTCCAAGTGAATGGAAAGGAATCGCCGCACGCTGCTTGGCAAACAGGCGGGGCGAAAGGCCAGCCCCGCCCTAGCGCGTTGGTTTCGCTGCCGTTGATTCCCGTTTGATCAGTTTCGTAGACAATAGCACTTCCTGAAATGGTTCGTTCGGATGGTCCCCCCGCCATAGCAACAATTCCACCGCTCGTTTGCCGTAGCGCTTCAGGTCGATGTCGACGGTCGTGATTTTCGGCGTCGCGATTTGCGACAGCTGTCCGTTGTCGAAGCTGCAGACGGAAACGTCATCGGGCACTTTTAGCCCGTGTTGCTGCAGGCTGGTACTGACGAAAAAGCCAAGCCCGTCATTGACGCAAAACCAGGCGGTCGGCTGCCGCTTCAGTTCGCGGATGTAGCCTGCGATGACCGTTTCGTCCTCTTGCGCCTGACAGAACATCCACTCCTCGTTCGGTTTCACTCCATAGTCTTTCAGCGCCAATAAGTACCCTTCATACCGCTCTTGATAGCTTGGCGAATAGTTGACGTCGCCGACAAACGCAATGTCGGTATGGTTGAGCTCCAACAAATGTTGGACGGCCACATACGCCCCGAACCGATTGTTGGTCAGCACCGCGTCAGCGGAAATGTTCGGGTGGTGATGGTCGACCAGGACGGTCGGGATGCCAGTGGCGACGATTTGTTGAATGTACTCGGTGCTGATGTGAGAAAGGACGATGATGCCGTCCACGACCTTTTCTTCGATGAACGAAGGCAGCAGGAGTTGCTGTTTTTGTTGTTCATTGACCGATTGGATGTGCAGCCTCATGCCGTGTGATAGTGCTTCCTGTTCAATGCTTAAGTAGATTTCACCAAAAAATTTCAGCGAAAACGTGCGGTCCGAGGCGATGAGGGCGATTTGCTTCGACGGTTTGCCGCGCGACTTCGCGCGGGAGGCGGGATATTCATATCCCATTTCTTTGGCTACACGCTTCACAAGCTCCCTCGTTTCTTCGCTGACCCCTTCTTTGCCGCGCAGCGCTTGAGAGACCGAGTTTTTGGAAATGTTCAGCCGATCGGCGATGTCTTGCATGGTGATGCGTTTTTTCATTCGTTACCTCCACTGATTCGCTATTTTTGCCCTTCGGTGATTTGAGGCGTCGACAAGGACGGCCGTTATGGTTTTCGCTTTCCATCATTCAAGTATACATCGAAATCTTGAAGGTTGGCTCCCCTTTCGCAGCATTTGCTTGCTTTCTCTAGTTCAAGTATATCCCTTGTGAAAACGAAAGACATTCAATCTCTCGAAGCAAATATATACGGAATGATATTGTAACGTTACAATTTTTATTTGTCAAGTTGATGAATGGCGTCTAAAATCATGGTTTTTTCTTGTCTTTTCTGTGAAAATCCCACGCCGGCGAGCGGTGATTTTCATCCCCGGATGGAGGGCAGATCGCGCTGCCCATGGACCTTTTCCGTGAAAACCGCACGCCGGTGAGTCGTGATTTTCGTGACCGGGTGGCGGACAAAAGGTTGCCCCATGGATCTTTTCTGTAAAAAAGAAGTTGACTATTTCGTGGAATCATGAAATAATGTCATTGTAATGTTATAAAATACCGTTACAAACATTCATTTTCAGTTGACAAGTTTGTCTGTCTCTATGATTTGTCATGGGGAGGGGAGGAGAGGAGTTGTCTGAAGCGACTGTTTATGTAAGCGTTTTTACATCTGCTCATCAATCCAAGGGGGGAATGGACGATGAAAAAGCGCAAGTGGTTCAAACTGGCTTCGTTGTTGCTTGCCGCTGCGGTGATCGGAACAGGCTGTCAAGGACAGACCGGGAATGAACAAGGGCAGAAGAAGGAAGGATCGACCGTACAAATTGATTTTTGGGCGGCGCCGAATCCGACGCAGCAAGCATTCTGGAAGAAGATGGCGGATCGCTATATGAAAGAGCATCAAAACGTGAAAATCAAAGTATCGCCGATGCCGGAAAGCCCTTCTTCGGAGGCGGGCATTCAGTCGGCGATTGCCGCAGGAAATGCGCCGGTCATTTCCGAAAACATCTCCCGTGGGTTTGCCGCCCAATTGGCGGACAGCCGGGCGATTGTGCCGCTGGATCAATTTGAAGGGTTTGATGATTTAATCGACAAACGGCAAATGAAAAGCACGATTTCAACATGGAAGTTCGCCGATGGCCATCAATATGTGCTGCCGATTTACTCCAACGCCATGCTGTTCGGTTGGCGAATCGATATTCTAAAAGAGTTGGGGTATAACGCTCCGCCCAAAACATACAGCGAAGTCATGGAAGTCGGCAAAAAGCTCAAGGAAAAATATCCAAACAAGTTTCTATGGGCAAGAGCCGACTTGGTCAAACCAACGTGGTGGGCGAGATGGTTTGACTTCTTCATGATTTACAATGCGGCGTCGAGTGGGGCGCATTTCATCGATGGGAACAAGTTGAGTGCGGATCGTGATGCGGGTGTGAAGACGCTCCAGTTTTTCGCTGATTTAAGCAAGAACAAGCTCTTGTTGACGAAAGAGACGAAAGACCCGTTTGAAAGCGGTGTGTCGGTGATGTCCGATTTAGGTCCGTGGACGTTCCCGTATTGGGCCGAGAAGTTTCCAGAAATGAAGTTTAACGAGAAATACGTGTTGTCGATGCCGCCGGTGCCTGATGGCATGGACCCGTCGCAGGCGAAAACGTTCGCCGATACAAAAGGGCTGGTCATTTATGCTTCGGCGACAAAAGAACAGCAACAAGCCGCGTTCGATTTCGTTAAGTGGGTGTATGCCGATCCGCAAAACGATTTGGAATGGTTGAAAGAAACGAACTTGCCGCCGGCGCGGGACGACTTGTCGACGAACAAGGCGTTTGTCTCCTATTTTGAGGAGCATCCGCAGCTGAAATTGTATGCGGAAAACATTCCGAATGCCATCCCGCCGATGGATAACGCCAAAATGGTTGAGCTTCAAGAGCTGATCGGCAAAGAAGCGTTGAATCCGGTCGTCAAAGGCGAGAAAACCCCAGAAAAAGCGTGGGAGGACATGGAAAAGGCGATCAATGGGGTGTTAAAATAACATGAATAAACATGCGGCAAAAATGGGTTGGCTGCTCGCCAGCCCATACCTTATCTATTCCGCTATTTTCTTTTTGATCCCCCTGTTTTGGGCGTTATTTCTCGCTTTTACGAACTGGAACTTAATTTCTCCCGAGTATGAGACGGTGGGAATGCAAAACTTCCTTGACGCCTTCTTCAGCCCGAGCGTGCGGGCCGCGTTTTGGGTGACATACAAGTTTATGTTGATGTTTGTACCGATCGTCATCGCCGGCTCGCTGTTTTTGGCGCTGATCATTCACCATCTGCCTCGGTGGAAAGGGTTGTTTGCCGTCGGATATTTTCTGCCGTATTTGGCGTCGGGGGTGGCGTCATCGATTGTCGTTAAAGGCGTCATTTCCTACAACAGCCCATTGAATCAATTTTTGCGGAACGCGTTGGGCTGGGATGTTGACTGGCTCGGCTCGCCCATCTTAGCCCCGCTCGTCATTGCGCTTATGATGGCTTGGAAGTTTGTCGGATATTATGCGCTGTTGTTTTTGGCCGGCTTGGAAAGCATCCCGAAAGAAGTGTATGAAGCGGCGGAAATCGATGGCGTGGTTGGCTGGAAGCGGGTTTGGTACGTGACGATTCCGATGTTGTATCCTTCGTTTTATACGGTGACGATTTTGGCGGTTGGTTTGATGTTTGGCATTTTCACCGAACCGTATGTGCTGACAGGCGGTGGGCCGGAGTATGCGACCCATACGTGGCAGCTGGAGATTTACAATCAGGCGTTTGAAAAATTGAATGCGGGTTACGGAACTGCGGTCGCGATCATTAATTCGATCGTCACCTTTGCGTCGATTTTCGTCTTTCGCAAGGTGTTGGAAAAATGGGGTGGCAAACATGGTTGGGAGTAAACGATGGAAGGTTGGGCTGCTTTATGTGTTGGCGTTTGCCGTTCTGTTCGTGATGGTGTTTCCGTATTTGTACATGGTGCTCGGCTCGCTTTCCCCATGGAATGAGGTCGACCGAAAGCTCATCCCGTCGTCGTTGACGCTTCGCTCGTATGAATGGCTGTTTCAAGGGGGAGAAGATGTCGTGCCGCGGCCGTGGCTTCGGGCGTTTTTCAACAGTGTGCTCGTCACATCGGCGTCAACGCTGTTGATGTTGGTGACGGCGGTGATGGTGGGCTACGCGTTGTCGAAAGTGCCGTTTAAAGGGAGGCAGTGGGTCAATAACGCCATTTTGTTTCAAATGTTTTATCCGTCGATCATTTTGCTGATTCCGCTGTTTCTGATCGTCCGGTATTTCGGTTGGTACAACACGTATTGGGCGATGATTTTGCCAAAGGCTGTCAACTTGTGGGCCATCTTTATGTATACGAACTTTTTCCGCAGCATTCCCGATGAATTAATCGAAGCGGCCAAGATGGATGGAGCGGGCCATTTCACCATTATTCGCCGCATTGTCTGGCCGATGTCGCGCTCGATCACAACGATCATTTTCTTGTTCCTTTTCATGGAACGATGGGTGGAACTGCTTTGGGATATGCTTGTTGTGAATAACGAAAAGCTGCTGACGTTAAACGTATTGTTGGCGCAAATGTTTGGACCGTACGGCGGCTATCCGGGGCCGATGTACGCCGCCTCGGTGCTTCTCACGCTGCCGATTTTGATTTTGTTCCTTTTGTTTAGCAAGAATTTTAAAGAAGGGATGCAGTTCATATTAAAATAATAGAACGATCATGATGGAAGAGGGAGCAGGGAGAGACGTTATGCAGACAAGGACGCCGACAAGGAAAACATGCAAGACATTGCTTGAGGAATTCCAGCGCGCACCGCAGCCGCTTCGGGTGGAGAAACTCGTGTTTGCCGGCGTTGGAGGGCGGGATGTGTACAACATTTCCGCGCCGTTTGAAGACGGTGGCGAATGGGTCATTGCTGGACGGGTGGAAGCAAGAGACAGTGAGCAATCCGAAGTATACTTTTTCGTCGAGCGTGAAGGGACATGGGTGCCGCGGGAAGGGGCGCCGGTGTTTGCGCTGCAGGATCCGTTTGTTTCGCGGGTGCACGGGCATTTGGTGTTTGGCGGTGTGGAGACGTTTCCTCATCCTGTGCTGCGCGGGATGCTGTATTGGCGGACGGTGTTTTACCGAGGAACGACGCTCCATGATTTGACGCCGTTCTTTACGGGGCCTGATGGGATGAAAGACATCCGCCTTGTCGAGCTGCAGGATGGATCGGTCGGGGTTTTCACCCGTCCGCAAGGGAAAAAAGGCGGACGCGGAAAAATCGGATTCACCCGTGTCGGCTCGCTTGAGGAACTGACGGTCGAAGCGATTCAAGACGCCCCGTTGATTGATGGCCAGTTTGCGGACGGGGAATGGGGAGGCGCCAATGAAATTCATTTGCTTGCCAATGGGTTGGTCGGCGTTCTCGGGCATATTGCCTGCTTTGATGAGGAGAGGAACCGTCATTATTATCCAATGGTGTTTGCGTTCAATCCGGATACCGGGGAAGCGTCGGACATGGAGTTGATTGCCACCAGAGCCGATTTCCTCGACGGTCCGGCGAAGCGGCCGGATTTGGCGGATGTGGTGTTTAGCGGTGGACTGATTCGCAAAGAGGATGGCACGGCCGATTTTTATGCTGGAACAAGTGACGCAGAAGCACAAAAACTAACGATTGTTGATCCATTTACGAAATACGAAAGGCAGGGGTGACGATGCACCTTTACCGCTACGAAGAAAACCCGCTGATTACACCGAACGATGTGTCGCCGTACCATGACGGATTTGAAGTGATCGGGGCGTTTAACGCTGGGGTGGCGAAATTTCAAGGGGAAGTGTTGCTGCTGCTGCGGGTGGCCGAGCGGCCGGTTTCGGATGACCCGAACGTGGTGAAAGCGCCGGTGTGGAATCCACGGACGGGGAAGGTCGATGTTTACGAGTTCCGCAAGGACGACCCGCGCTATGATTTTTCCGACCCGAGGGTCATTAAAGAGGCAGGGACGGAGCGGTTTTTGTATTTGACGTCGCTTTCCTATTTGCGCCTCGCCCGAAGTCAAGATGGGCGGCGGTTTGCGATTGAGGATCGGCCGTTCGTCTATCCGTCCAATGAGCTTGAGACGTTTGGCATTGAGGATCCACGCATCACATGTATTGATGGAACGTATTACATTTATTTCAGTGCCGTCTCACCCAAAGGAGTCGGCGAAGCGATGGTGTCAACGACGGATTTCCGGACGGTTGTGCATCATGGCATGATCTTCGCGCCGGAAAACAAAGATGTGCTCATTTTTCCGGAGAAGATCAACGGCAAGTATTACGCCCTTCATCGGCCGGTGCCAAGAAGCAACGGCCGCCCTGAGGTGTGGATCGCGGAGTCGGACAATTTGCGCTACTGGGGGAACCACCGCTTTTTGTTCGGTTTGCGGGAAGGAAAATGGGACAGCGCCCGCATCGGCGGCGGGGCGGTGCCGATCAAGACGGAGCACGGCTGGCTTGAGCTGTACCACGGGGCGTCGGAAGACCACCGCTACTGCATGGGGGCGGTGCTCCTCGATTTGAACGATCCATCGAAAGTTCTCGCCCGCTCGGAGCGGCCGCTCGTCGAGCCGGAGGCCGATTACGAAGTGAACGGCTTTTTCGGGCGTGTCGTGTTCTCGTGCGGAGCGCTCGTTGAGGGCGATGTCGTGAAAATGTATTACGGCGCCGCCGATACGTCGATGGCGTGCGTCGAGCTGAAGCTCGGCGAGATTTTGGATTCGCTTGTGAAAGTATAACCTTAAAGTTTGCCCGCCGGTGGCGATGCCAGAATGGAAACGCCCGAACGGCCGGGCGTTTCTTTTTGGGTTGGCGCAACGGTTTCGTTTCTTTTCCATTCCACAGGATTTGGTATAATAAAAACAACGCAACTGTTCACCATACAATGCTAAATCGATGTAAACATTGATCGAAGGATATAGTTCTAGAAGGCTGGTGAAAAACGGCTGTTTCCCTTGATCGATGGGGAACGTGTGAAAAGGAGTACCGATACTACAGGGTTTTTCTATTTGAGAAACGAGGCTGGTAAGCGGCATACTCCCTTACCATCACCGCTCTTCTAGATAGGGTGCCAACGGTCGATCATCGTGGAATGGAGGAGGAACAGCAGAAATGAAAAAGGTGCGCAAAGCCATCATCCCGGCAGCAGGACTTGGAACGCGGTTTTTGCCAGCGACGAAGGCCATGCCGAAGGAAATGCTTCCGATCGTTGATAAGCCGACGATTCAATATATTGTCGAAGAAGCCATCGCCTCAGGCATTGAGGACATCATCATCGTCACCGGGAAAGGGAAGCGGGCGATTGAGGACCATTTTGACTACGCGTTTGAGTTGGAACAGATGCTCAAGCAAAAAGGGAAGCTGGATCTGCTGGAGAAAGTGAAAGAGCCGTCGAAGGTCGACATCCACTACATTCGCCAAAAGGAGCCGAAAGGGCTGGGGCATGCGGTTTGGTGCGCGCGCAATTTCATTGGAGACGAGCCGTTTGCGGTGCTGTTGGGTGACGATATCGTCCAGGCGGAAAAGCCTTGTTTAAAACAGCTCATTGAGCAGTATGAACAGACGTTCAGTTCGGTGATCGGCGTTAAGCGCGTGCCGGAGGAAGAAACGCATCGCTACGGGATCATCGACCCGCTTGAGCAGCAAGGACGCCGCTACCAGGTGCGTCGCTTCGTGGAAAAACCAGCTCCGGGCACGGCGCCGTCGAATTTGGCGATCGTCGGGCGATACGTGTTGACGCCGGAAATTTTCTTGTTTTTAGAGAAACAGGAAGTTGGCGCAGGTGGGGAGATTCAGCTCACTGATGCGATCGGGCGGCTCAACGAAATTCAACGTGTCTTTGCCTACGAGTTTGAGGGAAAACGGTACGATGTCGGAGAGAAGCTCGGCTTTATTGAAACGACGATTGAGTTTGCTCTGCAAAACGAGGAGCTGCGGAGTGACTTGCTTTCGTTTTTGGAGCGGATTGTAGCGGAGGCAAAGGGATCAGGGGCAGTGAACAGCGAACAGGGCGACGGTGCGCACAAAAAATGACAGACGCCCACCCGCGTCAAACGGGGTGGAGAATAGTGAAAAGGACGAAGCGAATGGTTTAGCGGCATTTTTCTATAAGGCTGGTGAAAAACAGCGGTTTTTCCTCATCCATGAGCGAACGTATGAAAAGAAGACCCGATGTTATGAGGTTTTTCTATTGGAGAAACGATGCTGGGAAGCGGTATGTGCTATTCAATCACCGGCCTTCTATGTATTCATCAAAAAGGGATACGCCGAAAAATGGGCTTTCCGGGACGGTGACGCTGTTGTATGCGGCCAAGGACGAGCGGCATAACCATGCCGTTGTCCTCTGTGATGTTTTGCGCAAACTAGCCGCGAGGCGAAGCAAGGAGGGATGAACGGTGATTCGCGCCATGGTCGGCGATTTGACGAAGGTGGAAGGGGTCGAGTACATTTGCAATGCCGCCAACGGCATCGGGCCGATGGGCGGCGGGGTGGCGGCGGCGATTCGCCGAGCGGGCGGACGCGTGATTGAGGAAGAGGCGATCCGCATCTGCCAAGCGCAAGATCCACAGCCGGGCGATCTGTATGTGACGGGGGCGGGAACGTTGCCGTTTCGCGGTGTGATCCATCTTGTGACGATGAAGCAGCCGGCAGGGGAGACGTCGTATGCGATCGTTCGCCAATGCCTCGAGCGGCTGGTCGCGCACTGCCGGGAGCACGGGATCAAGAAGGTGGCGCTTCCGGCGCTCGGGACAGGTGTTGGGGGTCTTGACAAAGAAAAAGTGGCGCGGTTGTTTGTCGAGGTGCTCGAGCCGGTAACGGATGTGGAGTTTGTGGTTGTGGACATCGATGAGTCGTTGATCCGTCACATTCAGCCAGATGAATAAGGAAGAAAAAGGGCCTTGACAGACGCTTGGCCCTTCTTTTTTTGGCAAACAATAACGTGTTTCACAATTCTCCATATCATATTATAATATAACACACAAACGAGTTTCATGGACTTCCTTGTCTAGCCTAGGAGGTGGCGCTGCCATTCCTGTCCGATGAATGGGACTTGGGGAAAAGGAAGTCAACGAACATTTCCTGTGCAAGCCTGTTCAGGGACAACAGCCAAAAACAAGGCGTACGGCGTTTTTGGCAACGCCTGGAGGGATGATGATGCTGTTCCAATCACCGACATTGAAGACATGCCAAGTGTTAGTCGATGAATTCCGCCTGGCCCCACAGCCGTTTGAGCCGCAAAAATTGCGCTTTGCGGGTGTTGGGGATCGAGACGTTTATAATATTTCCGCGCCGTTTGAAGATGACGGCGAGGTGGTTATCGCTGGCCGCGTCGAATCGCGGGACAGCGAACAGTCGGAAGTGTACTTTTTCGTGGAGCGCGATGGGGTTTGGATTCCACGCGAAGGAGCGCCGGTGTTTGCCTTGCAAGATCCGTTTGTGGCGCGCATTCACGGCCAGCTTGTGTTTGGCGGGGTGGAAACGTTTCCGCATCCGGTGTTTAGCGGCGAGTATTGTTGGCGGACGGTCTTTTACCGCGGCCCGAACATCCGTGGGCTGAAACCGTTCGCGCAGGGGCCGGACGGGATGAAAGATATTCGGCTTGTCGAGCTGAAAGACGGCTCGATCGGCGTTTTCACCCGGCCGCAAGGGGAAAAGGGCGGACGCGGAAAGATCGGCTTTACTCGCATTGTTTCACTTGATGACTTGACACCGGACGTCATTGAAGCCGCCCCGCTGCTTGACGCCCAATTCACCGATGAGGAATGGGGCGGTGTGAATGAAGCGCATTTGTTGGCAAACGGGCTCGTTGGGGCGCTTGGCCATATCGCCTGCTTTGACGAGCACGGCAACCGCCATTACTATCCGATGGTGTTCGTATTGAATCCGGAGACGATGGAGCGCTCAGATCTGGAATTGTTGGCGCTTCGCTCCCACTTTTTGGATGGACCGGCGAAGCGGCCGGATTTGACGAATGTCGTCTTCAGCGGCGGCTTGATCCGCAAAGGAGACGGCACCGCCGAGCTGTACGCCGGCGTCGGCGATGCCGAGGCGCAAAAAATTTCCCTGATCGACCCGTTTGTCAAGTACGAGGCGCAAGAACTTGATCGGATGTATGCTTCCGTTTAGCGAAAAGGATCGGCACGACAGACCTTCTCTTGATGAGGAAGGCTGGGGGCCGATCCTTTTTCCGTTTGGTCGCGATGTTTCTTGCTTTGTAGCAAGGAGCTCGGTTTGACATGAACATGACCGGTTCACACGATAGGTCAACAATGATTGGTTTCTCCATGTTTGACATGAACGTGGCTTGTTTGGAGGATAGACAACAATGGCCGGCGGTAATCAGGGGCAAGTTGCTCTCCTGGAAGGCCGGTGAAAAACAACTGTTTCCCTTGATCGATGAGGGAACGTGTGAAAAGCAGGACTGATGCCGCGGGGTTTTTTGTATTTGCGAAACGAGGCGGGTAAGCGCCCTACTCCCTTAAATCACCGCCTTCCTAGGAAAGGCCATTTTCCTCCCGTTGCCCCGTCTGAAGCCATCCGGTATACTGAGAAAAAAGGGGAATGGGGAGGGGCCTTCGTTGTCTTTGCCGCTTGCTTCTGGTGTGTCGTATGAGCGCTATTGGGTCCTGCGTGAACAAAGCGATGATCGTTTAGAGTATATTGATGGGGCCGTGTATATGACCCCGTCGCCAAGCGTTCGGCATCAGCTCATCTCGAGCCGCCTTCATTTTCAGTTCAGTTTGTTTTTTCGAGGAAAGCCGTGCGATGTGTTGGCAGCGCCGCTTGATGTGGAACTGGTCGATGAGCAAACAGGGGAACGACATGTGGTGGTTCCCGACTTGACGGTCATTTGCGGCGAAAAAGGGCTGGATGGAGCGAAGTATATCGGGGTTCCGCCGTTGATCGTCGAGATTCTCAGTCCGTCGAACCAGGCGCATGATCTTGTCACAAAGTTCAATTTGTACATGGCGTGCGGTGTCCATGAATATTGGATAGTCAATCCGATGAAACAGGCTGTGACGGTGTATGTGCTCAATAAAGAACGGCTCTATGAGCAGGCGGATGTTCAAGTGAAAACAGGAACGGTTCGCTCTGTGTATTTCCCCGGGCTCGCAATCGATATGGCCGAGTTGTTTCATTGATAGGATGCCGAGAGGATGGCTTGAAAGCGAACAGCGTGGGAGCAATCCCACGCTGTTTCTTAGAAAATGTGCGCACCTTCATCAGTCATTTTCATGCCTAAGGGTGAACGATTGACCATGGATTCCGTGAAAAATCCCACGCTGGCAAGCGTTGGTTTTCATCTCTGGGTAGAGGGCAGCGGACCGCGCTGCCCATGGCACTTTCCGTGAAACTGCCGCACTGACGCGGATTTTCATCCCTAGGTGGAGGGTAGCAGATCGCGCTGCCCATGGAACTTTTCTATGAAAATCCGAAGCCGACGAGCCATGGTTTTCATGCTTGGGTGAAGGACAAACCATTGCCTATGGAATGGATTGAGGCGGCGTTCATCGCTCACCTTTACGGTTGCTTTTGCCGCTTTTCCCGCTCTTTCACTTTTTCTTCCATCCGCTTCAGCAATTTCTCCCACGGGTTTTCCGCCGTTTTTTTCTTGCGCTTTGGCTTTTCTTCCGTCATGATCAAGCGTCTCCTTTCGCTGCGGCGGATAAGGCGAGCAAGTCGCGCAGTTCATCGTCTGACAGCTCGGTGATCCACGCTTCGCCTTCGGTGATCACATCAGCGAGCGCTTGTTTTTGTTCCAGCATCTCGTCAATTTTTTCTTCAATCGTCCCGGTTGTGATCAGCTTATGGACGTGGACGAATTTTGTCTGCCCGATGCGGTAGGCGCGGTCGGTCGCTTGGTTCTCGACGGCCGGGTTCCACCAACGGTCGAAATGGATGACGTGGTTGGCGGCGGTCAAGTTGAGCCCGGTGCCGCCCGCCTTGAGCGACAGCAGGAAAATCGACGCGTGTTGGGCTTGAAACTCCTCCACCATTCGGTCGCGCGTTGGTTTCGGGACGCCGCCGTGCAAAAACAGCACCCGCTCATCCAACAGGTCGGACAGCAGCTCTTGAATCATTTCCCCCATCCGGACATATTGGGTGAAAATCAGGCAAGACTCGTTGTTCGCCCGAATTTGCTCGACGAGTTCAACGAGTTTTTCCAGCTTGTGCGACCGTTCGACCAGTTGGCGCGGTTGGCGTTCTTTTAAATAGAGCGCTGGGTGGTCGCAAATTTGCTTGATGCCGTTTATCATCTGCAAAATCAACCCGCGCCGCGCAAGCGGGCTCGCCGCTTTCGCCCGTTCGAGCGTGTCGTTGACGAGCTGCTCGTACAAAGCCGCCTGCTCCGCGGTGAGCGGACAGTATTCTTTTTGCTCGATTTTATCCGGCAAATTGAGGGCGACCGCTTCATCGGTTTTCGTCCGCCGCAACAGAAACGGACGGATGAGCGCTTGGAGCGCTGCTTTTTTCCGGGCATCGCCGTCTTTTTCAATCGGACCGGCAAACCGGCGTTCGAATTCGGCGGCGCTGCCGAGGTAACCCGGATTTAAGAAGTGGAAAATGCTCCAAAGCTCGCTCAAACGGTTTTCCACCGGCGTGCCGGATAGGGCGATTTTATGGTTGCCGTTCAAGCGGCGGATGGCGCGCGCCTGCTTCGTCTGGGCGTTTTTGATGTTTTGCGCTTCATCAAGGCAAATGGCATGCCAATGGATCTGTTTTATATCGTCATGATCCAAATGGGCAAGGTGGTAGGACGTAATGACGAGATCAGCCTCCCCTGCCGCCTGCAAAAAGGCATCGTTTCTCGCCCGGTTCGGCCCATGGTGCACGTAGACGCGCAAAGTTGGGGTGAAGCGGGCGCATTCCTTCTGCCAGTTGCCGATTACGCTTGTCGGGCAAATGAGAAGAGCTGGCGCGTTCGGGCGCTCGGTTTCGTTGACGTAAGCCAAATAGGCAAGCAGCTGCACCGTTTTGCCGAGCCCCATGTCATCGGCCAAGCAGGCGCCGAAGCCAAATCGCCGCAAAAAGACGAGCCAGTCGACGCCGCGTTGCTGGTACGGACGGAGCACGCCGTGAAACGATGGCGGCACGTTCGCGCGAGGGAGCTCATCGATCGTTTGCAGCTGGCGGATCAGCGCCCGGAATTGGTCATGAACGTCGATCTGGATTGGGATCGCTTCATCCGTTGCCTCTTCGCGTTCGTTGGCTTCCGCCAATAACGTTTGCGCGACGACGTCATGAATCGGCACCCCTTCTTTTCTCGCCTTCTCCATGAGCGCTTGGGCGCGGCGGACTAAGGCGGGATCGAGAATGAGCCATTGGCCGCGCAGGCGGATGAGGCGCCGTTGTTGTTCGGCCAGCGCGGCAAACTCTTCTTCCGTCAATTCGATGCCGTTGGCGGCCACCCGCCAGTCAAACTCGGAGAGCCGTTCGAGTCCAAAGAGAGATTCGGTGCGGACGGAAGGGGACAACTTCGCTTTAATGGCCAGCTGCGCCTGGCGAATGTCATGCCACCAATCAGGGAGCAGCAGCCTCACGCCCGCTTCCGTCAGCTTTAAGCTTTCTTCCGATAAAAAGCGCCACGCTTGGTCATCGGACAATTCGCGAAGCAAAGACTCGTTTTCATCGCCAAGCCACGGCACGATTGCCCGAATGCGGTGAATGGCCCGGGCGACCGATGATTCATATGGACGCCAAGCGCGCGGCAGATGATCAAGGGGCGCGATGACGCTGTCATCGAGGGCGAGGGCTAACGGCTCGAGCGTCCATAATTCCCCGTCCTTCTCAGGTTCTGTAAGGCGCAAGCCGACGGTAAACGGCGGCCGGTCGCCGAGCCAGCCGATTTGTTCGAGCCAGTCCTCCTCTGTTCCGGTCCATTGGCCGCTCTGAGCGGCGATCAATGGATACGCCCGGACGATTTCGCCCCAGAGGCGGCGGAGTTCCGGGTCGCGGGAGAGCCAGTCGGCGATCGCCAGCGACCGCCATGTGGCGACGAACGGATCGGGGTCATCGTCCGCGCCGCGCCAACGGGTGTGTCCCGCCTCGTTCCATGCGCCGCCTGTGTTTTTCCATAAGGAAGCATCAGGAAGGAAGCGGCGCTCGCGCACATCGTTCCAGATGTGCTTCGCCCACGCTTCCAAGCGGGCGGTGAATTCGTCTGCCCATTCAATGGCTGAAAAGCGCGAATGCGGACGCAACGCGAACCAAGTGAGCGCTTGCCAAGGCGATAACCGCACGATGTTGTTTTCGATTTCGATCATGGTGCCGTAAAACGTTTCTTCATGCCAGGCCAATAACGGTGAAACCCATGAAAAGGGATGGGTGGAACCGGAGAGCTCGAAGCATCGAAGCTCTTCATTCCACCGGCAGGAAATTTGAATCGTCTCCAATGCTTTCATGGAAGCAATTTTCCTTTCTTCAATTCTTCATGAAACGCGCGCAGGCGCGCCGTCTGGGCGAGCAGTTGTTCGAGATAGGCCTCCCATTGATCGAGCCGCTTGATGGAGCGGTACTGAGCCCGCAACGTTTTCAAATAACGGACAGCCTTTTGGTAGCTCGAGCGGTTTTTCTCGTTGAGCAGCTTCACCACCGTGCGATGATATAACGGCATGACGAGCTCTGTCCCGCGCGCTTGCAATGTTTTGAGCATCGGCGGAGGCAGCTCATCGGCGGTGATGTTCGCCCATAAGAATAGATCCACCAGTTCCTGATCGCGTCTTTGTTTATACAAAAAATGAGTGTACTCGTTGACGCTGTATGGGAGGCTGCGCTGCAAAAACTCTTCCCATGCGTTCGGGCGATTTCGGTGGCGGGCGTACATTTCGAACCAGTGCGCGGCTTCACCTAAAAAACTGTTTCGGGCGAAAGCGGGGATATGCGAAAGATAAAGCGGCCAGTCGCGCTTTGTTTTTTCCCAGACGGCTTCAAACCGCTTTAGGAGGCCGTTTTGGATGAATCGTCCGAACCATTCCGCCAAAAACACGCCTGCCTGATCGGGGAACGCGCGGTAAAGCGCGATCGCTTCGTCGTCTTCGCCAAGCAGGAAGGAAAGATGAGCAGCCGCCATGGCGGCGCGGATGTTGTCTTGGCTTTTGGCCAGACGAAGGAGTTCGGCCCGTTCTTCTTGGCGCCAGGCTGGCTTGGTAAACAGCGTTTCCCAGGCGGTGGTGTAAAGGTCATAACCGAACGGCGACAGCTCCCCTTCCCAAAACAGCCCATCGCGAACGTATAAAATCGTCTGTTCAACCAAGGCGTTGAGCGATCGCGGCGGCGACTGGGTGGAGAATGCTTCCAAGGCGGCCAAGGCGCGGCCAGCGACATAGTTGACGTCCTGATGCCACGAAAATTGCCGGTAAGAACTGAATCCGCCGTCGCTCCACCCTTGCGCCTCTCCGTACTCGCGAAGTTTTTCCAGCAAAAACAGAGCGGCGTGAAGCTCCCGCAACGGACGGGCGCCGGCCTGCCTTCCTTCGTTTTTGCCCAGCTTCGGAAGGAGCTGGAAGGCCAATCGATACGGCCAGTTGGTTCCGCTTTGCTGGCGCGCGAAAAAGTCTTCGTACTGTCGTTCGAATTGGTCCCACCAGTCTTCAACGGTTTCATGGGCAACGACCGGAAGGCTTGCCGTTTTCCCTGTCCGTTTTGCAGCCGGCGTTTTTGGTTCATGGGCGGCCAGTTCTTTCGGCGCGGCGCTGATTTGCCCTTTTTTCCAAAGGCGAAACAGTTCCCAGTTGTCGAAGACATTGCCGTAGACATAGAAAAATAGAGCTAAAATATGCGGACATAACCCTTCCGTCGGACAAGGACAGCGATGGCGGCGGGAGGCATGGGTCAAATCAAGCATGACTTCATGAGGGGTGGTGTCGGAAACGACCCCTTCCACTTCATGGCTGTTGACGACCATGACATTATAGACGAGGCCGCTTCTGGCTAGGTCGCGCCCTTTTTGAATCAGATGGTGGAAGATGGAAAATGGGAATTCCTTGATCAATTCGCTCGCCGCCTGTTGCAAGAGCGGTTTGGAAACGGTGGTTTGCAGCATGTCGGTCCGTCCTTTCCGTTCGATTATCTATCTTTCGATTATAGCATGCTGGAAAGCGGAGCGCTATGTGCTTCTCACGGAAATGCACAGCTAGCGTCGCGCGTTGGCGGCCGGCCGTGCAGGCGCAGTTGGCGCGGTGGGCGGAAGCGATCCCATCGTTTGACGAAATCGTTCGGTTTGAGGGGGAGGGCGCTTCACGGTGTGCAATCTCTTGAGCGGAGAAGAAAAGACGGATTGGCTGTTTCCTCGCGCGGGAAGATGTCGCCGGGTGCCGCTATAACGCCTGTTTTGTCGAGCGGTTTTTCCAGTAGACAGACAGGAAACTAGCTTGAGTGGGCGAACCATATATGTAGAACGAGAGAGCGGGGAGGGAGAGCGCATGAGGCGGGGAGGATGGCTCGCCGCATGGTTTTGTCTATGTTGGATAGTGGCCTTGGCCTGGCCGGCAGGGGCTGAAGGGGAAAAGGAAAAAACAGAACGGTTTGTCGTCGTGACCGCGGATCAGGTCAACGTCCGCCAAGGGCCGGGCGTGCCGTACCGCTTATGGGCAACCGTTCACCGCGGCGAGACGTATCCGTTGGTCGCGGAGGAAGGCGGTTGGATGAAAATCCAATGGAAATCAGGACAAATCGGTTGGCTCGCGGCGACGTACGCCGCTCCCGTTGAACGAATGGAGAAAGTGACAGTGGACAAGCTTCGCCTTCGCCAAAAACCAAGTTTCGACGGGCGCGTGATCGGCTATTTGAGGCAGGGAGACCAAGTGGCCGTCATTCAAGAAGAGGGTCAATGGAAAAAAGTGGTGAGCGAAGATGCCATCGGCTGGGTGGCGGCGTCGTATCTGACCACCGCTGAATCAGCAGGTGCGGTGCAAACGGGAGTGGTGACCGTGGATTCATTGAACGTGCGGGCGGCGCCGTCATTGGAAGCGGAACGGATCGGACGGCTTGGGCAGGGAGACCGCGTCGAGATTGTCGCGGCGAAGCGAGGCTGGTATCAAATCAAGACGCGTTCGGGGCTGGAAGGTTGGGCAGCGGCGGATTATATCAAAACGGATGGCAAGCAAGCGCCGGGTGCTGACAACGAAGACGCCGTTGCCTCCGCCATGGCTGTGGGGACTCGCTTCGCTTCTTTGCCCAAACAGGCGCCGGGCTCGTATGTGTATTCATGGACGCGCGGACCGATTCAAGCGCTTGCCGGAAAAACGATCGTCCTTGACGCCGGCCATGGCGGCAAGGACGGCGGGGCGCAAAGCGTGGACGGCGTCATGGAAAAAGCGCTGACGATCAAAACGGCGGAGCGGCTCAAACAAAAACTGGAAAAACTCGGCGCCCGAGTCGTGTTGACGCGCACGGGGGATGATTACGTGCCGCTGTCGGCGCGCGTCGCCGCGGCCCGCCTGTATCAAGCCGATGCCTTTATCAGCTTGCATTACGACAGTGCTGAGGACCCTGCGGCCTCTGGCATCACTGTCTACTATTATGACCGATTTGCCGACTACGGTTTAGCCCAGTCGTTCCAAGGCCCGTTCTCGCAGCTTTCCGTGCTGCCGTTCCGGGGCGTTGCGTTTGGCGACTATTACGTGCTGCGGGAAAATGAACAGCCGTCTGTGCTGCTTGAGCTCGGCTATTTAAGCAACCGCTCGGATGCGGCGACGGTGGCGACAGACGGCTATCAGGAAGCGGTGACAACGGCGATTGCGGCTGCGGTGAAGCGGTATTTTGAATAAAGAACGACGGACATCGAGGTCGTGGGCTTGTAGAGTACGAGGGTGCGGTATAGAAATTTTGAATAAACAACGAGAGACATCGAGGTTTGGCGGTCTGTTCGTTGCTTGTGATCGACCGGCTGCCATCAAGCAAACGGAAACACGCTGCGCAACCGGGGATTCTCCCGGTTTTCTTTTGGCCGCAGATAGTCCTCCGGCTGATGGTGCACACTTGTTCCCGTTGGGGTCCCCTTGCGCAACAAGAAGTCGAGAAAAGCGGTTTGAAGCGGTTATCGGTCTGGACGTGGCCAGTTTCCCTCGCGTAAAAAGAAGCAGGGAAAAGCCCCATCGACCTAGAGAAAGATGTTCGTCAAAAAGTAAAGTCTGTGAGGGATGAACATTGGAAGTGACAACCTATACCTTTTATTCGCTTGTTTCTGAACGAAGTGGAATTCGGCTGATCGATGCGGATTGGAGCGATCGGTACGGATGGTTGGCCGTGCAAAAAAATCGCAACCGGATGGAGTGTGTGGCGAATGGAGTCGTGTTCCGTCCAGCTGTTGCTGTTCGGTTTCCGATCATTCGTTGGGTCGACAGCGAGCGCGTTTTGTTGGCGGATGCGAGAAGTGACGGAAGCGGCCATAATGTGTTTTTGATCGATCTACATGGAACTGTACGACATTCTTTTTGCGGCGGTGACGGCATTGAAGACATAGCCGTTGGCAGAGAAGGGATTTGGATCAGCTACTTTGATGAAGGGGTGTTTGGCAAAGGGATTTCGACGGAAGGATTGGTTTTATTTCGATTCGATGGATCGCCAATATGGAAATATCATTCTCATCTAACAGATTGTCCGATGATCGTTGACTGCTATGCGATAAACAAAGGGAAGGCCTCGACTTTATGGCTTTTTCCTTACAGCGACTTTTCGCTCATTCAAGTCGACCCGTTTACAAAAACATGGAAAAGATATGAAGTGCCGACAGTGTTGCACGGATCGACCGCTCTATGCGTCAGGGGAAACTATGCGTATTTTGGCAACAGCTATGATGCAAAGGAAGAATTGTACAGCTGGAACATCGGAAACGGAGAGCCGGAGAAAATCGGGCGTATTCAAGGGACTGTTAGAGGGCTGGGGCCAAAGGAAACGAGCCACTTTATCAGCGTCAATGGCGATTCAGCGAGTGTCCATACGATTGTGAATCCATCGGAGTATGGAGCGCGCCATTTTACATTCTAAAGGGCTGTGAAAAACGGTTGTTTCTCTTGGTCGATGGGGGAACGTATAAAAGGCGATACCCGTGCGGCAGAGCGTTTCCATTTGAGAAAAGCAGTCTGCTTCCTTCAATCACCAACCTTCCAGGCGAAATGAATGCCCTCATTGGCTGATAGTGATGTTGGAAAAGGTTCATGGTCAGCTAGGGAAACATCCCCAGCTGGCGCGGGATGCCCCCGAAAAGTGAAGTGGTTGAAAAAATAGTTAAAAAAGTATAATATTTTTATGAAAAAATTCCCGGACAGCGCGATCTGCCCTCCACCCGGGGATAAAAATCAACGGTATAAGGGATTTTCAAAGATGATAACCGTTCAAATCACTGAAATGATATATATCAGAATACACTGAAATGATATATATCAGAATACTCAATTTATTTTCTTGAAAATGGAAATGAGGGAGATTATGAAGGCACGGGATGTGGTATTGACGGGATTGATGCTCTTTTCGCTCTTTTTCGGGGCCGGAAACTTAATTTTCCCCCCATATTTAGGAATGGAAGCCGGGACGGCGGTGTGGCCGGCGATCGCCGGCTTCATCATCACGGGCGTGGGGCTGCCGCTGCTGTCGGTCGCGGCGGTGGCGTTCGCCCAGGATGGCATCCGTTCGCTCGGCCATGCTGTTCATCCGCTGTTTCGTTTCTGTTTTTCGTTGGCCGTGTATTTGGCGATCGGCCCGTTTTTTGGTATTCCGCGGGCGGCGAGCGTCGCTTACGAAATCGGGGCGAAGCCGTTTTTCCTCGCGAGTGGATCGCTCGTGATGTGGCTGTTTACCGGCGTCTTTTTCGCTCTTGTCTACTGGCTCAGTTTAAATCCGTCCAAGTTGGTCGATCGGATCGGTCAATGGTTGACGCCGATGTTGCTGCTGTCGATTGCCGTGCTTTGCCTAGCCGGCTTGGTCCGGTTGGATGACCCGCAGGCAGAGCCGGCGGAAAAATATGCTTCGGCTCCGTTGGCCAAAGGGATGCTCGAAGGGTATTTAACGATGGATACGATTGCGGCTCTTGCCTTTGGCATCGTGGTCATTCAAGCGCTTCGTGACCGTGGAATCGATCGGCCGGCGCTGCAGGCGAAAGCGACGATTCAATCGGGCGTGATCGCGGCAGCGGGGCTTGCGCTTGTGTATGCCGGCATTGCCGGCGTGGGCGCGAGAATGGCTGGGGCCGGTTCGTTTGCGAACGGGGCTGAGCTGCTTTCGCATGTGTCCTCGCTTCTGTTTGGCAGCGGCGGAAAGGTGCTGCTCGGGGTGATTGTAGCGCTGGCTTGCCTGACGACCGCGATTGGCTTGGTGGCCGCTTGTGCGCAATATTTTCACGAGCTGACTCCGGCTGTGTCGTATCGGGCTTATGTCACCGCGCTGACCCTCTTTAGCTTTGTCATGTCCAATCTCGGGTTAAACGCGCTGATCGCTGTTTCCGTTCCGGTGTTGACGATGTTGTATCCGTTGGCGATTGTGCTCGTCGTCTTGTCGTTTTTCCACCGCTTTTTCCGCGGCTCGGCGAAAGTGTACGGCATGGCGTTGCTGTTTACCGGCGTGTTCAGTCTGTACGACGGATTCAAGGCAATGGGGGTGGAAACGGCATGGCTTGAGCCGCTTCTGTCTTGGGCGCCGCTGTTTTCCGTTGGGCTTGGTTGGGTGGTGCCCGCGCTGATCGGTGCTGTGCTTGGTTTTATCATCGATTGGCCGACCGTTGTGAACCGAAAACACGCCGCATAACCGGGGCTGCACTGCACCTCGGTTTTTTGTTTGGAACATGTTGGTGGTCGGACGGAAATCGTGAAAATCGACAGGCGATTCGCTATAATGAGTACAAGCGACTACGGCCGCAAAGGATCAATAAAGGTGTGGAAAACGATGAACATTGCGATCGCAGGAACAGGATATGTGGGGCTCGTGACCGCCGCTTGTTTGGCGGATAAAGGGCATAGCGTCACATGTGTGGACGTGAATGCGGAAAAAATCCGCTTGTTAAACGAAGGCGCCATCCCGATTTACGAGCCGGGGCTGGAGCCGCTCATTGAGCGGAACCGCGCCCGCCTTCGCTTTACAACCGATGACAAGGAAGCGTATCGGGAGGCGGAAGTGATCATGATCGCTGTCGGCACGCCCCCATTGCCGGACGGATCGGTGCGGCTCGACGACGTCTGGGAGGTGTTGCGCCGCATTGCGTTGACGGCGGAGCGCGACTGCTTGGTCGCCATCAAATCAACCGTGCCGGTCGGCACCGGGGATGAAGCCGCCCGCTTTTTGGCAGAGCATGCGCGCCATCGCGTGCGGTTTGACGTCGTTTCCAACCCGGAGTTTCTCTCACAAGGGACGGCGGTGCGCGATACACTGCAGGCGCCGCGCATCGTATTGGGAGTGGATTCAGACCGCGCTGAACGGGTGATGAAGGAGCTGTACGCCCCGTTTGCGCTTCCGTATGTGGTCACCGACCGGAAAAGCGCGGAGATGATCAAATACGCCGCCAATGTGTTTTTAGCGTTGAAAATTTCCTATATTAACGAAATCGCCAACGTCTGTGAGCGGATCGGCGCCGACATTGAGGCGGTGGCGGAAGGAATTGGCATGGACCCGCGCATCGGCCGCCGCTTTTTGCGCGCTGGCGTTGGCTATGGCGGCTCTTGCCTGCCGAAAGATGCGAACGCCTTGTATGCCCTGGCCGCTTCCTATGGCTATTCGCTCAAAACGGTTTGGGCGGCGATCGATGTCAACGAAAAGCAAAAGTGGAAGCTGATCGATAAGGCGCGTTCGTATATCGGCGACTTTCGCAATCAAACGGTGGCGGTGCTCGGCGCGGCGTTCAAGCCCGGCACCGATGATGTGCGCGAGTCTCCCGCCTTGGCGAACATCGAATGGCTCATTGCCGAAGGGGCAAACGTGCGCGTCTGGGATCCGGCTGCCCTAGGGCATGTCGCCCGCCGGTTCGGCGATGCGGTCGTCTGTTGCCAGACGATCGAGGAAGCCATCCGCAACGCGGACGTTTGCTTGATTTTCACCGAATGGCCGGCCGTCTTGCAGTTTGACCTTGGCCGCTACAAAGCGCTCATGAACACGCCACTGGTGGTGGACGGACGCAATTGCTATGACGTCAAACAAGCAGCGGCCGCCGGCTTGATCTACGAGTCGATCGGGCGGCCGCCGGCGGGTGGAGGGCGACAACCGGTGAAGGAAACAATGGAATATTGTGAATGATGTTTGAGAAAGCAGCCACTCATGAAACAAACGGGGGTTGCTTGTCTTTTAAACGAATTGAAGTGAAAATTCGGAAATTTTATTTTATAATATTCATAAGAGGAAAAGAGGGGGAACGTGATGACAAGGGAAGAGATCAAACGACTCGTCGATGAAGTGAAAGCGGACGTCATCGCCTGGCGCCGCCATCTGCACGCCCATCCTGAATTGTCATTCCGAGAGGAGAAAACGGCGCAGTTTGTTTACGAGACGCTGCAATCGTTCGGCCACCTTGAGCTTTCGCGGCCGACGAAAACGAGCGTGATGGCGCGGCTTGTCGGCAAGCAGCCCGGGCGGGTCGTCGCCATTCGCGCCGATATGGACGCCCTGCCGATTCAAGAGGAAAACACGTTTGAATTTGCGTCAAAACATCCCGGCGTCATGCATGCGTGCGGCCATGACGGCCATACGGCGATGCTGCTTGGGACGGCGAAAATTTTTTCCCAGCTGCGCGATGCCATCCGCGGCGAGATCCGCTTTTTGTTCCAACATGCGGAAGAACTGTTCCCGGGCGGGGCGGAAGAGATGGTGCAAGCGGGCGTCATGGACGGGGTCGATGTCGTCATCGGCACACACCTTTGGTCGCCGCTGGAGCGCGGAAAAGTCGGCATTGTGTACGGACCGATGATGGCTGCACCAGACCGCTTTTTCATTCGCATTATCGGCAAAGGCGGCCACGGGGCCATGCCGCATCAAACGATCGATGCCATCGCCATCGGGGCGCAAGTCGTGACGAACTTGCAGCACATCGTCTCGCGCTACGTCGACCCGCTCGAGCCGCTCGTCGTATCCGTGACGCAATTTGTCGCCGGCACGGCGGACAACGTTCTGCCCGGAAAAGTTGAAATCCAAGGGACGGTGCGCACGTTTGACGACACGTTGCGTCGCACGGTGCCGCAATGGATGGAGCGCATTGTCAAAGGCATTACCGAAGCGCACGGCGCCTCGTACGAGTTCCAGTTTGACTACGGCTATCGCCCGGTGATCAACCATGACGAAGTGACCCGCGTCATTGAGGAAACAGCGCGCGAACTGTTGGGCGACGAAGCCGTCGCCCGCTTGAAACCGAACATGGGCGGCGAAGATTTCTCCGCCTTCTTGCAAAAAGCGCCGGGCAGCTTCTTTTACGTCGGCGCCCGAAACGAAGAAAAAGGCATCGTGTACCCGCATCACCACCCGCGCTTTACGATTGACGAAGACGCGCTTGAGATCGGCGTGCAGCTGTTTATCGGCGCAACGTTGAAATTGTTGGCGGAAGCGGAATAACCGGTTCCGCCTTTCGCCCATTAGGAAGTGAGAAGGGATGATATGCTTTCGTGCAATTCTCTAGAAGGTTGGTGAAAAATCGCTGTTTGCCTTGATCGATGATGGAACGCGCGAACATAGCGGCTGATGCAACAAGCTTTTTCTACTTGAGAAACGGTTCCGGGAAGCGGTTGCGCGAGTAAATCACCGGCCTTCTAGGGAGATGGTTGTGATGAGATGCCAAAGGCCGATGGGATTGACTGCGGTGATAAGTTTCTAGCGGCAACAATACCTCTTGAATGAATAAGTTATGCAACACCTCTCCAAATACATGGGTGCTTATCCCTAATTTATGAATCCCTTCATGATCCCACTTTTGGAGAATCTCACATACCTTATCTCCCCTTGGGTCATCAGAGTCCATATAGGACAAAATAAAACAAGCATCAATGTAGATAGACGCTTGTCCAAAATTTTCATTTAAAACTTCTTGATAGGTCATGACAAACGACATGCGAAACTACCTTCCTTGTTTGTATATGTCCACCAATTTTTCCCAAATGGAGCAGGTTTGGCCAGCTTTTTTCGTAACTCAGCAAAAGAAAGGTTCTTGTCCGGCTGATTGTTCATATGTTGAGAACAAGACAATGACACGTTCATTTTCTCTAAAGCAGGGGGCACGCGAATCACCTCACTTCGCCTTCTTTCTAAAAATTATAGTACTGGCTCGAAAGAATGTACAGATTTTTCTTTTACTACTATACCCGCGTTGAGCCCAACATAAACGGGGGAAATTTTCTCTTGAGGAAGGACTTCGCTGGATGGAGGGAATTTTTTAAACGGAGAAGGTCCCTTCTTTAGGTTCAAACCTAGGAGGCTGGTGATTTAGTGTAAAATGTTACTGATCCCATCAATTTCCCAATTAGAGAAACTTTGTAGAATCCACTTTCTTTTCTGAATGAAAATGCCGCCGATCGGGGTGTGACAGCGGTTTTTCACCGGCTTTCTAGAAGGTTGGTGAAAAACGCTGATCTCCCCTTCATCAATGGGAGAGTGAGTGGAAAACAGAACCGATGCAACAAGGGTTTTCTAATTGAGAAATGACATGATAGAACCGTATACATGATTAAATTACCCTTCTCCTAGGTGATTTTCCAACCAACCCCGTTATCCCCGCTTTGAAAAAAGAAAATGGAAAACTATCGCCATCCTTGTTATGATGGTAAAGGATTTCGCGGACAAGGCGCCTGCTTTCGTTGGTTCGCTTTGTCGGCAACAAGGTGGTTGGCAGGTGAAAACGATGAGAGAACTTCTCTCCCGCTGGCTCCCCGTCATGCTTTGGTGTCTCGTCATTTATATGTTTAGCGAGTCTTCGTGGTTCACCGGAGCGAATACCGCTCACGTCTTGCAAGTGATTCTCTCGTATTGGCCGTTTGGCGGCGGGGAGGAGGAAGGTCCTTCGTTCTTGAACTTCCTCATTCGCAAAGCGGCGCATTTGACCGAATTCGGCATTTTGGCTGTGTTGGTCTGGCGGGCGCTGTTCCCGAGGCGGGCATCGTATATCGGCGCCTGGCTGTTTGCGACCGCTTATGCCGCAACCGATGAATGGCATCAATCGTTTGAGCCAGGGCGGACGGCGACGCCGAAAGATGTGGCGATCGACTCATGTGGGGCGCTGATCGCTTTAGTCATCGTGTTTTTTTGCTGCCGTTGGCGGAAAGCGAGGCATCGTTCGCTCCAGCGCGGCGTATGATATGATAACAAACTCTCCCAACGTATAGGCCGGGGCGAAAAAGGAAAGAATGGCAAATAACTAGTTTCAAAGAAAAGGGAGAGATGGCCATGGTCGCGTTTATCGCCGGAATGTTTGTCGGTTCGTCTGTGATGCTTGTCATCATGAGTATGATGGCGGCGGCCAAACAGGCGGATGAAGCGAGCGAGCGGTGGAAAAAAGAATAGCGAACAACACTCCTTGCGGCGGGCAAGGAGTTTTTTGTGTGATGGAAAAACATCCTCAATTTGCCAAGATCTATTTGTGGGTTGCATCGAGCATGGTATAATACAAATGCACGGTTTACGCAGGGTGGGCAGTGGCGACTCCCTTGATGAAAGGGGGTGCTGCTGGATTGATGACTGTTGCGGAGGCGTTGTCCTTAATGATTTCTTTTGCGTCGCTTGTCGTGGCAGTCATTGCGGTGTCAAAAGAGAAGTAACCCACCCTGCTCGGCCTAGGTGAGGGTGGGTTGCTCCTGCTCGCTTCCGGGCCACTGCACTTCTTGCAGCAGCCGTGCGTGTCGATCAGGACATTGGTGGCTACCAATGTCCTGCTTTTATCGTATGGTTTTTTCACTCTTATTATAACCGTAGGAGGGGAAAATCACAATATGACTGACCTCCATGTTTAAAAGGAGCCTCGGGGTGAGAAGGGATAGGAAAATGCTTGATGGCTTCGCCAAAATCATGTATACTATCTGTAACCGGTTACATCAACGAAAGAGAAGGAATCGACAATGGCAACGATTCGTGATGTCGCAAAGCGTGCGGGTGTCTCCGTCGCCACCGTGTCGCGGGTGTTGAATCAAAACGGGTACGTGAATGAAGAAACGGAGAAGCGCGTCAGACAGGCGATGAAGGAGCTGAATTACAAGCCGAGTGAAGTGGCGAGGGCGCTGTTTAAAAAAACATCCAAAACGGTTGGATTGATTGTCCCTGATATTACCAACCCATTCTTTCCGGAACTCGTGCGCGCGGTGGAAGATGTGATGAATATTTATGACTATACGGTTATTCTATGCAATTCCGATGAAAAAGCCGAAAAAGAACGGGAATACATCGAAGTGTTAAAACAAAAATATGTGGACGGTGTCATTTTGACAACGAACCAATTGACGCCGGATGAAGTGGATGAATGGGATGTTCCGATTGTTGTGCTGGACCGTCCGTTCCATGAGCGGTATCCGTCTGTGGTCGCTGATAACTATGGGGGTGCGCGGTTGGCGACTAGACATTTGTATGAAATGGGGTGTCGGCGCATCGCTCATATTCAAGGTCCGATGCATGTGGTCAACGCGGTTGAGCGCTTTCGTGGTTACCAGGATGAAATGATGGAACTGGGGATTTGGGAGCAGCGGTTAGTGATTCAGGGGAACTACCAGCTCAAGCAGGCCAAAGAAGCGGTGATGGCGGCTTTGACCGATCATGAGATCGATGGCATTTTTGCCGGCAATGACGCGATGGCGGTCGGTGCGTTGAAAGCGGTTCAGCAGTGCGGATTGAGAGTTCCTGATGATATTGCGATTATCGGTTACGACGGCATCCCGTTGACGGAAATGACCACCCCTGAGCTGTCGACGGTGTCTCAGCCCATTTATGAAATGGGGGCCATCGCGGCCAGAATTTTAATCAAACAAATCGAAGGAAAGCCACTGGAAAAAATTCATTATCAGCTTCCGGTTCAATTAATGGTGCGGCAATCGACGTCAAGGAGGGAACAAACGTGAACAAGCCTGTCATTACCGTGATCGGTAGTATCAACATGGACTTAGTCACCGTGGCGGCACGCTTTCCAAACCAAGGGGAGACCATCTTGGGCGAGCGGTTTCTCACCACTCCCGGCGGCAAGGGAGCGAACCAGGCGGTGGCGGCCGCCCGTCTTGGCGCCGACGTGCGAATGATTGGTGCGGTGGGGGATGATGCGTTTGGTCAAGAGCTCATCCGTTCGTTGCAAAATGAAGGCGTTTCCGTCGATTGTGTGAAATCGGTTACACATCAACGTACCGGCATTGCTGCGATTACGATTTCGCAACAGGACAACCGCATTATTGTCGTCCCTGGGGCGAATCATGCGCTGACGCCGGAGGATCTGGATCCATATGAATCCGTGATCGCCGAAAGCGATGTGTGCTTACTGCAGCTGGAAATCCCGCTTCCTGTTGTGGAGCGGGCCGTTTCGATCGCGCATCGCCACGGCGTGCGCGTCATCGTGAACCCAGCTCCAGCCCAGCCGCTGCCGCTCGTGGTGCTCGAGCAGGCGAGTTTCTTGACGCCGAATGAACATGAACGGGGCATTTTGTTTGACAAGATGGATGAAGAATCGTTTGTCGATCAGCTCATTGTCACCGAAGGGGCCAAAGGGGTGCGCATTTGGCAAGATGGACAAGAACGGCTCATTCCAAGTTTCCACGTTCCCGTCGTGGATACGACGGGCGCGGGCGATACGTTTAACGGGGCACTTGCCGTGGCGCTGGCGGAAGGGAAGGCGCTTCATGAAGCGTGCCGATTTGCCAATGCGGCTGCGGCTCTGTCCGTGACAAAAATCGGGGCGCAGGCTGGGATGCCGAGACGAGAGGAGGTGGAATCATTTTTGGCCGAACAGGAACGAAGTCAATGAGGCAAAAAGTCGATGTGCTACTGGTCAACCCGACGGACTCAAGCGCTGTCACGTCTGCGATTGAATCCGCCAACAGCGCCAACATCCCGGTCATTACCGTCGACCGCAGCGCGGACGGCGGGAAAGTGGTCACCCATATCGCTTCTGACAATGTGGCAGGAGGAAAAATGGCGGCGCAATTTATCGTCGACCACTTGAAAAACGGCGGAAACATTGTGGAATTGGAAGGGATTCCGGGCTCCTCGGCCGCACGTGAACGGGGAGAAGGATTCCACCAAGTGATCGACAAATGTAAATTATCACTTTATTTCGGAACAAAAGAGCCATTTTTTTGCACATTCCTTCAGAAAGCCCTCTCCCCTTTTCTGAAAGAATGTGCTAAATTTTTTGTGAATTATTTCGGAAGAGAAAATCCATCGATTCAGAGGAGGGGGAGGAGGACGTGATTCAATTTCATGACTTTGGCATTGACGTCCAAACGTATGCAGAGCGTGGAAAAGAAAACGACTTCCCTCTTCTGACACAGTGTCCGCATTGCCGGGCCAAGCGCTCGTTGCACCGCCACGGCTACTATGAGCGAAACGCATTGACCCCACATGGTGATTATCGCATTTGGATTGTCCGGTATCGCTGTCGGGAATGCTTGAAGACGGTGAGTGTGCTGCCTTCCTTTCTCCTCCCGTATTTTCAGTATACGTTGTCCGCCATATGGCAAGTCGTGAAAGAGCAGTTGGGATTGACCGAGGGGACGAACCGGGCTCCGTTTCTCCCGACAAAGGACGGCATCATCTTTTATGTCCGGCGGTTCTGCCGAAACCTATCAAACCTTCACAGCTTTTTTGCGAGGCGGTGGAGGATCATAGGCCCTATCGTGAAAAAAGAAAAGGAACGGGCTTCCTGGTGGATCCGGACGTTGGAGAAACACGGTCTCTATTCGGTCATCAGAGACATGTGGAAGGACGGATTCCGACACCCTTTTGCGAATCAAATGGGATCCTGATTTTACATACATATCCTAAATTGGAATGGTTGAGGTTCCCACAAACCTTTCCTATCGACGGAGAAAAAGCGATCCGGTACGATAAGGGCAGACGGACCGGAACGGTCCTGATTCCAAGTGAGACAAGGAGGAGATTCGAATGGATGAGTCGATGAGACACGACATTGCCCTGTTTCGGTACGGGCTAATCGCTCCGTTGGTGAATGGGCAGGTGGAACCGAAGGCGTATCTGAAAGAGGTGAGCGAGCGAGTGCACCATGTTCCCCACCAAGGCGACAAACGAATCGCAGCCAAGACGATCCTCGATTGGTGCACCCGATACAAAAAAGGGGGCTTTGACGCCTTAAAGCCGAAGCGCCGTTCGGACCGCGGCCACTCAAGGCGTCTGTCGCCCGATGATGAGGATCATATTTTAGCCCTAAGAAAAGAACATCCCACCATGCCCGTGACGGTGTTCTACGAACACCTGATCGAGCAGGGGGAAATCCCAAAAAACCATATCTCTTACTTTACTATATACCGATTGTTGAAAAAACACAACCTTGTCGGGAAAGAAATCTTGCCCATGCCGGAGCGAAAGCGCTTTGCGTATGACCAGATCAATGAGCTTTGGCAAGGGGACTTATCCCATGGACCAACGATTCGAGTCAATGGGAAAGCCCAGAAAACGTTTTTGATCGCCTATATCGATGACTGCTCGCGGTTTGTGCCGTACGTATAGTTTCCCTTCGGAGAAGTTTGACGGGCTGCGGATCGTCACGAAGGAAGCGGTGCTTCGTTGCGGGAAGCCGAAGCGCATTTACTCGGACAACGGGAAAATTTATCGATCCGAGGTGCTGCAGTATGCGTGCGCCGAGATGGGAATTACGCTCATCCACACCCAGCCGTATGACCCGCAAAGCAAAGGGAAAATCGAACGGTTCTTCCGCACCGTACAGACGCGGTTTTATCCGCTGCTGGAGTTGGATCCCCCGAAGTCGCTCGAAGAGCTGAACGAGCGTTTTTGGAGGTGGCTTGAAGAGGAGTATCATCGAAAACCGCACGCCTCGCTGGACGGAAAAACGCCGCATGAGGTGTTTCAATCGCAAGTGCATCTCGTGTCGTTCATCGAAGATGGCGATTGGCTGGATGCGATTTTTCTGAAGCGGGAGCAACGCAAGGTCAAAGCCGATGGAACGATCACCTTGAACAAGCAGCTGTATGAAGTGCCGCCCCGGTTCATTGGGCAATCGATTGAACTCCGCTATGACGAACGGGGCGTCTATGTGTACGAAGATGGAAGGAAGGTGGCGGAGGCCGTTCGGGTTCGTTTGGAGGACAACGCCTATGTAAAACGCCATCGGTCCCCGTTTGCGGCGATTCCGGCGAAGGAGGGAGAACACGGTGTATAAATCGTTTTACTCCCTTTCGCGGGAGCCGTTTGCGAAAGAAACAGACCCGTCCGAGGCGTATCAAGGGGCGCCGTTTCAGGAAGCGTTGCGGGCGCTGGAGTACGTGAAACGAACCCGGGGGATCGGGCTGTTGATCGGAGAGCCGGGGGCGGGCAAGACGTTCGCCCTTCGGGCGCTGAAAGAATCATTGAATCCATCATTGTATCATGTCGTCTACTTTCCGTTATCCACCGGAGGCGTGATGGATTTTTACCGTGGTTTGGCCTTGGGATTAGGAGAGGAACCGAAGTACCGCAAGGTAGACCTCTTCCGCCAAATCCAGCAGGCGATCGAGCGATTGTATCATGAACGGCGGATCACGCCGGTGTTCATTTTGGACGAGATGCATTTAGCGAAGGATGCATTTTTACAGGACATCGCGATCTTGTTCAACTTTGAGATGGATTCGACCAACCCATTTGTCTTGATTTTGGCCGGGCTGCCCCATTTACAGGGGAAGCTGCGGCTCAATCAGCACCGCCCTCTCGACCAGCGGATCATCATGCGATACCGGATGGGGCCGCTGGAGAAGGAAGAGGTGGCGGGCTACATCAAGCATCGGATGAAACAGGCCGGGGCGAAGCATCCGATCTTCACCCCATCGGCGTTAGAGGCGATTGCCCTGCAGTCGCGGGGATGGCCTCGGGTGATCAACACGTTGGCCACGACGTGCCTGTTATACGGGTATCAGCTGAAAAAGGACGCCATTGACGAAGAAATGGTGCGCATGGCCGCAGAGGAAATGGGGTATTAGCACGAAAGGGGCCGAATCGGCCTCTTTTGTGCTTTCTCTTTTCCATAGGTCCATCAGGCGCGCTGGAAATCTTCATCTGAAAGAGCGTGCAAACGTTCCGAAAGAATGTGCAAAATCCGGAACAATCCGCAAAAATTTTGCACATTATTTCCGAATCCGCCTGAAATAATTTGAAAAAGGGATTCTGAAATAATGTGCTAATTTACAATAGAGAAACATTCGCATGTACTATGTTGTGGGCGATTTGGCTCTAGCCATGAAAAAAGCCATTTCATGAGCGTGTTCAGGGGCTGTGCATAGGGTTGATTCTTTTCACGTGAAGCCTTCCGCAGCTAATTTTTCTCCCATAGCTCGGCTTGCAGATTGAGCCCACAGGATCTTTGCCGGAAGTGCCGCAACGCCTACGGTGTGCAGGATGTGTTGTATGTATAGTATTATTTTTAAAAAAATTTTATATTGACAATATATAATATATATATATATAATTGGTAATGTATACGATTTTTAGTAGAAAGGGGGGAAACATGCGAGTAAAAGTGATCAAGAAGTCTAGGAAAAAACCAGCTAAAGCAACTTGTTATGACTGGTAAGTTAAACCTCCATGGCTACGCCTACATAAAGGTGCTAGCCATGGGGGGCTTTTACTTGCATGTGTACTCAATGTATATTTATTCTAGGGATGAAATTTTCGAAAAATTTGTCATTCAATCTCTCGATCGATTTATGATTATATTTAAAGAGTATTTACCTAAGAATGTCGAACTCCCTCGAAATGTTCAAGCTGACATACTTCGAATCTACTTTGAAAGGGATTGTTCGTTTTCTTTCTTTTTTTTCTTAGAAGTCGTTAAGTATACTTATCAGATTCATATGTATGACATAGTAAGGTCTATTTTAGAAACAATGGTTAGTTACTTTAGAGATTTTAATTATGGAATATTAGTAAAATTCAAGGATGGTTATGAGCTATATGTTTCGGAAGATGGGGAGGACGCATCTGTCTTTTTTTTCAGTCACATACTAGAGTACGAAGAATTCAAAAAAACACAAGAAGTGGAAAGAGTGTATTATGAGATATGTTAAGGAAATTCAATTTATTGCTTTACTATACTTATTTTTAATTTTGTTATCTGGTATTCTTTATTCCTACACGATAACTAGAATTGTATCTATTTCCCATATCTCCCCTTTTTGGGTTATAATTACAAACTCAATTATTAGCATGTTCATTTTTATTGACTTTTCTTATATAAAGAAAATTTCAACTTTACATTCTCGGCTTATTAGTGCAGTGACAAGCTTTCTTTTATTGATACTATTTTTTTTGTCATTTATTCTAAAAGATCAAGGAATGATCTTATTAGCTGTATACGCCATTTCAGTTTTCTCTTCTTCGTATGTCGGAAGAAGTTTGGAAAGAAAAATATTCGAAGAGGAGAAACGCTTATTTGGCGGTATGGTGAAAATTAGTATAGTTGGGAATTTAGCGAAACTTATAGGATTTGGAGTAGGGGCTATCATTTTCAGTATTCCTTTAAGTATATACATTTTCTTATCATTCATTTTGTTTTTAGTCATGGCAAGTGTAAATGTTGAACACGGTTTTTCATATAGCAAGGCTTCTATTGCCGGTAAAAAGAAAGTAAATAGTTTATTTTTGTTACTATTTGTTGGGCTTATATCATCCATTCCCATTCTATGGATACCATCTTTAGTAGAAAGATTTAATGAGGCAGGCATGATCAAGTTATCTTTTATTCCATTTGTATTACCGGGAACAATGAACATTTTATTTCTGAGATATCTGAAGGATAGGATTTGGAGTAAGTATATTCCTCTCTTTTACTTTATATTAACTGTGTTTTTCATGGTGATATATTATGTTGATGTCTCCCTTATTTTTCAAGTTATAGTACTGAGTACTATTATCACTCTAGGTGTGAGCATAAATGTTTATATAAATACGATTTTTCTTCAGAAAAATAAAACAAGGGACAAGAGGGAGCTAATGCAATTAATTAATGTTGTTACATCCGTCTCTACTTTATTATTTAGTTTTTTCGCCATGTACATTTCCCTTACTGTTCATCTGATGTTATTAATAAACGCTACGTTAAGTTTGTTTATTTTTGTATTTTTTGCGCGAATAAGGGGAGAAGATGAATGAAAATAGGATTATGTTACAGAGATTCTATTCACGAGGAATTTATTGATGAATTAATTAAATACGTAGATTTTCTCGAACTCATGCCCGATATAACTGGATATAAGGAGACTAAAAGGTTATTGAAACTATGTAAGGAAAATAATGTTGATATAGGTATACATTGTTTACGATCCTCCTTGGGTTCAAAAGAAGGAATATACAGACCGGCAATTGAACAGTATGCTTTCTACAGTGATTATGTAAATGCAAAATATTATTCAGATCATGTCGCCTATTCCCATATACATGGCATTTATTTATCGAAGGTTTTTCCGATAGAGTATACTGTGGAAAATGTACAGATAATGAGAAGGAATCTGGAAATTACATCAAGCTTTTTTTCTAATCCGATCTTAATAGAGAATATTACACAAAATAAGTTGTCTAATAAGAATGTCTTAAGTGAAGGAAGGTTCTTTAAAGAATTACTGAAGGATGTGAATCCTCGTATAAAAATTTTGTTTGATGTAACAAATGCGTATGTAACAGCTTTAAATAATAACTATTCTTTTGAAGAATATACATCAGAATATCCTTTTGAAAGAATTGAATGTATTCATGTTTCTGGATTTGAGAGGGATCGTGGAGGAGTGCTAAGAGATACACATTCTAATTCTATCAATAACGAGATTTTGACATCAACAGAATGGATATTGCAACGCACGAATCCAAAGTACATACTTATAGAAAGAGATTTTAATATTCAATCAATTGATGATGTGCTAGAGGACATTTGTAAAATTAGATGCATCGTTCGATGAGCATCCTGTCAATATTATACTTCACATTTCGCACCTTAACAGGGTCAAAAAAAAGATTTTTTATTTTTAGAACCCATGGTGCTATATAGATGCAATTTGAAGCTTTACCATTTGCAGCTTTTACCGAGTATTTGATCGACTGTCGGGCGACCGAACAACGCCGCTTCCAGACCCATATATAGGTCTGTGAAACAGGCGGTTGTTCGGTCTTCCGTCACGCCTTGGTGTGACGGAGGCAAGCCTGTGGCTTGCCTTCGACAGTCGAAAATGGACAAACCGCTTTTCCGTCAAGGATGTGTTAGACTTCTTCGTTGCATCTATATATAGGTTCATAACGAAGCGCTTCTTGGTTCATACTAAAGGAAAAGCTCGCAAAAGAAAGGGACTCGCCATGCTTCGTGAACTCGACTGGATGACGTACATCATGATCATTTTGGCCAGCTATCGGTTCACCCACTTGATCGTCTTTGATAAGATCACGGAGTTTATTCGCAATCCGTTTATGAAAAAAGAGACAATCCAACACGAAGACGGGAGTACGGAAATCAAGAAGGTGCCGAAATCGAAATTCGGCTATTTGTTGAACTGTTACTGGTGTGCGGGAGTGTGGAGCGCGGTTTTTCTCGCGCTTGGGTATTTATTCATCCCAAAGATCGCCATGCCGTTGATTTTTATCTTTTCGATCGCCGGGGCGCAGGCGATTCTCGAGACGTTTGTCGGAGTCGGGACGAAGGCGGTCGATCTGTTGTCGGCGGCGAAAAAGCGGATGGACTGACATTGGCGGGCGTGCGGCGGAAACATGCGGCACGCTCGCTTTTCTTGCTTTTGTCGATACATCATGGTTGACTTATATAATTATTTAATTATATACTGATTGACGGAAACCATTTCATTGGTCGGCGTGGCCGTTTCATGATGGATGTTCGTTTTTATATAAGCAAATCATGATATGATGATGAATGGAGGGGTGATATGCCGCAACTCGCAATGGAGATAGGAGCAGCCGCTCGGGTGTTGAAGCTGCTCGGCGATCCGACGCGGCTGACGATTTTGGCGATTTTGAATCAGCGGGAGTGCTGTGTGTGCGAGCTGCTTGAGGTGTTTTCGTCAAGCCAGCCGGCGATCAGCCAGCATCTTCGCAAGTTGAAAGACGCCGGGCTGATCCAAGAGGAGCGGAGGGGGCAATGGGTGTATTATTCGCTCCGGCCGCAAAGCGAATACTACTCCCTGCTGCAAGCGGTGTTGTCATACGTTCCGGACCAAGACGAAAACATTCGCAAAATCGAGACAGCGAATCCCGCGGCCCGCTGCGGGTGCTGACTTTAAACAACGAGGTGAAGAACGGTGGATTGTTGTGAACCGAAGCGGTTGTCGTTTTTAGACCGCTTTTTGACGGTATGGATTTTTTTAGCGATGGCGGCTGGGATTGGAATCGGGATTTGGGCTCCGGGGCTGGTGGATGGGTTGAACCGTCTGCAAGTGGGGACAACGTCGATTCCGATTGCGATCGGCTTGATGTTGATGATGTATCCGCCGCTCGCAAAAGTGCGCTACGAGGAAATGGGACGCGTGTTCAAAGATGTGAAGGTACTCGTCTTATCCCTCGTGCAAAACTGGGTGATCGGTCCGCTGCTTATGTTCATATTGGCGGTCGTCTTTTTGCCTGACAAGTCGGAGTATATGATTGGTTTGATTTTAATCGGGCTCGCCCGCTGTATCGCCATGGTCATCGTCTGGAATGACCTGGCGCGCGGTGACACAGAGTACGCAGCGGGTCTTGTCGCCTTCAATTCACTGTTTCAAGTATTGTTTTTCTCGCTGTATGCGTACGTGTTTGTGACAGTCATTCCGGAATGGCTCGGGTTGGAGGGGGCGATTGTTGAGATCACGATGGCGGAAGTGGCGAAATCGGTGTTTATTTATTTGGGAATTCCGTTTTTCGCCGGCATGGCGACAAGGTTTACGCTGGTGAAAGTGAAAGGCCGGTCATGGTATGACACGGTATTCGTTCCGAAAATCAGCCCGCTGACGCTCGTTGCGCTTTTGTTTACGATCATCGTAATGTTTTCGCTCAAAGGCGATATGATCGTCAACTTGCCGTTTGATGTCGTCCGGATTGCCATTCCGTTGCTTCTTTATTTTGTTATCATGTTTTTTGTGTCGTTCTTTTTGGCGAGAAAATGGGGGGCTGGCTATCCGGTGTCGACGACGCTGGCGTTTACAGCAGGAAGCAATAACTTTGAGCTGGCCATTGCCGTCGCCATTGGGGTGTTTGGCATTCATTCGGGTGCGGCGTTTGCGGCGGTGATCGGCCCGCTTATTGAAGTGCCGGTGATGCTCGCGCTTGTCAACGTCGCCTTGGCGTTTCAGCGAAAGTATTTTTCCTCAGCTGCTCCAGAATCAAAATAAAGGTGGGAATCAACGATGAAGAAAAAAATCATTTATTTCTTATGCACGGGAAACTCATGCCGCAGCCAAATGGCGGAAGGCTGGGCCAAGCAACTGTTAGGCGATGAATGGGACGTGTACAGCGCCGGGATTGAAGCGCATGGGCTCAATCCGAATGCCGTCAAGGTGATGAAGGAAGTCGGCATTGATATTGCGAAGCAAACGTCTGATGTCATCGACCCGGACTTGCTGAATCGCGCCGATTTGGTCGTGACGCTGTGCGGCCATGCGGCCGACCATTGTCCGGTCACTCCGCCGCACGTGAAGCGCGTCCATTGGGGCTTTGATGATCCAGCGAAAGCGGAAGGGACAGAAGAGGAGAAACTCGGGGTGTTCCGCCGCGTGCGCGATGAAATTGGCGCGCGCCTCCGCCGTTTTGCCGAGACGGGTGAATAGGAACGGGGCGGCAAGGCGCAGAAACTGCCGTGCATAGGGTGCGCGGCAGCTGCTCATCGAAGTGCGGACGGAAACAGGGAAGTGGCTGAACGGACGAAAACCGCTCGGCGCGAAAAAGATGGTGAGAAGCCATCTTGTCGATCCATCGCACGTTCTGACAGACGAAATGAGCACACCAATGAAGGCGGTGCCACATCAGGTCACAGGGGGAGAAACCGAATGGAGTTATTTCATCAGTTAGCTCGCCGAAACATAAAAATCAGCAAACAGTCCGGTTTCGGGGAGCAATTACGACAACAGTGGGAAAGGGTGTTTGCCGGCCATTTGACTGCGGAAGAAAAACAACACATCCACCTTCATAATCGGAATGAAGTCAACGGCTACTTATGGCATGTGTTCAGCTATGAAATGAGAGACTGTTTAACGGGAGAAGAAGCGGAGACGGCGTTTGATCAAGAAGAGAAAACGTGCTGCTATCTTTTCTTTCAACACAGCGACGATGCGTTCAAAGTGGAGGACGCTTCCGGTTTGAAAGCTGCCGATCTGGCAATGGAAAACGACAAGGTCGATCTATACGTGGTGGACAGCGAGTTCAACTGGACGTTTGTCATTACGCACGAAAACGGATGGCTTGGCCCGTATTTTAGCCGAAGGTGACACCGTGGTTTCCAGTAAGGAGCTCGGTCCTCAGTCCTTGGTTAGTTGCACATACACGCTACTCGTTTTGCTTATCAACGGAATCCGATGAGGCAAAAGAACCGCCTGAAAAAGAGTTCCAACCGGTCCTTACACAGACCCGGTTGGAACTTTTCGTTTATCGCTCGTCGGCGGGAAAGAGGATGCCGGTTTGTCTTCGCGCTTCGTCCATGATTTCCATCGTCCAAAGCGAATGGCGGTGCGAGTTGATGGCAGACTCCCGTTCCCCGCTTTCGATGAGACGGATAAACTCTTTCGCCTCGTAATACATCGGCGGTTTGTCTTGCGGGACGGTGATGTCCTCGACGCGCCCGTCGCGGTAGCGAATGTCGATTTTCGCCGGCGTATGGATGGCGTCGATGATCATGTTTCCGTCTTCGCCTTGGATTTCTGAAGGCAAGTGCGAGTTTGTGATTTTGGAATAAAAGACGACTGCATCCATGTCCCCGTAATCCAACACGATCGCCCCCTCGCCGTCAACGCCGGATGCGAGCTTCACGCTTTGCGCCTTCACGCTGCGGGGCTTGCCGAACAAAACGACCATCGGGTACAGGCAGTAGACGCCAAGGTCCATGAGCGCCCCGTTCGAGAAAGCGGGGTTGAAGGCGTTCAGCACCGTCCCCTGTTTGTAGGCATCATAGCGCGATGAATATTGGCAGTAGTTCGCCACATAGCGGCGGATGCGGCCGAGTTTCGGCAGGTGCTCGCGGATGGCTGCGAAGTTGGGCATGAGCGTTGACTTCATCGCTTCCATCAGAACAACGCCGTTTCGTTCGGCCGCTGCGATCATCGCCTCGACTTCTTTCGCATTCGAGGCGAGCGGTTTTTCACATAGGACGTGTTTGCCGTGGTTCATCAACAAAATTGCTTGTTCAGCGTGGAACGCATTGGGGCTCGCGATGTAGACGGCATCAATGTCAGGGCTGCCTGCCAGTTCGTGTAAATCGGTGAACGTGTGCGGCGCGCCAACCTTCTCGGCAAACCGCTTCGCTGTCTCGTCCGTCCGCGAGCAGACGGCGGCGAGTTCAAAGGAATCGATGAGCCGCGCGGCGTCAATAAACGCTTCGGTGATCCAGTTTGTGCCGATTGTTGCGAATCGAACCATGTTGTTTGGCCTCCTTCATTTGTATCGATCCCCATTGTACCATAAACCAATGGAGAGGCTTCGTTTTGTCATCGTCATTGAGCAGGTGCGCTTTTCTCTCTAGTTTTCATACAGCTCAATCGGCAGCCCGTCCGGATCTTGGAAGAAGGTGAACCGTTTGCCGGTCGCTTCATCGATGCGAACTGGTTCGGGATTGATGCCATGGCGGCGCAAGTAGGCAATGGCTTCATCAATGTCATCGACGGCCAACGCGAGATGGCGTAAGCCGCACGCTTCCGGGTAGCTTGGGCGTTTGGGCGGGTTTGCAAATGAGAACAGCTCAAGTTGAATGCCGCCGTCCGCTTCTAAATCAAGTTTGTATGAGCGACGGGCGGCGCGATATTGCTCACGGAGGGGCCGAAAGCCAAGAATGTCGGTGTAAAACCGTTTGGACCGCTCATAGTCGGAGCAAATGACAGCGATATGATGAATGGTCGCAAGGCGCATGTTCACTCCTCCCTTGTGTATGACGTCTTTTCCCTTCGGTCAACGAAGCGGGAAGGTCAATAGTCAACAGCCATGTCCTCCAACAATAAGATTCTTCCATCGAGAAGCCGTGTCCCCTACCGCGTTGGATGACTAGCGAGGAGGGGATGGTTGGTTTTTCCTATTCCTCTAAAAAGGTTTCCGAATGCGACTGTTTTCTTTGGCAGCGGTCGATGGGGATCATCGTCGCTTTTTCAACGATGCGCTTTGACTTTGGCGCACAGGCAAGAAGTTGTTATGTTGCGATAATGACAACGTTCATCGAGAGTTGTCGAAGCTAGCGAAAAATGTCGGTCCTCCTTATATTGACAGGTCGACAATCTATATACTATCATAAACCTTGTAGGTTGAAAAATTTAGAATATTCATTTTCTATTTTCGTAGAAAAAGATTCTCACCACGAATTTTGTAAGCGCTTCACCGCTGCACTGCCTCATAATCGCAACATCATCGATGCTGCACCATTGTGTTTGTTTCCAATCGCAACACGAGAAGAAGAGGAAGGGGATATCGCTATGATCTATGAATTTAAGTTGCCTGATATTGGCGAAGGGCTGCATGAAGCCGAAATTATTCGCTGGCTCGTCCGTGAAGGGGATGTCGTCAACGCCGATCAGCCGATTGCGGAAATACAGACTGATAAGGCCATGGTCGAAATGACGACGCCGGTGGCGGGGAAAGTGGTGGCGCTTGCTGGGCCGGAAGGGGCGACGGTCAAGGTGGGAGAGCCGTTGATTGTCGTGGAAACCGAGGCGGCGGTCGCGGGGGAAGCGGCGCCGACTGAAGATTCGGTTCGGGAGCCTGTGCCTGCTGCTCATGGAGAAGCGTTGCGTCCAGCCCGCAAACGGGCGATTGCGGCGCCGTCGGTGCGCAAGCGGGCGCGGGAGTTGGGCGTTCCGATCGATGAGGTGGAAGGAACGGGCGAAGGCGGCCGGGTGACGCTCGCCGATGTGGAGCGGTATGTCAGGGAGCGGGAGGCGGCCGCGACGGTGGCGGCAAGGGACGAAGCGAAGAAAGATGCCCTGCCGACCGGCGGCGCGGCTGGAGGACGGCAGGCGAGTATAGCCACATGGACATCCATCGCGGGCTTGGATGCCTTGTTTGAGGAAGAAGAGCGCGTTCCACTCCGCGGTTTGCGCAAAAAAATTGCCGAAAAAATGGTGAAATCGGTGTATACGGCGCCGCATGCGACCGGGATGGACGAAATCGACGTGACGAAGCTCGTCGAGATTCGAAAAAGCCTTGCCAGCGAGCTGGCGAAGGAGCAGATCAAGCTGACGTATTTGCCGTTTATCATTAAGGCGGTGACAAGGGCGCTGAAGGAATATCCGATGTTTAACGCTTCGCTTGATGAAGAGACGAATGAAATCGTGTTGAAGAAACGGTATCACATCGGCATCGCGACGGCGACGAAGGCGGGACTGTTGGTGCCTGTCATCCGCGACGCCGATCAAAAATCGATTCGCGAGTTGGCCGTTGAAATCGCCGAACTTTCCGAGAAAGCGCACCGCCAGGCGCTTCGCCTTGAGGAGCTGCAAGGAAGCACGTTCACGATCACGAGCACCGGCGCGGGCGGGGGATGGTTTGCGACGCCGATCATCAATTACCCGGAAGTGGCGATTTTCGGGGCGCATGCCATCAAGCGGAAACCGGTCGTGATCGACGATGAGATTGTCATTCGCGACATGATGGGGATCTCGCTCACGTTTGATCACCGTGTCATTGACGGTGAGCCGGCCGGACGGTTTATGCGGACGGTGGCGCACTATTTGAGCCATCCGGAAGTGCTGCTGCTGGATGTTCGGTAGTCTCATTTGTTGAGCGGCATCAAGAGGCCGCGATGGTCATGGGGAAAACAATGGGGGAGGGGATTCGATGTTCGATCCAAATGAGCTGTCCATCGAGATGGTGCAAATTCTCGATGAACATGGGAATGGCGATGAACAGAAGCTGGCGGCGTTTTCCGATGGGTGGCTGCTTGATGCTTATCGGGCGATGCGGCGGGCGCGCGTCATCGATGAGCGGCTGTTGCGCATGCAGCGGCAAGGACGGATCGGAACGTATGCGCCGTTCAGCGGCCAAGAGGCGGCGCAAGTCGGCAGCGCTCTTGCGCTCCGAAACGACGACTGGATTTTCCCGAGCTACCGTGAAGTGGCGGTCTGTTTGTTGCAGGGCATGCCGCTTGAACAGTTTTTCCATTACGTGCAGGGCCGCCTGTCGGGAAAGCGGATGCCGGATGGGGTGAACATTTTTCCGACGCAAATCATCATTGCCGCTCAGACGCTGCATGCCGTCGGCTGCGCGTGGGCATCGAAATTGAAAGGCGAGCCGCACGTATCGGTGGCTTATTTCGGCGACGGAGCGACATCGGAAGGCGATTTTCATGAAGCGATGAACTTTGCCGCGGTATACAACGTGCCGGTCATCTTTTTCTGTCAAAACAACCAGTATGCGATTAGCGTTCCGTACGCCAAGCAGACGGCGAGCCGAACGATCGCGCAAAAGGCGCTTGCCTACGGGATGAAAGGAGTGCTGGTTGACGGCAACGACGTGTTGGCGGTGTATGAAACGATGAAACAGGCGGTCGATGCGGCGCGCCGCGGGGAAGGGCCGATGTTGATCGAGGCGCTCACGTATCGGCTTGGGCCGCATACAACGGCGGACGACCCGACGAAGTACCGGCGGCCGGAAGAAGTCGAAGCGTGGCGGCGGAAAGATCCGCTCCACCGCTTGCGTGTGCTGCTGGAGCGGCGCGGGTTGTGGACGGAGGCGCAGGAAGAAGCATTCGTTGCGGAAGTGAACGCGGAAGTGACAGCGGCGTATGAGGCCGCCATTGCCAGCCCATCCGGTTCCATTGCCGATGTATTCGATCATGTGTACAGCGAGGCGCCGAAATTGCTCGCCGAACAAAAAGCGGAAGTGATGCGGCGCAAGCAGGCAAAAGGGGTGAAATAAATGGCTGAATTGACGATGATCGAAGCGATCAATGAAGCGATGCGCCAAGAGATGGAGCGCAACTCGCGCGTCATCGTGCTTGGCGAGGATGTCGGCGAAAACGGGGGCGTCTTCCGGGCGACGGATGGGTTGCTTGAGCAGTTTGGTCCTGACCGTGTGTTTGATACGCCGCTGGCTGAATCCGGCATCATCGGCACGTCGATCGGGTTGGCGGTCAATGGCATGCGGCCGATTGCCGAAATCCAATTTCTTGGGTTTGTGTATCAAGCGATGGACCAGCTCGCTGCGCAGGCGGCGCGCATTCGCTTCCGCTCCGGCGGGCGGTTTTCGTGCCCGATCGTCGTGCGCAGCCCATACGGCGGCGGGGTGCGGACGCCGGAGCTGCACTCCGATGCGCTGGAGGCACTGTTTACCCATTCTCCGGGCTTGAAAGTCGTGATGCCATCCAATCCGTACGATGCGAAAGGATTGCTCATTTCCGCCATTCGCGACGATGATCCGGTGCTGTTTTTGGAGCCGATGAAGCTGTATCGGGCGTTTCGGATGGAGGTGCCGGAAGAACCGTACACGATTCCGCTCGGCCAAGCGCGGGTTGTGAAAGAAGGAGAAGATTTGACGATCATTACGTGGGGGGCAACCGTGCCGCTTGTCGCCAAACTGGCCGATGAGATGCGGACGAAAGGGATTGACGCGGAAGTGATCGATCTGCGCTGCCTTCAGCCGCTCGATATCGATGCCATCCTCGCCTCGGTCGAAAAAACGGGGCGGGTGATGATCGTCCATGAAGCGGTGAAAACGAGCGGATTCGGCGCCGAAGTGGCGGCCTTGATCAGCGAGCGGGCGCTATTCGCCCTCTCGGCCCCCATCGTGCGCGTCGCCGGGTATGACACGCCATACCCGGTGCCGTCGGTGGAAGATGATTGGCTGCCGAATCCAGCCCGTATCGCGGAAGGAATCGAAACGTTGCTGCGCTACTGACGGATGGGCTGCCCAGCGCCCGGTGATGGAAGGGGGCTGGTGCGGCCGGGCCATTCGATAGACAAAAGGGGGAGAGCGATGGGTGTATATGAATCGCTGCTGGAACTGATCGGCGACCGAGAGCGGGTGAGCCAAAACGAAACGGTGCTTGAGCACCATAGTAAAGGCATCGCCTACCATGCGCCGCGCCAACCGGATGTCGTCGTGTTTCCAAAAACGGCGGAGGAAGTGAGTCGGGTGTTGGCGTTTGCCAACGAGCACCGCATCCCTGTGACGCCGTTTGGCGCCGGCACGAGTTTGGAAGGGCATGTCATTCCGGTTGAAGGCGGCATCAGCCTCGATATGACGCAAATGAATCACATTGTTGACATCCGACCCGACGATTTCCTCGCCATCGTTGAGCCGGGGGTGACGCGGCTGCAACTCAACCAGGCGCTCAAGCCATACGGGCTGTTTTTCCCTGTCGATCCAGGGGCGGACGCGACGATCGGCGGCATGGCGGCAACGAATGCCAGTGGCACGAACAGCGTCAAATACGGCGTCATGCGCGATCACGTGCTCGGCCTTGACGTGGTGCTTGCCGACGGGTCGGTCATCCAAACGGGCAGCTTGGCGGTCAAATCGTCCGCCGGCTATCATCTTACCGGCTTGTTCGTCGGATCGGAAGGGACGCTAGGGATTTTTACCCGTCTCATCGTCCGCCTGCACGGCATTCCGGAGGCGACAACGGCCATCAAAGCGTGCTTTCCGACGCTTGAGGCCGCGGCGCAGGCGGCGTTTGCCGTGTTGAAAGCGGGCGTTGAGCCCGGAAAAATTGAGCTCGTGGACGAGGCGACGATCGCCGCGGTCAACGCATACAAAAAGACGGATTATCCGGTAAAGCCGACGCTGTTTATCGAATTGAGCGGCAGCCGCGCGAGCGTGGACGATGGGACGGAACTCGTCAAAGAATTGTGCGAGTCCGAAGGCGCGGTTTCCTTTGTGGTCGAGACCGACTCGCTCGCCCGCGCCAAGCTGTGGGAAGCGCGCCACCATGCGGCGTTCGCCATTCAAGCCGCCTATCCAGGCAAGGCGATGCTCTCGACCGATGTGTGCGTGCCGTTGTCCGAGCTGCCGGGGGCGATCGCCGATACGCGTCGGCTTGTCAACGAGCAGAACATGACCGCCGCCATTTTCGGCCATGTCGGCGATGGCAACTACCATACCGTGCTTGCTTTTGACCCGAACGATGCCGAGGAGATGGCGCGAATCGAGCAAGTGCATGCTCATATCGTCCGCTACGCCCTATCGCGCGGCGGCACGTGCACGGGCGAGCACGGCATCGGCATCGGCAAACGGACGTTTTTGCGCGAGGAAAAGGGCGATGCCGTAGGATGGATGAAGCGGCTGAAACAATTGTTTGACCCAAACGGCATTCTTAATCCGGGGAAAATTTTTTTGCCATAGCGGACGCTCTGCATCCCTGCCTGTTGGCGGGGATTTTTCTTTTGATCGGCGGGCGGTGCAAAGGAGAAATCCGCTAAGTGTGCCTCAAACAACACAACAGTGTCAAGGCTGAGTTGAAAAAACAAACGCATTGTCCGCTAAACCTTGTATGCACAGCCCATTTTCGTCCTTGTAACATAGTGTTACAACATAGAAACAGTTGTTTTTCGTTTTCCTTTTGTTACAACAGGGCGCCATGCCCTTTACTTTTGCCCTCAGGCGCGGTTTAGTAATAGTAGATGGAGCCAAACAACAAGGCGATGGCGTTGCCGCAATCAGCAGAGTTGGGCTCAAACGGTTGGGTTGCTGTCCTTTCCGATCGTTTCCGTCTCTCTCCCTAGCAGTCGATACATTTCTTTCGCTAACCGTTCGAGCAAGTAGATGACCGGGAGCTGGGTTGTGACATCCGTCTGTCCGATCCGCTCCGGTGTGGTGTAGTATGTCAAGTTGTAGTCCGAGATGTTCGCGAGTGTGCAATGTTTCCGGTTGGTGATGCTGATGATCGTGCTGCCGTTTTCCTTGAACCGGTGCACTTGGGCGAGCGTATATGACGTCTCTCCAGACACCGACAAGGCGATCACGGCGCAGTTGTGGAAATAATGGCCGTAAATCGGAAAAAACGGGTCCTTGATGTAGACGGAAAACTTTTGAAAGGCGGAAAAGTAGCGCGAGCCGTATTCAGCCAAAATGCCGGAGCTGCCCGATCCGACGAAAATGACGTGATCCGCCCGGGCGATCGCGGCTGCTGCATCCAGAATGGTCCGCTCGTAATCGGCGGTCAGCGTCCGTTCGAAAAATTCCTTAAGCGCCTCTTGACTGCTGATGATCGCGGTTCGCTTTGTCTCGCGCAAATACAGCTTCCATTTCGTTTTAAATTCACTGAACCCTTCGCATCCGACCTTTTTGCAAAAGCGGAGCACGGTCGGCGGCGAGACATGGACGGCTTCGGCAAGTTCGCGGATGCGCATGTACGCGACTTCATGCGGATGTTTCATCACATAGTCGTAAATGGCGTAGTCGAGCTCGGAGAACTGGGCGATTTGTTCAGGAGTGAACATTGGGACACCTCGCTTTCATGGGACGGAACGTGCGATAGCTGGGAAAGGATGGCGCTTTCAAGCCCATTGGTTGATTCCTACATTGATTATACCATGCCCAACAGGGCGAAAGGGGAAGAGGAATATGGATAAACGATTGAAAATTGCGACGATTGGCGGCGGGTCGAGCTACACGCCGGAATTGGTCGAAGGGTTGATCAAGCGTTATCATGAATTGCCAGTCGGGGAATTGTGGCTTGTCGATATTCCGGAAGGCAAAGAAAAACTCGAAATCGTCGGCGCACTGGCCAAACGGATGGTCGAAAAAGCCGGCGTGCCGATCGAGATTCATTTGACGCTCGACCGTCGCCGGGCTTTGGAAGGTGCAGACTTTGTTACGACGCAGTTTCGCGTCGGCGGCCTAGAGGCGCGGGCGAAAGACGAGCGCATCCCGCTCAAATACGGGGTGATCGGCCAGGAGACAAACGGGCCGGGCGGATTGTTTAAGGGATTGCGGACGATTCCGGTCATTTTGGACATCATTCGCGATATGGAAGAGCTTTGCCCCGATGCGTGGCTGATCAACTTCACAAACCCGGCTGGGATGGTGACGGAAGCCGTCTTGCGCTACACGAAGCAGGAAAAAGTCGTCGGCTTGTGCAACGTGCCGATCGGCATGCGCATGGGCGTTGCCAAGCTGCTTGGCGTTGATGCCGACCGCGTGCACATCGATTTCGCCGGACTGAACCATATGGTGTTTGGCTTGCATGTTTATCTCGACGGCGTCGAGGTGACCGACAAGGTGATTGATCTCGTCGCCCATCCAGACCGCTCCGGTGTGACGATGAAAAACATCGTTGACCTTGGCTGGGAGCCGGACTTTTTGAAAGGGTTAAACGTATTGCCGTGCCCGTACCACCGCTACTACTTCCAAACGGACAAAATGTTGGCTGAAGAGCTCGAGGCGGCGAAAACGAAAGGGACGCGCGCCGAGGTTGTGCAGCAGCTTGAAAAAGAGCTGTTCGAGCTGTACAAAGATCCGAACTTGGCCATCAAGCCGCCGCAGCTCGAGAAACGGGGCGGGGCGTACTACAGCGACGCCGCTTGCAGCTTGATCAGCTCCATTTACAACGATAAGCGCGACATTCAGCCGGTCAACACGAGAAACAACGGCGCCATTGCGAGCATTCCGCCAGAATCGGCCGTTGAGGTCAACTGTGTCATCACGAAAGACGGACCCAAGCCGATCGCTGTCGGCGACTTGCCGGTCGCCGTGCGCGGCCTCGTCCAGCAAATCAAGTCGTTCGAGCGCGTCGCTGCTGAAGCGGCCGTGACCGGTGACTACCAAACCGCGCTCGTCGCCATGACGATCAACCCGCTTGTCCCGTCTGACACCATCGCCAAACAAATGTTGGACGAAATGCTTGAAGCGCATAAAGAATACTTGCCGCAGTTTTTCAAACAGACCAAAGCAGCGGCCGGGAGCTAAACGGCCGCTTGGAAAACGATGGACAAAGCCGCCCGCCGTTGGCGGCTTTGTCATTTCATCGTGAAAAGCCACACAATACAAGGGCTTTTTCCCATTCATATTCCCCTTATTTTAGACCAAAATCAATGCTTTTCACCAGCCTTTTCGGCAGGATTTTGCCCAAGGCGCGGTGAAGAAAATAAAAGAAGTTCAAATATCACAAGGAGGGAGACTGTGTCCGAAACGCGAATCGACCATGACCGGCTGTTCAAGGAGCTGTTGTCGACGTTTTTTGAAGAGTTTTTGCTTCTGTTTTTCCCGCACGTGTATGAACAAGTCGACTTCCGCCACGTCACCTTTTTGTCGGAAGAGGTGTTTACGGATGTGGCAGTCGGCGAAAAGCACCGTGTGGATCTATTGGTGGAAACGAAGTTGAAGGGGGAAGACGGGCTGATCATCGTCCATATTGAGCACCAAAGCTATACGCAGCCGGCGTTTCCCGAGCGCATGTTCCTTTATCTCAGCCGTTTGTTTCAAAAATACCGCCGCCGCATTCTGCCCATTGCCATCTTCAGCTATGACGCCATCCGCGATGAACCGTCCTCGTTCACCATCCAGTTTCCGTTCCTAACCGTTGTTGATTTCCGTTTTCTGACCGTTGAACTGCGCAAGTTGCCATGGCGCGAGTACATTCGCCGCGACAACCCGGTCGCTGCCGCTCTGTTAAGCAAAATGGGGTATAATGAAAGTGAAAGAGTGGCAGTGAAAAAAGAATTTTTGCGCATGCTCGTCCGCTTGGAGCTTGACGAAGCGAAACAGCGGCTGTTGTTTGGCTTTTTTGAGACGTACTTGCGGTTGTCCGAACAAGAGGAACTCGAATTGCGAAACGAGGTGAACGAAATGGAAACGAAGGAAGCGAAAAAAGTGATGGATCTCATCGTGTCGTACGAGCAACGGGGGATGGAAAAGGGGATTGAAAAAGGAATGGAAAAAGGGATGGAAAAAGGAATCGAAAAAGGCAGGATGGACGTTGCGAAACGGATGCTAGAGAAAGGATATGACGTGCCAACGATTTGTGAGTTGACCGGACTGCCAGTGGAAGTGGTGGAAAAGTTGAAAGAGTAAAAATCGGAGGGGACGCCGTTCCAATGCAGCCAATCTGTTTCGGAACGGCGTTTTTTTTCGCTCTGCACTTGATGATGGCCATGGCCATCGCCGCATGGCGAACGGGGACGGCCGGACTGACCTCTATTTGGATTTCATATAGATGCAATTTGAAGATTGACCATTTGCCGCTTTTATCGACTGTCAGGCGACCGAACAACGCCGCTGCCAGATCCATAGAAAGGTCTGTGAAGCAGGTGGTTGTTCGGTCTTCCGTCACGCGGGCAAGCCTATGATTGACTTTCGACAGTTGAAAATGGACTAACCGCTTTTCCTTCAAGGATCCCGACCTTCTTCGTTGCATCGATACCGCTTTTGCTTGTCATCGAGAAGCAGAGGAGAGCGATGTAGGGCCGCGGCAGGCGGGAAAAAGAGAGAGACACGGCATCCATTTTCGTTTGTCTAGGAGGCTGGTGATTTCATCGTGTATATAGCTTTACAATGTCATTTCTCAATTAGAAAAACCTTGTTGTATCGGTCTTGTTTTTTCACTCATTCTCCCATTGATGAAGGGAATCAGCGGTTTTTCACGGGCCTTCTAGGCTAGCGCCCCGACGTTCGTGTACAATGGCGGTAGGAGGGATCAAGATGCGCCATTGGTGGAAACGGCTGTTTTACGGAGGCGGCATCGCCGCGCTGCTTGCAAGCGCTTCCTTCACCGCCTATTGCGCTTGGAACGTGTATGCGTATCCGAAATCAGAGAAGGAACGGGTTCCGGAAACAACGAAAGAGGCCTATCATTTCGTGCTTGTGCCGGAGGAACTCGATAATGATTACTGGCGGCTCGTGGAAAAAGGAGCGAAAGCGGCGGCGAAAGAACTGGGGGTTGACCTCGAGTATATCGGCCCGCGGCAGGCGAATATTGATGAGCATTTGCGCATTTTGAAAAAAGCCGCGGCAGCGAAAGTCGATGGGATCATCACCCAAGGGTTGACGGAAGCGGAATTTGTCCCAGTGATTAACGAAATCACGGACAAAAATATTCCTGTGGTGACGATCGATACGGATGCCCCGACGAGCCGACGTGTCGCCTATGTGGGAACGGATAATTATTATGCCGGTTTTCTTGCGGGACGAGCGTTAGCTGAGGATACGAAGGGTAAGGCGACGGTCGCGATTATTACCGGCAGCTTGACGGCGGCGCACCAACAGCTGCGAGTGCGCGGATTTGAGGATGCGGTGAGACAGGAAAAAGGCATCCGCATCGTTGCCATCGAAGAGTCGCACATTACGCGTGTGCAAGCCGCGGAAAAGGCGTATACGATTTTGAAGAAGCACCCGGATGTGAATGCGTTTTACGGCACGAGCGCGCTCGATGCGATTGGCGTTGCCAAGGTGGTCGAGCAGTTTCATCGGGAGCAAAAGACGTATATTATCGGTTTTGATACGCTTCCTGAGACGATCCGCTATTTGCAAAAAGGAACGATTGCGGCGACCGTGGTGCAGGAGCCGTATGAAATGGGATACAAGGCTGTCAAACTGATGGCCGAGATCGTCGCCGGGAAAGACGTGCCGGCGGTGACGAATACGGAGACGAAAGTCATTCGGAAAAAAGACTTGCCGCTGCGCCCGGCGCGCAATTATGAGGTCAACACGCCATGAAGGTGCCTGCCAGGCCTCCGTCGGGAGGGGGGCTGAAAGCGGAGAAAGGTTGGCGAACGCCGCCAAAGCATGAGAGATGGCCGTCCTTGACGTTCGACCACGTTCGGATGGAAGTTTCCAGCGTCCCAGTCTCAGAAAGTAGGGTGATCTACTTGACGTTCGCCACGTTCGGCTGGAAGCGGCAGGACGATGCAGGCGACAAAGCGCCGGTGACAGCGGGGTGGAATTCAGATGAACATTCGGACGAAGATGCTGCTTTGCTTTACCGTTTTTTTGCTTTTGCTGAACGGAGCGGTGTTTCTTTTGTATCAGACGAGCGAAGAGATGATGAGCGATTATGATCAACGGATGCGTCGATTGTTGTTGCTCAATGAGGTGTCGCAGCGGGCAAACCGAATGATGGAACAGCTCAATGCGTACGTCTCGGAAAAAGAAGGACGGTATGCACGTGCTTATGAGCGGGAGTTCCGCTGGCTGCAGCAACGCCGCCGGCAGCTCGGCGCCATCTTGCCGGTGCTGTCCGACCGGCTGGCGGCGGAAAACTATGAACATATGATTGAAAGTTTGCTGGAGGAGGCGGCGCTGACGGTCTATCATTTTCAAGCTGGAAATATTGGCTTGTACTCGTCTCACTTGCATGAAACGATGAACATTGCGTCCTTTTTGCAAGAGGAAACGTTAAACTTGATTGACGATGAGCTGACGGCCTACCAACGGCGGTACGATGAAGTGGAGCGGCGCAACCGCTATTTCCGCTATATGGGAATGGGATTGTTTGTCACGACGTTGTTGCTTGGCGCCTTGCTGGCGGTGTTCTTTTCCGGCCACTTAACGAAGCCGATCATTCTTCTCTCGCGCGCTGCCCGATCCATCGCTGACGGGCGGCTGGACGGGCCGGATATTGAGCCGATGACCAACGATGAGCTGCGGCTGTTGACGATCACGTTTAATGACATGCGCCGCAATTTAAAGCAGCTGATAGCGGAGATGAAACAAAAGGCGGAGCTCGACCGGCTGGTGAAGGAGCTGGAACTCAAAAGCTTGCAAAGCCAAATCAATCCGCATTTTTTATTCAATACGCTGAACACAGTGGCGAAAATGGCGTACTTGGAGGACGCCCAGCAAACGTCGCGGCTGATTGAAGCGGTGGCGGCCATTTTGCGCTACAACTTGGGCGATTTGCAGCGGACGGTGACGCTTGCCGATGAGGTGCGCATCGCCCGGGAATATTTCTTCATCCAGCAGACGCGTTTTTTTGATCGGATCAAGTTTTCGTTAGAGGCGGAACCATCTTGCCTCGATCAACCGATTCCGCCGCTCACGTTGCAGCCGCTGATTGAAAATGCGTTCATCCATGGCATTGAGACGTACGAGCAGGGAGCCGAGCTGTCCGTGTCCGTTTTCGCCGAAAACGGGCGGGTCGTTGTGGAAGTGCGCGACAATGGCGTTGGCATGGATGAGCAGGTGAAAGCGGAGCTTGATGCGTTGATCCGCGGCGAAGAACCGCCGGCGCGCCGTGAGCAAGGGCGCGGCCATTCGACCGGCATCGGCTTGCGCAATGTCATTCGCCGGCTGCAGCTGTTTTACGGAGTGATGGATGTGGCCGAAATCGAATCTGCACCAAGAAAAGGAACGACGGTGCGGTTATGGCTGCCAAGATGGCAAGGGGGGATGAACGGTGAAAGTAGCGATCGTCGATGACGAGGCGTTGGAGCGAAGAGCGCTGTGCAAAATGATCAACGACCACCTTCCGGACGTCGAGGTGGTCGCCGAGGGCGCCAACGGGCGCGAGGCCATTGACATTGCCAAGCAATATTGTCCAGATGTGATGCTCATCGACATCAAAATGCCCGGTCTTGATGGACTGCAAGCGATCGAGGTCATTCGCCGGGAAGGTCTCGATATTGAGTTCATCATTGTGTCGGCGTTTGATTTGTTTGACTATGCCAAACAAGCGATGCGCTTTGGCGTCAAGGAGTATGTATTGAAACCGAGCCGGAAGGAAGAGATTCTTTCCGCGTTGGAACGGGTCAGCCAAGAAATCGCCGTCAAGCGGCAGCACGAGGAACGAAACCGCCAATTGCACGAGCAAATTCGCCGGCTTCAGACATTTGTGGAAAATGAATGGCTGTCCGTCCTCATGACGGAAGACGTCTCAGCGGAAGAATGGGAGCGGTGGAAGGAGCTGCTGCCGTTTTCGCTGGCTGTCGGCATGTTTATCGTCCTTCAGTTTCCCGATCCAGCGAAAAGTGACGAATGGAAATCATGGGCGAGCGAACAGCTCCAGGAACAGGCGCCAGCGCGTTATTTGATCGGACGGATGGCAAGCGGGCGTCTGCCGGTCTTGTTTTTCCAAAGTCCGGACGATGCGGAGTTGGCGTGGAAGTCGGCCGTTCAAGCCTTTGCCCTTGATTTGACGAGGCGGTTTTCCTCCCGGTACGGCGCCGCGCTCTATATCGGACTCGGCTCCCCGGTTTCTCGTTTGGATCAACTTCGTTCGTCATACTATGAGGCGCTGTCGGCCGCCCGCTATTACGCGGAACAGCAAAAAGCGCAAGTCGGGTTTCCGCCCGCCGAGGCGATGCGTGTTGGCCGGGCGGCGGAACGGGATCAGCAGCTGTTTGAGGCATTGCGTCTTGGCGACATCGAGCAGGCGCGGTTCGTGTGTCGGACCTATATCGATGAACTGACTTCCTCCTGCCCACTGCCGTCCGCCGCGCGCAAGGCGGAGGAGACGTTCATATGGATGGGGCGCCTGTTGGCGGAACTCGGGATTCGCTATGGGCGGATCGTTTCGTTTGCTTCTTGCCGATCGGCGGCACAATTGAAGCGAGCGGCGCTTGATGAACTGGACCGCATCGCCGCTGATCTCGAGGTTTGGCGCCAGCAGCATGCCCACGGCAAACTGGGGAAGGCGAAAGAGTACATTGACCGCCATTATGCCGAGCCGCTCACGCTCGAAGAAGTGGCGGAACAAGCCGGGATGAGCCCGTACTACTTCAGCAAACTGTTCAAAGAGCAGTTTGGCATCACGTTTATCGATTACGTGACGAACGTGCGCATCGAACGGGCGAAAGAAGCGCTCGCTCGCACGGACCTCAGCCTAAAAGAAATTTGTTTTTCGATCGGCTACAACGACCCGAACTATTTCAGCCGCGTCTTTAAAAAGCAGACCGGCTTATCGCCGAGCGAATACCGGAAAAAAGTACAGGCGCGCTGACAAAGGGAGTGCGGTCTTCACAACAAGGAAGGCAGCGACACGGGCAAGTCCCGCAAACGAAGCGGGCTGCCCCACCATTTTTTCGATGTCTGAACTATGAACCAGCTGGCAGCCCACAACCGAATGACTGCCCCGCCCTTCTTCCGGCGTCCGAACCGAAGCCCGCCCCCTGATGGGGAGCCGGGCTTTTTTCGCGCTATTAGGGCAAAACGCCCACCCGAGAGCTTTCGTTTGCTCGACAGAAGAACGGAAAACAAAAAAGTGAAGAAAAACGCAAAAAAGTGAAGAAACGACGCCGTGGTCAGGCGAGCCGCGCATGATACAATCTTCACTGAAAGGGTTTTCAAAAAAGAATAAAGGGGGAGGAACATGAGAAAGAAAGCATCCGCATGGCTGGCGTTGGCGCTTGGCGTCGGAGTGGCGCTGTCCGGCTGCAGCTCGAACTCTTCTTCGTCCGATGACGCCAAACAAGGCAGCCAAAAAGCGGGAGAGAAACTCGAGATTTTCAGCTGGTGGACCGGAGCCGGTGAGGAAGACGGTCTAAAAGCGCTGATCAAACTGTTCCAAGAAAAATATCCGGATATTCAAGTCGAAAACGCCGCGGTGGCCGGCGGGGCGGGAACGAACGCCAAAGCGGTTCTAGCGAGCCGCATGCAAGGAAACGATCCGCCATCGACGTTCCAAGTGCACGGCGGGGCAGAACTCAATGAAGGCTGGGTGGCCGCCGGCAAAATGGAGCCGCTCAACGATTTATATGAAAAAGAAGGCTGGATGGACAAATTCCCGAAAGCGTTGATTGACATGGTGAGCAAAGATGGCAACATTTACTCGGTGCCGGTCAACATTCACCGCGGCAACGTGCTGTGGTACAACAAGAAAATCTTTGCCGACAACGGGCTTCAGCCGCCCAAAACGTTCGACGAGTTTTTCCAAGTGGCGGACAAGCTGAAAGCGAAGGGCATTACGCCGCTCGCCTTGGGCGACAAAGAGCCGTGGGCAGCGACGCACCTGTTTGAAAATGTGCTGCTTGGCACGCTCGGAACGGAAAACTACAAGAAACTTTGGACGGGAGAATTGTCGTTTAACGATCCGCAAGTGAAACAAGCCGTTGAGACGTTTAAGAAAATGCTTGGCTATATTAACGAAGACCATAGTTCGCGCAACTGGCAAGACGCCGCCCAGCTCGTCGCTGAAGGAAAGGCGGCCATGTACGTGATGGGCGACTGGGTGAAGGGCTACTTTGTCAATGATTTGAAATTGAAAGTGAATCAAGACTTCGGTTATGTGCCGGTGCCGAATACGGAAGGCAAGTTTATGGTTATCACCGATACGTTCGGCCTGCCGAAAGGCGTGAAAAATCCGGACGATGTGAAGAAGTTTTTAGCGGTGCTTGGTTCGGTCGAAGGGCAAGATGCGTTTAATCCGCTGAAAGGCTCCATCCCGGCCCGCATTGACGCCGATCCGTCCAAGTACGATGAATACGGCAAGCAAACGATGCAAGACTTCAAGACAGCGGAGCTGGCGCCGAGCTTAGCGCACGGTTCGGCAGCACCGGAAGGGTTTGTCACGAAGGTGAATCAGGCCGTCAACATTTTCGTGACGCAAAAAGATGTGAAGACGTTCATCGACACGTTGGCATCGGCCGCCGCAGAACTGAAGAAGTAATCGGGAAAAGGGGACGGGAGCCATTCTCTTCCCCTTTTCGTCATCATGAGGAGGGATCGTAGTGGAAACGGTCAACATCACGCCAGCCGAGAAGACAGCATATGTCCCCTCGGTGCGGAAAAAGCGGAAATGGACGGCCGATCATTGGCTGGCAGCGGCGTTTTTGGCGCCGTCGGTCGTATTGATTTTCTTATTTGTGTACGGGTTTATCGGCTGGACGGGGTATGTGTCGTTAAGCAACTGGAACTCCCTTGTGCCGGATTGGTCGTTTGCCGGGTTGAAAAACTATTTGTATTTGTTTCATGATTTCCGCTTTCAAGCCGACTTGCGCAATACGCTTGTGTTTACGGTGCTGTTTATCGCCGCCGTCATTGTGCTCGGCCAACTCCTTGCCATTCTGCTTGACCAAAAGCTGCGCGGCGAGTCGTTGTTTCGCAACATTTTCTTTTTCCCGATGGCCTTGTCCTTTGTCGTCACCGGGGTCGTATGGCAATGGCTGTTCAATCCGTCAACGGGCGTCAACTTGTTTTTAAAACCACTTGGCTTGGATGGAAAATGGTATACGGATACAAACATCTTGTTCGGATTTCATTGGGGCAAGATTGAATTTGGCATCCCGGTCGCCATCATTGCGGTGGTCGTGGCGGCTGTTTGGCAAATGACTGGCTTTGCCGTCGCGATGTATCTCGCCGGCCTGCGCGCCATTCCGGATGAGGTGCGGGAAGCGGCGCGGATGGACGGGGCGACCGAGTTTCAATTGTATTGGAAAATCATCTTGCCGCTCCTCCGACCGATCACGGTCAGCGTCATCATCATTATGGCTCATATTTCGCTCAAAATTTTCGATTTGATTTACGCCATGACCGGGCCGGGGGCGAACTTTGTCACCGATGTGCCGGGCGTGTACATGTTTGAAACGACGTTCCGCGGCAACTATTATGCGAACGGAGCGGCGATCGCCATGGTGATGCTGCTATCGGTGGCCATCTTTATTGTTCCGTACCTCATTTCGAGCCGCAAGGGGGGATCGTGATGGCGAGATCCGTATGGGCCCGGTCGTTTTTGTATGCGCTGGCCGTTGCCATGAGCGTGTTTTTCCTCATGCCGGTGTATGTCATGGTCACCACGAGCTTGAAGCCGCTTCATGAAGTGACATTGGCCGATATGTGGAAGCTCCCGTCGACCATCGATTGGAGCAGCTACGCCACAGCGTTTGACAAACTCGCCCCAAACTTTTGGAATTCGCTGCTGCTCGTCGTGCCGGCGACGTTGTTGTCCGCGCTGCTGGGGGCGCTCAACGGCTACGTGCTTTCGAAATGGAAATTTAAAGGAGCGGATACGCTTTTTACGCTTATTTTGTTCGGAATGTTCATTCCGTATCAAAGCATTCTCATTCCGCTGATCCAATTTTTGCGCGAAATCGGGCTGTATAACACGATTCCGGGACTTGTGTTCGTTCATGTCGTCTACGGCATTCCGATCACCACGCTGATGTTTCGGAATTTCTACGCGGCGATCCCCGATGAAATGATTGAGTCGGCGAAAATCGACGGCGCTGGGTTTGTCCGCATTTTTCGTTATATTATGCTCCCCTTGTCCATCACTGGATTTGTCGTTGTGGCGATCTGGCAGTTTACAAACATTTGGAACGAGTTTTTGTTCGCCGTGACGATCACGACATCGGACAAACAGCCGATCATGGTCGCCTTGCAAAACTTATCTGGCAGCCAAATCGTGCAATGGAACGTGCAAATGGCGGGAGCCCTGTTGGCGGCGCTGCCGACCTTGCTTGTGTACATCTTCCTTGGCAAATATTTTGTCCGTGGGTTGTTGGCTGGTTCGGTGAAGGGGTGAACGGGCGAAAAACGGAAAACGTCTCCGTCAAGCCGCCATCATGGCGGCTTTTCTATTTTGTCTTGTAGAATAGTTGAGCCTTGAGGGAGGCGATCGCTTCGCAGCGCTACACGCAGCCGGCGTTTCCCGAGCGCATGTTCCTTTATGTCAGCCGGCCATCTTCAGCTATGACGCCATCCGCGATGAACCGTCCTCGTTCACCATCCAGTTTTCGTTCCTAACCGTTGTTGATTTCCGCTTTCTGACCGTTGAACTGCGCAAGTTGCCATGGCGTGAGTACATTCGCCGCGACAACCCGGTCGCGGCCGCTCTGGTAAGCAAAATGGGGTATAAATGAAAGTGAAAGAGTGGCCGCGGTGTCTTTGTTCCGGCCCTTGCGCGTATTGTATTGGGAATGCTTGGTATTGCAGTCGGGGGTGTGATCTTTTCTCTTCCATGCATCCTGCTTGCCAGCTGATTGATGGGTTAGGGCAGCGATGGGGAACGTTGACGGTCATGCAAAAGCGTGATAAGATAACATAAAAACATACTATTCATATTTATTTACTATGAATTAAAGGATGGGTGAAAGGGGAGAGAGCAGTTGATTCGATTCCAGTATATTGAGAGCGGAGGGGAACGTTTGGCGGTTTCGATTCATGATCCAGCTGTGTCGGTTGATCGTGATGATGTGCCTGTTGTTGTCATTTGTCATGGGTTTATCGGTACGAGGATTGGTGTGGATCGGTTGTTTGTCCAAGCAGCGGAACGATTTGCTTCGGCCGGAGTCGGAGTCGTCCGTTTTGATTATGCTGGTTGTGGGGAGAGCAGTGGAGAATATGGAAAAAACCGATTTGATGATTTCATTCGACAAACGAGAGATGTCATTCGTACAGTGGAACAATTTCCGTCGTTTCAGCGTCGGCCGCTTGTGCTTCTCGGCCATAGTTTGGGAGGGGCGGTGGCGACGGTCACAGCTGCATTGGATCGGCGAGTCGAACGATTGGTGCTTTGGGCGCCTGTTGCGTATCCACATGCAGATATTGTCCGCATTGCCACAGATGGGTATGGCCGCTCGGATGGTGAAACGATTGAGTACCGCGGATATCGATTGTCCCCTTCCTTTTTCACTTCGCTCGTTGATATCGACCCGTTGCAGGCGGCGAAACAGTTTCCGGGTGATGTCCTCCTTGTCCATGGAATAGCCGATCAAGAAATTCCTGTCACGTATGCAGATGTCTATGGGGAAGCATTCGGGCAACGAGCTGATTCACGATTTGCCAAACATGTCATCTCTAAAGCGGATCACACGTTTTCTTCCGTCTCCGCGCGAGAACAGTTGCTGCAGATCACGACGTCTTGGCTTTTCCAACGTGCGGTGGTCGTCTAGCAAGGGAAGGTGCCCACGAAGGAGCGGGCACCTTATCATTTCGAATGTCTGTGGTGTCGTTATTCTGATGTTCTCGTTGAAGCGGCGGACTTGTTCGGTGATCGCGAAAGAAGACGGCTGTCCTAGGGCTAGCCGTCTGTTCGTGAGCCGATCGGGCGGAACGCGGCAGCGGGATGATCATGCGACAGGCGCGGGCCGTTCCCGAATAGCTTCTCCCGCATGGTTCCAGGGGTGTAGGCGGTTTTGTATAGACCGCGTCGTTGCAGGATGGGAACGACATATTCAATGAAATCGTCCAAATCTTTGGGCGTGATCAGATGGGTTAAATTGAATCCATCCACCCCCGAGCGCCGAGCTCGCTCTTCGATGGCGTCGGCGACCTGTATCGGGTTGCCGATTATGACGGATTCCCGTGTGAGCGTTCCGGCTTTTTGAAGCGCCTCACCGATCGTTAGCGGTTTTGTGGCGTCTTTTGTTAATGAAGCAGCTTTGTAGTGTCCATGATCCGTGGCGCGGAACAAGAACGGTTCATCGGCTGGCTTTGCTTCATATTCAGCCAAGTCATAGCCGCTCGCCCCGCTGAATTGGGCTTTGGCGGCGTCCATGCTCCATAGGCGGCGCAATTGTTCATATTTTGCTTCCGCTTGCTCCGTCGTTTTGGCGACAATGACCGTCAAAAAGGTGAAAAATTTCAGTTGTTGCGGATCTCTTCCGTATCGCTCGGCTCGTTGGCGAATGTCTTGAATGTAGAATGACAGCCGTTCGGGGGACGGAGCGCCGACGAAAACACACTCCGCATGTTTGGCCGCGAACGCCCTCCCGCGTTCGGATGAACCAGCTTGGTACAACACTGGCGTGCGTTGCGGGGAAGGCTCGCATAAATGCGGACCTTCGACAGAGAAAAAGGCGCCGTGATGGTTGATCGGATGAATTTTGGCAGGATCAATCAACACGCCTGTCTCTCGATCTTCGAGGAAGGCACCTTCTTCCCAGCTTCCCTCCCACAACTTATAAGTCACTTCCAAACACTCATCCGCGATCTCATATCTCTGATCATGGGCGATCATCCTCTCCAATCCAAAGTTTTTGGCCGCATTGGGCAAATAAGAGGTGACAATATTCCACGCGATGCGGCCGTTTGTCAGATGGTCAAGCGTGGAAAATCGTCTTGCGATATGGAACGGGTGCTCATAAGTGGTGCTTGCCGTTAACACGAATGAAAGATGGGTCGTGACGCTCGCCATGACTGGAATGATTAAGGAAGCGTCGTTTAGTGGAAACTGCATCCCGTCGCGAATCGATGGATCTTTGCTTTGTCGATACGTGTCGTACACCCCGAGCACATCAGCAAAGAAAACAGCGTCAAACAGCCCGGCTTCGAGGCGCTTAGCCATTTCGATCCAGTAATGGAGCTCTTTGTAGCGGCGGTGGCGCTCGCTGTCGGGATGCTTCCATAAACCGTGGGCATTATGCATCGCGCTTGCCATCTCAAAGGCATTGAATAATAGGGGTTGATCCATGAATTTGCCCTCCTTTCAAGACTGGCGGCTCTCATGATGACGAGCCGCCGGCTGTTATGGGTCATTGTTTTTGGAACCAATCGGGCCATACGTATCCTTTGTACTTCGGATCTTCTTTGATCAATTTAGCGAATTCTTTCGATTTATAAGCGGCGATCAAATCTTTGACAAAAGGTTTGTCTTTGTCCTCCGGACGGATGGTGACGACAATCAAATAGTAATCAGGCGTTTTTTCTAAGGCGACGGCTTCGGTTAATTTTAACCCAGACGATAAGGCGAAGTTGCCGTTGATCAAGGCGTAGTCCACATCGCCCAACGCCCGCGGCAGTTGAGCGGGATCCAATGGTTTGAGAATGATGTTTTTGTGAAATTTGGCAATATCTTTTTCCGATGCTTTTGTCGGTTCGACATCTTTCTTTAGTTCTAAGAGGCCGAGCTGCTGCAGCATCGTCAGCGCCCGCGCTTGATTGACCGGTTCGTTCGGCAAGGCGATTGTCGTTCCGTCCCGAATGTCATCGAGGGACGTATGTTTTTTTGAATATAAACCGATTGGAACAGTCGGAATCGAGATCAGCGGATGCAATTTCATTTGATGTGTTTTGGCGAAGTTTTCAAGATACATTTGGTTTTGAAACACGTTGGCGTCAATTTCTTTCTGATCTAGTGCGATATTGGGCTGCACGTAATCATTGAATTCAATTAATTTCACTTTGTATCCTTTCTTTTCTAGATAAGGCTGAATGGCTTCGCGGATTTGATCGCTGTATGGACCGGCGGTGGCGCCGATCGTGATCGTTTTCTTTTCCTCTTGTGCCGAGGAAGAGGATGATGAGCAGCCTGTTGCTCCGAAGATCAATACAATAAGGGCGAATAGAAAAGAAAAACGCTTCATGAACGATTCCTCCTCATAAAAAGGTTGGTCAATGCCGCAAAAAAGGCAGCCCATTATCGGTTGAAAGCGAGGCTAGTGTTGCTTGACGGGACAGGCGCTTCGCTCATGCGAAACGTTTATCGCTTATCGATCCAGCGGGCGATCGAGTCGCCGACAAACTGGACGACCTGCACTAAGCAGAGAAGAATGATAATCGTTGTGATCATCACCGTGTTGTCGTATCGATAATAACCAAAACGAATGGCTAGATCCCCCACACCGCCACCTCCGACAATGCCGGCCATCGCTGAGTAGCCGATCAAGCTGATCGCCGTAATGGTGAGTCCATGGATGATGCCGGGAAGAGCATCGGACAGCAGAACATCTTTGATAATCATCCACGGAGTGGCTCCTACGGCGGTAGCAGCTTCAATCACGCCTTTATCGACTTCCCGCAAAGCGGTTTCCACAATGCGGGCGAAAAATGGCGTGGCGGCCACGGACAGCGAGACGGCCGCTGCTGTTGGACCAATGGTGGTGCCAACGAGCAGTTTTGTCAACGGCAGCAAGGCGACTAGCAAAATGATAAATGGGATCGAACGGACGATGTTGATTAGAAAACCGAGAATGGTTTGCAGTGGTTTGTTTTCCCAAAACAAACCGCGATCTGTCACAAATAAGAGCACACCAAGCGGAAGCCCGGCGATGACGGCGGCTAACAGAGAAATGCCCACCATGTACAACGTATCCCAGAACGCTTTTAATAGTTCTGGAGCCAGCGCTTCAAGCGGCACGATCGATCACCTCGACTCCTTTTGTCCGTTCGGCCATGTAGCGAATGGCGCGCTCGACTTCCTCTTCATCTCCGCTCAATTCTAACAGTAGCACCCCAAGCGGTGTGTCGTTGATGTACTCAATTTTTCCGTGCAAAATGTTCCCGCGCACACGGAATGTTTGCAGCGTGTCGGATAGGATGGCTTGTTCAGCGGCAGGCCCTTGGAACAAAATTCGCACTAACGTTCCGGTTCGCGCTTGAAGCAGACGTTCTGGAACATCTAGGCGCAGCACATGCTCAACGAACGAGCGGGTCAACGGCTGCTGCGGTTGGGTAAACAGATCGTATACGTGGCCGATTTCGACAATGCGGCCGTTTTGCATCACAGCGACACGGTCGCAAATTTCTTTAATGACTTCCATTTCATGCGTAATGACGACAATGGTAATGCCGAGTTCGCGATTAATTTGCTTGAGCAACTGCAAAATAGAAGACGTTGTCGCTGGATCGAGGGCGGATGTCGCCTCGTCGCACAACAGGACGGTCGGATTGTTGGCTAAGGCGCGGGCGATGCCGACGCGCTGTTTTTGCCCTCCGCTTAATTGAGACGGATAAGCGTCACGTTTATCCAAAAGTCCAACCATTTCTAGCAGCTCGTGGACGCGAGTTTCGATTTCGGTTTTTGTCTTGCCTGCCGCCCGCAAGGCAAAGGCGATGTTTTCAAACACCGTTTTGGAACGAATTAAGCAAAATTGTTGAAAAATCATACCGATCTTCAATCGCGCTTCGCGCAATGCGGCTCCAGACAAGGCGGTGATGTCGGTGTCATCGACGATGATGCGGCCGGATGTCGGTCGTTCTAATAAATTGATGCACCGGAGCAAGGTGCTTTTCCCAGCGCCGCTATGTCCAATGATGCCAAAGATTTCTCCGCTTTGGATGGAAAGGGAAACATGATCGACGCCGACCACTTCTTTCCGATGGACGTTGTAGATTTTCGTCAACTGTTCAATGTCAATCATGTCGTTCCTCCTTTCAAATGGTTGGAGAAGGATGTGGATTTGTGTTTGCTTTTTTGTCGGTTGTCGTTCCATTGGAAATGGCTTGGGACGCAAACAATTCCAAGACAGCGTCTTCCATCGGCGGATTATGCAATCCCGCCCGAACGTCGCGGTAATATTGTTGCAACGGGTTGGAAAGCTGCAAGCTTTTGGCGCCGACGATGCGCATGGCCAAATCGACGACTCGGTTGGCGCTGTTTAAGGCGATATATTTGGCTGCTGCCAATTCCCGATCCATGGATGGGCGTTTTTCTGGAAGCGTATCCCATCGTTCGGCCACAAAATAAAGAAAATGTCGAGCTTGAAACAATTCCATGTCCATTTCCGCGATTTTTTGCCGAACGTGCGATAGATGGATGATCGGTTCGGATACGCTGTTCGGTTGATAGTGTAAGGCAAACGAAATGGCGTAATTTCTCGCCGCGATGGCCGTCCCTAAATAGCAGGCTGGAATATGCAAAAGCCACGCTCGGCTTCCCCCTCCTTTGACGAATTCCAATTGATCGAGTTCGACTAAAGCATCTGCAGGCAGTTCGACATGGTCGAAAATGACGTCATCGCTTCTTGTCCCGCGCATGGCGATCATGTTCCATGTTTGTTCAATGCGAATGCCGTCGAGTCGATGATCGACGAGGAAAAATCCGACTTTTCCCGTATCGGCGATCGTTGCGGTCACCAATGAGTAGTCCAAGGCTTCTGCCATCGAAGCAAATGATTTTCTTCCGGTGAGAATCCATTTTCCATCGCGTTTCACTGCCGTCGTGACCGGCTTTCCTCCGCGCGTCGGGCTTCCCGTTGCTTCTTCGGTGGCGAGCCGGTTGATGACCGCTTTTCGTTCGACAATTTCGCGGCAAAGCCATTCAAAGGTGCGCCGATTCCATGTGTTGCGTTCGCGAATGTCGTAGACAAGTCCCAAATGCCAACCGGCGCACAACCCGGTGGAAGCATCCCCTTGGCTAAGCCGTTCTTGAATGAGAATCAATTCATATAAGGACAACTCTTGCCCGCCGAATTGTTTGGGCACGGTCAACGACAAATAGTTCGTTTCTTTCAAACGGTTGAAATGCTCAAACGGAAACATCGCTTCTTCATCGATTTGCCGCATGTTCTGGCGAAATTGTTCTGCAAGCAGGGCAGCCTGGTGCAACAGTTGTTCGTGACGTTCCGTTTTCACAAACAGTCGTGATAAATCATTGGCTAATTGTGGGATGACATCGGGAAACGACAATGGAATCTCTCCTTTTCGATCGATGTTCGACGATTTGTCTTGATTTTCCTATTCCTCACACGCGGATCGACTTTGGCACCGGCAATCCTAAGTGGTCTCTCAATGTTGTTCCTTCATAGTCGCGACGGAATAACCCGCGTTTTTGCAAAATCGGGATCACATGCTCGACGAATGGCTGCAGTCCGTTCGGATAGTACGGGAACATGAGATTAAACCCGTCAGCTGCCCCTTGGAGAAACCAGTATTCGAGTTGGTCCGCGACTTGTTCGGGAGTGCCAATGATCGTAAAGTGCCCTCGCGCCCCGGCGATTCGTTGGTACAATTGGCGAATCGTCAATCGTTCGCGGCGCGCTAGATCAATGATGAGTTGACGCCGGCTTTGGTTTCCATTTGTTTCTGGAATGTCGTCGGGAAGCGGATCATCCAGTGAATAACCCGAAAAGTCGATGCCGCCTAAGTAGTCGGATAAAAACGCCAGCCCGACCTCTGGCACGATCAGCTCCTGCAATTGTTCATATTGCTCCCTTGCTTCCTGTTCGGTTCGGCCAATGTAAGGTGCTACGCCAGGCATGATCAACATATGGTCAGGGTTGCGTCCGGCGCGTGCGGCTTCCTGTTTCACAGTTTGGTAAAACCGCTGGGCGTCAGTCAACGTCGATTGGGCGGTAAACACCACTTCTGCAACATGGGCGGCGAAACGGATGCCGTCTTGTGATGAGCCGGCTTGAATCAAGACGGGTTTTCCTTGCGGCGGACGCGAAGAGTTCAGCGGTCCGCGCACAGAAAAATGTGTTCCATGATGGTTCAATGGCCGCCACTTTTCTGCATGAAAGTAGATTCCGGATGATTGATCGCGAATCAGTGCCTCTTCGTCCCAACTTTCCCACAGACCGTTGACGACATCGACAAATTCACGCGCACGCTCGTAGCGCAGCCGATGTTCCAAATGAGCCGTTTGGCTGAAGTTGTACGCTTCTTCCTCATAGTAAGACGTTACGATGTTCCAAGCTGCTCGCCCGCGGCTAATATGATCGAGCGAGGAAAATTTTCGCGCGATGTGAAATGGTTCATTGTATGTGGTTGAAGCAGTGCCAGCCAACCCGATGCGATGGGTCACAGCTGCTAAAGCGGCGAGCAGTGTGAACGGCTCGAGCCGGACGATCTCGGCAGGGTGAGACAACGGCTCAATAGCGAGCCCGTCGCTGACAAACAGCATGTCCAGCTTCCCTTGTTCCGCTATTTCAGCAATGCGGCGAAAAAATGTGAAATCTTCGCACCATTCCGGCCGCACATCGGGGTGTCGCCATGCGGCGATATGATGGCCGACGCCCATGAGAAACAGCCCGAATTTCATTTGCCGCACACTCATGCCATTGACTCTCCTTTCGTAGATGACGGTGTCCAGACGTGGTTTGCAATAGGAACCTCTTTGTTGATCAAGCCGATAGCGCGCAAATCATCGGCTTGTTGTTGCAAATCACGATTAGATCCATACTTCCGTTTGTCGAAGGCGCTCGCGAACAAGAGGGATCACGGAAGTTCCTACTTGCTCGATCGTCTCTAAGTGAGGAAAGCCGCGCAACAATACGTAATCAAAGCCGAGGCCGATGAATTCAATCAGCCGATCAGCCACCTGCTCGGGAGTACCGACGAGTGCAATCGAGTTGCCCGACAGCACTTGAGTGAGCCCGGCCCATAAGTTCGGACCGATTTGGAAACGCCGCTCGGCGCTCGTTTTCATCAATTCGTGCAATCGTTTCGCACCAACCGAATCTCCCTTTTGAATCAGCTCGTCCTTTTTTCGTTTCGCTGACTCCGACAGATGGCTGACCAACGCATCGGCCTGCTCCCATGCTTCTTTTTCCGTTTCGCCCAACACGACTTGAAACGAGATGCTGTAACGCAGCGTCCGACCATAATGCGCTGCTTTTTGCTTCATTTCCTCGATTCGTTCTTTCATCCGTTCGAACGTCTCGCCCCACATCATGTACACGTCCGCTTCTTTCGCCGCTACTTCTTTGGCAATGTCCGAGGCGCCTCCGAAATAAATGGGTGGGCGCTGTGCGGGTTTCGGAAACAGTGAGGCGTTTTCGAGACGGTAAAACCGTCCTTCATACGTGACGGAAGGGAGAGTAAACAGTTGCTTCAACAGATGGATGTATTCCCTCGTCCGTTCATATCGCGTATCATGGTCAAGAAAGTCCCCCTCAGCCGCTAATTCTTCTGGTGAACCGCCTGTCACGATATTGGGCAATGCCCGCCCATGTGTCCAACAATTGATCGTCGCCAATTGTTTGGCAAAAATAGCAGGTGAAGTGGCGCCAGGACGGGCGGCGAACAGAAGGTGCAATTTAGTCGTCCGCGCTGCCAGATAAGCAGCGACGGCCAACGAATCGAGGCAACCTGCGCCTGTCGGCAACAGCAGCGTGGAAAAGCCATGGGCTTCCGCTGCTTTCGCAATCGCCTCAATGTACTCGACTGTCGGTGGACGCTCTGGATTCTCGTCCGTTCCGGTCCAACTGTTCAAGTTCGTCGAATTGCTGCCAAGACCGACGAATGTGCTGTCTCCAGATGTCGGGGCCATCGTAATAAATTCAACCATGTTTCCTCCTCCTTGTGGTCGGGATGGATCATCATCACGGGATCGTCTTCAAAAAGAGAAAAGAGAACAGAGCGCTTTTCGCTTTGACCGTTGTTCGTGAACGGTCCTTGTCAGCTGGCGACAATCATTTCCGCCGGCAGCCGATCACTTGATGAAAGCAGACCATTCCGCCACCGCTTTTCGAATTCTCGGAACGGAATCGGCTGTTCCAACAAATAAAATTTGACTTGTTGCTCGACTGCTTGAGCGTAGGAGCGTTCACAAAACATATTTGGCGGGGAAGCGAAGGCGTCGGCTCCTTTTTCTTTGGCGAAACGGAGAACCGCGCTTCGGCGTCCCCCTTGCAACTGCTTGGCGATATTCGGATAGTCTTCGTACGTTTGCGAACTCGTGTGATAAAGGCGAATGGTCGCTCCTTCAATGATGGGGACAACGTTTTCCTGCTCATCGAGAACAAGGGCAATGATCATCAATGTTCCCTCCATATCATTTCCTAGTAATTTTATAGGTTTAATAAAAATATAAAGGAGCTACTTCCATTTGTAAAATTGAAAAAATAGAAGTGATCGTTCAAAAAATATGAAGATCAGTAGAGCATCTGCCAGCACATTGATCAAGCAAAAAGCGAATCCATTTTTCCGTTGCGGGGTGGCTCGCTTCACTCGTAAACATCCGTAAGATGCCAACGGTCAGTCCATCGCAAAAATCGGCGATCGGTTGTGCCACCGTTCCTGCAGGAGGAGGAGTGACAGCAATCTTCGGCACGACAGCGATGCCAAGCGAAGCATGGACATAATATTTCAGCGCCAACATGTTGCTAATCTCGGTTTTGTATAAAGGTTGAATGCCTAACTCCACCAGGCGTTTTTCCAAATTGCGTCGAAATGGGCAGGCGGCGCTCGTTACAAGCAGCGGCTCATCGGCCAAATCGCGAAGATAAACGACGGATCGTTTCGCTAATGGGTGAGAGGCGGGAGAAAGCAACACCACTTCTTCGGAAAACAACGGTTCAAAGCTCGCTCCTGCCATGGTTTCCGGTGTTGCACAAATGGCTGCATCGATGTCTCCCCGCTCTACCATGTCCACAAGCATTTGGTTGCTATGAATTTGGATTGTAAACAGAATGTTCGGATGCTTGTCCCGAAAGGCGCTGAGCCATGCAGGAAGACGGTGACTGGCTGTCGGCTCCATCACCCCGATGCGGACGACGCCTCTTTCGCCATCAATGCATTCTTTCAATGTTTTTTGTAAATGGTCGAAGCTTTTGAGCAAAAATTCCCCTTTCTCACTTAACAATTTGCCTGCCTCGGTCAATTGGAACGGTTTTCCTCGCTTAATGAGCGTGATGCCAAGCTCTGCTTCTAAGTTTTTGATATGAGTCGTCACAGTCGATTGCGCGTAGTTCAACTCTTCAGCAGCTCGCTGGAAGCTTTTGTGTTTGACAACCGTTTGGAACGTTTTAATGGTGCGTAAATCCATAGGGTTTCCTTCCCTTCTTGTTCCATCTTGATGAACAGTCTTTTTCTTGTCCGATCACAAAAAAGGCAGATTGTCCTTCATCTGAAGTCAATCTGCTTTCATCATGACAGGAAGAGTAGGTGGGATGGGGTTAGTTTGTGAAACTTGGAATAGCAAGGCGCCGAATGGCAGAACCCAACTCTGATATGCTTTCATCGAGCCGACGCGTCAGTTCTTCGGGCAACGAGTATCCGCCTTCATGGAGGCGTTTCACCCATTGATCGACAGCGTACACGCCGCTCAAAATATAGCGTGCACCCAAGGCGGACAGAACGGGTTTCAATCCGTAGTCAATGGCTAACAGGTGAGCGAGAGAGCCGCCAATAAACAACGGAAGAACGACTTTGTGTTGTAGCCCTTTTTGCGGCAGCAAATCCAAATACGCTTTCAATACTCCCGTGTAGGCCGCTTTGTAAACCGGACTAGCAATGATCACGCCTTGAGCCTTCTCCACTTTTTGATTGGCCGCGACAATGGCGGGACCGTCAAATCGAGCCCGCAACAAATCCTCAGCGGGCAAATCGGTCACACGAATCTGTTCAGTCGTGAATCCCGCTTGATGCAAAGCATGTTCCGCATAGTCAATGAGTCCATTGAGTCGCGATGTAGGCGATGGGTTTCCGTTAAGGATGATGATATCGGGCATGATGTCACATTCCTTTCCTTCTATTTTTTAAATTCATATAGGAATACTATGTTTTTTTGTCATCGTATCACGGTTGCATGAGATATGTCAATCATCGAATGTATATTTTTTCTAAAAGGGAAGGGGAAGACAGTTTTAAGAAAATGATTGAACGGAAACTGAGAAAAAAAGAGGATTTTCTCTGAAAGGAAAGCTAAAATAAAAGTGGAACATGACAGAACAATATAAGGAAGGGAAAGTTTTATGATTCTAGGAGCCATTGAAGCCGGAGGAACAAAATTTGTCTGTGCCATCGGCGATGAACAGGGGAACATCCATGAACGGGCGGTGTTTCCGACGACGACGCCGGAAGAGACGATGGCGCACGTCATTGACTTTTTCCGTCCGCACAACGTTGAGGCGATCGGCATCGGGTCGTTCGGCCCGGTCGATTTGCGTCCGGACAGTCCAACGTACGGGCACATTACGAGTACGCCAAAACAGGCGTGGGCGAATTTCAACTTTGTCGGCACGCTAAAACAAGCGTTCCCGGTGCCGATCGGTTTTGACACGGATGTCAACGCCGCGGCGCTTGGCGAGCAGCGCTGGGGGGCGGCGCAAGGGCTTGACAGTTGCCTGTATATGACGGTCGGGACGGGCATTGGTGTCGGCGCCGTCGTGGAAGGGCGTCTGCTTCACGGAATGCTTCATCCAGAAATGGGACATATGTTCGTCCGCCGCCATCCGGATGACGCGTTTGCCGGCATCTGCCCGTATCATGGCGACTGTTTGGAAGGCATGGCGTCCGGCCCCGCGATTGAGCGGCGTTGGGGGAAAAAGGGGGCGGAGCTGGCCGACCGAAAGGAGGTCTGGGAGCTCGAGGCGTTTTATCTCGCCCAAGCCATCGCCAACTATATCCTCATTTTATCACCGAAAAAGGTGATCACGGGCGGGGGCGTCATGAAACAGACGCACGTGTTGCCGCTTGTGCGCCGACATGTGCAGGAGTTGCTCAATGGGTATGTTCAGCACGAAGCGATTCTCGAGAAGATCGATGAGTACATCGTTCTTCCAGGGCTTGGCGACAACGCCGGTGTTGCGGGTGCCCTGGCGCTGGCGGTTGCAGCGTCATGCGAATAATGGAAACGGCTGTCCACAGCTTTTGCGTGAAGTTGCGGACAGCTGTTTTTTTGTGGAAGACAGAATGACTAATTGTTCAATGGACGAGAATAAATAAATGACTTATTGGTCAAAAAAACATCGTTTTTTAGTTGCATAAGTTTGTAACGATAGTTTATAATGTCTTTGACTGTTTGGTCATATAGGATGTGGAGGGGAGGACAAGGGCCGATGTTCAGCGGCTGATGGAATGGCTGCGGCGGTGCGGCGTGCGCGCTGATTTGGTGAAACCGCGCATATTGTTGCCGTCTTATCTGCAGTGGATGGAGAGGAATGGGAAAGGAAGGAGACGCTGTCATGGATGAACGGCGTGTTCGATTTATTGAAACCGCGATGAAACTATTTGCGGAAAAAGGGTATCATGCCACCTCGATTCAAGATTTGGTTGAGGCGTGGGGCATTTCCAAAGGGGCGTTTTACCATCATTTCGCTTCGAAGGAAGAATTGCTGCTCGCTGTACTTCGCCACTACAGTGAAAAAATGGTGGCCGATTTCACGGCGGCTGGCGGGGATGGCCCGGAAAAGGAGCGGTTCATCCGCCAGTTGGCAGCCCATTTCTCCCATGTCCGCGAGTATAAGGAATTTTTGCGTATGGTGATGGTGGAACAATTGCCGAGAGTGAACCCCGAAGTAGGGCAATATATGTTCCGCCAGCATGGGCGCATGTTTTTATGGTATTGCACGCGCCTAACGGAGGTATATGGCGAGGTGGTGAAGCCATATGTGTATGATGTGGCCATGATGACGAACGGCATGATTCGGCAATATTTGTTTTACTTCTTTTTCCGCGAGGAGGCGTTTGATGCGGATGCAGTGGCTCGTTTTCTCGTGCGCCGCATTGATGCGATTGTTGCTAGCTTTGCGGCCGGCGAGCGCCCGTTGTTGACCGAGGAGGCGCTCGTGCCATGGATAGAACTCGAAGAGCGCGAGCGTGAGCGCCAGCGGGAGCGGTTGGTTTCGGCGTTTGCGGCCGTGCGGGAGGCCGCAAACGGGCTCGATCCGAAGCGGGCGAACGATGTGGTGGAGGCAACAGCAGCGCTGGAGGAGGAAGTGCTCGGGCGCCGTGAACCGCCGCGGGCGTATATGATCGAAGCGTTGCTGTTGTATTTGCGACAGCAGCAGGCGCCTCCGCTTGCAGCGGCCTTGGACGCGCTTAGCCAAGAGATTGAAGCGTATCAACGACTCAATGAATGGGAGAGAGAACCATGGAAAAAGCGTTAACAGTGCCAGCGAGCACCATTCGTCATCGCCCGTTGCTCATTACCGGGCTGATCATTGCCATGCTGTTTGCGGCGTTGGACGGGACGATTGTCGGAACAGCCATGCCGCGCATCGTCGGGGAGCTGCACGGACTGGGGATTATGACGTGGCTGACGACAGCGTACATGCTCACGTCGACGACGGTCGTACCGATCGCCGGCAAGCTTGCTGACTTATTGGGCCGTCGGCTTGTGTATGTGAGCGGGTTGGTCATTTTTATGGCCGGTTCGGCGCTTTGCGGCATGGCGAACGATATGACCCAACTGATCATTTACCGTGGTATTCAAGGGTTGGGCGGTGGCATTATGATGCCGATGGCGATGATTGTCATCGGTGACGTGTTCACCGGCAAGGAGCGGGCCAAATGGCAAGGGGTGTTCGGCGGCCTGTACGGCCTCGCTTCGGTGCTGGGCCCGCAAATCGGCGGCTTTATCGTCGACCATTTGAACTGGCGCTGGGTGTTTTACATCAACTTGCCGGTCGGCATTGTCGCCACGGTGCTGATTGCGATGGGATTAAGCAAATATAAAGCGGAAGGGCCGGTCAAATTCGACATCGCTGGGATGGCGACCTTGACGGCGGGCGTCGTCAGCCTGCTGTTGGGGTTGACGTTTGGCGGCGACCGATATCCATGGGGGTCGTGGCAAATCCTCTCGCTGTTTGCGGCAGCCGTTGTCTTTTTCGCTTTGTTTGTTTGGGCGGAAAAGCGGGCGGAGGAGCCGATCATTCCGCTCTGGTTGTTCCGCAATCGGACATTTACGCTCCTCAATGGCATCGGCTTTTTTATGAGCGTCGGCATGTTTGGCGCGATTATGTTTGTGCCGTTTTTTATGCAAGGCATTGTCGGTGTGAGCGCCACCCAATCCGGGACGATTATGACGCCGATGATGATCACGATGATCATCAGCAGTGTCATCGGCGGTCGGCTCGTCTATCGGATTGGCGTCAAACCGCAGTTGATCATAGGCATGGCCGTGATGGCCGCCGCGTTTGGACTGCTTGGCACGATGGGGGTTGACACGTCGAAATGGACAGCGACGCTGTATATGATGATTATTGGGCTTGGCACCGGCTTGGTCATGCCGATTTTGACGCTTGCTTTGCAAGAAAGCTTCCCGAAATCGGAACTTGGCGTTGTCACCTCTTCGAGCCAGTTTTTCCGTTCCATTGGCGGAACGTTTGGGATGACCGTGCTGGGTGCCATCATGAACCATCGTTCGAGCTCCTTGCTCGATGAGCGGCTCATGCCAAAGCTCGAAGCGCTGCCGGCGCAAGCGAAAGGGCTTGTCGACCGCTTTGCCGGCATGATCCATGATGATCCGCAAGGGCTGTATTCCGTTCTGCTCAGTCCGGAAGCGATGGCCAAGATTCCAGCGCCGCTGCGCGACATGTTCGTGCCGGTGCTGAAGCAATCGCTTGTCGATTCCCTGCAATCCGTCTTTTGGTTCGGGCTCGCGTTTATCGCGGTCGGCTTGCTGTTAGTGTTCGGCTTGAAACGGATTGTCTTGTCTGATCGGGCAGAGGCGATGAAGCAGGCAAAAGAGACTGAGTAAAGAAAAGGAAATGGCGGACCGCGCCTCGTTTGGTCAGGTGGCGGACCGCCATTTTTTTGCTGCGACGAACAAACCGCTCCGAAGGGGATAAAGCATCTGGGAACGGGGGCGAGTGGGAGCGGGCGGGCTCCGTGCTTTTCATTGGCCAAGCGATTCATGCATCGCACATGGCGGGTTCACAGCAGCGTCCCGCAATGGGCGGCTACGGCGCGCCTGCATCCGCGCTTTGGCCGAAGACGCGCGAGCGGGTGAGAAAGCGAACACCTTCCGGGCCTTCAAGCGAAAACATGCCGCCGCGCCCGGGAACAACATCGATAATCAGTTGTGTATGCTTCCAATATTCGTATTGCGCTTTGGCGATGTAAAACGGGCAGCCGCCGATTTCGCCAAGCAATACGTCGGAATCGCCGACGATCAACTCGCCGAGCGGATAGCACATCGGCGAGCTCCCATCGCAACAGCCGCCGGATTGATGGAACATAAGTGGGCCGTATTTCGCCTTCAGCTTTTCGATTAATGCCAGTGCGGCTTCCGTGGCGGTGACTTTCGGTTCCTCGGCCATCAGTTTCCCTCCTTTGCATGTCTGGTCATTTTGGGGCTATATAGATGCAACGAAGACGTTGAACAGATCCTTGACGGAAAAGCGATTGGACCATTTTCGACTGTCAAAGCAAGCCTGTGGCTTGCCTCCGTCACGCCAAGGCGTGACGGAAGACTGAACCACTGCCTGCTTCACAGCCCCATCGATGGGCCTGGAAGCGGTGTGGTTCGGTCGCCCGACAGTCGATCCCATCCTCGGTAAAAGCTGCAAATGGGAAAACTTCCAATGGCATCTATCTCGAAAATACCCGAATTCGAAAATGTGCAAAATTATAGAGGGGGATTTTCATCCTCCCGTTGGTGACGAATTTTTCCGTCAAGGGAGTCTATATAGATCGTGCTAGCCGTTTGTCGAACGACGATGTTGTCAAGGGCAAAAGAGGGTGTCCCGAAGAGCGGGACACCTCGTCAAAACAGGTGGCCGTCTCGCCTCCAAACCGAAGAGGCGAAGGAGAGCGGCTGGATGAATATTAGAACAAGCCGAGCTTTTTCGGTGAATAGCTGACGAGCAAGTTTTTCGTTTGTTGATAATGGTCGAGCATCATTTTGTGCGTTTCGCGGCCGATGCCGGACATTTTGTAGCCGCCGAACGCCGCGTGAGCCGGGTAGACGTGGTAGCAGTTCGTCCAAACGCGGCCGGCTTGAATGCCGCGGCCGAACCGGTACGCCGTGTTGATGTCGCGCGTCCAGACGCCGGCGCCGAGGCCATACAGCGTCTCATTGGCGATGGCGAGCGCTTCATCGTTGTCTTTGAACGTCGTGACGGCCAACACCGGCCCGAAAATTTCTTCTTGGAAAATGCGCATTTTGTTATGTCCTTTGAAAATCGTCGGCTTGACATAATATCCGCCGGCGAGTTCCCCTTCCAGCATGTTCCGTTCGCCGCCGATCAAAAGTTCAGCGCCTTCTTGTTTGCCGATGTCGATGTACGACAAAATTTTCTCAAGCTGTTCAGAGGAGGCTTGCGCGCCGATCATCGTTTCCGTATCAAGCGGATTGCCTTGCTTGATTTGTTTGACGCGCTCAAGCGCTCGTTCCATAAAGGCATCGTAAATGGACTCGTGGATGAGGGCGCGCGACGGGCATGTGCACACTTCGCCTTGGTTGAGGGCGAACATCGTAAACCCTTCGAGCGCTTTATCGAGAAACTCGTCATCTTTGTCCATCACATCAGCGAAGAAAATGTTCGGGGATTTGCCGCCAAGTTCAAGCGTGACCGGCACGATGTTTTGCGAGGCGTACTGCATGATGAGCCGTCCGGTCGTCGTTTCGCCGGTGAACGCCACTTTCGCCACGCGCGGATTCGAGGCGAGCGGCTTGCCGGCTTCTAAGCCAAAGCCGTTCACAACGTTGACGACTCCAGGTGGAAGCAAATCTTGGATGAGTTCGATGAGAACGAGGATCGACGTCGGCGTTTGCTCCGCCGGTTTCAACACGACGCAGTTGCCTGCAGCCAGCGCTGGAGCGAGTTTCCAGGCCGCCATTAAAATCGGGAAGTTCCACGGGATGATTTGTCCGACGACGCCGAGCGGTTCTTTGAAATGATAGGCGACCGTGTCGTGATCGATTTCCGAAATCGTGCCTTCTTGTGCGCGAATGCAGCTGGCGAAATAGCGGAAATGGTCGATGGCGAGCGGAATGTCAGCCGCGAGCGTCTCGCGGATTGGCTTGCCGTTTTCCCACGTTTCCGCGACCGCGAGCATTTCCAAGTTTTCTTCCATCCGATCGGCGATTTGGTTCAGCAAACGGGCGCGCTTTGCTGGAGACGTGCGTCCCCATGCGTCTTTTGCCGCATGGGCGGCGTCAAGCGCCAGCTCGATGTCCGCCGCTTTTGAACGCGGCACTTCGCAATACGGCTGCCCGGTGATCGGCGTAATGTTTTCAAAATACTCGCCGTCAACCGGCGGCACCCATTTGCCGCCAATAAAGTTTTCGTAGCGCTTCTTAAATGTGACAAGCGCGCCTGGCTGGCCTGGTTGTGCGTAGATCATCCCCCGACTCCTCCTTTGTTTTTTGTACACGCTTTCAATGGTAGGAATATTTAAAAAATTCCTTCCGATGATTAGATTAGCATGGCTGGACAATATTGTCAAACAGGAAAGATGTCGCCTAGCCGGGAGTGTGGAGGGCGGCATCATGGACGGCGATGCGGTTTCATCGTTCATGGCCTGAGTTTCCCCCAGAAAGGGACTTGTTCCGTGACGATCCGTTGGGGAGCCAAAGCAGCAAGCCCCTTTTTCCACGGCCTTCATTCGATCGTTGTTGCGGCGCGGGAGGCGGACGATGTTTCGGGAAATGAATTGCCTTGTTTCACCATCCGTTTGCTTGGCGATGAAACAGAGCCATTCTTTGAAAATGGTCCGATCCATGCCGCGCTTCCCGCCGCCTAAGAATCCGCCGGTGTTTGAGGAAAGGGCTGGCTTTCGCCAATCCTCTGGCGCGGCCCGGTTAATCGACTTCAAGCCCTTCAAGCAAACGGCTGGCGTAGACGCTGCAAAGATGATGGAACACTTCGAGCGCCTCATTTGGATCGGCGGTGAAAAAGGCGCTCGCTGCCGTTTCGTTTTCTTCGCGGACGAACTCAAGCAAAAAGTCGGTGGCGATCCGGTTGAACAAAAGAAGCGCACCGTAGGAGCGCTCAAGCTGGCGTTTCCGCTCGAGCGGGTCATCGATGGACAAAAACGGACGCTCATAGCGGGCAGTCATCTCTGACAGCCGGCGCTGGATCTTGCGCTGGGCGTCAGCGAGCATCGCCTCGATCGTCTGTGGCGATAGAAAGGTTTGCTCGCGCAGCATATAGCCCCAAATTTGCTTGAGCGCATGGGCCGATTCGCTCGCAAATGCGATGTTGCTGAGCAGATCGGCCTCGTATTGTTCGCCGCCATCGGTTTGAATGCGCAGCTTCATAATGATTTCAAGCACATCTGAATGAACTTTTTCTTTCCGCCACGATTTCGTCAGTTCATAAAGCAGGACGGAAAGCGAGTGAGCGATTTCTTCCTTTGTCATGGCCATCCCGTCCTTTCCGGAGATGAGGTTTGTTCGCTTTTTTTATTGTAACATGCCATCTCGCATAATAAATAGATGAAGCAGGGCTGCTATGACCGTCAAGCATGTTGTCCCCTGATCCGTCAGTGGGTGTGTCCGAACTGCGGAGCCGAACATGACCGGGACCATCACGTTGCCCGGCATATCCTGAATGAAGGGCTTCATTTGCTGTTTTGGAAAGTAAAGCAGCCCAACCGTGGGACGCACGGGGCTGGCTTGGTGAACAGCCTGCCGTGGGGCGGTGGTTCCCAAGAATCTCCCCCCTCTAAGCGTACGCGTAGGCGGGAGAGTGTTCAAACCGGCGGATCTTTCCATTGCTGAGGAGAGAAGCTTGGCGTATGATGGAAACAAAAGTGATTCAACATCATGGCGGCCGGTCGGCATAGAGTTGTATGAGGGAGAAAGGGGAGAGAAGATGAAACCGTTGCGTTTGCGCGGCCATCATTTGCTTTGTGTGCATGGATTTCGCGGCATGGGCTACAGCCCGTCGTTTGTCGAGAAAATGTGGGAGATCGTCGCCCGCATTCGTGATGAAAATGACGATTTTCCGATTGAAGTCGTCGCGGCGCTCGATGAGGCGTGCCTCGTCTGCCCACACCATGGGGAAACGACATGCGAAGCCGGTCCTGATTCTGACGCTCATGTCCGTTCGCTCGATGGCAATGTCATTCGCCACTTAGGCTTAGAGCCGGGCAGTGTGTATTGGAAGTCCGAACTGATTCAGCGGACGGCGGAACGGGTCAAGCCGGATGATTTGGATGAGTTATGCCGCGGCTGTTCGTGGCTGCCGTACGGCGTCTGCAAAGAAGGGATCGCCAACGTCCGACGCGGCAATGTGGCGCAAACGTGAGGAGACGAATGTCTTCGGAAAACATGAAGGAAGGCCGATGGAAAAACAGCGTGGTGCTGAACCATCGCCCGTTTGTCAAGGCGGAGGGAGTCTGTTGCATCGCCGTTTTTCCGACATCGTCTCATCTGTTTGATTGAGGATCATGGCCGGCGATGGCGGGGTTTTGGGCGTTCGCGGAAATTTCTAAAAAATGAATAGTTCCATGGGCGGAAAAATGTGATATGATAAACAATTATAGAGACTTTCGACAGAAAGGGTCATGAACGATGAAAGTAGCCAAATTCGGTGGAAGTTCGGTGGCGAGCGCCGCACAATTCCGCAAAGTGGCCGATATCATCAGCTCGGATATCGAACGCCGCATCGTCGTTGTGTCGGCGCCAGGAAAACGGTACAAAGACGATGTGAAAGTAACGGATATGCTCATCCAGCTGGCCGAACAAGTGGTGGCTGGCGAGCCGCATGAGAAAACGATGGAAGCGATTGTGAAACGGTATGCTGACATCGCCAATGAGCTGGGGCTGGAAGCCGACGGCTTTTTGGCTGAGCTTGTCGATGACTTGCAGTCGAAAATCAGCGCCTATCGAAGCGAGCCGCCACGGTTGTTTGACGCCATTAAAGCGAGCGGCGAAGACCATAACGCAAGACTCATGGCCTTCTATCTGCACGATCGTGGGCTTGAGGCGAGCTACGTCAGCCCGCTTGAAGCCGGCATTATCGTTACCGATGAGCCGGGCAACGCCCAAGTGCTGTCGGAGTCGTATGACAAATTGAAACAGCTGCGCGAACGGCGGGGCGTTTTGGTCATCCCGGGATTTTTCGGCTATTCTCGGTCGGGCCATATCGTCACGTTCCCGCGCGGCGGGTCAGATATCACGGGCTCGATCGTCGCCGCGGGCGTCAAAGCGGACGTGTACGAAAACTTTACCGACGTCGACTCGATTTATTGCGTCAACCCGTCGATCGTCGCTGATGCCCGCAAGTTGAAAGAAATCACGTACCGCGAGATGCGTGAGCTGTCGTATTCCGGATTTTCCGTCTTTCATGACGAGGCGCTCGAGCCGGTCTATCGCGCCGGCATCCCCGTTTGCGTAAAAAACACAAACAACCCGGCCGCCCCAGGAACGTGGATCGTCGCCAAGCGCAATCATATCGACGAACCAGTCGCCGGCATTGCAAGCGACACCGGCTTTTGCAGCATCAACATCAGCAAATACTTAATGAACCGTGAGATTGGCTTTGGCCGGCGTGTGCTGCAAATTTTAGAAGACGAAGGCATCTCCTACGAGCATACGCCGTCCGGCATCGACAACATGTCCATCATTTTGCGGGCGGATCAGCTTGCGGATGGGAAAGATGAGCGCATCCTCGCCCGCATCCGTGAAGAGCTTGCCGTCGATGAGGTGACCATTGAGTACGGCTTGGCGCTCATTATGGTCGTCGGCGAAGGGATGGAAAAAACGATCGGGATGGCGGCGAAAGCGACTGCTGCGCTTGCCAACGCCAACATCAACTTGGAGATGATCAACCAAGGTTCGTCCGAAGTGAGCATGATGTTTGGCGTCAAAGAAGAAGTCGTCAACGAGGCGGTGCGCGCCTTGTACAACGCCTACTTCCAACAGGCAGCGGTAGGCCACCTGTCCTAATGCGAAACAGGCGTCCGAAACTCGGGCGCCTATTTTTATGGGTTGAGAATCTCTCTTTACGTGATCAGTGGAGGAAGAATGAGTCAGCGTCTTTCATCATGGATGTCCTTCAACGCCGCTCAAAATGTCTTGAAAGACGGACTTCGTTGGAACAGCCCAATTGCAGGGATTACGTACATCGGCACGTACAGCTTTCTGGTGTTCAACTTCGTTGGAACAGTCCAATTGCGGGGACAGATGGGGATGGCCTGGCTGTTCGCGAGCTTCTCCCATCTCTAAAAAGACCGGTGATTAAAGGACATGTTGCTTCACCGCCTTGTTTCTCAGATCGAGAAACCTTGCGGCATCGGCTCCTCGTTTCACGTTATCCGACGTCAGCTAGGAGCGATCGCTGTTTTTCACCAGCCTTCTAAGCGTTTGCGTAGGAGGCTGGTGATTTACTCGCGCAACCGCTTCTCGGAATCGTTTCTCAAGTAGAAAAAACTTGTTGCATCAGCCTCTATGTTCACGCGTTCAATCATCGATCAAGGCAAACAGCGGTTTTTCACCAACCTTGTAGGTGGGAGAGCGTTCAAGCGCTCTCAGCCGAGCTTTCTTCTTTTTTCGCTGGTTGGCGTACATAAGAGAGGTATGTTCGGAAAATACTACCAATGTACGTCAAAGAAAGCGGAAGGGAGGAAGGACGCATGCGGCAATGGCTAGGAATGGCTGTGCTTGTCGCTGTTTTCGCTTCGTTTCCGGTTGGGGCGGCGGCCATTAGTCGAAGCGAGCTTGAGCAGTACGCCGAGGATGTCGGCTGGACGGTGAGCGACCTGTTGGCTTATTTGCATCGATACGGCTTGACAGCGGCCGATTTTCGCACGATGGATGAACTGAAACACTGGCTTGGCACGCCCATCACCGATGAGCGGCTTCACGCCTTGTTGCGCCGGCACGGACTGACGGTCGAGGAGCTCGAGGCGCTGCTTGGCCAGTTTGGCGAAACGGTGCAAGATTACACGTTTGTCGAAGATTTGGATCGGGCCATCCGTTTTTACTCGCAGCACAACGCCGCCATGCAGCAAATCAACGATTTGCTTGGGGCGCTCGGGATGACGGAACAAGAAGTGCGCGCGCTCACCCGCCATATTGCTTCCCTTGACACCCCGCAGTTAACTGAGCGTCTTTTGGCGCTTCGTGAGCGGCTGCGCCCGTTTGTGGAGACGGAAGGGCTGTGGACGGAAACAGAGCGACGCAAACTGCGGGCGATATGGGAAGAGGGGCTTCGCTTGCTTGAGCTTGAGGCGGACGTGCCGAGCATCAAGGCGGCCGGAGCGGAGCCGATCCACGTTCGATTGTACAACCGCCAAGGCGAAGAGGTCGCCGATATCGCCCTAACGCGGGAACTGTTGACATCGGGCTACATCGTCCGAGCGGGGGAGAAAGGCATTGACGCCGGGCTGCTCGCTGTAGAGATGAAAGGAAAGATGTATGGGGACAGATTGCCGGAGACGGCGTCGCCGTATTTGACCTATACATTGGCCGGCCTGTTGCTTGCTTTCGCCGGTTTCCTTCTTTACCGGCGGGTTGGGCGGCTGAAAGGGTGAAGGAAAGTGGAGTGCAAGCCTGCCCGGTTGTTGTGGGGGCGCCGGGTCGCCCAGTGGGCGGCGCTGGCGGCGATCGTCATCGGGGGGGCGACGGCCGGCTGGAATGGCTATTGGTACACCGTCGGTCGGATGGCGGTCAAGCGAGACACCCCTGCGCCCTCCCCATCGCCGACAACAAGCTTTCCAGCGGAACGTTCGGGGCAACAAGACGCCCCGCTTGGCGTCTACCTTGGCGAACTTGCCATTCCGAAGCTCGGAGTGGCGATTCCGGTGTATGAAGGAGTTCGAGAACAAGAATTGCGCCGAGGCGTCGGCCATTATCCAGCGAGCGATTGGCCAGGGCAAAAAGGGCATGTCGTGTTGTCCGGGCACCGCGATACGGTGTTTCGCCGTTTCGGCGAGCTTGAGATCGGCGATGCGCTGATCATCCGGACGGATCGCGCTGCCATCCATTACCGCATCGTCAACATCCGCATCGTCGATGATGACGACCGAACCGTTTTGGTTGAGAAAGCGCGTCCGACGCTGACGGTGACGACGTGCTACCCGTTTCGCCTGATCGGCCGAGCTCCAAAACGCTGCATCGTCACGGCTCGCCCGGTACGGGTTGATGCCCTCGAGTTTTCAGGAGGATGATCCACTTGCCTGAAGGCAAACCAAAAGGCTGGAAAGTGCGCTCTCCAGCCTTTTATCTTTTCCGTTCATGAGGTGCCTTGGCGTCGATTCGTTCATGCATTTGCTGGCGAAACTCTTGAAGCAAAGCCTCGCCTTGCAGCCCTTTCTTGACAAGGCCGGCCAGCACGACTTCCGCCAAATGGGTGCGCCGCGGGATCATCAGCCCTTCCATCAAGACGCTAATATGGCCGTTCATTTTCGTGATCGAACGGACGGCGACGAGCATGTTGGCCGGATCGTTGCTCGTGTGGGTGATCGTCACTTGCAGTTGAAACTCCGAACGCTGCTGCAAGCTCACAAACATTGGCTCATAGTCGTCATCCAAATACGCCTCGACGAGCCAGCGGTTTTGTCCGTCTTCTTTGTTGATGATCAACCCGTCAATAAACGGGATGTCTTGGCGGTGCATGTCGTCGTCGATGACCGAGAGCCCGACAAGCTTGAACGTTTTCATCTCGTCCACCTCATTACCGTGGTCTTATCCAAAATTATAGCACAGGCGGACGAGGGAAGAAAAATGGTCTGTATTTTTTCCGTCAGAGGGCAAAAACGCCATTTTGCCCCGCCATTGTCGACGAAGATTTCACCTTTTCGTTGGATTGTATCCATAAGAGTGCGCAAAAAAATGCAAAAGTCGCGATTTTACGACCCGAAACGAGATTCGTTATCATAAAGGTGCGGTGGAGGAAAGGGGGGATGCGCCGACACATGATCAACCAAGTCGTGTTGGTCGGCCGGTTGACGAAAGATCCCGAGCTTCGCTACACGGCCGAAGGGGCTGCCGTCGCGACTGTCACGCTGGCGGTGGCGAGAAATTTCCGCAACGCGGAAGGGGGGATTGACGCCGATTTCGTTCCATGCGTTTTATGGCGGAAAACGGCGGAACATACCGCCAATTATTGCCGAAAAGGATCGATGGTAGCGGTGATGGGGAGGATCCAAACGCGCCGCTACGAAAAAAAAGACGGTCAACGCGTCTATGTCACCGAAGTCGTCGCGGAGTCCGTCCAATTTCTTCACTCTGGAAAGAAACCCGAATGGCCAGAGCACGTATAGTCGTTTCCTCATGCATGCCTTTCAAAGCGAATCCCCAAGAGAAAGAACGTGTCCCCAAACACTCCCCCAACAGATGGCGCTAGCACGTCGCGGTTAGCGCTTTTTTTAGTATGGAGAGCTAAATGAGCTCGGAGCACTCTTTCACGATCGTTATGATCATCGTTTCGACATGTTTCCGCTTTTTATCCGGCAGCTTCGCAAGCGCGTACACGACTTCGCTCATCTCCCGGTTCTGAAGCAAGTAATCCAACGCCGCGAGCGCTGTTTCGTGTACGTCCGCCGTTCCGTACATGTCCGTCACTTCGCGCAATAGCTCTCGTTGGCGCGTTTCGCCGCCAAGCAAAAAATCGGCGCTCACATCAAACAGCTGGCACAGCTTCTCAAGCGACTGCACATCCGGAAGCAAGCTGCCGTTTTCCCATTTGCTGATTTGTGAACGCGATACGTTCAACTGCTCGGCCAGCTCTTCCTGCGTCCAGCGCCGTTGTTTCCGCAGTTGTTTGAGCGTCTCTCCGAGGTTTGTCATCGTTTGTCACCACGCTTTTCATCATTACTCTTTAAAGATAGAAAAGCATGGAGTCAATGGTTGTTCCTTTTTAGCCCATTCCTCTTTTTGTTTCCAAATCAGAACGAATTTATCAACGATTCTGTCGTTCGGCCTCTTTTTTGTCCAGGAAAGACATAGTACAATCAGTTAAAAAATGGTAAAGATGAACTGAAAAGAGGGGGTCAAGGTGAACATCTATCTTGCCGATTTTGTCATTTGTGAACGAAACGAGAAGAAACACGCCCAAACCATGTACCATATTTATATTAAGGAAATGAAAAATCCGTTTTCCGTGCAGCTGAAAACGATCGCTCCGGCCAGTTTCACCGATTCATTGCGCTCGCTGAAAAACGAAGGGGAGCGGATGCGTTTTGCATCGGAGGGGGAGGCGCTGTTCCGCACGATCACCTGCTCCAAGGAAGCTCAACTCTATTTTGTATTTAAATGCACGAGCCAACTTTACATGTTTATTGTCAAGCTCGATCTTCGCCAAAAAAAGTTTACCGTCGCCCTTTATGAGTGGAATGAACTGAGGCAAAAATACGTCCCGATCCGCGCGGATGAATGGCTGGCGATGGAAAAACAGCTCATTTATGAAGTGCTGCAATCGATTTACCTTGTCGACGATCGACGCGTATCGTACTGGTTCGCGCATCCGTCGCCGCCGAAGCGAAGCGCGCCCCGTTCCGGTGCATAAACTTCTTCCTTCTTCCAATCAAAAAAATCGTTTCCTTTCATGGTTTTCATCCGTTATACTGAAAATATAAAACATTACGATTTTGGCTCCGGGACGTCAACCGGTCTGAAGGACCATCCCGCATGAGCCCTTCAATGAAAAACGAAACAGACGGCGAAGGGAGAGGGCGCATCCGTGAAACCGAGCCATGTCATCTTCGCCGCCGCCATGGCTTCAGCTTTCTTTCTTGCACCGGATGACAGCCAGGCGGTGGAATGGAAAAAAGGCATGAGTTCCCCTGAAATCAAACAGCTCCAGCAGCGCTTGAAAGAAAAAGGCTTTTTCACATATCCGCGAGCGACGGGCTACTTTGGCTCCATTACCGAAGAAGCGGTCAAAGCGTTCCAACGGGCGATGAACTTGCCGGTCACCGGCATTGTCGATGACGCCACCTACACGAAGCTCAAAAGCGCGCCTGCCTCAAATGACATGCTCGCTCTCGGTTCCCGCGGGGCGGCCGTCAGTGATTTGCAGCGCTGGCTGAAGCGGCTCGGCTATTTTCACTACCCGCAAATCACCGGCTACTATGGCGCAGTGACAGCCGATGCCGTGAAGCGGTTTCAGCGGGCGAACGGGCTTCCCGCCACCGGGCGGGCGGATCGGGCGACGCTTGAGCGGTTGAAGCAAAAAGCAACAAGTCAGCTGGCCGCGTCATCTGACGTGCTGACGATCGGTGACCGCGGCGACGTCGTCCGCAAGCTGCAGCAACAGCTCCAGCAGCTCGGGTACTTTACTCATTCGGATATCACGGACTACTACGGGGTGCTGACGGCCGATGCTGTCCGCCGCCTTCAACGTGACAATGGTCTGCCCGTAACGGGGGTCTTGGACAATCAAACTGCCGCCCTCCTCGAGCGCGCGGTGAAAGCGAAAACAACCCCGCATGCACCGATCGAGCGCGAACGCTCGGTGATTCGCCTCTCGATTGGCGCGCTCGGTGAAGACGTCAAGCGCATCCAGACGAAGCTGAAAGAGCTCGGCTACTTTCTCCATTCCGAGGCTACGGGATACTACGGCGTCGCCACCGCCGACGCCGTCCGCCGTTTCCAACAAGCGGCCAAACTCCCCGCGACCGGCGTCGTTGACAGCGAAACATACGAGCGTCTGATCGGACAAGCCCCTGCGGCGAAACTGGACGTCATCGAACTCGTCGCCGATGCGGCTGAGTTGCTCGGTGCCCCATACGTTTGGGGCGGCGATACGCCGGAAGAGGGATTTGACTGCAGCGGCTTCATTTTCTACCTTTTCCAGCAACAAGGCGTCACCGTGCCGCGCACCGTCGCTTTGATGTGGAATGCAGGCGCATCGGTTTCCGCCCCGGAAGTCGGCGACATCGTCTTTTTTGCCACGACAACCAACAGCCCATCGCACGCCGGCATCTATATCGGAAACGGTCAGTTTATCCATAGCGGCGCCTCGACCGGCGTCACGATCAGCCGCCTCGACCAATCGTATTGGAAACAGCGGTACTTGGGGGCGAAGCGGTTGTTTTAGCATACTGGCACGACAACGATGACCAAAATGAGGAGGAAAACGAAGATGAAACATGCATCCCAAATGGCAGCCGCCATCTGCCTCGCCGCCGCCGTCGCCCTCGGGGGAAATGGGCAAACGGTTGACGCCGCCGTCCAATGGGGGCACGTTCAATGGAAACAAGGCATGATCGGCAAAGTCGTCATTTTGCGCGACACGCCCCTATATCGCTTGAACGGAATGGCATGGCAGTCCGCCATGACGGCGAAACAAGGGCGCGAGTATCGCGTCTACAGCCAAAAGCGGGCAGGCGGCGCCGTCTATTACAGCCTGGGAGGGGGGCTGTATGCCAAACAAGGGGACGCCATCCAATACGTGCCGTTCACCAAGGATGAGCTTCTCTCTCTTGTCGCCCGCTCATTGAAAGGGCAGTACATTCTTCAGGCCGGGAATGAATCCGTTCCGTTCGTTATTGAGCAGAAAAAAGGCAGCCGCCTGTTCGGCTGGTACTTATACGGCCAACATATGTCCTTGCCCGTTGAAGGGCGAATCGACGGTGCGACGGTGACGCTCTCCATTTTCTTCAACGACAACGTCGAAGCGATTGCCGACTCGATCTCCTACTTAAAAGCATACAACGTGCCGAAGGAAGAGATCGAAAAAATTGCCGAACAGCTTGCCAACAGCGGGGATTACGCCATGCAGCTGCAATTTTCCATCACCAACAGCCCGGAACAATTTTCAGGACAGTTCCGCTTTCTCGATCTGTACTTGAATGATCGCTATGACGTCGTCAAAATGACGCTGGGCCAACCGATGGACGTCACGGTGAAGAAAAACGATTGATGTTTTTGTACAAAATGTTTGCCAACCAAAACCATCAAACAGCAAAAATATCGTTCTAAATTTCCATTACCAGCATATTCATATCAATGTCGCCATCGATGGCAATAATTTCAATGGCATATTCTCTAAAAAATTTGTATTTAGGACTAGAATTTAGAAGAAAAATGTATTATTATAGGAGACGTGGAGCATTGAGGAATTCTGCTCAAGTGCTAGCAATGGATGCTAGGTTTTCTAATCAGCCCAGCATCTAGCCATCAAGGATGATATTGGTTGATGTTAGCACCTTTTGGACAATGAATCTACTAAACTGCCACGTTTAGTAGTCATTGTCTGGAGTTTTATAAAAACGAAGGGGGATTTTAGGCTTTATGGACAAAAAGAAAGCAGTCAAACTCGCTACAGCCAGTGCTGTTGCAGCGAGCGCTTTCGTCGCAGCCAACCCGCATGCTTCCCAAGCAGCAACGGACGTTGCGACGGTCGTGAGCCAAGCGAAAGCGCAAATGAAGCAAGCGTACTATACGTACAGCCACACGGTAACGGAAACGGGTAAACTCCCGAACATCAGCGACGTTTATGCCGCTTACAACAAAGCGAAGCAAGCGTATGCGGACGCTGTCGCTGTCGTAAACAAAGCCGGCGGCGCGAAAAAAGACGCGTATTTGGCTGACTTGCAAGCTACATACGAAACGTATGTATTCAAAGCCAACCCGAAATCGGGCGAAGCGCGTGTCGCTACGTACATTGACGCTTACAACTATGCCGTCAAGCTCGACAAAATGCGCCAAGATTTAGATGGTGCGATCAAAGCGAAAGACCTGCAAAAAGCAGAAGAGCTCTACCACAAAATCTCCTATGAGCTCAAAACGCGCACGGTGATCCTTGACCGCGTCTACGGTCAATCGACGCGCGAACTGCTTCGCTCGCAATTCAAAGCCGAAGCACAAGAACTGCGCGACAGCTTAGTTTACGACATCACGGTTTCGATGAAAGCCCGTGAAGCGCAAGACGCCGTCAAAGCCGGCAACTTGGACAAAGCCAAAGCCGCTCTTGACCAAGTCAACCAATACGTATCGAAAGTAACCGATGCGTTCAAAGCCGAACTGCAAAAAGCGGCCCAAGACGCCAATGCGGCGTATGAAGCGGCGTTGCCTCCAAAAGTGGAAAGTGTAACGGCTGTGAACGCTAAAACGATTGAAATCAAATTTAACAAAGCGATCGACGCTGCAACAGTAATTGACAACAGAGGCACAAGCGATACATCCGATGACGTCGTGAAAGCGACTGCTATCACACTCACAGCGATTGATGGTCAAGGATCGGTTTCCACTGTGAAAGCGTGGTTAAGCGATGATAAGAAAACGTTGAAGTTAGTGGTTGATGGCAGTCAATTTTTCACCAAACGTTATGTAGTTGATATTAAAAACGTCAAAACGTTGGATGGAAAAGATGTTCCGTCCTACACGACGACCATTGACACAACGGATTCGGTACGGCCGAGCGTTCTGTCATCCTCTTACGCCGACAACGGCTTGACGCTGAAAGTGAAGTTCTCTGAACCTCTTGCCAGCGTAGGAACAGTAAAATTGTACGACGGAACAACCGAAATTTCGGTTTCTCCGAAGTTCACGGCTGGCGACGATGAAATGACGATCAATCTCGCCTCTTCATCTGTGCCGGTGAATAAAGACCTGACATTGAAAATCTTCGGTGCTGTCGATTACAACGGCAATGTCATCAATCCTAACTCGGCTGAATTGACAGTCAAGAAGACGACGGTTGATACAACGAAACCAGTCGTCCAAAGCATCGAAGCCGTCAACACGAAAACCGTCAAAGTGACATTCAGCGAAAAACTGTCAGGCAATCCGACCATCAAAATCGGTGGCCAAACAGCTTCTGTTTCGGTTGATTCAACCGGCTTAGTCTACACGGCAACGTTGGCTTCCGCTTTGTCGGAAGGTGTGTATGCAGTTGAGGTGAGTGGTTATCAGGACTTAGCTGGCAATACTGGAGATGCATACACGAAAGTTGTTCAATTGAAAGCCGATAACACAGCGCCGAAATTCGTTAGCAGCCAAGTGGTGAAAATTGACGGTGTTGAGCATCTTGTGCTGACATTTGACGAAGAGGTAACGACTGGCAGCAACATTACAGTCGTTCAAGCGAACGATAAGTATATTGACGAAAACAACGTACTTAAATCTGTCAACACAACTTTGACAACAACTAGCGACAATTTCAAATTATATCTGCCGACAGACGGAAAATCGAAATCGGTTGCTTTGAATATTTCTTCCTTGCCAAAAGGCACGTATACTGTAACGTTGCCGAATGGCTTGGTAAGCGATTTGGCTGGCAACTCATATGCTGAGCGTAAGCAGATTACGTTCGTTCGCGGCTCTGACAGCCTAACGACGAAGCCGGCTCTTGATACAAGCTTTGACGGCAATGGGGTTCGAGCAGATAATAACAACGAATTAGTATTTGCATTCACGCAAAACTTGGATGCTTCGGCATTGAACTTGTCCAACTTCAATATTAATGGATTGACTGTCACGAAAGCAGTCTTCGATGGAGACACCAAGCACATTCGCGTGACGCTCGCTCCAGGAGCAAATACATGGACGGGTACACATGTCATTACTATCAGCAACATTAAGAATACGTCTGGGCTCGTCATGGATACCGTAACTGTAAACGAATTTATGAAAGAAAACGTTGCTCCGACGTTTACAGCGACTTTAACTAGCGCAGACGTCATTCGTGTCGACTTTAGCGAGCCGGTGGCAAATGCAACGATCAGTAGTGCACTTTCTTCTAACAACTTTACCGTAAAAGTCGATGGTAATGTTGTCAATGTCGCTGGTGTTTACGAAGACAGTGCTACTAATACAGCAGTAGGTCCGAAAGGATACAAAACGGTTTATCTGAAACTGAGCGCTCCTGTAACCGACTTGTCTAAACCGATTACGCTGTCCGCAACGGGCATTGTGGATGTGGATCAAGTTGGTACGATTGGTGAAACGAATAAAGTTGGCAACAACGTTTCCGATGCTGTTGTAAACGTGGCCAAATAAGCGGTGTGTCTATAGCAATGTAGCAACCCTCCCATGAAAGTGAGTTCACCACTTTCATGGGAGGGTCTTTTGTGAGATTGTTTTCCAAATAATGTGTCTGAGGGGCGGCTGAATTCAAAAGTTCTTCATCAAAAGTTGTGCTTGTCTGCTTTGGAATAGCTCTTACTTTCGTCTGCAAGGAAAAATCGATAAATGAATAGCGATGCATGATGATTCAAAAGATGTCTTGTTTGTCAATTATATGTTGTGGTGATGAACCGCTTTTTAACAAAAAGCTGTCTCGTTGACGTTTCTACCACCCTATTGCTTTATGGTGCAAGGTGCACTAAAATTTACAAGTAGGAGGTTGTCGATTTTTGCATAATGAGGGGAATTTACTTATGTATGGAAAATGGGATCGATACGTGTTTCTTAGTTTGCTAGTTTTCATTTTATCGGGAATCAGCTATGCGCACTGGAAAGGCCAACAACAGGATGAGCAATTTCTAAAAGACTATAATGAGTATCAACAGGCGATTCAGTTGATGCAACAAAGACAAGTAGAGCAGGCTTTGCCAATTTTGCAGTCATTGTCGAGCAAATATCCGGACCGTTATAACATCATGCGTACGCTTGGGTTAGCGTATGCGATGAAAAATGATTTTCATAAGGCTGCTTTTTATTATGAAAAAGCGATTAGAAAAAGGCCTTTCCTGCAGCAGGACCCGATTTTCACGCTGCAATTTGGCGAGATCCTGTATTATAAAGGGGAATATGCAAAGGCTAAGGCATATCTCGAACAAAGTAAAAAATTGCCTGGATCAGAAATGTATCATGCTAGAATCGATGAACTATTGGTTCAAATCCAACATCAAAAATCATCATAAGGTGAGAAGCGAACATGTCTGATTGGTATAAGTATTTAACTATTGAACGTGATGAGCATGAGGACCAAATGGATATGGAGCGGGTCGATGCCATATTGTTTTGGGGGCTGGCATTCATTGTACTGGTCATCCCATTGATCGTTAGAGTGCATATTGGCGATTTTATCAGCCCGTCTATTACTCAAACCGATGTATTGGATACGGGAAAGAAAGCGGATGTGTTTACATACTATAAATTTGTTGTGCTCCTTGTCTCTACAGCGTTTCTCAGCCTTGTTTTTCTATATAAAGTGTTAGTGCTTAACTACCAAATTCCGAAAACAAAAATTGACATAGCTCTCGCTGTACTCGCTGTTTGTTTAACTTTGTCGGCTGTTTTAGCTCCATATAAAACGCTTGCTTTGTACGGATTGCACAATCGCCATGAGGGTACATTGACGTACTTATGCTACTTGATGTTGTTCTTCATCGCGTCTAATATACGGTATACTGTAAGGAGATTCCAGCAATTCATTTACTTTTTGACCCCTTTCATAATCATAAATACGATATTAGGAACATTGAATTTCTTTGGTTATGACGTTTTACAGCTTCACTGGGTGCGGACACTGTTATATTCCAGCCTTCCAGAGGGGGCGAAAATCGCTCAAGGTTCATCTTTCCTTGCTACGATTAACCACGGAAACTATGTGAGCGGGGTTTCGGCTTTTTTTGTTGCTCTTTTCTTCTGCTTGGCTGTTTTGGAGAAAAAGATATGGAAGAAAATCTTGAATGGTTTGATCGCCTCAGTAGCCTTTGCTCTGCTTCTTTCGTCACTATCTAGTAATGGTTTTGTGACGCTAGTATTGATGAGTCCGCTGTTCGTCTATATGATCGTGAAAGCAGAAAAGAGAAAGGTCGCGGCTCTTTCAAGTCTGGTATTGATGGTTGTTTTTGTTGCTGTTTATGTGCCGTTTGTGAAACAAAATCACCGTGTTTGGGACGAGACAATTGGGTTTTTCATCCCATATAATCCATTTCAACAGGATCATCAACAAGCAGGACTGAATACAGCATTCAAAGATATAGAGCAGGTGGTCGGGCATATTACCGAAAGGGTGGTGAGCGGTTCATCCGCTTATGCAGATGCTGAAGAATACCGACTGCCAAAGCTACCAGGACCGGGGATAGCGCCGGGATCTGGGCGGGCCTTTATTTGGGAAAAAGCATTAGAACTTATTTCTGACAAGCCGTTTATAGGATATGGATTAGATACGTTTCCTTATTTCTTTAATCAAGATGATCCGGAAAAAAATTCGAATTTAGGCGAGGGATATAGTGTTATTGTCGATAAGCCCCACAACATGTATATCGGTATGGCTTTTGGAGCAGGGATTGTAGCACTGTTTGCCTTAGTAGTTGTGATGGTGGGGGGGCCTATACAGTTGCTACGTTCTACCCACGTACGCTTTAATGTATACATTGCAGCGCTTTGCGCGGCGCTCATGGCTTATGTGATTCAAGGGATGTTTAACGATTCGATTATTGGAACTGCTGTATTCTTTTGGGTAGGATTAGGTGTTTCCATCGGATTTTTACGCACAACAAACAAATCAATCAAAGGTAGGAACAGATGATGGATGAAACAATCAGCTTGCGAGAACTCATTGAAACGATATGGAAAGGAAAATGGATCATTGCGGCTACAACGATTGTAGCACTAATCTTTTCTGTGTTGGCTAGCTTTGTATGGATCAAACCAATATATTCAGCAAACGCTACGGTATCCGTGAATAATGGGATCGTGCCCGGAAAACAATTCGATGAAACCGATAGTTATTTCAATGAGATCATTACGCCTTCGGCCTATATGGAGCGTGTACAATCCATTTCTGTGATCGAAGAGGGGATCAAAAAAGCGCATTTGCAAGGAAAGTATAGGGCAGAGCAAGTCAAAGGGAATCTAAGCGTTGAAAATGTGCCTAATACCAATTTGGTTCGTATCACTCTAAAAGCGGCCAATCCCTCTGACACCAAAAAGCTGTTGAACGGGATTTTAAGCGCTGTGAAACAGTCGATATGGAAAGATATTCAAACAGGTGTTGAGAAAGATCTCCATCACTTTATGAAACTGAAACAAAAAGAGCAAGTCCAACTGCAGCAAACCATTAAACTTTATCGTCAAGAAGCAGTGGCTTTGAAGTTGCCGCCGTCCCTTTTGCTTGATGCAGTCATTTCGTATAACAACCAGTATATCATCACCTTGGACTCAGATCGTCTACGTAATATTTCATCTCTTTCGGAAAAAGAGTTAATTGCTCTAAATGAGTTGAGTAATCAAATCAAATCGTTGGCTGACCGTTACCGTCAATATGTTAATAAAGAGCAGCAGTTGCGTGATTTTTTGCAATCATTTTCCATTGAGAATAAAATATTAATCATTTCTGCACCGGTTGCCCCTCAAGAGCCGGATAGCCCTAAACCATTATTAAATATGGGCATTGCTTTCGTGGTGGGCATCATGGTAGGAACAGGTCTAGTTTTCTTCTGGCGTTATTGGAAGGAAACTGGACAAGAAAGAATGCTCGAATCCTAATGTATAAGTTTCAAATCATCTAAGTAGTCAACTGCTAAAAGAAGAGACGGTGATGTCTCCTTACCGTTATCAATGGAGGCACTCGGCCATGCCGTGGGTGGGGACGATGACGGTCCTGGCACCTTAGACGCCCGTCGTCGAGGGTGTGGCGTGAGGGCGGGTTAGATGCCCGGTTTTTAGCCTGCTTTTCTATGTAATCGTTGATTATAGATGAAGCGTATCGTTTATAAATAGAAAGATAAAGGATTTGTAATTTGTAAAGAGAGGCGATACGCGCATGAAACAAATTTGGGCGTTAAAAAAAGCGAAATTGTCAAAATGATTTTTCGCCGCAAAATAGAAAACGGTTTTCCAACTGATACGTTTTAATGAGATTATTTTGGAGTAAATGGAATTTAACTCGATGAAGAGGATAGATAACCTCAAGCTCCTTGAATAAAGCTTTTATGAGAAAAAACGACGAAAACGGTGGAATACTATATGTTATTGAATTGAGGAAGGCACAATTAGCAATCCATTGCTCGATTGAGGCGATGTTTTTTCGATCAAACTTTTTATGTCTATGCGCATCGGCGCATCGGTATCGCCTCTGCTGTACCGATGCGCGGGGGCACATAGGCCAACGAATACATAGGGGGGTGCATACACATGAAAAAAGTACGCAAAGCCATCATCCCAGCGGCGGGCTTAGGGACGCGCTTCCTTCCGGCGACCAAGGCGATGCCGAAGGAGATGCTGCCGATTGTCGATAAGCCGACGATCCAATACATCGTCGAAGAAGCCATCGCCTCAGGAATCGAAGACATCATCATCGTCACTGGAAAAGGGAAACGCGCCATCGAAGACCATTTTGACATCGCCTTTGAACTCGAACAAAACTTAATGGAAAAAGGCAAATACGACTTGCTGGAGAAAGTGAAAGAACCGTCGAAAGTCGACATTCACTACATCCGCCAAAAAGAGCCGAAAGGATTGGGTCACGCCGTTTGGTGTGCAAGAAACTTTATCGGTGACGAACCGTTTGCCGTCTTGCTTGGCGACGACATCGTCCAAGCCGATCCGCCGTGTTTGAAGCAGCTCATCGACCAATACGAACAAACGTTGAGCTCCGTCATCGGCGTCAAACAGGTGCCAAACCGTGAAACATACCGCTACGGCATCATCGACCCGATCGAACAAAACAGCCGCCTCTATCAAGTGCGCCAATTCGTCGAAAAACCAGCGCCCGGCACCGCACCGTCCAACTTAGCCATCATGGGAAGATACATCCTCACACCGGAAATCTTCCTCTTCCTTGAAAAACAAGAAACTGGCGCGGGCGGCGAAATCCAACTCACCGACGCCATCCAAAAGCTGAACGAAATCCAACGCGTCTTCGCCTACGAATTCGAAGGCAAACGCTATGACGTCGGTGAGAAACTCGGATTCATCCAAACGACGATCGAGTTTGCGCTGCAAAACGAAGAGTTGCGGAAGGAACTGATTCCGTTTATGGAACGGTTGTTGGAAAGTGTAGCAGAGAAGGTGTAAGAGAAATAGAGTAAAGAAATAACGGGATAACCAAAGGAACTGCTAACGTATAACGATTTGACTGTGTTCATCTTTGGAGAAATGGTCTTTAGATCTTTTGAAAAAAAGGGTCTAAGGACCTATTGAATGAAACAGGAGAAAAAATGTATGTCCCATAAAAAACGATTGCTGGAGAATTTCTTTTCTTTGGCAACTTTACAGGGGTTCAACTATATACTTCCTTTACTTACACTGCCTTATTTAGTAAGGGTCTTAGGGCCGGCCAACTATGGGCTGATTGCGTTTGCCCAATCGTTTATCCAGTTTTTCGTTATTTTCGTTGACTATGGATTTAACTTGTCTGCTACAAATCAAATTGCTGTTTATAGAGAGAATAGAGAAGCAGTCCAAAAAATTTTCAGCACAGTGATGGCGACCAAAGCTGTCTTTGCGGTAATCGGTTTTGTGTTGCTTTGCTTATTAGTCTTCTTAGTGCCAAAATTCCAAGAACATAAATTAGTATATATTCTTACATTTGGAACGGTTATTGGCAATGTCTTATTTCCTGTCTGGTTTTTCCAAGGAATGGAGAGGATGAGGTACATAACCGTTCTAAATATTATTTCAAAAACACTGTTTACGGCAGGTGTTTTTTTATTGGTAAAGCAACGGGATCATATACTATTGGTTCCTTTGCTCAACTCTCTCGGAACGATGTTAGTCGGAATTCTGTCTCTAGTCATGATCAAAGGAACGTTTGGTATACATGTTGTCCTCCCTGGCTGGAGCGATGTGAAGCATCAGCTAAAAGAAGGATGGTATGTATTCATTTCGACAGTGGCTATTAGCCTGTATACTGTTAGCAATACGTTCATCCTTGGTTTATTTACCAATAATACGATCGTGGGATATTATGCTAGTGCCGAGAAAATTATCAACGCTGCAAATGGGATGATCAATCCTGTCTCACAGGCGATTTATCCATATATTAGCCGATTAATGTTAGGAAACTATGAAAAAGGACTAATATTTATAAGAAAAATCCTATTTATAATCGGCGGTTGTACACTTATAATATCTTTCATGATTTTTATTCTTGCGGACGGCATTGTGGACACCGCATTAGGAGATCATTACAAGCCATCCGTCATAGTTTTGGAAATTCTGTCCTTCTTGCCTTTTGTTATAGGACTGAGCAATATTTTAGGAATTCAGACAATGCTGACGTTAGGTTATAAGAAAGCTTTCTCTAACATTCTTCTGGCAGCGAGCGTCCTGAATATTTCCTTAGCTGTTTTTTTAGTTCCTGTCTGGCGACATGTGGGAACGGCGGTTGGCGTTGTTATTTCGGAACTTTTTGTGACTTCGGCCATGTTCGTTTATTTGTATTCGAAAGGGATTAAACTTCTGGAGGGTAAACATGTTTGATTATGTGATCATTGGAACAGGATTTGCCGGCAGTGTGCTGGCGGAACGGATTGCAACGCAGTTAAACAAGAAAGTATTAATGATTGAAAAACGCAATCATATTGGCGGAAACGCATACGACTCCTATGACAGCCAGGGCATTTTAATTCATAACTACGGCCCACATATTTTTCATACAAAGGTAAAGAAGGTTTGGGATTATTTATCAAACTTTACGGAGTGGCATTTATATCATCATAAAGTGTTAGGGGTCATTGATGGAAAAAAAGTACCGATTCCATTTAACTTGAATTCGATTCATCAAGTTTTCCCTAAAAGTTTAGCAGAACGTTTAGAGAAAAAGCTGATTGAAAACTTTGGCTATAATAAAAAAGTGCCTATCTTAAAATTGCGACAAGTAGAAGACCCAGATCTGAAATTTTTAGCTGATTATATATATGAAAAGGTGTTCCTTGGTTATACAACAAAGCAATGGGGAGTGACACCGGAAGAATTGGATCCCTCTGTTACAGGGCGAGTGCCTGTGTATATTAGCCGGGATGATCGCTACTTTCAAGATCCTTATCAAGGAATGCCCAAAGAAGGGTATACGAAACTATTTGAAAGAATGTTGGATCATGAAAACATTAAGATTTTGCTAAACACGGATTACAAAGAGGTGCTGGAATTTAACTTTGAAACAGGCGAGGCCAGCCTATTTGGGCAAAAATTTAACGGGAAGATTGTTTATACCGGTCCCATTGATTACTTTTTTGATTATAAATTTGGACCGTTGCCATATCGTTCACTAAACTTTGTATTTGAACAGTTCAATCAAGAGCAAGTGCAAGAAGTAGGTACTGTTAATTATCCAAATGATTATAACTTTACAAGAGTTACTGAGTTCAAACACCTAACAAATCAAACTTCTGATAAAACAACAACTGTTAAAGAGTTTCCCCAAGAATATATTCCAGGGGAAAACATACCCTATTATCCTATTAAGAATGAAGAAAATTTAGAACTGTATAGGCGATATAAAGAGGAAGCAAGAAATTATGAGAATCTAATTTTTATCGGGCGTTTGGCTGAGTATCAGTATTATGATATGGACATGGTGGTGGCTAAGGCAATAAGAGTATTTGAGGAAAAAATAAAAATATGACTACAAAAGGTGAGAAAGTAAAGTGGAAAAAGTATGTGCAGTAATTGTAACTTATAATCGACTGGAAATGCTAAAAGAATGCATTGATGCTTTATTAAAACAAACGTATACATTAGATGGTATATTAATTATAAATAACAATAGTACAGATGGAACAAAAGAATATTTAGATGATGTCGTAAAGGAAAATAAAAAAATTCAAGCAATACACTTGGATGAAAATGTTGGAGGAGCTGGAGGATTTCACGTCGGTGTAAAAGAAGCTTTTGAGCGGGGATATGACTGGATTTGGATAATGGATGACGATGCTGAGCCGCGTACAGATTGCTTAAAGATTCTGATGGATTTTGTTTACAGACATAAGGATGTAGGTTTTGTCGCTCCACTAATTGTTAATAAATATTCTGGTAAAATTCAAAACTACCACCATAAGAGGCTTAATAGAACACTAACAAGGGATATACCAATATCTTTGGAATTTATAGATAGCCAAAAAGTGATCGAGTTAGATGCAAATGCATTTGTTGGCCCGCTAATTTCTAAAGCGGCGGTAGAGACGGTTGGTTTTCCACGACATGATTTTTTTATTTGGCTTGATGATACGGAATATACCTATAGAATAAAACAAAAAACGAACAGTTTTTTAATCACAGATGCTGTGATTTTTCATAAAGACGGAATAGCTCCTATTGATTCGATCAGAAATTTCTGGAAAGTTTGTTACGGGCTAAGAAATAGAAGTCTTTGGATTAACTCAGAACTAAGAGGAGTAAATTTATTTATTGGGCATTTATGTTTATTATTGGAGTTTATTAGGCTTTCATTGTGGATTATGCTGAAAATGAAGTGGAAGCACAATAGAATTTTAGGTCTTAAATATTTAATTCGGACACTATTTTGTTCTTATAGAAGAATAAGTGGGAGATTTATTGATCCTTCTGAGTATTTGAGAACTCTTAGATAAATGAGTTTTTAACTATTGAGGTGAGATAGTGAGGGTTTTGTATATTTCTGGAGCCTTTCCACCAATGAAATGCGGAGTGGGAGATTATTTATATCAGCTACTATCCGAGATGGGAAAGATGAGAAATTTAAATATCTCTTTAATCACATCTTCTGAATGCATAGAGCAAATGCAAGGCGTGTCTATATACCCTATAATCAAGCGTTGGGATTTTACGGCTTTTCCACAGATAATAAAAACTGTGAGCAAAATTAGACCTGATATTGTGCATATTCAATATCCGACAATTGGTTATAAAAAATATTTATTCCCTTCTTTTCTCCCGGTTTTATTGAAGGTATTAGGAGTTAAAAAAATTGTTCAAACATGGCATGAACCATTAAGCAGAAAAGGACTCTTCAGATATTTCCCTAATTTATTAGTTGATTCTATAATCATTAATGTAGAGTCCGACTATTTAAATAAGTTACCTAACTTTTACGCCAATCTATTGAATAAAAAAATTAGATGCTATATCCCTATATCCTCTAATATCCCGATGTCTAAATTAGATAACAAAGAAAAATTATCCTTAAGGAAGAGGATTTTTAAAGAACAATATCAGAAAAATATAATAGCATACTTTGGTTTTATAACACCTAACAAAGGGTTAGAATATTTATTTCAAGCAGCAAACCCAGAAAAAGATTCTATTTTATTAATTTGTGAGTTAAAAGAAAGCGATAAGTACCATAACAAGATTAAGGATATTATAAACTCAGATAGGTGGAAAAAGAACGTGGTATTAACAGGATATCTACCAAATGAAAAGGTAGCAGATTACTTAGCAATAGCAGATATGGCAGTATTTCCATTTATTAAGGGGTGTTCGGAAAGGAATGGTTCGGTTTTGGCGGCACTTCTACAAAATACATTTGTAATAACTACAAGTTTCGAGAAAAACGGTTATTTTGGAAATGAGCACATTTATTACGTGCATCCAGGGAATAAAACAGAGTTAGAGCAGGCTATTATCAGGTATAGGAAACAAAATATTCATCAAGAACGGCAGAGTAGCTCGCTTGTAAAACCGTGGAGTGAAATAGCGATGATGCATGAGAGAATTTATAGGTTTTTAGGAAAATGAACCATCAATGATAGATGAATTTTCACTATCTCTACTCAATCTCTCAGTAAAATCCAAAGAGCCATTTTGCTAATTCTGTTCTCGAAAAACATTCATAAGACGGATCAAGGCGGCGCATTTTCACGGAAAAGATCCATGGGCAGCACGATCTGCCCTCCACCCGGGGATGAAAATCCCCCTTTTCTTCCCATAATGAAGAATAGGCGCAAACAGTTCAACAGGACGTTATGCTTAATGGTGGCTTAGACCCTGTACGGAAAAGTGTTTGAATCCACTGGGTGCACCACCCATTGTCCGCCCTTTCCTGTGATAGAGGAAAGGTGACGACGAACGGAAAACTGCCGCATGTCTCCCGTGGATTCGCTGTTTGCGCACTCCATCATCGAAAAGGAGGCGTTTCATCATGGATGTCATCTATCCTCGCTGCGCAGGATTGGATGTTCATACCGAAACTATTGTCGCTTGTGCCCTATGGGAAGAAGAGGGGGAGATTCAAAAGGAGATCCAAACGTTCTCAACGTTCTCGAAAGGGCTTGGCGACCTGCTCGAGTGGCTCGAAGACCATGGGGTCACCCATGTCGCCATGGAATCCACCGGCGTGTATTGGAAACCGGTCTTTGCCTTCCTCGAGGGCTATGTCGACTTGACTTTGGCCAATCCGCAGCGGATCAAAAATGTCCCGGGAAGAAAAACCGATGTCTCTGACGCCGAGTGGATCGCCAAGCTGCTCCGCCATGGACTCATTGAAAAAAGTTTCGTCCCCCCAGCGCCGATTCGTGAACTGCGGGATTTTACCCGCCTGCGCAAAAAGTGGGTCGGACAGTTGAGTTCAGAGAAAAACCGGATTCAAAAAGTGCTGGAGTCTTCCAATGTCAAGCTGGGCTCCGTCCTCTCGGATCTCTTCGGCGTTTCCGGACGAAACATCCTTGCCCGGCTGCTCGAGAAGGGATACGTGGACAAGGACGAGCTGGATCAATGCCTGCGCGGCAGGCTCAAAACGAAAAAGCAGGCGGTGTACGATTCGCTGCTGGGCACCTTGACCGAACATGAGCTCTGTCTCCTTCGCCTCTTGTGGAAACACGTGGAGGAATGCGAGCGGCTCATCGAAGAAGTCGACCAGCACATCGACCGCCTGCTCGAGCCGTATCGGGAGGAAGTGGACTTACTGATGACCATGCCTGGAATCAAAAAACAAACCGCCGCCGTCATCATCGCCGAGATGGGAACCGACATGAGCGTCTTTGAAACGCCGGAACGGGCGGCTTCATGGACGGGGTTGTCCCCCGGCAACCATGAAAGCGCCGGAAAGCGAAAGAGCACGCGCACCACCAAAGGCAATCCCCATCTTCGATCAGCGTTATGCGAGGCGGCATGGTCAGCAGCTCGATCCAAGACACATCCCTTGTCCCGAAAATTTTGGTCGTTGGCGGCCCGATGCGGGAAGAAAAAAGCCCTCATCGCCACGGCTCGACGAATGTTGGTGATCATCTTTTGCATGATCTCCCGCAAAGAGTCGTTCCGCCAACCACAACTCATTTAGTATAGCCAACAGGCAGCCGGATGATACGAGATGCCCGAAAATGGGGCACCTCTGCTTTCCTATTGCCTTCTTTGGCCATTTTCAGTATACCCACACGGATCAGGAGCGTATACAGCACTCACCCAGTGGTGGGGATTTTCACGGAAAAAAGAAGCAATGGATGCATGGCTATGCTCAGCGAATCGGAATTTTTTGGATCGAACTTCCTGTCGAGCGCAGACGTTGTGGTACGTGTGGCGTGACATTCAGCACGTCGTATCCAGCCATCTCTCCTCGAAGTGTGGCGACGGATGCGTTTCAGCGATGGGTTGCGCAATCTTGCATCGGAACATCCATTCAGGCCGTGGCTCGTATGCTCAAGCTTCCTTACACGACCGTTGAACGTTGGTTTTATACCCATGCTCCTTCCTTCCTATCGAATGACATCCGGCCAAAGGCGGTTTGTGTCGATGAGTTTGCTTTTCGGAAAGGGCATGACTATGGAGTGGCGATCATGGATGCCGAAACGGGAGAAGTGTATGCCATTGAAGCAGGAAAGAACGAGGAAGCTATTGGACGTGCATTGGCTCATGTGTCTCGTTCTGTTCAGTATGTCGTGAGTGATTTGGCTCCAGCGATGAAAAAAGCGATTCAACGGGTTTGCCCAGAGGCGACACATGTGGTCGACTATTTCCATGTCATTCAGCTATTTACCGATGCGTTAGAACGTTGTCGCAAATATTTGGACAAAGGGGGCAAGAAACACGGAAATGTTCGCTACGTTGATATGTATGTTGCCCTTGTTCAGCTGTACGCGCCATCGCAAAATCGCTTGTCAAACGAACAGATGAAGTCATATCGTGCATATTGTCACCTTATTCAAATGGAAAAATGGAGGGGACGAATAACAAGATCAAACTAATCAAACGTCGGGGATACGGATACCGAAATATCCAGCGTTTTGCATGGCGGGTTCGTCTAGAAACAGCTAACATACTTTCATGGTAGGTTCAAGTACATCTTTTGGTGATGAACCATAAATATTAAATTATTAAATTAAAAGGAAGGAATGGAAATTAAAGGACATGAATAGTATATGGTGGATTAATCCATCTAGATTTGTGATATTCATTTTGCTCCCCCTTTATATAATAATTTATGTGAGCGCTGGATCTTATATTGGGGGGGTAAAAAACTATTTTGAACCGTTCTATTTCATGGTAGGAATGCTCTTAATTTTGAGTATATATTTTAGTATTTCTCTTGCTCTGAAGGTAAAAACAACCATAAACGAAAAATGTTACAATTTTGTTATCAAAGACTTTTTTATAGAACTTCTTTTTTGGTTGACTTTTATAGGCTATTTCGTGTGGTTCTATAAATTAATAGTTAATCCTCAAATGATTATAAATTATTTCTATAAAGAAGGGTATGTTTGGGTTGTTAGGAATGAATTGAATACTTTACCTGGTATAACTACTTTGACGCAATGTGGGGTTGTGTTCAGTATATTTTTTGTAAACAATGTTTTTATTTGTACTAAGTATCATTTGAAAATTAAGAAAAGATTCAAGGTATATTTTGTTGTTGTGTTTTTATTTACCATTTTGCGTTCTTTTGTTTGGTCTGAGAGACTAGCGTTAATCGAATTGCTTATTCCACTCTTACTCCTATATTTTAACTTCCATAGTTTTAACAGCAGGATATCTAAATTGTTTATTAATTTATTTCCATTTTATTCGATTGTTCTTTTTGTCATCTTTTTTGGCGTTACTGAGTATTTCAGAAGCTGGCCCTATTATAGGGACCGTTACTACAGTTTTTGGAACTTTATTATTGAGAGGATAATGATATATTATTCAACAGCTATAAATAATGGGGTAGGGATACTTCATTACTATAGTTGGCCTAGTTATTCTTTCTATTTTACGTTAAATTGGATATACAGGCTTCCTGGAATAGGGGACTATTTGTTAAGTTGGCAAAAGAATAATATACCTTATTTTGTAGATAAATATGGCAATCCTGAGTTCACCAATGTTGCTGGCTTATTCGCAATTGTTTACGATTTGGGGATTATTGGTTCATTTTTTTATTGTATAGTATTGGGCTTCTTTATAGGGATTATTTATAACTCTTTCAAAAGGAAACATATAATGGGATTGTTACTCTATCCAATTTTTTTTATATCATTGGTAGAGATTTATAGAATACTATATTTAGGGGAAAGTAGGATTTTTTATATATTGTTCTTTGGACTTCTAGGGATTATATTTTCGCGAAGAATATCCATGAGTAATTTTTATTCCCTACCTAGAAATGAAAATCACTCTGTTCTTCCATAATATGGGTTAATAAGTTATAGGTTTATCAAAAAATTTCGGGTGTTTGAGAGTTGAGGAACTTAGGATAGATCTTCATATTGAAAAAGTTTTCATACCTATTTGGAAGGGGAGAAATTTCCTTCTTTCGAATACCTCAAATTTATATATTTTGGAATTTAATTATTTTTACGATGGATACTTGTTAGAGGTAAAATCTATGAAGAAATTAATCATCAACGGTCGATTCCTTACTCAACGTGTTACCGGGGTTCAAAGATTTGCATTAGAATTTGTTAAAGCATTAGATAAATTAATTGAGATGGATGACATTAGTTTAAAGCTTCAGTTTGTCATTATGGCGCCAAGAGATATAATAACCGATATAAAATTAAATAATATCGAAGTTATCCCTGTTGGTAAGTTGAAGGGACATTTATGGGAGCAACTTGAGCTCCCTTTTTATTCTAGAGGGGGATTATTAGTTAATCTGTGTAATACAGGACCTTTGTTAAAAGGTAAACAAATTGTCACGATTCACGATGCAGCTGTTTACTCAAAACCTGAGGGATTCACTAAAATGTTTGTTTATTGGTATAAATTCCTTTTTCGAGCTTTATCCATTATTGCTCATAAGATCGTAACTGTGTCTGAATTCTCGAAAAGGGAGTTGGCTCACTATTGTTGTATTAAGCCAAATAAGATTAGAGTTGTTTCCGAAGGATGGCAACATATTCAGCAAATAGATGCAGATTTAGATGTTTTTCAAAAACACAATATAAGTCCTAAACAATACATTTTAGCAGTGAGTAGTTTAAATCCCAATAAAAATTTTCAAGGCATAGTAAAGGCAATTGAGTGCTTAGGAGATGTTGAGACAAATATTATTATTGCAGGAGGAACAAATCCTAAAGTCTTTAGTTCTTCTAACGGTTCATTACCTAATAACGTGAAGTATATCGGCTATGTGACTGATGAGGAGTTAAAAGCTCTTTACGAAGGAGCCATGGGGTTTATCTATCCTTCATTTTATGAAGGTTTCGGCCTCCCTCCTCTAGAGGCCATGGCTTGCGGCTGTCCAGTCATTGTTTCAAACGCAGCTTCTTTGCCAGAAGTTTGTGGGGATACAGCATTATATGTTGATCCATATAGCCCAGAGGATATTGCTGAAAAAATCAAGCTACTATTGTCTGATAATAAATTAAGAGACGAATTACGTAGAAAAGGATTGGAAAGAGCCAAGATGTTTTCATGGGAGAAATGTGCGCATGAAACCCTCAAAGTAATTGAGGAGGTGCTAGCAAAGTGAAAGTCGCCATTATCCACGACTGGCTAGTCACCTATGCAGGCGCTGAGAAAGTATTGGAACAATTGCTGAAGATTTACCCGGATGCTGATTTATTTAGTCTCGTAGACTTTACAGACGAAGGGCAGAGAGGGTTTATTTTAAATAAACAGGTGACGACCTCTTTTATTCAAAAGTTGCCATTTGCCCGGAAAAAGTATCGGAGCTATCTTCCTTTTATGCCACTGGCTATTGAGCAATTGGATGTATCAAAGTACGATGTCGTTATCTCAAGTTCCCATGCAGTTGCGAAGGGCATTATTACAGGCCCTGACCAGCTGCATATTTCTTATGTTCATTCACCAATCCGCTATGCCTGGGATTTGCAACATCAATATTTAAAAGAAGCAGGGTTGGAACGAGGAATAAAAGGCTGGATTGCGAAGGCCATCCTTCATTACATAAGAAATTGGGATTACCGAACAGCAAATGGTGTTGATTATTTCGTTGCGAACTCAAAGTTTATCGCTCGGAGAATTTGGAAAGTGTATCGGAGGGAAGCGGATGTCATCTACCCGCCAGTGGATGTATCTGCTTTTTCTTTTCATGATAAAAAAGAAGAGTTTTATCTTACGGCATCCCGGATGGTGCCGTATAAGAAGGTTGATTTAATTGTTGAAGCCTTCTCAAAAATGCCAGATAAAAAACTTGTTGTAATCGGTGATGGTCCTGATTTTCAAAAAGTTAAGGCAAAAGCTGGTTCTAATGTTGAGTTGCTTGGATACCAACCTTTTGAGGTGTTAAGAGACTATATGCAACGAGCCAAAGCGTTTGTTTTTGCCGCAGAGGAAGATTTCGGGATTACGCCTGTTGAGGCGCAGGCTTGCGGGACTCCAGTAATCGCTTATGGCAAAGGCGGAGCGTTAGAAACGGTTCGGGGATACGGGCAAGTTGAGAAGCCGACGGGTTTATTTTTTGAGAAACAGAATGTGTCGTCATTAGTACAGTCGATCGAGTTGTTCGAGAAGATTTCAGGGGATATTCGGTATCAAGATTGTCGTGAAAACGCATTGCGTTTTTCACCAGAAAGATTTAGAAAAGAGTTTGAAGACTATGTAAATAGTAAACTTGAAAATATGCGCATAAAAAATTAGGAGGTTTCCGATGAAGCTTGTATTACTCTCTGGAGGTTCAGGCAAACGCCTTTGGCCGTTATCGAACGATGCGCGCTCTAAGCAATTTTTAAAAGTGTTGGAAAATCAAAATGGTCAGTTGCAATCCATGGTCCAACGTGTATGGAGACAGTTAGGAAATGTCGGCTTGGCGGATTCTGCCGTCATTGCGACAAGCAAATCCCAAGTCGATATGATCCAAAGTCAATTGGGGCAAAGTGTTCCAATTATCATTGAACCGATGCGGCGTGATACGTTTCCGGCGATTGCGCTTGCATCGGCTTATTTATATAGCGTAGAAGGAATTGACTTAAACGAAGTCGTTGCCGTTTTGCCTGTTGATCCTTATGTAGAGGATCGCTTTTTTGATCGAGTGAAGGATTTAGAGGAAACGGTGTTGGTCAGCGGTGCCGATTTGGCGTTAATCGGCGTGGAGCCAACGTATCCATCAGCGAAGTACGGTTACATTGTTCCAACTTCTCAATCGAGCGATGGCGATTATTTACGAGTCAGCCATTTTACGGAGAAACCAACTGAAGACAAAGCAGCAGAGCTCATAAAACAAGGGGCACTTTGGAACTGTGGTGTGTTTGCGTTTAAGCTTGATTATCTTATTTCCTTGCTGCAAGAAAAGGGATTTTCTGTTCAATATGATGAGTTAGTCAAGCAGTATGATCGGTTGCCGAAAATTAGCTTTGACTATGAGGTGGTGGAAAAGACAGAACATATTGTCGTGTTGCCGTATGACGGGTATTGGAAAGACCTCGGTACGTGGAATACGCTAACGGAGGAAATGGCGACCAACCAAATTGGCAAAGGGATTGTTGTGGAGTCGGAGAACACCCACTTGGTTAATGAGTTTGACATTCCTGTTGCTGTGCTGGGAGTGTCCAACGCCATTATAGCGGTAAGCCCTGACGGAATTTTAGTCGCAGATAAAGCGAAAAGCCCAAAGATTAAAGACATTGTTAATGGGTTTGATCAACGCCCGATGTATGAAGAACGGCGCTGGGGTTGGTATCGGGTGTTGGATTATACGAGATTTGAAGACGGGCGAGAAGTTTTAACAAAACGAATCGGGATCGCGGCAGGGAAAAACTTAAGTTACCAAATGCATCGTTATCGCAGTGAAGTATGGACGATTATTCGCGGTGAAGGGGAATTTGTGCTTAACGGCGAAATTCGCCCCGTGAAGCCGGGGGATGTGCTTGAAATTCCTGTCGGGGCGAAACATGGTATTAAGGCGATGACGGACTTAGAGTTGATTGAAGTGCAGACAGGAACACCATTAATCGAGGAAGATATTATTCGGGTTTATATGTCATGGGATGAGGTAGAGCAGTTTTGTCGTTATGCAAGGTAGTTTTTTCTAAAAAATTGTCGAAAATTGCTATATCTTAATTCCAAATTATGATAAAATAGAGAAGGAATTGACTGTACTACTGTGAAATTCAACTTTCTGTTTTAACTTGGGAGTTCTGTACGGGGGAGTAGTTATGATTCGAGGGCGAGAACGTTTTTTGACAAAGGTTTATGTTTCGATGGATTTCGTCATCATCCAGTTGGCATTTATTTTATCATGGGTGATGAAGTTTCATCTATTTCACGATGGGATCAATGGCCATTTGCCATTGAAAAATTATTTGTTTTGGAGCCTCATTTATGGTGCCATTGCCATTGTAATAGGATATCTCATAGAATTGTATGGACCAAAACGTAAGGATAAGTTTTCTAATGAGTTAGCGAAAGTATTGCAAGTACATACATTGAGCATGTTCCTATTATTAAGCGTATTGTTTACCTCGAAAATAGTTGATATCTCACGATTATTTCTATTTTTGTATTTTATATGGAACGTTATGCTTATCTCGATATATCGCTATATAGTGAAGCAAAGCCTTCGTCAATTGAGAAAAAAAGGATATAATAAGCAATTTGTTCTAATTGTTGGGGCAGGATCGATCGGTAGAAAGTATTTTGAAAATCTCCAAATGCATCCGGAATACGGGCTTGAGGTCGTCGGGTTCTTGGACGACTTTCGGACAAAGCATGAGCCACGCTTTGCTCGCTATAAACCTATTATTGGAAAAGTGTCGGATTTGGAACATATTTTGATCCACCAGTTAATTGATGAAGTCGTTGTGGCTTTACCGTTGCAAGCCTATCCAAAATATCGGGAGATTATATCGGTTTGCGAGAAAATGGGAGTACGTGCTTCTATTATTCCTGATTTTTATGATATCCTTCCAGCATCTCCCCATTTTGAAGTGTTTGGAGATTTGCCGATTATCAATGTGCGTGATGTACCATTGGATGAACTGCGAAATCGTCTTTTAAAAAGATTATTTGATGTTGTTTTTTCACTGCTGGCTATTATTTTAACGGCTCCGCTGATGATCGCAATTGCCATTGGAATCAAGCTAACTTCGCCAGGGCCAATTATTTTTAAGCAAGAGCGGGTTGGATTGAACAGAAGGACGTTTTATATGTATAAATTTCGTTCCATGAAGCATATGCCTCAGTCCGTTTCCGATACTCAATGGACAGTTGAAAACGATCCGCGTCGGACGAAATTTGGAGCGTTTTTGCGGAAAACGAGCTTAGACGAGCTGCCTCAGTTCTTCAATGTACTGAAAGGCGATATGAGTGTGGTTGGCCCACGGCCTGAACGTCCTTATTTTGTCGAAAAGTTTAAAGAAGAAATCCCAAAATATATGATAAAACATCATGTCCGTCCAGGGATCACAGGATGGGCTCAAGTATGTGGATTGCGTGGCGATACCTCGATACAGGCGAGGATTGAACATGATATTTTTTATATAGAGAACTGGAGTTTGTGGCTAGATATTAAAATTATTTTACGTACAATTACAAATGGTTTAGTGAATAAAAATGCTTATTAGATACTCATGATGAATGTAAAAACATCGAGCATTGCAACATCTATTAAAGGTGAAAGAAGCAAAGAGTTAGATTTTTTCGCTATCTTAAACATTCAACAAGCCTAGCACTTTTGCTGGAGATCTGGTAAACTCCATCGTAAGCTGAGTGTTGAAGAAAAGAATTAATTGGAAGTTTGAGGGGAATATCAAGGTATATCAGCGCTTTTTATTAAAAGTATTGAGTTCCTTAAGAAGTGAGTTGTGTTGAAAACTTTGCCAAAGGCGGGTTCCTTTGTTTATTGCGTTTATTCTCTTATTCATTCACTCTATCCATTCTTAAAGCTGATTTAGCGTTTGCAGATTCAATGGTAGAACTGGCATTTGTACAGTAAAAGATAAGTATGGTTATACGAGCAAGGAACGGATCGTTGTTGTAGTGGACAGAATTCCTCCTGCTGTTCCAATTGTAAATAGTGTTACTATATACATGCAACATGAAGAGTTAACCTCTTCGTTATCCTGCACACCCTAAGCGCTGCATCATTTCCTCCAAAGATCTTGTAGGCTCAACCTGCAAGCTGAGCCATGGGGGAGGAAGCTCGTTGCAGGAGAAGTCAAATGTTAATTTTTCAATGAGCATGTATATAGTAAATCTTAAAGTAATTACAGGGAGAGCGGAAGCGAACTCCAGGGTTATTGCATATGTATGAAACCAAAGAATCAGCAGCGCCAAAGCAGATAAGTATGGGAAAATATACGATTAAAATACTACTGAAAAAAGCAGGAACGTCCATTAAGGTAATTGCTGTTGACGGGGGATGGAAATAAGAGTGCTAGAAAAGTTGTAAAAGCGAAAAAGTAGGACTGGGCGTGTGCTTGTCATCCATCGAATGGCTCTGCGGAGAGAAATCTCTGCGGGGCTTTTCCTGCTTTTTAATAAAGAAAAAGTGAAAATAGCTTTACCCTGAGATAGATGATATCTAGAAGGCCGGTGATGAAAGGAGTCAGTTGCCTCACCGCCTTGTTTCTCAAATGGAGAAACCTTATGACATCGGCTTTTCGTTTCATGTCATCCGCCGTGAGCTAGGGGCGATCGCTGTTTTTCACCAACCTTCTAGTCATCTGAAACCTTAATCAAAATTTCTTCTTTTTTCCGTTTTGTTTCGTTTCCAAAGATACGCCCGAGTTCGACAGTTTTGAGGTCATTTTAGGCAAATGAAAATGGCCAAAATGCTGTTATATCAAGGGTTTCACCACGCCTCCCCTAGAAAAAAACGTCGAATTTAATAGGCACACGATTTATTAATTTTCCCTTTTAAAAATAAAGTTTATAATTTATAATATAGGCATGTACATACGACGAGTTACACGCAAAAACAAAGATGGAACAACCGTGGCGTATCTCCAGCTTGCTCACAACGAATGGGATCCGAAGGCCAAATATGCGAAAGCGAAGGTGATTTATTCGTTCGGGCGCGAAGACGAAGTGGATCGCGCTGTCTTGGAGCGTCTGGCCAAAAGCATTTCGCGATTCCTTTCTCCTGAGCAGGCTTGGGAAGTCGAAACGTTGACAGGAGAAGCTTCCGATGACTTTCAATTCCAGTCATGCAAACACCTCGGCGGCGTCTGGCTCTTGGATCAGCTCTGGAGACAACTGGGGTTGGGAGAGATTCTCCACTCCTTGTTTACCTCCCGACATCACCAGATTTCGCTGGAACGGCTGATTTTTGCCATGGTGGCGAATCGCGCCCTTCATCCGTCAAGCAAGTTGGCGATGGAGGAGTGGGTGGAGAAAGACGTGTATATCCCTCACCTTCCTCAAGCCGCCAGCCACCAGTTGTACCGGGCGATGGATGAACTGCTGGCCGTGCAGCCGGAATTGGAACGTCAAGTGTTCCATGCTGTGGCCGATTTATTGAATTTGGAAGTCGACTTGATTTACTTCGATACGACTTCGTCGTACTTCGAAGTGGATCCCTCTGAAACACCGGAAGGAGAATCGCTTCGAAAACAAGGATTCTCGAAAGACAAACGCCCAGACTTGGTTCAAATCGTCATTGGGCTGGCTGTCACCCGGGAAGGAATCCCGATTCGCGCTTGGGTATGGCCTGGCAATACGATGGACATGACGGTCATCAAACAGGTGAAACAAGACTTGATTGGCTGGAAGCTTGGACGTGTGATCAGCGTCATGGACCGCGGCTTTTCCTCTGAAGAGAATTTGCGAATCTTGCAACAGGCCGGCGGACACTACATTGTCGGCGAAAAAATGCGATCCGGCAAAGCCGCCGTCGAAGAGGCCTTAAGCCGTCGCGGACGTTATCATGAAGTGGACGAGAATTTGCACATCAAAGAAATCATCGTCGGCGACGGAGAAGCGCGTCAGCGCTATGTTCTCGTGTACAATCCCAGCGAAGCCGAACGCCAACGCAAGGAGCGAGAAAAGCTGCTCGAATCGCTGAAAGAGGAGTTAAAAGGGCTTCGCCAACTCCCAAACGAAGCCCATCATAAGGCGACCTGCCGGTTGCGTTCCCATCCGTCCTACGGAAAATACTTGCGCCAGTTGAAGGACGGAACCCTTCGCATCGACAAGCAAGCGGTTCGTGACGCGGAAAAGTACGACGGCAAATATCTCATCCGGACATCCGATGACACCTTGTCTGCCGAAGATGTCGCCATCGGGTATAAGCAGCTGGTGGATATTGAGCAGGCCTTCCGAACATTGAAGTCTACATTGGAATTGCGGCCTATGTATCATCGCTTGGAAGACCGCATTCGGGCACATGTGCTGCTCAGTTGGCTTGCTCTCTTGTTAGTTCGGATCGTGGAGATTCGAACCCATGAATCGTGGCCGAACGTAAGGGACGAATGCGAACGTCTCATGCTTGGACATTTTTCTTCAAAAAACGGTGACCTTTATCAACGAACCGAACTGACGGCCAAACAGGCTCAATTCTTTGCGGCTCTAGGGCTGGAGCCTCCTCCGAAGATTCTAGGCATTCATCCTCGCACCTAGATACACGCCCAAAGTATGCCCAAATGCCTCTCGTCCCTTTGGTATCAAGGGATGAGAGGCATTTTGTTTGCCTAGTGACTGTCGAACTCGGGATACGGACCAACGAAGAATAAACGCTCTTAGCCTGTTCGTTTTTAACCACTCTTTCCAAGTATTTCACTATCTTTTACTTATTGTCGGCATATAATAAGTGAATAAATTAAGAAAAAACTGATTATTACTAATAATAGATAATAAGTATATTAAACGTTTGCAATGAATGATACATGCCGACGGTTAGGTGAAAAGAACGGTGATCATTCATGAATAAGAAGAATCGTGAGTGGGTTGCCAACGTCTGAAATTGATCAAATCAAAAAATGGCATGGGACGAAAGGAGATAAAAAAGGGTGAAGGTGCTCGAGTACCGATTTGCCATTCCCCCATTTTTCATTTCATTGCCGCGAAATCGACGGAAGCAGGCTTGTATTTATGTGATGGCTATGCCAAGCAAACCGTACAGTTATGGATGAAAAGATCCGGCTGTTGAAACCGGGAAGAGGCGGGTCGGAGCGATACAATAGGAAGAATCGAACGATTACACAGTGAAAGAACCTGGTATGGTCAGTTGGAGGTTTGAGCGAGCGTTGCTTCCGGATGGACTCAAACAAGAATTGGGGGCAATGACGGCGTTTCGCAGAGATCAAAACGAAGGTCCGTCCATTAATCCGAGGGCTCAGTCGATAGCCTTTAAGTTGAAGTGTTGACAGATACCGCTAAAGAAACGATGGAGAAAATGATCGCCGTTCCTAAGAAGGTTCAAAGGTCAAAAATAGTCATTTCGTCTCACTTCCTTGCGAAGAAAATCATGGTACAATCATGATGAAAGGTACAGCTAAGGAAACTTAGCGTCACAAAGCTATAGGGGCTAAGGGGAAACCTATGCCAGCCAGTTGCCATTACCAAAAAATAAAGGAGGAATTGGTAATGTTAAAGAAAGGATGGCCGATTTTGGTGGCGTCGATGCTCGTCGCCTCTCCGGCGTGGGCGGCCGCCAAGCCTTCAGGCAAAGCGCATGAGCGCGAAACGATGGTGAAGAAAGTAGAAATCGTCGTCAAGAAGAAGACGGAACAAAAGGAAGCAGAGGCGAAGAAAAAACAAGAGTCGTCCAAGCAGCAAAAACTGCTTGCGCAAAAGTTGGCGCAGTTAAATAAAAAAGTAAGCCAAATTGAAGAGCGGCTCAACAAAGTGACTGCTCGCATTCAAGCATTGAGCGAAGGGGAACCGGCAACGGATACGCAAACGACGCCTGCGGATTCGGCGTCAACGGGCGAGCCGTCCACTTCTCAACCGAGAGAGGCCACAGCGGCAACTGACGCTTCGAGCGGACAAGCCGTAGCGGCTAATGACGCTGCAGCTCCCGCTTCCAGCGGGCAAACGGTAACGGAGGCATCGTCTCCGACTTCTCCACCACCCGTTGATGAAGACCAAGCAGAACTCGATGAAGAAAAACAAGCGCAAATCGATGGCCTCATCGGCCAGCTCATTGCCCTGTCCAACCAGCTGCGGGCGGTGACGAATGAAATTCGCGCTCTTGAAAAGAAAGTCGGCGCCGACAACGCCGATATTCAGAAGGTAAAAGAAAAAGTGAAGGCGTTGAACGACCAAGTGCAAGCGAACAAAAGGGCGTTGCTCAATTTGCTATAGAAATGAGGAAGGGCGCCAGTGGAGGGCGCTCTTCGTTGTGTTGCAATGGTGACCTTCTTGCTTGGGTTGCTTCTTTTCCTGCTCTTTCAGAAAAGACAGTCCTTCAAGGCATATCTCTTTGCGAATAATAGATTATTTGAACAGCTTTTCTGCTTCCTTATCTACTCCTCTTAACGATGCGTGTCACTCCTTTAATGTCGTCTGTCATTCCTTATTTTTCTATCTTCCAACGGTTTTTTTGATGTGTTCTTGCCAATGTTGAGCTATCAATCTCTCGTCGGACGGCGGTTTCAATGATAATATACAGCATGAATGTAGAAAAGAGTATTGGAAAGATCAACCATCCCTAAGAATAGGACATTGTGTTTCCCTCTATCTTCTTTCGATATTGTCTGTTTATTCCCTCTATTTCTTTTTGTTTTTCCTATCAAAATTTTGTTGCTTTTATGGTAATGTAGAAGTGAAAGTGATTGAATCTGAGCAAGGGGGATGGGCATTGAAAAAACGGAAGAAATACGCGGCGGCGAGCATGGCGTTGGCGTTGCTGGCTCCTTCGTTTGGGCCGACGGCGGTGGGCGCGGAGGATCGGGATGTCGTCAAGCTGCGCATTTTGGAGACCACCGATGTACATATGAATCTCGTTAACTATGATTATTTCAAAGACAGCCCGACGAATGAATTCGGGTTGTCGAAGACGGCGCGATTGATCGAGCAGGCGCGCGCTGAGCAGCCGAATACGCTTCTGTTTGACAACGGGGATTTGATTCAAGGAACGCCGCTTGGCGACTATGTGGCGAAAGTGAAGCCGCTGCAAGATGGCGAAGTGCATCCAGCGGTGAAACTGCTGCATTTGTTGAAGTATGATGCAGCGACGGTGGGAAACCATGAGTTCAACTATGGCTTGGATTTCCTCAATGAGGTGTATGACGATGCCAAGCTGCCAATCGTCAATGCGAACGTGTACCGCGATGACCATGATCAAAATCCAGATAACGATGTCAACTATTTCACACCGTATCACATTTTCGCGAAAGACGTCGTTGATGAAGACGGAGAGAAGCATACGCTGAAGATCGGCGTCATCGGCTTTGTGCCGCCGCAAATCATGGATTGGGACAAAGCCAATTTGCAAGGGAAAGTGATAGCGAAAGACATTGTGCAGTCGGCGCAAAAATATATTCCAAAAATGAAAGCGGAAGGGGCCGATTTGATCGTCGTGCTGTCGCACTCGGGCATTGAAACCGGCGGAAACAGCTCGAATATGGAAAACGCCTCCTATTATTTGACGCAAATTCCGGGGGTCGACGCCGTGTTGACCGGCCACCAGCATAAAAAATTTCCGGCGCTTCCGGGAACGACGCCCGATTTTCCGGATGGGAACGGTATCAACAATGAAACAGGGACGATCAACGGCGTTCCGGTGACGATGCCGGGTTCATGGGGCGATACGCTTGGGGTTATTGATTTGACGGTTGAGCAAGTCGATGGAAAATGGAAAGTGACGCAAGCGAAAGCCCAGCTTCGCCCGGTGTACGACAAGGCGACGAAAACGCCGTTGGTTGACAGCGAGCCGGCCGTGGAGCAGGCGATCCAAACGGAACATGAAGCGACGATTCAGTACGTCCGCAGCCCGGTTGGAAAAACCACGAGCCCGATCAACAGCTATTTTGCGCTGATCAAAGACGATCCGTCCGTGCAAATGGTCACGAATGCGCAAAAATGGTATGTCGAAAAGATGTTGAAAGGGACGAAATATGAAGGCCTTCCGGTGCTGTCGGCTGGCGCTCCGTTCAAAGCCGGCGGGCGCGGTGGACCGAGCTATTACACGGATATTCCGGCAGGGGAAATCGCCATTAAAAACGTCGCCGATTTGTACTTGTATCCGAATACCGTGTATGCGCTCAAAATTACGGGAGCCGAGTTGAAAGAATGGCTTGAGTGGTCGGCAGGGCAATTCAACCAAATCGACCCGAACAAGACAGACGTTCAGCCGCTTGTGAACAACGATTTCCCGACGTACAACTTCGACATTATTGATGGCGTGACGTACGAGATCGATGTCACCGAGCCGGCGAAATACGACAAAAACCAAAATGTGATCAACCCGAACGCGAACCGCATTAAAAATTTGCGATTCCAAGGCAAGCCGGTGACGCCGAACATGGAGTTTATCGTTGCGACGAACAACTACCGGGCGACGACGAACCGGATCATCAATCCGGGCGGGAAAAACACGATTTTGGCCGCGCCGGATGAAAACCGGCAAGTCATCATCGATTACATTCGGGAAAACGGAACGATCAACCCGTCGGCGGATGGCAACTGGACCTTTGCGCCGGTGAAAGGGAAACAACCGGTGACCGTTTCTTTTGAATCGTCGCCGGAAGCGCAAAAATACTTGCCGCCAGACGGCAGCATCCGCTATGTCGCCAACTTGCCAAGCGGATTTGCCCAATATGAGTTTGCCTTGCCGCTTTGGAAGGAAGAAAAGCCCAATCCGCCAAAGCAGCCGGAAAAGCCAACCCCTCCTCGGGGGCACGTGAAAAAAGTCTACTGGGACGGCGTGGAGCTGAAAAAAGGGCAAATCGGCCGCTTGACGGTGGAAAAGCCAATCAATCTATGGAAACGGACGAAGGATGGGCGCCTTGTGTTCGTCCGTATCTTACAGCCTGGGGAAGTGTACCGCGTCTACGGGTATGACGCGCGCTTCGGCGGACAGTATGCGGTCGGCGGCGGGTATTACGTGACCGACATCGATACGCACATCCGCTACGAAACGCCGTCAAAGGAGAAGTTGAAGTTGGTGAATGGGGAGTAAGCAAGAAAGCGAGGCTGTCCGAATGAATGGGACAGCCTCGCTTTTTGCAGTTTATCATTCCGGATTGAGAAGCCCCCGCTTCTACGCGTGAGCATAAGTGGGGGGATGAATCGCTGTCTTCGTAAGACCGCTGAGCCGTGGGACGCACGGGGATGGCTTGGTTCATAGCCTGCCGCGGGGGTTCCCAAGAATCTCCCGCCTCTAAGTGCAAGCATAGGGGGAGAGCGTGCAAGTTAGTTGGTAATTAATGAAGGTGTTATGATGTTCACAGTTCAAATCATTTGACGGAGTAATAGTCAGTGGCAGTGACGTCGCTGTTAAAGTGTAGCCATAGACATTGTGGTTGACCAAGGACAGTGTTTGGAACATAGTCAGTATGATATGGAGCCTCCATAGGAATTATTTTGCTCGAATGGCGATATATGAAGATATTTCAATAGGCAACCAGCCGATCATGTCTCTCCCTCCATATTAACACGATGTCTTTCCGGGAGTGGATTGGATCACGTTTTCATGAGAGAAATGGTTCAATAGTATATGTGAAAATAACGGTAAGAATTTTACTTATTGTCGGCATATAATAATAAGTGGATGCATTAAGGTGAAAAAAGAGGGATATTGTGAGTAATCGAGAATAAGTATATTAAACGTTTGCAATAAATGATAAATGCCGACGTTTAGGTGAAAAGAGTGGTGATAATTAATGAATAAAGAAGTAAGCAAAATAATAAAAGATATTTTTGTGCGTCAAAAAGGATTTGCGAAGACAGAAGACTTAACCAGAGAAGGAGTGAGCAAATATTATATTCGAAAGTTCGAGCAAAATGGAGAAATCATCAGGATAAAACGTGGGCTGTACCGTTATGCTGCATTTGAAAATGATCAAAATGAAGAAGTGGTTGAAGTATCAAAAGTGATCCCGAATGGTGTTCTTTGTCTTTTGTCGGCATTGTCTTTTTATGAGTTAACAACTTATAACCCGTGGGAGTACCAAATTGCTATTGAAAGAAAATCAAGGAAACCCAGTTTGCCCGATTATCCGCCAATTAAAATTTTCTATTTTTCAAAAAAACAGTTTGAATATGGAATTGAAGAAGTGGAAATAGGCGGCCATAAAATAAGCATTTATAATCGTGAAAAAACGATTTGCGACATTATTCGATACAGAGAAAAAATAGGAATCGATTTAATGAAAGAAGGTTTGCGAAATTATTTACAAAGTCCTGAAAAAAACATCAATAAACTGGTGGAATGTGCTGAGAAAATGCGCATCAAGACGGTTTTATTAAAATACTTAGAGGTGCTTTTATAATGGGAAATGTTAAAAATATACCTGCTTCAGTTGGAGAAAGACTAAAGAATATTGCTAAACAAAGCGGAAAAACCTTTGATTTCATTTTATTGTTGTATTTTCAAGAAAGGTTGCTATATCGACTTTCCATTTCTAATTATCGGGATAAATTTGTTCTAAAAGGCGGTCTCTTTTTATTTTCCTTAACACAATTTAAATCTAGGCCAACCAAAGATATTGACTTTTTAGCCAGACAAATTTCGAATGATATTCAATATATCAAAACTGCGTTTGAGTCCATTTGTACGTTAACTGCTGAAGAAGATGGAGTTGAATTTGATGTAAAGGGCATTACGGCTGAACGAATTAAAGAGGGTGCTGATTATGAAGGGAGGTCAAGTCCAAATTATTGTGTAAATTCCCCTTTGATAGACAACATGGACCTGATGACTTGACGTATGGTAGGTAAGACCGGCAAGTCTCCCTGCCGGTCGCCTTCCCGGACAAATGATCATGTTGTCAAGGAACAGGCGTGTCAAGGAGCTTTCGCGGCATATCCTCGCTTCGCTCCGGTATTCCACGTTCTCCTTGACACAGCGTAGAGGTTATCCCACTCTCTTGATCGCCGGAGCCTCCTGATTCACCGATCGGACTCCTTGCTCTTTCGTTTTCCGCCACTGCCAATATTCAGCCATATCCAAGTATTTGCGCCCTGACATCCATTTTTCATCGATTTCGATCAACACGGCACCAACGAGGCGATACACCGATTCCCGGTTCGGAAAGATGCGGATGACCCGTTCTCTGCGGCGAATTTCTTCGTTCAGCCGTTCCACTCCGTTGGTCGTGCGCAGACGCCGACGATAACGGTCCGGATAGTCCAATACGGCGGTGGCGTCTTCGAATCCCTCTTCGAGGATTTGCATGGCTTTTGGGGCTTTTTCTTCCCATTTGGCCAGCACTTGTTCCAATAACAGTCGAGCCGTTTGCTTATTTGGAGCATGAAGAATCCCACGAATCTCCTCGAGCAAGGCATCCTGCATATACTTTGGTGCGGCATCGAGGATATTGCGAATAAAATGTGTCTGGCATCGTTGCCATGTAGCGCCTTGGAAATGCTTTTCAATGGCTTGCACCAGCCCACCGTGCTGATCCGAGATGATCAAGTCCACTCCCCGGAGTCCCCGATCTTTCAGCCATCCGAAGAACTCGCTCCAGCTGGACTCCGATTCACTGTTTCCGATTTGCAGGCCAAGAATTTCCCGGTATCCTTCCTCATTCACTCCTGTAGCGATCAACACGGCTCTGGAGCGTACTCGTCCATCCTCCCGGACTTTCGTATAAATAGCATCTACTAGCACAAACGGATACACGTGTTCATGAAGGGAACGGTAATTCCAGTCTTGGATAATCGGATCCAGTCCCTTGCACAGTGAGGAGACCGTGGACTTGGAAAACGAAGTGCCGCATAATTCCTCCGTGATTTGAGTGATTTTTCGGGTAGACACCCCGTTTACCACCATTTCCATTAGTGCCAGTACCAGTGCTTGTTCGCTCCGTTGATACCGTTGGAACAGTTCAGTAGAGAACTCCCCATCTCTTGTCCGTGGAACGCGCAAGGTCAACCGTCCCACCCGGGTCGTCAGCTGGCGTGGATACGAACCGTTTCGATAGCCTTTTCGTTCTTCCGTTCGTTCATAACGGCGAGCTCCCAGCTGTTCTTCTACTTGTGCCTCGAGGATTTGATTGAGGACTTGTTCCAATAGCTTAGCTAATCCCTCATCTCTGGTGAATAACCCGTGCAAAAGTTCATCATTTAGGGTAATATGATATTGAGCCATGGTTGCATTCCTCCTTATGTTTGGTGTTTTTGGTCCACTGTTTATTCTACCAAAGGGGAAGCAACATGGCTCTTTTTCTATTTCCCTTTTTACACAATTATATGGACTTAACTATGAAGGGATTCGTATTAAAATTCCGGCAGCACTTGGCAAAATAAAAAAGCAATTGCAACTGGATATTGGATTTGGTGATGTCGTGATCCCAAAACCACAAGAGATGCAGTATCCTACTTTATTAAATATGAAGCCCCCGGAAATTCGAGTCTACTCAACTTATTCAGTAATAGCTGAAAAGTTTGAAGCAATGATCTCACTATCTGTTGTCAACAGTAGAATGAAGGATTTTTATGATGTTTTCACGCTTTTATCAACCGAGAACTTTGATGGACGTGTTTTATGGGAAGCGATATTTGAAACCTTTCAAAGACGTCGAACGAATTTAGAAAAAGAACATCCTGTGTTTTCATCTTCTTTTGCAGAAGATGAGAGCCGAAACAAACAGTGGAAGGCATTTTTGCAAAGAACGGGTATAAAAGAAGATCTACAGTTTCCCTTCGTCATGGAGAAAATTCGAGATTTTCTTTTTCCTGTATATGACTCAATTTTAAAAGAAGATGAATATTGGAAAATGTGGAATAGTCGGACTCTTAAATGGGAGTAACTAAGAAGACAACAGCCCAAAAATTAGAAAAGCATAGGGTAGACGAAATGAATTGAGCAGTAATATCTGAGAGCCTGACAAAAACTAGACAAGAAAAACTGGCTGACGGCAATCAACGTGTACCGCTTTTTTTCAGCGGTACAACGAATTCATTCGCGACTAGGTCATTGGGTTGGCTGGCCGCTGATTGGCAATTTGGACGGCATAAGCAAAGATGAACGGAGAGAGCGATTGCGCAACGTGTACCATTATTCGGGAACGAAGCTTGGCAACGCTCTTGGCGCGATCTGGACGTTTGTCAATACGATAGAACAAGGGGATATCGTGTTGGTTCGCAATGGAGCATGGCTCAGCATTGGGATCATTGGCCCCTATCGCTACGCGAAACATCTCAACAATGATATCGATGGGTTTTGCCATCAACGATCAGTTGAGTAGAAGGTCGTGAATGAAAACGTTCGGTTGTATCATGAGAACGTGCATGAAACATTGCGGCACCCGGGAGCTGTGACAAAAAGCAAATATACTGTACACGAATTTCAACTAGGGATTTAACGGTGAAGCAGGAATGTTTGAGACATATATGAAATGGTTCAGAGGTCGAAAATAGTCATTTCGTCTTACTTCCTCGCGAAGAAAATCACGGTACAATCATCAAACGGTGCAAAAGCCGATCAATCTATGGAAACGGACGAAGGATGGGCGCCTTGTGTTCGTCCGCATCTTACAGCCTGGGGAAGTGTACCGCGTCTACGGGTATGACGCGCGCTTCGGCGGACAGTATGCGGTCGGCGGCGGGTATTACGTGACCGACATCGATACGCACATCCGCTACGAAACGCCGTCAAAGGAGAAGTTGAAGTTGGTGAATGGGCAATAAAGTGAAATAGCTGTCTTAGCCGTCAGGGATGTATGCCTGCTTCGGCTAAAGGCGGCTTTTTTTTCGTGAAAATGCAGGACTGGCGCGAGATTTTCATCCCCGGGTGGAGGGCAGATCACACTGCCCATGGAACTTTTCCGTCATAGGATATATAGTAATAAATGCATACAGTCAGATAAACAGAGGAATATTCTGTGGATTTGCTCGATAAATTCTTGACTGACTCATAAAGTGAATTTTTGTGTGATCATGTACAATTAAAATGATATAATATATTTAAAAGTTCCTCTTTATCATCTCCCACCTCGAAGCGCAAGCGTAGGTGGGAGAGTGTTCAATGAAAGGAGCGAAGAAGCATGGATTTTGTGAGAGTAATAAAAAACAGCAATGATCTAGAAAAGTTCATAGATATACCTGAATCATTAAAAAATAGGAAAGTGGAAGTCATTATCCTTCCCTATGCGGACGAAGAAAATTCAGAACAATCAGAAAAGAGAAGCTTAAGAGGGGCTCTGTCAAAATACAGAAATGGGGGTTTGCAGGCTCAAGAAAGCGATGCCTGGTCTCAAGCTGTGGTGGATCAATATGAAAATCATTGATGCAAACATTATTCTAAGATACCTGCTTAATGATCATGATGATTTGTCGGCTAAAGCGGCAACGATGATTGAAAATAACAAGGTGTTATTGCTAAAGGAAGTGGTCGTTGAAGTTGTCTATGTTCTTGAAAAAGTGTACAATGTCACACATGCTGAGATCAGTGATACTCTTTTAGAACTGTTCAAATACGATAATATCGACGTGGATGATATCGAGGTATTAGAGGAAGCGCTCATTCTGTTTGGCAAAAGACGACTGGACTTTGTGGATACCCTTTTGTACGCCTACCATAAAGTGAAGGGATACGAGGTATATACTTTTGATAAGAAGCTGAACAAGGTGCTTGAGGAATAGGCATCATTATCTGCTTGTTACGTCCTGAAGATTGATCAGAGACCAGAGAGTTGCGTCGTTCTCTGTGTGTTCGCATTAGATTTAGTAACTTCTAGTCATCCGATTAGTGTACGCGTATGACGCGCGCTTCGGCGGGCAGTATGCGGTCGACGGCGGGTATTACGTGACCGACATCGACACGCACATCCGCTACGAAACACCGTCAAAGGAGAAGTTGAACTCACATTTCGCACCCTGAATAAAAATTCGAAATAAGCCCGATTTGACCGAATAAAATTAATTATTTTACAATTTTTTCATAAAAATTATTTTTATGCGAATATTTGGGTTATTTTTTGTATATTATCCAAAGGTTGCGAAATATGAGTTGAATTTGGTGAATGGGGAGTAAAAACAGAAAGCGAGGCAGTCCGAATCAATAGGGCAGCCTCGCTTTTTGCACGTTATTGTTCACCCGTGACCGTAACCGCCAACCCGTCCGCATCATAGGAAAGGGCAATCACAAGGCCGTCTTTGTGAAATGCGAGTGCAGGCGGGTAGCCTTGGCCAGAATCGGACTGTTCATACTGGTTTCCAAATAGCGTGATGAGCTGTTGTTTCAGATTGTTATAAATCGCTGTGAGCTGATCTTTTGTATACTCCTGGCCGGCATCGAACGAGTAGCCGTAGAAGGCAAGCTTTCCGTTCTCAAATCCATAGACGAGCAGCGTATGATATCCGAAAAGAGAAGTCGAATAGACCCAAGCTTGGCCGCCGTCTATATTTTCTTGTAGGATAAATTTTGCGGTTTCCAACTTCTTGACTTGAGAAGTGGACATGCCCAGTTTTACTCCTCGGAACAGCTGTTCCATTTTGACTTGATTGAGTTTTGCTTTGGACGGAGTTTCGTATTTTACCCGAGCATCGCGATCGACATAATATCCGCCTCCTAAACCTAACATGCCCGGTTTAAACGTGTAAATGCGGTAGGTTCCGCCGGTTTTTAACGTTCTGACGTAGACTTTCTTCTCGCCTTGCAACTTATAAAGCTCTGTGTCTTTTAAAATGGTTAATTTGCCGATTTGTCCCTGTACTAATTCCATGCCATTCCACCAAACTTTTGCTTGCGCATCGTGGGCGTGAAACGGTGACAGAAGGATTCCGGCGCTTAGCGCCGAGACGGCTAGAAATTTTTTTGTAATGTTCATAAAATCTGCTCCTCTCTCATGAAAATGGAAGAATAATGATGATTTATTTTAACCTATATTTTGCCCCTTAGCCAAGTCCGGTGAGAAGCTTGTTTGACGAAATGTTGACCTTTGCGCCACCAAAGCCCCCTCTTTTTCTTCGAAATCATTCTTTTTTCTCTTTTCTTTTGACGGAAAGACATCTATGATGAAAGAAAAAGAGAAAGGAAGGAGCGGGCGGAAGTGAGGAAATGGGTGCAGGCCGTGGCAATTGGAATGCTGTTGGCGGCGGTCGGATGGCTTTGGATGCCGAGTTCATCCATGGTCAAGGCGGGGGGATGCGGAGAACGTGTCGGCACGGAAAAAGTGTGGTGGGACGGTGCTGAACTGAAGCCCGGGCAAATCGGCCGGGTGACGGTGGTGGCGCCGACAGAGCTATGGTTGTCGAACAAAGCAGTGAAGACGCTGCCAAACGGTGGGGTGTACCGCGTGTACGCGTTGCGCGGCGGGGATTTCGATGTCGGCGGAGGATATGTGATTAAGAACGATGCCCGCGTCCGCTATGAAACGCCGTCAAGAGAGAAGTTGGCCGCTGCTTTATGCGTGCAGCAGGCGAAAACAAGCATGGCCGATGTCACGATGAACGGGGTGGCGATCGGCGACCCGCGCGCCAAGGTCGAAGCGATGTACGGCAAGGCGAAGCGGAAGACGAAAAACGCCTACGGCCTATATTGGGAGGCGTATGATCAGGGCGGTTACAAAAACTTTTTGATGGTGAGCTATGACCGTGATCGGGTGGCGGCGATGTACACGAACCAACCGATTGTCCAAACGAAAAAAGGAACGGGCATCGGAACGGCGAAAACGGTGGTGGAAGCGCGTTACGGCCAAGCGCTTGCGGTGATTCAAAAAAAGGATGGTTTTTACAGCATCCAAAATGATGAGTACGATACGTATTTTGTCGATGGCCGCTATGTCACGTTCTTTTATGACCGGTATAACAACAATCGGGTCGATGGCGTGCTGGTGGTGAATCGCGCACTGGAAGATAAAAAACCTGGATTTTATGGAATGCCGACGGAGGAGCTGCGCACAGCCTATGAATATCAAATTTTTGATCTGGCGAATGCAGCGCGCCGCTTGCACGGGCTTCCGGCGCTCGCGTGGGATGCGAAAGCGGCGGCGGTTGCCCGTGAACATAGCGAAGATATGGCGGTCCATCACTACTTCTCTCATACGAACTTGCAAGGATTGTCGCCGTTTGACCGCATGGAGCGCCATGGCATCGCTTATAGCGTGGCGGGAGAGAACATCGCCTACGGACAATACGATGCGATTTTTGTCCATGAAGCGTGGATGCACTCGCTCGGACATCGGCAAAATCTTTTATATCCGAACTTTACCCGCCTCGGTGTCGGGGTGGCGTTCAATTCATTCCATCAACCCTACTATTCTCAAGAATTTTACGCCCCGTAATGGCGCGGTTTGGCATCTCTAGAGAACGTTCCGGCGCCGCCGGGCGTTTTTTTTTGCAAAACAAATGGGAAATAATGCCCCTTTTTGTAGAAGTTTGTCGTATAATAGAATCGATTGCAACAAAATGATAGAAAGAGAGGAAAAGGGAACCAGTGAGAAAAGTGAAGAACATCATCCGCAGCGGGGTCGGGGCGGTGTTGGCGGCATGGACGGCGCTGCAAGCGACAGAAGTGGATGCCGCGGCGAATGTCGTCTACTGGGAAGGTATGCGCCTTTTGCAGGGGCAAATTGGAAAATTGGAGATCGTGAAACCGATTAATCTATGGAAACGAGAAAATGAGGCGTTGACGTTTGTTCGTGTGCTGCAGCCTGGAGAACAGTATCGGGTGTATTCGTACGATGAGGCGTTTGGCGGCCAGTACGGGGTTGGCGGTGGATATTACGTCACCAACATCAAAGGGCATGTCTTGTATAAAACGCCGTCGAAGGAGAAGCTCAAGCTTGTCAATCCGGGGCGGTACGGAGCGAAACAATTGGCTGTGGGCACAGTGGTGAAGGAGGCGTTGGCGCGCGTGGCGCCAGGGGTAGAAAAAGAAGAAATGGAAATTGTCGGCGTGCGCGGCAAGCAACACGTATACAAGCTTGACATCGATGCGTCGAATGAGAAGTTGGCCATCGAGACGGCGCTGTCCAATGATCAAGTGCTTGGCATTGAACCGGTGCTTCAGCAGGCCAAGCGCTATGATGGCCGCGACGGAATCGTGTTAGCGGCAGTGAATGGGGATTATTTCAAAGAGGACGGGTCACCGACCGATTTGATGGTGCACCGCGGGGAAATCGTGATGACGAATACGACGCCGGCGGCGGAACGGACGATTTTTGGCATCAGCGCTGATGGGAAGCCGATGATCGGCAATCCGGATGTCCAGATTCGAGTTCAAATGGGACAAGGAAGCCCTTATCCCATTGACGGCATCAATAAACCGCGGCGTGCTCATCAGTTGATTTTGTATACCCCGTATTTCGCTGCCTCCACGAAAACGAACGCTCTTGGGACGGAAGTCGTGTTGACGAACGTCCAAGGGGTGTTGAATGGGAATGGAACGGTCACTGCAACGGTGAAGAAGGTGGCTGTGAGTCAAGGAGATGAGCCGCTTCAGCCTGGGGAATTGGTGTTGTCGGGCCACGGACGGGCGAGCGACTATTTGCGGCAAGCGAAAGAGGGGGATACGGTGCAAATTTCCCTTCAGTATGACCAACCCGAATGGAGCGGGGTGAAAGAAGCGCTTGGCGGTCGATATCGATTGGTGGCAGGAGGACAAGTGCAGTCGTTTGCGATCGCCGGTGCTCATCCTCGCACCGCTGTCGGCATTGATCGGGATGGAAATGTCATGCTCGTTGTTGTCGATGGTCGTCAGCCTGCCCATAGTCAAGGCATGACTTTGAACGAGATGGCCAAGTTGATGGGTGAGCTTGGCGCAGTCGATGCGATGACGCTTGATGGCGGCGGATCTTCGACATTGGTCGTCCGTCAGCCAAACGGGCAGCTCAAAGTCGAAAACAAACCGTCTGATGGGTTCCCGCGGCCGGTGGCCAATGCGCTTCTTGTGGTGTACAAAGAGACGCAGGAGAACGGGGACAGCGAAGAAGTGCTTGATGATTTTGAAACGGAGTCGAAGTGGAAGGCAGCAGGCGTTAACGCTGTGGGGGCGGCGGTTGAGCGGACGATGGAGAAGGCGAAAGACGGAACGAAGGCGTTGAAAATTTCATACGATTTCCGCGGGATGCTGGGAACATCCGGCGTCTATGCTAGTCGGGAGGAAGCGATTTGGATTTCGAAACGGCCGCAAGCGATTGGCATGTGGGTGTATGGAGACGGAAGCGGCCATTGGCTGCGCGCCCAGCTGCAGGATGGAAGCGGACGGCGCTTTTGGATCGATTTTGCCCGTCATGTTGATTGGGTGGGGTGGAAATACGTGCAGGCCGCTGTGCCTAGCGATGTTGCGCTTCCGCTCATGTTGGAGACGCCGGTGCGCTATATGGAAACAGACGCAGGGCGGAAAAACGCCGGGGTGATTTACATCGACGGCCTTCGCGCCATTTTCCGCTGATGTGCTCGCCTCCCGTGCTTGCCTGGAAAGATGGCGAATGAACAAGGGATGTTGCTCGCCGATAAGGATTCCTATATAGACTTCCATGACGGAAAAATTTCGTCACCAACGGAAGGATGAAAATCCCCCTCTATATTTTGCACATTTTCGAATTCGGGTATTTTCAGGATGCAACGAAGACGTGGAACAGATCCTTGACGGAAAAGCGGTTGGTCCATGTTCGACTGTCGAAGCAAGCCTGTGGCTTGCTTCCATCACACCAAGGCGTGACGGAAGACCGAACCACCGCCTGCTTCACAGACCCATCGATGGGTCTGGAAGCGGCGTGGTTCGTTCTATATACAGTATACTCTATATTATGTAAAAAATGTAAATTATAGAACTTCAAATGGCATCTATATAAATCGGGCCATCCTTGCATGCTGTTCTTCTGGGCATTTGCATTTCTCTGAAAAGTATTGTATATATGTGGATAGGCAAACCGCAAGGGAGGCAAAAGCTTGACGATGGACGAACAAACGTTGTTGGAGCAGTTGCGGAAAAACCCGCCGAAGCTGGTCGGAGGATATAAAAAACAAGGATGGGCGATCAAGGTGTTGGAGAGAATCGCCAATCCGGATGTGGAAGAGGAAGGAGGCGGCCGGGTGACAGCCAAAGCCGTGTTGCAAGCGCAAGACGGCACGTATTATCCGGCTTTTTTAACCATTGACCTCCATCAACAAGGGAGAGTTGTTGGCGTCTATTTCATCGCCGAAAACAAGGAACAGTTCGATTTGATTCCGTTCGAATGGGCGAAAGAGTTTCTTGGAAAGCCAGAGCAGGCCATCATTCCGTTTCGCTACCGGACGCTAAGCAAAATCGACGGGGATCAGCAGCAAACGAACTGGCCGCACTTTAGTTGATCAAGGCTGACTCTGACAGTCAATGGAAAGGTGACTGAAGAGTCAGCCTTATTTATGCTTGGAAGGGCTTACGTTGGATTTTTTTTCAGGGCATATTTTCATTTTGCCTCTTTTCCAGTAAAATTGAAATACATGTTTTATATTTTTGTAGATAGCAGGTGAAAGCGTGAGGAGAAAACGGAGAAAAGCATTTTCCATCATCGGATGGCTGGCGGTGTTTTGGCTATCTTTTTCACTGTTGGCCGTTCAGACGGAAGCGGCTCCATTCCCGAATGTGGAGCGGCTTGAGCAGCATGCCGCCCAGCTTGAGCGGGCGATGAAAGCCAATCAATGGTCCAAGCCGTACCGTCTCTTCAACCAAGTCAAAAGCGATTATCAGGCGGCAAAAAAAGAAGTGGCGCGCGTGCGTCCGCAAACGGCAAGGGCGCAGTTGGAAAAACGGATCGCTGCCGGAGAACAGACAATCAAAAAGGCTTCTGCCTATATCAGCGCTGTCGAAAGCGGGGAGCGATTGCGCGCCTTGACGGCCAACGTCGACCGGGCGCTGCGGACGGGGGATGTGGATGTCGTGTATGATTCCTATGCCCTGTTGCAATACCAAATTCGCAAAACGGCGATTCTCATCGGCCGTGTTCCGGGAGCGGCGCTGCGCGAAAAGATGGAAGGATGGTTTCAACGCCCGGCTTTGGCTGTTCAGCAGCGTGCGTATGATCCCATCAATATTATGAAAGCCATGGACAAGCTGCTTGATGCGTATGATGAAGGGGATATCGCGCGGGCGGAGCGGCTGCTGTCGCTTTGCGACCGATGGCTGCCAAACGTGGTGGATGCGGCGACGCGCAAGCAGCTGGCGGTGTATATCGATGATTTTAAAGCGCCGGTTGTCTTAGATGTCGATATCGAGTAAACGAGCGCATCTCGGGAGAGGAGAGACGAATATGACGGTGATGCAACGATGGGCGGCGGCTCTTCTGTTGTTTGCGGCTCCATTTTTGGCTTGGAGCCCACCGGCGGAGGCGGCGACGGCGTCAACGAAGGTGCTCGAAGAAGTGCGGGAGTTGGTTCGTCAGTATTATGTTGAACCCGTAAGCGATCGAGTGCTGAAAGCCAGCACCCCGCAAGATATTGTCAAACAGCTTGACCCGTATTCTGCCTATATGACAAAACAAGAATACGAGGAATTTTTGAAGTGGATTGACATGGAGTCTGTCGGCATCGGCGTGATGGTTGAGGAAGATGAGGACGGCGTCCACATCCTGTCTGTCTTGGACAATGGACCAGCCGCCCGCGCCGGGCTGCAGCCGGGCGATGTGATTCGGGCGGTTGACGGGCAGCCGGTAACAAATGAGACTATGGAAAAAGTATTGAGCTTGATCGCAGGGGAAGAAGGAACGACGGTGGCCGTAACCGTTTGGCGGCCGTCGACCGAGGAAACCGTCAGTGTCACCATCAAGCGGGAAAAAATCGACTGGCCGAACGTTGAGTTCAAACGGCTGGCAGGGAATATCGGCTATATTCAGCTATATAGTTTTGATGAGACAGCTCCCAGTGAAATCGAACGCGCCATCCGCTCCTTAAGCGGAGTGAAAGGGTGGATTTTGGACCTTCGGGACAATCCGGGGGGATATGTCGAAACAGCGCAGCAAATCGCCGGCTTTTTCCCAAATGTGAAGCAAGCGTTTCAGTTGCGCGACCGTTCGAATCGCCCAGAAGTGTATGCTGCTGTCAAACAGCCGGTGCAAATGACGGGTCCGATCCGGTTGCTTGTCAATGCGTCGAGCGCGAGCGCGTCGGAAATGTTGGCGGCGGCGGTGAAGGAGCAAAAGGCGGCCGTTTTGTACGGCCAGCGGACGTTTGGCAAAGGATCGATGCAGGAAATGTTTGAGCTGTCGGACGGCAGCATGTTGAAGTTGACCGTCGCCCACTTTTTCTCGCCAAAAGGGACGCCGATTCATCATGTCGGGGTGAAGCCGGATGTGCCGACGGTCGTTGGGAAAGAGCTGTACGCCGCTCACCGCGATTTGCTGATTGGCCAGCTGAAAGGGTATCAGTCGCTCGGCAAGCTGCGCAATGCGCCGGTCGATAAGACGTTTGTCGTCCGCTTCTCTCGTCCGCTCGCCAATACCGCGGTAAGCGGAGTGAAATTGTATCAATTAGGCGGACAGGAAGCAGCGGTGACGGCGCAAATCCGTCGGGGGACGGAGCTGGTGATCAAACCGGCAGCGAAGCTGGCCAAAGGGCAGAGCTATTTATTGGTCATTCCGCCGGTGTTGAAAAGCAAAGACGGCGTGGCGATGAAAAAAGGTGCTTACATGGAGATTCAAACTACGAAATAAGGCCCTCCCGTCGAGATGGGTTGGATAGCCGTCGTTCTTGATGATGCAACGTTCGGCTGTTGCGTCTAAGGCTCAGCGGACAACGGGAGCGCGGCCGTTTTGAACGGAACGGTGCAAAGAAAGCTGGCCTCCATCGGTCGTTTGGCGACCATGGGGGCCAGCTTTTTGCCGGTTACTCCTCGCTTGATTGCGTTTCTTGCCTTTCGCTCTGTGCCGGGGAGGATGGGATCGTCACCTTCCAGGACGTCCAATCCGGTTCTGCTTTGCGCAGCAATTCCGGTGGGAAGAGGAACGTCCATGGTTTGCTGGTGTGGGCTTTCACTTCCAGATGGCAGGCAAACAATCCGCGGGCGACGATGTCGCCAGCATGATCCCGCACTTCAAGCGGGATTTGTTCAAAACGGATCTGTTGGTCGCTGCCGTTGCGAATGAGCAGCGTGACGGCTAGCTTGCCGGAAGGCAACTGTTTCGCTTCAATGCCCATGAAGTTCACTTCCCCGCGAGCAGGAGGCGGAACCGAGTCAACAAGGGCTTGCAGCTGTTGGCGCTGCTCGGCCGACAGCGACTGTTCCCAGCTTTCCTCTAGCTCGAGCCGATGCCGCGGTGTCAATTCAAAGGCGATCTTCCATCCATCTGCAGGCAATTGATCGACGAGCTTGTCCTCGGCGGCGAACAAGAACCGCCACGGACGGGCTGTCATCGGCGGCAGTTCGCCGAAAGCGCTCATGTCAAACTCTTTGCGGGCGATCGCTGTGCCATCCTCGCCAAGCAGCAACAGGCGAATTCGTTCAAAGCGGACCGGTTTCGGCAGCGTATTGCGCAAAATGGCGACAGCGACAAATCCATCATTGTATTCGACCAGCTTGACGCCCGAAATGGAAATTTGGTTTGGCTGAAGCGACGGCAGCTGTTCGTGGTAAAAGCGATAGACGTACGTTTCTTCTGGAGACAGCTGCCAGTCCGGATGAAACGACAGCGTTGTTTTCGTTCCGACCTCCGGCTGTTCGACATGTTGTGCCGGCAGCTCGGCCTCCGGTTGCGTGCGTTGTTTTCTTCGAAAAATCATGGAACCCCTCCTTTACGGGGCGGCGTGCTGCGCCGCGGTTATGGTTGGTTCGCGGCGGCGGCCGCTTCGTCATCAATGACAAACTGGCTTTTCAAATAGTTCATGGCGGCGGTGGAGATGCCGGCGTCGATCGCTTGCTGCAGCGCGACGAATTCGCGGTAAGCGTCCATTTCAAAGGCGCGGTATGGATCCTCTTGGCCATAGCTGCGCAAATGAATTCCCTCTTTTAATACATTCAGTTGATTTAAGTGGCGAATCCAGTGAGCATCGATGGTTTCAACCATCAAATGCTTAAGCCGCATGGTTTGTTCTTCGTCACACGGAAGATCGGCGAGTGCTGCTTCAAGTGATTGGTATTCGTTCCAAACGAGCTGGGCGATTTCTTGTTTTTGCTTATGACGAAGATCATCAATCAGATAGGCAAACCGGAAAAAGGCACGGCGCAGCTCGTTGTGCAATCCTTCGATGTTCCACTCTTCAAAAAAGACGTTTTCCGGACAGTAACGGTCGATCGTTTGCGTGATATAGCGATGGATGTGCTGAAGGAGCTCGGACAGCACCTCTGACTGCTTCAGCGCCAAGACGCGATCGCGCATATGGTAGATGACTTTGCTTTGTTGGTCGATCACGGTGTCCAATTTCAATAAATGCAATCGCGCCGAATAATGGGCGTTTTCGATCGTTGTTTGCACTTTTTGGACGAACTTGATCGGGTCAGGCGACACGATGAGCCCGTTGTCATCCGTCTTGACTTTGCTTCGCCATTTTTCCAGTTCCTCTTGATCGTACAGCCGAAATAAATCATCCTCCAGCGAAATGATAAACTGGGAAGACCCCGGATCCCCTTGGCGTCCTGCTCGGCCGCGCAGCTGCATATCAATGCGATGGCTTTCATGTCGCTCTGTGCCGATGATGTGCAGCCCGCCCAGTTCCTTGACGCCTTCCCCAAGCAAAATATCCGTTCCGCGCCCGGCCATATTGGTGGCGATCATCACTTGCCCTTTTTGCCCGGCAGTCGCGATGATGCGCGCCTCTTCTTCCTCCGTTTTGGCATTGAGCAGGTGGTGAGGGATGCCTGCTTTGGAAAACTCCGCTGATAACCGTTCCGACTGAGCGACTGACGTCGTGCCGATGAGAACGGGGCGGCCGATGGCATTCATTTTTTTCACTTCGTCAATAATTTTCCGTACTTTTGCCTCATACGTCTGGTAGACGAGGTCGTCCCAGTCGATGCGGCGGGATGGCCGGTTTGTCGGAATCGTAATAACGCGCAGCCGGTACGTTTGCCAAAATTCTTCTTTCGACGGCGTAGCGCTGCCGGTCATCCCGGCTAGCTTCTCATACATCCGAAAATAGTTTTGGATCGTAATCGTTGCTTGGATGTCGTTTTCTTCGGTGATGTCCACGCCTTCTTTCGCCTCGATCGCTTGATGCAGACCATCGCTGAATGAGCGCCCTTCCATCACCCGACCGGTGAACGGGTCAACGATCATGACTTTGCCATTTTTGACGATGTAATCGACATCCCGCCGCATGATAAACCAAGCGCGCAGCGACTGCATCGCATGATGGAGCAGCACGTGATGCTCCCAGTCGTATAGGTTGTCGATGCCAAACGCCCGCTCAAGTTTTTGCGCTCCTTCTTCCGTGAGAAAAATTTGCTTTGTCTCTAGCGAGCGCTCATAGTCTTTTCCTTCTTGAAATGTGCAGACGATCCGGGCCATAATCGGGAACAGCTCGGCCCCGATTCCCGATTTGTTGGCGATGATGAGCGGGGTGCGCGCTTCGTCGATTAAAATGCTGTCGATTTCATCGATGATGGCGTAATACAGCGGGCGCTGCACTTTATCTTCGAGGCGGTACACCATGTTGTCGCGCAAATAATCAAAGCCGAACTCGGTGCCGGTGCCGTACGTGATATCAGCCGCATACGCTTCTTTTTTCTCGCTCGCCGTCATTTGCGACACATTCAGGCCGACGGTTAAGCCGAGGAAGCGGAACAAACGGCCCATTTGTTCGCAGTCCCGGCGCGCTAAATATTCGTTGGCTGTAATAATGTGGACGCCTTTCCCAAGGAGGGCGTGCAAGTAGCTTGGCAAAGTGGCCGCCAGCGTCTTTCCTTCCCCGGTCTGCATTTCGGCGATGTTTCCTTCATGCATCGCCAATCCGCCCATCAGTTGCACGTCGTAATGGCGCAGCCCGAGCACGCGCCGGGCCGCTTCCCGGACGACGGCAAACGCCTCGGTTTTTATGTCATCGAGCGTCTCGCCGCTTTCGAGCCGTTCTTTGAAGGCAACCGTTTTTTGACGCAGTTGTTCATCGCTCAGCGAAGAAATGGTGGGTTCCCATTCATTGATTTGCGCCACCAGTTTAGCAAGACGCTGCACTTCTCGAGCGCTTTCGTCAAATAGTTGCTTTACTTTTGTCAACATATTGTCCATTCCTCTCCTAGACAGGCATGATTCACACCAAGTGCTCTAAAACCTAATTATAACACAAGATGCTTCGTGTAGAGAGAAGATGTAAAATGTGGAATCGTCCGTCGGATTGGCGCTCGGAGTTTCTCACGGCAAGGGGGAAAAGAAATTTTCCATCCTTGGGGACAAAAAGCGGTGTAAAAAAAGATTGATTTACTCATCGTATATGGTAACATAAAGATGATGTGTGTTTCCGCGATTTTATAAGGCCAAGGTGATTGCACATGAATATGGAAGCATTTGCCGCATGTTTGGCTTCGTTTATCACAGTATTGGTCATCACCCCGTTCGTGATCAAGCTCGCCATCAAAATGGGCGCGGTTGATCGGCCGAACGGGAGGAAAGTGCATACAAAAGTCATGCCAAGGCTTGGCGGATTGGCTATTTTTATTGGTGTGGCCATCGGCTATTTTGTCGGTGGGGTGTATAAAGAGCAAGTGACGGGGATGACGGTCGGCGCCATCATCATCGTGCTCGTCGGGATGCTTGACGATTTGTACGAGCTGTCGCCGAAAGTGAAGCTGGCCGGACAGTTGCTGGCGGCGTTCGTCGTTGTCGCTTCCGGGCTGAAGGTCGATCTTTTGACCGTCCCGTTTGTCGGCACGTTTGAGTTGGGGCTGTGGAGCTACCCGATTACGATATTTTGGATTGTGGCGATTACGAACGCCATCAACTTGATCGACGGGTTGGATGGGTTGTCCGCAGGCATTTCCGCCATTGGGATTGCGGCCATTGCCGTCATGGCGGGCATGGCGGGCAAAATGCTCATTTTCACGCTCTGCTTGATCATCTTGGGCAGCGTCATCGCTTTCTTGTTTTACAACTTCCACCCGGCGAAAATTTTCATGGGGGATACCGGCGCGTTGTTTTTAGGTTATGCCATTTCCGTTCTGTCGGTGCTAGGCCTTTACAAAAGCGTGACGCTCTTCAGCTTCGTCGTTCCGGTGATCATTTTGGGCGTGCCGATTTTCGATACGACGTTTGCCATTATCCGCCGCATTGTGAACAAGCGGCCGATCTCGGCGCCCGATAAGTCGCATCTTCATCATCGGTTGCTCGCTCTTGGTTTTTCGCACCGCAACACGGTCTTGTTGATTTATGCGTTTGGCTTGATGTTTGCGGTCAGCGCTATTTTGTTCTCCGCCTCGACGTTATGGCAGTCCATTCTCATCGTTTTTGCCTTGATCGTCTTCGGGGAACTGCTGGCTGAGCTGATCGGCTTGGTCAATGACCAGTACAAGCCGTTTATGACTTTTATTCGCAAGTTGCTTCGGGGAAGCCGAAAAGTATACGGAAATGACCGATAAATAGCAAAGGGGCCGTTTGTGTCATAAAAGGGACAAACGGCTTTTTTCAGGAATTGTCCTTCTCTGGAAAATTATACCCTTCTTTTTTATTGTTTATGCAGCTTGTGCCATTCCTTCGCTCATTTTTTACGGCAAGGCCAAGATTGCCACAAAACTGTCATTATATATTGTCACAAATGTGATAAACTAAACATGTTTATTCTATATATTTTTTGGATTTGGAGGAACTTGCGATGAACGTGCCAATGTTGGATTTGAGCGAACAGTATGAACAATTGAAGCCGGAGATCATGCGTGTATTGGACGAGGTGATGCGTTCTTCCCGCTTTATTTTAGGGGACTATGTAAAGAAAATGGAAGCGGAAATTGCCGCCTACAGCCGGGCGAAACACGGAATCGGCTGCGGCAACGGAAGCGATGCGATACATATTGCTTTGCAAGCGGCCGGCGTCGGCCCAGGGGACGAAGTCATTACCACATCGTTTACGTTTTTTGCGACAGCTGGAGCCATCGCGCGGCTTGGCGCCAAACCGGTGTTTGTCGATATCGATCCGGTGACGTTCAACATCGATCCTGCGCAAATCGAAGCCGCGGTAACAGAGAAAACGAAAGCCATCATCCCGGTGCATTTATACGGGCAAATGGCGGATATGGAGGCGATCGTTGCGATTGCCAAGCGGCATGGATTGGTTGTCATTGAGGACGCCGCCCAGGCCATCGGCGCGAAATACCAAGGGAAATGCGTTGGCGAGCTGGGGACGGCAGCGACGTACAGCTTCTTCCCGACGAAAAACTTGGGCGCCTACGGGGATGGCGGCATGATCATTACGAACGATGATGAATTGGCGGAAAAATGCAGGGTGATCCGCGTTCACGGCAGCAAGCCGAAATATTACCATCATGTGCTTGGCTACAACAGCCGTCTCGATGAGATGCAAGCGGCGATTTTAAGCGTCAAATTCCCGCATCTGGATCGTTGGACGGAACAGCGGCGCCAGCATGCGGCGACGTATACGCGCCTGCTGCAGGAGGCGGTCGGCGACCTTGTCGTGACGCCGAAAGAGGTCGAGGGGCGCTATCATGTGTTCCATCAATACACGATTCGCGTGCCGAAGCGCGACGAGCTGCAGGCGTTTTTGAAAGAACAGGGGATCGCGACGATGGTGTACTATCCGTTGCCGTTGCATTTGCAGCCGGTGTTTGCTTCGCTCGGGTATAAGGAAGGGCAGTTGCCGGAGGCGGAAAAGGCAGCGAAAGAAGCGCTGTCGCTCCCGATGTTCCCAGAGCTGAAAGAGGAGCAGCAACAATACGTCGTGGAGAAAATCGCGGAATTTTACCGTCATTTCGTTTGATCGTCCAACCTGTCAAAGGAAACGTCACTTGCGCACAGCAATGGCGTTTTCTTTGGCGTTCGATCATTTGTTTTGTTCACAACACTTTGTTATTTTATGATAAGGGATGGTGGCCGGATTGACGGCGGAAAAACGACCGTTTGTGCTATACGAATATTTGCGCTTTTTTTGGCAACGAAAATGGTGGTTTCTTCTCGTTCCGCTTGCGACGATCGTGTTGACCGTCATGGCAGGGAGGCTTTTGTTGCTGGGGGAGAAGTATACGGGGAAAGCAGTCGTGTTTACGGGATCAATTGACGTAAAAGAGTTGACGGATCCGAAAAATATAGAAGCGAAGTTTCCTGAGGTGAAAAACTTGGACGTCGTCGTTCCTGAAGAACAGTACGTGCAAATCACAGTCAAAGGCGACGATGAACAAGACGTGAGCCGGGAATTGAAGCATGTGGTGTCGGAATACAGCCAGGAGCTCGAGCGCCATTCACAAGAACGGATTGATGTCACCACGAAATACTTGCATGCGTTGGAAGAACGGGAGCGCGCATTGCAGCAAAAAGTCGATTATTATAGCGAACAAGTCCAGTCGGGCCGCTTGAATCCAGAACAGCTCGATGACATCAGTGACTTGTTGGTTGAGTCGGAAAACAATTTGACCGAAGTGATGGAGCGCGTCAATCGCATCCGCGGCAATCTTGTCTTTTACGAAAAACCAGCCGTATTGTCGGAAACGGTGGCGAAATCGAAAACGTATACCGGGCAGCTTGCGGCGATCGGCCTTGTCCTCGGCCTGTTTTTGACGGTCGTTTGGCTGACGCTTTGGAAGTATATATTGGACGCGAGGAGGTACTATTCTTCATGATCCGTTTTGCCATTGTCGGCATGGGGCATATCGCGAAAAAACATATCGATGCCATTGAAAAGGCGGACGGCGCTGAGCTGGCGGCCGTGTGCGACACGAACCCGGAACGGCTGCGCGACGTGTCGGATGTTCCTGTTTACACTGACATGGAGACGATGTTGAAGGAGAACGAACAGATCGATGTCGTCAACATTTGTGTTCCGTCCGGATTGCATGCGCCGTTGACCAAGTTGGCGGCCCGTTATCGCCGTCATATCATTGTGGAAAAGCCGATGGCGCTCCGCACGAGCGACGCTGAAGAGATGATCCGGGCGGCGAAAGAATACGACGTGAAGCTCGCGGTCGTTCATCCGAACCGCTTCCGTCCGGCCATTCGGAAGCTGAAAGAGGCGATGGAGCACGGGATGTTCGGAAAACTGAGCCACGCGAACGCCACGGTGCGCTGGAATCGAAATCAAGCCTATTACGATCAGGCGGCGTGGCGAGGGACGAAAGCGTTCGATGGCGGCGTCTTGATGAACCAAGCGATTCACAATTTGGATTTGCTGCTTTGGTTGATGGGGCCGGTCAAGGCGGTGCAAGCGATGGCGGCGACCCGTCTGCGCAAGATTGAGACGGAAGACGTCGCGGCGGCGGTTGTGGAGTTTGAAAGCGGAGCGCTTGGCGTCATCGAGGCAGCGACGACGATTTACCCGCAAAACTTAGAGGAATCGATCGCCATTTTCGGCGAAACGGCATCAGTGAAAATCGGCGGCCGGACGGCGAACTTTATCGAAACGTGGGAAGCGGAAGGCGTCAGTGAGGAAGAGCGAGCAAAGCTCATCGATGAGATCAACGCCGACCCGTTTGGCAAGCCGGGGCACCAATGGATCATTGAAGATATGGTGCAAGCGATTCGCGAAAACCGCGAGCCGATCGTCAATGGTTGGGACGGACTGGCTCCTGTTCGGCTGATCGAAGCCATTTTGCGTTCGGCGGAAACCGGGACAAGAGTGCAATTATCTGAGTAAGAAAGGAATGAGAAGAATGAACTACGCGGAACGGCTGTTGCAAAAGTTTGAGAAACGCGATGCGGTGATCGGCGTGGTTGGGCTTGGCTACGTCGGGCTGCCGCTGGCAGTCGAAAAAGCAAAAGCAGGGTTTCATGTCATCGGCTTTGACATCCAACAAAGCCGTGTCGATCAAGTGAACAATGGAATCAACTACATTGGCGATGTCGTCGATGAAGATCTGCATGAAATGGTCAAACAAGGACGGCTGGTGGCGACGACCGATTACGCCCGGATCGCGGAAGTCGATGCCGTGGCGATCGCGGTGCCGACCCCGCTCGATGCGCATCACCAGCCGGATACGTCGTACGTTGAAAACTCGGCGAAGGAAATCGCGAAATATGCCCATGAGGGGATGCTCGTCGTTTTGGAATCGACCACCTATCCAGGCACGACGGAAGAAATTGTGAAGCCGGCGCTGGAGCAAAAAGGACTTGTCGTCGGGGAAACGGTGTTCGTCGCCTATTCGCCGGAGCGGGTGGACCCGGGCAACAAGCAGTTTAAGACGAAAAATACGCCGAAAGTCGTCGGCGGCGTGACAAAGACGTGCACGAAAGTGGCGGCGGCGATGTATCGAGCCGTGCTTGAAGGCGATGTCCATGAAGTGTCGAGTCCAGCGGTGGCGGAAATGGAGAAAATTTTTGAAAACACGTTCCGCCATATCAACATTGCGTTAGCGAACGAAATGGCCATTTTGTGCGAACGGATGGGCATTGATGTCTGGGAAGTCATCGATGCAGCGAAAACGAAGCCGTATGGATTTATGGCGTTTTATCCGGGACCGGGGCTTGGCGGCCACTGCATTCCGATCGACCCGTTTTATTTGACATGGAAAGCGCGCGAATACAACTACCATACGCGCTTGATCGAGCTGGCTGGCGAAATCAACAACGCCATGCCGGAATATGTCGTCAACCGCGCGATGCTCATTTTGAACGAAGAAGGGAAGGCGCTGCGCGGTTCGAAAGTGACGGTGCTCGGCGTCGCCTACAAAAAAGATATTGATGATGTGCGCGAATCGCCAGTGTTGAAAATCGTCGAGCTGCTCGAGCAATACGGAGCGGAGTTTGCGGTCGTCGACCCGTATGTTCCGTCGTTCCGGGCGTGCAACCGGGTGGTGGAGACGGTCGAGCTGACGCCGGAATTGCTGGAGCAGTCGGATCTTGTCTTGATTGCGACCGACCATTCCAACATCGACTATGAAATGGTCGCTCGTCACAGCCGCGTCGTGTTTGACACACGCAACGCCATGAAAGATGTGTCGAAACCAGCCAAATACGTCAAATTGTAAGCGAAGGAGACGAAACGATGCATATTGTCGATCCCTCTGTTGTTTGCGGTGAACGTGTCGAAATCGGCCATTTCACTGTCATCGAGGCGAATGTAAAAATCGGGAATGACGTTAAAATCGGCCATCGCGTCACGATTCACGAAGGAACGGTCATTGGGGACGGCGTGACGATCGCCGACGGCGCGGTGCTCGGCAAACCGCCGAAGCCGGCGAAAACGAGCACCGTCAAGCTGTCGGGTGAGCTGCCGCCGCTTGTCATTGGCGACCATTGCACGATCGGCGCCAATGCTGTCATCTATCGAGGAGCGACGATCGGCGCCTACACATTGATCGCTGATTTGGCGAGCGTGCGCGAAAACGTGCACATCGGCCAATATGTGATCGTCGGGCGCGGGGTGTGCGTCGAAAACCACGTCCAAATCGGCGATCGGACGAAAATCCAGTCGAACTCCTACATCACGGCTTACACGACGATCGAAGATCATGTGTTCATCGCCCCGTGCGTCACGACGACCAACGACAACTACATGGGGCGGACGGAGGAGCGATTTGCGAAAATCAAAGGGGCGACCATCAAGCGCGGAGCGCGTGTTGGGGGCGGAGCGATTTTGCTGCCGGGCGTGACGGTGGCGGAAGAAACGTTCGTCGCCGCCGGAGCGCTCGTTACGAAAGATACGGAACCGAAAACCGTCGTCAAAGGATTCCCGGCGCGTTTCAGCAAAATGGTGGACGAGCGGGAGTTGTTGTAAATTGTTCGCAGCATTCAAGCGTTTAGGAGCGGATTCGCTCCTTTACGCGTTTATGAACGTCGGCACGAAGCTGATCGCGTTTTTGATGCTGCCGGTTTATACAAGCTATTTGTCCAAGGCGCAGTATGGAGCGGTCTACTTGATTGACCAATGGACGTCGATGCTGACGTTTCTCGTCATTTTTGGAACGGATTCGGCGCTCTCTTTTTACTATTACGACACGGATGACAAAGAGAAGCGCCTTTTGTATGTGCGGAACGTCATGTATGTTCGGCTGTTCATAGTCGCTCTCTTGTTTTTCGCCGTCGTGGTGGCTGGACCATGGATAGCGCATGCCCTGTTGGATGAGCCTGGCGATGTCGATTTGTTGTATCTTAGTCTTATGACCTTGTTGCTTGATACGATTTTCGTTGTAGCGACAACGGTCATGCGCTTTGAATTTCGGACGAAATCGGTCGTCATCTGGACGCTGGTGAAGATGTCGCTGGTCGCCGTGCTGTCGTACGCGGCACTCCGTTGGTTGGCGGCCACTCCCGAAGGATTGCTGATGGGCCGCCTAGTCAGCAGCGCACTCGTCTTTTTGTTGATGCTTCACTTCACGGTAAAGTACATGGTGTGGCGTGTGCGTTGGGATGTAGTCAAGCAGCTTTTGGCTTACGGGGCGCCGCTTGTGCCGACTTCGCTCGCCTTTTGGGCGATCGCCAATGTCAGCACATTGTTTCTCAAACATTTTGCCTCATTGGAGGAAGTGGGAGTGTTTGGGGTAGCCTTACGGTTGGCGACGGTGATTACCTTGATTACGAGCGGGGTGCAAATGGCTTGGCGGCCGTATTCGATGTCGATGAAAGATCGCCCTGGACACCGTGAGCTGTTTGCGAAAGTGTATATGGCGCTTCTTGTCATCGGAGCCGTGGGTTTGGTGGCGATCGCGACGGTAAGTCCGTGGCTGGTCGAGACGTTTTTCAAGCCGGAATACCGGGAAGCATCCGCTTATATCCCGTTTTTGTCGGCCGTGACCTTTTTGAATTTTTATTATTTGATTTTGTCCACCGGTTTATTTTTGACAAAGGAAACCGGCTATATTTCACGAGTGTTCACGTTAGCAGCGCTTCTTCACCTTGTGTTGAACGCCGTTTTGGTGCCGCTTTGGCTCAGCTGGGGGGCGGTTGCAGCCAGCCTCATGACGTATATGGTCGCTGTGGCTTTCATTTTTCGCAAAAGCCAGCAAGTGTATCCCGTGCCGGTGTCATGGAAAAAGATGAATTTCATTTTGGTCGGTACATTGCTCGCCCTCATCGTCATCGTCTATGTCCAGCAGGCGCCGCTTGCTGACGGTTGGGTGCTCGCTGGTTGGGGCTTGTTTGCCGCCATGCTGTTTGCCACCCGGGTTGATCGTGATTTGCGGCGTCCGGTGCGCACGATCGAGGGAGAAAATGTGCAAAATACTTGATAACCGGTCATCTGATCTAGGAGGTGTTTCAGATGAAAATTGCCACCGTGTTGGGCGCCAGACCGCAGTTTATCAAGGCTGCCCCCGTCTCGCGCGTCTTGCGAAAACAATATACCGAAGTGCTGATCCATACCGGGCAACACTATGATCCAAATATGTCGGCCATTTTTTTTGAGGAGTTGAACATTCCGACGCCTGACTACTATCTTGGGGTAGGCTCAGGCAGCCATGGAAAGCAAACAGGGGAAATGCTCATCAAAATTGAGGAAATCGTTCTGAAGGAAAAACCGGATTATGTGCTCGTCTATGGCGATACCAACTCGACGCTCGCGGGCGCTCTTGTCGCGGCGAAGCTCCATATTCCCGTCATCCATGTCGAAGCCGGACTGCGCAGCTTCAACAAGCAGATGCCGGAAGAAATCAACCGCATTATGACCGATCATGTCTCCGAGCTCTTATTTTGCCCAACGGAGACAGCCGTGGAAAATTTACGCAAAGAAAACATTACGCGAAACGTCTGGAATGTCGGCGACGTCATGTATGACGCCATTTTGTACAACAAAGAGCTCGCACAGCGCCAATCGACGATTTTGGCTGATTTGTCGCTGGCGGAACAATCCTACTACTTGATCACCATTCACCGAGCGGAAAATACCGATGACCCCGACAAATTGAAAGCCATTTTGGCTGCCTTTGCGGACATCGACGGCACGAAAGTGTGGCCGATTCATCCGCGGACGCGGCATAAGCTGGAAGAATACGGGTTGGACGTCTCAACGATCCCCGGGCTTCGGCTGATCGATCCGGTCGGTTATTTGGACATGCTGAGGCTGGAGAGCGGCGCGAAAAAAATCATCACCGATTCAGGCGGCGTGCAAAAGGAAGCCTATTTCCTGCGCGTGCCTTGCGTAACGGTGCGCGAACAAACTGAATGGGTGGAAACGCTCGAAGGGGGAGCGAACATCTTAACCGGCACGGACCGCGAGAAGATCGTCGCGGCGGTTCACAAGGAAGTCGCCCCCGTTTATGCGGACGTCTTTGGCGATGGGCATGCGGCGGAGAAAATCGTGGCGGCGATCGGGCAGCGATAAGGGTGCGTCGGCATGTTGGACGTGTTGATTTGGTTGATCGTTTTTGTCGCCTCCACCTTGATGTTTCGCTATGCAGCGGGGACGCTTTCATTGACGGCGCCTAACCTAGTGTCGATTGTGTACTATTACTCGTTTCTTCTGTCGAGCTTCATTGGCGCGTTGCTGATCGCAATGGGAATGGATCATTACTACATGATTCGCAAGTTGTTTCGGCCCGAAGAATACCGACAGATTGGGTTTTTCGTCGTCAGCTTCGTTATGATTGTGTTCCCGCTGTCGATGGTGGTCGTTTCAAGGCTGTTCGGATTTGAAGCTAGGCAGGAGTTTCGCGCTTATATGCGCAAGCCGCTTTCCCCGTTGACCGGAGCGACAGGCAATCAAGTGTTTTATTCGTTTTTGGCCCTGTCCCTGCTCAGTTTTGCCGCCATTGCGTACATGATTTGGAAAACACCGACGATTCCAGTGTTTGCGCTATTTACTGGGACAGACGAAAGCTTGGCGGCGTTGCGCATTGAGGCATCGCGTCATTTTGCCGGAAATGTGCTGTTCCGCAATATTTTTGCCATTACGCTTACGCCGCTGTTATCATTGGCCGCCTATTTGTTTGCCGTGCTCACAAACGAATGGCGGTGGAAGTTGTTGTTTCTTGGCCTGTTCGTCGGAGCGGTATTCGTCAATGTGTATGATTTGGCGAAGTCACCGATTTTCTTTTATGTAATGATGTTTTTGCTCCTGCGCATTTATGTGGGAAAAACAAAGCTATCGGCGGCGAAACTAGCGCTCTACGGTGGGGTCGGGGCGCTCGTGCTCATCGGCATGTACATGGTCATCCAAGGGGTGCGGGACATTGACACGTTTTTGTCTTATAATAAAGGTCCTATTGGCCGTATGATTTTCGCTCAAATCGCGCCGACGTTTCTTCATTTGAACATGTTCGGCGAAGCGCTGCCGTTTCTTTATGGAAAAAGCCTTCCATCATTTTTGACCAACTTGTTTGATGTTGAGAATGTTCGCTCCGCTCGCCTCGTGATGGCGCACGTATTCCCGGAGCGGATCGAAGACGGGACAGGAGGAGTGCTCAACACGCTTTTTGTCGCTGAGGCGTATGCGAACTTCGGCTATGTGGGAATCGTCGTCGGCACGCTCTATGTCGGCGTTGTGACGCAGCTGTTGTACATTGGGTTTCTACGTCTTCCGAAAAATCCTTTGTTTTTAAGTTTGTTCGTTTATTTTTCCATTAACATCCCCCGCACCCTTGTCGGTGGGTTCACCGATTTTTTGTTCAATCCGACCTGGGTGCTGATCGTGGCGTTGTTTGGCGGCATGGCGCTATGGCTGCGGGTGCAGGGGGACTTACGGGCATGGTTTGCAGCGAAAAGGCGAATCACGGATGAGGGATGAATGATGAAAACCGTATTGATTTATTACCCGTTTTCACTCGCCGCGGAACGAAACAGCGGGTCCAAGCTGCGGCCGTATGAAATGCATCAGGCGTTTTTGCGTTGGGGAGCGAAGGAGGGAGTGGACGTTCTTCTGATTGCTGGCACGTCCGCCGAGCGGGAAAAGCAATTTCAAGAGCTCCGCAGCCAAGGCAAGCTCGATGATGTCTGGTTTTGCTATATGGAAAACCAGACGATTCCGCTTTGGCTCACTGACCCAGGACACCGGCCGCAGCGTCCGTTCGTCGATCGGGATGTGCTCCGCTACCTGAAAGGCCGCAACGTTCCCATTGGCGTCTTTTACCGCGACGTCTATTGGAAGTTCCCTGATTTGTATCCGCTCCGCGGTTGGAAAAAAGCGGCCATGCAAATGATATACCGTTGGGAAGAACGGTTTTATGAGCGGTACTGCGATGTCATCTTTTTGCCGAGCCTCGAAATGGGAACATACGTCGCGATCCGCCGCCCGATGGTCGATTTGCCGCCGGGTGGGAAGCAAAAGCCGTTTCAGCGGTCCGGGACGGCAAAACAGCCGCTGAATGCCATTTATGTCGGCGGCATCAACAATGCCGACTACGGGCTTCCGCTCCTGCTTGAGGCGATTCGCCTGGCCAACCGCCGTGAGCCGCTTGTTTCGCTCACCGTCGTCTGCCGAAAAGACGAGTACGAGCGGCAGCCGCTTGCGGTGAAAGAAGAGCTTGCCGCCTTGCAAGTGCGCGTCGAGCACGTCAGCGGCGAAGCGCTCGACCGTTTGTATGCGGAGATGGATTTCGCCTTCATCCCGCGGCGGCGGAGCGAGTACAATGATTTTTCCGTTCCCGTCAAACTGGTCGACTATCTGTCGAGCGGCCTGCCGATTGTTGCCACCGCTTGTTCGGCGCAAAAGCGATTGATTGAAGCGGATGGGTATGGCGTCATTTGCGACGACAACCCGTCGTCGATGGCAGAAGCGATCGCCAAGATGGCGGACATGCTCGAGGAGTGCCGCTTGCGCATTGCGCAGACGTTTATGGCGAAACATTCATGGGAAGCGAGAGTGGAAAAGGTGAAAGAAACGTTGGTGGGGGGCCTCCGATGAAAGTCGCCTTATTGGCTCCAAGCAAATCGATCCATACGTATAAGTGGGCCCGCTTTTACCAAACGCAAGGCATCGACGTGAAAGTCGTGACGTTTAAAGACCATTACGGGCCGGAGCAAGCGAAAGAAGTCGAGACAGTCGTGCTGCCGAAATGGCTGCCGGGGAAGTTGTCGTATTTTTCCACTGTCTTTGCGCTAAAGCGCCTGCTCGCTTCGTTTCAACCAGATATTTTGCACGCTCATTATGCCTCCAGCTACGGGTTGATCGGGGCGCTTGCGGGGTATCATCCGTTTTACGTCTCCGTCTGGGGACGCGACGTGTATCAGTTTCCGAATGCCAATCGCTGGAACCGACGGATGCTTGAATATACATTGCAGCGAGCGGATGTCATTTGTTCGACAAGTCATGTGATGGCGAAAGAAACCGGAAAGTATACGGACAAACCGATCGAGGTGACGCCGTTTGGGGTGGATGTCGCCCGCTTCAAACCATTGCCGAAACAGCCGAAACGGACCGTGACGATTGGCACAGTGAAAGCTCTTTCCGACAAGTACGGGATCGCTGATTTGATTCGAGCGTTTGCCGTTGTGCACGAGCGGCATCCACAAACGGAGCTGTTGATCGTCGGCGATGGGCCGCAGCGAAGTGAATACGAGGAGCTGTGCGCCCGCCTCGGCATCCAATCCGTGACGAAGTTTGTCGGCAAAGTTCCGAACGAACAAGTGCCACTGTACATCAATCAAATGGATATTTTCGCCGTGCCTTCGACTGAAGACAGCGAAAGTTTTGGCGTTGCCGCCGTCGAGGCGATGGCGTGCGGCGTTCCCGTTGTCGTCTCCAACGTCGGTGGGTTGCCGGAAGTCGTCCGTGAGGGAACAACGGGGTTGATTGTGCCGAAAAACAGTCCGGAAAAGCTAGCGGAGGCGTTCGAACGGCTGCTGCTTGATGAGAGGCTGCGGCAACGAATGGGGGAAAACGGCGTCAACCATGTTCATGAACATTACGATTGGACGGAAAATGCGATGCGCATGATCCGATTGTATGAACAAACATTGAAAGGCGGTGGAGGGAGTCGATGAGGAACAAAGCCGTCATGTCAGCCGCCGCGGTTGGTGCTCGTTTGTTGCCGAAAGCGGCGGCTAGGACGCGAAGCCGGCGGCTTTACGTTGGCAAGCTCGTGATGGCCGTTGGCTTACGGCAACGACTATACATCCAAGGACAGCGGAACGATGCCAGGGGGGCGTTGCCCTTTTTCCATGCCTCGTTTGCGCTCACCTCTTGGCGCTCGAAATGGAACGTTTGTTTGCGATTTTGGGGGAAAGTGGTGTGGAGCGGACGATGAGGATCATTTACCTATGCCAACACTTCCCACCGGAAACGGGCGCACCGCAAATTCGTGTGTATGAGGTGAGCAAAGAGCTGATCAAACGGGGGCATCAAGTGGAAGTGCTCACGGCATTCCCGCATCATCCGCACGGCGTCATCCCGGAGCCATACCGCGGCCTGTTTTATTTGTTTGAACAATGGGACGGCATTCCCGTTCATCGGACATGGATTTATCCGTCGCCAAAGGGGAGCTTTTGGAAGCGACTCGCTTCGTATTTTTCATTTACGTTCAGCTCGTTTTATTCATTGCTTGTGAAAGCGAAGCCGACGGATGTGATCATTTGCAATTCCCCGCCGTTGTTTTTAGGGATCACCGGGTACGTGGGCGCGAAGTTGAAACGGGCGAAGTTTGTTTTCAACGTCGCTGACATTTGGCCGGAATCGGCCGTTGAGCTCGGCATTTTGAAAAATCGGCTGTTCATCCGAATGGCGAGATGGCTCGAGCTGTTTTTATACCGGAAGGCTTGGAAAATCGCTGCCGCGACAGAAGGCATTCGCGATTATATGATTGAACAAGGAAAGGCGCCCGAGGATGTCTTTTTATTGCCGAACGGCGTCAACACGGATGTGTTTCGCCCGCTGCCGAAAAACAAAGAGTTGCTTGCGGAATTAGGGCTCGAAGGAAAAGTGGTGTTTACGTACGCCGGAACGATGGGATACGCCCAAGGGCTCGATTCGGTGTTGCGGGCGGCGGCCATCGTCAAAGCAAAAGATGAACGGGCGCATTTCCTGTTTGTCGGCGACGGCCAAGAGCGAGAAAAGTTGATGGCGTTAAAAGAAGAGCTTGGCCTTGACAACGTGACGTTTTACGGATCCGTTCCGGTTGAGAAGATGCCAGCGATTTTCTCCATCACCGATTACAGCATCGTTTCGTTGCGCAATATCGATTTGTTTAAAGGAGCAAGGCCGTCGAAAATTTTCCCGGCGATCGCCACCGGAACCCCGGTGCTGTATTGCGGCGAAGGGGAGAGCGCAGAGATTTTAGAAACATACCATTGCGGAAAAATCGCTCCTCCAGAAAATCCTGAACAGATCGCTGCCGCGGTTCTCGAGTTGCTTTGCCTTCCGAGCGAGGAATACGAAAAGATGGCGGAAAATGGGCGCAAGTTGGCGGTGGAGCAATATTCTTGGAAGCGAATTGTTGATGATTTGCTTCACGCCCTTAGCGATGAAACAAATCGCGAATCCGTTTGGCCGGCAGAACAATAAAAAAGGAAAGGGCGTCAGCTTATAAGCAGGATGCCCTTTCTTTTCTTTTAGGGGAAAAGTGGCTATGTTTCCATTTGGATAGATGCAACGAAGACGTGGAACAGATTCTTGACGGAAAAGCGGTTGGTCCATGTTCGACTGTCGAAAGCAAGCCAAGGCGTGACGGAAGACCGAACAACCGCCTGCTTCACAGACTCCTCGATGGGCCTGGAAGCGGCGTGGTTCGGTCGCTCGACAGTCGATCCCCTCCTCGGTAAAAGCTGCAAATGGGAAAGCTTCAAACATGGCCTCTATATGGAATGATCGTTTTCTTTATCCAATGGCCATGCGATCACTCGAACGAGACTTCCGCCCCACGGAAGTAATGCTCTAAAATTTGCTCTGCCGTCCATCCGCGCTCGGCGAATGCTTTTGCTCCGTATTGGCTCATGCCGATCCGGTGCCCCCATCCTTTTCCAGTGACAGTGATCGAGCTAACCCCTGACGGCGAGGCAGAAAGCGGCACGATGCCATCCGTTGTTTGCACCTTGATTCCTTCGACGCCGGCGAGCGAAACGGTTCCGCTCCCTGTTTGGACGGAGTAAGATGACAAGGAAGAGGCGGCGATGTTGCCGCTGGCCGTTTGAATCGACACGGATGGTCCGCTTTTTTGCACTTGAATGTCAAACCAGTTGGACGGCAAGATGCCGTAAAATTGATTGCCGTCTAGCGGGAATAGTTTGCGGATGGTCGTCTCATTGCCTTTCACCGTTTTTTCGCCTGCCGAGGTTTCAATCGTGACGGCACCCACTTCTCCGTTCGCGCCGGTTTTGGCAATCGAAACGTCGTATAAAACGACTGATGGATCGGTGAACCCGAACGAACGCAACAGCACAGCTGGGGAGAAGGTGAATGACCATCGGCTGTATGGCGATGATTCATACGGGTCATCGACGCTCGCTAAATATGGGTAGGCGGTTTGCGACGAGTTCCAGACGTCGCTTACATTGGCGGTTCTGCCGCCGCTTGTCGAGTGGTAATACGTTTCAATGACACTGCCATTATATTTCAGATACAATCCTCTTGTCGCATCCACTGCCGCGTTCGATCGTGGAGATTCTCCATCATATCCTTTATACGTCTGTGTGTTTGGATTGGTCGTCAAACTTGTTTTATGTTTATAGGCATAGTTTCGGGCCGCAATGGCTTGCGCCTTCAGCGCTTCGAGCGGCCAAGAGGCAGGCATCTCGCTCGGTACGACTCCTTTTAAATAATCTTCCATATCTAAAATATTGACAGCATACAAGACGTTGCTTTGCAAGCGAATGTCGACGCTGCCGCGATAACGGGTTTGATTCACTTTCACCAGCGACAAAGGCGCAGCGCCGATCGTTTCTTGAATGGTAAATCCCGTGCTTGAAAAATCCGTTTTTCCGTTGTACGTGACAAACACGGTCGAAGAGGAAGACCGGAATGTCAGGCTTGTCCCGCTTGGCAGCGGGGTGATCGTCAACGTCTCTTTATTGACGATTTGATAGTTTCCTTCGACGGCGACTGTCACCGATGTCCCTTTATATACAAGGACTTGCACGGGATTGTTGTACGTTTTCACCCCAGCGGCGTTCGAAGCGGAAGGAGAGATGATGAGCAAAAACAGGCCGACGGCCAACCACGCCAATTTTTTCACCGTCTACTTCACCTCACCAAATTCAGCGGCCATCCAACCCCGACGCCCATCAGACAGTTGCACGTTGTACCATTTCTCCCCTTTGCTGTTGGTAAACGGCTGAATATAGACCATCACTGTTCCCTTTGGAACGGTCGCAATAATCGGATAAGAAGTCGTCGCTCCTTTTCGAATATTGACTGCGGCTGTGGCGATGACATGCTTGGTGCTGTCGCTGCTGACGGCGGATGTCGAGACATCGCCGGAATAAATCCAACCTTTCGACGAAGAGGAGAGAACGATGTTGTACCACAATCCTTGGGAAGTAAGGTGCGCCCCGACTACTTGCAGTGAAGATCCTGCCTGTTTATAAGTGATGACGCGGTAGCTCGTTGACGCTCCGCTGCGGATGGCCGCATTGTTTTTCACTACATAGACGACAGAAGGTAAAGACGGCGAAGCGGGCTTGCTGGCAAGTTGTTGTTGAAGTTGTTGAATTTGTTGTTGTTGGGCGGTCAGTTGCGCTTTCAAGTTGGCAATGTCGTTTTTCATTGGGTTGAGCTGGGAAGTCACCCAGTCGACGCTCGCTAACACGACTTCTTCCGATGCTTTCATCGCTGATGGCGTAAACAAGAGAGCGCCTGCCGTCATTCCGACCGCCAGGCTGGCAGCAACGGCCCATTTGGATTTTCGTTTCATCATGTTCATCTCCCCCGTTTTTGGATATGGCAAAGAAAGGAGAATAATAGCTTTCCTAACGAAAAGGCCGGTGAGCCCCAACGGATTCGCTCGGTTCATGAGAAATCGCGGGGAATGACAATGCGATGCTGTCATGTTCCTCGGTTTGACGAACTCCGTTGTAAAGCTTTGCCATCCATTGCATTACCGGCCTTCTCATGCTATTATTCTCCGAATACGAACAAACTAGAATTGACTGAAATACTCTTCCAATCCTTCGCGAATGCCGACGGCCGCTTTTTGGCGGAACGCTTTCGTTTTGAGCAGCGCCTCCTCATTTGGATTGGAGAGGAAGGCCAGCTCAACAAGAATGCTTGGCAGCTCGTTTTTTCGGTTGACGTAATAGTCTTGCGTTTTATGGCCGCGGTCGTACGTTCCGAGCTGTTGGACAAGATGTTTTTGCACAATGGCGGCCAACTGTTGGCTTTTTGGCCCATTGAAGTTGCTCGATACGTTGTAGTACGTTGTCGTTCCGCGAGATGTCCGCGAGTACGAGTCGGCGTGAATGCTGATGAAGGCGTCGTAATCGGAACTGTTGGCGATCCATGTCCGTTCAGACAGCTCCAAAAAGATGTCGGTGCTCCGCGTCAATTTGACGATGGCCCCGGCCCGTTCCAATTCTTCTTTTAGCAATAAGGCGGTGTCGAGAGTAATATCTTTTTCCCGCGTGCCGCCAGGACCGATCGCTCCCGTGTCGTGCGCTCCATGCCCTGCGTCAATGATGATTTTTTTGCCTTTGAGCCCGGTCTCGAGAATTTTCAGCGTCAATCGGTCGCTGTAATGGCGAAGGGTGAACGTGTACCCCGGTTCAAAGGTGATGAGCAGGCTGCTGCCGGTCCATTCCACGGTTTGTATGCCGGGAATATCGGTCGACGGGACTTCAGCGTAGGAAAACGAGCCGGTGATTTTCAGACGATTGCCCGGCAACAACGAATAGGAGACGCGGAAATTGGAAGTTTTTCTCCATATCAAATAGGCATCTTCGTTGATGGTCGAAAACGTTGGTTCAACGAGACTATTTAAGGCGACGGTAGAGGTGCTCGATTCCTCAACCCATCCGCGGACGCCATTGGATGTTTCGACATTCAGCCACCCATGATATTCGTACAGGACAGCAAGCCGCTCGTTCGCTGCCAACGCCTTCAACGATTGATAGTTCGAAGATGCACCTCGTCGTAACGGAGTGTTGGCCTGTTTGACGTATACGTAGGATGGGGCTTTTACTTCAAACGCCGGCATCCATCCCGTTTTTCCCGATGCAGAGGTGACTTGCACCCAGTCGAACGGAGACGCGTCTGTCGTCTTCAAAACCGTGACCATTCTGTTTTTCGCAATCCGCTCGATGACTGCGGCGCTCAACGAAGGTTCGGCAAACAGCGCCGCATTAGCGGTTGTCACCTGTTTTTGCATCCCTTCGCTGGCTGGTGGGGAAAGGTAGGACTTGGTTACGACCGTCTCGTGCACCCAGCCGAGCGTTTTTCCATTGAGGGACACTTTGTACCAAAGCGCTCCCGACGCATCTTTGGCGCTTGACAGGCTGTTCAGTTTGGTTCCCTTTTTCAGTTGGGTGACGACTTTTGCTTTTAAAGATGGAGCTTGCCGCACATTGGCGACCGACACGCTGACCGTCAGCGGCTGGCCTGAGATGCTGGACGTATCCGAGACACCGCTTGGAACCGAAATGGTTGATGACATCGACAACACTTTTTCCGACACCCATCCTCGGACATGTCCGAGATCAACGCGGTACCAAAGCTCCTGACCATGTGTGACGAACAAATCGATCACCTTGACAGATTGACCGCGTGACACTGTGGCGACGGCGCGGTAATGGACGCTCGCCCCGCGGCGAACCGGGGAGGACTGCACAACGTTCATGAATGCCGGCAAAAGTGTCGGAAGCTGTTCCGGTATGTAGATCTGTTCCGTTTTTACCCATCCTTTGACTCCCGCCCATTCCACACGCACATACTGTTCCCCGAGCGAATTGGTGAACTCGGCAATGATGGAGACGACATCGCCGTTAGACAGTGTTTTCACGATTGGATAGTAAGGGGATGCCCCTTTGCGCATTGCAATGTCGTTAGCGGCGATGACTGCCCGCTTTCCGACGAGCATAGAAGGCGGTTGGTTGGAAAAGCTGTCCGCCCGCGCCCAGCCGGCGACGCCTCCGTATTCGATGCGGTACCACGTTTCACCATAGGCATTTTGAAACTCATTAATGACTTTCACTTGTTGGCCAGCGGGAATCGAACCAACGGCTCGATATGAATCCGTCGCTCCTCTTCTCAGCAACGAGTCTTGTTTGGCGAACATCACGGTAGGAAAAGCAGAAGAGACGCGCGCTTCAGAAAAGCTGTCGGCCCGCGCCCAGCCGGTGACGCCTCCGTACTCGATGCGGTACCACGTTTCGCCAGCAGCATTTTGGAACTTGTCGATGATCTTCACTTGTTGGCCAGCCGGAATCGATCCGACGACTTGATATGAATCGGTCGCTCCCCTCCTTAGCAAAGAGTTCTGCTCAGCGACCATAAGGGTCGATGAGGATGGACTCCCATCTGCAGCCAAGGCGGCTGACGGCCATAGCGGGCAAGTCGCCAACAAGACGGAAAGAAGCGTTTTTTTCAAGGATTCGATCCCCCCTTTTTTTCAAGTTTGCGTTTTCTCTACTATCATAGCGAATTTTGCCGTTTTATCCAACCCGAATTCAGTCCTATTATGAGGAAAAATGAAATGTTTTGTTGAAAAAGGGAGAATGAGAGGACGATGACGGTTGCGGAAGACGAGAAAGCTCATATGTGTGTGGCGGTCAAAATAGGAAAAAAGGTGCCCGGTTGTGGTCTTTTGGGCACCTTTTCTTACAGACTATTAATTTTCGCTTTGCGCCGACGGCGAATCGTTGCGTGTGAGGGAGGCGTTGGACGTCTCAAGCGCTTGCCGAAGCGTTTCATTGATTGAGCTGACCGATTGCTCGTCAGGGATGTAGTAGTACACGCCGTTGATCGTTTCGTCGTATCCTTTCAAATGTAAATTTTCTACATCCGCGTTCTTCATTTTTTGATAGACATAGATGAACGACAACAAATCGGACGGAGGGATGTTCGTCCGCACGTGATCCCCTAAATCGGCGATGACGTCATCCAGCTTCGGCAGCGAGGTGATGGACGTGCTTTTGTCAATAATGGCACGAATGACTTGTTTTTGCCGCTCGTTTCGGCCAAAGTCGCCGCGGGGGTCGGATTTTCTCATGCGCACATAGGCGAGCGCTTCATTGCCGTTCAACTCTTGTTTGCCTTTATGGAACGTATGCCATTTGAGCGAACCTGTCAGTTGGGCTTTGAATGTGAACGGAACATCCACCGTGACGCCGCCTAACGAATCGACAATTTTTTCGAACCCTTCAAAATCAGTCGTCACGTAATAGTCGATCGGTACATCGATCAGCTCATTGACGGCTTCAATTGTCGATTGAATGCCTCCATGACTGTAGGAGTGGGTGATTTTGTCTTTCCGCCCTTCGCTCGGGATGTAAACGCGCGTGTCGCGCGGAATGCTTAACAAATACACTTTGTTCGTTTTCGGATTGACGGTCAACAACATGACGACATCAGACCGTCCCTCCTCGTCGTGGTACTGGTTTTCGACCCCAACCAACAGCACGGTAAACGGATCTTTGTGCATTTCGATATTCTTCGGCGGCTTACCTGATGGATCGAGAGCTTGATAAATTTTGCTTGACGCTTGTTTCGTCTCGGAATAAATATTGTAGCCAAAAGCGCCGACGCCCCCGAGCAAAAGAAAAAACACGAGCAAAAAGAATCGGCGGAGCCGCTTTTTTTTCTTCCGCTTTTTTATCGTTTTTCTTGTATGATTCATCGTTTAACCCTTCTTTCCTTTACGGTGTCGTTTTAGGAAGACGGAAGCAGCCGCTCGGCATACTCCATCGCTCCCGCCTGAATGTCCGCCCTTCCGTTTGTCAGTTCGGTCATCCACTCGCCGAACGAAGACTGACCGTCCTCGGGAACGAGAACGTCAAAGGTGACGCGATCGGCATAGTGGATATTTTTCACCGCATATACGGAAGAGCGCAGTTCATTTTCCACTTTCCCGAGCCATGGATAGTCGATCGTGACATGCATGACGCGCATGAGCCGACGCTCGACGATGCCGGCAGCATTCAGGCCTTCGGAGACGGCGCGGCTGTAAGCGCGCACCAACCCGCCTGCGCCGAGCTTGATGCCGCCGAAGTAGCGGGTGACAACGGCGACGGTGTCTTTCACCCCTTTTTTCTTCAGCACTTCAAGCATGGGCACCCCTGCAGTGCCGCTCGGCTCGCCGTCATCGTTCGCTTTTTGGATTTGATCATGCTCGCCGATCAAATAGGCGGAGCAGTTGTGGGTCGCGTCCCAATGTTTTTTCTTGATCTGTTGAATAAAGGCGACAGCCTCTTCTTCCGTTTCAGCGCGATTGACATAGCAAATAAACCGTGACTTTTCGATCACGATTTCGTGTTCGCCATATCCTTTGACCGTGTAATATGTTTGCAACAAAGCAAAACACCTCAACATACAAAAAACGCGAAAACGGTTTAATGTTGTTTATTTTTTTTTTGCATGAATGGCTAGCGCTCGATTCTAATTATGGTAAACTGAAAATAAAAGAGCAATAGATAGGGCATGCTTTTATTATTATAAATCGACAACTTTTTTCCTTCAAACAAATTTTGCTGGCGCCCATGCGTACCGTTTGGCAGCGCTGTTGGAGGTTGGCAAATGGCTGAGGCAAAACAATGGGACGTGAAGCAGTTAGATCGGATTGTCGAAAAAATGATCGACACCGTTCAACATAGCAAAGACGAAATTTTCCGCATCGGGGAGCAGTCGCGTCAAGAGCATGACCATTTGCTTCGCGAACTCGAGGAGGTGAAGCGGCTGACAGTGCAGGCGATCGAAGAAGCGGATCAGCTGGAAATGGAAGCGCGTCAGGCGCGCCGCCGCCTGTCGGAAGTGAGCCAAAACTTTTCCACCCACTCGGAGCAAGATATTCGCGAGGCGTATGAACAGGCGCACGAGCTGCATATGAAACTGGCGATGGTGCGCGAGCGGGAGAAACAGTTGCGGCTGCGCCGCGACGAGCTCGAGCGGAGATTGGCGAGTCTGGTGCAAATTATCGAACGCGCCGATTATTTGGTTGGACAGATTACCGTCGTGCTCCACTACTTAAACAGCGATTTCCGCCAAGTCGGCGAGCTCATTGAAGGAGCGAAGCAAAAGCAGGAATTTGGGTTGAAAATCATTGAAGCCCAAGAAGAAGAGCGTCGTCGGCTGTCGCGGGAAATCCATGACGGCCCCGCGCAGCTGCTCGCTCATGTCCTTCTTCGGTCTGATTTGGTCGAAAAGGTGATCAAAGAGCGAGGGACAGAGGCGGCGATCGCCGAAATTCGCGATTTTCGCAAAATGGTGCGCTCGGCTTTGTCCGAAGTGCGCCGCATCATTTACGATTTGCGGCCGATGGCGCTTGATGATTTAGGATTGGTTCCGACTCTAAAAAAATACTTGCAAACGACCGAAGAATATAATAAAGGAGTCCATATTTCCTTTGTACATATCGGCGAAGAAATTCGGCTGCCGTCGCGGATGGAGGCGGCTGTGTTTCGGCTTGTCCAAGAGTCGGTGCAAAACGCTTTGAAGCACGCCGAAGCGCGCCATATCGACGTCAAAATGGAAGTGACGTGCCATCATCTGCTTGTCAGCGTCAAAGACGATGGCAAAGGGTTTGATCCATCGGTGAAAAAAGAAAATACGTTCGGCTTGATCGGGATGCGGGAGCGGGTGGAGCTGCTCGGCGGCGCGCTGGCCATCCGCTCAAAGATTGGCCACGGAACGACCGTGTTCATTCGCGTTCCGCTCGACCGCTCGACTGACGAAACGAACAAGGAGGAGAGGAAACGATGAAAACACGCATCGCGATTATCGACGATCACCAGCTGTTTCGTGAGGGCATCAAGCGCATTTTGGAGTTTGAGGGCGATTTTGAAGTCGTAGCGGAAGGAAGCGACGGGAGCGAGGCGCTTTCGATCGTCGAAACATACCGCCCAGATTTGGTGCTGATGGACATTAACATGCCGGACATCAACGGCGTTGAAGCGACGAAACAGCTGATTGAAGCTTACCCTGATACGAAAGTGGTTGTGTTGTCGATTCATGACGATGAAAACTATGTCATGCGCGCCTTGCAGACGGGAGCAACGGGGTATTTGTTGAAGGAGATGGATGCAGATACACTGATTGAAGCGGTGAGAATCGTCGCCGAAGGTGGGTCATATTTGCATCCAAAAGTGACGCACAACTTGATTCGCGAATACCGCCGCCTGGCGACGGAAAAAGGCGGCGCAGTGGTCAAGCAGGAGGTGCGCCGTCCGCTCCATTTGTTGACGCGGCGCGAGTGCGAAGTGTTGCAGCTTTTAGCTGACGGCAAAAGCAACCGCGCCATCGGCGAGGCGCTGTACATTAGCGAGAAAACGGTGAAAAACCACGTCAGCAGCATCTTGCAAAAATTAAATGTCAACGACCGGACGCAAGCCGTTGTGGTAGCGATCAAAAACGGCTGGGTTGAGGTGCGCTGACCGTTAGGAGTTTCCTTATCGTAACCCCCTTAGCTGATCTTGGGAGAGTTTCCGTACTGCCTCTGTTTGGCATGTCTTTTGTTGCAACGGCCGTGCGGCGTTGAACTGCCTCGAGAAGCGACCGGGCTCCTTCCACTTTTCGTAGTGGGTGTGTCTCTTTTTTGGTATAATGGAAGAAAATCCGAAATCAGGAAGGAAGGACGTTCGTGAAAACGGCAATTGTCACCGATAGCACCGCCTATTTGCCGAAAGAGGTGCGCGAGAGGCTTGGCATTCGCCTCATTCCGCTCAGCGTCATTTTCGGAAATGAGACGTATCGCGAAGAGATGGATATGACGGCTGATGAATTTTTTGTCAAAATCAAGCAGCATCCGACGTTGCCGACGACGTCTCAACCGTCGGTCGGTGAATTCGTTGACTTGTTCACTGCCATTCGTGAGGAAGGGTACGACGCTGTCATCAGCATCCACCTCTCAAGCGGCATCAGCGGCACGTACCAAGGGGCGGTTACGGCGGGGACGATGGTCGAAGGATTGAGCGTTTACGCCTACGACTCGGAAATCAGCTGCATGGCACAAGGGTTTTACGCCATTGAAGCTGCCGAGATGGCGCAGGCGGGGAAAACGCCGGACGAGATCCTCGCCCGCCTCGATGAAATGAAGCGAACGTTGCGCGCTTATTTTATGGTCGACGACTTGTCCCACCTGCAGCGCGGCGGACGGCTGACCGGGGCGCAGGCGTTCATCGGCGGCCTCTTGCAAATCAAGCCGCTTCTTCGCTTTGAAAACAAAGTGATTGTGCCATTTGAAAAAATCCGCACGCGCAAAAAGGCGGTCAAACGAATCGAAGAACTGTTCGCCGAAGATGCGGACAAAGGCGTGCCGCTCAAAGCCGCCATCATCCACGCCAACCAGCCGGATGAGGCGAGCCGCTGGCGCGACGAGCTGTCCGCTCGCTATCCGCACGTCGAGTTTTGGATCAGCTATTTCGGCCCGGTCATCGCCACCCACGTCGGCGAAGGTGCGCTCGGGTTGACGTGGTATCAGCCTTAAGCCGGGGCCGCCAAGCGCCGCCTCGAGGCTTGATAGCCGGGCGCAAGGCGGAACGGTCCGCTCCGCCTTGCGCCGCGGCGAATTTGTTGTCTAGTTTTGGCTGTCTCGTCGATCAAGATGGTTTAGTCTTTCCTATTTGGCTTTCATGGAACGAAATGATCGGAATGAGTCTTTAGCAATGTGGATCTTATTCATACGGAATTTTTCCTGTTCCTCGTCCAGCTTCGCTGCACCGCCATTTCGTGAGCCGCTCTCCTTCGGCTGTATTCTCCATAACCGCTCGCAGCTGACGAATTCATCCGTGACAAACATAAGAGCGAGAAAGCCTATTCCTTTAAGTGTGTGGAATGTCAAATTCGTCAGCTGCATCTTCTTCTTCTCTCTCCGCTTTATGAAACGGACCGGAGATGTGGGGCTGGCCGAACTTGTCGAACGGTTTTCCTTTCCTGAAAAATGTGTCGCTATTTCCCTGGGAATGTTGTCGAAACACGTTGTCGATCGACTCGATGACTCTCCGTGGATTTTTGATGTTGTCGGATTTCGCTTTATCCTTTTCTTTCGAAGGTCGATAGATAGGTTGTGAAAAAGGCGGTCCAACCACATCTTGACTCCATTGGGAAGCCCTTTTTGCCTCCACTTTCTTTGCCGATCGAAGGCTGCCGTTTTTTGCTTCCTCCCCATCTTTTCATCATTTTGTTAGAAGGGCGGTGATTTGCTAGCACAACCGCTTTCTCGCTTCGTTTTTCAACTAGAAAAACCTTGTAGCGTCGTTCCTTCTTTTCACACATTCAACTCATCGATCAAGGGGAACAGCGGTTTTCCACCCGCCTTTTAGGGAAAAACATCGTCAGCTCCGCTCTTTCTCCATAACACTGGCTCATTGATGCGCTCAAAACCTTTCACCCTGGGGGGGAGCGCGTTTTTACCGCATCACTGCGCCACCCGCTCTTTTTGGCTCCCAGCTCGGGAACATGCTTTTCTTGAATTTCAAAAGGAGTGATGCTCATTGTACATTCTCCCATCTTCCGTTGCTTCGCCGCTCGTTTCCTGGCTGAACGGCCAGCGTCTCCCGCGGGAGCAGCTGCCGTTTCCCGATGAAGAAATCGCCGCCGCTGTCCAGACGGGTTTGCTTCACGAACAGCCCGGGCTCATCAAAACAGCGCGCGCCTGGCGCTGCGTCCGTTGCGGAAATGACGCTCCCCATCTTTTTGCCGCGTTTCCGTGCGCCCGCTGCGGATCGGATTGCACGTATTGCCGCAAGTGCTTGGTGATGGGGCGCATCAGCACTTGCACCCGCCTTGTTCATGCGGCCTTGCCTCTTCCTTCCAGCCGTTATGAAGCGCCGCTCGCTTGGAACGGGGAATTGTCCGCCGCCCAAGCGGAGGCCGCGCAGGCTGTCCGCCAGGCGGTGCTTGACCGAAGCGAGCTGATCGTTTGGGCGGTATGCGGGGCGGGAAAGACGGAGATTCTCTTTCCCGCTATCGCTGCGGCGCTTGAGAACGGCGAACGCGTTTGCCTCGCCACGCCGCGGACCGATGTTGTCCGCGAACTGGCTCCCCGCTTTCGCCAAGCGTTCCCGCGCGTTCCGCTCGCCGTTTGGCATGGAGGAAGCGAAGAGCGCGGACGGATCGCTTCCTTGGTCCTCTCAACCACCCACCAGTTGCTTCGGGCTTACCGCGTCTTTGACGTCATGATCGTGGATGAAGTCGATGCCTTTCCATATTCTGCTGAGCCGATGCTCGAATACGCCGTCAGTCAAGCGCGGAAAGAACAGTCGAGCCTCATTTATCTGACCGCCACCCCATCGCGTGCTTGGCAGCTTGACATTCGGCGCGGGAGGCGGAATGCCGCCGTCATCCCCGCCCGCTACCACGGCCGTCCGCTTCCCGTCCCCGCGTTCGAATGGTGCGGCAATTGGCGCAAGCGGTTAGAGCGCGGCCGCTTGCCCCAAAACGTCCTTGCGTGGGTGCTCCGTCGTTTGGAGCAGGGAAAACAAGCGTTTTTGTTTGTTCCTCATATCGATGAGCTTGAAGCTGTCACCCGCCTCTTGCAGCGCGTCAATCCCTACATCGTCGGCGTTCATGCCGAAGCCCCAGACAGAGCCGAGCACGTTCAGGCATTTCGCGATGGACTCGTGCCGCTGTTGGTGACAACGACGATCCTTGAACGGGGAGTGACGGTGCCGAACATCGATGTTGCCGTTCTCGGCGCCGAAGACCGCATCTTCACGGAAAGCGCCCTCGTGCAAATCGCCGGCCGCGTGGGCCGTCACGCCGCGTTTCCGGATGGCGATGTCCGCTTTTTCCATCACAGAAAAACGAATGCCATGGTACGGGCGCGCCGCCATATCCTCCGCATGAATGAAGAAGCGAAGAAAAGGGGGCTGTTGCGCCGATGAACTGCCTTCTTTGCCATTCCTCGTATAACCCGATTGCGAGCTGGCGCCAGCTTCTTTTCCTCGAAGACCTTGACGTCCTTTGCCCGCGCTGTCGCGGGTCGTTCAAACTCATTGACGGCCGCCTTTGCGAGATGTGCGGCCGTCCGCTTGAGGAAGCCAAGCCATCGCTGTGTGCCGACTGCCTCCGGTGGCAGGAAGATGAACAGTGGGGGAGGGTGCTCGTGAAAAACCGGTCTGTGTATATATACAACGACTGGATGAAAGAAGTCGTCGCCTTATGGAAATTCCGCGGCGACTATGCCATCGTCGCTGCGTTTCATCGTCCGTTTTCCCAAGCGTTTTGCCGACATTTCGGCCGCGATTGGCACATCGTCCCGATCCCGTTGAGCCCCGAACGGCTGCATGAGCGCGGCTTCAACCAAGCGGAAGCGCTCGCCCGCCTGCTTCCGTCTCCGTCCTTTCCTTGGCTGGCCCGCAAACACTCCGAAAAACAATCGAAAAAATCGCGCCGCGAGAGGCTCGAGACGGACAATCCGTTTTTTCTCTCCGGACATCCGCCGATCAATGGGAAGCGAATCGTCCTCATCGATGACATTTACACGACGGGCATCACCGTCCGTCATGCGGCCCGTGTGCTGCTTGAGGCGGGGGCGGCTGAGGTGGGGGCGTTGACGCTCATTCGCGCGTAACAGTGTAAACATTGGAAGCCTACGTGCCGATATAAACAGTAGGAGAACAAAGAGCGAGGAAGAATGATGATGCGTATTCGTCACGATCAACGATCCAATGAGATCGCCGCACCGGCTGTTTCATTGCAGCCGGGGAGCGTGCAGATGGCGGTAATGAAAGAAAGGTTCAACGATCAAGAGGCCGTGGTCGCCATCGGCCAACAGGATGTACGCGTCCGCTTTGTGGATGGCGTCCCAAGCGACCGTTCGTTTATGGTGCGGCTTGTGAAGCAAGAAGGTGGGACTTGGGTGGCGCAAGCGGTGCCACTATCGTCTATAGGGCGGTTTCCGCCATCTTCGTTGGACGATGGAATCGATCTATGGCTGTCAGCCCGTGGCATCCGCCTGACCGAAAAGGAAAAGGAAGCCGTTCGTCGCTTTTGGGAGACGGAAGGCGGCTCGATCAAGCAAAAACAAGAAACGGTCGCTGCTTTGACGGCGAAACAGCTCGAGGTGACCGAGACACATTTGCGCCTAGCGCATGAAGCGCTCCACGGCCCGCCACTCGGAGACCTGTTGGCGCCGTTGCTGACAAAAACAGAGGAACCGGAAGAAACCGATGAAGCAAAAGCAGCGCCTGTTCGTGAACAGACGGAGCGATTGGAAGGTTCGCGCGCCTATGCGGCTGCATCGGAGCTGGTTCTTCCGCCGGCAGAGGCTCGGACGTTTGTCATGACGGCAGTGACAGAAAAAATGAGGCAATTGGTCCACGATTTTCGCGTTTGGCAGCGTGATATGGCCCGTCAGCTTGAACAATTTGCGCATGCTGCTGCCCAGCAGGCGACAGAGCGGGCCGTGCCGCTTGTCGAGTCGCTCATTCATTCGCTTGACCGGATGTTGCTAAACGGGGACTGGCTGTTGTTTACCGATATGAAAACGGAAACGAAGCTGCTGGAGGCGGGTGCGAAGTTGGCAGAGGCGAAACGCGGCCTTGCGGAAGGAAAGATGGACGAAGCCGCCAAGACGGTGCGTGAAGTGAAAGCGTTGTTGGAGTCGCTCCGCTTTCAGCCGTCCGAGCAAAAGGTGATGCGCTTTTTCCTCGAATCAGACGAGCGGCAAGGCACGAAGCCGCACGAGCAGCTGTCGCGCATACTGAAACACGCGTCCCAAGCGGCTCGTGACAACGCATTATCGGCGAGAGGCGTCGTTGAATCGCTGCGCCGCCTCGGCTTTTTCCATGAACAAGAGACTGCCCGTGCGCTCTTGAGCGGGGAGCGGTTACAGCCGGTCGAGAATTTGAAGGCAATGCTGCTGTCATGGGTTGAGGAAGGAACCGCTCCCGCGCAGGCGGAACGGTTGCTCATGAATCTTACCGGCCAACAGCTGCTCAGTAAATTTACTGTTGACAGCCACACCCAAACCATGTTGTACCAGTGGCCGCTCCTGTTTCATGGTGAGATGGCGACCGTGCATGTGCACGTTAACGCCCGCAACGATGGCGGCCAACTTGATTGGCAAAACTGCCGCCTATACTTTTTGTTGGACACGAATCAAGGCAAAGTCGGCATTTCCTTGCAGGCGATCGAACGGCAGCTGTCCGTAACGGTGGAAACAGAATACGAGCGGTTGGCGGCGGTGTTGCAGTCATACGCGGCGACAGTCAAAGATCATTTGGAACAGATCGGTTATCGGGTGCAACGCCTCATTTTCCAACCGATGGACACCCAAGACGAGGAGCGGGCGGCGACAGACAGAGTGAAGACGGAAAACGAAACGAGCCAGTGGGAGTGGACGATATGAACAGACACCGTTACGCCCCTGCTTTTACATCATATGAGCAACATCTTGGCCGACAGCCGCGGCAGCTCGCTGATGAGGTGGCCGACAAGGCGGAGCGGGCGGGCATTCCGCTGCCCCATGACCGGGAGTTGCTGAGACAGCTGGCCGATCCGGTGATGCGCGTCCCGCCGCAGCTTTACGCGGTGATCGGGGAAGTTTTACAATGGATTCAGAAGCTTGATGAACAAGACGGTAGGAGCGAAGGAGATGGAGATCAATAAAATTGCCAACACCCCATCGGTTCCAATCGGCAAAAAAGCGGCGGCTTCTTTTTCGCCATCCGTCTCATTTGCCGAGCTGACCGCCAAGGAGCAGGAAAAGCTGCGAAACGAGCGGCTGAGGCAGCTGGCGGATGAAATCGAACAGCAAGGAAAAAAACTGGCCAAGTCGCGGACGGTTGACGATTTACGGCGGTATAAACAGCTCGTCAGACAATTGCTCGATGAAGCGGTGAACCATGGTTTGAAGCTGACGGAACAGTATGGGTTCCATTGGAGCGGCCGTTCCCGCGTCTATCAGATCGTCAAAACGATCGACCAAAAGCTGCTGGACGTCACCAACGCGGTGCTCGAACAAGAACGGTCGAGGATGGATTTGCTGCAGAGGTTGGGGGAAATTCAAGGGTTGATCGTCAATTTGTATACGTAATGGGCACATGTGGGGGGAGAAGAATGGATTTAGAAAATTGTCCGGTTTGCGGCCGTCTGTTTGTCCGCTCGCCGTTTCGCGATATTTGCCCGTCTTGTCATGAAGAAGAAGAACGGCAATTTCAAACCGTGGTCCAATTTTTGCGGCGCCGGGAAAACCGGCTGGCAACGATGGAGCAAATTGTCGAGGCGACAGGCGTGCCTGAAACGTTGTTGGTCAAATTCATCAAAAGCGGCCGATTAACGTTGGCGCAGCTGCCGAACTTAGGATATCCGTGCGACCGTTGCGGTAAGCTGATCCGCGAAGGCAGAATGTGCGCCGACTGTTCAAAAGATTTGCAAAGGCAGCTGGAAATGGTGAAAAAAGAAGAAGAACAGAAGAAAAAACAAGTGTTTCGCACGTATTACACCGACAAAGAACGAAATGGCCGCTAAACAAATGAATGGATTGACCGATAATAGTAGTAAGACAACAACGTGCGGAACGGATAGGAGGAATCGCAGTGAGAATCGATCACCGGTTTTTGATTGGCGTTCATCCTTACCGTCAGTACTCGGGCACCTTACAAGGAAAAACAGGGCAACCCGGGCGGCGGGATCGCGTCGAAATTTCTGAGGAGGCAAAAGAGCTGCAGCAACGCTCCACTTGGGCTGCCGAGCGGGAAGAGAAAGTGCGCCGGTTGAAGGAGCAAATCGACAACGGAACGTATGAGATCGATGCCCGCGCCATTGCGGAGAAACTATACAAGTTCTATAAGGGCGATGGCCAATGAACACAAGGATAGAAAATCAGCGAACCGATGATGAACAGCGTGCGCCAGCGCTGCAGCTGATGGCGATCCTTGACCGGCACTTGGTGCTGCACCGGCATTTGCTTCAATTGGCCTATCAAAAAACGGACGTATTAAAACGAGGCGATACGGACGGATTAATGCAGCTGATCCAAAAAGAACAAACGGCGATTGCCGCCATCCAGCAGCTCGAGCGCGAGCGGGCACAGCTCGTTGCCGCATGGTCTGACGATGAGAATCCGCCATCATTAGCCGATTGCCTGCCGAAAATAGGCGGGGAGGAGCGGCAAAAAGTTGAACAGTTGGCGGACGAGCTGCTTGCCGTCATTCGCGAACTTCAGGCGGCCAACGAGCTGAACGGGCAGCTCATCCGCCAGTCTCTTCAGTGGGTGACCCTAATGCTTGATCAATGGCTGCCGCAGCCGCCCAACGTGACCTATACGGCGCCAAATCAGAACACCGCCTCGTATGAGCGTGCGCGTTCACTCTTTGATTCGAAAGCATAGCAACGATCCGACGGGCGGCCAAAAGGAAAACAACTGGAGCCGCTAAACAGAACCATCCCAAGTATTGGAAGGGAAAAGGAGGAGCACGATGGGATCAACATTTCACGGGCTGGAAGTCGCCAAGCGCGGCATGGCCGTGCAGCAAATGGCGCTGTACACGACCGGCCATAACATTGCCAACGCCAACACGCCCGGCTATTCACGCCAGCGCGTCAACTTTGTCCAAAGCGAGCCGTACCCGCCGGCGTCCATGAACCGCCCGCAAATTCCGGGACAGATGGGGACGGGGGTCGAGGCGGGGTCGATTGAGCGGGTGCGCGACCGCTTTTTTGACTGGCAATACCGCGGCGAGAACAACAAGCTCGGCTATTGGCAAGCCCAAGCCGATGCGTTAAAAAAAATGGAGGACATTATGAACGAACCGTCCGACAGCGGTTTGTCGAAAACCATGGATCAATTTTGGCAGGCGCTCCAAGATTTAAGTGCAAACCCGGAAAACACAGGGGCCCGCTCGGTCGTGCGCCAGCGCGGACTGGCAGTGGTCGAGACGTTTCATTATTTGGCCGATTCGTTGACTTCGATTCAAAACGATCTCGCCAATGAAATTCAAGTGACCGTCAAATCGATCAACTCGATCGCGGAACAGCTGTATAAAATCAACCAACAAATTGCCGAAGTCGAACCGCACGGCTACTTGCCGAACGATTTGTATGATGAGCGCGACCGACTGCTCGATGAACTGTCCGCGCTCGTCAAAATCGAAGTCGAGCCGCGGCCAAGCGGAGGCAAAGCGCTGAACATAGCGGAAGGTGCTTATGATGTTTATATTTTGGATGGCAACGGCCAGCGCCAGCTGTTGGTGAATGGCACCCAAGGATATCGGACGCTGTCCGTATCGCCGAGCGCTAGCGCTGCCCCGGAGACGCCAACCGGCCCGCTTACCGGACTGTCGCTTGGAGGATCTTCCATCCCGTTTGTCGCCTCCGGCAAGTTGAAAGGGTTGATCGAGGCCTACGGATATGATGACGGAAGCGGTGTCAAAGGCATTTATCCCGATATGTTGAAAAAGCTCGATACCCTCGCGTATTCGTTCGCCAAGCGGTTTAACGAAGTGCACCAAACGGGGTATACGCTAAGCCCGAGCAACCCGGGAGGATTGTTTTTCACGGATTTGACGCAAGTGGATGGGGCAGCGAAAGCGATCCAATTGTCATCCAATATCGATGATTTAAACAACATCGCCGCTTCATCGGCGCCGAACGAACCGGGGAACGGCTTCAACGCCATTCGTCTCGCCAATGTCAAAAACAGCAATTTTGCCAACTTGCAAGATCCGGCACCATCGGTCTCGTATCCAATCACGGCAGGCACGCTGCAGGCGTATTACGAAAGCATGATCGGTCAGCTGGCGGTCGATGCCCAACAGGCGAACCGCCTCGTCAACAACTCCGAAGTGCTCCGCCAGTCGGTGGAGGAACGGCGCCAGTCCGTCAGCGGGGTGTCGCTCGATGAGGAAATGACGAACATGATTCGGTTTCAGCACGCCTACAACGCGGCGGCGCGCACGATTACGACGATCGATGAGATGCTCGATAAAATCATTAACGGCATGGGAATTGTCGGAAGGTAGGTGAATGACGATGCGTGTCACGCAATCCATGCTGACGCAAAATATGTTGCGTAACTTGAGCCAAAGCTACGAGCGACTCGGCAAAATTCAAGACCAGCTGTCAACCGGCAAAAAAATCACCCGTCCGTCCGATGACCCGGTCGTGGCCATTAAAGGAATGGCCTACCGGACGAACTTAACCGAGGTCGAGCAGTTTAAACGCAATTTCTCCGAAGCCCATAACTGGATCGATGCGTCCGACTCGGCGCTCAACGAAGCGACGCAAGTGCTCCAGCGCATTCGCGAGCTCGTTGTCCAAGCCAGCAACGATACGTATGAACAATCACAGCGCGCGCATATCGCAAAAGAGATCGATGAGCTAAAAGACCATTTGGTTTCCATTGCCAACACGCAAATCGCGGGCAAATACATTTTTAACGGCACGGACACCCTTCATCCGCCGGTCAATTTGGACGACCCAGTGAACAAAGTGTCGACGAACACAGAACAAGTGAAAATCGAGCTGTTAAAAGGCATCGAGCTACCGGTTAACGTCAATCCGACGCGCGTCTTTACGTACAGCGCGACTCCGGGACAAGGGCTGTTCAGCGATTTAGAAGCGCTTGTGAATGACCTGGAAGCCGGCAAGAGCGGCCAAGAGCTGAACGTTTATTTATCGTATATGGACAAACACATTGACAACGTCTTGGCCGAGCGGGCCGAGCTTGGCGCGCGAAACAACCGCCTTGAGCTGATGGAGGCGCGCGTCGATGAACAGGAAGTCATCGCCCAACAAATTTTATCCAACAACGAAGACGCCGATATCGAACGGGTCATCACTGATTTAAAAACACAGGAAAGCGTGCACCGCGCCGCCCTCGGCGTCGGCGCCCGCATCATCCAGCCGACGCTGCTCGACTTTTTGCGCTAAGCGGGTAAGGGGGAAATGACGATGCAGCTGCCGCAAATCCGCCTGCAGTCAACGATGGCGAAAATCGCCATCGAAACCGTTCCGGCGAAACTGAAAATCCAACAGCCGCCTGCCGAGTTGGAAATCGAGCAACCCCCGGCCCGACTCACGATCCGTACGACGCCGGCCAAGCTGACGATTGACCAGACAAAAGCGTGGGAAGACATGAATTTGGAACATATCTTTCGCCGCATCGAAAAGTTTGCCGAACAAGGATACAGCGATTGGCTGGACGGACTGGCCCGCGTCTCTCGCCAAGGGGACGAGCTCATGCGCATCGAGGACGGCGGCAACCCGATCGCCGAGCAGGCGAAAGAAAACAGCGAATCGCCGATGTACGAATTCAACATCGGCTGGGTGCCATCCCCGTTCAGCGTTCGCATATCCTATACCCCGGCGGATGTGGATATTCGCTTTGAGACACACAAACCAATCATCCGCGCCCGCACGCATTCGCCGATCATTCGCTACACGCCGGGCGAGGTGGCGATTCGCCTCGCCCAGCGCCCGTCGCTGGACATTGATTTTGCCCATTTGCGCTTTGTCGGCGTCCATTTTGATATGTTGATTTGAAAAGGTGTGAAAACATGAATGTACGGACAAAATATCATGGTGAGATTGACATCGCTGAACAGGATATCGTCCGCTTCCCCCACGGCCTGCCCGGATTCGCAAACGAGAAGCGGTTCGTTCTTCTCCCGCTCGCCGACACGCCGTTTGTCATCTTGCAGTCGGTCGAGACGCCCGCGCTCGGGTTTGTGTTGATCGAGCCGTTTTCCTACTTTCCATCGTACGAGTTTGAACTCGACGAGGCAACGGTGGAACAGCTTGAGATCGAAAGCGAACGCGACGTCGCGGTGTACGTGATCCTCACCGTCGCCGACCCGTTTCACGAGACGACGGCGAACTTGCAGGCGCCTGTCGTCATCAACGTTCGCCAACGAACCGGCAAGCAAGTGATCTTAACGAACACCGCGTACAAAACGAAACATCGCCTCTTCCCGGATAAAGTGGCGACATAAAGGGGGCGGCCCGATGCTTGTCTTAACGCGCAAATTGAAAGAAGCGATCCAAATCGGCGATGACATCGAAATCACCGTCCTCGCCATTCAAGGCGATCAAGTGAAACTTGGCATCAACGCGCCCAAGCACATCGACATCCATCGCAAAGAAGTGTACCTCGCCATTCAAGCGGAAAACAGCGCCGCCTCCGAAGCGCCGGAAGCGTCGCTCGCCGCATTGACCGCCAAGCTGAAACAATGGAAACAACCATAACCCGAAGCGCCCAAGCGGCGCTTTTTTCGTCCCGATGAAAAAATTTTTTCTCGTTCTCTATTAAACTTCCAAAAAACGCGCCGATATAAAAAGTGAGCGCGGCATACGGCGAAAGGCGGCCGACTTTCGCCCCATGCCAGCGCGTTCCACAAGGACGTGGAAAAACATCATTCAAGGAGGAAGAGAACATGCGAATCAACCACAACATCGCGGCGTTGAACACGTATCGCCAACTGACGATCGGTCAAGGCGCCGCAGCGAAAAACATGGAAAAACTGTCTTCCGGTCTGCGCATCAACCGCGCGGGCGACGACGCAGCAGGTCTGGCGATCTCCGAAAAAATGCGCGGGCAAATTCGTGGGTTGGAGATGGCTGCTAAGAACTCGCAAGACGCGATCTCGCTGATCCAAACAGCAGAAGGGGCTTTAAATGAAACACATGCAATCCTTCAACGTATGCGCGAGTTAGCAGTGCAAGGTGCGAACGATACAAATACAACTATAGATCGCAATAATATACAAGATGAGTTAAATCAATTGATTGCGGAAATTGATCGGATTTCTAATACAACACAGTTCAACACTCAAAACTTATTAGATGGTTCATTTACAGGTACATTCCAAGTCGGAGCAAATAATGGTCAAATTATTACTTTTAGCATTGCTACAATGAACTCATCTGCACTTACTGTTACTACTAGCGCTATTTCTGTGGCTAACAATGCGTTGGCAAGTACAGCAATTCAAAATATTGATAACGCAATTAATGCTGTATCGAAAGAACGTTCAAAACTCGGGGCTCTTCAAAATCGTTTAGAGCACACTATCAACAATTTGTCGACTTCTGCAGAAAACTTAACAGCTGCAGAATCTCGTATTCGCGACGTAGATATGGCCAAAGAAATGATGGAGTTTACGAAAAACAACATTCTTACTCAAGCAGCACAGGCGATGTTGGCTCAATCAAACCAACTGCCGCAGGCGGTGTTGCAGCTGCTTCGGTAGGCTGGTTTGGCGGGCGTCTTAGCTGGAAACGGCTAAGAGGATGACTGGGTGAATTGCTGGGAAGCCCTGAGAGCCTTTGGCGCCACAACGGAGCTGGAAACGGCAGACGTGAGGGCGGAAAAAGCCGAAGGATTGGGCAATCAGCAGCCAAGCTCCTGTCCCGAAAGGGTGGAGAAGGTTCAACGACTAGGGCATACCACCTACGGCGAGTGCTATGGTGATGAAGCCCGTAGGGGAGGCCGAGGCCGACCCGAAGCGCCCAGCCCCTAACAGGTGAAGCTGAGGGTGAAGATGTAGTCTACACAACGTTCGAAAGACGTTGCGGCATGGCAAGCCAACCAACAACCGCAAGGGGTATTGCAATTACTCCGTTAATAAAGCGAAAAGAGGTCTTAGTTTTTCTAAGGCCTCTTTTTTAGCTCTTTACATTTATAAACAACTGGCCAATCGCTACATTGAATCATATGACATATTGCTTTTTACCTTCCCCCTTCACATCCTTACCCTTTCATCCGATATAAACAGTAGATGGATACATGAATGAAGAAAGAAGGAAGAATATGATGAAGCCATTTTTATCATTATGTATGATCGTGAAAAATGAAGAAAAAGTGTTACAACGTTGTTTAGATTCTGTATATGGAATTGTTGATGAAATTGTAATCGTCGATACAGGTTCAACTGATTCAACAAAAGAAATTGCGTTAAAATATACGGACAAAGTATATCATTTTGAGTGGACGAACAGCTTTGCCGCTGCGCGCAACTTTGCTCAACAACATGCGACAGGGGAGTGGATTCTCGTATTAGATGCAGATGAGTATGTTGATCGTACGAATTTGCAAGAAATGATACAAGTATTAAAACAGGCTGATAATGGTGTTGAAGCGTATGACGTGAACATCTATAACTTTATGGGGACATACGGTGAGCGTGTGCTTCAACATCGCCATACGCGTATTTATCGCAATTTGCCACATTTACAGTACGATCGTTCCATTCATGAGCAGTTGCGAAAGACGAATGGTGAATATGTTCAAGCTGAGCAAGGTATTTTAACCGTTTATCATACGGGGTATATGTCTTATGTAGTGACAGAAAAGAAAAAACATGATCGAAATGCTCCACTGATTGAGCGTGAAATACAAGCAGGTGACAGCGTTGCTTTCGATTATTTCAACTTGGGAAATGAATATCTTTCAAAAGGTGAAGTAGAACAAGCGCTACAATCATTTATTCAGGCGTATCAACATAAAAAAGATATTCGGTTAAGTTGGGTTTCGTACTGTCTTGTGCAAATTATTTTATGCTTGAAATATTTGCAACGGTTTGATGACGCTTTGCGGGTTATTGCTGACGCTGAAAACTTATATAGCGAAACCGCTGATTTTCAATTTTTGCGTGGGGAAATTTACTATTTGCAACATCGCTATGACGATGCTGCACAACAACTAGAGTACTTGCTCGAAAATAAAAACAAATATCCTTACACGATTAAAACAGTTGAATACGTCGAGTACGATCCGCATATGTTACTGGGCCATATTTACAAACATAAAGGAAATTTACAAAAAGCAATATACCATTTTTCTTGTGCGCTTTCGTTTAATCGGAAAAGCTATGAAGCGCTTTACCACATATTGCAATTGCTCGCTCGCGCTCATAGTGAAGAGGAGATTGTCCAATTTATCGAAAATAAACAGTTAGCAAACGATTTATTCGCCGTTTCGCTAATTGCCCGCATTGCCTCGAATTTACATTTAGAAAAAGTGATGTGCTCGCTTGCAGCAAAACTAGGTGATGAAGTCATTCAGCGCGGGTTCGAAATCAAAGTAAATATATTACAAAAACGATATGACGAAGCGTTGCAGCAAATATTGAAAAGCTCTGTAGCTGATCTGCAGACATATGTTCGTTCAGGGAGTTTAGACTCGTATGATCTATTAGTAGCCGCGTTTAAAACGAATCAGCTCGATGTTGTTCGCCTCTTATTTCATCTTGTTTCTGAACACAGAGAAAAAGAGTTTTTATTGTTCATGATGAACGAGTATGAGGAAACGCCTGAACCGACGTTTTACCTGCTTTTACTTGAGAGGACGATTCAGTTAAAAGAGTATGAGCTATTTGAACAGCTTCTTGCCTTAAAGGGTAAATTTCCCGAGAATATTCATATTCAAATTGCCCATTTACTCCATCGTTATGAATTTATGGAGCTGGCGTTTCAATTGTACCGTTCAGTTGAGAATATGAACAAGTGGGATGCGGAGTCGTTTGTGAATGTGATCGAGGCTTTGGCAGTAAAAAATGAAGCCATAGAGGCAATGCAATATGGAATGTTAGCCATTAGCCTTGGTCATCATGATTTTCGGCTGTACAAATATGTTATTGAGTTAATGACCATATGTGGAATGGATGAGGAAAAAAAGAAAATGGTCCAACAAGCGAAACAGTTGTATCCAGATAGCGAATGGTTAAAGGAAAAAGAAAGATAAAAGGAAGAGGACAATGAAAACAAGTATCGTTATACTAACTCACAATAAGCTAGACTATACAAAACAATGTATAGAAAGCATTCGCCAATATACAAGAGAAGGTACGTACGAAATTATCGTTGTTGATAACCGTTCTACGGACGGAACGGTGGAATGGTTGCAGTCACAAAAAGATATACGAACAATTTTTAATGCTAAAAATGTTGGTTTCCCTAAAGGGTGCAACCAGGGAATACAGATTGCAGAAGGGGAAAACATTCTTTTACTAAATAACGATGTGGTTGTGACAAAACATTGGCTTGATCATTTGTTAGCTTGTTTATACAGCGCTGATGATATTGGAGCGGTCGGGCCAGTTACAAATTCTGCGGCTTATTATTCAACCATTCCCGTTCGTTATACGTCGATCGATGAAATGCATGAGTTCGCTTCCCAACATAATGTTTTAGATCCAAATAAATGGGAAGAACGATTAAAGTTAATTGGATTCTGTTTGCTCATTAAAAAAGAGGCAATAGAGAAAGTCGGGCTGTTGGACGAGCGCTTTACCCCAGGAAACTTTGAAGATGACGATTATTCTGTTCGTTTGCGACAGGCCGGTTATCGCTTAATGCTTTGTAACGATACGTTTGTCCACCATTACGGTAGTGTATCATGGAAAGACGACAGTAGCGGTTATTCGAAGTTGTTGCGAGAAAATCAAAAGAAGTTTGAAAAGAAATGGGGTGTTGATATTGATGCGTACGCTATCGATTTGGAGATGTTGAGTCGAGTTGGGATGGATCATCACCGTGCTATCAATGTGTTACACATCGGCTGTGGGGCAGGGGCAACGTTGTTAAAAATAAAACATGAATATCCTCAAGCAGCGCTGTATGGTGTAGAACAAAATGCATTTGCTATCAAAGAAGCACAGCGATATGCATATGTAGCTTGCGATTTAGACGATACTCAAATAAAGAAACAGATGTTTGATCTTATTTTATATAGTAGCCGCACGATCCCGTTAGATGACCATTTACTTTGTTTCGTTGTTGAACATTTAAAACAGGACGGACAGTTTTTGGCACATGTACAAAATACCGGATACGTTCAGTTGCTTGAACAATTGATTGTTGGACGAAATCCTTTTACGGGTGGGGATTTTTATAGTTTACGCCAATTAGAGGATTTGTTTAAGTCGCATTCATTATCCATGTCTATTACAGGTTTACTTTCTCCGGAAAATGACATGAAACATCGGTTAGTTGATCATTTAAAAGTATTGTACGGGGAAAAAGTGCAATTTTTACTTGCTGCAAAATCGTTTCTCGTATGTGCCAATAAACAAAAAACAAATATAAGGGAACTCATTGGGGATTTTGTTTCTAAAAAAGATCGTCACCAAATCTTGGAGCAGTTAAATGATATTTCTATCACTGAAGTTGTCGCTACAATAAGGAATATGAACGAAGCAGTCGAACTGCTGAATGAACTGGCGATTGAAAATTTTGCACAAGGCAATCACGAACATGTTTTGCCGTACTTGCAAGCGGCGTTCGAGTTGTGTTCAGATGATACAGATACGTTATACAATCTAGCATTTGTGTTGAACTCCTATGGCGAAAAAGAGCTAGCGAATCACTATTTATCATTGATTCGTCAACCGGATGGCGAAGTGAAAAAACTGTTTGAGGAGATCAATGAACAATCGTTGAAAAAAGCACAACAACTTGCCTTTTTGTTGCGTCGCCTCGAATTTGATATTGACGTTGAAGAGACAAAGCAATCGCTTGTTAATCAGTTGGCTCGTGGCGAAATTAATGAGCAACTCATCAAGGAAGTTATTGAGACAAGCATTGTCCATAAAGTAAAAGTGCTTCAAGCAATTGCGATCACTTGTTTCGAACAAGGACTGCATGAACAGGTATTGCCGTATTTACAACTTGCTTATGAGCAAGAGCCAGAGAACATAGATACGTTATACAATCTAGGTTATGTGCTTCTTACTTACGGAGAGTACGGATTAGCCAAAGCGTTTTTGGAAAAAATTCGGCATCCGGATAAGGAAGTGTTACAACTACTCGAAATTGCAAAAGAGGAGAGTCTTCGTCATGAATGACAAAAAAGTCGCCTTTATTTATTGTGTGAATAACAGGCAAATGTATGAAGAATCTGTCCGTTACGTCAGATCGCTTCATGTTCCGGAAGGATATGAAATTGAAATTATTTCTATTGAAGGAGCGAAAAGCATCACGTCCGGATATAATGAAGCAATGAAAAGGACAGATGCAAAGTATAAAGTGTATTTGCATCAAGATGTGTTTATAGTAAATAAGAATTTTATCTTTGATATTATAGCCCTATTTGATGAAAATAAGCAGATTGGGATTATTGGAACTATAGGAGCAAAAAAGATACCAACTAGTGGTATATGGTGGGAAGCAGAGAAGAAGTACGGTAAGGTATTTGATAGTCATAGTGGTACTTTGTCTATTCTTGCTTTTCAGGACATTGAGCATAAATATGAAACTGTAGAGGCTGTTGATGGTCTTTTAATGGCTACGCAGTACGATATTCGGTGGAGGGAGGACATTTTTGATGGATGGCATTTTTACGACTTATCACATTGTGTTGAGTATTTGAAAAAAGGATATTTGATAGTTGTTCCTAAGCAATCTATTCCTTGGTGTATACATGACTGTGGCATAGTAAATATTCGGAATGGCTATGAGCGTTATAGAAACTTGTTTTTGGATGAATATTCAGGTTTTTTATTCCCGTTAGTTAGTATACTCATTCCAACTTATAACCGTCCCTTATTGTTTAAAGAAGCATTACAGAGTGTACTAGCTCAAACCTATAGAAATACAGAAATTATCATTTGTGATGATAGCACAAACCACTTAACAAAGGATGTGGTATATCAATTATTAGAAACTCAACACAGTAATAAACGATTAACTTATGTAAAAAATAAAGCTAGATTAGGGAGAACTACAGGATTGGAAAATGCTCAAAGGTGTTTAGAGCTGGCTAGCGGTGAGTTTGTCAATTTTTTGTTTGACGACGATAAATTCGCTCCAAACAAGATTAGCCGAATGATGAACTATTATCATCAATTTAATGATGTATGTCTAGTTACTTCATTTAGACAGACGATAAATAAGCAAGGTGAATTGTTGCCCCCTATTAAAGCAACAAAAAAATTATTCAATCAAGATACGTTGATAGACGGTAAGGTATTGGGAAAGTACATGTTACTGCATATGCTAAATGTTGTAGGGGAGTTTACAACTGTACTATTTCGGAGGAATGATATAGAAGATGATTTAGGAAGCTATATGAAAAAAAAATATTATCCTCTGTCGGATGTAAGTACATGGTTGTCACTTTTACAAAAGGGTAAGGCTGTTTATATATCCGAGCCACTGAGTTATTTTAGATTACATCCGGCACAAAACTCTCATGATGTGACGAATATGATCCTAGGAGCTGTAGAGTGGTATCGATTGTTTAAGGATTGCCAAAGGTCTGAAGCATACTTTATGGATTCAGAAGAGGTTGCTTCCTTTCTGGTAGGATGGATAGATGAACACATACATGTGTTGGAGAAGATAAGGAGTTATACATATGATAGGGAGTTCGTTTGTAAAAATAGTAGAATATTGAATGAGTTTTTCTCGGTTTTTCAAGACGCTATAAAAGCACTTGAAAAGCATTGCATGGTAGGATGAATGACTATTGAAAAAAACTCTTTGTAAAGTGAGTGTTCAAGCATGAATGTGAAATTTCTTGAGTTTGAAGTTATGGGAGATCACCGTGGTTCACTAGTCGCTATTGAGAGTTATAAACAAGTTCCTTTTGAAATCAAACGCGTATATTATATATTCGGAACAAAGTTTAACGTTAAAAGAGGGGTGCATGCACATAAAAATCTTCAGCAAATTCTTATAGCCGTAAGTGGGTCTTGTACGGTGGTTGTTGACGATGGATTTAAAAAGCAAGAATTTGAAATGGATTCTCCTAGGAAGGGGCTTTTTATAGATAAGCTAATTTGGAGAGAGATAAAAAACTTCTCTTCAGATTGCGTTTTACTTGTGTTAGCTAGTGACTACTATTCTGAGCTAGATTACATTCGTGATTACGATGAATTTAAGAAGTATGCGGTTCTTAGAGAAAGTTCATTAGACAAGGAGTAGTATTGTATATGATTTATGTTTTAGGAGGAAAGCTTAATGCTGCGGTCCGAGCACTTGAAGTATTTCATAAGATGGGCATTAACCCCTTAGTATATGTTTCACCGGGGGAAGATAGAATCAGGGCTATGAGTTCGCTTGAAGAATGTGCCAACAAGTTGGGAAGTAAATTAATAAAAGATATCCATGAAATTTATGGTGAAAAAGTTTTTTTCTTATCAGTGGAGTGTGACAGAATTCTCAATGAAAAGTTTTTTGGCGAGGGATCAAAATTTTTTAACGTTCATTTTTCATTATTACCGAAGTACAGAGGAACCATGACTTCTTTTTGGCCCATTGTCTTCGGAGAAAATGAGACCGGCGTTACTTTACATGAGATAGATAACGGTATAGATACAGGTGATATAATTTCCCAAGTCAAAATGGAGATCCGGGAAGAATATACTTGTCGAGACCTATATTTTAAATATCATGAAGTTGCAGGTGATTTAATTGAGAAAGTCCTTCCTCTTATTGTTGAAGGGAAATATACTAAACTGCCTCAGGATAGTGAACAGGCTTCGTCTTTTCCAAGGTTTTTGTACCATTATTTCCCAAAAGATTTTTATTCAAAACAACTGAGACTATTGGAAAAAAGACAAGTTTATAATATATTGAGAGCACTTATCTTCAAAGAATTTCAACTTCCGTCTGTGGATGGGAAAAGAGTAAAAAGAGTTTCATTGCATCCTTGGGAGACGATGACTTCTTTTATTCGAACTAATAGTGGAAATGTATATATTGAAACATTAGAATAAGAGACTTATATACCATATACAGATCTTTACTATGTGGGAGATGATGAAAATTTGGTGATTCCATTTCTTGATGTAAAAGCAATAAATGAATGTTACTTAAAGGAGATCGAATGTGCCATTAAGGAAGTTTTGAGATCTGGACAGTATATTTTAGGAGAGCAAGTGAAAAAATTTGAAGATGAATTTGCAAGATATTGTGGTGTTAAGTATGCAATCGGAGTGGCAAATGGTCTAGATGCATTGTCACTTATTTTAAGAGGATATGGAATAAAAGAAGGAGATGAGGTAATTGTACCTGCAAATACATATATTGCCACTTTGCTTGCCGTATCTATGAATGGTGCTACACCTGTACTGGTTGAACCCAATATCAATACTTACAATATTGATCCGAATAAAATAGAAGAGAAAATTACATGTAGGACCAGAGCAATTATCGTAGTTCATTTATATGGTCAAGTAGCAGATATGAAGCATATATGGAAGATTGCCAATAAGTATAATTTAAAGGTTATAGAAGATGCTGCTCAAGCACATGGAGCTATATATAGCGGAAAACGGACAGGTAATTTGGGAGATGCAGGGGCTTTTAGCTTTTACCCTAGCAAAAACCTCGGTGCTCTTGGGGACGGTGGGGCAATTACAACAAATGATGATGAGCTAGCAAAACGGTTAAGGGCACTTAGGAACTATGGTTCACATGAAAAATATTATAATTTGTACAAAGGTGTGAATAGTCGATTAGATGAAATACAAGCGGCGGTGCTTAGAGTTAAACTGAGGTATCTTGATGAGGAAAACGAGAAGAGAAGAAGAGTTGCTGAGTATTATCTTAAACATATAAAAAACAACAAAGTTATTTTACCTTATATAGATATGTCAAAAAAATTATCTCACGTTTGGCATTTATTTGTTGTTAGAGTCGGCAACAGGAATGAATTCCAAAATTATTTGCAAAGTCATGGAATACAAACAATTATTCATTATCCTATTCCACCACATAAACAAAATGCGTATTCAGAATTAAACAGTTTAAGACTACCTGTTACTGAGGAAATCCATAATACGGTTCTGAGCCTTCCAATTTCACCGATTTTAACAGACGAACATGTTAACAAAATTGTGCAGGTGATTAACGATTATTAATTTTGAAGGTGGGTTGCGATGAAAGGCATCATCCTCGCAGGTGGGACAGGCTCGCGTCTGTATCCTCTCACAAAAGTAACAAATAAACATTTGCTTCCAGTTGGCAAATATCCGATGATTTATCACGCCATCCACAAGTTGAAGGAAGCAGGAATGAGCGATATTTTAATTGTCACAGGGCGCGAGCATATGGGCGATGTTGTAAATTTGCTAGGAAGCGGTTCAGAGTTTGGTGTTCAGTTTACGTATAAAGTACAAGATCAAGCAGGGGGCATTGCCCAGGCGCTTGGATTGTGTGAAGCGTTTGTTGGTAATGATCTGATGACAGTTATTTTAGGGGACAATGTTTTTTCTGATAGTATTGCTCCTTATGTAGAAAATTTTAAAAGGCAACAAACAGGGGCAAAAATTTTAATTAAAGAGGTTAGTGATCCAGAACGTTTTGGTGTTCCGGAATTGGAAGGAGAACGAATTAAAAATATTGAGGAGAAACCAAAAACACCGAAAAGCAGTTATGCGGTAACGGGAATTTATATGTATGATGCGACAGTATTTGATATCATTCGAACGTTAAAGCCGTCTGCTCGCGGGGAGCTGGAAATTACTGATGTCAATAATGCTTATATTGCCCGTAATGAGTTGACATATGACGTATTAAAAGGTTGGTGGACGGATGCGGGGACGTACGCATCTTATTTACGAGCCAATGAGTTAGCAAAAGACATTGATTTTGGTGAATGGTTTAATAAAAACTTGAAACATTAAAAAAGGTGATGTTCCGTGCGAGTAATCGAAACGGATTTTGATGGGGTTATTATACTAGAGCCTATCGTGCATGAAGATACTCGAGGTTTTTTCATGGAAAGTTATAATGATCAGGTATTAAGTCAGTTAGGTATTTCAGTGAGATTCGTGCAAGATAATCATTCCCTTTCGATCAAAGCAGGGACAGTACGAGGGTTGCATTATCAACTGCATCCACAAGCGCAAGCAAAGCTTGTTCGCGTCACACGTGGCGTGATTTACGATGTTGTTGTGGATATTCGTAGAGGTTCTCCAACATTTGGCGAATGGCGCAGTTTTATTTTAAGTGAACATAATAAAAGGCAACTTTTCGTACCGAAAGGGTTTGCTCATGGCTTTTGTACATTAGTACCGAATACAGAAGTGCAATATAAGGTAGATGCATATTATTCAGCAGAATATGATCGAGGAATTTTTTGGAGAGACCCCGACTTGAAAATCGACTGGCCTGTAACAGAGGCCGTTTTGTCTGAAAAGGATGCGAGCCTTCCGCTTTTGAATAATGCACATATTAATTTTATTTGGGAGAGGACATCATGAATATTCTTGTGACTGGTGGCGCTGGTTTCATCGGTAGCAATTTTATTCGCTATATGCTAAATAAGTACCACGATTATAGAATTGTAAACTATGACTTGTTAACGTATGCAGGAAATTTAGAAAGTTTACAAGACGTGCAAACAAACGAACGTTATCTATTTGTGAGGGGGGATATTTGTAACGCTCAGTTGGTTGATTATATCGTAAAAACCTATCACATTGATGTTATTGTCAATTTTGCGGCAGAATCGCACGTTGACCGCAGCATTTCTAATCCTTGTGCTTTCGTTCAAACCAATGTATTGGGTACACAAGTGTTACTCGATATTGCTAAGTCTAATCAAATTCAAAAATATGTTCAAATTTCAACAGATGAAGTGTATGGAAGTTTAGGAGAAACAGGATATTTTACTGAGGAAACACCATTGGCGCCCAACAGCCCTTACTCCGCCAGTAAAGCAAGTGCCGATTTGCTTGTAAGAGCATATCACGCCACATATGGATTAAATGTAAATATTACACGTTGTTCAAATAATTATGGTCCGTATCAGTTTCCTGAGAAACTGATCCCATTAATCATTACAAATGCCATAGAAGGAAAAGACATTCCTATTTATGGCGATGGTCAAAATGTGCGCGACTGGCTTCATGTAAAAGATCATTGCTCAGCAATTGATTTAGTGATTCATAGAGGGAAGTCAGGAGAGATATACAACATTGGAGGGCATAATGAGCGAACAAACAATGAAATTGTCCATTTCATTGTTGAAAAATTAGGAGCTTCTAAGTCATTAATTAAATATATAGCCGATCGTCCTGGGCATGATCGACGCTACGCAATTGACCCTACGAAAATTACGACTGAACTTGGATGGGAACCAAAGTATACGCTTGATAAAGGAATTGAAGAAACCATTCAATGGTATATTGACCATGTCGATTGGTGGCGACGAATGAAAGCTGGGGAGTATGTACATTTCTATCAAAACCAATACGGTGACAGAAAATGATTAATCTGAAGGTCGTTGTTACAGGGGCAAAGGGACAACTAGGTAAGGAACTAGTCAAATGGTTTCGACAAATGGAATGGAATGTCTATGGATATGATAAAGATGAGCTTGATATTACAGATGCTCAACAAGTGATAAGTGTGCTCGGGCATATTCATCCCCATGTTGTTGTTCATGCAGGTGCGTATACAAAAGTCGATGAAGCAGAGAAAGAAAAAGAAAAGGCCTTTTTCGTTAATGCATATGGAACAAGGAATGTAGCTGTAGCTGCTGAAAAGGTAGGGGCAAAGCTTGTTTATGTTAGTACAGATTACGTATTTGATGGTGCACAAAGGGTGCCTTATCATGAGTTTTCCAGTCCTAATCCCATTAATATTTATGGAAAAAGTAAATTGGCAGGCGAGCAATTTGTGCGCGATTTTCATTCTAGGTTTTTTATTGTTCGTACATCTTGGGTATTTGGGGCTTATGGAAATAATTTTGTGAAAACCATGTTACGACTTGCAAAAGAGAAGGAAGAAATTTTAGTTGTTGATGACCAATATGGATGCCCTACATATGCAGTAGATTTAGTGCAAAAAATTTATGAACTTGTCCAAACAGAAAAATATGGATTGTATCATATATCTAATACAGGCTACTGTTCTTGGTATGAGTTTGCTAAAATTATTTTCTCCGAGATGGGAGTCAATGTCCGTGTTCAACGTTGCGGGACGAAAGATTATCTCCGACTAGCAGCCCGTCCTTCTTATTCTGTTTTTGACCATATGGCATTACGATTAAATGGGTTTGAACTACTTCGTCATTGGCGTGATGCATTGCGAGAATTTTTACATGCGTATGAGGTGAAACATTGAAAACCCTAGCTTTGGTTATGATCGTAAAAAACGAAGAACAAAATTTAGGTCGCTGTTTGCAGAGTATCAAAAATATAGTGGACGAAATGATAGTTGTTGATACAGGGTCAACGGATGATACAAGGGAAGTTGCCTATTCATTCGGTGCAAAAGTTTTCAATTTTGCATGGAGGCAAGACTTTTCGGCAGCCAGAAATTATGCACTCGAGCAATCAACGTGTGATTGGAATCTCGTGCTGGATGCCGATGAGTATGTGGTTAATGACTGTGGAAGAGAGATTCGTCATTTTCTTGAAAATGGTTGTCAAAGGATAGGTCGTATCAAACGAATCGATGAATTTATTCAAAATGGTGAAAAACGACATGCCCAGTCGTATTTATCACGATTGTTACCTAAAGGTGTTAAATACACTGGGAAAATTCACGAGCAGGTTGATTCGACCTTGCCACGTGAAAACATTAATGTCGAAGTGTACCATGATGGTTATATTCAAACTAATAAAACAGAAAGAAACTTAGAGCTATTGTTACAGGAACTAAAGAAGCACCCGGAGGACGACTATATTTTATATCAGATCGGTAAGCAATATAAATTATTGCAACAGTTCGTCCGTTCTGAAATATATTTTGAGAAAAGTCATTCGCTTGCTTCCTCATATGCTTGGTATCGTCATAGTTTAGTTGTAGATTATTTATATGTACTCATGGCTAATCGTTCATTTGAAAAAGGATTACAATTAATAGCGATGGAGCAAGAAAAACTGCAAGACTTACCAGATTTCCATTTTGCATGCGCTTTATTTTATATGGAGGCAGCTTTCTGTAATTCGGACCAATATGCTCATCTATTTCCATTCATTGAAAAGTCATTTGTCCGTTGCCTTGAGATTGGAGAAACAGACAACTATGATCGAGTGCGGGGGACGGGTAGCTTTCTAGCAGCTTACAACCTTGGAGTATTTTACGAAGTAACGGGACAAACGGAGAAAGCAATCAGTTTTTATAAGCGAGCTGCGAATGAAGGATATGAAAAAGCTGTTGAGCGATTGAACATGTTGATATAGAAACTACCGTGGGAATCGTTAAGCCTTAGAGTTTGACGAGCAACATGGATTCTGCTGCATAACAAGGCGAGGACAGAAAATCTCTAAAGTAGTAAGGCGGCCAAAAATGGATTGCTGAATATTTCGGGTTATACGGCTCAACGTGTTATAAATGGTATACTGAGAAAGCGAAGCGGAAAATGCATTTTTATTAATTGGCTCGATGATTATGGGTTGATTGTTATGATGCCTAATGATTTTGATCAATATCGGTTTAAACGGCCCGAGCAGTTACTTGAGACGAGCGGAATTCTGGTGCGAGAGAGGACCCGGTGTCGGACATAACGTAGCATCATTTTCCCGGCCCCTCTCTTTTGTTTTTGCTATCTTCATTATCCCACATCTCCCCGAGTCGCCTTTCGTTCGCATGAAATTGCTCTTCCCCCCTTTACATCTCCTGCTTCCCATCCGATATAAACGATAGAAAGCGTCCAAAACTAAAGGAGCGGATCGTATGACGATTGAACGGTTGTCTTCTTCGTTTCCTTCGTATGAACCGATGCGAAATGACCAAGCGAAGGCGAGCGCTGGGGTGGCGGCGGTGCGGCCGCCGGAACGGGAAGAGTCTGCTTCTTCTCCTGCGCGGCTGTTTTCGCACGATGAGTTGGAGAATGTGGTCAATGGACTGAATGAGTTGTTGCAGCCGAGTCATACATCAATTCGGTTTGAGCTGCATAAGGAGCTGAATGAGTACTACGTGCAAGTGGTCGATGAAAAGACGCATGAGGTGATCCGCGAAATTCCGCCGAAAAAGCTGCTGGATATGTATGCAGCGATGATGGAGTTTGTCGGATTGTTGGTGGATCGAAAAATTTAACGGTGGTGAAGACAGATGGCAGGGAATTTGCGCATTAGCGGTTTGGCGAGCGGGATGGATATTGATCAAATCGTCAAAGATTTGATGAAAGCAGAGCGGATGCCGCTGGATAAGCTCCAGCAAAAAAAGCAGCTGCTCGAGTGGCAGCGCGATGATTACCGGGCGATGAACACGCTGTTGCAAGGGCTGGATGATTACTTGTTTTCGAACATCACTCTCCAAAGCAGCATGCTCAAAAAAACGGTCTCAAGCTCGAATGAGGCGGCCGTAACGGCGACCGCGAGCTCCAGCGCGGCGAATGTGGCGACGACGATTCAGGTCGATCGGGTGGCCACCTCGGCCGTCTGGCTGTCCGATGAAGCGGTAAGGGTGGACAAGGCGAGTTTTTCCGTTGCCGCTGATACGACGTTGACGATCAATGTGACGAACGGGGATGGGAGCACGAAGCAGGCGACGATCACGGTGAAACAAGGAACGACGCTGGACGGGTTGATCGCCCAGCTCAACAACAATGCCGATCTTGGCGTCAGCGCGTTTTACGATGAAAAAACCGGGCGGATTTCGATCATGAAAAAAGAGACGGGGGCGCAGGCGAGCTTGGTGCTCGCTGATCAGACGACGGCTGACTTTTTCGCGCAAAAGCTTGGGTTTACGGGAGCCGCGGCAGGGCAGGATTTGACAGGAAAAACAGCGGGGCAAGACGCGCAAGTGACGTTGAACGGCTTGACGACGACCCGTTCGTCGAACACGTTTACGATTAATGGCGTGACGTATACCGTGAAGGGAACGGGGACGGCGACGGTGTCGGTTTCGACCGATGTCGACGCGATGGTGAACGTGATAAAAGGGTTTGTCGATAAATACAATGAAGTGATCGCCAAAATCAACGCCGAGTTGAAAGAAGAGCGCTACCGCGATTATCCGCCGCTCACCGATGAGCAAAAAGAAGCGATGACGGAAAAACAAGTGGAGCTGTGGGAAGAAAAAGCACGGAGCGGCATGCTTCGCGGCGATTCGATTTTGTCGAGCGCCCTCAGCCAAATGCGGATGGATTTGTATACGAAAGTCGAAGGAACGAACATCCCGAGCGGGTTTTCGCAGTTGGCGCAGCTTGGCATCACGACGTCGTCGAACTACCTCGATGGCGGGAAATTGATCATTGACGAGACGAAGCTGCGGGAGAAGATTAAAGAAAACCCGGAAGCGGTGTACCAGCTGTTTAATCAGGATAGCACGAATCAAGCGGAAAAAGGCCTTGCCCGCCGTTTGCGCGATACGATCAAGGCGACGATCGGAAAGATTGAGCAGAAGGCGGGGAAGACGATTTGGACGAACCAGCAGTTTGCGATCGGACGCGACTTGATTCAAATTAATGACCAGATTGACCGTTTTCAAGACCGCTTGAAACAAATTGAAGACCGCTACTATCGCCAATTCACCGCGATGGAAGAGGCGATTCAGCGCGCCAATCAGCAAAGCATGTATTTGATGAACGCCTTTGGCGGCGGCATGCAAAGGTAACGGATCGGCGGATGAAGGCTAAGGCCGCCATCGCGGCGACAGTGAGTCAAGAGGCGAACCCGCTCACGAGCGGCAACGAATAAAGGACGTTCGGCGCTGTAAGCGGTGAACGGGGTCGACGCGGCCCGTTGCGCTGAATAAGCTGCTGGCTTTGCGATGGGGTGAACATCATAGAAGAGGAGTGATCGGGATGGCAACGAACAATCCGTATCAACACTACCAAACGAACGCCGTGCAGACGGCGTCGCCTGGCGAGCTGACGCTCATGCTGTATAACGGCTGCTTGAAGTTTATCAAGCTCGCGCGCCAGGCGATAGAAGCGGGCGATGTGGCGGCGCGCAACGAGAACTTGATTAAAGCGCAAAAGATTATTTTGGAATTGATGGCGACGCTGAAAATGGAATATGACGTCGCCAAATCGATGATGACGATGTATGACTACATCTACCGCCGCCTGGTCGAGGCGAATGTGAAGCACGATGCGGCGATTTTGGATGAAGTGGAAGGGTATGTCACGGAGTTTCGCGATACGTGGAAGCAAGTGATTCAGCTCAATCGGCAGCGCCAATACGCGGAAGGCGGGCAGGCGTAATGAGCGTGCGCGAAGTTTGGCAGTTGACGCGCGAATTGCTCGAAGCGACCGCTCTGCCGTGGCCAGCTGAGGAGCGCGAGGCGCGGCTTGTGCAAGTGGATGAGCTGCTTCGGCGGCGTGAAGAGTGGCTTCGGGAGCTGCGGCCGCCATACAGCGAGGAAGAGCAGCGGCTTGGCCGCGAGATCGTTGCTTGGAATCGAGAGATTGAAGCGCGGCTTCGTCAAGTGCGCGATGAGATTGGCAGCGATTTGCGGATCACCGAGGCGAAGCGGCAGGCGAATGCCCGCTATGTTCATCCGTACGAGCAGCCGCTTTCGTTCGATGGAATGTTTTACGATAAACGGCGATAGGTGGAATGGATATGGCAAAATTGACGAGCGACGCGCTGGACATCATCCGCCAATACGCCGCGTTGCTCGAGACAGTCGAAGAAGGGCTCGACTATGTTGAAGCGAGCTTTTCTGACCCGCGGCGGATGCATGCGGACGTGCTGCTTTCGGATGTGTTGCTGGCGCTTGGGAAAATCGGCGAGACGAATGTGTATCTAGAGCAGCTGTTCGCTGAGGAGAACGATTTCGTCCAGCATCTTGAACGGTTTGTCGATGTGCTCGACGCGGCCGCGGCACTTGACGGGCAGTTTTCTGATGCAGCGGCAAAGGAGCGGATTGTTTGCGGACGGTTGTCACCGGCGTTTCAAGCTTGGAAGGCGGCGGTTTCCGGCCGGCTGCGGCGGTATGTCGTGCAGTGAAGAACGAACGGCGGCGCTTTGGCAGCCATTCAAGTGAAAGCGGGTGTCCTCTTGATGGAAGCGAGGGCACCCGCTTTTGTGCGGCAGGGCGAATGAGACAAAGCGTTCGTTCGCCTGTTTTTGCTGTGGGCGGCAAGGGGGGCAAATGGCCTTGACAATGGTGATGTTCATTTCTTTTCGCAAGTCAATCTCATAAGGGCTTTTCAGCTCCTCGCCCGCAGGGTTTTTGATGACACGGACGACTGGGCGGAGCGGGAAGCCGGGAAACACTTGCGAGACGACGCCGACGTGCCCGGTGTTGAGCAGCACCGTCGTGGCGACCGGGTAGATGGCGATGTAGGAAAGAAACAGTTTAATGAGCCCGAGTTCGACAGTTTTGAGGTCATTTTAGGCAAATGAAAATGGCCAAAATGCTGTTATATCAAGGGTTTCACCACGCCTCCCCTAGAAAAAAACGTCGAATTTAATAGGCACACGATTTATTAATTTTCCCTTTTAAAAATAAAGTTTATAATTTATAATATAGGCATGTACATACGACGAGTTACACGCAAAAACAAAGATGGAACAACCGTGGCGTATCTCCAGCTTGCTCACAACGAATGGGATCCGAAGGCCAAATATGCGAAAGCGAAGGTGATTTATTCGTTCGGGCGCGAAGACGAAGTGGATCGCGCTGTCTTGGAGCGTCTGGCCAAAAGCATTTCGCGATTCCTTTCTCCTGAGCAGGCTTGGGAAGTCGAAACGTTGACAGGAGAAGCTTCCGATGACTTTCAATTCCAGTCATGCAAACACCTCGGCGGCGTCTGGCTCTTGGATCAGCTCTGGAGACAACTGGGGTTGGGAGAGATTCTCCACTCCTTGTTTACCTCCCGACATCACCAGATTTCGCTGGAACGGCTGATTTTTGCCATGGTGGCGAATCGCGCCCTTCATCCGTCAAGCAAGTTGGCGATGGAGGAGTGGGTGGAGAAAGACGTGTATATCCCTCACCTTCCTCAAGCCGCCAGCCACCAGTTGTACCGGGCGATGGATGAACTGCTGGCCGTGCAGCCGGAATTGGAACGTCAAGTGTTCCATGCTGTGGCCGATTTATTGAATTTGGAAGTCGACTTGATTTACTTCGATACGACTTCGTCGTACTTCGAAGTGGATCCCTCTGAAACACCGGAAGGAGAATCGCTTCGAAAACAAGGATTCTCGAAAGACAAACGCCCAGACTTGGTTCAAATCGTCATTGGGCTGGCTGTCACCCGGGAAGGAATCCCGATTCGCGCTTGGGTATGGCCTGGCAATACGATGGACATGACGGTCATCAAACAGGTGAAACAAGACTTGATTGGCTGGAAGCTTGGACGTGTGATCAGCGTCATGGACCGCGGCTTTTCCTCTGAAGAGAATTTGCGAATCTTGCAACAGGCCGGCGGACACTACATTGTCGGCGAAAAAATGCGATCCGGCAAAGCCGCCGTCGAAGAGGCCTTAAGCCGTCGCGGACGTTATCATGAAGTGGACGAGAATTTGCACATCAAAGAAATCATCGTCGGCGACGGAGAAGCGCGTCAGCGCTATGTTCTCGTGTACAATCCCAGCGAAGCCGAACGCCAACGCAAGGAGCGAGAAAAGCTGCTCGAATCGCTGAAAGAGGAGTTAAAAGGGCTTCGCCAACTCCCAAACGAAGCCCATCATAAGGCGACCTGCCGGTTGCGTTCCCATCCGTCCTACGGAAAATACTTGCGCCAGTTGAAGGACGGAACCCTTCGCATCGACAAGCAAGCGGTTCGTGACGCGGAAAAGTACGACGGCAAATATCTCATCCGGACATCCGATGACACCTTGTCTGCCGAAGATGTCGCCATCGGGTATAAGCAGCTGGTGGATATTGAGCAGGCCTTCCGAACATTGAAGTCTACATTGGAATTGCGGCCTATGTATCATCGCTTGGAAGACCGCATTCGGGCACATGTGCTGCTCAGTTGGCTTGCTCTCTTGTTAGTTCGGATCGTGGAGATTCGAACCCATGAATCGTGGCCGAACGTAAGGGACGAATGCGAACGTCTCATGCTTGGACATTTTTCTTCAAAAAACGGTGACCTTTATCAACGAACCGAACTGACGGCCAAACAGGCTCAATTCTTTGCGGCTCTAGGGCTGGAGCCTCCTCCGAAGATTCTAGGCATTCATCCTCGCACCTAGATACACGCCCAAAGTATGCCCAAATGCCTCTCGTCCCTTTGGTATCAAGGGATGAGAGGCATTTTGTTTGCCTAGTGACTGTCGAACTCGGGATGAGTTCAAAGTCGAGAACGCCGCCAGCGGCGGATAAGTATTCAGCCGCTTCGTGCGGCGAATATTGTTTTCGGTGGTAGCGCGCCGATGTCAAGGCGTCAAAGACGTCGGCGATAGCGACGATGCGGGCGTATTCGTGAATCTCGTTTCCAGACAACGCGCGCGGGTAGCCGCTGCCGTCGCACCGCTCGTGGTGCTGCAGGGCGCAATGGGCGGAAAAAAGCGAAATGTTGCGCTGGCGTCGCAAGAGTTCAAAGCCGAGATACGTATGGCGACGGATGATTTCCTTTTCCTCTTCGGTCAGTTCGCCTTTTTTCCGCCAAAGGCCATCGGGCAGCTGGGTCATGCCGATGTCAAACAGCAACGCCCCGATGCCAAGGTCGAGCAGCTGCTCGGGGCGGTAGCCTTTGGCGATGCCGATGACACCGGCGATCGTCGCCACGTTGACCGAATGGTGGAAAAAGTAGCCGTTGGAGATGACCAAGTCCGACAGATTGATGAGCAAGTTTTCCTGTTTCAGCAAGTAATCCAAAATGTTTTTGAACACTTTTTCATACTCTTTTCCTAAATCGAGCGACGAGACGCGGTGAAGCAGTTTTTTCTGATTGATCAGCGCCGTCATTGTCTCATACACTTTTTTCACCGCCTGTTGGCGCACGGTCGGGCTGATGAGCGGGCGCGGGCGGATGTCATATGTTTGTTTGTCGTCAATATAAATGTATTGAACCCCTTTTTGCGCTAAAGAACGGATGTAGCCGCTGGTCAGCCGCACGCCGCGCGACAAAAGAACGCTGCCGTTGGCGGCGAATAAGTCGACGGCAAGCATGTCGCCGCTTTTCGCATGGGAAATATGGATCTTTCGCATTCGTTCACACACTCCGTACCTTCCACATCATAAGAAAAAACACCTATGCCTATCTTACCATATTTTCCTATGTTTTTCACAAAATCTTCGAAAATATTTTTGATTGAAGCAGGGATTTGATGGGTAATAGAAGAATGTAGGGATCTACAGTTTTAAGATAAGGAGTGGTCAGCGATGATGTATAACGTTCGCGGAGAAAACCTCGAAGTCACGCCAGCGTTGCGCGAGTATGTAGAGAAAAAAATCGGGAAACTGGAACGCTACTTTGATGGCACTGATGATGTGTATGTGCACGTCAATTTAAAAGTTTACAACGATGGACAAGGGAAAATCGAGGTGACCATTCCGATGCCGCATTTGTTGCTGCGCGCTGAAGAGCGCCATGAGGATATGTATGCGGCGATCGATTTAGTAACCGATAAACTGGAGCGGCAAATCCGCAAACATAAAACGAAAGTCAATCGGAAGCTGCGTGACCGTGAGAAAGAAGCGAAGCTGGCTGCCCCTGTCTCGATCGGCGCTTCCGCAGCGGAGAATGAAGAGGAGTTTGAAATCGTGCGCACGAAGCACTTCAGCTTGAAGCCGATGGACAGCGAAGAAGCGATTTTGCAGATGAATTTGTTAGGGCACAACTTCTTCATTTTCACGAACGCGGAAACGAACCGGACGAACATTGTTTACCGCCGCAAAGACGGAAAGTACGGACTGATCGAGGCGAATTGAATCACCCTTCTATGCGCATCCCCTGCTTTTTTTGGCAGGGGATGTTATAATATGCGTGAAGGAAGCAAAAGGGGGGAACGATGGAGGAACTGCTGCGTCGAATATGGTCCAAGTTGGATAACATGGAACAAGGATTTTTGGCGTTTCAAGAAGAAACTCGCCAACGGTTTGCACAGATGGATGAACGGTTTGCCCAGATTGACGAATGCTTTGCTCAAATTAATGAGCGTTTTGTGCAGATCGACGGCCGTTTAGCAGAAATGAGCGGGCAAATGGGTTCGCTGACGGCTCGCGTTGAAGCGCTTGAAGGCCGCGTCGATGAAATGAACGGGCGCATCAGCCGTCTTGAACAAGATTAGACCGTGTGGAAGCGGAGTTGGCGAAAGTGAAAGAAACGCTTTATCGCGTCGAAACGCAGCTTGTGGATGATGTGCAACTATGACTTCGCAAAATTCGTGAAAAAGTGGAGGAGAAAAGTTTTGAAATTGATGCGCTGAATCGGCGCCTTCACCATGCGGAAGCGGTGATTGAGCAGCTTCCGTCCAAGGCGTGATCCCCTCTCTTGGACATGCCCCTCTCCCAGCCTGTACAACAGTTGTCACTGATCCCTGTATAATGATATGATGAATAAGTGAGTCCATGAAAAATAAGGAGCGTTTCCTATGCTTGGAGTCTTAAAAAAAGTATTTGACCCGAACAAGCGTCAGTTGGCAAGACTGGAGAAAATTGCGGATCAAGTGGATGCGCTCGGTCCGGAGATGGCCCGACTGTCCGATGAACAGCTGCGGCAAAAAACCGAGGAGTTTAAAGCCCGCTATCAGCAAGGCGAATCGCTCGATGACTTGCTTGTTGAGGCGTTTGCTGTTGTGCGCGAAGGAGCGAAGCGCGTCCTCGGTTTGTACCCATATAAAGTGCAAATTATGGGCGGCGTCGTCTTGCATGAAGGCGACATCGCCGAGATGAAAACCGGGGAAGGGAAAACGTTGACGGCGACGATGCCTGTCTATTTGAACGCCTTGACGGGGCGCGGCGTGCATGTCGTGACGGTCAACGAATACTTGGCGACGCGCGATGCGACGGAAATGGGCAAGCTGTATGAGTTTTTAGGCATGACCGTCGGCTTGAACTTGAGCGGTATGTCGCGCGAAGAAAAGCAGGCGGCGTACAATGCCGACATTACGTACGGAACGAACAACGAGTTTGGTTTCGACTATTTGCGCGACAACATGGTCCTCTATAAGGAGCATATTGTGCAGCGGCCGCTCTATTACGCGATCATCGACGAGGTCGACTCGATTTTGATCGATGAGGCGCGGACGCCGCTCATCATTTCCGGCACGGCGCAAAAGTCGACAAAGCTGTACGTGCAGGCGAATGCGTTTGTGCGCACGTTGCGCAAAGATGTCGATTACACATACGATGAAAAAACGAAAAGCGTCCAGCTGACGGAAGAAGGGATCAACAAAGCCGAGCGGGCGTTTGGCATCGACAACTTGTTTGATTTGAAACACGTCACGCTCAACCACCACATTCAGCTGGCGCTGCGGGCGCACGTAACGATGCAGCGCGACGTCGATTACGTCGTGCAAGACGGAAAAGTGATCATCGTCGACCCGTTCACCGGGCGTTTGATGCACGGCCGCCGCTACAGCGACGGGTTGCATCAAGCCATCGAGGCGAAAGAAGGGCTCGAGATTCAAAACGAGTCGATGACCTTAGCGACGATTACGTTCCAAAACTACTTCCGCATGTATGAAAAGTTGGCGGGGATGACGGGGACGGCGAAGACGGAAGAGGAAGAGTTCCGCAACATTTACAATATGCGCGTCGTCGTCATCCCGACGAATCGTCCGGTCATTCGTGAAGACCGTCCGGATTTGATTTATCGGACGATGGAAGGGAAGTTCCGCGCCGTGGTTGAGGACATCGCCGCCCGCCATGCGAAAGGGCAGCCGGTGCTCGTCGGCACGGTGGCGATCGAAACGTCCGAGATGTTGTCGGAGATGCTCAAAAAACGAGGCATCCCGCACAACGTTTTAAACGCGAAAAACCATGCGAAAGAGGCGGAGATCATTGCCCAAGCGGGGCAAAAAGGCGCGGTGACGATCGCGACGAACATGGCCGGGCGCGGGACGGACATTAAGCTCGGCGAAGGGGTCAAAGAGCTCGGCGGATTGGCCGTCATTGGCACGGAGCGTCACGAAAGCCGGAGGATCGATAACCAGCTGCGCGGTCGCTCGGGACGCCAAGGCGATCCGGGGGTGTCGCAGTTTTACTTGTCGCTTGAGGATGAGTTGATGCGCCGCTTTGGTTCCGAGAGCCTCATGGCCATGATGGACCGCCTTGGGATGGACGACTCGCAGCCGATTCAAAGCAAAATGGTGACGAAAGCGGTCGAGTCGGCGCAAAAACGGGTGGAAGGCAACAACTTCGATGCCCGCAAACAGCTGCTTCAATATGACGATGTCCTGCGCGAACAGCGGGAAATCATTTACCGCCAGCGCTACGAAGTGCTCGATTCCGACAACTTGCGCGGCATTATCGAAAAGATGATCCAATCGGTCATTGAACGCGTCGTCCATGCCCATACGCCGAAAGAAGACTTGCCGGAAGAGTGGAACCTAAAAGGGCTCGTGGATTATCTCAACGCCCATCTGCTTCCGGAAGGCGATGTGACGGAAGCCGACTTGCACGGCAAAGAGCCCGAAGAGATGATCGAGCTCATTTGGGAGAAAGTCAAAGCGCGTTACGATGAAAAAGAAGCGCAAATTCCGCCGGAACAAATGCGCGAGTTTGAACGCGTCGTCGTCTTGCGCGCCGTTGACATGAAATGGATGAACCATATTGACGCAATGGAGCAGCTCCGCCAAGGCATCCATTTGCGCGCCTACGGGCAAGTCGACCCGTTGCGCGAATACCAAATGGAAGGGTATGCGATGTTCGAAAACATGATCGCTGCGATTGAAGAGGAAGTCGCCACCTATATCATGAAGGCGGAAATCCACCATAACCTTGAGCGCCAAGAGGTGGCCAAAGGCGAAGCGGTTCACCCGAAAGAAGACGGCGAGGAGCCGAAGCGAAAACCAGTTCGCCGGGCGGTGCGCGTCGGCCGCAACGACCCGTGCCCGTGCGGTAGCGGGAAAAAATATAAACATTGTTGCGGAAGAGTGGTATAACCGTTTATAAATAATAAAGGGAGGCTCCGCCTCCCTTTTGAATGGCAGATATGAATCATTGGCATACTATATTCATGATGAGGTGAGGACAACATGATCGATTTGGTGGAAATTAAGCAAGAGCTCGAGAAAATGGCTAAGCGATTAGCGGAAATCAGGGGGTCTCTTTGACCTCGACACGAAGCAGGCGCGTATTCGCGAATTAGAAGAACGGATGGCGGCGCCCAACTTTTGGGATGACCAGAAGGCGGCGCAGGCAGTCATTTCCGAAGCGAATGCGCTCAAAGACCTCGTCGAGGAATTTTCCTCGCTTGAAGAACGGTTTGACAACTTGGAAGTGACGTACGAACTGCTTAAGGAAGAGCCGGATGACGAACTGCAAGCCGAGCTTGTAGAGGAAGCGAAAAAGCTGATGAAAGACTTCAGCGAGTTCGAGCTGCAGCTGCTGCTCAACGAACCGTACGACCAAAACAATGCGATTTTGGAACTCCATCCCGGCGCAGGCGGCACCGAGTCGCAAGACTGGGCGTCGATGCTGTTGCGCATGTATACGCGCTGGGCGGAGAAAAAAGGGTTTAAAGTGGAAACGCTCGACTACCTGCCGGGCGAGGAAGCCGGGATCAAGAGCGTCACGCTGCTCATCAAAGGCCGGAATGCCTATGGGTATCTCAAAGCGGAAAAAGGGGTGCACCGGCTTGTCCGCATCTCGCCGTTTGACGCCTCGGGCCGCCGGCACACGTCGTTTGTGTCATGCGAAGTGGTGCCGGAGATGGACGAAAACATCGAAATCGAGATTCGTCCGGATGAGCTGAAGATTGACACGTACCGCTCCAGCGGCGCGGGCGGGCAGCACGTCAATACGACCGATTCGGCGGTGCGCATCACCCATTTGCCGACCGGGATTGTCGTCACGTGCCAATCGGAGCGGTCGCAAATCCAAAACCGCGAAAAAGCGATGAATATGTTGAAAGCGAAACTGTATCAAAAGAAACTCGAGGAACAGCAAGCTGAACTGGCCGAGCTGCGCGGTGAGCAAAAAGAAATCGGCTGGGGGAACCAGATCCGTTCGTACGTCTTCCATCCGTATTCGCTTGTCAAAGACCATCGGACGAACGTCGAGGTCGGCAATGTGCAAGCGGTGATGGATGGGGAGATTGATGTGTTTATTGACGCGTATTTACGTGCGAAGTTGAAGTAAAGGGACGATCATCGGATCGTCCTTTTTTCCTTTAGCATAGCAGATCGCTATCGCGTTAATCGGCTGTCATTTACTTGCCAAAACGGGCATGCTATACTCACAGAGGAAGGTGGGGAAGCATGCGGAAGCGAAGAGAGAAGAACATGCCTCCAGCGGTGGAGGCGACTTTGGAGTATGCGTATGTTCTAATCGGCGCGGCGATCGTCGCTGTGGCGTTTAACGTGTTTTTGCTGCCGAATCGGATCGCCTCGGGCGGAGTGAGCGGCATCAGCACGATCATGCATGCGCTGTTCGGCATTGAACCGGCGTATGTCCAATGGGCGCTCAACATTCCGCTCTTTATCGCTGGTGTTGTGCTTTTGGGCCGGCAGTTTGGCGTGAAAACGTTCGTGGGGACGGTGTTTTTGCCGCTTGTTGTCTATTTGACGAAAGAGATGGAGCCGGCGACGACAAATCCGCTTCTTGGCGCGATTTTTGGCGGCATCGGCGTTGGGCTCGGCCTTGGCATTGTGTTTCGCGGCCGGGCGTCGACCGGCGGCACTGATTTGGCGGCGCAAATCATCCATAAATATACCGGGCTGTCGCTTGGGATGTGCGTGATTTTCATCGATGGCTTGATCGTGTTGACCGCGGCGTTTGTGTTTGATATCGAACGGGCGCTCTATGCATTGATCGCGTTGTATGTGACAAGCAAAACGATCGATCTCGTCCAAGTCGGGCTTGGGTATTCGAAAATCGCTCTGATTATTACAAAAGAAGAGGAAAAAGTGCGCCGCGCCATTTTACACGAAATCGACCGCGGAGTGACGCGCTTGCCGGCGTATGGCGGCTACACGCAACATGAGCGCCCGGTGTTGATGTGCGTCGTCGCCCAATCGGAGTTCACGAAATTGAAACAAATCGTCCGAACCATTGATCCGACAGCGTTTGTCATCGTTGCGAACGCTGCTGAGGTGCTCGGCGAGGGATTTCAACGTACGTAACAGGGGAAGAAATCGGTTATAATAAATGGGGAACGGAATTTTTCGTTTGAGGGGGAGTTCGCCATGAAATGGAAGTTGGCTGCGATGTTCCTTGGCGTTTCGCTCGCGCTCGCGGCATGCGGAGGCGGCGGGGATAACGCTGGGAACAACAACGGCAACAATGGTGGAGGGGATACCGCCGCGTCCGCCGAGCAAATTTTTAAACAAAACTGTGCGTCCTGTCATGGACAAGACCTGTCGGGCGGGGTCGGCCCGAACTTGCAAAAGGTTGGAAGCAAGTATTCCAAAGATGAAATTAAAAACATTATCGCCAACGGCCGCGGCGCGATGCCGGCAGGAATCATTAAAGGGGAAGACGCCGACAAAGTGGCCGAGTGGCTGGCCGCGAAAAAATAATGGATGGATGTTTCTGACTCTTTGAAAGAAAAGATCGTTTCACTCAAGGAAAGTGCACCGCCTTGTTCGCTCAAGAACTGGGCGGTGTTTTCTGTTTTTGCGTCTTTTGTCCTAGTTTCTCCATCGTTCCCGATTTGAAATATAAATGTAAAATTCGACAATAGAAAATCGTGTTATAATAATCCTTGCGGAATTTTGCAAGATTCACGCGAAACAGCTCGAGAAATGGCAGCAAGTGAAATATGCTTGACGGAAAAGATGTTTATCCATTTTCGACTGTCGAGGGCAAGCCTGTGGCTTGCCCCCGTCACGCTAAGGCGTGGCGGGGGCGGACAACCACTCGCTTCACAGACCCATGCATGGGTCTGAAAGGGGCGTTGTTCGGCCGCTCGACAGTCGATCAAATGATCCAAGCCGTAAATATGAAGGCCTCAAATTGCATCTATATAGTCGAAAATTAGGTGATTATGATGATTGAAATGCAAGATGTATACAAAACTTATCCAAACGGCGTTGTGGCGTTAAACGGCATCAACGTTCGCATCAAGCAAGGAGAATTCGTCTACGTCGTTGGGCCCAGCGGAGCTGGGAAGTCGACGTTTATTAAAATGATGTACCGCGAGGAAAAGCCGACGAGCGGGACCATTATGGTCAACGGCGTCAACCTTGCCAAGCTGAAAGACAGCAAAGTTCCTCTTTTGCGCCGCCATATCGGCGTTGTGTTCCAAGATTTCAAGTTGCTTCCGAAGCTCAACGTATACGAAAACGTGGCCTTTGCCTTGGAAGTCATTGAAGAATCGCCGAAAGTGATCCGCAAAAAAGTGATGGAAGTACTCGACCTAGTCGGCCTCAAACATAAAATCCGCTCTTATCCGAACGAATTGTCCGGTGGCGAACAACAGCGCGTCTCGATCGCCCGCTCAATCGTCAACTCCCCGAAAATCGTGATTGCCGACGAACCGACAGGAAACTTGGACCCGGAAACCTCATGGGGCATTGTGGAGCTGTTTGAAAAAATCAATGACCGGGGAACGACGATTGTGATGGCGACTCACAACAAAGAGATCGTCAACGCGACCCGGCGGCGTGTCATCGCCATCGAAAACGGGAAAATCGTCCGCGACGAGGCGAGGGGGGAATACGGCTATGACGCTTCATACGTTTAAGCGCCACGTCCGGGAAAGCATCAAAAGCCTTGGCCGCAACGGTTGGATGACGTTTGCGTCCGCGAGCGCCGTTACGGTGACGCTGTTGCTTGTCGGCGTCTTTTTTGTCGTCATGTTCAACATCAACCATTTTGCCCAAAAAGTCGAAAACGATGTCGAAATTCGCGTCCATATCGAGCTGACGGCCGACAACCAGCAAAAAAACGCTTTGCGCCGGCAAATTGAAGCCATTCCAAACGTCAAGGAAGTGCGCTATTCATCAAAGGATGAAGAGCTGAAGCGGCTGATCAAAAGCATGGGGGACGAAGGCTCGTCGTTCCGATTATTTGAACAGGACAACCCGTTGAGCGATGTATACGTCGTAAAAGCGGCCCGCCCGCAAGATACGGTGAAAATCGCCAAACAAATCGAAACATTGCCGTTCGTCCATAAAGTCAATTATGGCCAAGGGACGGTCGAGAGGCTGTTTGACGCGCTGAAAGTGGCGCGCAACGTGGGGCTCGTACTCATTCTCGGATTGTTGTTTACGGCAATGTTTCTCATCTCCAACACGATCAAAATTACGATTTTCGCCCGCCGTCGCGAAATCGAAATTATGCGGCTCGTGGGTGCGACGAACGGATTTATCCGCTGGCCGTTCTTTTTGGAAGGGTTATGGCTTGGAATGCTCGGCGCTCTCTTCCCGATCGCGGCGCTTTCGATCGTGTACTACAACGTGTATCAAGTGTATGAACAGCGGGTTTCCTTGCCGTTTTTTGAACTTCTTCCGTTTTCGCCGTTTATGTGGCAGTTGAGCGCACTGCTGCTGGCGATTGGCGCGGGCATCGGCATTTGGGGAAGCGTCATGTCCGTGCGCAAGTTTTTGAAAGTGTAAAAAAGAATCATACATAGGGAGAGGGGAAAGCGATGAAGAAGAAAAACATGATGGCGCTCGCCGTCGCCGCGGCGCTCGGTCTTGGCGTTCTGCCGCCAGCGGCGGATGCCGTCAGCACTCGTGATATCGAACAAAAGCGAGGGGAGATCGACGCGCTTCGTTCGAAGCGGTCAGAGGTGCAGGAACAAATCAGCGAGGCGCAAAAAAACATCGAAGCCCTTCAATCGCAGCAAAAACAAGTCGCCAACGATATTGAAAAGCTGAACATGGCCATTGAGGAAACGAGCGGCAAAATCCGCAACGTCAGCGTCGACATTGACCAAACGGAGCAAGCCATTGACGAATTAAAACAAGAAATTGCCGAAATTCAAGAACGCATTGAAAAGCGAAATGAAATTTTGAAAGAGCGGCTCCGTTCCTTGCAGGAAAGCGGCGGGACGATCAGCTACTTGCAAGTATTGCTTGGCGCGCAAAGCTTCAGCGACTTCATTGACCGGATGAGCGCCGTGACGACGATCATGGAAGCGGACCAACAAATCATCCACGAGCAGGAAGCCGATAAAGCGTTAAAAGAGAAAAAGGAAGCCGAATTAACGGAGAAGCGGAACAAGTTGCAAGCGGATTTGCAAGAATTGAAGCAGCTGCAGGCCGAACTCGCGGGCCAGCTGGAGCAAAAAAATCGCCTGATGGCCGATTTGAAGCAAAGAGAGGAAGAAGAGCATGATCATAAGATGGCGCTCGAAGAGGAAAAAGAGCTGATCGCCAAACAAGAAGCGGCAGTGAAACAACAGCTTGCCGAACTTGAGCGGCAAAAACGGGCGGAAGAAGCAGCGAAACAACGGGCGCGTACGTACACTTGGTCTGACAGTGGTGAAGCATCGTCAGGGGAAACGCCATCCGGCGGCAGCACGCCGCCTGTATCGAGCGGAGCGTTTACCCGGCCGGCCAACGGGCCGATCACCTCGGGCTTTGGCTACCGGTTTGGCGGCACGGACTTCCATCCGGGAGTCGACATCGGCAAGCGGGCTGCTGTCGTTCCCGTTGTGGCGGCCGCAGATGGCATCGTGTTCCGGTCCTACTATTCTAGCAGCTATGGCAACGTCATTTTCATCAGTCATGTGATTAATGGGCAAACCTATACGACCGTGTACGCCCATTTGGAAGCGCGTCTTGTTGGCGAAGGGCAGCACGTCCGCAAAGGGCAAGTGATTGGCTACATGGGCAATACCGGTCATTCGACCGGTCCGCATCTTCATTTTGAACTGCACCGCGGCGGCTGGAACGAGGCGAAAACGAATGCGGTCAATCCGCTTGACTATATTCCTTTCTAATTTCGAACGGTAGGTGGCATTGCGCAACTTGTCTGTCTTTTGGCAGGACAAGTTGCGTATTTTTTTGATTGATTTGACATCATCGGCAGGCAAATTCCCTGCCATTCCGCTTTGATGCTATTTTGGTTTTGGCGGTGATGAATGTGGGACATCCTCCTCAACCCGCTGGGAATGAAAAAAGATTGTGGCCATCGCTTGCCTGTGATACGATTAATGTAAACTTTTATTTATTATTGGTTTACAAATAGCAGTGAAAGGGGGACAGATGCGATTTACGGGATGAGAAGATCAAGGTGAAGGACCGAAGCTTGGGGGAAACCAACTAGCGCCCCAAGTGGATTTTGTACATGACGGCGCAAAGTGAGGGGGGATCCGATGAATATCGTCTGCATTCCGGGATGGGGAATGAAAGCGGGGATTTTTGCCCCGCTGCTCGATTCGTTATCACTAAGCGGAAACGTGACAGCCGTCGAATGGAAGGGAATTGAAACGATCCATTGCTTTCGAAAACGAGCGGAACAGGCGCTTCAGGAACGCGCAGCAGTCATCGGCTGGTCGCTCGGTTCGCTTGTGGCGCTGGAGTTGGCCCATGCTTACCCCGAGCGGGTCTCCCGCCTTATTTTGATCGGCGGCACGAGCCGTTTTGTTGCCGAAGACGGTTATGAAGCCGGATGGCATCCGCGGATCGTCAAGAGGATGAAAACACAGCTGCAAGCACGGCCGGCTGACACGATCGCTGCGTTTCTTGCTTCATTATGGTCCAAAAGCGAAGAGGGCGATATTTCCGCATTTTTTTACTGCGATCGGGTTGATGAACTGCTGATCGGGCTTGATTATTTGGTCGAGGCCGATGCACGTCCGTTTTTGCCGGATATCTCCGCCCCAATGCTGGTCGTCCACGGCGAGCAAGATGCGATTTGTCCACCCGCTGCAGCGCGCTATATCGCTGAGCACGCTCCCAACGCCACCATGGCGTTGTTGCCCGATACAGGGCACGTTCCATTTTGGACCCAAACCGAGACATGTGTTCATCTTATTCAAACATGGGTTGGTGAGACCGATGATTGACAAGCAGCTCATGCGAAAGCGGTTTAGCGAGCGTGCGAAAACGTATGACCAGTTCGCTAATGTCCAAAAAACAATGGCCGATCTATTGGCTGACTGCATTGGCATACGCCCCCACAACATTTTAGAAGTTGGCTGCGGCACAGGCTATCTCACTGAAAAACTGTGCCGTATGTTCCCGCACGCGCGCATGACCGCAGTCGACATTGCGCCAGGCATGATCGCCGTTGCACAGGAACGGGTTTGCGGCGAAGATGTGACATGGATATGCGCGGATATCGAGGATATGACATGGAATGAGCCGTATGATTTAATCATTTCCAATGCAACGTTTCAATGGCTGAATGACGCCGTCAACACGATCGCCCGCCTCTACCGGGCGTTAAGTGAGGGAGGGTGTCTTGTGTTTTCCACTTTCGGCGCCCGTACGTTCCACGAATTGCACACTTCCTTTTCGTTGGCGCTGAAAGCGGAGAACATCCATGAACCGTTTCGCATCGGCCCGGCTTTTCCAACCTTGGCGGAATGGATCGACCGCTGCCAGCAAGCTGCCCCTGCTGCCCACATTGATGGGTTTGAATGGATGGAAACGGAGCGATTTCCATCTGTCCGTGACTTTTTTCTATCGCTGCGTCATATCGGTGCCACGAATAGCATGGTTGGCCGCTATTGCCAACGTCCGTCTGTCTTCAAAGCCATGATGCGCGAATACGAACAGCGCTTTTTGGTGCACGGGGAGATCACAGCTACTTACCATTGCCTATTGATTCGCATGACCCGCTGTTAGACATTTGTTGATAAGGAGTGTTTTTTACCATGAAAACATATCGAATGACCGTCCAAGGCATGACATGCACCGGTTGTGAACAACATGTCGCCAGAGCGCTGGAGGCGATTGGGGCTAAGCTGATGGATGTCAGCTTCCGGCGCGGTGAAGCAGTATTCGCGCTGCCCGAGGACGCCGACGTTGACATGGCGAGACAAGCGGTCAAAAACGCTCATTACGAGCCGGGGGATATCGAGGAGGTCGCCGCACCAGCCAGCCCTGCCACTGCTGGCGAAAGAGAGTATGACTACATCATCATTGGTTCCGGCGCGGCCGCGTTTTCTTCAGCGATTGAAGCCGTGAAATATGGAGCGAAAGTCGCCATGGTCGAACGCGGCACAGTCGGGGGGACATGCGTCAATATCGGCTGCGTACCATCCAAGACATTGCTTCGGGCCGGTGAAATCCAGGCGTTGGCACAGAATCATCCATTTCTTGGACTCCATACATCGGCCGGTCCGGTGGACTTGGCGCTGTTAGTGAAGCAAAAAAATGAACTGGTCGAGCAGCTTCGCCAAGCGAAATATGCAGACTTGATCAGAGAGTACGGGTTCGATTTCATCCGAGGGGAAGCACGATTTGTCGATGGTCAAACGATTGAAGTCAACGGCCAAACGTTGTCGGCGAAACGGTTTTTGATTGCGACAGGTGCTTCCCCGGCCGTGCCGGATATTCCGGGACTTCATGATGTCGACTACTTGACCAGCACGACCTTGCTTGAACTGAAAAAAGTGCCGAAGCGGCTCGCCGTCATCGGCGCCGGATCTATAGGGCTGGAACTCGGGCAGCTGTTCCACCATCTCGGCTCGGAGGTGACGTTGATGCAGCGAAGCTCGCGCCTGCTGAAAGAGTATGACCCGGAAATTTCCGAAGCGATGACGCGGGCGCTCACAGAACAAGGCATCCGCGTCATCACCGGTGCTTCATTTGAACGGGTCGAACAAGACGGGAATACGAAAAACGTGTATGTGAACGTGGACGGACGCATCCGGGTCGTTGAAGCGGATGAACTGCTTGTGGCGGCGGGGCGGACGCCGAACACGGCGGCGTTGAATTTGCCGGCGGCCGGTGTGGAAGTCGGGGCGCGCGGAGAAATTTTGATTGATGAATATGCGCGGACGACGAACCCGTATATTTATGCGGCAGGCGATGTCACGCTCGGCCCGCAGTTCGTCTATGTCGCCGCCCATCAAGGCGCCCTTGCCGCGGCCAATGCCGTCGGCGGGCTGAACAAGCGCTGGGATACGGCCGTCGTTCCGGCGGTAACGTTCACCCATCCGGCCATCGCCACTGTCGGGTTGACCGAACAGCGGGCGAAAGAAAACGGGTATGACGTGAAAACGTCCGTCCTGCCGCTTGAGGCGGTGCCGCGCGCCATCGTCAATCGGGAAACGACGGGGGTGTTTAAACTTGTCGCTGAGGCTCGGACGGGCAAGCTGCTGGGCGCCCACATCGTCGCGGACCATGCCGGCGAGGTCATTTACGCCGTAGCGTTGGCGATTCAATTCGGATTAACGATCGATGACCTTCGTCGCACGTTGGCTCCGTATTTAACGATGGCGGAAGGGCTGAAGCTGGCGGCGCTGACGTTTGACCAAGATGTTTCGAAGTTATCGTGCTGCGCGGGATGAAGCCTTCGAACGGGGGCTGTCGTTTCGATGATTGACCTGTTGCTGAAAGGGACAGATGACCGATGAAAAGCATTCGACGATGGGGAAGGATCGAGGCCTGTTTGTTCCAGTCATTGACAGGTCTCTTCTTCTTTTTGTATAATTATCTCGAATTCGAGATTTTTAAAAAAACGACCATCTATTTAAGGAGTGAAGAAGGAATGATCCGCATCGACCGGGCTTCATCCCGTTATTACGCCGATTACGGCTGGCTGAAAACATACCATAGCTTTTCGTTTGGCGAGTATTACGATCCGAACAACATCCAGTTTGGCCCGCTGCGGGTGTTAAACGACGATTTCGTGGCGCCGCTTGCTGGCTTTGGCGCTCATCCGCATCGGGAGATGGAGATTGTGTCGATCGTGTTGAAAGGGTACTTGCAACATGAAGACAGCACCGGGCATAAAGCGGTGACGACGTTTGGCGGCGTGCAGCGGATGTCGGCCGGCACCGGCATCGTCCATTCGGAAGTGAATCCGTCGGCGACAGAAGAAGTGAATTTTTTGCAACTTTGGTTTTTGCCGGAACAATACGGATTGCCGCCGTCATACGAGCGAACCGAGTTTCCGGTCGACAAGATGAAAAACGCCTTGTTGCCGATTGTCACGAAACACCCGTCTTCCCCGGGGATTGCTCACATTCATCAAGATTTGACGATTTATCTTTCCGATTTGGAAGCCGGGCATGAGCTGACGTTTACTCAGCCAGAAGGGCGGAACATCTTTGTCTTTGTCATTGAGGGAGATTTAACGTTAAACGGCGAGGTCCATCTCGAACGGCGCGATGCGGCCCGCATCACGGAAACGCCGGTTCTTGGCCTCACAACGAACAAAGGATCGCGGTTGATGCTCATCGACTTGCCAAAAGAGGGGTGAAAGCGTTTCGTTTTTGTGCGGTTCATTGGTTTGGCTTCCATTCTAGGAGGCCGGTGATTTAAGGGGAAATACTGCTCTCCAACAATGTTTCTCAAATTGAAAAACCTTGTAACGTCATCATTTCATTCCTTTTAATTTCCCACAAATCGAGCGAATCTGTTGTTTTTCACCAGCCTTCTAGATCGTGCCAAGAAGACGAATCAAGAAGAGGCATCGTTCGCCGTCAAGGGCGAGGGGCGCCTCTTTTTTCCGTTCTGTATGAGTTGAGAAATCAACAAGGAGCGTGTAAACTAGTAAAGGATAGACAACGAATGAGCATACTCGGTACAAGCCTAACATATGATGGAGATAAAGGCATGGCACGGCGTGAGGCGGTGCTTTTCCTTTTCTCATTGGCGGAAGCCGCCGCCGTCTAGGCGGCAGAGGCGTCCGCTTGCTTCACCGAAGGAGAACGAGAAGAGACCCCCTTTCCCTTCTGTTGCAGGCAATGGAAAGGGCAGGTTTAGGGTGAGGAGGAAGCAACGTGAAAAAATCGACGACGGCCGCATTGATGGCCATATCGATGCTCATTGGGGCGGGAGGGACGTACGCTGGCCTTCAGTTGGCGGACCGCCCAGCGGAAGGCTCGCTTTCGACGATTGTTTCGAATGAGCCGTCCAAGTCGACGAGCGACAGCGAAGAGATGAAGAAAATCCGACAAGCTTATGAGCTCATTAAGAATCGGTACGTGGAGAAAGTGGATGAAGAAAAGCTGACGGAAGGCGCCATTCAAGGGATGATCAACACGCTCCATGATCCGTATTCCGTCTACATGGATGCGAAGACGACCGAGCAGTTCAACGAGTCGCTCGACTCGTCGTTTGAGGGGATCGGCGCCGAAGTGAGCATGATCGACGGCAAGGTGACGATCGTTGCTCCGATCAAAAACTCGCCGGCGGAAAAAGCGGGGCTGAAGCCGAATGACCAAATTTTGCGCGTCAACGGAGAAAGCCTGGAAGGGCTTGATTTATATGAAGCGGTATTGAAAATCCGCGGCAAGAAAGGAACAACGGTGGAGCTTGACATTTTGCGCCCCGGTGTCAAAAACGTGATGAAAGTCAAGGTCGTCCGCGACGAAATTCCGATTCAGACGGTGTATGACTCGATCAAAACATACAACGGCAAAAAGGCGGGCTATTTGCAAATTACGTCGTTTTCGGAAAACACGGCCGCCGATTTTAAAAAGAAATTGGCGAAGCTTGAGGCCGAACATATTGATGGCTTGATCATCGATGTGCGCGGCAACCCGGGCGGCTATTTGCAAAGCGTTGAGGAAATTTTGAAGCAGCTCATCCCGAAAGGCAAACCATATGTACAAATTGAAGAACGCGATGGCGATCGGCAAAAGTTTTATTCCGATTTAACGGCGAAAAAGCCATACCCTATCGTTGTGCTCATCGACAAAGGAAGCGCCTCGGCGTCGGAAATTTTGGCAGGTGCGATGAAGGAAGCGGGCGGCTACAAGCTGGTCGGCGAGACGACGTTTGGCAAGGGGACGGTGCAGCAGGCGATTCCGATGGGCGACGGCAGCAACATCAAATTGACGCTGTACAAATGGCTGACGCCGGACGGGCATTGGATCCATAAAAAAGGCATTAAGCCGGATGTCGCGGTGGTGCAGCCGGATTACTTCCACGTCGCTCCGCTTCATGTGGAAAAACCGCTTCGGTATGACATGAACGACGAGCAAATCGCCAATGCGCAAAAAATGCTCAAAGGGCTTGGCTTCAACCCGGGCCGCACGGACGGCTACTTCAGCAAAGAAACCGAACAGGCCGTCCAAGCGTTCCAAAAAGCGAATCAGCTGCCTGTTACCGGACGCATCGATGAGGCGACGGCGGATGCGCTGCAAACAAAAATTATGGAAGCCGTCCGCGACCCGAAGCATGATGTGCAGCTGAAAAAAGCGCTTGGTGTGCTGTTTTCGTCGTGAGCGGGCCAATGATGACGGATAAAAAGAAAAGGGCGCCTCGGCTTTTAGCCCGAGGCGTCCTTTTTATCTTTATATTGGCCCGTGAATCATCTATGACGTTCTATAAGCGGGCCGGCGTTTTCTCCCTTTCTGACGGAAGCGGCAGCTGCACGGTCGTTTCGATCGCAAACCGCGGCCGCCGTTTCACTTCTTGATAAATTTTTCCTATATATTCCCCGATGAGGCCGAGGCTCATCAGCATCAGCCCGCCGATGAACCAAACGGAAATCATGAGCGACGTCCAGCCTGATTCCGCGCGCCCGAGCCACTTGCTGATGAGGGCGTACAGCCCAGCCGCACCGCTGATGAGAAAGGCCAAAAACCCGATGAGCGTAATGGCGCGAATCGGTGCGACGCTTAAGGAGGTGATGCCGTCAAAGGCGAAGGCGAGCATCTTTTTGAGCGGGTATTTCGATTGTCCGGCCCAACGCTCATGTCGGTCGTAAAAGACGCACGTCGAGCGGAACCCAACAAGCGGCACCAATCCGCGCAAAAAGAGATTGACTTCCGTATAGCGGCTCAGTTCATCGAGCGCTCGCTTGCTCATCAGACGGAAATCGGCGTGGTTGTAAATCAGCTCGATTCCGAGCGCCTGCATGAACCGATAAAAGGCCTGGGCGGTCGTACGCTTGAACCACGTGTCTGTCTTTCGGCTACGCCGCACGCCATATACAATGTCATATCCTTCGCGGTATTTTTGCACAAATTCGCGGATCGCCTCCACATCGTCTTGCAAATCGGCGTCAATGGACACGGCGCAATCGGCGTACGCGCGGACGGTGTCAAGCCCAGCGAGCAACGCCCGCTGATGACCGACGTTGCGCGCGAGCTTGATGCCCGCTACGAAGGGGTTTCGTTCGCTTTCTTCTTCAATGAGCGTCCATGTCCGGTCGCGGCTGCCGTCGTCGACAAAAACGATATGGCTGCCGATGGCGACCGCTCCTTCTTCGAGCAGCTGCTCAAGCAAAGCGGTCAGCCGCCGGATCGTTTCCGGCAACACGTCTTCTTCGTTGTAGCATGGGACGACGATGGCCAACAATGGTTTGTCCACCATGTGTTTCTTGCCTCCCTTCACTCCACTTCGTATACATAAATTTTCCATACTGACTGTCGATCGGTGAACGCCCGCAAGAAGCGGAGATGGATGTCGCGGGCGTTCATGATCGGGACGGAGGAAAAAATGTACTTGCCGCCAAGCTGTTTGAATGCCTTTGTGTTGATCTCGAAATGATGGATGACTTTATGCGATCGTTTCGTGAACATATAATGTTTTCCGAGCTCTGCCGAGAACAAATAGACGCGGTTGCCCCAATGGTCGAAATAGTCTTTCAGCACCGGGTTTTTGTCCAATTCCTTGGCGATGATGCGGCGAAATTGCCGCTTATACGACAACGGGTAAAAATTGTTGTACGTATCGAGCGTATAAAACCCGTTGTATTGAGCGATGGCCGGATGAAGCCCAACGCTGGCGACGCGGTAGGAGGATACCGGCTTGCCGATATATCGTTTGATTTCCGAAAATAAATGTTCAGAATAAAACTGCTCGAACGACGGTGTGCCAGCGAGGCGATAGCGGATTTCCTCGTTGAATCCGCCAAGCAGCAGCAGTTGCAGCGTCAGGGCGATCGGTACGAGCCGCCGCCACGCCTCGCGCTCCTTGGCGATGATTTGCAAGGCCAAGGCAAAATCAAGGTAAATGACCATCGGCCGCAAAAAATGGAAGCGGGCGAAATTGAACGTATTCAAAAGCGAAATCCGTTCTTTGAGCGGCTGCCACCCTTTGTAAAACCAAAATGCATACCAAGCCGATAAGGCGATATTCAACCAAAACAGCAAAAGGAAGCGCCGCTCCAATGGTCCGCGCTTTCGGCGCCAAACGAGAAAAAACGCCGCCCAAAGCACCGGCAAGATGATCGGCCCGTGAACGGTCATCACATGCGTATGGCCGAGCACATAGTTTTTTAACGTTAGACGAAGGCAATGGACAAAGCTGAGCCGCGAGGAGAGAAATTCATTTCGGCTCGTCGGTTCTCCATCCAGGACAAGCGAGTACACGAGGCGGTACTCGATGGCCAAAAAGATGCCGGTCATGAGGGCGATGGCAGAGAAAAACGGCTTATTCCACCGCTTGCGGACCATGCCGTCAAACAGCCAAAGCGCCGCCATCGCAGCTAAGAAAAAGAAAAACCCAAGCACAAAGCTGGAGTAAAACGGAAGCAAGACAATGACAAGCCATTCCTTCCATGTCGCTTCTCCGTTGCGGATTGACAGGAACGCCCAAAGCGCCAGCGGCATGCCAAGCGTGCTTAACATGCCGGACGGCCAAAACGGCGTCAACGCAAAAGCAAGCGCCACCCCGACGCGAATGAGCCATGATTCACGGTCAGGCAAAAAATGGCGCTTAAGCAGCCAATACATACCCAAAAAGGCGAATACCCTCGTGATCGTCTGGCTGAGGGCGTATGCCACCATGGAGGGGAACAAAGCGTGCAGCCACACGATGCCGCTGAATTCGGTGCCGAAGGCGTTGCGCGGCAAGCCGTTGATCACTTGCGGAATGACGGCATCGATTGGGCCGAACAGTTGGCCGCTGCGAACGAGCACGCGATACCAAGCGATGTTCGAATCCATATTGTCGTGCACGCGAATATGGGCGTGTTCGCCTAACATGTACAGCGGAGAAAGGTAGAGAGCCAATACGATGAACGCGATGGCGAACGCTTTTCGTTCCCTTTGTTCCATTTCGCACGCCCTCCTTTCCTGTACCAGAAGATTGAACAACGTGACCCATTATAAGCCGCTGCGATTAAAAGAGAATAAGAAAATCGTAAAGAAATCGTAAAAGAAGTAGTGAAGATGACAAACAAAAAAGCTCATCATCACAACATGGCTTGACAGGCAAGACGTTTTCTTGAGCCGCCATATAGTAGAATCATTGATTTATTGATTTTTCCTTATGCATGTCAGTCATACATGATCTGAAACAGTCAAGTACGACGTTTGGTGAAGAGCCACAAAAAAAGAAAGTGTTCCAACGCCCAATGGTGCACCGTTTGTGATCACCATGATATACGCGTGAAACACCTTCACAAAACGATCTATCGTCTTTTCTTGGAAGGGCGACGATCTTTTTGGTCCAATCTGCATGAAACACGTCAGGCAAACAGCCCCATCACGCGCCCCCAGCCGCGCCGTTTTCGTTTCGCCTCTTTCGGCGGTTCATGCGGGGATGGGGGCTGGGTGTTCAACTGTTGTTCAAGACGGGCGACGGTTTGCTCCAGTACGGCGAGGCGGGCGGCGATTTCTTCCATTTCTTGACGGTGATGCAACAGTTGAATGGAGACGACATCATCCGCTTTTTGTTCCAATTGTTGTTCGAGTTCATCCAAGCGCGAGGAGACGCGGGCGATTTCTGGTTCGATTGATTCAAATAAGGCGTCAATGGGAACGTTGTTCCGCGGCGGCGTCGGAGGGCGTTTCGGGGTCGGCGGCGCTTCCATGGCGGCGCCTTGCTCAAACTTGACCCGTTCCAGCAAAGCGATCGTTTTTTCGTCAAACAAGTAATGGCCCGCCTCGTTTCTCCGCAGCGGAATGTCGTATTTGCGCACCCAGCGCTGGATCGTTTTTGGCGACACCCCAAGGCGAACAGCGACGTCGGATGTTTTCAACTCCATTGTTTCACTCCTCCCTTTTTTGTCTTGTTTATCCTTTTTCCTCTGTTCATTGAAAATCCTCCCTCGCCGACAAAACTAGTGCTGATTCGGCAAAGAAAGTGGAAAACAGCGAAGATTCGCCATTGACGAAAAAAGATGGCTCCAGGCATGGGAAATGGCCATGCCATTTGGTAGAATAGAAGGTAAAGAATGATGAACGACGCAAGGGGTGAAGCGGATGGCAACATGGTGGCTGGAATGGCTTGAGGGCATTGCTTCGGTTTGGCGGCAGCCGCTTCTTTATTATGGCGCCGTGCTCGCTTTGGCCGTCGGTTGGCGGCGGGTGAAGCGGGAACGCCGTGATTTTCATGTGCGCGTCTACAACCTATGGAACGAATGGCGCGGGCTTTGGACAAAAGGATGGACGGTTGGGCTGGTGTTGTCGGCGGCGGCCGTCGGCATCGGGATCGCGGTGCCGCAGGAAGCGGTTTGGGCGGTGACGGTGCTGACGGTGCTCTTGAGTTTGACGATGGAAGCGCGGTTGTTGTCAGCGGCGTATACGGCAGGCGGCGCACTTCTCGCGTTCGGTTTGGCGGAGCGAAGCGGCGTGTTGTCCCGCTGGCTTCCTGATGGCATGGCGGCGGCGCCGGCTTTGGCGGTGTGGCTTGCATTGCTCTTGCTTTCGGAAGGATGGCTCATCATTCGTACGCGAAACGAGGTGGCCTCGCCGCAGCTTGCGAAAAGCAAGCGGGGGATGACGATCGGTTTGCAATGGACGCAGCGGCTTTGGTTTGTGCCGGTTGTGTTGCCTGTATCAGGCGGAGCGCTGCCGCCGGCTTCCTGGTGGCCGTTCGTTTCGTCTGGCGACAGCTATTCATTTTGGCTCGTGCCGTTTCTTCTTGGCTTTTCCCAGCGCCGCCAGCACACCTTGCCGGCGGAGGCGGCGCATACGGAGGGGCGGCGCGTTGTTCGGCTGGCGTTCGTGGTTGCCCTATTGGCCGCTTCCGGCCTATGGTATCCACCGTTGGCGGTGGCGGCGGGGGCTATGGCCATCATCGGCCGTGAATGGATCGCGTTTTCCGGGCATCGCGCCGACCGCGCCCGTCCGCCCCGCTTTGCCCGCCATCCGCACGGCTTAGTGATTGTCGGCGTGCTTCCTGGCTCGAAAGCGGAAAAAATGGGGCTTTCGATCGGGGAAGTCATCATCAAAACAAACGGCGTCCCGGTGCGGACCGAAACGGAGTTTTACGAGGCGCTCCAACGCAACCGCGCGTTTTGCAAACTGGATGTCGTCGGACATAACGGCGAAGTCCGCTTCGTCCAAGGGGCGCTCTATGAGGATGAGCATCATGAGCTTGGGCTGCTGTTCGTCCATGATCGGAACGCATCAGCGTCAGAAGCTGTTTCGTAAAGGAGAATGGGCTATGTGGTTTTTGGCGGCACTCATCATTCCGTGCCTATTGGTGTTGTTGTTTGCGCGGGTGACGTACAATCGGTACATCGCTGTGCTGTTGACCGCTGCGCTGCTTGTCGCGTCTTATTTTAAAGGTTATACGGACGAGCTGCATGAAATCGTCGCTGACATCGCCTCGACGATCGCCGGCTTTCTTTGGGCTGGCGGCATGCTCGACCGCCTGAAACAAAAGCAATAGGCGATGCTTGTTCGTCCGGCCGTCCGTTTGCGCCAAACAAATGCCGCACGTCCCCAACAGGTGGCGCTGTCTGTTTTCATGAAGGAAGACAGCGCCTTGTTCCATTTGTCGCGTTTGAAACAAGAAAAAGAAGCGGACCTTTGGCAGGAATGGGTCCGCTTTTTTGCGTCTAGTGAATGGAAATCACTGTGCAGGCTGGTACGAATATGAGTTCGCGTTTTTCGTGCATGCATGGCCGCGATGTGATACAATGGGGAAAGATGGTACGAAGGAGGAGGCGAAACGGTGGAGGGCCGTTTTCAATTAGTGTCGCCGTATGAACCGCAAGGCGATCAGCCACAGGCGATCGCCAAGCTCGTTGACGGTTTGCGGCGCGGAGTGAAGCATCAAACGCTGCTTGGGGCGACGGGGACGGGCAAAACGTTTACGATCTCCAACGTGATTGCCCAAGTCAACAAACCAACGCTCGTCATCGCCCACAACAAAACGCTCGCTGGCCAATTGTACAGCGAGCTGAAAGAATTTTTCCCGCACAACGCCGTCGAATATTTTGTCAGCTATTACGATTACTATCAGCCGGAAGCGTACGTGCCGCAGACGGATACGTACATTGAAAAAGACGCGAAAATCAACGATGAAATCGACAAATTGCGGCACTCGGCGACATCGGCTTTGTTTGAGCGCCGGGACGTCATCATTGTCGCCAGCGTGTCGTGCATTTACGGTTTAGGGTCGCCGGAAGAATACCGGGAGCTCGTCGTTTCATTGCGCGTCGGGATGGAAATCGAGCGCAACGCGTTGCTGCGGCGGCTCGTTGACATCCAATACGACCGCAATGACATCGATTTTCGCCGCGGCACGTTCCGCGTCCGCGGCGATGTCGTCGAAATTTTCCCGGCGTCGCGCGATGAACATTGCATTCGCGTCGAATTTTTCGGCGATGAAATCGACCGCATCCGCGAGGTGGACGCCTTGACCGGCGAGGTGCTCGGCGAGCGTGAGCACGTCGCCATTTTCCCGGCGTCGCACTTTGTCACGCGCGAGGAGAAAATGCGGCTCGCTATTCAAAACATTGAACAAGAGCTCGAGGAGCGGCTCGCCGAACTGCGCGCGCAAGGGAAGCTCTTGGAGGCGCAGCGGCTCGAGCAGCGGACGCGCTATGATCTTGAAATGATGCGCGAGATGGGCTTTTGTTCCGGCATCGAAAACTACTCGCGCCATTTGGCGCTGCGGCCGCCGGGCTCGACGCCGTACACTTTGCTTGACTATTTTCCGGACGATTTTTTGATCATCGTTGATGAGTCGCACGTCACCTTGCCGCAGTTGCGCGGCATGTACAACGGCGACCGGGCGCGCAAGCAAGTGCTCGTCGACCACGGCTTTCGCCTGCCGTCGGCGCTTGACAACCGGCCGCTCACGTTTGAAGAGTTCGAGCAAAAAATCAATCAAATTATTTACGTCTCAGCGACGCCGGGGCCGTATGAGCTCGAACACAGCCCGGGCGTTGTCGAACAAATCATCCGCCCGACCGGGCTGTTGGATCCGACGATCGACGTCCGTCCGACGAACGGGCAAATCGACGATTTGATCAGCGAAATTCGCGAGCGTGTCGAGCGGAACGAGCGGACGTTGGTCACAACGTTGACGAAAAAAATGGCCGAAGACTTGACCGATTATTTGAAGGAAGCCGGCATCAAAGTCGCTTACTTGCATTCGGAAATTAAAACGCTGGAGCGCATTGAAATCATCCGCGACTTGCGGCTCGGCAAATACGATGTGCTTGTTGGCATCAACTTGCTGCGGGAAGGATTGGACATTCCGGAAGTGTCGCTTGTCGCCATTTTGGACGCCGACAAAGAAGGGTTTTTGCGCTCGGAGCGTTCGCTCATCCAGACGATCGGCCGCGCGGCGCGCAACGCGAACGGCCACGTGATTATGTATGCCGATGCGGTCACGAAATCGATGGAAATCGCCATTCAAGAAACGAAGCGGCGCCGCACGATTCAGGAAGAGTACAATCGGAAGCACGGCATCGTGCCGCGCACGGTGAAAAAGGAGATTCGCGACGTCATCCGCGCGACGTATGCGGCGGAAGAGACGGAGACGTACGAGGCGAAGCCAGCGGCGACGATGACGAAACAAGAGCGGGAAGAGCTGATTCGAACGCTCGAAGCGGAAATGAAAGAGGCGGCCAAAGCGCTCGACTTCGAGCGGGCCGCCCAACTGCGCGATATTATTTTCGAATTGAAAGCGGAAGGGTGATGGCCGGGTGAACGGAATGGATAAAATCATTGTCAAAGGGGCGCGCGCCCACAACTTGAAAAACATTGACGTCGAAATTCCGCGCGGCAAGCTCGTTGTGTTGACCGGGCTGTCCGGGTCGGGAAAGTCGTCGCTGGCGTTTGATACGATTTACGCGGAAGGCCAGCGGCGCTACGTCGAATCGTTGTCGGCGTACGCCCGCCAGTTTTTAGGGCAGATGGACAAGCCGGATGTCGATGCGATCGAGGGGCTGTCGCCGGCCATTTCGATCGATCAAAAAACGACGAGCCGCAACCCGCGTTCCACGGTCGGCACGGTGACGGAAATTTACGACTACTTGCGGCTGCTGTTCGCTCGCATCGGCCGCCCGGTTTGCCCGACACACGGCATCGAAATTCAATCGCAGACGATTGAGCAAATGGTCGACCGGCTGCTCGCGTACCCGGAGCGGACGAAAATGCAAATTTTGGCGCCGATCGTCTCGGGCCGAAAAGGGACGCACGCCAAGACATTGGAGGATATTCGCAAACAAGGGTATGTGCGCGTCCGCATTGACGGCGAGATGCGTGAGTTAACGGAAGACATCGAACTGGAAAAAAACAAAAAGCATTCGATTGAGGTCGTCGTCGACCGGATTGTGATGAAAGACGGCATCGCAGCAAGGCTCGCTGACTCGCTGGAGACAGCGCTGAAGCTCGCCGACGGCAAAGTCATCGTCGATGTGATCGGCGAAGGAGAGCTCTTGTTCAGCGAAAAGCACGCCTGCCCGTATTGCGGCTTTTCGATCGGGGAGCTTGAGCCGCGCCTGTTCTCGTTCAACAGCCCGTTTGGCGCCTGTCCGGACTGCGACGGGCTCGGGGCGAAGCTCGAAGTGGATCTCGATTTGGTCATCCCGAACGAGGAGCTGACGTTAAAAGAGCACGCCATCGCTCCGTGGGAGCCGCAAAGCTCGCAATATTACCCGCAGCTGCTCGAAGCCGTGTGCCGCCATTACGGCATCCCGATGGACGTGCCGGTGAAGGATTTGCCAAAAGAGCAGCTCGATAAAATTTTGTACGGCAGCGGCGGGGAAGTAATTCATTTTCGTTATACAAACGATTTCGGCCAAGTGCGTGAACAGTACATCGAGTTTGAAGGGGTTTTGCGCAACATCGAGCGCCGCTACCGCGAAACAAGCTCCGATTACATCCGCGAGCAGATGGAAAAGTATATGGCCGAACAGCCGTGCCCGACGTGCCAAGGCTATCGGCTGAAAAAAGAAAGCCTCGCCGTCTTGGTCGGCGGCAAGCATATCGGCGAGGTCACCGCTATGTCGGTGACCGAGGCGCTCGCCTTTTTTGACGGTCTCGAGCTGACGGAAAAAGAAGCGCAAATCGCCCGCCTCATTTTGCGTGAAATTCGCGACCGGCTCGGCTTTTTACAAAACGTCGGCCTCGACTATTTGACGCTGAGCCGCTCGGCGGGCACGCTTTCCGGCGGCGAGGCGCAGCGCATCCGCTTGGCGACGCAAATCGGCTCGCGGCTGACCGGCGTCTTGTACGTGCTCGACGAGCCGTCGATTGGCCTGCATCAGCGCGACAACGACCGGCTGATCGCGACGCTGAAAAGCATGCGCGACCTCGGCAATACGCTCATTGTCGTCGAACATGACGAAGATACGATGCTGGCTGCGGACTATTTGATTGACATCGGCCCGGGGGCGGGCATCCACGGCGGCGAGGTCGTCGCAGCCGGCACGCCGGAAGAGGTGATGAATGATCCGAACTCGCTCACTGGCCAATATTTATCCGGGAAAAAATTCATCCCGCTCCCGGCCGAACGGCGCCAGCCGGACGGGCGTTGGCTCGAGGTCGTCGGCGCCCGCGAGCACAACTTGAAAAACGTATCGGTGAGCATTCCGCTCGGTACGTTCGTCGCCGTCACCGGGGTGTCGGGTTCGGGCAAAAGCACGCTTGTGAACGAAGTGCTCTATAAGGCGTTGGCGCAAAAGCTGCATCGGGCAAAAGAGAAGCCGGGTGAGCACCGCGACATTCGCGGGCTTGAGCATCTTGAGAAAGTGATTGACATCGACCAGTCGCCAATCGGCCGCACCCCAAGGTCGAATCCGGCGACGTACACCGGGGTGTTTGATGACATCCGCGACGTGTTTGCCGCAACGAACGAAGCAAAAGTACGCGGCTACAAAAAAGGGCGGTTCAGCTTCAATGTCAAAGGTGGGCGCTGCGAGGCGTGCCATGGCGATGGGATCATCAAAATTGAAATGCACTTTTTGCCGGACGTGTATGTCCCGTGCGAAGTGTGCCACGGCAAACGGTACAACCGCGAAACGCTTGAGGTGACGTATAAAGGAAAAAACATCGCCGACGTGCTGGACATGACGGTCGAAGATGCGCTGGACTTTTTCGCTTCGATCCCGAAAATCAAACGCAAGCTCGAGACGCTGTATGATGTCGGCCTCGGCTATATGAAGCTTGGCCAGCCGGCGACGACGCTCTCCGGCGGCGAGGCGCAGCGCGTCAAGCTCGCTGCCGAGCTGCACCGCCGCTCCAACGGCCGAACGCTCTACATTTTGGACGAGCCGACGACCGGGCTGCACGTCGACGACATCGCCCGGCTGCTTGATGTGCTTCATCGGCTGGTGGACAACGGCGATACGGTGCTCGTCATCGAACACAACTTGGACGTCATTAAAACGGCCGATTACATCATTGACCTAGGCCCGGAAGGCGGCGACCGCGGCGGACAGATCGTCGCCGTCGGAACGCCGGAAGAGGTGGCCGAGGTGGAGGAGTCGCACACCGGCCGCTACTTAAAACCGATTCTCGAGCGCGACCGGGCGCGCATGCAGGCGCGGTATGAGGCGGCAAAGGCGTAAAGGCCTTTGCCGCTTTGGCATACTGGGAGTCGGCCTCTTTTGAGAAGGAAAAGAAGGAAACTTTTCCAAGCCGTGGTCGTATATACAAGGTAAAAGACCTTTGGAAAGGGGATTTTCGCTTGTCGACGAACAAAGTGTTGTCCGCGCTTTGTTATTTCAGCGTTTTTTTCGCACCGTTCATTTTGCCGATTGTCGTCTATTTTGTCGTTGAGGATGTGGAAGTGAAACGCCATGCGAAGCGGTCGCTCGTGTCGCATTTGATTCCGGCCGCCACGATTCTCTTGTTCATTGCGTTGGCCGCGTCGCCGGTGCTGTTCGGCCATTGGGGTGAGGAATCGCTTTTTGTCGGCGGCGGGCTGGCATGGCTTGGCTTCCTTGTGGCGGGGGTGGTGAACCTTGTCGTTGTGATTTGGAATGTCATTAAGGGGATTCAAGTGTTAAAATAGAAAACAACAGCGCCGCTGAAAGAACATGATGACTGATTGCCATCGGTTCGAGGCAAGATATGTCGAGGATGGCGTTTCGAGGCGGAAGATTACAGAAAAGATGGTGATGCAATGCTCAATTGGCTGATCGGAGTCGTCGTGAATACGGTGTTGTTAATGGCGATTGATGGCTATTTTGACAGCATTCATTTCAGCGGGGTGGGGGCGGCGTTTGTGGCCAGCCTCATTTTGGCGGTGCTTAACGCCGTCGTCCGCCCAGTGCTCATTTTATTGACCCTGCCGGTGACCATTTTGACGCTCGGGCTGTTTCTGTTTGTCATTAACGCCATCACGCTCATGATGACCGCCGGATTGATGGGAGAGGCGTTTCAAATCGGCGGCTTTGGCACCGCGCTGCTCGCATCGATCGTGTTGTCGTTTTTCCACTTGCTTGTGCAGAAGGCGATTATTGAGCCGCTGCGCAACCGTTCGTAACGGAAGCGCGATCTATGGAAAGGGGCGCCGTCGTTTTCCGCCGCGGCGTGAAACGACGGAGGCGCGGAATGGCGCGCGCATGGGAGAAGCGATGCGTTGGTCATCGTTTCGGTTCGATGGGGTTTGCTGGATCGGGACGGGAGAAGCCGTCCCGGTTTTGTTTCCTCGAATGTTTTCCATTCAATGACGAAACGAAACGTGCTACAATGGAAAAAGATGAGGAAAGGGGAGAAAGGCCGAGTATGCCAAAAGTGCGGACGAAAGACATCATCGAACAGTTCCAGCTCGAGCTCGTCAGCGGCGCCGAGGGCATTTACCGCCCGATTACGACGAGCGACTTGTCGCGGCCGGGGATCGAGATGGCCGGTTATTTCGCCTATTATCCAGCGGAGCGCTTGCAGCTGCTTGGGCGGACCGAGCTGTCGTTTTATGAAACGTTGACGCCGGAAGAAAAACGGTCGCGGATGGAGCGGCTTTGCACCGACATTACGCCGGGGATCATCGTTTCGCGCGGGCTTGAAGTCCCGCCGGAGCTGATCGAAGCATCGGAGCGCCAGTCGGTGCCGGTGATGCGTTCAACGATGAAAACGACCCGGCTCTCGAGCCGATTGACGAACTATTTGGAAAGCAAGCTCGCGCCTACGACCGCGGTGCATGGAGTGCTGGTCGATGTGTATGGGGTCGGTGTATTGATCACGGGCAAAAGCGGCGTCGGCAAGAGCGAGACGGCGCTGGAGCTCGTGAAGCGCGGCCACCGATTGGTCGCCGATGATTGCGTGGAAATCCGCCAAGAAGACGAGGACACATTGGTCGGCAGCGCGCCCGAATTGATCGAGCATTTGCTGGAAATTCGCGGGCTTGGCATCATCAATATGATGACGCTGTTCGGCGCGGGAGCGGTGCGGACGCATAAGCGCATCTCGCTTGTCATCGATTTGGAGCTGTGGGATCCGGAAAAGCAGTACGACCGGCTCGGGCTCGAGGAAGAAAAAGTGAAAATATTGGATACCGAACTGCCGAAACTCACCATTCCGGTCCGCCCCGGACGCAACCTGGCCGTCATCGTGGAAGTGGCGGCGATGAACTTCCGGTTAAAACGCATGGGCGTCAACGCCGCTGAGGAGTTTTCGGCGCGCTTGAGCGATGCCATCGAGGAAGGAGCGCCCGATTACGATTAACGGCGGGCCGCGAGCGGGACGGTGGAGGGAAACAACGGCGTTCCTCGTGATTTGAGCCGTTGGCGTGTGCATTGGAGGCATCTTGAGCGCGGCATTTGTCCTTGCCTGAGAAGCATTATAGGAGGAGGAAGAGATGGAGTCTGCGATTCAGCCGCTTGACCGCGTGTTTTTGCACCTTGGTCCGATTACAATATATTGGTATGGCGTCATTATCGGCACCGGCGTTTTGATCGGGCTGTGGCTCGCGACGCGCGAAGGGGTGCGGCGCGGCTTGCCGAAAGAAACGTTTGTCGATCTGGTCCTGTTTGCTGTGCCGATCGCCATTGTCTGCGCGCGGACGTACTACGTGCTGTTTGAATGGAACTATTATTCAAAGCATCTTTCTGAGATTCCGAAAATCTGGGAAGGAGGCCTTGCCATTCACGGAGGGCTGATCGGGGCCGTGGCGACCGGCGCGGTGTTCGCCCGCGTGCGCGGGCTGTCGTTTTGGAAGCTTGCTGATATTGCCGCCCCGAGCATCATTTTAGGGCAGGCGATCGGGCGCTGGGGCAACTTTATGAATCAGGAGGCGCACGGCGGCCCGGTGTCGCGCGCGTTTTTGGAAAACTTGCATTTGCCCGATTGGATCATCAATCAAATGTATATTGACGGCCGTTATTGGCATCCGACTTTTTTGTATGAGTCGCTTTGGAACCTCGCCGGCTTTTTCTTGCTTCTTTGGCTGCGGCGCGTCAATTTGCGGCGCGGCGAGCTGTTTTTGTCCTATTTAATTTGGTATTCGGTTGGCCGTTTCTGGATTGAAGGGATGCGCACCGACAGCTTGATGCTGGCCGGCAGTCTGCGCGCGGCCCAAGTCGTATCCGTGACGTTGATCGTGCTGTCGATCGTGCTGTGGATCGTGCGCCGGGCGAAAGGATGGGCCAAAGCAAAGTATCAAGACGAATAGCCGTCCTGATCCGTTGGCGGATGAGTAGGAAAAAGAGAGGCGGCGTGCGGCGAAAAGGCCGCACGGCGGCATGAAGACAAGCGAAGGAGAGAGGAGATATGGTGGGAACATTGCAGCGCGGCGTCATCGCCGGGCTGAAGACGTCATGGGCGCTTGGCAAAATCATTTTTCCGGTGACGCTCGTTCTGGCGTTGTTGCAGCCGACGCCTTTATTTTCATGGCTGATCGACCTTGTCACTCCCCTGATGAAATGGTTCGGCTTATCCGGCGATGCGGCCGTGCCGCTGGTGCTCGGCAATCTGCTCGGGCTGTACGCCGCGATCGGGGCGATGCTGACGATCGAGTTTACAGTGAAAGAAGTGCTCATTCTCGCTGTCATGCTTTCCTTTTCTCACAACTTGATCGTCGAGTCTTCCGTCGCCTCGCGCACGGGAATGAGTGTTTGGCTCATGCTCGCCGTGCGCATTGGCTTAGCCGTTGTATCCGGTTTGTTGATCGCCCATTTATGGGACGGGGGGCAGGAACTCGCTCAATATGGGTTTGTCTCGCCTGAAGCCGCCCCGCCGTCCGGATGGGGGGACATCATCTTGGCGGCGCTGAAAAAAGCGGCCACCGGCATCGTCCAGCTGGTCGCGATTGTCATTCCCCTAATGACGATCATTCAAGTATTGAAAGAACGCCACTGGATTGAGACGTTTTCGCGCTGGATGGCGCCGGTGACCAAGATGCTTGGCATGAGCGCGAACACATCGCTCACGCTCGCGGCCGGTTTTGTGTTCGGCCTCGCTTATGGGGCGGGGGTGATGATTCAGGCGGCGAAAGAAGACGGCGTCTCGAAGCGCGATTTGACGTTGGCGTTTATTTTTCTCGTTTCTTGCCATGCGGTTGTCGAAGACACGCTCATTTTTGTTCCGCTTGGCATCCCGGTCTGGCCGTTGTTGGTCATTCGCCTCGTTACGGCTGTGCTGTTGACGATGGCGGTGGCGTTCCTTTGGCGCCGTTTTGAACACCCGATGAGAAAGGAAGCCGCATCATGACGATTCGCACGATTTTATTTGACCTTGACGGAACGTTGATTGATACGAATGAGCTGATCATCCAGTCGTTTTTGCATACGCTGGAGAAGTACTACCCGGGCCGCTACGGGCGTGAGGACGTGCTGCCGTTCATCGGGCCGTCGCTGTACGAGACGTTCAGCTCGCTCGATCCGGAACGGGTCGAGGAGATGGTGAAGACGTATCGCACGTTCAACCACGCTCGCCATGACGAACTGATCCGCGAGTTTGACACGGTGTATGAGACGATCGAAACGCTGCACCGCCATGGATTTCGCCTTGGCGTCGTAACGACGAAAATGCATGACACGGCGCTCATGGGCTTGCGAAAAACGCGGCTTGAGCCGTTTTTCTCATGTGTCATCGGTCTTGATGACGTCAGCCGCCCTAAGCCGGATCCCGAACCGATTCATAAGGCGCTTGAGGCGCTTCAGTCGAAACCGGACGAAGCGCTGATGGTCGGCGACAACTACCACGACATTTTGGCCGGCAAAAACGCCGGCGTCAAAACGGCCGGCGTCGCCTGGGCGATTAAAGGCCGCGGCCATTTGGAACAATATGAACCGGACTATATGTTGGAAAAAATGAGCGATTTGCTGGCCATTGTCGGCATCAACGAACGGAAGGAGGAAGCGCCCTCCCGGTGAGACGAACGACCAAATACCCCGTCCACGGGGCGAACTCGCTCTGGCAATTGTACCGCACTGTCTCGTTTTGGAAAGTGCTGAAAAACGTGATCGTGATCCAAATCGGGCGCTACACGCCGTTTTTGCCGCTGAAAAACTGGCTGTATCGCACGTTTCTCGGCATGAAGATCGGCGAGCAAACGGCGCTCGCCTTTATGGTCATGCCGGATATTCTCTTCCCGGAAAAAATCCGCATCGGCCGCAACTGCGTCATCGGCTACAACACGACGATTCTCGCCCACGAATATTTAGTGGACGAATACCGCCTCGGCGATGTGGTGATCGGCGATGAGGTGATGATCGGCGCGAACTCGACCATTTTGCCCGGCGTGGTGATCGGCGACCGCGCCGTCGTCGCCGCCGGCACCGTCGTCCATCAAGACGTCCCGCCCGGGGCCATGGTCGCCGGCTGCCCGATGCGCATCGTCCGCCGGAATGAACCGCCTTCCGATTGAATGGGGGTGGTTTTCCATTTTGGAATAGGAAAATTTGTTGAGATTCGGCAATGTTGTACACGCAAGAGGACAGCACCACTGCTCCATACCGTTTCACCGCCCAAATGTGGCGAATCCGATAGCATAAGCTCCAGTTGATCTTTCGTCTGCTGGAAAAAGCATTTGATCGTCCCTGCAGTAAAATAAAAAACGATGTTTGGGGGGAGTTGTTTGTTAACCTTCGATATCCCAATAGTTTTCTTGTTTTTTATTCCTTTAGTTGTTTTGCTTATTAGACGAAATTATAAAAATATACCATTTTCTAAAAGTTTAATTTTTGTTATTTTTTACATCCATGTTGTTGTTGTTATTGGTATTACCTTGTTCCCCATTCCCTTCCAAAAGGAGTTGTTACATGACTTAAAAGCAAGTCATATCGAGAGCTCAATAAATTTCGTTCCCTTTTTATCTATTATTAAAATATTATCGTTACACTCAATTGGAACAGGTTTCGCACAAATTGGGGGCAACTTTTTGTTGCTACTTCCTCTAGGAATATATCTGCCACTTTTATTTTATAGAGTGAATAGCTTTAAAAGAGTATCTTTCATTGTTTGTTTATGCTCATTCATGATTGAATCTATGCAGTTTTTCATTTCTTTGATATTAAATTATCATTATAAAGCAGTAGATGTCGATGATGTGATATTGAACACATTGGGGGGACAATTTGGTTACCTCATATATCGGATCACGATTCCTTCAATTGAAAGGAATGTTGATTTATCACGTTTTACAAACAACTTGAGATTCAAGGAATAGCTTATCATTTCGTCCCGCCCGGGGCGGTGGCCGCGGGCTGCCCGATGCGCATCGTTCGCACGAACGAACCGCCTTCCGATTGAACGGGGCGGGTTTTGGTTTGGAAAAATGAGGGGCCAGAAAAAGTGAGGGAATTGTTTACCTGAGTTCGACGATCACTAGGCAAACAAAATTCCTCCCATCCCCATCACCTTCGCTTTCGTCCATTTGGCCTTCGGATCCTATTCGTTGTGAGCAAGCTGGAGATACGCTACGGTCGTTCCGTCTTTGTTTTTGCGTGTGGCTCGTCGCATGTACATGCCTATATGATAAACGATATTGGGCTTTTCATGTCTAACCTGTTTAGGTGAGAATGGGAATAACAACTTTCGGTGAAGGTGTATAAGGGAGAGTTCACAAGATGCAAAGTCAGCGAAACACGTAGAAAGCCGCCCCGCAAATGGGGCGGCTTTTCCTTTTGGACCGCACATGCGGCGTTCAGTTAAAAAATATTTTTGGCCGCACTTGAGTTCAAGGAACTCAAAGGGCATTATTTATCGTATGCTTGTTTTCCGAATCTTATGAAAAGAAAATTTGACAGAAGTGTCAAGAACGGTTTTCTGGATCTTCTCTAAGTTTAGTGTACATCCTACAGATTTTTTCGTCAATCAGGTCCATTTGTTCGCTTGTTAATTTGAAAACGCCGTCCTTTGCTTTTTTAGGTTTGAAAATGCGAATTTTGCTTATAGGCTGCATTTGGTTTGGAATGGCCACTGCCTTTTGGTGTGAGATCGACAACACCCTGCATGGATGTCCTTGATGGCTGTCTCCGTCATGCGGGAGGACATCACGAAGTTGACATGGCGCGTCAACACTGATTTTTTAGAATGAAATATGGGGTATCTTGAGTCTAGCCTTTGATCTATATTTTACGTAAAAAGGATGCAAATATGATGATGAAGTGGTATCAACGTTCGTTTTTCCAACCACCGCCAATCGACCCGAACCGAAACGAAGAGTCATTTCGACTGCAGCCGATCGAGTTGGACAGTGATAAGCCTCCCTTTTCGACGCTTGCCCAGTTTTTCCTTACCGAGCATGTGCTGTATGATGTGCCTGAATTGGTCACGGTCATCCCGATTCCAAACCGATTTGTTGTTGATGGCGCGTTTCCTCTTGACGCTGTGGACGCAAAGGAGTAAACTACTAATAACTTCACTTCTCTACCATATTAGCAAACTAAAGTATTTTGATAAAGGGTGTGGGGACATGGCAAAAAGGCTGTTCATGTTTGAGAAACCGTTAGGCATGCGCGATACGCTGCCGTTTTTATATGAAATGAAAAAGCAGGTGCGCTCGGTGATGGCGGAAGAAATCGAGCGCTGGGGCTATGAGTTTATCGAAACGCCGACGCTTGAGTATTATGAAACGGTCGGCGCGGCGTCGGCGATCGCCGATCATCGGCTGTTTAAGCTCTTGGACCAGCAAGGGCACACGCTCGTACTGCGGCCCGACATGACGGCGCCGATCGCCCGCGTGGCGGCGTCAAGGCTGTATGAGGACGGCAACCCGCTCCGGTTGGCGTACAACGCCAACGTGTTTCGCGCGCAGCAGCGCGAAGGCGGGCGGCCGGCGGAGTTTGAGCAGATCGGCGTCGAGCTGATCGGCGATGGCACGGTGGCGGCCGACGCCGAGGTGATCAGCTTAATGGCGGCGCTGCTGAAGCGCGTGGGTCTCGGCCGCTTTTCGGTGGCCATCGGCCATATCGGTTATGTCAATGCGCTCTTTTTGGAGATTTTAGGGAATGAAGAGCGGGCGAGTGTGCTGCGCCGCTTCTTATATGAAAAAAATTATGTCGGCTACCGTGAGCATGTGAAGTCGCTGCCACTTTCGTCGATCGATCAAAAGCGGCTGTTGGATCTTCTTTCGCTACGCGGCGGCTGCGAGGCGATCGAGGCGGCAAAAGCGCTGGCTTCGAGCGGGGAAGGGCAGCAAGCCGCCGATGAGGTGGCCGCTCTGTTTGCGGCGCTTGAGACGTATGGGGTGGCCGAGGCGGTGAAGCTCGATATGGCGTTGGTCAGCCATATGAGCTATTACACCGGCATTTTGTTTGAAGTGTACGCCGAGCAAGTGGGATTCCCGATCGGCAACGGCGGGCGGTATGATGAGTTGCTGGCGAAGTTTTCCCGCCCGGCGCCGGCGACAGGGTTTGGCCTGCGCGTCGATCGGCTGATCGAGGCGGTTGGCGAGACGGATGTGCGCGAGGAGATCGAGTGCATCGTGTTCAGCCAAGAGCGGTTGGCGGAGGCGGTCGAGCTCGCCGAGGCGAAGCGGGCGGAAGGGCGCCGCGTCGTCTTGCAGCATATCGCCGGCATTCGCGATATTGACGCCTACAGCCAGCGCTATCGGTCGATCGTCTATTTGCTTGGCCGAAGCGGGCGCGAGGGGCAATGAGCGTCACGACGTGGGAGAACGCGGACAACAGCCATTCAACCCGCTGGTTCGCGCCTGCGGACGGGCGTGCCGCAATCTTTAAAGGGATGGCGGTTTGACGGAAGGGGCGTTAGCGAGAGCGTGGCGCTGACGCATGACGACAAGCAGGGAGGAAGACGGGATGCTGACGATTGCGATGCCGAAAGGACGCATTTTTGACGAGGCGGTCGAGCTGCTGCGCCGGGCGGATTATGCGTTGCCGCCGGAGTTTGCCGAATCGCGCAAGCTCGTCATTGATGTTGCTGAGGAACAAATGCGCTTTATTTTGGCGAAACCGATGGATGTGGTGACGTATGTGGAGCACGGAGTGGCCGATCTAGGCATAGCGGGGAAAGACGTTTTAATGGAGGAAGAACGAAACGTCTATGAGCTGCTCGATTTGCGCATCAGCCGCTGCCATCTGGCCGTCGCCGGGCTGCCCGGCGTCAAGATGAATGAAATCGCCCCAAGGGTGGCGACGAAATATCCGAACATCGCCTCAACGTATTTTCGCGAACAAGGCGAGCAAGTGGAAATCATCCGCCTGAACGGATCGATTGAACTCGCCCCGCTCATCGGCCTGGCCGACCGGATTGTGGACATCGTTTCCACGGGGCGGACGTTGAAAGAAAACGGGCTTGTCGAGCTTGAACGAATCGCCGAGGTGACGTCGCGCCTGATTGCCAATCCGGCCAGCTACCGGTTAAACAGCGGGGAGATCGAGCGGCTGGTCGATCGGCTCGCGGCGGTCATTCCCGAGCGGTGAGGCAAACGGAACGGTGCACAGACGAGAGACGCAAAAGACGGGGGAAGCGTCCAAAAAGCCATCGGATGGAAAGGAGAAAAGCCATGAAAATCGAACGAATCCAAGGCGGCGTCTCGCTAAGGCGGACGATTGAAAGCGGAACGGAGGAGCAGCGCCGAGCCGTGCTCGATATCATCGCCGCGGTGCGCGCCCGGGGCGATGCGGCGCTGAAAGAATATACGGAACGGTTTGACGGCGTCAAGCTGGATTCGCTGCGGGTGACGGAAGCGGAAATGGAGCGCGCGCATGCGTCCATGAGCGCGGAGATGCTGGAGATCATCCGTGAAGCGGCGGCCCACATTCGCGCCTATCATGAGCGGCAAAAGCGCCAATCATGGTGGATGACGAACGAAGACGGCACGATTCTCGGGCAAAAGGTGACGCCGCTTGACGCCGTCGGGCTGTATGTGCCGGGCGGGACGGCCGCCTATCCGTCGTCCGTGCTGATGAACGTCATTCCTGCGCAAGTGGCGGGAGTGAAGCGGATTGTCATCACCTCGCCGCCAAATAAAGACGGCACGCTGCCGGCTGGGGTGCTGGCGGCGGCGCATGAACTTGGGGTGGCGGAAATTTACAAAGTCGGCGGCGCGCAGGCGATCGCGGCGCTGGCGTATGGAACGGAAACGATTCGGCCGGTCGATAAAATTTTCGGACCGGGCAACATTTATGTGGCGTTGGCGAAACGGGAAGTGTTCGGGCATGTGGCGATCGACATGATCGCCGGGCCGAGCGAAATTGTTGTGCTCGCGGATGAGACGGCCCGCCCGGATGAGATTGCGGCGGATTTGTTGTCACAGGCCGAGCATGACGTGCGGGCGTCAGCCATTTTAGTAACGCCTTCAATGAAACTTGCCTTGGCGGTGGCGAGCGAGGTGGAACGGCAGCTTGAGACGCTGCCGCGCCGCGAGATCGCCCAAGCGGCGCTGGAAACCTACGGGGCCATTTATGTGACCGAGACGCTTGATGAGGCCGTTGAGGCGGTCAATGAGCTGGCGCCCGAGCATTTGGAAGTGATGACGGCGGAGCCGATGGCGCTGTTAGGGAAACTTCGCCATGCCGGGGCGATGTTTTTCGGCCGCTTCAGCTCTGAGCCGGTCGGCGACTATTTTGCCGGGCCGAACCACGTGCTGCCGACCAACGGCACGGCCAGATTCTCAAGCGGCTTGAGCGTCGATGAGTTTGTGAAAAAATCAAGCGTGATCGTTTACAGTGAAGCCGCCTTGAAACAACATGGCAACAAAATCGCCGCGTTTGCCCGCCTCGAGGGGCTGGAGGCGCACGCGCGCGCCATTGAGATGCGGCTGAAACGAGAAAGAGGGGAACGATAATGGCGAGAGAGGCGACGATCGCAAGAACGACGAAGGAGACAAGCATTCAGCTGACGTTTTCGCTAGACGGTGAAGGGAAGACGGAGCTCGAGACCGGCGTGCCGTTTTTGACCCATATGCTTGATTTGTTTGCGAAACACGGCCAGTTTGACTTGTTTGTTGACGCGAAAGGCGATACGCATATTGACGATCACCATACGACCGAAGATATCGGCATTTGCCTCGGGCAGGCGATCAAAGAAGCGCTCGGCGACAAAAAGGGAATCAAGCGGTACGGCCACGCGTTTGTGCCGATGGATGATGCGCTGGCGCAAGTCGTGATCGACTTGAGCAACCGCCCGCATTTGGAATTTCGCGGCGAATTTCCGGCGGCGAAAGTCGGCACGTTCGATGTCGAGCTCGTTCACGAGTTTTTATGGAAGCTGGCGCTGGAGGCGCGGATGAACTTGCATGTCATCGTTCATTACGGGCGCAATACCCACCATATGATCGAAGCGGTGTTTAAAGCGCTCGGGCGGGCGCTCGATGAAGCGACGATGGTCGACCCGCGCGTCAAAGGCGTCCCGTCGACGAAAGGGATGCTCTAACCGATCGAGGGGAGCGCTTCTCGCGGGGAAAAGCTTCGCGAGCGCAGGGAAGGCGTCCGGATCGAGGGGGCGCTTCCTGTGGGGAAAGCTTCGCGAGCGCAGGGAAGGCGTCCGAATCGAGGGCGGCGCTTCCTGTGGGGAAAGCTTCGCGAGCGCAGGGAAGGCGTCCGGATCGAGGGGGCGCTTCCTGTGGGGAAAAGCTTCGCGGGCGCAGGGAAGGCGTCCGGATCGAGGGCGGCGCTTCCTGCGGGAAAAGCTCCACGGATGCAGGAAAGGCGACCGGATGCCAAGGAGAGGTTTGCGCATGAAGGGAGCGCCGTAAAAAAGCATGCCGTCATACCGTTGTTCATTGAACAAGGGGATGGGCATGGATCAGCGAAGAAAGGAATGGGATGACGATGATCGGGATCATCGACTATGGCATGGGCAACTTATACAGCGTCAGCAAAGCGCTTGAGCGGCTTGGCTGTCCGTATATCGTGAGCGGCGACAATGAGGAGCTGGCGCGGGCAGGCGGGCTCATTTTGCCTGGCGTCGGCTCGTTCCGCGATGCGATGCACATTTTGCGTGAAACCGGGCTGGCCGATTTCATCCGCGCGGCGGCTGAAAACGGCACGCCGTTGCTCGGCATTTGTTTAGGGATGCAGTTGTTGTTTGACGAAAGCGAGGAAAACGGGCCGACCGAAGGGCTCGGGCTGCTTCGCGGCCGCGTCGTCCGCTTTCCGGGCGTGACGAAAGCCGGCGAGCCGTACAAAGTGCCGCACATGGGCTGGAATCAGCTTCGCTTTCATCGTCCGTCGCCGCTTCTTGATGATGTCGAGGAAGGGCATGTGTATTTTGTCCATTCGTATTACGTCGTCCCGGGCGACGAAGAGGTCGTGCTCGCCAGCAGCGAATACGATGTCGACGTCCCAGCGGTCGTCGGGCGCGGCCACGTGTTTGGCACACAGTTTCACCCGGAAAAAAGCGGCGCGGTCGGCATGCACATCTTACGCAACTATGTCGGCATCGCCACAGGAAAGGAGAATGGCTGATGGCATCGTTTACGATTTATCCGGCGATCGATATGCGCGGCGGCAAATGCGTCCGCCTGTTGCAAGGCGATTACAATCAAGAAACGGTGTACGGCGATTCGCCGGTCGCGATGGCCGAACAGTTCGCCGCCCAAGGGGCGGAGTGGATTCATATGGTCGATTTAGATGGGGCGAAAGAAGGGCGGCGCGTCAACGACCGGTTTGTCATTGAGACGGTCCGCCGGTTTCCAGTGAACGTCCAAGTCGGCGGCGGCATTCGCACCGAGGACGATGTCGCCTACTATTTGGAGCGCGGCGTCGCCCGCGTCATTTTAGGGAGCGCGGCGATTGCCGATCCGCCGTTTGTGAAAGAGATGTTGAAAAAATACGGCCGCCGGATCGCCATCGGCATCGACGCCCGCGACGGTTTCGTGGCGACGGACGGCTGGGTGCAAACATCGAACGTGAAAGCGGAAGAGCTCGGAAGGATGCTTGCCGAGGCGGGGGCGGAGACGTTTATTTTCACCGATATTGCCACCGACGGCACGCTGTCGGGGCCAAACATCGCTGCGGCGGTCCGTTTGGCCGAGGCGACGGGAAAAGAAGTGATTGCCTCCGGCGGCGTGCGCTCGCTCGACGATTTGCGCGCGCTTCGCGAATACGCCGGTCAAGGCATCGGCGGAGCGATCGTCGGCAAGGCGCTGTACACCAATCAATTTACGCTCGCGGAAGCGGTAAAGGCGGTGAACGAGCGGTGATTACGAAGCGCATCATCCCGTGCTTGGACGTAAAAGACGGCCGCGTTGTCAAAGGGGTGCAGTTTGTCCAGCTGCGCGATGCCGGCGACCCGGTCGAGCTTGCGAAGGCGTACGATGAGCAAGGAGCGGACGAGCTCGTGTTTTTGGACATTTCCGCCTCGCACGAAGGGCGGAAAACGATGGTCGATGTCGTCGAGCGCGTCGCTGCTCAGCTCGCCATTCCGTTTACGGTCGGCGGCGGCATTCATTCGCTTGATGACATGAAGCGCATGTTGCGCGCCGGGGCGGACAAAGTGTCGCTCAACACGGCCGCGGTGCTCCATCCTGCTTTGATCACCGAAGGGGCGGACTTTTTCGGCTCGCAATGCATCGTCGTCGCCATTGATGCGAAGTACGATCAGGCGCTCGGTTCTTGGCGCGTTTATACGCACGGCGGCCGCAACGCCACGGAATGGGAAGTCGTCGCCTGGGCGAAAGAAGCGGTGCGCCTTGGCGCCGGGGAGATTTTGCTGACGAGCATGGATGCCGACGGCGGGAAAAACGGCTTTGACCTCGAGTTGACGCGGCGAGTGAGCGAAGCGGTCCCGGTTCCGGTCATCGCCTCGGGCGGCGCCGGCAAGGCCGAGCATTTTTGGGAAGCGTTCGAAAAAGGAAAAGCGGACGCGGCGCTGGCGGCGTCGATTTTCCATTACAAAGAAACATCGGTCGGTCAAGTGAAGGCGTACTTGAAAGAAAGAGGGGTGAACGTGCGATGACAGCCGACATTCGCTTTGACGACAACGGGTTGGTGCCCGCCATCGTTCAAGACGCGCAAAGCAAAGAGGTGCTCATGCTCGCCTATATGAACAAAGAGTCGCTCGAAAAAACGCTCGCGACGGGGGAAACGTGGTTTTACAGCCGCTCGCGCCAAGCGTTGTGGCATAAAGGGGCGACGTCCGGGAACGTGCAGCGGGTGGTCGACATCCGCTACGACTGCGACGCCGACACGCTCCTTGTGCTGGTGGAGCCGGCGGGTCCGGCGTGCCATACGGGGACGTATTCCTGCTTTTCCCGCGCGCTTGACGGCGCGGGGCGCACGCCGGCGGCCGACCGGTTTGCGATTTTGAATGAGCTTGAACAAATCATCGCCCAGCGCGACGCCGAACGCCCCGAAGGAGCGTATACAACGTATTTGTTTGAAAAAGGCATCGATAAAATCTTGAAAAAGGTCGGCGAAGAAGCGACCGAAGTGATCATCGCGGCGAAAAACCGAAGCCATGAGGAGTTGAAATGGGAAGCGGCCGATTTGTTGTACCATTTGCTGGTGCTTTTGCGCGAACAAAAGCTGCCGCTTGACGCCGTGCTGGAGACGCTGGCCGAGCGGCACGCGCAAAAGGCGGGAGCGGGCGACAAAAAATAACAAGAGAAAAAAGAACGTCTGCCATCGCGCCGGCGTTCTTTTTCATAGAAAAACCGCATTCCTAAAGTTTCTTGCTTGTTTTCGCTCCTGATATGGTATACTGTTGTTCGACGAATTTTACGGACAACGGAGGACAGAATGGGAAAACAGCTGAAGCGATCATCACGAAAAGCAACGATTGTGCCGTTCATCCAAAGCGGGGATTTCTTTTTCAAAAAAGGGATGAAAGCATACGACCATGGTGATTTGGAAAAAGCGAGAAAATATTTCGAGCGCGCCGTCCGCTTGGATGAGCGCGATGCTTCATTCGCCTTGCAGCTTGCGCTTGTGCTGTCGGAGCTTGGCGAATATCAGTTTTCCAACCAATGGCTGCTGAAAATCATTCACGATTTGGATGAGACGATGTACGACTGTTTGTATTTTTTGGCGAACAATTTTGCCTGCCTCGGGCTGTTTCGCGAGGCAAGGCAATACGCCGAACGCTATTTGACGCATGAGCCGGACGGAGAGTTTGCCGACGATGCGGCAGACTTGCTTGAGCTGCTTCGGCTCGATGGCTCGGAATGGACGGAAGAGCAGGAAGACCTCATGGCGCTCGAGGATCGCGCCCGCCGCTTGCTGGAAGAGGAGCGGTTTTCGGAAGCCATTGAGGCGCTCGAGGCGATTGTCGCCCGCTATCCCGACGTTTGGGCGGCGCATAACAACTTGGCGCTTGCCTATTTTTACAGCGGCGATATCGAAAAAGCGAAAAAGAAAGTGCGTGACGTGCTCAAGCGCGACCCCGGCAATTTGCATGCGCTTTGCAATGCGCTTGTGTTTGCCCACTATTTGCGCGACGAAGAGCAGGTGGCGGCGCTGTGCGAGACATTGGCCGGCCTGTATCCATTTTTTCATGAGCATCAATATAAGCTCGGGGCGACGTTTGCGCTCGTCGGGCGGTTCGATTTGGCGTTCCGTTGGCTGCACCGTCTGTATAAGCAAAGGTTCCACGGTGACGGGCCGTTTTATTATTGGCTCGCTTGCGCTGCCTACTATACCGGGCATGAACCGCTTGCTCGGCAAATGTGGGAAGAGTTTCTCGCGCTTCATCCGGAAAAACGCGGCGAGGAGCCGTGGGCGGCGACATCGCTCACGGATGAATGGTTGATTCGCATGATTGCTTTGTTTGAGAGTGGTGAACTGGCTGACTGGTTGTACGGGTTGTATTTGTTCAGCCGTTCACATCGTTCGAAAGAAATGACAATGTCGCTCGCCGTTTGCCGCTTGTTGCCGGCCGATCCGCGACTTCGTCCATTTATCGATTACGTTTTGTTCGGTTTAACCGATGGCCCGTCCGCCTGGGCGGCGAACATCGTCCGCATGGTCGATGTGCTTTCCGCACATAATGAGGAAAAGGAAGCGCTCTGTCGCTTTGCCTTTGCGATGGCCGTTCATCCGTCGGCTGATCGCGAACCGTTTGCGAACGGAGCTGCATGGGCGGCAGCGATTGAATACATGTGGCGCCGACAGCAAGGAGAGCGTGTGACGCAAAAAGAAATGGCGGTCAAATACGGCGTCTCGGCGGCGACAGTGCAAAAATACGTGCAAAAAGCGCGCCGGCTCTATACATGAGCAAATCAATAGACAGGGCGAATCGACTTCTATACGATGAAAATGGAAGGATTCTCGAGCGAAGGAGTGGACGGTGTGGCAGACGAAAAAATTTACGATGTGATTATTGCCGGAGCCGGGCCGGCGGGGCTGACGGCGGCTGTCTATACATCGCGAGCCAATTTGTCGACGCTGATGATCGAGCGCGGCGTCCCGGGCGGGCAGATGGTCAACACTGAGGAAGTCGAGAACTACCCAGGGTTTGAGACGATTTTAGGCCCGGAATTGGCGACGAAAATGTTTGAACATGCAAAAAAATTTGGAGCGGAGTATGCTTACGGCGACGTGAAAGAAATCATCGACGGCGAGGCGTACAAAACGGTCATCGTCGGCGACAAAGAATACAAGGCGCGCGCCGTCATCATCGCCACGGGAGCCGAATATAAAAAGCTCGGCGTTCCGGGCGAGGCGGAGCTCGGCGGCCGCGGCGTTTCGTACTGTGCGGTGTGCGACGGGGCGTTTTTCAAAGGAAAAGACTTGGTCGTCGTCGGCGGGGGCGACTCGGCGGTGGAAGAGGGCGTCTATTTGACGCGGTTTGCCAATAAAGTGACGATCGTCCACCGCCGCGACAAGCTGCGGGCGCAAAAAATTTTGCAAGACCGGGCGTTCGCCAATGAGAAAATTGATTTCATCTGGAACCATACAGTGAAACAAATCAACGAAAAGGACGGGAAAGTCGGCAGTGTGACGCTTGTGCATACGCAAACGGGTGAAGAGCGTGAATTTCCATGCGACGGTGTGTTCATTTACATCGGGATGGCGCCGCTCTCGAAGCCGTTTGTGAGCCTTGGCATCACGAATGAAAACGGCTATATTGTGACGAACGAGAAGATGGAGACGAAAGTGCCGGGCATTTTCGCCGCGGGAGATGTACGGGAAAAAACGCTCCGGCAAATCGTCACCGCGACCGGCGACGGCAGCATCGCCGCCCAAAGCGCCCAGCACTACGTCGAGGAACTGAAAGAAAAGCTTCATAAGCAAGGGGTTCGCTGAACCGGTAACGAAATCGCAACAAAACCGTAATGGTGATTTAATCCAGATGTAACACGAATGCAATAGAAGTGTCGTATGCTATAAGTAAGTAATTGACCCCCTTTTATATAGATCCTTTCATTTGGCGCGGGCGTTTGTCCGCGTCTCTTTTTTGTTTTGCGCCTGCCTTCCGCCGTGCTCTGCAAACAGCTGGGGAATGGCGTCTTTCGGTTGGGAAACGAAGTGTGGGGCCCGTGGTTTTTGCAGGCGGGAAAGCGGACGGTTTCCAGCGGTTTGAAGGTGGAGCAGCCTAACTATTTATGGTAAAATGAAACTGATTATGTGTGTTTGCCGAATGGTTGGGGTGAACAAATTGCAACGGGTGACAAACTGCGTATTATATAAAGACGGCCAAGTGCTGCTTTTGCAAAAGCCGAAGCGCGGCTGGTGGGTCGCTCCGGGCGGCAAAATGGAGCCCGGCGAGACGGTGCGTGAAGCGTGCATTCGCGAATACCGAGAAGAGACAGGCATCTATTTGAAGAATCCGGAGCTGAAAGGCGTCTTTACGATCGTGATGAAAAATGGGAATGAAACGGTGTCGGAGTGGATGATGTTTACGTTTTTCGCCGACGACTTCATCGGTGAAAATGTGCTGTCTTCCGAAGAAGGGACGCTCGCCTGGCATAAAGTGGAGACGCTTTCGACGCTGCCGATGGCCCCTGGCGACTATCATATTTTGGACTACGCCTTGAAAGGCAAAGGGGTCATGTACGGGGTGTTTGTGTATACAGAGGAGTTTGAACTGCTTTCGTATCGGTTGGATCCGAGTTGATGGAGAGGAGAGACGACAATGGGGCAAAACGGAGCGCTGCCACCGATTCAGCTTGTCATCATCACCGGCATGTCCGGTGCAGGCAAAACGGTGGCGATCCAAAGCTTTGAAGACCTCGGCTTTTTTTGTATTGACAACTTGCCGCCGACGCTGCTGCCGAAATTTTTGGAGCTCGTGAAAGAGTCCGGAAATAAAATGAATAAGGTTGCTATCGTCATCGATTTGCGCAGCCGCGACTTTTTCGACCATTTGTTCGCTGCGCTTGATGAGTTGGCCGAGCAAGCGTGGGTCATCCCGCAAGTGTTGTTTTTGGACGCCCAAGATTCGACGCTGGTCGCCCGCTACAAAGAAACGCGGCGGACGCATCCACTCGCGCCGAACGAGCCCCCGCTTGAGGGGATCCGCCTTGAGCGGAAGCTGCTGGAAGAAATCAAAGGACGGGCGCAAATCATTTACGATACGACGGGGCTCAAGCCGCGCGAGCTGCGGGAGAAAATCATCCGCCAGTTTTCCTCGCACGCTCAATCCGGGTTCACCATCAACGTCATGTCGTTTGGGTTTAAGTACGGCATTCCGATTGATGCGGATTTGGTGTTTGACGTCCGCTTTTTGCCGAACCCGCATTACATTGAACATATGCGGCCAAAAACCGGGTTGGACGATGAGGTATCATCCTACGTGCTCAAGTGGGGGGAAACGCAAAAGTTTTTGGAAAAGCTGATCGACTTGTTGTCGTTTATGCTGCCGTATTACCAGCGCGAAGGAAAAAGCCAACTGGTGATCGCCATCGGCTGCACGGGCGGCCAGCACCGCTCAGTGACGCTCGCCGAATACATCGCCCGCCATTTTTCGACCGACTATAAAACCGCTGTCTCGCACCGGGACATGGAGAGGGGAAAGGACATACACCGATGAGGAACGAACAAGCAGCGAAACTGGTCGTCATCGGCGGCGGCACCGGGCTTCCCGTGCTGCTGAGGGGGCTGAAGCAGCATGAATTGGATTTGACCGCCATTGTCACCGTCGCCGATGACGGCGGAAGTTCCGGGCGGCTGCGCGATGAGCTGCACATCCCACCGCCTGGAGATGTCCGCAACGTGTTGGCCGCGCTGTCTGACGTCGAACCGCTCATTGTCGAGCTGTTCCAGCACCGTTTTCAAAACGGCAACGGCTTATCCGGCCATTCGCTCGGCAATTTGATTTTGGCGGCGCTTACGTCGATTACCGGCGATTTTGTCAAGGCGATCCGCGAGATGAGCAAAGTGTTGAACGTGCGCGGCCAAGTGTTGCCGGCGGCGAACAAAAGCGTCGTCTTGCACGCGGAGATGGAAGACGGTTCCATCATCTCTGGCGAGTCAAAAATCCCGAGGGCGGGGAAAAAAATTAAGAGGGTGTTTTTAACCCCAGAGGATATTGAGCCGCTGCCGGAGACGGTTGATGCCATCCGCCGCGCCGATTTGATTGTCATCGGCCCGGGGAGCTTATACACGAGCATTTTGCCGAATTTGCTCGTGCCGAAAATCGGGCAGGAAGTGTGCAAGGCAAAGGCGAAAAAAGTATATATATGCAACATTATGACTCAGGCCGGCGAGACGCCGCACTATACGGTGAGCGACCATGTGGAGGCGCTTCATGCTCATCTTGGCGGCCCGTTTTTGGACGCGGTGATCATCAACAGCGGGGTGATCCCGGAGGCGATCCGACGCCGCTATGAGGCCGAGCGGGCCGAGCCGGTGCGTGACGACAGCAGCGGGCTTTCGTTGCAAGTCATCCGCGATGATATTGTCACGTATGAAGATGGGGTGATTCGCCATAATACGGCGAAAGTCGCCGCCCTTCTTCTCGGGCTTCTCTCCTGCTCTTGAGGGAAGGGGCTGAGTGGAACGCCAAGCGCCATCATGGGGAGGCGGCGCTTCCGATGGCCGCGCCGAATGTCAGGCACCTCCACCGGCCGGATGCGGGGAACGAATGGAGGTGGAGCGATCGTGTCTTTTGCATCGGAAACGAAGAAAGAATTGACCCATTTGGAAGTGAAGTCTTGCTGCTTGCGGGCGGAGCTGTCGGCGCTTTTGCGCATGAACGGTTCGCTGTCGTTTTCCGGCGGGCGAATGGCCGTCGATGTTCAGACGGAAAATGCGGCGATCGCTCGGCGCATTTATACGCTGCTGAAAAAAGGGTATGATGCCGCCGTCGAGCTGTTCGTCCGCAAGAAAATGCGCTTGAAAAAAAACAACGTCTACATCGTCCGCGTCACCGATGGTGCGGCTGAGCTCCTTCGCGAGCTTTACATTGTGAACGGCGATTTTTCGCTCATCCATGATATTTCTCCGGAACTCGTCAAGAAAAAATGCTGCAAGCGCTCGTATTTGCGCGGGGCGTTTTTGGCTGGCGGTTCGGTCAACAATCCGGAGACGTCGTCCTACCATTTGGAGATTTTTTCGCTGTATGAGGAGCATAACCGGGCGTTATGCGAATTGATGAACAGCCACTTTCTTTTAAATGCGAAAACGTTGGAACGGAAAAAGGGGTTTATTACGTATTTAAAAGAGGCCGAAAAAATCGCCGAGTTTTTGAACATCATCGGCGCCCATCAGGCGCTGCTCCGCTTTGAGGACATCCGCATCGTCCGCGACATGCGCAACTCGGTCAACCGGCTTGTCAATTGCGAGACCGCCAATTTGAACAAAACGATCGGTGCCGCGCTCCGGCAGGTCGAAAACATCCGCTACATCGATGAGACGATCGGCCTTGATTCGCTGCCGGCCAAGCTGCGGGAAATCGCGAAGCTTCGCATTGAGCATCAAGACGTGACGCTGAAAGAGCTCGGCGAGATGGTCGCCGGCGGGAAAATCAGCAAATCCGGCATCAACCACCGGCTGCGCAAAATTGATGAGATCGCGGAGCGGCTGCGGGCCGGAAAGCCGGTCGATTTCCATAAATCGCTGTAAAGGGGAGATGGAGAATGGTTGAAAAACAAGTGGAAGTGAAATTAAAAACCGGGTTGCAGGCGCGCCCGGCGGCGTTGTTTGTCCAAGAAGCGAACCGTTTTTCCGCTGATATTTTTTTGGAAAAAGACGGGAAACGTGTCAACGCAAAAAGCATTATGGGCTTGATGAGCCTTGCCATCGGCCATGGAGCGGTGGTCACGCTCGTGGCCGACGGGCCGGATGAGCAAGAAGCGATCGAAAAGCTCGCCGCCTATGTGCAAAGGGACAAGTAAGGCGGCATGAGGGCTTTAAGGAAACGGAAAAGGCTGCTCCGTTTTGGTCGGAAGCAGCCTTTTCTGCTGTTTTGTTTTTCGTCCATGTCGAGGCAGGCGCGGCTCTATCGCGGTTCTGCCGACGTTTGCTTTGGCTTATTTTTCATCAGCGCGCGTCAGCACGCGGTCAATGATGCCGTATTCTTGCGCTTTTTGCGCGGTCATAAAGTTGTCGCGGTCCGTATCGCGCTCGATCACTTCGATCGGCTGGCCGGTGTTTTCCGATAGAATGCGGTTCAATTTGTCGCGCAGGAACAAAATGCGCTTCGCCGCGATTTCGATTTCTGTCGCTTGCCCTTGGGCGCCGCCGAGCGGTTGGTGGATCATGATTTCACTGTTCGGCAAGGCGAATCGTTTCCCTTTCGCACCAGCGGCCAGCAAAAACGCCCCCATGGAAGCGGCCATGCCGATGCAAATCGTCGAGACGTCCGGCTTGATGAACTGCATCGTGTCGTAAATCGCCAAGCCGGCTGTGATCGAGCCGCCCGGGCTGTTAATGTACAAAGAAATATCTTTGTCCGGGTCTTCCGCCGCCAAAAACAACAGCTGCGAGACGATCGAGTTGGCCACTTGATCGTCGATCGGGCTGCCAAGGAACACAATTCGGTCTTTCAATAAGCGTGAATAAATGTCGTACGCCCGCTCCCCGCGGTTCGTCTGTTCGATGACAGTCGGAATCAAATACATCAAAAAACGCCTCCTTTTCCATCTTAATGGATCAATATGTACGTCTTCATCATACACGAATGGTCAATGAAGGTCAAACAAAACGCCTTCTCCATTCTTTATAACATATTCGCGGCTGGGGGCGAACATCCCTCTTTTCATCATAACCGCTTTTTCATTTTTTTAACCCGTTGCCCGCGGCTGTGTCATTGATGGGGAAGGAACAAAGATTCCATTTTTCCTGTTTTTTATTGCATTTTTCCTCTTGCATTTTTGTGCGATCCTGCTATAATAGAACATGCGACGGAACGAAACAGAGAAATCATAAAATGATATGCCCTCGTAGTGTAGTGGATAGCACGAGAGATTCCGGTTCTCTTAGCGTGGGTTCGAATCCTGCCGAGGGCGCTACGCGTATAGGATCTATCATTTTTGAGTGCGGCCGCGTTTGCGGTCGTTTTTTATTTTTGGGAATCCCGAAAAAAACGATAGAATCCGAAAAAATTTTGCACGAATTTTGCACGGCTATTTGGCATGATACAGCTCCTCCATCGCGAGATCAACTTGACGGGACTCTTTTTGTTCCATCTCATCTAAAATGTGCGAGTACGTTTGTAAAGTGGTTACAATATCTTTATGGCCCAGTCTTCGTGAAACGTATTTGATATTCACTCCTTTATACAAGAGCATGGATGCGTGAGTATGCCGGAGCCCGTGACAAGTGATCGTTTTAATCCCGATTTTTTTGCATAATGCTCGCAACGTTTTATTGACCGCGTTATTTGTCACAATTTCCATTTTTGAATTGATAAACACTAAATTTTTCGTGTTTCTCAATCCAGTTTTCATAGCTAATTCATTTTGATGTTTTCGGAGTTCCTGGTAACGTCAAGAATTTTGTGTAATGTAAAATAGATAGGGTATCTCTGAAATGGATTTGGAATAGAGGGGGCTGTTTCCTCCACACAGGAGACTGAATATTCAGTCTCCTGTGTGGAAAGGGAAAATCCCCTTATCTCATTGATTTACATTATTTGGTTAATTGTAACGTTCTTCAAACATTCGTTGAAGGGCTTCATGCGCTTGAAGCGGGAGACTTCTTTCGGAACTATGTTAAAAAGATAAAAAACCCCGGCAGATAGCCGAGATTTTGATTATTGCAGGGATTCTGCAATCTTGATTAATTTGTCGGCTTTAATGTTCATACCTCGGACATTAAAGTAACGACCATCTTTCCAAAATATCAATTGAATAGGATCATGTTCGCCACGCTTAATCAACCATGCATCTACGCCAGCTACTTGAATTTTTTCTCCTTTTGAGAGAACATTCATCGGCTTAACTGTTCCATCATCATCGGATTGAATGATCAACAATTCTTTTCGTTGATACTTTAACTTCTTATCAGCGTCTTTATCCACCCACGCCTGTTTGACAACCGTTAGTTTTTTGGCTCCTTGAGTAACTACCTCTGTTTTAGGTTCAAGTTCTTTCACATCTTCCGGAAGCACAGTCGGTTTTTTGGCTTTAAACGGCAGTTTGTCTTGGGCAATTCCATTAAAACGTTCGACCTTTATTTTTGTATCTTCTGTCACTTTCGTGTTTTGATAGGAATTTGCTGATGTTGCTTTTTCTTGTGAAACAAAACCGGAAATAACAACAGCAAGTGCTGCTCCTACAATACCGCCAATTATGAGATTTTTCTTCTTCATGATAACCCCCCTTATAAGCACATGTACGTTAATCTTTCAAAATCATGGTCAACATGCCAATAGTCCTCGGAATTGTTAGTTGTTACATCAATATACCATCCATAACATGCATCACGCAAATAGGTAGCCGGATAGCTATCGGTTAAGTTATAGTTCCATTCATAATATTGAGTAGAACCTAAATAACCAACATAGACCCGATAATCCTCAAACTCTTCCCATGTAACAGGTCCAACAATACCATCGGCCGCTATACCTTCGTTTCTTTGAAAATTAACCACTCCATTATAGGTTTTAGAACCCCAATATCCGTCGACTGCACTATAACCCCAAGGTGTATCTTTTAGCATTCGTTGAATGGCTAGAACATACCCACCGTCTGTCTCGTATCCATAGCCGATCGTGTCGTTATTGGCCCAATTGTCTTCCATTATCATGGGCGGAAGCACCTTTAGGCGAAATAAATAATCCTAGTCCGAGTAGAAAGGCTCCTAAACATAATGATAGACGTTTCACCACTTTTAACTCCCCCCTATCATTATATTTTCCGAATTTTCATAATTTAAACTTAACAACTTTGGCGGAGTCAGTCAAGACTTTGTGGGAACTTTTTTTGGTTCACTACGGACGTTGTAAATGGACGGTTAGTGAACAATTTTCAGGAATTAATATCGCAAACGCTTTCGGACTCTCATCCCTCATCTTGAGGCGGTGATATTGTATTCCATTTTTTACACCTAACCAACATCCTGAAGTGCCGACGGCGCTTGATACATCGGCGTCCCTGATGACCGCTGAAGATACGGGATGTTTTGACGCATCACATCCGCCAACAACCGCCCTGTCTTCCGTTTGTCCTGTTCGATCCGAGCTGGCTTGGCCGAGGCTGCAGTCCGGGTCTCTTCCTCCTCCAACCGCCCATTTCTCCACGAAATTCATGGTAGTCGTTCCAAAGAAATGACTTGATGAAGTATTTATTGGATGAGTTATTATCTTGGAAGGAGAAATGAACATGTTTCCAATCATCGGCCGCCTGCGTTGCCCGATTTGTTCTGAGCCGATTCAGCCAGACGAAAAAGGGTTCCTCGACATCGTCAATACTGTCATGCATCAAAAATGCTACTACAAGTTTCCGCATCGCCGTCTTCCCATAAGGGATGAGGGATCGTTTCAGAAAATGCTTCTGAAGTATCCCTTCTTTCATCGAGAAGATGATGAGGAAGATTAAAAAGGATGGAATATGAGCAACGAAAAGAAGGCGGATCGCTCCGCCTTTTTTGCACGGGATAGCAGCCGAAAATAATTTTGCACAAATTTTGCACGATGCAAGAGAACGTGTGGCTCAAATATTGAAATATCAATACTTTTAGGATATGGTTATTATCCTGCCGAGGGGCGTTCCAACTATCCGACAAGTTCGGATTGAGATTCCCAAATCCCTTGATGCGACCGCGTTTGCGGTCGTTTTTCGTTTTGATCGCTACATAGGGTCAGAAGAAGGGGGCGTTTTTGGTTCCCTTCGTCTGTTTGCCTGCAGGCAGCCGTCAAAAATTTCTTCTACCTCCTCCCCTTCCCGTCGTGTACAATAAAAGAAAAGGGGGCGTGACGATGAGGGCGGAGTTAAGGCAGGAGCAGCGGCTGCAGTTGGCGCTGACGAAGGAACTTGTGCAGGCGATTGAACTGCTTCAGTATTCCGCGGTGGATTTGGAAGCGTTTTTATATGAGCGGTCGCTGGAAAACCCGTTTTTGGAAATTCGCCGCAGCCGGGGGCGGCAGCGGGTCCATCGGACGGAACGGGACCAAAAGCAGTGGCTGGAGAACATCGGGGCCCGGCAGGAGACGCTCGTCGGCCATTTGCTTTCTCAGCTGCCTTCGCTCAAGCTGGCCGATCGGGATGAGCGCATCGTTCGTTGTCTCATCGCTTCGCTTGATGAGGACGGCTATTTGCGTGTCCCGCTCGTTGAGCTGGCGGCGCAATTTTCTGCGTCAGAACAAGAGATGGAGCGGGGACTGCGCCTCGTTCAGTCGCTCGACCCGCCGGGAGTCGGGGCGCGTGATTTGGCCGAGTGCCTTCGTTTGCAGCTCGAACGCCTTCCGGAGCGCGACGAGCTGGCGGAAACGATCGTCCGCTGCCATTTTGTCCCCTTTGCGGAAAAGTCGTGGAAAACGTTGGCCAAGCAGCTTGGCGTCGGTCTTGGCGAGCTGCAGCGCGTCTTTGAGCTCATTCGCTCGCTCGAGCCGCGGCCGGGCATTCACTATTCGAGCGACAAACCGCCTTTGGTGGTGCCGGATGTGATCGTCGCCAGGGGGGCGGATGGAGACTGGGTGGTCGCCTACAATGACGACATCCATCCGGAGCTCGGGTGGAACCGGGAGTACGAGCAGCGCATTGCCGCATCCGGCGACCGGCAGGCCGAACAGTTTATCAAAGAAAAATATCGGCAGTTTGCGTGGCTCGCGAAAAGTCTGGAACAGCGCAAGCAGACGCTGCTTCAGCTGATGGCGGTCATCGTGGAACGGCAGCGCCCGTGCTTCGAATTCGGGCTGTCCGCGCTCAAACCGATGACAATGCGCGAGGTGGCTGAGGAACTGGGGGTGCATGAATCGACGGTGAGCCGCGCGGTGCGCCATAAATATGCGCAAACGCCGTTCGGCACGGTCGAGCTGCGCCGCTTTTTTTCGAGCGCCGCTACCGCCGAGGCAACAGATGAGGCCGCTTCGTCGACCCAAGTGAAAGCGATCATCCAAGAGCTGATTGCCGCCGAAGACCCGCAAGCGCCGCTTTCCGACCAGCAGCTTGCCGATTTGCTTCACGGCCGGCACGGCATCGCCATCTCGCGGCGAACGGTGGCGAAATACCGCGAGCAGCTGCGCATTCCGTCCTCGGCGAAGCGGAAGCAATACACGAATCTGTAAATCATGCATAAGATGGAAGAAAGGAAGAAACTGATGCACATCCGTTTGTATACGAAAACCAACTGCCCGCTTTGTGAAAAAGCCAAGGCGGTGTTGATGGAGCTGCAGGCGGACATGGCCTTTACGATCGAAGAAGTGGATATTTATCAAGATGATGCGCTGCTTGAAAAATACCAGCTGATGATTCCCGTCGTGGAACTCAACGGCGAAGAAATCGGCTATGGAATGATTGAAAAAGAAACGGTGAGAAAGCGGTTGCGGGCGGCGCAAAACAGTTGAACGCCCCGCCGCCTCCTGTTATAATGGACATGGCGCGGGAGGAATTTTTTATGAAGAGGTGGGACATAATATGTCACACCGGGACAAATAATGTCCCTATGTCAAACCAAGGAGAAAGAGCCGATGCGATCGTTATTAGAGGCGCAAAAAAAGTTATTGCCTGACTTGCTTGATGTTATGCAAAAACGATATCAAATTTTGCACTCCATTTCGCTCATGGCGCCGATCGGGCGGCGGGCGCTGGCGGCGAGCCTTGGCATGAGCGAGCGGGTGCTCCGATCGGAAACGGAGTTTTTGAAAGGGCAAAACTTGCTTTTCGCCGATGTGTCGGGCATGCGATTGACGGAGGAAGGCCAGGCGCTCCTTCATACGCTCAATGATTTCATGCGGGAAGCGCTCGGTCTCAAAGAGCTAGAAGCCGCGCTCCAGGGGCAGCTCGGCATTCCGCGCGTGATTGTTGTCGCCGGGGATAGCGACCGTTCCCCTTGGGTAAAAAAAGAAATGGGAAGAGCGTGTGTCGCCTGCATGAAGGAGCTGCTGGAACCCGGGGACATCGTCGCCGTGGCCGGCGGGACGACGATGGCGGCGGTCGCGGAGATGATGACGCCGGATTCGAAGCTTCGCGATGTGTTGTTCGTGCCGGCGCGCGGCGGCCTTGGTGAAGATGTTGAGAATCAGGCGAACACGATTTGTGCGAAAATGGCGGAAAAAGCGACGGGCCGCTATCGGTTGCTGCACGTGCCCGACCACTTGAGCGATGAAGCGTACGCGTCGCTTGTCGAAGAGCCGGCGGTGAAAGAAGTGTTGGAACTCATTCAATCGTGCCGCATGGTCGTCCACGGCATCGGCGAAGCGATGACGATGGCCAAGCGGCGGAAAACGCCGCCTGCGGAGATGGAAAACATCATCGCCCGCCATGCGGTCGCTGAAGCGTTCGGCTACTATTTCAACGAGCGCGGCGACGTCGTGCATAAAGTGAAAACGGTCGGCATTCAACTGGAACACCTCCCGCATGTCGAGCATGTCATTGCCGTTGCCGGAGGGGCATCGAAAGCGAAGGCCATTCGCGCCTACATGAAGCAGGCCCCGCGTTCGCTCCTGGTGACGGACGAAGGTGCCGCGAAAGCGTTAGTAGGGGAGTCAAGTCCCTTGCCGATACAATCTAATTCATAAGGAGGAACCAACGATGGCAGTAAAAATTGGGATTAACGGATTTGGCCGCATCGGGCGCAACGTGTTCCGCGCGGCATTGAAAAACCCGGACATTGAAGTGGTGGCGGTGAATGATTTAACCGATGCCAATACGCTGGCGCATTTGTTGAAGTACGACTCCGTCCATGGCCGTCTGGATGCCGAAGTGTCGGTGAACGGCAACAACTTGGTCGTCAACGGCAAAGAAATCATCGTCAAGGCGGAACGCGATCCGGCGAACTTGGCGTGGGGCGAGATCGGCGTTGACATTGTCGTCGAATCGACCGGCCGCTTCACGAAACGCGAAGACGCCGCGAAGCATTTGGAAGCGGGCGCGAAAAAAGTGATCATTTCCGCGCCGGCGAAAGGCGAGGACATTACGATCGTCATGGGCGTCAACCAAGACAAATACGACCCGAAAGCCCATCATGTCATCTCGAACGCCTCGTGCACGACGAACTGCTTGGCGCCGTTTGCCAAAGTGCTGCATGAGAAATTCGGCATCATCCGCGGCATGATGACGACCGTTCACTCGTACACGAACGACCAACAAATTTTGGACTTGCCGCATAAAGATTTGCGCCGGGCCCGTGCGGCAGCGGAATCGATCATCCCGACGACGACCGGGGCGGCGAAAGCTGTGGCGCTCGTTCTGCCGGAATTGAAAGGCAAATTGAACGGCATGGCGATGCGCGTGCCGACGCCGAACGTATCGGTCGTCGACTTGGTGGCGGAGCTGGAAAAAGAAGTGACGGTCGAAGAAGTGAACGCGGCGTTGAAAGCAGCGGCGGAAGGCGAACTGAAAGGCATTTTGGCCTACAGTGAAGAACCGCTCGTGTCGCGCGACTACAACGGCAGCACCGCTTCGTCGACAATCGATGCGCTGTCGACGATGGTCATTGAAGGCAAAATGGTGAAAGTCGTTTCGTGGTATGACAACGAAACGGGCTATTCGCACCGCGTCGTTGACCTGGCCGCCTACATCGCCTCCAAAGGGCTGTAATGTCGGCTCGGCGTTGAGTTTTCCATCCGTTCAAGTCTATAATAGGGAAATGGAGGGGAGCGGGGAAATGATCCCCACTCCTTTTCCTTTGTCGAAACTGCAGCCAAAAGGGGGCCCGAACGATGAACAAGAAGACGATTCGCGATGTTGAGGTGAGAGGAAAACGCGTCTTTTGCCGCGTCGATTTTAACGTGCCGATGGAAGAAGGCGCCATCACCGATGACACGCGCATTCGCGCCGCACTCCCGACGATCCGCTATTTGATCGAAAACGGAGCGAAAGTCATTTTAGCGAGCCACCTCGGCCGCCCGAAAGGGAAAGTGGTCGAAGAATTGCGTTTGGATGCCGTTGCGAAGCGGCTCGGCGAACTGCTTGGGCGGCCGGTCGCCAAAACGAATGAAGCGGTCGGCGATGAGGTGAAAGCGGCGGTCGCGAACTTGAACGAAGGCGATGTGCTCTTGCTGGAAAACGTCCGTTTTTACCCCGGCGAAGAGAAAAACGATCCCGAGCTGGCCAAAGCGTTTGCGGAGCTGGCGGATCTGTATGTCAACGATGCGTTCGGCGCCGCCCACCGCGCCCATGCGTCGACGGAAGGCATCGCTCATTACTTGCCGGCGGTCGCTGGCTTTTTGATGGAAAAAGAACTCGAAGTGCTCGGCAAGGCACTCTCGAATCCGGACCGCCCGTTTACAGCGATCATCGGCGGCGCAAAAGTGAAAGACAAAATCGGCGTCATCGACAATTTGCTTGAGAAAGTCGACAACTTGATCATCGGCGGCGGGCTGGCGTATACGTTCGTCAAAGCGCTCGGCCATGACGTCGGCAAGTCGTTGCTGGAGGAGGACAAAATCGACCTAGCCAAATCATTTATGGAAAAGGCGAAAGAAAGAGGCGTCCGTTTTTATATGCCGGTGGACGTCGTCATCGCCGACCGGTTCGCCAACGACGCCAATACGAAAGTCGTGCCGATTGACGCCATCCCAAGCGATTGGGAGGCGCTTGACATCGGTCCAAAAACGCGCGAATTGTACCGCGATGTCATTCGTCAATCAAAGCTCGTCGTCTGGAACGGCCCGATGGGCGTCTTTGAAATGGAGGCGTTCGCCCATGGGACAAAAGCGGTTGCCCAAGCATTGGCGGAAGCGACCGACACGTATTCGGTCATCGGCGGCGGGGACTCAGCGGCGGCGGTTGAAAAATTCGGCTTGGCCGACAAAATGGATCATATTTCCACCGGCGGCGGCGCTTCGCTCGAATTCATGGAAGGAAAAGAGCTGCCGGGTGTCGTTGCGTTGCAAGACAAATGACCCACGGCGCCAGATTGGGCGCATGGCGGCGGACACCGCCCATCGAAAGGAAGGGTGAACGATGAGAAAACGCATCATTGCAGGCAACTGGAAAATGCATAAAACGCTGGCGGAAGCTGTTCAATTTGTCGAGGAAGTAAAAGGGCTCGTGCCGCCGGCGGACGAAGTCGATTCCATCGTTTGCGCGCCGTTTCTCTTTTTGGATCGGTTAGTGCAAGCGGCAGAGGGCACCGATTTAAACATCGGGGCGCAAAACATGCACTTTGCCGACCAAGGGGCGTACACGGGCGAAGTGAGCCCGGTCATGCTGAAAGACATCGGCGTTACGTATGTCATCCTCGGCCATTCGGAGCGCCGGCAAATGTTTGCGGAAACGGATGAGACCGTGAACAAAAAAGTGTTGGCGGCCTTCACCCGTGGGCTTATACCGATTATTTGCTGCGGCGAATCGCTTGAGGAACGGGAAGCGGGGCAGACGAACGCCGTCGTCGCTTCACAAGTGGAAAAAGCGCTCGCGGGATTGACGCCGGACCAAGTGAAGGAAGCGGTTATCGCATACGAGCCGATTTGGGCGATCGGCACGGGCAAATCGTCAACCGCCGAAGATGCGAATGAAGTTTGCGGCCATATTCGTTCGGTCGTCTCGCGCTTGTTTGGCCCGGAAGCGGCGGAAGCGATCCGCATTCAATACGGCGGCAGCGTCAAACCGGACAACATCCGCGACTTCTTGGCGCAAGAACAGATTGACGGCGCCTTAGTCGGCGGGGCGAGCCTCGAGCCGGCTTCATTCTTGCAATTGGTGGAGGCGGGCCGCCATGAGTAAAAAACCGGTGGCTCTCATCATTTTGGACGGGTTTGCGCTGCGCGAGGAAACATACGGCAATGCGGTCGCCCAAGCGAAGAAGCCGAACTTTGACCGCTATTGGAACGAATACCCGCATACAACGCTCAAGGCGTGCGGCGAGGCGGTCGGGCTTCCGGAAGGGCAAATGGGCAACTCGGAGGTCGGGCACTTAAACATCGGCGCCGGCCGCATCGTCTACCAAAGCTTGACGCGGGTGAATATCGCCATTCGCGAAGGCGAGTTTGACCGCAATGAAACGTTTTTGGCGGCGATGAACCATGTGAAGCAGCATGGGACGAGCTTGCATTTGTTCGGCTTGCTTTCGGACGGTGGGGTGCACAGCCATATTCACCATTTGTACGCCCTTTTGCGCCTGGCGGCGAAAGAAGGCGTGAAGCGCGTGTACATCCACGGCTTTTTGGACGGCCGCGACGTCGGCCCGCAAACGGCGCCGCAATACATCAAAGAACTGCAGGAAAAAATCAAGGAATACGGCGTCGGTGAAATCGCGACGTTATCGGGCCGCTACTACTCGATGGACCGCGACAAGCGGTGGGACCGCGTCGAGAAGGCGTATCGGGCCATGGTGTACGGCGAAGGCCCGACGTACCGGGATCCGCTTGAATGCATTGAAGACTCCTATAAGCATGGCATTTACGACGAATTCGTCCTACCGTCGGTCATCGTCCGCGAAGACGGCCGTCCGGTGGCGACGATTCAAGACAACGACGCGATCATCTTCTATAATTTCCGCCCCGACCGGGCGATCCAAATTTCAAACACGTTCACGAACGAAGATTTCCGCGAGTTTGACCGCGGGCCGAAGCATCCGAAGCATTTGTTCTTTGTCTGCTTGACGCATTTCAGCGAAACGGTGAAAGGGTACGTGGCGTTCAAGCCGACGAACCTTGACAACACGCTTGGCGAAGTGTTGTCGCAGCACGGCTTGCGCCAATTGCGCATCGCCGAGACGGAAAAATATCCGCACGTGACATTTTTCATCAGCGGCGGCCGCGAAGAGAAGTTTCCGGGCGAAGATCGGATTTTGATCAACTCGCCGAAAGTGGCGACGTACGACTTGAAGCCGGAAATGAGCGCGTATGAAGTGACGGACGCGCTGCTGAAAGAGATTGCGGCTGATAAGTACGATGCGATCATCTTGAACTACGCGAACCCGGATATGGTTGGCCATTCGGGCAAGCTCGAACCGACGATCAAGGCGGTGGAAGCGGTTGATGAGTGCCTCGGCAAAGTGGTCGATGCCATTTTGGCCAAAGGCGGCATCGCGATCATCACCGCTGACCACGGCAATGCGGATGAAGTGCTGACGCCGGACGGCAAGCCGCAAACGGCCCATACGACGAATCCGGTGCCGGTTATCGTAACGAAAAAAGGCATCAAGCTCAGAGACGGCGGCATTTTAGGCGACTTGGCGCCGACGATGCTCGATTTGCTCGGCTTGCCGCAGCCGAAAGAAATGACCGGAAAAACGTTAATCGTTCATGAATAAATCTTGAAAGGAGAGTATCGAGATGTCTGCGATTATCGATGTGTATGCGCGTGAAGTGCTCGATTCGCGCGGCAATCCAACGGTGGAAGTGGAAGTGTATACGGAAGAAGGCGGCTTCGGCCGCGCGCTGGTGCCAAGCGGCGCCTCAACCGGGGAATATGAAGCCGTCGAACTGCGCGACGGCGACAAAAACCGCTACCTCGGCAAAGGGGTGCTAAAAGCAGTCGAAAACGTCAACGAAGTGATCGCGCCGGAAATCATCGGCCTCGAAGTCACCGACCAAGTGGCGATCGACCGGAAGCTGATTGAATTAGACGGCACGGAAAACAAAAGCAAGCTCGGCGCCAACGCCATTTTGGGCGTGTCGCTGGCCGTCGCCCGCGCGGCAGCGGACGAACTGGGTCTGCCGCTGTACCAATACTTGGGCGGCTTTAACGCCAAAACGCTGCCGGTGCCGATGATGAACATTTTAAACGGCGGCGCGCATGCGGACAACAACGTTGACATTCAGGAATTCATGATCATGCCGGTCGGTGCGGAAAGCTTCCGCGAAGCGCTGCGCATGGGGGCGGAAATTTTCCACAGCTTAAAAGCGGTGCTAAAAGCGAAAGGCTACAACACGGCAGTCGGTGACGAAGGCGGCTTCGCCCCGAACTTGAAATCGAACGAAGAAGCGCTGCAAACGATCATCGAAGCGATCGAAAAAGCCGGCTACAAACCGGGCGAACAAGTGATGCTCGCGATGGACGTCGCGTCGTCCGAGCTGTATAACAAAGAAGACGGCAAGTACCATTTGGAAGGCGAAGGCGTCGTCAAAACGTCGGAAGAAATGGTCGCTTGGTATGAAGAGCTCGTGTCGAAATATCCGATCATCTCGATCGAAGACGGGCTCGATGAAAATGACTGGGAAGGCCATAAACTGCTCACCGAGCGGCTCGGCCACAAAGTGCAGCTCGTCGGCGACGATTTGTTTGTGACGAACACGAAAAAATTGGCCGAAGGCATTGAAAAAGGCGTCGGCAACTCAATCTTGATTAAAGTCAACCAAATCGGCACGTTGACCGAAACGTTCGATGCCATCGAAATGGCGAAACGCGCCGGCTACACGGCAGTCATCTCGCACCGCTCCGGCGAAACGGAAGACAGCACGATCGCCGATATCGCGGTGGCGACAAACGCTGGTCAAATTAAAACAGGTGCACCTTCACGTACAGACCGCGTCGCGAAATACAACCAATTGCTTCGCATTGAGGACGAGCTCGGCCACACCGCGATATACCAAGGCATCCGCTCGTTTTACAATTTGAAAAAATAGCGGGAATAGGCGTCCCTAACGGAGGGGGCGCCTGTTGTTTTGATGGAGGCAAAAGGGCGCTGAATGGCTGGCGGTGATCAAGACGTCTTGACGCATTCAGGAAAACTGCGCCTCTCCATCTCATAATTTGTAGAAAATTGTCTAATTTTCAGGAATAGTTTTTGTTGTTTTTTATTTTTAGAATAGAATTGGATGAACCGTTTGAGCAGTTTAGAAGCCGCGGAAAAAGTCGTGTATTTGACGATCCAAGATTTTAACGAGAAATGGGCAGGGCGAACGTTACGAGGATTTGCCGAAGCACAGGAAGCGCTTCAACGAATTTTTGTTCTGTTTCACAAGTGCATGACATGCCTAGTCTCAATCTTTTTAAGGGGGATCATTTTGAACGCTACAAAATTTTGCATAGCAACGTTTCTTTCCAACTTGGGGGACATCATATACAGTGTTGTTATAGCTTGGTATATTGCTGACGTTTTACAATCAGGTTTTTTGATGGGAGCAGTTTTATTTTCTCTAGGTTTGTCGAGATTTATTGCTGGGCTTCTTTGCGGACCGGTTATTGATCGAATAGGGGCAAAGTTGTTTCTGTGGTTGTCAGACATAATAAGGGCAATCATTGTGTTAGTTTTAGCTATTCTGTTATGGGATCATACGATCTCTTTTGTCATTCTCATAATGGTCTCCGTTTTGTTTGGAGCGATTGATGCTTTTTATTGGTCAGCCTCAGAATCAATAAAGCCAAGATTAGTCGCTACTGAATATTTAAGTCGTCTCAATAGTCAATACTTCACTGTTGTAAGAACAACGATCATTTTGGGTCCTTTAATCGCCGCTTGGATGGTTGAATCAATCTCAATAGAACGTTCCTTGATCGCCATGTCTATCTTATATGTATTTTCAACTTTTTCCATTTTGTTTGTTGATTGTAAAAATAGTCATCTTGAAAATATGAACGACAATAATGACAACACTTCTTACTTTTCGGATTTACGACTCGGTTTTAGTTTTTTGAATAGACAAAAAATGATTTTTTATTTGGTGATAACTATGTTTTTTGTAAATATTGGAGCAAACGGGGTTAATGTATTGTTCCCTTTTTTGGCTAAAAATGTTAGTGATGATGCTAAGTATTTAGGATATATATATTCATCGATGTCAATGGGAAGTTTGTTAACTGGTTTAATCTTTTCAGTTAAAAGCATTCACAAGGTTGAATTGAAGGTTATATATTTCTCTTTTCTTTTACAAGCTGCTGGTATTGCCGCACTATGTTTCACCCAAAACTTTTTCATTACTCTAATTTTCGTTTTCGTAATTGGTTTAATTACTGGTTTTATAGGAGTCCTTATACCTACTTTTGTTCAACATTCTGTGCCTATTCATTTATTAGGAAGAGTGAATAGTATTATGATGGCAATTTCAATGCTATCAACGCCAGTAGCCCAGTTTATTTTTGGGGTCAGTGTTGATTATTTCAATATAAAATATCTTTTCTTCATTGCAGGTGCTTTGGGGATAGTTACTAGTTTATCTTCTTTATTAATTAATGAGAGAAAAGGTGCGCCAAGAGAAACTGTAATGGTGCTGACGGTTTCGGGCGCGGTGATCTTTGCTTTTCGGTATGGGACCTCTCTTTTCGAAGCGGCATGAGCACCTCTCATGCGGGCGCAAAACGATGGACGTGGGAGGGGTGGTGGTTTATACTATTTTTGAATCGTTTGAATATTCAGGAGGTAGAGGGATGGAGCGAACCGTTGTTGAAACAAGGTACGGCCGGTTGCGCGGGGAAACGAATGAAGGCGTTTCCGTTTGGAAAGGAATTCCATACGCGAAAGCGCCGGTCGGTGAGCGCCGGTTTTTGCCGCCGGAGCCGCCTGAGGCATGGGATGGGGTGCGGGAGGCGACATCGTTCGGGCCGGTTGTCATGCAGCCGTCGGATCCGATTTTCAGCGGATTGCTCGGGAGGATGAGCGAGCCGCCGAGCGAGGATGGGCTGTACCTGAACATTTGGTCGCCCGCGGCCGATGGGAAGAAGCGCCCGGTGTTGTTTTGGATTCACGGCGGCGCCTTTTTGTTTGGTTCGGGCTCGTCGCCGTGGTATGATGGCGCGGCGTTTGCGAAACACGGTGATGCCGTTGTCGTGACGATCAACTACCGGATGAATGTGTTCGGCTTTTTGCATCTCGGTGATGCATTTGGCGAAGCGTACGCCCAAGCGGGCAATCTCGGCATTTTGGATCAAGTGGCGGCATTGCGCTGGGTGAAGGAGAACATTGAGGCGTTTGGCGGCGATCCGGACAACATCACGATTTTCGGTGAATCGGCCGGAGCGGCGAGCGTTGGCGTGCTGTTGTCGCTTCCGGAGGCCCGCGGGCTGTTTCGGCGCGCCATTTTGCAAAGCGGGTCGGGTTCGCTTCTTCTTCGTTCATCGGAGACGGCGATGGCCATGACCGAGCGTATTCTCGAGCGCGCCGGCGTCCGTCTAGGCGACCGTGATCGGCTGTTGTCGATTCCAGCCAATGAACTGTTGCAGGCGGCGATGTCGCTTGGCCCAGGAATCACGTACGGCCCGGTGATTGACGGACATGTGCTGCGCCGCCATCCGATCAAAGCGCTCCGCGATGGGGCGGCCAGCGGTGTTCCGATTTTGATTGGCGTGACGAAAGACGAGTACCATTTGTTTACGTTGACCGATCCGTCTTGGACAAAGCTTGGCGAAAAAGAACTGCTTGACCGGATCAACCGTGAAGTCGGGCCGATTCCGGACGCGGCAATCCGCTATTACAAGGAAACGGCGGATGCGTCAGCGCCCGCGTGGCAAACGTGGCTGCGCATCATGACGTACCGCGTTTTTGTCGAGGGGATGCTGCGGACGGCGGATGCCCAGGCGGCGCAGGGGGCCGAGGTGTACATGTATCGGTTTGATTATGAAACGCCGGTGTTCGGCGGACAGCTGAAAGCATGCCATGCGCTTGAGCTGCCGTTTGTGTTTCACAACCTCCATCAGCCCGGCGTCGCCAATTTTGTCGGCAGCCGGCCGGAGCGCGAGGCGATCGCCAATCAAATGCATTACGCTTGGCTTTCGTTCGCCCGCACCGGCGACCCGAACGGCGCGCATTTGCCAGAGAAGTGGCCGATCTATACGAACGAGCGCAAACCGGCGTTTGTCTTTTCGGCTGCGAGCCATGTTGAAGACGATCCGTTTGGCCGCGAGCGGGAAGCGTGGATGACGCGCGCATAAGGAAAAAGGAACGGCCAACCGCCGTTCCTTTGTTATTCGTTTGCTCCCGGTGAAGGAAGCCCGAACTGTTCCGCCAGCGCCGGGTCGCGGTCGATCGCCTCAAGCAGCTTCCGCATGACGTTGACGTCAAACGTAAAGTTCGCCCCGATCGGCGACGTGACGAAAATTTTCCCTTCCTTCGCCTCCCGCGCCCGTTTGAATTGGTAGCCGTCAATCGCGATGACGACTCGTTCGTCTGGTCTTGCCATTGGAGTCCCTCCCGTCGTTGCCGATTTGCTTTCATTGTAACTCATTTCGGCTGCGGACGACAATGATCATACCGCGCCCGAGGCATGGAGGGTCAAACAGTGGAGGATGAAACGTTCCTCCATCTATGCAAAAGGGTAGGAGCGGAGAATTTTTTTGGCCCCCGCCCTTCGATTCGGCTGTCTAGTAGGCTGGTGAAAAACCGCTGTCACACACCAATCGGAGGCATTTTCATTCAGAAAAGAAAGCTGATTCTACATGGTTTCTCTAATTGAGAAATGGGTGGAATCAGTAGTATTTTGCACTAAATCACCGGCCTCCTAGAAAAGACAGGAAACGCAGTCTTTCCTTCGACACCGTTCCATTCTTCCGTTTCCTCCAGGCTGATCAAGTCAGATGCGTTGCGATTTTTGCCAAGCATTCGTCAATGATTTCATCGATTTCCTCCATTTGAGCATCTTCCGGATTATGTTTTTTTAAAAAAAGTGAATCTATGCCTTTCGGTGTGTTGAGACAGGCTCGCCAGTTGCCGCCAACGGCAATCTGTGGTATAGTAAAATCATTGCAACGTCGGTCGTTGGAGGTGTCAGGCATGCATGCCTTGCTTGTGACGCTGCTTGTCATTGTGTCGATCGCGCTGATCGCGGTTGTCTTGTTGCAGTCGGGCCGCAGCGCCGGGCTGTCGGGGGCGATCACCGGCGGCGCCGAGCAATTGTTTGGGAAGCAGAAAGCGCGCGGGCTCGATGCGGTGTTTCAGCGCGTAACGGTTGTATTGGCCATTTTGTTTTTCGTATTGACGATTCTCGTCACATATGTCCAACCATCATAAACGAAAAGCGGGGGCGGTCCTTACAAGAAACGGGCTGCCTTTTCTATTTCAACGTGAAAGGATGGAGAACGCATGATGAAAGTGGTTCCACCGAAACCGTTTTTCTTTGAGGCTGGGGAGCGGGCCGTGTTGCTTTTGCATGGGTTTACCGGCAACTCCGCTGATGTCCGGATGCTTGGGCGATTCTTGGAATCGAAAGGCTATACGTGCCACGCGCCGATTTACAAAGGACACGGCGTGCCGCCGGAAGAGCTCGTTCACACCGGACCGGATGATTGGTGGCAAGACGTCATGAACGGCTATGAGTTTTTGAAAAACAAAGGCTACGAAAAAATTGCGGTCGCCGGATTGTCTCTTGGAGGCGTATTTTCTTTGAAATTAGGCTACACTGTACCTATAGAAGGCATTGTGACGATGTGCGCGCCGATGTACATCAAAAGCGAAGAAACGATGTACAAAGGTGTGCTTGAGTATGCGCGCGAGTATAAAAAGCGGGAAGGAAAATCAGAGGAACAAATCGAACAGGAAATGGAACGGTTCAAGCAAACACCGATGAAGACGTTGAAAGCCTTGCAAGAACTCATTGCCGATGTGCGCGCCCATCTTGATTTGGTTTATGCACCGACGTTCGTCGTCCAAGCGCGGAACGATGAGATGATCAACCCGGACAGCGCGAACATCATTTATAACGAAATTGAATCGCCGGTCAAACGGATCAAATGGTATGAACGATCCGGCCATGTCATTACGCTCGATGAGGAACGGGATGAATTGCATGAAGACATTTATGCCTTTTTGGAGTCGTTGGATTGGTAAACGTCAGAAAGGAGGGAACAGATGATGAATGAAACACTGGCGGAGCGAATTTTAACGTTTATGCGCGATGAGGCGTATAAACCTCTCACGGTCGAAGAACTGGAAGAAGCGTTTGGCATCGAGGATGCCGACGGGTTCAAGGAATTTGTCAAAACGCTTGTCGCCATGGAAGAGGAAGGTCTTGTCGTCCGGACGCGAAGCAACCGCTACGGCGTGCCTGAGCGGATGAATCTCGTGCGCGGCAAAGTGACGGGCCATCCGAAGGGATTTGCCTTCGTCACACCGGAGGAGCCGGGAATGGATGATATTTTCATCCCGCCGTCCGAATTGAAAAACGCCATGCATGGCGACACGGTGCTGGTGCGCATCCAAGCCGACTCATCCGGAGCGCGCCGCGAAGGGACGATCGTCCGCATTTTGGAGCGCGGGGTGAAGGAAGTCGTCGGCACGTACACGGAAAGCAAATATTTCGGCTTTGTCATTCCAGACGACAAACGGATTGTCAACGACATTTTCATTCCAAAACATGCGGCGAACGGAGCGGTCGAAGGGCATAAAGTCGTCGTCCGCCTGACGTCGTATCCAGAAGGGCGGATGAGCGCCGAAGGAGAAGTCATTCAAATTCTCGGCCATAAAAACGACCCGGGCGTCGACATTTTAGCGATCATCTATAAATACGGCCTTCCCCTTCAATTTCCAGAAGACGTGATTCAGCACGCCAACCAGGTGCCAGACGTCATTACGGAGAAAGATTTGGAAGGGCGCCGCGATTTGCGCGGCGAGATGATCGTGACGATCGACGGGGAAGACGCGAAAGACTTGGATGATGCCGTGACGGTGACGAAGCTTGAGAACGGCAACTATAAGCTCGGCGTCCATATCGCTGATGTCAGCTACTATGTTGAGGAAGGCTCGCCGATCGACCGCGAGGCGTATGAGCGCGGCACGAGCGTTTATTTGGTCGACCGCGTCATTCCGATGATTCCCCATCGGCTGTCGAACGGCATTTGCTCGCTCAACCCGAAAGTCGATCGGTTGACGCTGTCGTGCGAAATGGAAATCACTCCGCAAGGCGAAGTCGTCCGTTATGAAATTTTCCCGAGCGTCATTCGCACGGTGGAACGGATGACGTATTCCGATGTCAATAAAATTTTGGTGGACAAAGATGAAGCCTTGCGGGAAACATACGCGCCGCTCGTGCCGATGTTTGAGCTGATGGCCGAGCTCGCTGATATTTTGCGCACCAAGCGGATGAAGCGCGGGGCGATCGATTTCGATTTTAAAGAAGCGAAAGTGCTTGTTGATGAAAACGGCAAACCGTACGATGTCGTCTTGCGCGAGCGGTCGGTCGCTGAGCGGTTGATTGAAGAGTTCATGCTGGCGGCGAACGAGACGGTCGCTGAGCATTTCCATTGGCTGAACGTGCCGTTTATTTACCGCGTTCACGAAGACCCGAAACCGGAAAAACTGCAGCGCTTTTTGGAATTCATCACGAACTTCGGCTATGTCGTGAAAGGAACGGGCAACCAAATCCATCCGCGCGCCCTCCAGCAAATTCTCGAAGCGGTGCGCGGCGAACCGGAAGAGATGGTCATTTCGACCGTTATGCTTCGGTCGATGAAGCAGGCGCGCTATGATGCGGAAAGCCTCGGCCATTATGGGCTGTCGACCGATTTTTACACCCATTTTACGTCGCCGATCCGCCGCTATCCGGATTTGATCGTTCACCGGCTGATCCGTACGTATCTCATCAACGGCCAGATGGATCTTGACACCCAGCAAAAATGGGCGGAAAAGCTGCCGGACATTGCCGAACACGCTTCCGATATGGAGCGGCGCGCCGTCGAGGCCGAGCGGGAAACCGATGATTTAAAGAAAACGGAATTTATGGAAGACAAAATCGGGATGGAATTTGACGGCATTATCAGCTCGGTAACGAACTTCGGCCTGTTTGTCGAGCTCCCGAACACGATCGAAGGATTGGTGCACGTCAGTTATTTAACGGACGATTATTACCGCTACGACGAGCGCAGCTACGCGATGATCGGCGAGCGGACCGGGAAAATGTACCGCATCGGCGATGAAATCACCGTCCGCGTCATCAACGTCAACAAAGACGAGCGGATCGTCGACTTTGAAGTCGTCGGCATGAAAGGACGCCGCCCGTCGAAAGCGAAAGCCGCTCCGGTCGTCATCGAAGGGAAAAAACAAAAGAAAAAGGCGGAGCCGAAAGCGCAAAGCGGCCCAAACCGCAGCGCGAAAGCGAAAAAGAAGAAAAAGAAAAAACGGTAAGGAAAAGCCGAACAGGCGGCTTTTCCTTCTTTTTCGTTTTTGATAAAATAAGAAACGCTACGATGAGGAGGGAGAAAACGGATGCCCAAAGGCGAAGGAAAAGTAATCGCCCAAAACAAAAAAGCGTACCATGATTATTTCATCGAAGAGACGTATGAAGCCGGCCTTGTGCTGCAAGGAACGGAAATCAAATCGATCCGCAACGGCCGGGTGAATTTGAAAGATTCATTCGCCAAAGTGGAAAAAGGGGAAGTGTTTCTCCATAACATGCATATCAGCCCGTACGAACAAGGCAACCGCTACAACCATGATCCGCTGCGGACGAGAAAGCTCCTGCTCAACCGCCGCGAAATCAACAAGCTGATCGGCTACACAAAAGAGCAAGGCTATACGCTCGTGCCGCTGAAATTGTACATCAAAAACGGCTTCGCCAAAGTGGAGCTTGGCGTCGCTAAAGGGAAGAAAAAGTACGACAAACGGGAAGACATGAAGCGGAAAGAAGCGCAGCGCGAAATCGAACGCGCCTTCCGCGAGCGGCAAAAGCTGTAGGGAGCAAGCGGCGTATGAAAAAGTCAAAACCGATGTTTCTCAAGTGGGGAAGCCTTGAAACATCGGCTCTTCTTTCCCGGCGAATTCCATCGTTTTGGCAAAAATCATCGTTTTTCACCGACGTTGAAAACATTCCCATTGAAAATGCGCAAAACCATGGTATAATAAAAAGTGCAACAGCCAGTTATCCATGGCTTAAGCTGTTCCGATCTCTTCGCACCGCGGGGACGATCCGGATTCGACAGGGGTAGGTCGAGCTTAAGCGGCGAGCCGAGGGGGACGTCCTCGTAAAAACGTCACCTAAAGATAACTGGCAAACAAAACTACGCTTTAGCTGCCTAATTGCTGCAGCTAGCTCCTCCCGCCATCGCCCGCGTGGCGTTCGAGGGGCTCATATGAAGCGGGCTACGCCCAAATCCGCCGCCTGAGGATGAGGGAAGAGACGAACCAGGCTAGCCGCCGGGAGGCCTGTCGGTAGGCGGAACGGACGGCGAAGCGAAATATACCGACTACGCTCGTAGATGCTTAAGTGGCGATGCCTCTGGACGTGGGTTCGACTCCCACCGTCTCCATTTCCAACATGTTGCTGTTTCGGATGAAAAATGGTGAACCGCTTGATGCGACCGTGTTTGCGGTCGTTTTTGCTTTTTCAAGAATCCGAAAGAAGCCAGCGAATGGGCGAAAATTTTGCGCGGATTTTGCACCGTGTTTTTTGCCTTGCATTGTATACGAGTTCGACAGTGACCAAGTAAACAAAATGCCTCTCATCCCTTGATGCCAAAGGGACGAGGGGCATTTTGTTTGCCTAGTCGCTGTCGAACTCGGGTCAGTAATCTAAAGTAATAATGATGGAAAAAATTATGTTAGCGTATTGATTTTAACGATGAAAACGATGTATATTAATTATAACGATGATTCGATGAAACGATGATTCAATGGAATGATGGGATTAAATTAAAAAAGAGGAGGTTTTAATAAATGAAGAAGTTTGTTAGTTTGAAAAAATTGGTTGAGACTAAACCGAAAATAGAGGATAATCCACATTTTCGTACTCTTGAGGAAATGAGCGAAATTATTGGGAACATTTTTGAAGGGGGGATTTCTACAATTACGTTACGTCAATATATTAGAGAAGGAAAAATTAATGGGGTTAAATCAGGTAAAAATTGGTATGTAGAAAATGAAGAGATCGCTCGTTATATTCTTTCACGAATTAATAATGAACCTATTAATCGTGAAGAAGATATATGGGTATTATGGGTCGAAAATAGCGATGGTAATATTGTGGACTATACTTTTGTCCCACATTCAGAAGCGCTTAAATTGGGTATAGGAGATGAAGATGAGGTTGCAGAAAGTTTAGGATACGATTCAGGTGAGTATTTAGGTGACTATTACAAAATCAAAGAAAAACCTTATATTTTCTTTGAACTTGGGCTGTTGCATGATGAAAACGATGATTCATATTTAAGGAAATTATCACCTAAACAAAAAGAAATGATTGAACATTTTTTAGAGCCTTCTAAAAGTGCTGAAGAGATTAAAAATGATGAAAGTCTAACAGGTTTAAGCCGTCTAAAAGCAATGTCACCTAAATTTCGGAACTGGACAATTCTTGATGCAAAACACTATTACCATAAAGTTTTTTCTGTTGAGCCTCGTGAGCCCGAAATTCAATTATTTTTTGAATATCTTGAGACATTACTTGAACTGAAAGCATGCCAAAAGGAAGAGAAATATTTAGAAAATAAAATTAAAAAGTTAGAGCAAGAAATTAAAAAATTAAAGGGGGAAATAGTGTGAGTAGAAGTTTGATTTCGTTTGAATCAAAGCAAAAACGTATTTTAATTTTACAATCTTTATTGGAATCTTTAAAAACTCATTATCCTAAGGCGATTTTTGATAAAAGTAAAGAAGGGAGGTATAGATTGTTAATCCCCTATACAACAAAGGATCAGTTTATTGTTGATTTTTCATTTGAAGTACCAGATGGAATTAGAATGGGTTTTGTATTAGACATTGATCAACCAGAGCCTAGAGATGGAGGAAGGAGAAAGGAGTTTCAAAAAATAATAGCTCCATACCTTCCTCAGTTAGCAAAGGTGTTAGATGCCGTAGTAATTAAAAAACAAAAGAATGAATCGATAATAAAGGATGGTCGTTTTTCCTGGATAAAAAATTCTGCCCATCGAAGAATGGGATTACATCAGTATAGAAGATTTTCAAATATTAATTTTGAAAATGACTCAGTTGACGATATTACAATAGTCATATTACCTGTTATTGAACGTTTTATAAAGTCAGTTTCAGAGCTACTAGCTAAAATAAAATTACCTAATTAATACTCAGGGGGGATGATCAATGGCTAAAACAACAGGGTTACTTAGAGGATTTGATAAAGCTGGCAGATTTGTTATTCCTGCTGAAATGGTTAGAACGTTAGAACTTGGAGTGGATGATCTTTTAGAAATTAGCTGTGATGGTACCACAATATATCTCCGTAAACATCAACCGTTTTGTGTTTTTTGTGGTGAGCAGGATGAAAAGCTGGTTTCATTTAAAAATAAAAACATTTGTCAGTCTTGTGCAGCAGAGATAACTTCAGTAGTTTAAAGTTCACTAAAGGTAGAAGAAATGGGTCTTCACCATTTTCTGTGATTTCCACTCAATCCTAGAAAGATGTTAGCTGGATGAAATAGGTTCATCAGTCAGGATCCTTCTTCCGCATACAGACCATGAAGTTGGTAGAATGGAAACAGTCAAGTGCTTTCCTTGACGGGTTCCATTCTACCAACGATCATACCGATAGCGGAAGAAGGGAGTGCTTAGGCAGCCTGACTACCTGTAGTAGTGTTCCCTGTACACTCCAGAAATACACGCAAACGAAACCGTTCTCGATTTCGATAGCCATATGCCCGGCGTTTGATGTTTTTGACCTTGTGATTCGTTCCCTCGATTCGGGCATTGGTATAGGGGCACAAAAAGTAGGAAAGAATAGGCTCTTTCCACCTTTCAAGAGTGTTGGCTGCTTCCTGAAAAGAAGCAAAAGGGCTCTGTTTGGCTAACTGAATCCATTCTTCCAAGCGTTCCTTTGCTTCGTTATATCCATCGGTTCGGTAAGTTTGTCGGCTGTCCAAAAACGCGGCGATGCATAGCCCCGTCACCGAAGCGGTTGTCAGCGATACAAATACGGAGTGCCATAATATTCCGTCCGGTTGAGCTCCGGGTATTCGGAAGTGAAATGAATGAAAATCGGGCACCAATCACAAAACGGGTACGTGCGAAAAAAATCGCGGTCGCCATAGCGAATAGCTTCGAGCGCCAACGGCAATTCTTTCTTGAATACGTTCGCTCGGCGCGCATTTTGTTGCCGGCCCATTTGCCGGTTGCCAACGAATACATAGAGAAACAATACTAGCTGTTGCCCGGCTTGTTTCCATTCACCGAGCACTTCATCGCGTTGAGAAGTGAGCTGATCAGTGACAAATGCGTGGGATACGGTGAGGAATAAGGCGCCAGTCGTGTCCGAGTGGGTTAAGGTGTACAGACGGCCGTTCACCGGTGACAGCTGGGTGATTCCAGCGGTCTGGGTGACGTGCAGTCGCTCGGGAGAAAGGTGTTTCATGGCGGTCCTCCTTCTGTTCTGGAAAGTAGATGATCTCATTCATCTATATGTGCCTTTATTGGCGGCGATGACAAAACAAAACCGAACGGGACGGCCGATCCGCGTTCGGTTTTGCTTCATGGCCCGAGTTCGACAGTCACTAGGCAAACAAAATGCCTCTCATCCCTTGATACCAAAGGGACGAGAGGCATTTGGGCATACTTTGGGCGTGTATCTAGGTGCGAGGATGAATGCCTAGAATCTTCGGAGGAGGCTCCAGCCCTAGAGCCGCAAAGAATTGAGCCTGTTTGGCCGTCAGTTCGGTTCGTTGATAAAGGTCACCGTTTTTTGAAGAAAAATGTCCAAGCATGAGACGTTCGCATTCGTCCCTTACGTTCGGCCACGATTCATGGGTTCGAATCTCCACGATCCGAACTAACAAGAGAGCAAGCCAACTGAGCAGCACATGTGCCCGAATGCGGTCTTCCAAGCGATGATACATAGGCCGCAATTCCAATGTAGACTTCAATGTTCGGAAGGCCTGCTCAATATCCACCAGCTGCTTATACCCGATGGCGACATCTTCGGCAGACAAGGTGTCATCGGATGTCCGGATGAGATATTTGCCGTCGTACTTTTCCGCGTCACGAACCGCTTGCTTGTCGATGCGAAGGGTTCCGTCCTTCAACTGGCGCAAGTATTTTCCGTAGGACGGATGGGAACGCAACCGGCAGGTCGCCTTATGATGGGCTTCGTTTGGGAGTTGGCGAAGCCCTTTTAACTCCTCTTTCAGCGATTCGAGCAGCTTTTCTCGCTCCTTGCGTTGGCGTTCGGCTTCGCTGGGATTGTACACGAGAACATAGCGCTGACGCGCTTCTCCGTCGCCGACGATGATTTCTTTGATGTGCAAATTCTCGTCCACTTCATGATAACGTCCGCGACGGCTTAAGGCCTCTTCGACGGCGGCTTTGCCGGATCGCATTTTTTCGCCGACAATGTAGTGTCCGCCGGCCTGTTGCAAGATTCGCAAATTCTCTTCAGAGGAAAAGCCGCGGTCCATGACGCTGATCACACGTCCAAGCTTCCAGCCAATCAAGTCTTGTTTCACCTGTTTGATGACCGTCATGTCCATCGTATTGCCAGGCCATACCCAAGCGCGAATCGGGATTCCTTCCCGGGTGACAGCCAGCCCAATGACGATTTGAACCAAGTCTGGGCGTTTGTCTTTCGAGAATCCTTGTTTTCGAAGCGATTCTCCTTCCGGTGTTTCAGAGGGATCCACTTCGAAGTACGACGAAGTCGTATCGAAGTAAATCAAGTCGACTTCCAAATTCAATAAATCGGCCACAGCATGGAACACTTGACGTTCCAATTCCGGCTGCACGGCCAGCAGTTCATCCATCGCCCGGTACAACTGGTGGCTGGCGGCTTGAGGAAGGTGAGGGATATACACGTCTTTCTCCACCCACTCCTCCATCGCCAACTTGCTTGACGGATGAAGGGCGCGATTCGCCACCATGGCAAAAATCAGCCGTTCCAGCGAAATCTGGTGATGTCGGGAGGTAAACAAGGAGTGGAGAATCTCTCCCAACCCCAGTTGTCTCCAGAGCTGATCCAAGAGCCAGACGCCGCCGAGGTGTTTGCATGACTGGAATTGAAAGTCATCGGAAGCTTCTCCTGTCAACGTTTCGACTTCCCAAGCCTGCTCAGGAGAAAGGAATCGCGAAATGCTTTTGGCCAGACGCTCCAAGACAGCGCGATCCACTTCGTCTTCGCGCCCGAACGAATAAATCACCTTCGCTTTCGCATATTTGGCCTTCGGATCCCATTCGTTGTGAGCAAGCTGGAGATACGCCACGGTTGTTCCATCTTTGTTTTTGCGTGTAACTCGTCGTATGTACATGCCTATATTATAAATTATAAACTTTATTTTTAAAAGGGAAAATTAATAAATCGTGTGCCTATTAAATTCGACGTTTTTTTCTAGGGGAGGCGTGGTGAAACCCTTGATATAACAGCATTTTGGCCATTTTCATTTGCCTAAAATGACCTCAAAACTGTCGAACTCGGGTCATGGCTTTCAGTGGGTGACGTTGGTGGCCTCCTTGTCCGCAGCCGCTTCGCTATGCGCCAGCGGGGCGGCGGAGTCGGCCCATTGCGGCCGCCAGGCGATGCAAAGCGCCCCGCCGATGATGCCGAGAATCGTGCCGACTAAGAAGCCGCCCAAGGCGCCCATAATCGATAAAATCGCGCTGAACATGCCGATGATGCCGAATAAGGTGGCCAGCCGCGGCATTGCATACGACAAGATGGCCATCAACAATACCATCCCGCCGAGGAAAAAGCCGACGAAGACGGTGCTGCCAGGGACGAGCGAAATTTCATATAAGTGCGCTGGAATCCACAAAATGATCAAGCCCGACAGCAACAGCAGCGTCGCCCCCCAAAACGGCCGCCGTCTGCGCCAGCGCTGAAGCGCCTGCCAACCGGAACGAATTGTGCTCAATGCCTCTCATCCTTACTGAAATTAATTGAGTTTTTCAAAATATACTTTCATGCCCGGCAGCGCCACTTTTTGTTGGAACAAATAGACGGTTTTCAAGTTTCCGTTGTCGATCGTAATATTGTCGGCCCCTTGGGTGAACTCTTGCGCTGCTTTTTGGACCGGGTCTTGTACATCGCCGACGTAGTTTTCTTTCATCGTCAGGCTGCCGAAGGAGATGTTGCCGTTAATTTGCGTCGCTTTTTGCACGAGCCCATCGATCGTGACCGTGCCGCCCGCTTCAATGACGACGCGGATGCCAAGTTTGTCAAAGTCTTTGGAAATTTTCAGCCCTTGAATGCTGGCGTTCGCAATCTCGTTGACAAACACCGGCGTTTGCTTCGATTCTCCCGATTCCGCGATCCCGCCGTACATTTTAAATCCGCTGCCGTTCAGTTTGTCAAATTGGACGGTGAATTCCCCCACCCCGCCGAGCGGCAGCGCATAGGCGACGCCTGTCAGCCCGAAGATCGACAGCAAGGCTCCGAGAAGCAGGAACCCCCCTAACAGCGCGACGATCAGCGGCTTTTTCGCTGTGCGCCCCCCAATGATGACCGGTTTTGTTGCCATTTCCATGGCGTTTCTCCTCCCCCTTTTTTGAATGATCAGCGCTGTAAGCGCTTTAGTCAATCTGTTTAAATTTTATGACAATTATCCATTCCATTAAATCCCTATGTTTGTCGGATTTTTTAAGTGTTCTTAGACAAACGTGACGGGCAAAAGAAGGAATTGACCGATCGAATTAAGAAAGTAGATGATCAAAGTAGTCGATCACTAGTGGGGATGCGGGGGAGGATGGGGATGTCGAAGGAATTAAACGATCATTTGCTTCGTTTGCTGCATGAAGCGGCCGACATCTTGCATAGGTATGAGGGGGAATTGAACCGGGAATGGGAGCGGATCGGTGAAGCGCTTGGCAAGCGGAATGCGCGGGTTCAAGAGGTGTTTTCCGCGCTTTGCGAATTCGTTCAAGCAAGATTGCTCCCGTACGGGGGCGAGCATCCAACGGATGAGCAGCTCGAACGCATCGGAGCGTTTCATCCGGAGATGATCATCTTTTCTTTGAATGTAATGGAAAATACGGTTCATCAAGTGCTGAAGGCACATGCGCCAGGGGCATCCGCCTTGCACCCGGCCGTGCGGTATTTGTTTTTCAAATGGAATGAATGGCTGTTGTATGAAGTGAATGAACAATCATTCAAAATCAGCCGCGATTCTGCTTGGAAAACAGAATCATTGTGGAAAGATGCCGTCATTTTGTTCAACGAATGGATTTTGCGGGCGCAGACGTTGGCGGAATCGGCCATGCATATTTGTTTTGGTTTCTCCTATTTTCTTCCTTTCAACCGCTGCGCGCTGTTTCAATTTGTCAATCAGGAGAGCACAGCCATCGGTCTGTCCGGACATGGGGTGGACCATGAGCAAATTCAGCGTTTGCGCGTGGAATTGGACAATATTCCGATGTTGAAAGAAAGCGTGGGAAAATTGAAAGCGGAAGTGCATGAATTTCGCCATTTTCGTCCCATTTACGTGCCGAGGGCAGCCGAACAGTTTCCAAAGGCATATGTCGAGTCATTCGATTTGGCCTCGCTGGTGATCGTTCCGGTGTATGTGCCGACAGAGGGGCGAATGATTGGGGGCGTCGTTCTCGATCGTGGACCAGGCTGTTTCTTTGAGGTTGACCGCCGCCTGTTTCCCGCGCTGATGAAACTTGGCCAAAGCGCGGGGGAGTTGCTGCTGAAATGGATCGAGGCGCCAAAAAAAGAATGGGAAGGAATGACGGAATCCTTGTCGCCAAGAGAAATGGAGATTTTGAAGCTGCTTGCGGACGGAGCCTCGACATTGGAAGCAGCCTGCCAGCTTTATTTGAGCGAATTTACAGTGCGGGATTACATTTCGAGCGCCTTAAGGAAACTCAACGCGAAAAATCGGACGGAAGCGGTGGCGAAGGCGCTGCGTCTCGGGCTGATCGGATGACGAGCGGGATCGATGGGCCCGCTCCATCTGATTTCACAAGATTTTCACCGATTGCTCACCGGTTGGACATTCTTTTGTTCTATACTCCTTGCTGAAAAACAAAGCAGGAGGGAAAACCGTGGAACAAGCAGCGAAACCGGTGGACAGACAGCGGTCGATGTACATGGCGGTCTGGAGGTGGCATTTTTATGCCGGCATTTTCTTTGCGCCTTTTTTGATCATTTTGGCGCTGAGCGGGGCCGTCTATTTGTTTAAGCCGCAGATCGAATCAGCGCTGTATGGCCATTTGTATGAGGTGGACAGGATCGGTGAAAAGCGGCTGCCTTTGGTTGAATTGACGGAGCGGGTCAAAGAGCAATATCCGCATCACCCCATCGTCTCTGTGACGCTCGAGAAAGAAGCGAATCGGACCGTGAAAGTAGGAATGATGGACAAAGGAGAAATGGTGTTTGTCTTTGTCAACCCGTATACCGGGGAGATTCAAGGGACCTTGCGCGCGGATGAGAATTGGACGGAAATCGCGAAAAAAATTCACAGCGAGCTGCTCATTGGTGGGACGTTGGCCAACCGCTTTGTGGAGCTGGCGGCTTGTTGGGGGTTTATTCTGTTGGCGACCGGGCTGTATTTGTGGTGGCCGCGGCAATCATTCTCTATTTTCGGAACGTTTTGGCCGCGCTGGCGGGCGAAAAAACGTTTGGCCTGGCGTGACTGGCATGCAGTGACAGGCATATGGCTGAGCATCGGGATTTTGTTGCTCATTGTGACGGGCATGCCGTGGACGGGTGTCATGGGGGAGGTCATCAACCGCGTGGCGACGGCGACGAACACTGGTTATCCACCGTTTGCATTCAGCTTCGGGCCGAAGCCGGAATCGAAGGTGGTCACCAAAGAGGTGGCGCAAGATGTGCCGTGGGCGACCGAGCAACTGCCGGTGCCTTCTGTTCATACACACAACACGACCTCGTTGTCGCTCGATGACGTGTATGCGATCGCGGAGGAGAAAAAGGTGAAAAAGCCGTTCACGATTTCGTTGCCGCAAGGCCCAAAAGGGGTGTTTACGGTGGCGACGTCGAAAACCAAGCCGTGGGATAACGCCACCTTGCACATTGACCAATATTCAGGCCGGGTGCTGAGCGATGTTCGCTTTTCCGACTATGGCGCATTGGCCAAAGCGATCACGATTGGCATTGCGTTTCATGAAGGACGGTTGTTTGGCCTGGCGAACCAGCTGATTAATCTCGTTTTTTGCCTTGGGCTCATCGTTTTGGCCGTAAGCGGTTGGGTCATGTGGCGCCAGCGGAAGCCAAAGGGATTAGGAGCACCGGCGCGGGTGCGGGACCCACAAACGGTGAAAACCGTCTGGGGCGGGATGATCGCCGCCGCCATTGTGATGCCTTTGTTTGCGTTGTCTCTCTTGTTCATCTGGCTGTTTGACCGCCTGATCGTTCCGCGTGTACCGAAACTGCGCGAGTTTTTAGCGGCTTGACGGGGGCGCGACGGTTGTTTGCCGGCAGCGAAATCGAAGGATATGACGGCCATTGCCCCTGACGCCGCGCGTCCGTTGTTTACGGGAGATTCTAGTATAGCTTCGAGAAGGGCTAAACCGCTGTTTTCCCTAATCGCTCGATGACTTGTACTAAATGCGGAAGGGTTTTTCTATTTGAGAAACGATCCCGAGAAGCGGTTGCGCGAGTCAATCATCAACTTCCAAGACTCTCTGGCGGCGAAGGAAGATTTTGGCCTTCGCCGCTTGATTTTGTTGTCATGTTTGGGCGCCGGTGTCATACGTATCATAAAGGAGCCATTTTGATTTTGCGCAAAGGAGGAACCACGCGTGAACCAACCGTATGCCTCCCCGCAGCTGTTCGCGCTCATCGACCCGTATGTATACCATACCTTGCAAGGCGTGCGCGGCCAAGAGGTGGTGGTGGAAACCGTCCGCGGCTCGATCCAGGGGATCGTGAGGGATGTGAAGCCGGATCATCTCGTTATTGCCGCGCATCAAGCGGTTTATTATGTCCGCTTGGCGCAAGTCGTTTCCGTTCGCCTCGGCCATAACTGAAAGAGGAGGGAAAGGCGGTGGTCTTTCAGCGGATCGACCGGTTGGCGATTGAGTTGCCGAAGCCGAAGTACGCAGACCCCAATGCGGCGGCGGCCGTGCAGGAGCTGCTTGGCGGGCGCTTTGGGGAAATGTCGACGTTGAACAATTATTTGTTTCAGTCATTCAATTTTCGGCAAAAAAACAAGCTTCGCCCGTTTTACGAACTGGTGGCAAGCATTACTGCCGAAGAGTTCGGCCATGTCGAGCTCGTGTCCAACGCGATCAACCTTTGCTTGACCGGCTCCACCCATCCGGGTGATCCGGATACAGCGCCGATGAAGGAGGCGAAAGACAAGCGCAATACGTATCATTTCATCGCCACGGCGCAGACGGCGTTTCCCGGCGATTCGATGGGGAAGGCGTGGACGGGAGAGTACGTGTTCAACAGCGGCAACTTGATTTTGGATTTGCTTCATAACTTTTTCCTTGAGTGCGGAGCGCGCACGCATAAAATGCGCGTCTATGAAATGACCGATCACCCGACGGCCCGCGAGATGATCGGCTACTTGCTCGTGCGCGGGGGCGTTCATATTTTAGCGTATGCGAAAGCGTTGGAAGTGGCGACCGGCGTGGATGTGACGAAGATGCTCCCGATCCCGAACTTGGATAACCGTGTGTTCGACGAGGCGAGAAAGTATGAGGACCAAGGCGTCCACCGCCGGCTTTACACGTTCAGCGATCGCTATTACCGAGAAATCGCCCGCATTTGGCAGGGCACGCATCCGAGCGATGGCCAGCCGCTCGAGGTGGTGGAAGGAGCTCCCCAAGGAGGGACGATCCCGGATTTGGACGAAGTGCCGGAAGAATTCGCCCCAGGGATTTCGGCGGAAGACTTTTTCGAAATAGCCAAGCGGCTGCAGCGATCGGCCGGATTGTGATTGGGCGCCCAATGGCGCCTCATTTTTTGCAAAGCCGGTCATTGACTAGAATCGTATCGTTCCTTTCCCTTGGTTCCGCAAACACATCAACGAAAAGCCCAGCCCCATTGACTAGAATCGTATGGGTTCCTTTCCCTCCCGAGTCTACGATCGAAGAAGCGGCCCGCTCTCTTTCGGTTGTCCGCTGGCGGCAATCGTTTGGAGCACATCTAGGAAGCGGCGGGCGCTTTTCGGCAAATACCGTTGTCGGTCGAGGATGGCGGCGGCTTCTGCGGTCATCGACGAGTCGATGATCTCGAATACGTCGATGCCGGGGAGGCGAAATAAGGCCACGGTCGATTGCGGCACAATGGTGGCTCCGAGGCCTTGGGCGACAAGGGAAAGCAAGATCGTCGCATCCGGGCATTCGCATAAGACGTTTGGTTCAAAGCCGTGGCGGCGGCATTCCTCGATGACCCGCTCGTACTGTCCGGCGCCATGCACCCGGTGAAGAAGGAGAAGCGGCCAATCCGCAAAATCGCGCATGCATAGCGCGGTTCGCCCGTTTTTCCATTGCGCCGGCAACACGCCGACATAACGCTCGCTCGCCAGATGGATGACGTCGTAATGAGCTGCATCCATCGGCAGGCGGACGATGCCGATGTCAATGTGCCGCTCTTGAAGCAGCTGGCAAATGGAAAACGTATCCCCTTCCCGAAGATGGAAGGTCACGTTCGGAACTTGTTCGTGGAAGTGACGGATCGCTTGGGCCAAATAGGAAAAACACGATTTGACGCAGCCGATCGACAGCGTTCCCGCCGTTCCCTCTTCGATTTCTTTCACTTCCGCTACGGCGTCATCAAGCTGGCGCAGCAGTTGTTTCGCCTTTTCGTAAAACGCTTTGCCCGGTGGGGTGAGCTCCATTTTTTTCGCCTTCCGGTCAAACAAAAGAACACCGAGCTCTTCTTCGAGCTGCTTCAGCTGCTGGCTGAGCGGCGGCTGGGCGATGTGAAGCTTTTGCGCCGCTTTGGTGATTTGCCCCTCTTCGGCAATCGTGACGAAGTATTTCAGCTGTTTTACATCGATCATGGGTTTGTCTCCTTTCGTTCGCGGACTCTCTTTCGGTTTTTGGGAAATGGCGCTCGTAGGGAAAGGGGAATGCCTGCCGCGTCCGCTTGTATACATTTTTCATATAGGTTCGTTTATTGTTTTTGTATTTTTCATATATGAAATCATATGTTATATTAATTTTGAACATTCTGAATAAAAGCGCTTCCTTAGCTATTATACCCGAAAACGGAGGGGATGAAAATGCCGGCCAAAACAGGAAAGGAGTATATGGAGCGGCTCAAGCAGGCGAAAAGCAGCGTGTACATCCACGGGGAAAAAGTGGAGGATGTCACCGTTCATCCCGCGTTCCGCAACGTCGTCCGCTCGATGGCGGCGCTTTACGACCGGCAATACGAAAAGCCGGAGAAGATGTTGTACCGGTCGCCGACAACCGGGCAGCTGGTCGGGATGACGTTCATTCAGCCGACTACGATTGACGAGCTCATCGCCCGCCGCGAGGCGACGCAAGAGTGGGCGCGGATGTCGGCCGGAATGATGGGGCGCTCGCCTGATTATTTGAATGCCGAAGTCATGGCGATGGGCATCGCCAACGATTTGTTTGCCGAAGACGATCCGATGTTTGCCGAAAACGCGAGAAACTATTATGAGTACGCGCGGGAACACGACATCAGCTTGACGCATACGCTCATCCATCCGCAAATGAACCGCGCCAAGGCGCTACACGAACAAAACGATGCCGATGTGCCGCTTCACTTGGTGGAACGGCGCAAAGACGGGATCATCGTCAGCGGCATCCGCCTGTTGGCGACACAAGGCGGGATCACCGATGAAATTTTAGTGTTTCCCTCGACCGTGAAAAAAGCGACATCCGGCGAAGACCCATATGCGCTTGCCTTTGCCATTCCGAATAATACGCCAGGCGTGAAGTTCATTTGCCGCGAGGCGTTTGACTACGGGCGGAGCGCGTGGGATCATCCGCTGGCATCGCGTTTTGAGGAAGGCGATGCGATCGTTTCGTTTGAAAACGTGTTTGTGCCGTGGGAGCGCGTGTTTGTGTGCGGCAATTCATCGATTTGCAACCGGACGTTCCGGGAAACGAACGCAGTTGTTCATATGTCCCATCAAGTCGTGGCGAAAAACATCGTCAAAACGGAGTTTTTGCTTGGCGTCACCCTTTGCCTCATCGAAGCGATCGGCATCGGCGAGTTCCAGCATGTGAAAGACAAAGGAGCGGAAATCATGCTCGTCCTCGAGACGATGAAAAGCCATTTGTACCGGGCCGAGCACAATGCGAAACGAGACCGTTGGGGAACGATGACGCCCGATTTTGCCGCGCTCGATGCCGCGCGCAACTGGTATCCGCGCATTTATCCGCGCTTGGCGGAGATCATCCGCATTTTAGGGGCATCGGGGTTGATGGCGATTCCGACGGAGGCGGATTTTCAGCACGAGGAAATTGGCGACATCGTCCGCCGGGCGATGCAAGGGGCGACGGTGGACGGCTATGAACGCGTCCAGCTGTTCCGGCTCGCTTGGGATCTCACGATGAGCGCGTTCGGCGCCCGGCAGACGCATTACGAATATTACTTTTTCGGCGACCCCGTTCGGATGGGGATGGCGTATTTCGATGGCTACGAAAAAGAGCCGTATAAACAGTTCGTGCGCGAATTTTTGCGCGGCGCCAAAAGCGTGTTCATTCCGGCTGACAACAAGCATTGACCGTTCATTCGAACGTTCGCAAACACGGTTGGGGGAACAGCGGAGGATGCGCGGCTGCGGCGCTTCCTAAGGTTGCCGCCGCTCGAAAACAGGCGTTCAGTGGCGCGCAAGCCGGGCGGATTTGGGCGTGCTGCGAGATGTTTGAAGTGAAAGGATTTGGCCAGCAACAAGGAAGGAGTTGTTTCATGTTCGCCAGCGGAAAAGACGGCTTCTTTCTGTCGGCCGCCCAACTCTGGATGAAGGAATGTTGCGAAAGGGGGAAGAGAGCGATGGCATTTTCCATTATTCGCTGCGCCCGCGCGGTGTTGCATGTGACCGATTTGGCCGCCGCCCGCGATTTTTACGAACGGGTGCTTGGGTTTGTCGTGACGGAAGCGGATGAAGATCATCTGTATTTGCGGGGACTTGAAGAATATCATCATCATAGCCTTCTCTTGAAAAAGGCGCCCCGCCCTGCGGTCGAAGCGCTTAGCTACAAAGTCGGTTCCGAGCAGGAATTGGAAGCGCTTTATGAATGGTTTGCGGCGCAAACGCTGCAGCCGAAGTGGCTCGAAGCGGGAAGCCAGCGCGCCGTCGGCAGGGCGTTTCGCGTGCAAGATCCGTCCGGACTGCCGCTTGAGTTTTTTGCCCATATGGAGAAAACCGAGCGGTTGTTGCAGCGGTATGACTTGTATCGCGGGGCCCGCGTGCAGCGCATCGATCATTTCAACTGCGCGGTGACGGATGTAAAGAGCGCATATGACTTTTATGTCCGTGGTCTGGGCTTTGCCTGCTCAGAGTATACGGAAACAGAGGATGGGAAGCTTTGGGCGGCATGGCTGCACCGGAAGCAAAACGTCCACGATTTGGCGCTGATGAACGGAAAAGGGCCGCGCCTTCACCATATTGGGTTTTGGCTGCCGGATCCGCTCAGCCTGATCCATGCGTGCGATGTGCTGGCAGCGGCCGGATATGCAGCGAACATTGAACGCGGGCCGGGCCGTCACGGATTGTCGAATGCCTTCTTTGTCTATTTGCGCGATCCGGATGGCCATCGAATCGAGCTGTACAACGGCGATTATTTGACGAGCGACCCCGATTTTCCGCCGATCCGCTGGGATTTGGATGATCCGCGACGGCAAACGTTCTGGGGCCATGCGGCGCCGGACAGCTGGTTTGAAGAGGCGTCCATCGTCCTTGACGTTCACAGCGGCCAACCGGTCGAGCCGAACGAACCAACATTGGCGAAGCGGAAACCGACCTTCCTGATTTAGAAAGCTGATTTCATCCATCGTTCGTTCTTGACCAAAACATAGCATTTCAGGCGGTTTCTCTATGATAAAATAATATATGATTTTATCGTTGATTTCGTATATGATCATATGTAAAATATAAACAAGATTCAGAAAAATGAAGGCGATAGGGGGCAAGGGGATGGCATACCGCGAAGTGAAAGAACGGCTGCGCGGCTCGATCGCGCCGGTCGTCACGCCGTTTGATGAAGAGGGAAACGTTGATGTGGCAGCGTTGACGGCGCTCATTGACTGGCATATCGAAAGCGGCACACACGGCATTTCGGTGACGGGAACATCAGGAGAACCGAGCTCGCTGACGCTGGAAGAACGAAAGCAGGTGATGGAAGCGGCGAAGAAGGCGGTCGCCGGGCGCGTGCCGTTCGTGCCGGGGACGGGGTCGACGAACCATGCGGAGACGATCGAGCTGACGAAATTCGCCCAAGAAATCGGGGCTGATGCGGCGATGGTCATCGTCCCCTATTACAACCGTCCATCCCAACAGGCGCTGTACAAGCATTTTAAGGCGGTGGCCGAGGCGGTCGACATCCCGATCATCGTCTACAATATCCCTGGCCGGACGGCGGTCAATTTGGAGGTCCAAACATTGGCGCGGCTGGCCGAAGATTGTCCGAACATTATCGGCGTGAAAGAGTCGAACAAAGACTTTGAGCACGTCAACCGGGTGCTATGGCATTGCGGGCGCGATTTTCTGCTGTTTTCCGGCATCGAGCTGTTGTGCTATCCGATGCTGGCGATTGGCGGCGCCGGGTCGATCAGCGCGACGGCGAACGTCGTGCCGCAGAAAGTGGCCGAGCTGCACGACGCTTGGTTTGCCGGCGATGTCAAGCGGACGCAAGATCTTCATTTTGAATTGATGGAACTCAATGATGTGCTGTTTATCGAAACGAACCCGGGCCCGGTGAAAGCGGCGCTCGGCATGATGGGGAAAATCACTCCGAAGCTCCGGCTGCCGCTCGATTTGCCAAGCGAAGAGAACCAGCGGAAAATCCGCCGCACGCTCGTCAAATACGGGTTGCTGGCCGAGACGCCGCAATGAGCGCGCTTGCTGAGGAGGGTGGGTGGAGTGATCCTTGCCGGCTGGGATGTAGGGAAGCGTCGGCGTTGGTCATCGATATGAAAGGGGGAGGGCGATCATGAACGTGCGGTTGCGCTTGTCTGGCCGACGGCATCTGTTCGAGGCGAAAGTGGATTGGCGGAGCAGAACGATGACGCTGGAGGGACGGACAGCGCCCATTGACGAATGGGAGTGGGAGGCGCCGGACGTTGGCGCTATGTATGGGGTGGCGCTTAATGACCGATGGGAATGGGAGGGGATGGCCGAGGCCATGACCGCTCCGCCGTACGAGCAACCACCAAAAGGGCCTGTGCTGTATATGAAGCCGGCGAACACTATCAACGCCCATCGCCGGCCGGTCGTTCTCCCGCCCGGTGTCCAACGGCTTCGCGCCGCCCCGGCGATCGGTCTGGTTATCGGGCGAACCGCCGCGCGCGTGCAGCGCGAGCAGGCGCTCGATTTTGTATTCGGTTACACGATCGTCAATGACCTGTCGATTCCGCACGAACAGCGGTACCGACCGGCGGTGAAGGAGCAGGCGCGCGACGGGTTCACTCCGGTCGGCCCTTGGGTGGTGCCGAAAGAGGAAACGGTGCCGCTGTCATCGTTAATGGCGCGCGTATATGTCAATGGTCAGCTCGTTCAGTGCGCTGATCTCCGCCGGTTCCGGCGCCCGCCTGAACAATGGCTGGCCGAGGTGACCGAATTTATGACCCTTTACCCGGGCGATGTGCTGTTTTTTAGCTGGCCGGCTGACGCGCCGCTCGTGGCGGCAGGAGATGTGGTGCGCATCGAAATGGATGGAATCGGTGTGTTGGAAAATAGGATCGTTGCCGAAGAAGGGGGAGGAGGGGCATGAAGCGGGCGCGCGTAGCGTGGAACGGAACGGTGACCGACGCGGTGCCGCTTGACGACGGCCGCCTTCTGCTGCCGGATGGGACGATTGCCGCTGAGAGCGACGTCATCTGGCTTCCCCCGGTCGAGCCGCGCACGATCGTGGCGCTTGGATTGAATTACGCCGATCATGCGGGGGAACTGTCGTTTGCCGCGCCGAAAGAGCCGCTTTTATTTTTCAAAGGGAAAAACACGCTCATCGGCCATCGCGGCCGAACCGTTCGCCCCAACGGCGTCAACGTGATGCATTATGAATGCGAGCTCGCGGTCGTCATCGGCCGTCCGGCCCGCCGGGTAAAAGCAGAGCGGGCGTACGACTACATTTGCGGTTACACGATTGCCAACGATTACGCTGTTCGCGACTACTTGGAAAATTATTACCGACCGAATTTCCGCGTCAAAAACCGTGACCGAACGACGCCGCTCGGCCCATGGATCGTCAGCCATGAGGAAGTGGGCGATCCGATGGCGCTTCGTTTGCGGACGTATGTCAATGGGGCGGTTGTGCAGGAAGGGGATACGGGCGATATGATCTTTTCGATCCCGTATTTGCTCGAGTACATCACCGAATTCATGACGCTCGCGCCTGGCGACCTGATTTTGACCGGCACGCCGAAAGGGGCGGTGAACGTCCAGCCCGGCGACGAAGTGGTGACGGAAATCGAGCGCATCGGCCGGCTCGTCAATTACATTGAATAGCAGGCAGCGCCCGGCAGAAAGCGTGGTATCGGGCGTTCAGAGCGAAAGGGGAGAGGATCGTGCCGCACTTTGTCTTAGAATACACGGCCAATCTCGGCGAAGAGGCCGATATTCGCGGCTTGCTTGAAAAAGTTCACCGTGTGCTGATCAAGCGGAGCGATTGGTTTCCCGTCGGCGGCATCCGCTCGCGCGCCATTCGGCTTGACGAGTACTATGTGGCTGACGGGGCCGAAGACGATGCGTTTGTGCACGGGACGCTGAAAATTGGCGCCGGGCGTCCGGAACAGGTAAAAAAAGAAGTCGGCGACGAGCTGTTTGCCGTGATGAAAGACCATTTCGCCCCGCTGTTTGCCAAACGCTATTTGGCGCTGTCGCTTGAGCTGTATGAATTCAGCGAGGCGGGGACGTATAAACACAACAACATTCATGCGCGTTATCGGGCGCAGCAGTGATGGGGGGAAACGAATGGCAGTGCAACCAAAAGTGCTTCATTATATCAATGGGCAGTTTGTGGAAGGGGCAGCCGGTCTGTATTTCACCAATATCAATCCGTTTACGAACGAACCGATCAACGAAGTGGCCGAAGGACGAAAGGAAGACATCGACGCGGCGGTCCGGGCGGCGAAAGAGGCGTTTGATCACGGGCCGTGGCGGACGATGCCGGTGGAGCGGCGGCTTCGTTATCTGTTTCGCATCGCGGAGTTGATCGAACAGCAGGCGGACGACATCGCCTATTTAGAGGCGCTGGATACCGGCATTCCGATCAGCCAGGCGAAAAAACAGGCCGCCCGCGCGGCGGAAAACTTCCGCTTTTACGCGGAAATGGTGAAAACGCGCCTTGTCGGCGAAGCGTACCACGTCCATGGTCAGTTTGTAAACTACACCGTCCACAAGCCGGTCGGCGTGGCGGGGCTCATCACGCCGTGGAATACGCCGTTTATGCTCGAGACATGGAAAGTCGCTCCAGCGCTGGCGACTGGCAACACGGTCGTCTTGAAGCCGGCCGAATGGTCGCCATTGACGGCGAATAAACTGGCGGAAATCATCGATGAAGCCGGGCTGCCTCGCGGGGTGTTCAACGTCGTGCACGGGTTTGGCGAAACGGCGGGCGCCGCGTTGGTCGCCCATCCGGACGTGCGCCTCATCTCATTTACCGGCGAGACGACGACCGGCATGGACATCATCCGCAACAGCGCCGCGACGTTGAAAAAAACATCGATGGAGCTTGGCGGCAAGTCGCCGCTCATCGTGTTCGCCGATGCGGATCTCGAACGGGCGCTTGATGCGGCCGTTTGGGGTGTATTTTCGCTCAATGGCGAGCGGTGCACGGCCAACTCGCGGCTTTTGCTCGAGCAGTCGATTTACGACGAATTTGTCGCCCGGCTGAAAGAGCGCGTCGACCGCATCGTCATCGGCGACCCGATGAACCCAGCGACCGAACTGGGGCCGCTTATTCACCGCGATCATTGGGAGCGGGTGAACCGCTATATAGACATCGCCAAGCAAGAAGGGGCGGACGTCTATGCCCCCAGTGTTCCGAACGGGTTGGAAAACGGCAATTTTGTGCCGCCGACGCTGCTGCTGAACTGCCATAACGGCATGAAGGTGGCGCAGGAAGAGATTTTCGGACCGGTGATGGCGGTCATGTCCTTTGCGGATGAAGAAGAGGCGATCCGGCTGGCGAACGCTGTGAAATACGGATTGGCGGCATACGTCTGGACGAACGATCTAAAGCGCGGCCACCGCGTCGCCCAAGCGATCGAAAGCGGGATGGCATGGGTCAACTCGCCGAACGTCCGCGATTTGCGCATCCCGTTTGGCGGGACGAAATACAGCGGCATTGGCCGCGAAGGCGGGCATTACAGCTTTGATTTCTATACGGAAGTGCAGGTCGTCCACGTCGCGGTCGGCGACCCGCCGATTCCCGCGTTCGGCAAGGGGGAGAAACGGACCGCCTTGTCTGCCGAACAGGCATGACGACTAGTCAACCTATATGATCTAGTATATGATAGACGTATGGGAACGAAGGCGAAAAACAAAACACAGTTGGCGTATGAGTATATATTGTCCCGCATTGAAAGCGGCGTCTATGGCCCGGGATACCGCGTCGTCATCGATCAAATCGCCCGCGAGCTCGGGTTAAGCAGCATTCCGGTGCGCGAGGCGATCCGCCAGCTCGAGGCGGAAGGGCTTGTCGAGTTCAAGCCGTATGCAGGTGCTGTGGTCAGCACCATTAACGAAAACGAATATGTGGAGACGTTGTCCGTGCTGGCGGTTTTGGAAGGCTATGCGACCGCGCTTGGCTCCGCCAATTTGACGAAGGAGGCGATCAACGAGCTTGAGCGGTTGAACGAACGGATGGAGCGGGCGCTTGAAGAGCTGGAGCTGGAACGGTTCAGCGAGCTGAACTATGAATTTCATTCTTTGATTTACGCCCATTGCGGCAACGCCTACCTTGAAGAGCAAATCAAGCAAATTTGGCAGCGGATGAAACGCATCCGTGTGTACGGATTCACATTTGTTCCGCAGCGGGCGAAAGCATCGATCGAAGAGCATCGAGAGATCATCCGCCTGCTACGGGAACAGGCGCCGGCGCATGAAATCGAGCAATACGTCCGCCAGCATAAACTAAACACCGCGGAGGCGTTCAAGCGGCGGCGCTGACCACGATTCTGACCCAATGGATGGTTTTCGGCAGACACTCGAGAGAGGTGATGCTGTTCTCCTATAGGGAGGTAAAGAAGGTGTCCCCATTCTTTTGGGGCACCTTCCAGAAGGATTTTGAAAGCGTTATCAATAAGAAAGGGGGAAATCAACATGAAAAGGAGAATGTCTCTTTTCATGACAGCCTTGTTGTTCCTTTTCCTTGTCGCTTGCGGGAAGACAACGACATCTGGAAATGGAGGGGACGAAATCAAAATCGGCGCCATTTTCTCGGCCTCAGGTGGAGCGGCGCCGCTCGGCAAGCCGGAGATGGAGACGGTCAAAATGCTTGTTGAGCAATGGAACGAGCAAGGCGGCATAGATGGAAAGAAAATCAAGCTGATCGCCTATGATGACAAGTCCGACCAAAACGAGGCCGTATTATCCGCGAAAAAACTCATCGAGCAAGACAACGTGACGGCCATCATCGGCGGCACGACCAGCGGGAACTCCTTAGCCATGATCCCACAAATCGAAAAGGCAGGCATTCCGTACATTTCCCTCGCAGCAAGCAAACAAATCGTCAATCCAAGCGATGGATCCTCACGTCATTGGACATTTAAAACCGCTCAAGGGGACAATATCGTCATCCAGAAGCTGCTTGGTTTTTTAAAAGAGAAAGGCTGGCTGAACGTCGCCTGGCTGAACGTCGCCAATGCATACGGAACGAGCGGGCATGAAGAGTTTGTGCATTATGCCCCGGAATATGGGGTGAAAGCTGTCATCGAAGAGGAGTTTGAGGCGACGGTCGATGACGCGAAAGCGATGTTGACAAAGGTGAAAAAAGCGAATCCGCAAGCCATTATCGTATGGGGAACGGCGCAGGAATCGGCGGTCGTCACGAAAAACATCCGCCAGTTGGGCATTGCGGCGCCGATTGTGGAAAGCCACGGCATCGGCACGAAAAGCTTTATCGACTTGGCCGGTGAGGCGGCCAACGACGTATGGTTCCCCGCCGGGCGCATTTTAGTGGCAGACCAGCTTCCGGACAGCGATCCGCAAAAAGAAACGCTGCTAAAATACAAACAAGATTTTGAAAAAGCGTACGGCTATGGGCCGACCACCTTTGGCGGACATGCGTGGGATGCGTTTCACTTGTTGGCCAACGCGATCAAAGAGGGAGGCACTGAGAAAGAGAAAATACGGTCGGCTCTGGAGAATACAAGAAAATTTATCGGCATTTCAGGCGTCTTCCATATGTCAAAAGACGACCATACAGGGCTTGACGCCGACAGTTTAGTGATGGTGCAAATTCAGGATGGAAAGTTTGTGCTCGCGGAGCAGTAAACAGGGAATGAGGTCGCTAATTCCCTTTTGTTCCACCTAACCGTTGAAGGAGGGACGGGGCATGGAAGCGTGGAGCCAGTTTGTGCAGCTGTTGTTTTCTGGGCTCACGGTCGGCAGCATTTACGCGTTGGTGGCGCTCGGATTTGTCATTACGTACAGCGTGACCGGCATTTTAAATTTGGCTCAAGGCGATTTCGCCATGTTAGGGGCGCTGTTTTGCGTTACGCTCGTCAACAACGGCGTGCCGTTTGTGCTCGCGATTGGGCTCAGCATTGTGGCGGTGATGGCAATCGGCGCGCTGTTTGAGCGGCTGGCGATTCAGCCGGCGCGCCGATCGCCTGTCGCGGTGCTCATTATCATTACGATCGGGGCGTCGTTTGTATTCCGCGGGATTGCCCTGCTCGTTTGGGGGACGAATCCGTACGCGCTGCGCCCTTTTACGGGCCATGGGGCGCTTGAGGTGTTTGGAGCGGTCATCCAATGGCAAAGCGTCTGGGCGATCATCATTTCGCTCGCGAGTTTTGCCGCCTTGCATTTGTTCTTTCACCGAACGTACATCGGCAAGGCGGTGGCCGCCTGCGTCATCAACCCGTTTGCCGCTCGGTTGATGGGGATTGACATCCGCAAAATGTCGCTTGGCGCGATTGCCGCCAGCGCTGGTCTGGGGGCGCTCGCGGGAATTGTCATCGCCCCGATTTCCGGCGCTTCTTATGATATGGGGATGATGATTGGGCTGAAGGCGTTTATTGCCGCTGTTGTCGGGGGATTGACGAACGCCCCGGCTGCGATCGCCGGCGCGTTTCTCGTCGGGCTGCTTGAATCATTTGCGGAAGGATACTTGTCCTCGGGATACAAAGAAGCGATCAGCTTTGGGCTGTTGCTGCTTGTGCTGTTTTTCATGCCGAACGGGCTGTTTGCCAAGATGACAGGAAAGCGGGTATAAGGGGGACGGATGGATGGAGCACGGTCAACGAATGACGGGTGGACGAAAACGATGGCTTTGGCTTGCCGGCGCAGCCGTTTGGCTCGGTCTCCCCTGGCTCGTTTTCGGCAATAACTACGTGCTAAGCACCCTTGTTCTCATCGGGCTGTATGCGCTCGTAGGCACAGGGATGACGCTGTTGATGGGGTATGCGGGCCAAATTTCGCTCGGCCAGGCGGCGTTTTACGGCATGGGGGCTTACACGTCCGCCTATTTGACGGCGCACGCAGGATGGCCGGCTTGGTTGGCGTTGGTTGCCGGTGCGGCATTGGCCGCTTTGGTGGCGCTCGTCGTCGGCATACCGGTTTTCCGGCTGCGTGAACATTATTTGGCGTTGGCGACGTTAGGCTTTGGCGTCATTATGTTTACATTCTTTAAAGAATGGAAAGGGATCACAGGAGGGCTGAATGGCTTTTTTGGCATCCCGCCGATCCGTATCGCCGGGATTCCGCTGCAAAGCGATTTCCAGTTTTACTACCTCGTTTCGTCGTTTGTTCTGGCCGGGGGATGGTTTGCTCGCAATGTTGTCCGCTCCCGGGTCGGAAGGGCGCTGCGGGCGATTCATGGAAGCGAAGTGGCGGCAAGCTCGCTTGGGGTGAACATTACGAAATACAAGCTGCAAATTTTTATGCTCAGCGCTGTTTACGCTTCGGTTGCGGGGAGCTTATACGCCCATTACGTTACGTTTATCAATCCGGACTTATTCGGCATCATTCCTTCGATTTACTTTTTAATCATGGTGATCATTGGCGGGACAGCCAGTGTATGGGGAGGACTCGTCGGCGCTGCCGTATATGTCTGCTTAGGAGAATGGCTCAAAGCGGTTGTTCCGTTGTTGTTGCCGAATGCCGGTGGAGAGTTTGAAATTGTCTTTTTTGGCTTGTTGCTCGTCATCATGTTGATTTACATGCCGAACGGGTTGACAGGTGTCGCGCCCAAAGGATTGAGGCGGTTTTGGAAAACAAGTTGGCGTCAATCCGAGCGGGCGACGGCCGTCGACAGCCATAAGGCCCGTTCGATCGGAGGGGAGCAGGGATGAGCGCCATGTTGCTCGAAGTGGAGCAATTGTCCAAGTCATTTGGCGGCATTCAGGCGGTGCAGAACGTGTCTTTTTACGTAAAAAAAGAAGACATCGTCGCGGTGATCGGGCCGAACGGGGCAGGCAAAACGACCTTGTTCAATATGATCAGCGGCATTGTTCCGCCGACAAGTGGTCTCGTTCGTTTTCAAGGAGCCATAGTCAGCGGCAAACAACCGCACGAACTGGCGATGTTGGGAATGACAAGGACGTTTCAAAACTTGCAGCTGTTTTCCGATATGATGGTGTTGGAAAACGTGATGGTCGGACTTCATTCACGGTTGAAGAGCGGAATCGTGAGCGCCGGCTTTCGGCTGCCGCGTACGGTGAAAGAAGAAAAGCAAGCGCAGGAACAGGCGTTTTTCTGTCTCGAGCAGGTCGGTTTGGCCCATCTCGCCTGGGAGCGAGCAGGCACGCTGCCATATGGGATGCAGCGGCTTGTGGAAATCGCCCGCGCGGCTGTATCCCGTCCTTCGCTCATTTTGCTTGACGAGCCGATGGCCGGCTTGAACCCGCAAGAATCGAAGCAGCTCGTTGATGTGTTGCTGATGATGAGGGAACAAGGCTTTAGTTTTTTGTTCGTGGAACATGATATGGAAACGGTGATGGCGATCGCCGACCGGATCGTCGTCCTCGATTACGGCAAAAAAATCGCCGAAGGAGCGCCGGAAGAGATTGCGCGGCACCCTGATGTCATCAAGGCGTATTTGGGAGAGGAGGCGGTTTGATGCTGACGCTTCGCAACGTTCATGTCTACCACGGTCATTTGCACGTATTGAAAGGAATCGATTTGCACGTCGGCCAAGGAGAAATCGTGGCGATTGTCGGCACCAACGGGGCGGGCAAAAGCACGCTGCTCGGCACGATTGCCGGCGTCTACGCTCCAACCGAAGGGGAGATTCTTTTTGAACAGAAACCGCTTCCCTATGGAAAGGCGGAGAAAATCGTTGACCAGGGCATTTGCCTTGTGCCGGAGAGGCGGCAGATTTTTGACAGCTTGTCCGTGAGGGATAACTTGCTGCTGGGGGCGTACCGCCGCCACCGCCGCGACGGACAGGAAGTGAAGCGCGACTATGAGCGGGTGCTTGAACTGTTCCCGAAACTGCAAACGATGCTCGACCGTCCGGGAGGACTATTAAGCGGCGGCGAGCAGCAAATGCTGGCGATCGCCCGCGGGCTGATGGCAAGACCGAAGCTGCTTTTGCTTGACGAACCGTCGTTAGGGCTGGCTCCGCTTGTGGTCAAGGAAGTGATGGGGATGCTGACGCAGCTCTGCGATCAATTTCAGACGTCCATGATTCTTGTCGAGCAAAACGTGCGGGCCGCGCTGCAGACCGCGGATGAGGCGTATGTGTTGGAACGGGGAAGCATCGTGATGCACGGAAAGGCCGCCGAGCTGCTTGCCGATGAGCGGGTGGCCGAAGCGTACCTTGGAGCGGCAGGCCGCCGATGACAGCTGGATATCGTCGTTGTTTCTTTCCTTTGTTTCTGCTATGATGGGGGTAGATTTGCCCGCATCCTGGCATGAATAGGAGCAAAATGCCGGACGAAGCGGCCGGACTGTGGAAACATCAAGAAGGAAAAGCCGCCTACACGCCAGCGGAAGGCGCAGGGTGGCTGATCATGAAAAGGGAAGGATGGGAGAACGGATGGATGATCGTACCTTTCGCAATGCGATGGGGAAATTTGCAACCGGCGTGACGGTCGTGACGACCGACTTTCAAGGGGAAGTGAAAGGGATGACGGCGAATGCGTTTATGTCCGTTTCACTTGACCCGAAGCTGGTCGTCGTCTCGATTGGTCATAAAGCACGAATGCATGACATTGTCAAGCAAACAGGAAAATTTGCCGTCAACATTTTGCGCCGCGATCAGGAAGACCTGTCGCGCTTGTTTGCCGGCCAGTTGAAAGAAGAGCGCTCCGTTTCGTTTGAGTGGGTGAACGGCCATCCGATTTTGCCGGAGGCGTTGGCGAATATTTTATGCAACGTCCACAGCTCGCACGTGGCTGGCGATCATACGCTTTACTTTGGAGAAGTGACCGATATTTTGATGAAAGACGAACCGGGCGATCCGCTCTTGTTTTTTGAAGGGAAGTACCGGAGCATTGGACAGTAGGCGTCCTTGGATGGGCGGGAAAGCCGGCGCGTTCGGGGCAAGGATGGCGAAAAGACGGTTCGGCCCGCTGTTTCTATGACTATCAGAAAAGAGGGTGTCCCAAAAGGATCGGGACACCCTCTTTCGTCGCTATATATACGTACTGACTGCTTCTGTCGCACTATATGTTGTGCCTATCTTAAAGGCAGACGATCTTTTGGGTCAGCCCCTTTGTTGTTATTTTTTCAATACATCGTGATCGACGTACCGCTCGCCGTTCAACTCGCTGATGACGTTGATGGCGACTTTTGCCCCGTCGCCCGCTGTGATGATCGTATGGACGCTGACGCCAGCCACCGTCCCTGCCGCCCAAATGCCGTCGATGTTCGTTTTGCCGTTGGCGTCGACGTCAATCACCGTTTTAATGCGCGGCTCCGTGCCCGGTTTGATGCGCAGGCCGATTTTTTCCGCGAGGTCGGTGGCGACGCCAGTGGCGAAAATGACGTGTTTCGCCTCATAGGAGCCGTTGTCCGTTTCGAGGCGGAAGCCGTCGTCTGTTTTTTGCACGTCCGTCACTTGCGTTTCCACCAATTCGGCACCGAATTTGGCTGCTTGCCGTTTTCCCGTTTCGACCAAGTCCGGTCCGCTGATTTCCGGAACACCGTAATGGTTTTCCACCCAAGCGCGCTTTGTCATGCCTTTGTCGTTGTCAAACAACACCGTTTTCTTTCCGGCTTTGGCGGCGAAGATCGCGGCGCTCGCTCCCGCCGGTCCAGCGCCGATAATGGCGATATCGTACATGGCTGCCTCCTCCTTTGTTTGAATATTGGGACTATCCTTACTGTAGCATAGATGGAAATGAAGTCCAAACGATCTGCTTATATTTTATACTAATTATTATTTTATATTGAATTTAAATTATCTATGGGCTATAATCAAAGCAACGCGATGGAAAAGGGGAGAAGAGCGATTGAACAAGACGATCATTTGCCAACAATGCGGCCAGCCGTTGCGGCGGCTGAAACACTCACTGCTTTGCCAATGCGGGACGAAAATTGTGGTTCAAAAATCATATCGCTAAAAACGATTTCCTGTTTCTGTCGTATTCAACCGGCGAATGGCGCCGGTTTTTTTCTGTCCTCATTTGGGATGGCAGCGAATATATAAAAGTAAAACCGCATTTTTCACAAGGGTTGGTGCCGCTGATGCACGACAAACGAGATTTGGGCGCCCGCTTGGCCGCTTTTTACCGAGGGATGGCGGAGTGGGTGGGACAAAAGCAGAAGTATTTTCCTCTTCCATCCAATGAAGAGAGCCGGGATCAGTTGCTTGCCTACTTATACATGAGGGAGCATATGCCGTCGGATTTGCTTGAAGCGCTCGAAGAAAGCGGATGGCGGTTCGAGGGGCAAGAGGCTCATCTCATCGACGCGATCGAACAAGTTTTGGCATATTTGCGCACGCCGGTTGATGGCGGATGGGAGCTTCGAAAGATGACAAGAAAGGAAGCAAACCAGTTGCTTCATAAACGGGCGGAGGAAGTGTTTGGAAGCCCGAGTTCTGTTCGGCCGACACGCATCATGGTGACGATGGACGAGGCATGGGTGGATGAGCCGGGGCTGATCGAGCGACTGCTTCTTTATGGCATGGACATTGCCCGCATCAACTGCGCGTACGGTTCACCGGAAACGTGGGAGGCGCTCGTGGCCATCATTCGTCAAGCCGAGAAGCAGTTGGAGCAACAGCTGCAGGGGAGGCGATGCCGCATTTACATGGATCTGCCGGGGCCCAAAATCCGTGTCGACCGCTTGGCGGTCAACACGGGGCCGATGAAGCTCTCTGTGAAGAAAAATCTATATGGAGAGCCAATGGAGCCGCTCTTCGGCATCATTTCCTTCTCTTCTTCCCCGCCGCCGTCTCCGCTTCCGCGCGATGTTTCATTCTGGTGGCAGTTGACGGCTGAGGACGGAGCGACTGTTGAAGAAGGGGATGAACTGCTGTTTACCGATGTGCGCGGAAAAAAACGAAAATTGCGGGTCACTGAACAAATCGCCCCGTCTTGTTTTAAAGTTTTTCTTTCGCGGACGGCCTATGTGCAAAAAGGGATGAAACTACGGTGTGGGTCGGCTTCTTTCACCCTTTCTTCTGTGTTGTTCATTCCAATGAAAGCGTTTGTCACTGTCGGTACACCGCTGTATATTTATTTCGATGACGCTGCGTTTGCACAGGCACAGAATGGTTGCGGTGTGAAAATGACGACGACGTTGGCGAAAGCGTGGCGCAATGTGCGGGCGGGAGACCGCCTTTATTTGAACGACGGCCAAATTGCAGCACGGGTCGTGAAAGTGCACGAGCGGCATGTAGAGGCCAAAGTCGTTGCCGATGGCGGAAAGCGAAAAGCGATTAAGCAAGGAACGGGCATTCATCTTCCCGATTCGTTTCTCCATTTGACAGTTCCGCCGCTCACCGACCGCGACCTTGAATGGATTCCGTTCGTCGCGAGATGGGCGGATATCGTCGGCCTGTCGTTTGTTCAGGCCCCTCATGACCTGCGAAAGCTTTATCATTTGCTTGCTGAACAAGGAGCTGGCTCTCTCCCGGTGATTGCGAAAATTGAAACGCGGACGGCGCTTCATAACTTCGTTCGCATTTTGCTTGAGGGATTGAAGTTTCCGGCATTTGGCGTGATGGTTGCGCGCGGTGATTTGGCCCTGGAGATCGGATTTGAACATCTTGCTGCCGCACAGGATGACATTTTAGCGCTATGCCGGGCGGCCCACATCCCGGTCATTTGGGCGACGCAAGTGCTTGAACAAATGGCGAAAAAGGGAATTCCGTCGCGTGCGGAAATCTCGGATGTCTCACTTGGAAGGCAGGCGCAGTGCATCATGTTGAACAAAGGAAGGCATATTGCGGAGGCGGTGCGCTTATTGGCGTTTTTGTTGGAAAAACAAGAAGGGCAGAGCGGATCGTCAGTGGTGCCGAAAATGGACGGTGAACGGATGGATCCGTTCCGCTTGTGGGAGGATGAAGGATGAGCGTTGGCCGCTGCTTCCGCCGTCTGTTTGAGAAATGAGCCACGCCAAAAAAGGAGTCCTGCTGTGTTAGGGGGCTCCATATTTTTTGTCTAAATGTAAACCTATATAAAAATAAAGTTGACAAATAAAACCACATCGGGCACAATAGAAACAAATATTTGGAGAGAAGGGATGGGGGGATCAGAATGGGAAGCGCCATTTTCATGACGGGAACAGGAACGGAAATCGGCAAGACGGTGGTGACGTCCATTGTGGCGTTGGCGTTGGAGCGGCTTGGCATGAGTGTAAGCGTGTTTAAACCGGTTCAGACTGGACTGGCCGAAGATGGGGTGTCGTTTGCTGAACAATATTGGTACGAACGAGTGGCGAAGCTTTCCGCATCAGAAGGCATGTACTATATGGAGCCGGCGATGTCGCCGCATTTGGCGGCGAAGCTGACCGGCACATCCATCGAACCAGAGAGGGTGGCCGAGCGGTTGGAATGGTTGAAGCAGCGCTATGATGTGGTGCTCGTCGAAGGAGCGGGAGGGTTGGCTGTTCCGTGGTGCGAGCACGACGGACGATGGTATATGACGAGCGATTTTGTCCGCGACTATGAGCTGCCGGCGATTCTCGTGTCGCTCTCAAGTCTTGGCGCGATTCACCACGCGGTGACGACGGCGGCGTATGCGAACGCACAAGGCATTCGTTTGCTTGGCCTGATGTTCAATCAGTTTCAAGAGCAAGAGATCATCCACCAAAACAATGTCGAAACGATCGCCGCCTTGCTGCAGCTCCCGGTGCTGGCGGTCGTGCCGCTCCTTCCGGCAGTCTCAAGGCGGGAACTGGAAACCCTAGCTCAGCGTTGGCTCGAACAAGGAAAGGCGAAACAATTGCTGGAGGTGTTGGGCGTTGGCGTATAGCTACGAACAATTGGAACAGTGGGACAAGCAGTACGTCTGGCATCCATTTACGCAAATGAAGCAGTATGCGAAAGAACGTCCGCTGATCATTGAACGCGGGCAAGGAAGCTATTTGTACGATGTCGACGGCAATCGGTATCTGGACGGTTATGCGTCGCTATGGGTCAATGTCCACGGGCATAACGATCCGGAGCTGAATGCGGCGCTTCGCGAGCAATTGGAGAAAATTGCCCATTCGACATTGCTTGGTTCGGCGAATGTGCCGTCGATTTTGTTGGCCAAACGGCTGCTTGAATATTGGCCGCACATGTCAAAAGTGTTTTATTCCGATACCGGAGCGGCGGCGGTGGAAATCGCGCTCAAGATCGCCTATCAGTATTGGAAAAACATCGATCCGGTCCAATATGCGAAGAAGAACAAGTTTGTCTCGTTGAAGGAAGCGTACCACGGCGATACGGTCGGGGCGGTGAGTGTTGGCGGCATGGAAACGTTCCACCGCATTTTTGCGCCGCTTTTGTTTGAGCGGATCGAAGTGCCGTCGCCGTACGTGTACCGTATGGACGAATACGGAAGCGAGCAGGAGATCGTCGGCTATTGTTTGCGCGAGCTTGAACGGGTGCTCGAGGAGCAGCACGATCAAATCGCCGCAGTGGTCATCGAGCCGCTTGTGCAAGGAGCGGCAGGGATCATCGTCCATCCGCGCGGGTTTTTAAAAGGAGTCGAAACGCTTTGCCGCCGGTACGGGGTGCTCTTCATTTGCGACGAGGTCGCCGTCGGCTTTGGCCGCACTGGCACGATGTTCGCCTGCGAGCAGGAAGAGGTGAAGCCGGATCTCGTCTGCCTTGGGAAAGGGATCACCGGAGGGTATTTGCCGCTCGCGGCCACACTGGTCACGGAAGAGATTTATGCAGCCTTTCTCGGCGATGTGGACGAAGACAAGACGTTTTACCACGGCCATACGTACACGGGGAATCAGCTCACTTGTTCCGTTGCGCTGAAAAATATGGAGCTCATCGAAAAACGCGGTCTGATTGACAGTGTTCAACAGAAGGCGCGCCGACTGGTCGAATGGCTTGAGCGGTTGTATGAAATTCCAATTGTCGGCGACATCCGGCAAAAAGGATTGATGTGCGGCATTGAGATCGTGAAAGACCGAAGAACAAAAGAAGTGTTTCCGCGCGCGGCGATGGTGGAGCACCGGATCATCCTTGAGGCGCGCCGGAGAGGGCTTGTCATCCGTCCGCTCGGCCCGGTGTTGACGTTCATTCCAGTTCTTTCGATGAGCGAAGACGAAATGGCTGAGGCGGTTCGTATTTTGTTCGATTCGATTGTCTGTTTGTATGACCAGGTGCGCGCGGAGCATCTATAAGCGGGGGCGGCGGACAGCCGCCTGTTTTTGGTTTTGTGCAGATGGGAAAGCGGGGAAAAAGATTTTTTTGAATGCAAAGACCTTGAAGAAAGAAGCTTCCTTGGCATTCGCCCATCAATATTGAGGAGAAATCGCTCTTTTTCACCAGCCTTCTAGGTACTGGCCTAAGCAGAGGGCGTTTTTCCTGCATACAGTGGGACTAAAGCAAGCGGAAGGGGGGGAAGCAAGATGAGCCATCTCCAAGTAGCGGATGAACGCATTTGGCGGCCATGGGGCTGGTGGTTTTGGCGGCCGCGCCCGTTTTTCTTCGGCGCTCCGTTTTTCGGCGCTCCATTTTTCGGTGGCTTTTTAGGCGGTTTGCTCGGCAGCGCATTGGTCCCGCCGTTTTTCTATCCGTGGTGGTATGGCCCGATTTGGTGGTGAGAAACTGGCAAGGGGTGGGCGGACGGCCCACCCTCTTTTTGGATTTGCGCATATGAATAGAGTAAAGCCATTCTATATCAAAAACGAAAGGGGAAGAAACGATGCCGTTTCCAGGATTGTTGTTTGGCGCCCCGTTTGTCGGCGGCTTCTTGGGGGGGCTGCTCGGCGGCGCGTTGGCTCCGCGTCCGTTTTACCCGTACCCGCCTTATCCGCCGTATCCTCCGTATCCAGGCTGGTGGTATTAATCAACGATTCATGAAAGAATAAGCATCCCTTTGGAACAGGAAGGGATGCTTATTCAATGATTCCAGTGTCGCGGATGCGAACGTCTGCCGTAATGCGAAACGGCAGATGGCGGTAGCGACGATAAAAGTCGCGGTAGCTGAAATGACGGTACTGGCTTTTGGCCCAATCGCCGAGGCCGATGGGATCGATGTTCAGTTCCTGAAAGCGGCGGAGGAGCTCGCTCGCTTTTGTTTTGATTTCCTTTTCAAACTGTTGTTGGACAGCCTGTTGGGCCGACGGGGTAAACGGTCCTTGTTTATGTTCCCTTATCACCCCTTCAAGGGAAAGGTGAATGTGCAGATGCGGGTGCGTTTTCGGTCCGGAAAAGGAAATGGACCGCTTGGTTGAAATGTTTTTAACAGACGCGTAATTGCCTTTTTGCAGTCGAACCGTATGAGTCCCTTCTGTATAGGAGTCGGTCAGGATTTTAAAGAAGAACATGTCGTTTCGCTCAATATAATCGACGACCCGGTCGCCGCGAAATAAGGCGATTCCCTCGACTTGCACATCTTGGCCGACCCGTCGGAGATACGGCAAAAAGGGGTCTTGGCCATCGGCATAGTACATTTTCAAAAACAGATGCAAATTCGTTTTAGGCACGTCCCGCTGTTCAATATTATGTTTGAGCAGATTGGAAAGATAAATGCCGTTTCCTTGCCGGCCGTAATGCCCTTTTAATAACTCTTCGGCCGTTCCGTCGACAACCGCTAAATAAAGCCTGGTTCCGATGCTGGAATCGCGATGGAAGTTATCGACAAATGGGAAAATGCCCTGTTCCGCCAACCGCTTTCCATACAACGCCACTTCAATGCTTCCGTTGACAAGCGGTTCGGACGTTTTGTGCTGCAGCTCTTCGAGAATATCCTTTGTGCTGACGGAAACGGCAGTTAATGTTTTATTGGCGGTCTCCTCCCTCTTATAGATGGGAATGAGCACGGTGCCCTTGATTTTATTTTTATTCACATAATCAAACCCTACAGCGCTTTCAATGCTGATGTCGTCTAAAATTTCCTTGCGCAGGCAGCCGGAGAGCAGCGATACGGCCACGAGAACAAAAAGAAACGTCTTTCCGTTCATAACTTCCCTCTCACTTTCGTCCGAATATACGTGAACGCCGCTAAACATGGCAGCCATACATAAAGAAAATAAAAGCCGATTCGGTTTAAGACCGAATTGATCATATTGACGCCGGTTCGGTCATGAACGGCAAGTGTGGCGAGAAAGCATCCGATGGCGAGGAGGAGCAAAGCCGTTTTTTGCCGAACCGGAAGCACCTTCTTGCATATGCGCGAAGAGCACCAGAGCCCTAAGCATACGTTCGGCAGAATGACAAACAGCCAATTGGCGATGCCAATATACTCAAATCGTTCAATGAAAGGCATCTCGACCATTTTCCACATCGTCAACGTCGCCCAAATTTGGCGCTGCAACTGTTTTTCGCTAAAATAGGCCAATGTCAAGACGGTAAGCAGTGTGTAAAACAAGGTGGTGGTCAATAAAGCGATGTGCGCCCATTTGGCCGATTGTTTTCCGTTTTTCAGGAAAGGGTAAAAGAGCAAAACTGTTTCATATCCGAGCATGGTTAAGGTCATTTCTTTCGCTGCTTTGACAATTCCGGAGAGCGGATGGTCCAAAATTGGGAGCAGCCGGTAAAAGTCGGTATAATCGAAGACAAACCAAAACGTAAACAGCAGATAACTAGGAATAATTAAGCAAAAAAAGCAAATGCCGACGACAATCCGAAAGCCGCCCAATGTGATGTACAAGCAAAGAAGCAAAAAGGCGAGCGAAAACTCCCATGTGCGCAAATCGGGAAACATCCATACTTGAATGACTTCGATATACGTACGGAGCACCACAAATGACATGGAGGCAAAGTAGGCGGCTATCGCCAAAGAAAGAACGTTGCCGAGCCAGCGGCCGAACAATTGCTGGTGCAAGCGGATGAAGTCGCCATCCGCTTGCTGCAAAAGCCAATACATTAAAGCTAGTACAAGGTGTCCTGCCGCGCCAGCCAACAGGACGGAAATCCACGCGTCATGACCGGCTGATTTGGAGATGATGCGTTGGAAGCCAAGGACACCGATGCCGATTTGCATGGACATAATGATAAAAAAGGCCATGAAGGCAGAAACTTGAGACCGTTCCGCGACAGAAGCCATCTTCGTCCTCCTGCAAAATGATCGTCTATTCATCAATATCTCGCTTTTCCTTTGCTTTTTTGCCGTCGAATCGAATCGGTTGCTGCGTTCTGAGTGAGCTTGGCCGCTTCGCTTGGCTTGTAAGCGGAAGACGGATGAGCGCGTCCTTCCAATCCTTCCAACGCGGCGGATACAGCGGCACAAGAAATGGCCGTCCCAGTGAGGTTAACGAAAGCAGATGGGTCATCACAATGCAAAAACAAAATGCCACCCCGAGCAGCCCCCACATTTCGGCAAACAGCAAAAAGGGGAAACGCATCAAGCGAATCGTATTGCCCATTTTGTAGACAGGGGTAGTAAAGGAAGCCAACGCGGCAAGCGCCACCAAGATTAACAAGACATTGCTTGTCAACCCGGCCTCAACGGAAGCCGTTCCAATGACAATCCCGCCGACGATGCCGATTGTTTGCCCGACTTTCGTTGGCAGCCGCGCCCCGGCTTCACGCAAAAGCTCGATGGTCAACTCGAGAAACAACACTTCCAAAATGGGCGGAAACGGAATTTCCTTCCTCGAAGTAATGAGCGTCCCCAACAAATCTTTCGGTATGAGCTCATAATGGTAATTCAACGTCGCGACATAAATAGGTGTAATCAAAATGGAAAAGGCGACAGAAAAAAGACGAATGAGACGAAAAAAAGAAGCAATGGTCCAGTTTAGAAAATAGTCTTCAAAAGATGAAAAAAACTCGACGAGAGTGGTCGGACCGATGAGCGCATGCGGCGAACCGTCCACCAAAATCGCCACTTTTCCTTCCGCTAACACCGCGGCTACTCGGTCGGGCCGTTCCGTGTCAAGCAATTGTGGAAACAGGGAATGCCGGTTGTCAGAAATGATTTGGACGATATAAGAACTGTCAATGATCTCATCAAATTCAATCGCCTGAATGCGCTGCAAGACCGTTTGCACGTTCTCTCGATCCGCAATGCCATCGATATACACCACGGCCAATTTCGTTTGCGATAATGTTCCCACCCGAAACATGTTGACAGTCAAGTGATCCGAGGGAATGCGCTTGCGCAACAAATATAAATTCGTTTCCAATGATTCAATAAATGACTCTTTCGGACCGACGACGCTAAATTCTACTTCTGGAATGGTCAGCGTCCGCTCGAGCGTCTTTTGCGCTTTGACCAGCAATCCGGTTTCATCGGTTTCGTTCAGCCGAATGAGCAAATAGCCTTCGAGCAACTGCTGTTTCATGCCATTCGGGTCAGAGGAAAGATGCACTTCGTCCAATGGCAGGGCATCACATAGATCTTGTAAGGATGAAAAGGGATAATGGATCATATAAGGAAAAATATTCTTAACAGCCATTTCAAGATCGATCATCGGTTCCATGTAGGATACCCATATTCGTTGCCCAGTTGGCTGATTTCGGTACACTTTCGTTTGAAAATCAACGGAACGCCCCAATGTTTGCAGCATGCTCCATACCGATTCGGTTGGGGCCGCCATTTCCTTCTCCCCTTTCTGCGCCTGGTTTTTTTAACCGATTGAGAAAGAGGATGTCCGCCTGCCGTTCGGACATCCCCTCGTTTTGTTATTGCATCGCATTCCGTTGATAAGGAAGCTGATTCGTATACCCTTGGAACTGCTGGTACGTTTGCTGAAGCTTTTGCGGATCGGCGGCTTCAAGTTGATACCATCCTTTTTTGAACATCAAATGGTACAAGTCGCGCTGACAGTTTTGCGTTTCCGTGAAAATATTCATTATATCTTGATATAACGGTTGGTTGCTCGCTTCATGCAAAAAGACGCTGTACGACAACGTCATGTATTTTTCCGTCGTCAACATGTCGTTGAGAAAATCGCGCTCGTTCATTTGCGGTGTTTTCGGCACTTGCGTCTCCGGATTTTGCACTTGTTTCGTGTTCATCGGATGTTCCTCCTTTCACATCACCGGCGGCTGCGGCGGGTTTTGCAAATGGCGCAAAATCATTTCGTAATGGCGCTGATGCATCTGTCCAGCGCGCTCGATCGCCTGCACCACTTCAGGATCGCGGCATTGCGAGGCGAAAAAGTGCGCTTTTTTCGCCGCCAGCAAGTTCCATGACATCATGTCGGAAAAATACAGGGCGTCTTTTGTGGACACCATTTGCGGCGGCTCAGACATCACCGCCTGCGGGTTCATTTGAGGTTGCTGTTGCATGGCTGTTCGCTCCTTTCGTTGGTTGTTCGCTTGTAGATTGTCCAGCGAGTGGAAAGTTATACATAAATAAAAAATAAAACGCCAGGAAAAAACATATTCAATGAGGGCAGAAACATGGTACAATAAGAGATGATGAATGCGTTTCCATACAAGGAGGCTTGCAACAGTGGAACAGCTGATGCGCGACTTTTTTTTGTTCTTGTCCAAAAATAAAACGTTGACCCAGTTGGCGAAGCGATACGGCCTCCGCTTCGGCGCTTCAAGATTTGTCGCCGGTGAGACGATCGAGGAAGCGGTGCGCGTCATCCGCCAGCTGAACGAAAAAGGGTTGGCGGTCACGGTCGACTATTTGGGTGAGTTTGTCGACAATGAGCAGGAAGCGAATGAGATGGCGCGCCATTGCTTGGAAGCGATTGAGGCGATCAGCCGGGAAAAGCTGAATTCGCAGCTGTCGCTGAAAATGACATCGATGGGGCTGGATATTTCCGATGAACTGGTGATGCGCAACATGCGCCGCATTTTGGACGCGGCGAAAGAGCGCGGCGTGTTTGTGACGATTGACATGGAAGATTATTCGCGCTGCCAGAAGACGCTGGACATTTTTAAAACGTTGAAAAAAGAATACGACAACGTCGGTACGGTGCTGCAGGCGTATTTGTACCGGACGGAACAAGACATTGAAGATTTAAAGCCGTACCGCCCGAACTTGCGGCTTGTCAAAGGAGCCTACAAAGAACCGCCCGAAGTGGCGTTTCCGGATAAAAAAGATGTCGATGAGAATTTTAAGAAGATCATCAAAATGCATTTGTTAAACGGCAACTATACAGCTGTGGCGACGCATGACGACGCCATCATCGAATATACGAAGCAGCTCGTCAAAGAATACAACATTCCCAACAGCCAGTTTGAATTCCAAATGCTGTACGGCATCCGCCCGGAGCGCCAAGTGCAGCTGGCGCGCGAAGGATATACGATGCGCGTGTACGTTCCGTACGGAACGGACTGGTACGGCTACTTTATGCGCCGGCTTGCCGAACGGCCGGCCAACGTGGCGTTTGTCATCAAAGGCATGTTCCGCAAGTGACGCCCGCCCGGCAACGAGAGAACTGTGTCGAAAGCCCGGCCGATAGGCGGACAAGTCCGGCAAACAGGGGACAGGCGCCGTTGGGCGTCAGTCCCCTTGCATGTTGTGCTTTTTGTATTGCTGGTTTTGGCTTGTTCGCTTGCCGCCGCCGTCGGCTTCGACCGTCGGGCCGGCGTTTCCTTTGACGCTCGCGGCGCTGACACCGCGTTCAGACGGATTTTTTTTCAACCGGGCCATGATCTTCACCTCCTGTTTGTATTATGGGCCAAAATCGAGCAGTGAGTCGGGAAAAAATGTGCGCAAATATATTGCGAAAATTACCAACATACTATATATTTAGGTATAGAGAACGTTTTCAACGATATTTTTTTCGCCAGAAAATGAATGATCATTCATTCAATGGTGTGAGGGGGAACCGAAATGACAAAACGCATTCGGCGCGCCGCGGTGCTGGGGTCCGGCGTCATGGGATCCGGCATTGCCGCCCATTTGGCGAACGTCGGCATTCCAACGCTGCTGTTGGACATCGTGCCGCGGGAATTGACGAAAGAGGAAGAAGCAAAAGGTTGGACGCTCGAGCATAAACAAGTGCGCAACCGCCTTGCCAACCAGGCGCTCGAGCGGCTGCTCAAGCAAAAACCGGCGCCGCTCATGTCCAAAGACAACATCGCTTTGATTGAAACGGGCAACTTCGAGGATGACTTCCACCGGCTCGCGGAAGTCGATTGGATCATTGAAGCGGTCGTGGAAAAGCTGGAAGTGAAAAAAGAAGTCTTCGCCCGTGTGGACGAGGTGCGGACGCCGGGGACGATCGTCAGCTCGAACACCTCCGGCATCTCGATCGCCGCGATGGCCGAAGGGCGGTCGGAAGACTTCCAAAAACACTTTTTAGGCACGCATTTCTTCAATCCGCCGCGCTATTTGAAGCTGCTGGAGATCATCCCGACGGAGCATACCGATCCGGATGTGGTCGCCTATATGAAATCGTTCGGCGAAGACGTGCTCGGCAAAGGCGTCGTGCTGGCGAAAGATACGCCGAACTTCATCGCCAACCGGATCGGCACGTATGGCTTGCTCGTCACCGTCCGCGAGATGATGCAAGGGGGCTACAGCGTCGGCGAGGTCGATTCGGTGACGGGGCCGCTCATCGGCCGGCCGAAAAGCGCGACGTTCCGCACGCTTGACGTCGTCGGGCTCGATACGTTTGTGCATGTCGCCAACAACGTATATGAAAACGTCGAAGGGGAAGAAAAAGAGGCGTTCCGCGTGCCGGAGTTTATGAAAACGATGCTTGACAACGGCTGGCTCGGCAGCAAATCCGGACAGGGCTTTTTCCTCAAGCAAGGAAAAGACATTCTCGAGCTGAACTACATCACGATGCAGTACGAGCCGCGCAAAAAGCTGGTCACCCCGGCGGTGGAGATGGCGAAGCAGGCGAAAGGAACGGCCGCCAAGCTGCAAGCGCTCGTCTATGCCGACGGCGACCGCGCCGGCACGCTCCTTTGGAACATCATGGCGCCAACATTGCTATATGCCGCCCACCTTGTCGGGGAGATCGCCGACGACATCGTGGCGATCGACCGGGCGATGAAGTGGGGGTTCGGCTGGGAGCAAGGTCCGTTTGAGCTATGGGATGCGATCGGCCTCGAGAAATCGGTGCGCAAAATGCAGGCGGAAGGGCGCGACATCCCGGCGTGGATTACGGACATGCTCGCCGACGGAGCGACCTCGTTCTATCAAACGAAAAACGGCCAGCTGTTCTATTATGCGACCGGCGGATATAAAACAGTAGAAGAAAGCGAAAAAGTCATCCACATCCGCCGGCTGAAAGAAACGCGCGGGGTTATCAAGAAAAACGCCGGCGCAAGCCTCATCGACCTCGGCGATGACGTGGCGCTTTTGGAGTTCCATTCGCCGAACAACGCGATCGGCGCGGACATCGTTTTCATGATCAACGAGGCGCTTGAGGAAGTGAACCGCAATTACAAAGGATTGGTCATCGGCAACCAAGGGAAAAACTTCTGCGTCGGCGCGAACTTGGCGATGATGCTCATGGAAGCGCAAGACGAAAACTTTTTTGAATTGGAACTTGCCGTTCGCCAGTTCCAGCAAGCGCTTCTTCGCATGAAATACAATCCGAAACCGGTCGTCGTCGCGCCGTTTGCCATGACGCTCGGCGGCGGGGCGGAAGTGAGCTTGGCGGCTTCGCGCATCCAAGCGGCGGCGGAGACGTACATCGGGCTCGTCGAAGTCGGCGTCGGCTTGATTCCGGGCGGCGGCGGCAACAAGGAGCTGTACATCAAACGGTTGAACAGCCTGCCGCGCGGCGTGGACGTCGACTACGTCAAAATCGCGGCCGGCGTATTTGAAACGATCGCCATGGCGAAAGTGTCGACATCGGCGGCGGAAGCGCGCGAGCTCGGCTTCTTGAATCACCGCGACGGCATTACGATGAACGGCGACCATCTCCTGCATGAAGCGAAACAGGCCGTGCTCTCGCTGTATGAGGAAGGATACCAGCCGCCTGTAAGGAAGAAAGTGCCGGTGGCCGGCGAAAGCGGCTATGCGGCCATGCTGCTGGGCGCGCAGTCGATGTTCCATTCCGGCTACATCAGCGAGCACGATTTGAAAATCGCGAAAAAGTTGGCGTACGTCCTAGCGGGCGGCAAAGTGCCGTACGGGACGGAAGTCGACGAGCAATATTTGCTCGATTTGGAGCGCGAGGCGTTTTTGAGCCTCATCGGCGAACCAAAGACGCAAGCGCGCATGCAGCATATGCTTGTGAAAGGAAAACCGCTCCGCAACTAACGCGGGGAAGATCAAGGGGGGATCGGCGTGAGAGAAGCGGTCATTGTCGCAGGCGCACGCACACCGGTCGGCAAAGCGAAAAAAGGAACGCTCGCCCATGTGCGGCCGGACGATTTAGGGGCGCTCGTCGTCAAAGAGACGTTGAAACGGGCAGGAAATTATGAAGGAAACATTGATGACCTCATTATCGGCTGCGCCATGCCGGAGGCGGAGCAAGGGCTGAACATCGCCCGCAACATCGGCGCGCTCGCCGGGCTGCCATATACGGTGCCGGCGATCACGATCAACCGGTATTGCTCGTCCGGCTTGCAGGCGATCGCCTATGCGGCGGAACGGGTCATGCTCGGCCATTCCGACACGGTCATCGCCGGCGGGGTCGAATCGATGAGCATGGTGCCGATGATGGGGCATGTCGTCCGCCCCAACGCCCGCCTGGCGGAAGAAGCGCCGGAATATTACATGTCGATGGGGCACACGGCTGAGCAAGTGGCGAAAAAATACGGCGTGAGCCGTGAGGATCAAGACGCGTTCGCGGTGCGCAGCCATCAGCGCGCCGCCAAGGCGATTGCGGAAGGCAAGTTCAACGAGGAAATCGTGCCGGTGGAAGTGGTGGTGCGCAAAGTCGAAAACAACAAACTCGTCGAAGAAACCATCGTCTTTGCGCAAGATGAGGGCGTGCGTCCGGACACGAACATGGAGACGCTCGCGAAACTGCGCCCGGCGTTTGCGGTCAACGGCACGGTCACGGCCGGCAACGCGTCGCAAATGAGCGACGGGGCGGCGGCGGTCATGGTGATGGACCGCGAAAAAGCGGAGTCGCTCGGCTTGAAGCCGCTCGGCAAGTTCCGGTCCTTTGCGGTCGCCGGCGTGCCGCCGGAAGTGATGGGCATCGGCCCGGTCGCCGCGGTGCCGAAAGCGTTGAAGCTCGCCGGCTTGGAACTGTCCGACATCGGCTTGATCGAGCTGAACGAAGCGTTCGCCTCGCAATCGATTCAAGTCATCCGCGAACTTGGGTTGGATGAGGACATCGTCAACGTCAACGGCGGGGCGATTGCGCTCGGCCACCCGCTCGGCTGCACGGGTGCGAAGCTGACGTTGTCTTTGCTTTACGAAATGCGGCGCCGCAACGTGCAGTTTGGCATCGTCACGATGTGCATCGGCGGCGGCATGGGCGCAGCCGGCGTGTTTGAACTGCTGTAGCGGCAGCCGAAAGCGAGCGGGCTCCATCAGCTCGCGCGAGGCATGCATCCGCATTGGCCCGGCTGCAGGGAACGTCCATTTCCCGGGCGGCGTTGCCGCCCGGATCATCAATCATCTTTTGGGGGAGGAAATGAACGATGGCCAAAACAATCGAAGAAGCGATCAAAGGCGGCAGCTTTCTAATCGAAGACATTCCGGCGGAGCGCGTGTTTACGCCCGAAGATTTCACCGACGAACATCACATGATCGCCAAAACGACGGAAGAGTATGTCAACAACGAGGTGCTTCCGCAGCTTGAACATTTGGAAAATCACGAGTTTGACCGCTCGGTGAAGCTGCTCCGCAAAGCGGGCGAACTCGGCTTGTTGAGCGCGGACATTCCGGAAGAGTACGGCGGCTTGGGCTTAGATAAGGTCAGCTCGGCCATCATTGCTGAAAAAATGGCGCCGGCCGGCGGCTTTGCGATTTCGCATGGGGCGCACGTCGGGATTGGTTCGCTGCCAATCGTGTTGTTTGGCACGGAAGAACAAAAACAAAAATACTTGCCGTATTTGGCGACCGGCGAAAAAATCGCCGCTTATGCCTTGACGGAGCCGGGCTCGGGTTCAGACGCCCTCGGCGCGAAAACGACAGCGAAGCTCAATGCGGAAGGCACGCATTACATTTTAAACGGCGAAAAACAATGGATCACGAACTCCGGATTCGCCGATGTGTTTGTCGTCTATGCGAAAGTCGACGGCCAGCATTTCACAGCCTTTATCGTTGAGCGCGATTTCCCGGGCGTTTCAACCGGTCCGGAAGAGAAGAAAATGGGGATCAAAAGCTCATCGACGCGGACGCTCATTTTGCAAGACGTGCCGGTGCCGAAAGAAAACGTGCTCGGTGAAATCGGCAAAGGCCATGTCATCGCCTTCAATATTTTGAACATCGGCCGCTACAAGCTCGGGTTGGGGGCGGTTGGGGGCGCGAAACGGGCGTTTGAGATCACGGTCAAATACGCCAATCAGCGCCAACAATTCAAACGTCCGATTTCGCAGTTTACGCTGACGCAGGAGAAATTTGCGACGATGGCGTCGCGTCTGTATGCCGCCGAAAGCTCGGTGTACCGCACGGTCGGCTTGTTCGATGAACGGATGGGCCTGCTTGATGCAGAAAAAGCGAAAGATGGCAAGGAAGTGGCGAAGTCGATCGCCGAATATGCGATCGAGTGCTCACTGAACAAGTTTTTTGCGACGGAAGTGCTCGATTACATCGTCGATGAAGGCGTGCAAATCCATGGCGGCTACGGCTTTATGCAAGAATACGAAATCGAGCGCGCCTACCGCGATTCGCGCATCAACCGCATTTTTGAGGGAACGAACGAAATCAACCGCCTGCTCGTGCCGGGCATGTACTTGAAAAAAGCGTTAAAAGGCGAGCTGCCGCTTTTCCAAAAAGCGCAGCAGCTTCAGGAAGAACTCATGATGATGACCGCAGAAGAGCCAGGGACGGGCGCGCTGGAACAAGAGAAATACTTGGTGCGCAACGCGAAAAAAATCGCCTTGATGGTCGCCGGCTTAGCGGCGCAAAAATACGGCCAGCGCATTGAAGAAGAGCAAGAAGTGCTCGTCAACATCGCCGACATCGTCTCGAACATTTACGCGATGGAATCGGCGCTCTTGCGCACGGAAAAAGCGATTCAAGCGAGCGGTGAGGAGAAAAACAAGCAAAAAGTGCTGTACACGCAAATTTTCTGCCAAGAGGCGTTCAATGAAATTGAAGCCCATGCGAAAGAGACGCTCGTCGCCGTGGAACAAGGCGACACGCTGCGGATGATGCTCGCCGCGCTCCGCCGGCTGACGCGCCATACGCCGATCAACGTGATCGCGAAAAAACGCGAAGCGGCTGCCGCGCTCATTGAAGCCGAACGGTATATTGTGTGATAATGGGAAGTGCCAGGCAGACTGCCTGGTGCTTCTTTTCTTCTTGATCGTCCAAACAGCGGAAATGAAAGGGGGAGTGAAGATGGCGCTCACGCTCTATTGGTATCCAAAATGCGGAACGTGCCGGAAGGCGAAAAAATGGTTGGATGAACACGGCATTGAGGTGCAAACGGTGCATTTGGTCGACGAGCCGCTGACGAAAGAGCAGCTCGCCGACCTGCACCGGAAAAGCGGGCTGCCGCTCAAAAAATTTTTCAATACAAGCGGCATGAAATACCGTGAGCTTGGCTTGAAGGACCGGCTCGATGGCGCCTCGGAAGACGAGATGCTCGATTGGCTCGCCTCGGACGGGATGTTGGTCAAACGGCCGATTTTAACAGACGGCGAGCGGGTCGTCGTGGGCTTTCGCGAACAAGAATACGAGGCGTTTTTCGCGGAGAAGGCATAAAAATTTTTGCAAAATCGGGTGAATTCAGTGAGTTTTTGCGGAAAATCGGTTATGATGAAAAAGGATACATTTTGTCGCGATGGAGGGATTGGATGAACACGCCAAAAGAACTTCGTTACACAAAAGAGCATGAATGGGTGCGCGTGGAAGGAGAGAACGTGCGCGTCGGCATTACGGATTACGCCCAATCGGAGCTTGGCGACATCGTCTTTGTCGAGCTGCCGGAAGTCGGAACCGAAATTACGGCCAACGAGCCGTTCGGCAGCGTTGAATCGGTGAAAACCGTCTCGGAACTGTATGCACCGATCAGCGGCACGGTCGTTGAAGTGAACGAAGCGTTAAACGATAATCCAGAATATGTGAATGAATCGCCGTATGAAAAAGCGTGGATGATCGTCGTCAAACCGAACGATTTGAGCGAAATTGACAACTTGTTGACGGCCGAGCAATACGAAGCGATGATCAACAAAGGATAAACGTTCCTGCAATCTTCGCTTCGATTCGGGCACTCTATACATACCGGAATGTGATTGAAAAAGGGGTGCTCGCGATGGTGTTGCAAACGAAGCACATGGATGTCACGGAACGGATCATCGGCAAACTGAACGGCCGCTCGCTGGAATTGTACGAGGAAGGAGAGCTCATCGGGCGCCTTCCGCTTCCAGCGGCCGTCCCGTTGAAAAATGGATATATCGAACAAAACGGGAGAATTTTCAAACAGGTGACCGCTACCGTTGAACCGGACCAAAAATATGTTGACTGCGACGGGGAAGCGGGCTGGTGTTGAAAGGCAACGGTGCGATGCCGTTGCTTTTCTTTTTCCACCTTTCGCCGGCGCGGGGCATACAATATCGTATCTCCTTTTGAAGTAGGTGGGTCGGACATGCGACGCGTGGAAAAAGTGATCATTGTGGAAGGGCGATCGGACAAGCAAAAGGTGGCGGCCGTCCTGAATGAGCCTGTCGTCATTCTTTGCACGAACGGCACGATCAGCGACGCGCGTTTGGAAGAATGGGCTGATGAGCTGGAAGGATATGATGTGTACTTATTGGCGGATGCCGATGAAGCGGGGGAAAAATTGCGCCGCCAGTTTCGCCGCATGTTTCCAGAGGCAGAGCATATTTACATTGACCGGGCGTACCGTGAAGTGGCGGCCGCCCCGATTTGGCACTTGGCGCAAGTGCTGTTGCGCGCCGATTTCGACGTCCGCATCGAATTGCTCATGAGAGGGGGAGGGGAGTGAAAGCGATCGACCGAAACGATGTCAAGCGAGTGGTGGAAAGCGAGCCGCTTCTCGTCCTTTACTTGTATACCCCGCTGTGCGGCACGTGCCAGCTGGCGCGGCGGATGCTCACGGTGGTGGAGCAGTTGTTTCCGGCGCTGCCGTTTTACGAAACGGACATCAACTATATCCCTGAGCAGGCGGTTGCGTGGAAAATCGAAAGCGTTCCTTGCCTGCTTCTTTTTGTGAACGGAACGATCGCGGGCAAGTGGTATGCCTTTCATTCCGTTCCGTATTTGTATGAAGTGATTCAAACTTGTTTGCCGCCCCAGTGATCCGCCTTTTTTTGACGCCGTTTGACACATTTCTTGGGAAATGACAAAAACGGCGTTGTTTCGCCAACATCGTTGTCGAGATTTTTGTAAAGGATTTCCCTCTTCCACATGGAAATGAAAGAAACATAAGGAAATGGGGGAGGGAGATATCCATGGAAATGCGTGAATTGATCGGGAAGTTCGTGGAACGGATGCAAGTGTTGCGCCATTTGTTGCCGATTTTGCCGGATGAACAGCTGTGCGTTCGGTTTGAAAGCGGGGATGAAACCGTGCTGTTGGTGGTTGGCAAGGAGCCGTCTGCGGCGGAGATGGAACACGATGAACGGAAAACATTGACGATTAGAGGTTCCAAAGCATCGCTCGCATCGCTGTTGAACGGTGAACTGAAGCTGCAGCAGCTCGTTCGGTTGCAAGAAGTGCACGTGTCAGGAAGCTTCCGCCATCTATTGCTTCTCGAGTCGCTCCTCCATTTGGCCAAGCCGTATCGGCATGTTGGGTAAAAAATGATTGACAGCATTCGACAGGCGATGATACAATCACAATCGTAACCAATTGAATAGGTGATTGTTGCGCTCTTATCAAGAGAGGTGGAGGGATGTGCCCAATGAAGCCCGGCAACCGTCAGCGCATGCGCTGAAATGGTGCCAATTCACACAAAGCGGCCTGCTTTGAGAGATAAGAGACGGAATGGTGCACAATACCTTTCTGTTCTCTTTGCGGGCAGAAAGGTTTTCTTTTTGCGCTTTGCCGTCTTGAGGGGAAGGAAGGTGAAACAATGATTGCACTCGAGCAGGTGACAAAAATTTATCAAGCGGCCAACGGCTCGGTCACGGCCGTCGACAACGTGTCGATTGACATTCGCGAAGGGGAAATTTTCGGCATCATCGGCTACAGCGGCGCGGGGAAAAGCACGCTCATCCGGCTGCTGAATGGACTTGAGAAGCCGACGAGCGGCCGGGTGATCGTCGCCGGCCGCGATATGACGCGCGTGAAAGGTCGGGAGCTGCGCAAGGCGCGCCAAGAAATTGGGATGATTTTTCAGCATTTCAACTTGCTTTGGTCGCGCACCGTCAGGGAAAACATCGCTTTTCCGCTTGAAATTGCCGGCGTTCCGAAAGAGGAGCGGAACAAGCGGGTGGATGAGCTGATCGAACTCGTCGGCCTTTCCGGGCGCGAGGACGCCTACCCGGCGCAGCTGAGCGGCGGACAAAAGCAGCGGGTCGGCATCGCCCGCGCGCTCGCCAACAATCCGAAAGTTTTGCTTTGCGATGAGGCGACGTCGGCGTTGGATCCGCAGACGACCGATGCGATTTTGGACTTGCTCGTTGACATCAACAAGCGGCTCGGGCTGACGATTGTGCTCATCACCCATGAAATGCACGTCATCCGTAAAATTTGCGACCGCGTCGCGGTGATGGAAAGCGGCAAAATCGTCGAGCAAGGCGACGTGCTGCATGTGTTCCGGAACCCGCAGCAGCCGATTACGAAACGGTTCGTCCAACAATTGATCGAGCCCGAGGAGACGGAAGAGGCGATTTCCCATTTGTTTGGCCAATACCCGAACGGGGTGATCGCGCAGCTGACGTTCGTCGGCGCGGCCGCCGGGAAGCCGCTCATCACCGAAGTGGTGCGCCAGTTTGCCGTCGATGTCAACATTTTGCAAGGGAAAATTTCGCAAACCCATCAAGGCGCCTATGGGGTGCTGTTCGTTCACCTCGACGGGGCGGCGGATGAAATCGGCCGGGCGCTTGACTATATTCAACGCCAGCAAGTGGCGGTGGAGGTGATTCACGATGCTCGCTAACCTCCTGCCGAACGTGCAATGGGAGACGATGTGGGCGGCGACGGTCGAGACGCTGTACATGACCGGGATGGCGGTGGCGGCCACCTTCGTCCTTGGGATCGTTCTTGGCTTGCTGTTATTTTTGACGGCAAAGGGCAATCTATGGGAAAACCGATGGATCAATGCGGTCATCGCCGCGTTTGTGAATATTTTCCGCTCCATTCCGTTCATTATTTTAATTATTTTGCTCATTCCGTTTACGAAATGGCTCGTCGGGACGATGCTTGGCGCCAATGCGGCGCTGCCGGCGCTCATTATCGGGGCCGCGCCGTTTTATGCCCGCATGGTCGAAATCGCGCTTCGTGAAATTGATAAAGGCGTCATCGAAGCGGCGCAGGCGATGGGCGCCTCGACGTGGACGATCATTTGGAAAGTGCTCTTGCCCGAATCGCTGCCGGCGCTTGTCTCCGGCATTACGGTGACGGCGGTGTCGCTCGTCAGCTATACGGCGATGGCCGGGGTCATCGGCGCTGGTGGGCTTGGGAACTTGGCGTATTTGGAAGGGTTCCAGCGCAACCATAACGATGTGACGTTTGTCGCGACCGTATTGGTGCTCGTCATTGTGTTTGTCATTCAGTGGATCGGTGACGTTGTCACTGCAAAAATCGATAAACGATAAAGGAGGAACAACGGATGAAAAAATGGCTGGGTGTTTTGTTCGCTGCGATGCTTGTGTTCGCTTTGGCGGCATGCGGCGGCAACAAGAACGACAACGCGGAAGGCGGCAAATTGGTAAAGCTGAAAGTCGGCGCGTCGAACGTGCCGCATGCGGAAATTTTGGAAAAAGCGAAACCGATTTTGAAGAAAAAAGGCATCGACTTGGAGATCATCACGTTCCAAGATTACATCTTGCCGAACAAAGCATTGGCTGAGAAGCAAATCGACGCAAACTATTTCCAACACATTCCGTATTTAGAATCGCAAAAGAAAGAATACGGCTATGATTTCGTCAACGCCGGCGGCATTCATATCGAGCCGATCGGCCTGTATTCGAAAAAATACAAAAGCATTGAAGAATTGCCCGACGGTGCGACCATCATCATGAGCAACTCGGTCGCCGACCACGGCCGCATTTTGTCGATGCTGCAAGAAAAAGGGCTCATTAAGCTGAAACCGGGCGTCGATAAAACGAAAGCGACGGTCAATGATATCATTGAAAATCCGAAACATTTGAAATTTAAAGCCGATGTCGACGCTGGGCTGCTGCCGCAAATTTACAAAAACGGCGAAGGCGATGCGGTGCTGATCAATGCCAACTATGCGTTGGACGCCGGCTTGGATCCGGCGAAAGACCCGATCGCCGTTGAGTCGCCGAAAAACAATCCGTATGTGAACATTGTCGCCGTGCGCAAAGGCGATGAAAACCGGAAAGAAATCAAAACATTGGTCGAAGTGCTGCAATCGAAAGAAATTCAAGATTTCATCAAAGAAAAATACCATGGTGCCGTCATTCCGGCAGCGGAAAACAATCAATAACGGGAGTGTTTCGCTCCCGTTATTTCTTTTTCGCCAGCCGCTCTAAAATGGCAACGAGCAGCAAAATGATGAGGCAATTTTGAAGCGCGACAACGGCGGTTAAGCTGAATGAGCCCTCTCCGCTTTCGCCAAGGGCAGCGCTCATCGCCATCCAGACGATGAACGAACCGGCGGCGGCCGTCACGAAAAACACGATCCAACGGGCCATGTTGATCTCCTCCTTTTTCCGATGTTATTCGCCGTTTAATTTGTGGTTCCTGCATGCATACTAACAGCAGAAACGGACAAAGGAGGAAAACGAAGATGAACAACGGCACACAGTCATCGGTCGAATCGGCGCTTCGCCACTACAAAGAAGGGCTTGGGGCGTTCACCCAAAAGCTTCCGAACGTAGCGGAGCGATTTAACGCCTTTACGGAAGCTTGCTTTGCCGAGGGGGCGCTGTCGAAAAAGGAAAAGCAGCTGATCGCTCTTGGCATCAGCTTGGCGACGCAAGATGAGTATTGCACGATTTATCACACGAAAGGATGCGTTGATGAAGGGGCATCGGAACAAGAAATCTTGGAAGCGTGCGCGGTGGCGGCCGCTTTTGGCGGCGGGGCGGCGATGAGCCAGGCGGTGACGCTCGTGCAAGAATGCCTCCGCGAGCTGCGGACGACTCACTAGACTCCGGAAAAAAACGGGGTCTTTTTTTTGCAAAAACTCGTACAAGCTTGCGGTTTTCGTGTAAAATAAATAAAAGATGCGGTTTTTCACACGGCCATCGTGAAAAACAGAGCAGGGAAGTTGCAGGCAGTTTTCATTTGTTATAAAATTGTAATGAGAATAAAATGAGAATGAGCGATCGCTAGAAGACAAGCGAGCGAACTGACTCTCAATCGGGAATTGGAGGTATGCTGCATGGCAGTCTTGACGATTCGTAATCTCCACGTCGCCGTGGAGGGAAAAGAGATTTTAAAAGGAGTGGACTTGGAAGTCAAAGGCGGGGAAATCCACGCCATCATGGGTCCAAACGGGACGGGGAAATCGACGCTGGCATCGGCCATTATGGGCCATCCGAAATATGAAGTGACAGAAGGATCGGTGACGCTTGACGGCCAAAACGTCCTCGAGATGGAAGTCGACGAGCGGGCGCGTGCCGGCCTGTTTTTGGCCATGCAATATCCGAGCGAAATCAGCGGGGTGACGAACGCCGACTTTTTGCGGGCCGCCATTAACGCCCGGCTTGGCGAAGGCAACGAAATTTCGCTCATGAAATTCATCCGCAAGCTTGATGAAAAAATGGCGTTTTTGGAAATGAATCCGGATATGGCGCACCGTTATTTGAACGAAGGATTCTCAGGCGGGGAGAAAAAGCGGAACGAAATTTTGCAATTGATGATGTTGGAGCCCAAAATTGCGATTTTGGACGAGATTGACTCCGGATTGGATATTGACGCGCTGAAAATTGTCGCCAAAGGCGTCAACGAAATGCGCAGCAGCGAGTTCGGCTGTTTGATCATCACCCACTATCAGCGGCTGCTCAATTACATCACGCCGGATTACGTGCACGTCATGATGCAAGGGCGCATCGTCAAGTCCGGCGGCCCGGAACTGGCACAGCGGCTTGAGGCGGAAGGGTACGATTGGATCAAAAAAGAGCTTGGCATCGAAGACGAAACGGTCGGACAAGAAGCGTAAGCGTTAGGAGGAGGACTATGGCGACAGAAACGAAAATTCCATTCGACCAACAGTACGTCCGCACGTTCTCAAGCGGGCATGGTGAGCCGGACTGGCTGACGGCGCGGCGGCTTGAGGCGCTTGCGCTGGCGGAGCGGCTGCCGCTTCCGAAACCGGAGAAGACGAAAATTGATAAATGGAATTTCACCGAGTTCGCCCGCCATGCGGTCGACAGCGCGCCGTATGCGGACTTGAACGGCTTGCCGGAAGCGGTCAAGGCGCTCATCGAGGCGGGCGAAGGGACGAAAAACTTGTACGTGCAGCGCAACCATACGCCGGCGTATGTGTCGCTTTCGGCTGAATTAAAAGAAAAAGGCGTCATTTTCACCGATATGTTCACGGCGGCGCGCGAGCATGGCGATTTGCTGAAGCGCTATTGGATGACGGCGGTCAAGCCGGATGAGCACCGCCTCGCCGCTCTCCATGCTGCGCTGTTTAACGGCGGCGTGTTCGTCTATGTCCCGAAAAACGTCGAAATCGAAACGCCGCTTCAGGCGGTCTATATTCAAGATGAAGACGACATCGCCTTGTTTAACCACGTGATCATTGTCGCGGAAGACAACAGCCGCGTCGTGTTTGTTGAAAACTATGTATCGGCAAGCGGGGAAGGAAAAGCGGTCGTCAACGTTGTCGCTGAAGTGTTTGCCGAAGCGAACGCAAGCGTCTTTTTCGCGGCGGTCGACCACTTGGCGAAAGGCACGACGACGTACGTCAACCGGCGCGGCATCGCTGGGCGCGACGGGCGGATCGAATGGGCGCTCGGGTTGATGAATGACGGGAATACCGTTTCCGAGAACATCACCCGCCTCGTCGGCGATGGTTCGATCGGCGATGCGAAAACGGTCGCGGTCAGCCGCGGCGAGCAAGTGCAAAACGTGACGACGAGCGTCATCCATTACGGCAAGCATACGGAAGGAACGATTTTAAAGCACGGCGTCGTCCGCGACAGCGCCACCTCGATTTTCAACGGCATCGGCAAAATCGAGCACGGTGCGTCGAAATCAAACGCTGAGCAGGAGTCGCGCGTGCTGATGCTGAGCGAAAAAGCGCGCGGCGATGCGAACCCGATTTTGTTGATCGATGAAGACGACGTCATGGCGGGCCACGCGGCGTCGGTCGGCCGCATCGACCCCATTCAATTGTATTACTTGATGAGCCGCGGCATTCCGAGGCGCGACGCAGAACGGCTCATCATCCACGGCTTTTTGGCGCCGGTTGTCGAGGCGATTCCGATTGAAGGCGTGAAAAATCAATTAATTGAAGTGATTGAAAGGAAAGTTCAATCATGAATGTGAACGAAATTCGCGCGTTGTTTCCGATTTTGCATCAGAATGTCAACGGTCATCCGCTCGTCTATTTTGACAGCGCGGCGACATCGCAAAAGCCGTTGCCGGTGATTGAAGCGCTTGACCGCTACTACCGCGAGTACAACTCGAACGTCCACCGCGGCGTTCATACGCTTGGGACGAAGGCGACCGACGCGTACGAAGGCGCGCGCGAAAAAGTTCGGCGTTTTTTAAACGCGCAATCGGCTCAGGAAATCATCTTTACGCGCGGCACGACGGCGTCGCTCAACTTGGTCGCCTCAAGCTACGGGCGCGCCCATGTCAAAGAAGGCGATGAGATTGTCATCACGTACATGGAACATCACAGCAACTTGATCCCATGGCAGCAGCTGGCGAAGCAAACGGGCGCGACGCTGAAATACATTCCGCTGCAGGAAGACGGCACGATCGATTTGCGCGATGTGGAGGCCACGGTGACGCCCGCTGTGAAAATCGTCGCCATCGTCCATGTGTCGAACGTGCTCGGCACGATCAACCCCATTCGCGAGATCGCCCGCATCGCCCATGAACGCGGGGCGATCGTCGTCGTCGACGCAGCGCAAAGCGCTCCGCATATGAAGATCGACGTCCAAGAACTCGATTGCGACTTTTTGGCGTTTTCCGGCCATAAAATGTGCGGGCCGACGGGCATCGGCGTATTATATGGCAAAAAGAAATGGCTTGAGCAGATGGAACCGGTGGAATTCGGCGGTGAAATGATCGATTTTGTCGAGCTGTACGACTCGACGTGGAAAGAGCTGCCGTGGAAATTTGAAGGCGGCACGCCGATCATCGCCGGCGCCATCGGCCTTGGCGCGGCGATCGATTTCCTCGAGCAAGTCGGCTTGGACGCGATTGCCGCCCATGAGCATGAACTGGCGCAATACGCGCTTGAACGAATGGCGGATATCGAAGGCGTCACCGTCTACGGACCGAAGGAGCGGGCGGGGCTGGTGACGTTTAACATCGACGGTGTGCATCCGCACGATGTGGCGACCGTTTTGGACGCCGAAGGCATCGCCATCCGCGCTGGCCACCATTGCGCCCAGCCGCTCATGAAGTGGCTTGACGTGACGGCGACCGCCCGGGCGAGCTTCTATCTGTACAACACCAAAGAGGAAATCGACCGGTTCATCGCCGCATTACAGAAAGCGAAGGAGTACTTCAGCCATGTCTTCTAACCATCCGTTGGACCAGCTTTACCGCCAAGTCATTATGGATCATTATAAAAACCCGCGCAACCGCGGGGTGCTTGAGGGCACGAACGTCGATGTCAACATGAACAACCCGACGTGCGGCGACCGCATCCACTTGACAATGAAAGTGGAAGACGGAAGAGTCGCCGACGTCAAGTTTGAAGGGGAAGGCTGTTCGATTTCGATGTCGTCGGCGTCGATGATGACGCAGGCGATCAAAGGAAAAACGGTGGAGGAGGCGCTTCGGCTCGCCCACATTTTCTCCGACATGATCCAAGGCAAAGAGTACGACGATTCCGTTGACCTTGGCGACATCGAGGCGCTCCAAGGCGTTTCCAAATTTCCCGCCCGCATCAAATGCGCGACGTTGGCGTGGAAAGCGCTCGAAAAAGGGCTGCACAATCATGAACATGAAGGAAGGTGAACCGAGATGGCGAAAAAAGCCCCGGAAATCGGTGAATACAAGTACGGCTTCGTCGACAAGGACGTCTCCGTCTTCCGCGCCCAGCGCGGCCTGACGCGCGAAGTCGTCGAAGAAATTTCGCGGATGAAAAACGAGCCGCAATGGATGCTCGAGTTCCGCTTAAAAGCGCTCGACATCTTCTACAGCAAACCGATGCCGCAATGGGGCGGCGACCTGTCGAGCTTGGATTTTGACGAAATCACCTACTACGTCAAGCCGACGGAAAAATCGGGCCGTTCATGGGATGAAGTGCCGGCGGAGATCAAAGCGACGTTCGATAAGCTCGGTATTCCAGAGGCGGAACAAAAATATTTGGCCGGCGTTTCCGCACAATACGAATCAGAAGTCGTCTACCATAACATGAAAGAGGATTTGGAAAAACTCGGCGTCATCTTTAAAGACACCGACTCGGCGCTGAAAGAAAACGAAGACTTGTTCCGTGAGTATTTCGCCAAAGTCGTGCCGCCGACCGATAACAAATTTGCCGCTTTGAACTCGGCCGTCTGGTCGGGCGGTTCGTTCATTTACGTTCCGAAAGGCGTCAAAGTCGATACGCCGTTGCAGGCGTACTTCCGCATCAATTCGGAAAACATGGGGCAGTTTGAGCGGACGCTCATCATCGTCGATGAAGGGGCGCACGTCCATTACGTCGAAGGCTGCACCGCGCCGATTTACACGACGAACTCGCTCCATAGCGCGGTCGTGGAAATCATCGTCAAAAAAGGCGCGTACTGCCGCTACACGACGATCCAAAACTGGGCGAACAACGTTTTCAACTTGGTGACGAAGCGCGCCGTCTGCGAAGAAAACGCGACGATGGAATGGATCGACGGCAACATCGGCTCAAAGCTGACGATGAAATACCCGGCCGTCATTTTAAAAGGCGAAGGGGCGCGCGGCTTGACGCTGTCGATCGCCATCGCCGGCAAAGGGCAGCACCAAGACGCCGGGGCGAAAATGATCCACTTGGCGCCGAATACGTCTTCGACGATCGTCTCGAAGTCGATCTCGAAACAAGGCGGAAAAGTCACGTACCGCGGCATGGTCCATTTCGGCCGCAAAGCGTCCGGTTCGCGCTCGAACATCGAATGCGACACGCTCATTCTTGACAACCAGTCGACATCGGATACGATTCCGTACAACGAAATTTTAAATGACAACATCTCGCTTGAGCACGAAGCGAAAGTGTCGAAAGTGTCGGAAGAGCAGCTGTTCTACTTGATGAGCCGCGGCATTTCCGAGCAGGAAGCGACAGAAATGATCGTCATGGGCTTCATCGAGCCGTTCACTCGCGAGCTGCCGATGGAATACGCCGTCGAGATGAACCGCTTGATCAAGTTCGAAATGGAAGGAAGCATTGGGTAAGCTTGATGAATCAAGGATGGAGCGTTCGTTTGCGGGCGCTTCACCCACAAAACATCCACAATTATGACAAAATGGGGAGCGGCCGTGCTTATTCTTTTCAATAATTGGATGAATGGCATATCCGGAAACGTTAAGGCCGCCCCTCTAATAAGTTGCTGCCGTGTTGCCGGCCATTTCACTCCTTCAAGGGGGATTCATGTCTTTAGGGGAGCGCTCTTTTTTGGGCGCTCCCCTGTCATTGATTTCACATGCCAAGCAGCTCTGTTCCGCCGCGCTCCGTCTTCCTGTTTAGCGCTGGACTTTTTCAAGCGCCAATTTGATGCCAAACCCGATCATCACCGCGCCCGTGATTCCTTCGATCCATTTCTTCGTTTTCGGCCGCTTCATGAAATCGCTAATACAATGGACGAAGGAAATGTAAAACAAAAACCATATAGCGGTCATCGCCGTATAAGCCGCCCCCATCATGAGAAACGGAACAAAGGAGTGCGAGCCCGGTGCTACGAATTGCGGCAAAAAGGTTAAGAAAAAGGCTGCCACTTTCGGATTTAAGAAATCGGTCAGAAACCCTTGCTTGAAGCAGGCAGTATGTTGTCCTCCGCCTTTGATGTCCGTTTCTACACCTAGGGCTTCCCCTTTTTTCATGACTCCATATAATGCCTTAACACCTAAATACGTTAAGTACACAGCACCCACATACTTCAGGATCGAAAACAGCAGGGCAGATTGCATAATGACGGCTGAAAGCCCTAAAGCCGCCGCAGCGGTATGGATAAAAAGGGCGCAACAAACTCCAAAAGCGGTTTTCAATCCGCCGATTTTCCCGACCGAAATAGTGTTTTTTGTAACAATCGCCGTATCGGGCCCCGGCAGCACAATCAAAAAAATAGACAACATCATGAATGAATAGAGATGGATCAATGGGGATCGCCGCCTTTCCAGTTATGATATTGTTAGAATTTTTTGCGAATACCATTGTAGAGCAGTTTTGGACTCATTTCAATCATGGTTTTTCTCTTGGCACGGCTGGACAAACTCCAACGCCTCGCCCGCCAGTGTCGGCCGCATGGACAGCAGGCGTTTTGATTTTAAGGCAGTCGCACTTGTGGTATAGTGAAGATAGTTGGAAATGGAGTGAATTGGTGATGGCCATGATTTACATCGGACTGACCGGCTGGGGCGATCATGACAGCCTCTATCCGCCCGGTTTGGCGGCGAAAGATAAATTGCCGGAATATGCGGCGCATTTTCCGACGGTGGAGGTCGATTCGTATTTTTACGCCATTCAGCCGCGTGCGAACGTGGAAAAATGGATTCGCGAGACGCCGCCGTCGTTTCAGTTTATCGTGAAGGCCTATCAAGGGATGACCGGACATGAGCGCGGCCCGATTCCATATGAAAACAAGGAAGAGATGGTTGTCGCGTTTTTGGAATCGATCGCGCCGTTTCAAGAAGCGGGAAAATTGGCGATGGTGCTGTTTCAGTTTCCGCCGTGGTTTGACTGCCGGCGCGAGCATGTCGCGTACTTGCGCTGGGTGAAGGCGCGGATGGGGGAAGTGCCGGCGGCGCTTGAATTTCGGCACCAATCATGGTTTTCGCCGCGCTTTCGCGAAAAGACGCTTCGCTTTATGGAAGAGGAAGGGTGGATTCACAGCATTTGCGACGAGCCGCAGGCGGGGGAAGGGTCGGTGCCGACCGTTTTGCATCCGACTAATCGCGAAAAGACGCTGATCCGCCTGCACGGCCGCAACGTGCACGGCTGGAACAAGGCGACGGCCGGCGAGAACTGGCGGGCCGTCCGTTATTTATACCGCTACAATGAGCGCGAGCTGCGCGAATGGGCAGATCGCATCCGGGCGCTCGAGGCGAAGACGGACAACATTTATGTGCTGTTTAACAACAACTCCGGCGGCGATGCCGCCGATAATGCGAAGCAGCTGATCGACCTGCTCGGTATTGAATATGCAGGCCTTGCGCCGCGGCAGCTCGATTTATTTTGAAGCGATGAGATGGGGGAGACGGGGAGATGTCTTATGCGTTGCTTGCATTGATTGGCTTTATGGCCGGAACGGTCGGCAGTTTGGCCGGCCTTGGCGGCGGGGTGATCATCGTGCCGGCGCTTTTGTTTTTCGGCGCGCTCGGCTGGCTGTCGGCGGTGACGCCGCAAGTCGCGGTCGGCACGTCGTTGGTCGTCATTATTTTCAACGGGCTATCGTCCACGTTGTCGTACATGAAAGACCAAATGGTCGATTATCGAAGCGGGCTGCTGTTTAGTCTCGGCAGCGTCCCGGGGGCGGTCGTCGGCGCCTGGGTGAACAATACGCTGAGCGTGGCGCATTTTTCGTTGTACTTTGGGCTGTTTTTAATCGCCATGTCGCTCTTTTTGTCGCTGAGCCAAAAGAAAACAAAACGCTCGGCGGCAGAGACGGCGGCGGCGAAAGAACATGGGGCCAAACGAACAGCGGTGGAACAGGCGCAGCCGGCGTCATGGTGGCGGCGGAAAGTCGTCCGCACGTACACCGACCGGAACGGGGACGTTTCTGTTTACCGCTACCAACCGCTGGCGGCGGTTGCCATCGCCTTTGTCGTCGGCTTTTTCGGCGGGCTGTTTGGCATTGGCGGCGGCTCGTTGATGGTTCCAGCGATGATCGTGCTCTTTCGTTTTCCGCCCCATGTGGCGGTCGCCACATCGATGTTGATGATTTTTTTGTCTTCACTCGTCGGTTCGCTGACGCATGTGACGATGGGCAATGTGAAATGGACGTTTGTCCTCACCCTCATCCCCGGCGTGTGGATCGGCGCGAAGACGGGGGCATGGATCAACAAGCGGATCCCGAGCCGAACGCTTGTCGTCGTGCTTCGGGTCGTGCTCGTGCTGCTTGGGGTTCGGCTTGTATGGGAAAGTCTGGCGTAGTGGAGGAGGGGGAGCATTGAAGCAAATCGTCTATCTTTATCACACCAACGACGTCCACAGCCATTTTGAACATTGGCCGCAAATCGCCCGCTTTTTGTCGGAACGCAGAAGGGAGCATCGCGCGCGCAACGAGGCGATGCTTTTGTTTGATGTCGGCGATTTTCTCGACCGCGTGCACCCGATTACCGAAGCGACGCGGGGGAAGGCGAATGTGGACCTGTTGAACGATCTTGGCTATGATGCGGTGACGATCGGCAACAACGAAGGGATCACCTTGGATTACAGCGAACTCGATTCGCTCTACGAGCGGGCGCGGTTTCCGGTTGTCGTCGCCAATTTGTTTCGCCGCGACGGCGCGCGGCCGCCGTGGGCGTTGCCGTATGCCGTCATCCCGGCGACAGAGACGTTTCGCATCGGGGTCGTCGGCGCGACCGCTCCGTTTCGGCATTTTTACGAGTCGCTCGGCTGGACCGTTGCTTCGCCGTTTGAGACGCTGCGGGCGGCGGTGGCGGAGGTGAAGCCGCAGGCGGACTGCGTCGTTGTCTTGTCCCATCTCGGCGTGCATGATGATGAAAAAATGGCCGCTGAGATTCCGGGCATCAATGTCATTTTAGGCGCCCACACCCATCATCTGTTTCCGGAAGGGAAACAAGTCAACGGGGCGCTCCTTTGCGCGGCTGGAAAATATGGACAGTACGTCGGCGTCGTCAAGCTCGAGGTTGAAGATGGGCGCTTGGCGCGGACGTCGGCGGCGGTCGTCGATGTCGCGGCGCTGCCGCGCTCGGAAGAGGTGGAGCGCCGTCTTCGACGCCTCGAGCAGGAAAGCTTGGCGCAGCTTGAGGCGGAACGGGTCGCCGAACTCGAAGAGGATTTGCCGATCAACTGGTTTGCTCCGTCGCCGCTCGCGCATGTGCTTGCTTCCGCCTTGCGGGAATGGTGCCAGGCGGACATCGGCATGGTCAACGCCGGCGTGCTGCTTGAGCCGCTGTCGAAAGGGCCGGTGACAAAAAAAGATTTGCACCGCATTTGCCCGCATCCGCTTAACCCGTGCAAAGTGAAGCTGCGCGGGGCGGAGCTCAAAGAAATTATGATCGAGGCGAATACGGAGCGGATGAAGCATTTGCAGTTTAAAGGGTTCGGCTTTCGCGGCGAAGTGATGGGGGAAATGGTGTACGACGGCGTGGACATCGAGACCGAACTCGAGGAGGACGGCCAATGGCATATCCGCGGCATTAGGATCAACGGTGAACCGCTTGATCCGGAGCGTACGTATGAGGTGGCGACGACCGATATGTTTGCGATCGGCCATTTTTATCCGCAAATTCGGCGGGCGGCGGAGAAAACGTATTACATGCCGGAGTTTTTGCGCGATCTTCTTGCCTGGAAATTGGCCCGGTAGGCAGGCACTTCTTTTTCCATGCTTCATACATTGGAGTATGGAAAGGAGTGTGACTGCGGCGATGGTGGAAGTCAAGCCGATCATCATTGATGGGCATCCGTTTATTGCGGTGTCCGTCCAGCTGCCGAAAACGAATTTGTTGGCGGTGGCGAGTGAAAAAGGGTACATTATGTGCGGGGCGCTCGATGTGGCGCTGTTGAATGAAAAATTGCGTGACCGCGGCATTATCGCCGGGCGGGCGGTCGGGGTGCGCACGATTGAACAGTTGCTCGAGGCGCCGCTGGAATCGGTGACAGTCGCCGCTTTGGAGCTCGGCATTGAACAGGGAATGAAAGGAAAAGACGCGCTGTTGAAAATGCGGTGAAATTCTCCCTCCTTGCAAGCATACATATAGCTTGTAAAGGAGGGATTTTCATTTTGTTGCGCCCCCGATTCGTGCGGAGAGGGCCGCTCCCGTTCCGCTATGTGTTTTTATTGACGTTCGTTTTTTTTATGTTCTCGACGGCGGTAAGCCTTTGGATTGTCAATAAGGGCATCAAGCCGGTGCTCATGGAAATTGCCGAAACAGAAACAAAGCGGATTGCCAACTTGGTGATCAATAACGCCATTGAGCAGCAGTTTCAAAAAGACAACCCTGAATTTCGACAGCTGGTCACGGTTCAGAAGGACGAAAGCGGCAAAATTGTGTCAGTTGATTTTGACACCGCGGTGATCAACCGCATCTTATCGGAGACGGATGATCATGTGATGGAAAGCTTAAAGGCGGCGACAGAAGGACGGATTGAACGGATGGTTCTTCCCGAAGTCGAATCCGGAACGGGAAACAGCCGCGGCATCATTTATTACATTCCGCTTGGACAAATCACGGATAATGTACTCTTGGCCAACCTCGGCCCGCGCATTCCGGTGCAGTTTCAGATCGTCGGCAACGTCAACTCGGAAGTCACGAAAGAAATTCGAGCCTATGATATTAACAGTTTTTTTATTGAAATTGACATTCATGTATCAGTCGACATCCAAGTCGTCATTCCTTTTGCCTCGAAAATTTCCAATGTAACAACGGATATTCCCGTTGTGATGCGCTTTATTCCGGGAGAAGTGCCGCAATTTTACAACAAAAACGGCGGTCAAGTCGGCCCGTCCATCCAGCTTCCGAAGAGGTAGCGGGAAAGGCTGTCCATGCGTGCCTCTAGAAATCCGGCGGCCGTCATTTTCCTAAATCGATCGTTCTTGATTCGAGAGAAGAGCGGAGTTTATAAGGTTTTTCAAATTGAGCCTCATTTTTCATCATGATTAGCGCAGGAGACCCCCACTTCAACGAATGGGAAGGGCGAAGCCCAATGAGTAAGTGGGGGAAGAATGCCCTTTCCTCCTCTCGTTGTCTATATCGATGCCATTTGAAGCGTTTCCATTTGGAGTTTTTACTGAGGATTGGATCGACTGTCAGGCGATCGAACCAAGCTGCTTCCAGGCCCATATACGGGTCTGTGAAGCAGGCGGTTGTTCGGCCTTCCGTCACGCCTTGGCGTGACGGAGGCAAGCCTGCGGCTTGCCTTCGACAGTCGAAAATGGACAAACCGCTTTTCCGTCAAGGATCTGTTCACCTTCTTCGTTGCATATATAGTTCTGTTAGGTTGACGGATGCCCGCGTTAGCCGTCGGGAATGGTTTTGACAGAAACATGGAAATGTTATGCAAAAAAAGCGTTCTGTCCGGTGAAGGGCTTTGGCTGTTTCTCTGACGTTTGTCAAGAGGAAACAGCTTTTTTGTTTTTCAAATAGAAAAGAACTAGACGGGCCTCCGCAAATTTTGTAATATTATATTAAATTGAAAATAGTTTTATTATTTACATAGCAGTTTGAGAGGGGGAATGGTTGGTTCGGCATCGGAAGAAAGGCATGGGATCCCTTTCGCTGCGCTGTCCGGCGCAGCGGATGAGCGCATAAGGCGGCAGGCGCACTTTGCCGATATGGCCTGCCGAGAAAGGCGTGCGCTCTGGTGTGACAGAACATTTCGAACAATGGGGGGAACAAGAAATGAAGAAAAAAAGAGTAGCAGGTGTCTTTTTCTCATTGATGCTGACGGCAGGTCTCATGGCCGGTTGCGGCGGCAACCAGCAAGGCGGCAGTTCTTCAGGCGGGAATGGCGGTGGAGGCGGGGGCGGCGATGTGATTAAAATCGGCGCCAACCTCGAGCTGTCGGGCGGGGTCGCTTCGTACGGCCAGTCGATCGCTGAAGGGCTTGACTTGGCGCTTGAGGAAATCAACAAAGAAGGAATCAACGGCAAAAAGCTGGAGTTGGTGAAAGTCGACAACAAATCGGAAGCGGCCGAAGCGACGAACGGCGCGATCAAGTTGATCAGCCAAGATAAAGTCGTTGCCATCATCGGCTCGGCGACGAGCACGAACACGCTTGCCCAAGTGCAAGTCGCCAACGACAATAAAGTGCCGCTCATTACGCCGACGGGCACGAACCCAACGATCACGAACAAAGACGGCAAAGTAAATGAGTTCGTTTTCCGGACGTGCTTCATCGACCCGTTCCAAGGAACGGTGGCGGCCAAATTTGCGTTGAACGAACTGAAAGTGAAAAACGCGGCGGTGTTGATCGACAGCTCGAGCGACTATTCGAAAGGGCTGGCCGCTTCGTTTAAAGACGCGTTCACCCAAGGCGGCGGCAAAATCGTTGCGGAGGAAGCGTATGTCGCGAAAGACACTGATTTCCGTGCGACGCTGACGCGCATTAAATCGGCGAATCCGGAATTCATTTTCTTGCCGGGCTATTATGAAGAAGTCGGCCTCATCGTCAAGCAGGCGCGCGAGCTTGGCTTGAACGTGCCGATCATGGGCGGCGACGGCTGGGATTCGCCGAAGCTGGTCGAGATCGCAGGCAAAGATGCCTTGAACAACACGTACATCACGAACCATTATTCGTCGGGCGACCCGGATCCGAAAATCCAAGAGTTTGTAAAAGCCTTCAAAGCGAAATACAACAAAGCGCCGGATGCGTTCAACGCGCTTGGTTATGATACGGCCTACTTCCTGGCGGATGCGATCAAACGGGCCGGCAGCGCCGATCCAGTGAAAATTAAAGACGCGTTGGCGAAAACGAAAGATTTGCAGCTCGTCTCCGGCACGCTGACGCTCAACGAAAACCATGACCCGGTCAAATCGGCGGCCATTTTGGAATACAAAGACGGGCAACAACAGTTTAAAACAAAAGTCAATCCGTAATGAGCCTATCGGGGCGGGGAGGGGGCGCACCCTAGGGGACGCCCCCCTGTCCGGCCTTTCTTTTGGGCAAGAAACGAGTTTGCGTTAAGGAGCGTGCAATCATGGAACTCATTCAACAGCTCGTGAACGGCATTTCTCTAGGCAGCATTTATGCGCTCATCGCTCTTGGCTATACGATGGTGTACGGCATCGTTCGGCTCATCAATTTCGCCCATGGCGACGTCTTTATGGTCGGTTCATTCGTCGGATTTTATGCCGTGACGATGCTTGGCGTTGGCTTCTTTCCGGCGCTTTTGCTGGCGATGGCATCTTGCGCCGTGCTTGGGATGATCATCGAGCGGATTGCGTACAAGCCATTGCGCCATGCGGCGCGCATTGCGGTGCTCATTACAGCGATCGGCGTTTCGCTGCTCATTGAGTACGTCACGATTTATTTGCGCGGGGCTCAGCCGGAAGCGTATCCGAGCACGCTGCTGCCGGACCGGAATTTGGAGTTGTTTGGGGTTGTCATCAGCAGCCAGTCGCTGTTCATCCTCGGCACGTCCCTCGTTTTGATGATCCTTCTTCAGTTCATCGTTCACCGGACAAAAATCGGGAAAGCGATGCGCGCTGTTTCCCATGATGCGGAAGCGGCCCGGTTGATGGGAATCAACGTCGACAACACGATTTCGGCCACGTTCGCCATTGGTTCGGCGCTCGCGGGGGCGGCCGGCGTCATTTTTGGCATTTATTATACAAAAATCGAGCCATTGATGGGCATTCTTCCCGGTTTGAAAGCGTTTGTCGCCGCCGTGTTAGGCGGAATCGGCATCATTCCCGGGGCGATGGTCGGAGGGCTGTTGCTTGGCGTCATTGAATCGCTCGTCAGCGGGCTCGGCTACTCGCTCTGGCGCGACGGAGTGGCGTTTGTCATTTTAATTCTCATTCTCATTTTCCGGCCGGCCGGATTGTTTGGCAAGAACGTACGAGAAAAAGTGTAAAGGATGGTAGGGGACAATGGCAACTTGGAAGCGGACTCGTGGATTTTGGGTTTCCGTCATACTGGCCTTCGCCTTTTTCGCTGTTGTCGAGTGGTTGATTGCAAGCGGGACGCTCAATGTGTTTTATGTGAACACCCTCTTTTTCATGGCGATCAATGTCATGCTGGCCGCGAGCCTTCACTTGATCATCGGCATCACCGGGCAGTTTTCGATTGGACATGCCGGCTTTTTCGCCGTCGGCGCTTACGCTTCAGCCGTCATGACGATGAAGTTGCAGCTGCCGTTTGCGGTCGGCGTCTTGACCGCCGGGGTGGCGGCGATGCTCGCCGGACTCATCATCGGCGTGCCGAGCTTGCGCTTAAAAGGGGACTACTTGGCGATCGCCACGCTTGGGTTTGGCGAAATTGTCCGCATCGCGCTCTTGAACATCGATTACGTCGGCGGGGCGAGCGGCATGACGGTGACGCATATGACGACATGGCCGTGGGTGTTCGCCTGCCTGTTTGTCACGATTTTGGTGATCGCCAACTTCACGAACTCGACGCACGGACGGGCGTGCATCTCGATTCGCGAGGATGAAATCGCCGCCGATGCCATGGGGATCAACACGACGTATTACAAAGTGGCGGCGTTCGCGATCGGTTCGTTTTTCGCCGGCATCGCCGGGGCGCTGTACGCGCATCACTTTTACATCATTCAGCCGTCGAACTTCGGCTTTTTAAAATCGTTTGACATTTTGATTTTCGTCGTGCTCGGCGGGCTCGGCAGCCTATCCGGAGCCGTGGTCGCGGCGGTGTTGCTGACGATCGTTTCGACGTTCTTGCAAAACTATCCGGAAACACGGATGATCATTTACAGCATCGTGCTGATTTTGGTGATGCTGTACCGTCCAACCGGGCTGATGGGGACGAAAGAACTATCTTCGCTCTTCAAATGGCGGAAGGCAGCGCAGGGAGGAATGAACCATGGCGGCAAAAACACCGTTGCTTAAGGCGGAAAACGTCGGCATCCAGTTTGGCGGGCTGAAGGCGCTCTCTGGTGTAACGATGGAGCTGTATCAAGGGGAGCTCATCGGGCTCATCGGCCCGAACGGCGCAGGAAAAACGACGCTGTTTAACTTGTTGACGGGCGTGTATGTGCCGACGGAAGGGCGGATTCTGCTTGACGGCGAGACGTTGAACGGCCTGCCGCCGTATAAAATTACACGCCAAGGGATCAGCCGCACGTTTCAAAACATTCGCCTGTTTGGCGAGCTGTCGGTTTTGGATAACGTGAAAGTCGCTTACCATGCGCACGCCCGCCATTCGATGCTGAGCTCCATTCTCCGTCTCCCCTCCCATTTCCGCGGCGAACAGGAAATGGAAGAGAAGGCGGTCGAGTTCTTAAAAATTTTCCAGCTTGACGGCGTCATGCATGAGAAGGCGAAAAACTTGCCGTACGGCCAGCAGCGGCGGCTCGAGATCGCCCGGGCGCTGGCGGCGCAGCCGAAGGTGCTTTTGCTTGACGAGCCGGCCGCTGGCATGAACCCGCAAGAGACGAAAGAATTGATGAAGTTGATCGCGTTCATTCGCGAACGGTTTGCCTTGACGATTTTGTTGATTGAGCATGACATGTCGCTTGTGATGGGCATATGCGAGCGCATTTACGTGTTGGATCACGGCCAGCTGATCGCCGAAGGCACGCCGGAACAAGTGCGCAGCAACCCGAAAGTGATCGAGGCTTACCTTGGCGAGGAGGTGTCGTGACGTGTTGAAAGTAGATGGAATCGATGTGTTTTACGGCAACATTCATGCCTTAAAAGGTGTGTCGCTTGAGGTGAACAAAGGTGAAATCGTCACGCTGATCGGCGCAAACGGCGCCGGCAAAACGACGCTGCTGAAAACCATCTCCGGGCTGTTGAAGCCGAAAAACGGCGACATCGTCTACGAAGGGGCCTCGATCGCCGGCAAGGCGGCGCAGTGGATCGTGAAGCAAGGCATTTCCCATGTGCCGGAAGGGCGGCGGGTGTTTGCCAACATGACGGTCGAGGAAAACTTGGAGCTCGGTGCGTTTTTGCGCAAAGACAAAGACGGCATTCAACAAGATTTTGCCAAAGTCTTTCAGCTGTTTCCCCGCCTTGAGGAGCGGCGCAAGCAATTGGCCGGCACGCTCTCGGGCGGCGAGCAGCAAATGCTTGCCATCGGCCGCGCGCTCATGGCTCGTCCAAAGCTGCTTTTGCTTGACGAACCGTCGATGGGGCTCGCACCGCTGCTTGTCAAGACGATTTTTCGCATCATTCAGGAAATCAATGAGTCAGGGACGACGATTTTGCTTGTCGAGCAAAACGCCCATATGGCCCTCTCGATCGCCGATCGCGCCTATGTCCTCGAATCGGGCCGCGTCGTCTTGTCGGGAACGGCGGCTGAGCTGCAGGCGAGTGAACAAGTGAAGCAGGCGTATTTGGGCGGGCATTGAGAGCGGCCCGCAGAGGAAGACGGGGATGTATGCAAGGCGGTCCGAATGCTTTGAAATCAGTGGGCAGAGGAAGAAGGAGCCCTGTATTTGCAGCGGCTGTATAGATGCCATTTGGAGTTTTTACCGAGTATTTGATCGACTGTCGGGCGACCGAACCACGCCGCTTCCAGGCCCATATACGGGTCTGTGAAGCAGGCGGTTGTTCGGTCTTAAGGCTGATCCAAAACGCACTCGCGTTTTGGATCAGCCCCTTTTCTTATGGCGGCATAGACGCGTGAAATGATATGCGGCGTTGAACCGTTTTTCGGGTTGAGCCGATCCCCAAACTCGTTCAATCACTCCTCGCCGCCTGACGGAAAACAGCTCACTTGGCTTTTCTAGCGGCGCCGTTGTTGCCGCTCCGCCCGCTCCCACGCTTTTAGGTGCGGATACGGGTCAAACGCCCATTCGGTGTAGCCGTTGTCTTTGTACATGCCGTAGTGAAGGTGGGGCGGAAATTTCCCCGCCGTGCCGGGCGGGCCGTAGCCGGAGCTGCCGACCGAGCCGATGATCGTTCCCGGTTCGACGATTTGTCCCTCGCGAAGATCGGCGGCGAAGCCGTTCAAATGGGCGAAGTAATGGTACGTGTTGTTGATGTCGCGAATGCCGACGCGCCAGCCGCCGTATTTGTTCCAGCCTTTCAATTCGACGATGCCGTAGCACGTCGAGCGGACCGGAACCCCGTAGCCGGCGAAAATGTCGGTTCCTTCATGAATGCGCCGCCCGCCCCAGCCGCGCGCATCACCCCACGTATCGCGGTAGCTGTAATTCGCCCGCAACGGAAGTGGAAACACATGGTTGTCCAATTTCAATGTCTGATACTTTTTATAAATTTTTACTTTTCCTAAAATCAGGTCGACCGTCTTGGCGCGTTGGTAATAGTTCCAAAGCGCGATTTTGATCTGGCGATGGTCGATGCCGTACGTCTGCAAATAGCGGGCTATGGCCATGATGACGTCGTCATCATCATCCGCCCGCGCATGGCCGTCGCCGTCACCGTCCACGCCAAGGCCGCCGAACTGGGAGATGGTGAACGGATTCGTATCGTGCGGGTTTTTGTTCAGCGGCCCAGCCCATATGTCCGGCCTGATGTAAATGCCGAGAACGCCGGTCGGTTTGGGCAAATCGCGGCGCACGTGCCGGATATTTCGCTCATACTGGTCAATGGCGGCGAAGTAGTACCATGGAATCAAGGAGACGGCTTCCGCTTTTTTGTACAGCTCCATTCGCTTTTCATACACCGCCTCTTCCTGTTCTGCCGCGGAAGCCGCTCCAGCGGCGATCCACAGCACCGCTGCCGCTGATATGGCGGCAAGCCATCGATGCACGCGTATTCCCCCTTTCCGCCCGTTTCCTACTGTTTAGTTTGGAGAGAAACGCCCGTTTCATAAATGTAAAAAGGAGGAAACTCGCTTGACTGGGCGATTTCTTTTTGTTTTTCCGCGCTTTTCATTTATAATGAAAAATGAACAATCCTCGACAAGTGGAGTGAGAACGATGGCGACAAAAGAAGAACATGTCCGCAAGCCGGACTGGTTGAAAATTAAGCTGAATACGAATGAGCATTATGTCGGGTTGAAGAAGCTCATGCGGGAAAACCGTTTACATACCGTGTGCGAAGAGGCGAAGTGTCCGAACATTCACGAATGCTGGGCGGTTCGGCGGACGGCGACGTTTATGATTTTAGGCAACGTCTGCACGCGCGCGTGCCGCTTTTGCGCCGTCAAAACCGGGCTGCCGACGGAGCTCGATTGGCAGGAGCCGGAACGCGTCGCGGAATCGGTTCGCATCATGAACTTAAAGCACGTCGTCGTCACCGCTGTCGCCCGCGATGACTTGAAAGACGGCGGAGCGGCCGTATTCGCCGAAACGGTGCGCGCCATCCGCCGGAAAAATCCGTTCACGACGATCGAGGTGCTGCCGTCGGATATGGGCGGGGTGTATGAAAACTTAAAAATTTTGATGGACGCCCGCCCGGATATTTTGAACCATAACATTGAAACGGTGCGCCGCCTGACGCCAAGAGTGCGCGCGCGGGCGACGTACGAGCGCTCGCTTGAGTTTTTGCGGCGCGCGAAAGAACTGCAGCCGGACATTCCGACGAAGTCGAGCATCATGGTCGGCCTTGGGGAAACGAAAGAGGAAATCATTGAAGCGATGGATGACTTACGCGCCAACCATGTCGATATTTTGACGATCGGCCAGTATTTGCAGCCGACGAAAAAACATTTGAAGGTCGTGAAATATTACCACCCGGACGAGTTTCAAGAGCTGAAAGAAATCGCGTTAAGCAAAGGGTTCAGCCATTGTGAAGCCGGTCCGCTCGTCCGCTCCTCGTACCATGCTGACGAGCAGGTGAATGAAGCGGCGAAAGCGCGGCAGTTGAAAGCGTAACATCCAACGAACGGCGCAAAAGCAAGCGTTGTTTCAGCGGCTGAAAGCATCATTCCGGCCAGATGAACGCGAAGAAACGGTCATGCCTTTCATAACGAAGGCAGACCGTTTCTTTTCCTCAGCGTTCCGCTTTTGTCGCCCGCGGCGTGCCGTCGCGGAAATCGCGGTCCAGTTCATCGTTGGTTTCGTTGATCATTTCGCCGTTTTCATTTTCCCCGTCGCTCAGTTTTTTTCCTTGTGGATATTTCAACATCCGCTGAATCGTGGCATCGAGAATTTGATCGATGTTGCGTGTGTTCGAATCAAGGCGCCCGAAGCGCTCGATGTCCTTCATCAGCTGTGGATTGTCGGCGACATACACATGGTAGTAGCGGGGAACGACGGAAAGCGCCGTTTTTTTCACTTGATCGGCCGTTTGCTGCCGGTTGCTCGTGTCCGCGTCATACACGACGAGCACTTCCTCATCCGTGACGAGTGTGGCGACGTCTTTCACGCCCGGCAGCTGGGTGCACAATTTGCTGATCAAATCCGCTGCTTTCTCGCGGTTGAAGGACGGCATGTCGTTATAGCCGTTTGCATCGCCGAGGATCGGGCTTTTTTGATGGCGAACGTAGCCGAAGTTATTCATCGGCGTGTCATCGCCGTTGGGCACCCCGTTTTCATTGTACAGCTCGTTGCGGTCGGTGACATTGATCGTGTTGCCGCTCCGCTTGTAAATGTCGGTGTTTTCGTCCTGAGCCGTCTGCGCGCAGCCGGCGAGGGCGAGGGCCGTCCCGAACGCAACGGCCAGCCATGGTTGTCTCATCGTCAGCACCCCCTTCGCTTTTAGGGTGGCACCGGGAGGTTCGTTTGATGACAGTAATTGATTGGGTGCGATGCATCGTTTATGATGGAAGTGGAAAGGCGAGGTGAGAACAGTGATTTGCATTAACAATCATTGTTACGAGCTGGTGGAAAATGTGAAAAACGCCTTTAATGAAGAAGCCTTTCGCGCTCGATACGCGGACATTTTGGCGAAGTACGACTACATCGTCGGGGACTGGGGGTACAACCAGCTCCGCCTGCGCGGTTTTTTTGATGACCATAACCAAAAAGCGACGTACGATACGAAAATCAGCACGTTGTCGGAATATTTGTATGAATATTGCAATTTCGGTTGCGCGTACTTTGTGTTGCGCAAGGTGAAACGATAACCGCGCCAGCGGACCGCGGCGGCGCGGGAGAAGAGGCGGGAGCAAGAAACCGCTGTGCGGCGAAGGGCTCGCAAGGCGGGAAGATGACTCGCGGACAGACAAAAGACGGCGCGACATTCCTCATCGCTGCCGCATGGCGAGACGGCAAACGCGGCAGCCGCCATAGGCTGGGCGGCTGCTCCGTTTCTTTCGCTGCCCTGCTGAATGTCAAGGCTGCTCTTCCGTTTCATTGTACGGAAACTGTTCGCTGCTGCGCGGATCATCGTGCGGCGGGTGGGCGGCTGGGTCGCGCCTTGGAATGTTTTGGTGGAACGATTTGAACTCGTAGTTGAAGGCGCTGTAATGCCGCTGTCCTTCTTGCCAAGGCGTGCTTTTGTTTTCGACCGGCGCGTCATCGCGGCGCGGCGAGCCGTACGGCCCTTCTGGGAACTCTTCAGCGGTCAAGAAATGGCGCTGTTTCTCAACGGCGGAAAAATCGGCGTATGTTTCCCGTTCCGCCATTCGTCTCACCTTCCTTCGCTCGTGGGTTGTTTCATAAGATGCCCGAAACCGAGGAAGGTTATGAGAGATATTCCTCTAAAAAAGCGCGCAAATCGTTGGCATCTTGTTCATGAAGCTGATAAGCGTGCTCGATATAGCCTGGCTCCTCTAAATCGTCGCGCCCGAGAATGGCAAAGCGGTTGCCTTGCAAGTCGAGCACAAGCCACTTTCCGTAAAAACGATCCGTTTCGATGAGCGCCAAATCAAACCGCTGCCGCTCGCCGACAAAGCTGACGAAGCGGACGGCCGCTTCGACGGTGTCATCGTATAAGTAGAACCGTTCACTCATCTTCAAGCCCCCTTATTCGTCCGTCTACGTTCATCATAACAGATGGTCGGTGAAAACGGGAGAAGGCAAATCGCACAAAGGAACGAGGAGGATGACGGATGTATTTTGTTGATCGCAAAAAGCTGGAAGAAACGCTCAGCTACATGGAACAAATGATGGCTCTCTACAAGGCGGAAGAACGTTGGGACGAACCGCTCCGGCAATTGGCGCTCGAGCGGATCGCTCATGTCGTCATCGAGGCGGTGTTGGACGTCGGCAACGCCATGATCGACGGGTTCATTATGCGCGACCCGGGAAGCTACAACGACATCATCGACATTTTGGCGGATGAACGAGTGATTTCAACTGCGGATGCCGACCGATTGAAAGCGTTCATCGCCCATCGGAAAATGCTTGTGCACGAATATGCACGCGTCGATCATGCGAAATTGCTCGCTGATCTGAACGAACATTTGCCGGCGCTTGAAGCGTATCCGAAGGCGGTGCGCGCTTACCTTGAAAGCGAGCTTGGCCCGGTGTCGGCGTTTCGCAATTGATGGCGGGAAAGGGGAGCGAATGCATTGAAACGATACAACGGTTACCTCATCGATTTGGACGGAACGATGTACCGCGGCGCGGAATGCATCGCTGAGGCGCGGACGTTTGTCAACGAGCTGCACCGCCGCGGCATTCCGTATTTGTTTGTCACGAACAATTCGTCGCGCACACCGGCGCAAGTGGCGGAAAAACTGCGTTCGTTCGGCGTGCCGGCCGAGGAGAAGCATGTGTTTACGACAAGCCAAGCGACGGCGAATTATATTTTTGAAAAAAAACCGGATGCTTCTGTGTATATGATCGGTGAAGAAGGGCTCCAAACCGCCTTGGCGGCGAAAGGATTCCGCTTTGCCGGGGAAGAGGCGGATGTTGTTGTCATCGGCATTGACCGGCAAATTACATATGAAAAGTTCGCTGTCGCTTGTCTTGCGGTTCGAAATGGAGCGATGTTCATCTCCACCAACGGCGACATCGCCTTGCCGACGGAGCGCGGATTGCTTCCGGGCAACGGGGCGCTGACGTCGGTTGTCGCCGTATCGACGCAGGTGCAGCCGACGTTTATCGGCAAGCCGGAAAAAATCATTATGGAGCAGGCGCTTAAAGTGCTCGGCGTCCCGAAGGAGGACGTGCTGATGATCGGCGACTATTATGAAACGGATATTTTAGCCGGCATGAACGCCGGCATCGATACGCTTTTAGTCCATACGGGCGTTACGACAAAAGACATGCTCGCCCGCTATGAACGGCAGCCGACGTATACGGCCGATTCGCTTTTGGAATGGCTTGAACGCTTATAAACAACGCCGCTTTGCCAAAAAAGGCAAGGCGGCGTTTCATGTTGTCTGTGCGGACGGAGAACGCGCATAGGCGGCGTCGGCGTTATTCCGCATTGGCGGCCCGATGCGCCAGGCGGCTTGACGCCGCCGCGGCGATGGCGCCGACGATGTCGTCCAAAAACGTGTTGCATTTGCCGGTCGATTTATCATTTAAATATTGTAAAATGCCCGGTTTTTGCTTATCGATGTATCCATAGTTCGTAAACCCGATCGACCCGTATACGTTGACGATCGACAGCGCCAAAATTTCGTCGACGCCATACAGCCCTTCATCACGGCGGATGATCGACTGCAGCGGCTCATCGAGCCGGCCGTCTTCCGCCAGTTTATCCAATTGGATGCCGGTTAAAATTGCGTTTTGCACTTCACGCTTGGAAATGACGCGGTTGACGTTTTCGATGCACTCGTCCATCGTTAAATCGGGATGATATTTTGATTGCAAATAATAAACGAGCTCTGCGATTTTTTCCACGGTCACTCCGCGTTCTTCCAGCCAACGGCGGGCGGTTTGTTCGAGATTGTTCATGCTCATGGGTTTCACCTGTTTCTTTTTAGAAAGTCGTTTTCTATATATATGTATCATCTCATAAATCAGTCCGTCATATAAAGAAAAATGCTCACCGGCTTTTTTGGCGCCCGCGCGCATATATAAAAAATAGCCCCTTTTTCCGCGGCTGTATGGTTGCCGGCCCCGCACGGCCCTGTTTCGCGCTGGGGCGGAATTGGGGGCATCGATGGGGGAAGACGACGGAGCGGAATGGGCGGGATGGATCGTTTCGGCACATAAGGAGGTTTAGCGATGGAAGAATGGGTGCGTGAACAGTACGGCATGCGCGTCGAGCGGGTGGAGCGAAGAGGGAGGCATACAGCGTTTTGGCATAAAGAAGGGCGTTTTTTGCTCGTTCCCGCTGATGGACGGAACGAAGCCGAGATGGAAGAACGCCAGCAAATGAGCCGCTATTTGCGGGCAAAAGGAGTGGACGGAGTCGGAGAGCTGGTCAAAACGACGTCCGGAACGTATATCGCCCCCTATCATGGACAGCCGTTGGTGCTCGTTCGCGCTCCGCTTCCGGCGGCTCGCTTTCGTTCGCTCGGAAGGGAACTGGCGGTGATGCATGAATGCGGGAGAACATGTCCATGGCCGATCATCGCCTGCCGGCGCATCGGCCAGTGGCGGGAGCTGTGGGCGAAGCGGATCGACCAAATGGAGGCGTTTTGGTCGAGCAAGCTCGCTTCCGGGCCGTCGTCGCCGTTTGATTGTCTGTTTATCGAATCGTTCCCGTATTATTTAGGCTTGGCGGAAAACGCGGTGCAATACGTGGCGGATACGGAGATTGACGAAGAACCGGGACGCATCGATTACGCGGCGTTTTGCCATGAGCGTCTCCCCAAGGCGGAGTGGGTTGGGGGGATCGAAGCGAAGCTGCCGACCGATTGGGTGTATGACCATTGCGCCCGGGATTTGGCAGAATGGGTGCGCCATTTATACGAAAAGAGCGGACTTGGCTGCCAGCGGGCGGTGCGTCAGTTTTTTCAAGAGTATGAACATGCGGCGCGGCTGTCGCCGTTTGCTTGGCGGCTCGTTTACGGAAGGTTGTTGTTTCCACTTTCATATTTTGAATGTGTCGAGGCGTACTATATCGCTGCGGACGAGAGCGAACGGTCAAGGCGGGAGGGAGAGCTGCGGCGCCTGCTCGATCGATCGCATGAATATGAACGATTTTTGGCCGCGTTTGCCAAGATCGCTGGCATCTCGAGCCACATTCGCCTGCCGGCAGTCGAGTGGCTGCCGCCGGCGTAACGTAAGGGAAGACAACTTCCCACTTTTTTTGGCCAAAACGAACAAACGCCCGCTTCCCTGTCGATGACATCCACGGACAACTTTCCGTTTTTTTTCGTCTAAAGTTGTGATAAGATTTAGAAAAAAACAAAGTGAGGGGCTGCATCATGACGAAGCCGTACATATTCATTACGCGGAAATTGCCCGAGGACGTGGTCGAGCCGCTTTTGTCCACCGCCGAGGTCGACATGTGGCCGCATGAGGACGTGGCCGTGCCGCACGATGTGCTTGTGGAAAAGGCCAAGCGGGCGACGGCCATCTTGCCGATGGTGTCCGATTCGATTGATGAAGCCGTCTTGTCCGCTGGTTCGGCGCTCAAAATCGTTGCCAACATGGGAGTGGGGTATGACAACATCGATGTTCCAGTGGCGACGAAGCGCGGCATTGTCGTGTGCAACACGCCGGGCGTGTTGACCGATACGACGGCCGATTTGACGTTTGCGCTTTTATTGGCCACCGCCCGCCGCCTCGTGGAAGCGGCTGAATTTTTGAAGGAAGGGAAATGGAAAAGCTGGAGCCCGTTTTTGCTCGCCGGAGCCGACGTCCATCATAAAACGATCGGCATCGTCGGCATGGGAAACATCGGCCAGGCGGTGGCGAAGCGGGCGAAAGGGTTTGACATGAACATTTTGTATTACAACCGCTCCCGACGTCCGGAGGCGGAAGAGAAGCTTGGCGCCGTCTATCGGCCGTTTGCTGATTTGCTTTCGGAGAGCGATTTTGTCGTCTGTTTGACGCCGCTCACGCCCGAGACGCGCCATTTGTTCAACCGCGAGGCGTTTCGGCAAATGAAGAAGTCGGCGATTTTCATTAACGCGGCGCGCGGCGCGGTCGTCGATGAACAGGCGCTGTATGAGGCGCTCGTTCAAGGGGAGATCGCCGCGGCGGGATTGGATGTGTTTGAACACGAGCCGGTTGCGGCCGATCACCCGCTCGTGGCGCTGCCGAATGTCGTCGCCTTGCCGCATATCGGCAGCGCCACGTACGAAACGCGGCGGGCGATGATGACGTTGGCGCGCGACAACATCCTTGCCGTGCTTGAAGGAAGGCCGCCGTTGACGCCGGTGAATCGGCCGGCGTAAGGTTTTCCGCGGCGGCGGTGGGCGCGGGCACATCGTTCGGTGCAAAAATTTTCGTTGCCAAATGGCCGATCGTCTTTTATAATGTCTACTATAAAAATACAAATGTCTACTGTGCGTAAACAGAAGGGGCGGGGAAGATGGAAAAACCGATTTTGGTTGGCTTGTTAGGATTAGGAACCGTTGGAAGCGGCGTGGTCAAAATTATTGAAAACCACCAAGAAAAATTGATGCATCAAGTCGGGTGCCCAGTGAAGGTGAAAAAAATTCTTGTCCGGGATGTACAGAAACCGCGCGATGTCCAGGTCGATCCGGCGCTGCTGACAACGAGCGCCGCCGAGGTGATCGATGATCCGGATATTGATGTCATCATCGAAGTGATGGGCGGGATTGAGGAGACAAAAGAGCTGCTGCTGCGGGCGCTGCGCCAAGGAAAGCATGTCGTGACCGCGAACAAAGACGTCATGGCGGTCTACGGTTCAGAGTTGCTTCGGGTGGCGGCGGAGCATCAATGCGATTTGTTTTATGAAGCGAGCGTCGCCGGCGGCATTCCGATTTTGCGCAGCTTGGTCGATGGTTTGGCGTCGGACCGGATTACGAAGCTCATGGGTATTGTGAACGGGACGACGAACTACATTTTGACGAACATGGCGCAAAACGGCGCCTCCTATGAAGCGGCGCTCGCGGAAGCGCAGGCGCTCGGGTTCGCGGAAGCCGATCCGACGTCAGACGTCGAAGGGTTGGATGCGGCGCGGAAAATGGCGATTTTGGCCCGCCTTGGCTTTTCCATGGACATCGACTTGGACGATGTGCAAGTGAAAGGCATCACCCACGTGACGGAAGAAGATTTAAACTATGGGAAGCGACTCGGCTACACGATGAAATTGATCGGCATCGCCCAGCGCGACGGGCAGAAGGTCGAGGTGAGCGTTCAGCCGACGTTTTTGCCGGATTCGCATCCGTTGGCGTCCGTGCACAACGAATACAATGCGGTGTATGTATACGGCGAAGCGGTCGGGGAGACGATGTTTTACGGGCCGGGGGCCGGGAGCTTGCCGACGGCGACGGCGGTTGTCTCCGACTTGGTCGCGGTGATGAAAAACATGCGCCTTGGCGTCAACGGCCGCTATGCTGTCGCGCCGCAATATGAAAAACAGTTGAAGACGCCGGCGGAGATTTTCTCGAAATACTTTTTGCGTATTCACGTCAAAGACCAGGTCGGCGCGTTTGCCAAAATTACGACGCTGTTTTCCGAGCGCGGGGTGAGCTTTGAGAAAATTTTGCAGCTGCCGCTGAAAGAAGACGGCTTGGCGGAAATCGTCATCGTCACGCATGATGCCTCGCAGCAAGACTACCAAGACATTTTGCAGCAGCTCGGCGATTTGGAGATCGTCGAACGGGTGCAAAGCTCGTATCGGGTGGAAGGGGAGAAACGGCCATGACATGGAAAGGGCTGCTTGACGCCTACGGCGATTTTTTGCCGCTCACGGCGGCGACGCCGAGGCTGTCGCTTTGCGAAGGGAATACGCCGCTCATCCCGCTGCCGCGGCTGTCGGAAGAGCTTGGGATTACGCTTTACGTCAAGGTCGAAGGGGCGAACCCGACTGGTTCGTTTAAAGACCGCGGCATGGTGATGGCGGTGGCGAAGGCGAAAGAGGAAGGAAGCCATACGATCATTTGCGCCTCCACCGGCAACACGTCCGCTTCAGCGGCCGCCTATGCGGCGCGCGCCGGCATGCGTTGCCTCGTCGTCGTGCCGAACGGAAAGATCGCCCTCGGCAAGTTGGCGCAAGCGGCGATGTATGGCGCAGACATTTTTGCCATTGACGGCAACTTTGATGAGGCGCTCAACATGGTGCGCCGGCTGAGCGAAACGGCGCCGATTACGCTCGTCAACTCGGTCAACCCGTACCGGATCGAAGGGCAAAAAACGGCGGCGTTTGAAGTATGCGATCAGCTTGGGCGCGCTCCGGACGTGCTCGCCATTCCGGTCGGCAACGCCGGCAACATCACCGCCTATTGGAAAGGGTTTAAGGAGTATCACGAAGCGAAAGGGACGGGCTTGCCGCAAATGCGCGGCTTTGAAGCGGAAGGAGCGGCGGCGATCGTCCGCAATCAAGTGATTGAACAGCCGGAGACGGTGGCGACGGCGATTCGCATCGGCAACCCGGCGAGCTGGGAAAAAGCGGTCGAAGCGGCGAACGAGTCGCGCGGGAAAATCGATGAAGTGAGCGATGCGGACATTTTGGCCGCCTACAAGCGGCTCGCCCGGACGGAAGGCGTGTTCGCCGAGCCGGCGTCATGCGCGGCGATCGCCGGGGTCATCAAACAGCGCGAGCGGAACGAAATTGAACGCGGCAGCCTCGTCGTCGCGGTTCTCACTGGCAACGGATTGAAAGACCCGGCCATCGCCTTGGAGGCCGCGGCGATCGAACCGATCGTGCTGCCGAACGATGAACAAGTTGTCTTGGAGCATTTGCAAGGGGTTGTCCGGGCATGAAAGAAGACGAGATGTTGAAGATCGTCGTCCCGGGAAGCACGGCGAACTTAGGGCCTGGGTTTGACTCGATCGGGCTCGCGATCAATCGCTATTTGACGCTTGACGTCCGCTTGGCGGATGTGTGGTCGTTTGCGCCGAAAACGGCGGAAGTGAGCGGCATTCCGCGCGGGACGGACAATTTGGTGTATCAAGTGGCGGCGGAGACGGCGGATGTTTACGGCCGCCGGCTGCCGAGCTGCTCGGTGGAAGTGTCCAGCGACATTCCGTTTACGCGCGGGCTCGGGAGCAGCGCGGCGGCGGTCGTCGCCGGCATTGAGCTTGCCGACGCGCTGCTTGGGCTTCAGTTGTCGCGCGAACAAAAGATGGAGCTGGCCGCTCGCTATGAAGGCCACCCGGACAATGTCGGCGCCTCGTTGTACGGGGGGCTGGTCATCGGCTGCTGCCGCGGTTCGGGCGTCGATGTCGTCCATATTCCACAATTGGATGTGGAGCTTGTCGCTATTATTCCGGAGTATGAACTAGAAACGAAAAAGGCGCGCGGACAGCTGCCGGAGCAATGGCCGAGAGAGCGCGCTGTCGAGGCGAGCGCCGTCAGCAACGTTCTTGTCGCCGCGTTGCTCACAAAAAACTGGAAGCTGGCCGGCCGGATGATGGCGGCTGATTTGTTCCACCAGCCGTACCGAAAACCGCTCGTTCCAGAACTCGAGCGGGCCGAGGCGCTCGCTGAGGAATACGGGGCGATCGGCGCGGCGCTGAGCGGAGCGGGGCCGACGGTGCTCGTCTTTGCCGAACCAGGCCAAGGAGAGCGGCTCGCGCGCCGGCTGCACCCGCATTTTCCGGCGTGCGAAATCGCGCGTCTTTCCGTCGAGCCGCGCGGCAGCCGCGTCTACAAACTGGCGCTTGAAGCTTGAACCTTGTTGGGGCGCCGGCGCGAACAGAAGTCCGTTCAGCGGCTTGGCCGTTTCGCCGCCGCGCTTGGGAGCGGGTGAAAGATATGACGGTTTTCCTTGCACAACTTAGCAAAGAAACAAAAACGGAGAAGCGCCCGATCAAGGCGGGTTGTGGCTGCCCATCACCAGCCTTCCCGTCGGCTCGCCGCCCCGCTGGCGATAAAAAAATCCGAACAGCGGCCGCTGTTCGGATTTTTCATAATTAAAACACTTGTTCCACTTCGACGACGCCCGGCACTTCTTCAAACAAAGCGCGCTCAATTCCGGCTTTGAGCGTAATCGTCGAGCTCGGGCAGCTGCCGCACGCGCCGAGGAGGCGAAGTTTGACTACGCCGTCTTCGACATCGACGAGTTCGCAGTCGCCGCCGTCGCGAAGCAGGAATGGACGCAGTTTATCTAAAACTTCTTGCACTTGTTCTTTGATTTCTTGATCCGTCATTTCCATCGACTCCTTTCCTTAGTTTTTATTATAATCATGGTGACAAAAAAAATCTAATGATAAATTTTGCTTTTGCAAAGGGTGACAACGATGACATTCAAGCCGGTTGAAATTTGTGTGTACGGGGCCGACGTCATTTGCCCGGCATGCGTGCAGTTGCCGTCGTCGAAAGAAACGTACGAGTGGCTCGAGGCCGCGCTGCGCCGCAAGTATCCCGGTCAGCCGTTTGTGATGACGTACGTCGACATTTTTGCGCCGCCGGCCGATGACGAGGAGAAGCGGGAGCTCGCGCAGACGATTGTCGAAGAAGATTGGGTGTATCCGGTCGTGGTGATCGAAGGCAATGTCGTCGCCGAAGGCAACCCGCGGCTCAAGGCGATTTGTGCAGAAATGGAAAAATTCGGGTATCAACCGTCGGCGCCGGAAGGGAAAAAGGCGGAATGAACTCCGCCTTTTTCGCTGAATAAAGGCCAGTCGTGCTGTCAGTACCCATGGTGGTGCTTATACATCCACAAAATGCCTGATTTCAACAAACGCGGCACCCGGCCGGTGAGCGGGCGGTCGGCGAGCAGGCCGAAGCCGTGCTTTTTGCCGAGCGAACCGAGAATGCCTTTTAATTTGATCGGCGGGAATTCGCTCGGCGGTTCTTCGCCGTTCCACCGTTTTTGCAGCACTTGGACGATTTGCTCGGCTTGCGCTTCGGCAAGTTGGGCGCTTGGCGAGTGCGGCAGGCTTGCACAGTCGCCGACGACGTAGGCGTTTTCATAGCCGGGGATGTGATGTCGCTTCGTCAGCACGACGCGGCCTTGCTTGTCCTTTTCGACATTCAGCTCGCGGACGACTCGGTTGGGTTGAATGCCGGCCGTCCAGACAATGACATCGCATTCCACCGGTTCGTCGTGGTTGTACAAGACGCCAGATTCGACTTTCGTTACGTTGGAGTTGCGGACGATTTCCACCTTGTGTTCAACGAACCAGCCTTCTACATAATCGCTCAACCGTTTCGGAAACATCGGCAAAATGCGCTCACCGCGGTCAAAGAGTTTAATGTGCAAGTCCGGACGGCTCTCGGCCAGTTCGCTGGCCAGTTCGACGCCGCTCAATCCCGCGCCGACGATGCCGACCGTCGCTTTCGGCGGCAAGTTGTTCAACGCTTCGTAAGCGGCCCGCGCTTTGTCGATCGACTGGATGCTGTACGTATGCGCTTCGGCGCCAGGCACCCCATGGTATTTGTCTTCGCAGCCCAGCCCGATCACGACCTCGTCGTAGCGGACGTTGCTCCCATCCTTTAAATGGACGAGCTGCTTGTCGAGATCAATGGAGACGACTTCGCCGAATTGGTACGTCAGCTGCGGATGTTCCGGAAACGGGACGCGGATGTGATGGTCGCTGACCGTCCCCGCGGCCAACGCGTAATATTCCGTTTTTAGACAATGATACGGAACGCGGTCGATGAGGAGAATATGAATGTCGTTTGGCAATCCGTCCGGGAGGATGCGCTGCAAAATGCGCATATTGCCGTATCCTCCGCCAAGCAATACAAGTTGTCTCATCATGAAAAATCCCCTTTTGTCGAATTTCTAAAGCCGACAATACCATAGAAAAGTATAACGAAATTGTGACAAAAGAACAATCATTTTTCCGCTCCCTCGATCGAACGAGCATGTTCGTTGACGCCGCGCCCGAAAACCGCTACGATGGGAAGCAGGAAGGTGAATCGCACATGATATTGCCCATCATCGAATTTTGCATCAGCAACTTAGCGAGCGGGTCGCACAAAGCGATGGAACTGCTCGAAAAAGACCCGAACTTGGACATTATCGAATACAGCTGCTTAAGCTATTGCACTCGCTGCGCGGAAACGCCGTTTGCGCTCGTCAACGGCGAGTTTGTCAGCGGGGAAACGCCTGAGCAGCTTGTGGAAAATATTTACCGGCATCTCGAGGAAAATCCAATGTTTTAGCGAAAAAAAGGAGGATGTCCGCGATGCGGCATCCTCTTCAATGTATTATGAAAAAACGGGGGATATTCCCATTGTGCCCAGGAGATGCCGCTATTATACATACGAAGCGCAAAAAATGGTTAGGAGGGAGTCATGTGCGCTCGTTTTCGTTTACGAAAATGCATGGATTGGGTAATAACTACATATACGTTGATCTGTTCCGGGAAACATTGCCCGAGGAGGAGCTGCCGGCGATCGCCCGCAGCGTCGCCGACGTTCACACGGGCATCGGCTCCGACGGCTTGATTCTCATTTGCCCATCGGAGAAAGCGCCAGTCAAAATGCGCATTTTTAATAGCGACGGCTCGGAAGGGAAAAACTGCGGCAACGGCTTGCGTTGCGTGGCGAAATACGCGTACGAGCACGGCATCGTCCGCGACCGCACCTTTTTGATTGAAACGCTTTCCGGGCTGGTCGAAGCCCATGTTGTAGTGGCAGATGGCGAAGTGACAAGCGTGACGGTCGATATGGGCGAGCCGCGTCTTGAGCGCAGCGCCATTCCGATGGTTGGACCAAAAGCGGAGCGAGTCGTCGCCGAGCCGTTTTCCATCGCTGGGGGTGAATATGAAATTACGGCGGTGTCCATGGGCAACCCGCATGTGATCTTTTACGTCGATGACATCCAAAAAGCGCCGGTGACGACGCTTGGTCCGCTCGTCGAAAAAGATCCGCGCTTTCCAGAAGGGGTGAACGTCGAATTTGTCGAAGTAGTGAACGAGCGCGAGCTTCATTTTCGCGTCTGGGAGCGCGGCTCCGGCGTGACGCAGGCGTGCGGAACCGGGGCGTGTGCGGCAGTCGTCGCCTCCGTGCTAAACGGCAAAACGGCTCGCGGGGAGGAAACGGTCGTTCATTTGGCCGGCGGAGATTTAACAATTGTATGGGAGTATGACGGGCGCGTGCGCATGACCGGTCCGGCAGAGACGGTGTGCACCGGCGTTTATTACTACCGAGGCGGGCGGAACGGTTGAGCATCGAAAGGCAAAGACGGTATACTATGAAGTAAGACGGAAACCATTCAAGGGGATTCGCGCCATCCGAGTCGTCGGGTGAAAGCGGGCGAACCTGTCAAAAAACGGCCAAGTGGTTTGGCCAGTGTCAACCGTTAAAGGAGGGATTAGGAATGGCGGAAGCAGTCATTACGCTGACCGAAGCGGCAGCGTTTCAAATCAAGGATATGATGAAAGAGCAGGAAGAAGAGGGGGCGTACTTGCGGGTCGGCGTCCATGGCGGCGGTTGCAGCGGGCTTTCGTACGGCATGGGCTTTGACCATGAGCGGCGCGAGGATGACATCGAATTTGAGCAGCACGGCATCAAAATTTTGGTCGACCGCGACAGCGCGCCGATTTTACGCGGCACGATCATCGATTACAAGCAGTCTTTGCTTGGCGGTGGGTTTACGATCAACAATCCGAACGCTATTGCGACGTGCGGCTGCGGCTCATCGTTCCGCACAGCGACGAACGCCGGCACGCCGGAACAATGTTAGCGGTTGAACAGCGATATATCAACGTTTTTAGAGGCGGGATATTATTCCGTTCAATCTATCGCAAACATAAACGGATAGCCTCGCCGGGGTTGATAATTACGCTAGGGAATCCGCGTGTTCACAACTATGTACGAGCATATTAACGACCCTAAAATTAGCGGAATAGGATTGTGGATAACGACCTTCTTACCGATGAGATCGAATTTCGTCGGTAAGGAGGTTTTTTATTTGGCTTTAAAGCGAAAGAAAAGGCGAGCGATTGGACGTGTAAATGATAAACAATATCCGAAATTGACGTTAGACCAAGCTCTCGATTTAGTCATCGCTGGGAAACGAGCAGAGGGATTACGTGAACGAACATTACAAGATTACACAAAGTCCTGGGGGTATTTTACTGAATGGTTGAAGAAAAGTTACCCGGAAATTGAAACAGTCGACCAACTAACTACGGAAATTTTTAGAAATTACATTAACTACATGAAATACGACGCGAGGAAATATGACGGGCATAGATTTATCGATGCTGAAAAACAAAGTGTTGGACTATCGGACACTACGATTAATATCCGATTACGCGTTTTCCGTGCTTTCTTTAATTATTTGGAGAAGGAAGAACTTATCGAGTTTAACCCGATGGACAATATAAAACTCTTGCGTCAAGACATCGATTTAACTAACTGCTTTACCGACGAAGAAGTCAAAGAATTACTCCGACAACCGAATCAAAGAGATTATGTTGGTTTCCGCGATTTCGTGGCGATGAATCTTTTGCTCGATAGTGGCCTGCGTATCGGGGAGTTAGTCAATTTACGGGTCGGAGATATTGATTTTAAGACTCGCTTTATTACGATAAACGGGGACAAAAGCAAAAACCGCAGACCGCGTTTAGTACCGATTTCAGCCTATGTAAGCAAATTGTTATTACAACTGATCAATGAAAATCAAGAGCATTTCAAGACGGATCGAATTTTTCTTTCTTGCTATGGTGAACCTCTAGGAGAAAACCATCTTAACAAACGACTCAAGTATTATGCGGAAAAAGCCGGAATCAAAGGCAAGAAAACAACGGCACATGTTTATCGACATACATGGGCTAAAAACATGATTTTGAATGGTTGCGACGCTTTTACCCTTCAAAAAATGGGGGGCTGGGCCGACATTCGTACAATGCGTCGCTATATTCAAATGGACATAGAAGATATGCGGAGAAGTCACGACGATTTTTCGCCTATAAGTCGATTAAAGAAACGAGTTAATTAAGAAAAAGAGAGGACGCCCTCGAAGGACGCCCCACAAATAAAAATACACCTAAATAGAGATTATCGAAAAAAAGCGTTCAAGTCAACGCTGAATTAGTGCGTCCATTGGATAGAACATACGTTCTTTAAGCGTCCTCTCGAACGAGAGGGGAGCCGGAAAATGAGATTGTCAAACGCGAACTATACGCAATACCGAGAATTACAGTCATTCGATTGTGTTCAAGCGATGAACCGTACGATCAGACAATTTCTATATACACACGGCCACGAATTAAGCGAATCGGCCGTCGAAGTGTTAAAAACGTTAAGCCGACATGCCTGCGATATTGTTGGCGTTGCATTTCCGAAAGTTGAAACGCTCGCTAAATTGGTCGGCAAAAGCGTTCGAACGGTCCAGCGCGCTCTAGCCACGCTTGAGCAATACGGAATTATTAAGCGTATCCCAACGATTCGCACAAACGGCAAGCACAGAGGCGGCAACGGTCACAATGTGTACGTGATTCAGCCGATCGAGAACGTGAAAGAATTGCCGGCCGACACGGTTGACACCCCGCGTGTCACCCCGCAAATGTCACCGCGCCAAGAGGCGTCCGATGCCGATGTACCAAGCGCTCAAGCTGCGCAAAAGCCAGCCGAAACTATGCTTGGTGAAACTATGTATTCAAGATTGAAAGATAAAAATAAAGACGATATGACGTTAGAACCGTCAGAGCCGACGCTTGAACAATTAGACGAATCATTTACGCCGGATATTGTGCCGGAGGAGTTCGTGAATACAGTTGCGCCATTTTTCCGATCAGCTGACGCTATTTTCGAATTGTACCGGCGTGTATTAATCGCTCACCGACGCAGTAAGCTCGATAAACCGGTCGAGGACGTAATCGGCACGGTCATTAAGGCGTTCAAGCAAACGGTTTTTGCGCAAAAAAGGGGACGTATCCGGTCGACGTTTAACGGCTATTTCTACCGAATTTTAGAAGCGATGCTGGCCGTTGAGCGTCGGCGCGAAGTCGGTGGGCTATACGATTTTTTGGCGCTTGAAGCATAACGACAGCCAGCGCGCGTTTTAAGGCGTCTAGCAGGCGCATAGAGACGTCTTTAGGTCGAGGGGATATTAAACCATTACCGAGGCGTCTATCGTTCGAAATTCGCGAAAATACGCGGTCGTTTGCTCGCGTGCGTTGGTAAAACGTGGAATACCGAAAGGAGGAACGCAACGGATGGCGAAAAGAGGACGGCCTCGACAACCGTTAGACGAACGCCACCGGTACGCGATTATGATGCTCGTTTGGGGCATGCGCACGAAAGAAGAAATCGCCGAAGAACTCGGCATTTCTCGCATGGCGCTTTGGAAGTGGGAACAGCGCGAGGACTTTCGGGAAGCATACGAAAAGGAATATCGCGAGATGGTTCGGAAGCTACAACGAGCGAAAAAAGCGCCCCGCAAACGTGCATAATTCGGTTTACAAAAATTAGTAAATATCAAGTTTTTCGACGTGTTTCATCGGCTGCAAGCGCCTGGCGCGCGCCCTTCCGGAAATTTTGAGCAACGAAATGTAACAAACGAGGGAATTTCGGGGGTTATTCCGTCTGCTGCCCCCCCTGCCGGACGCGCCCGCCTTCAAAATAAAAACGCCCAGCTGTTAGCTGAACGCCTTCTCAATTGCCTTGCGTAGATCGTTTGGTGTCGGTTTGCTGTATCGTCTTGTCACGTTAATGTCGTTGTGTCCGGCTAAATCGGCTGCTGTCGCTATGTCAACGCCCTCGCTGACTAGCTTGCGGATAAACGTGTGACGCAACAAATGCGGGTGAATATCGTATTTCGCAAGCAAGTGTTGGACCGTGCGAACAGCGATGCGCTCGCCGTAATTGCTGACGAATAGCGCCTCGTTGTCGTCGTTGCGGCTGGCCAAGTATTCGCGCAAGTAATGACGCACCTCACGCGCTAACGGAATTTCGCGGGCTTTGTCGCCTTTACCTTTGCGGACGAACAGCGTGCCTTTGCGGTCGCTTAACTCAACGTCGGTCACGTTAAGCGCAACTAATTCCGACACACGAACGCCGGTGAATACAAGCGTGTAAACGATAGCGAGGTCGCGCAAGCCCGTCTTTTTGTAAGAGCCGCCTAACTTGCGGGCGTCCTTTTCGACTTGCCGCAACACACGCGCCAGCTCGTTTTCTTCAAGTGATTTAGGCGCAATGTTCAATACGCTTTGTTGCTTCGGCACGGAGATGTTATCGATTAGCTCCTCGCGGCCAAGAAAACGGCAATAAACGCGAATAGCAACGAATACACTGTTAATGGTCGACGCTTTTTTGCCGGCTTGTTCTAGCGCTTTTATGTACGATTGCACGTCGTAGCGAGTTAGGTCCGCCAGTGAGCCTTCGCGTTCGTTTAGCCATTCGTCGAACTTGCTTAACGCTGCGATGTATGATTTGATCGTGTTGTCGCTTTTTCCGTTCGATTTCAAGTAACCGATAAACTCATCGTATTTATACTCGTATTTATACGCAACTTTTTTCATTAAATAACAGCTCCTTTTCGCCCTTTTTTCCGTTGGTTTCTATTGCCATTATAACAAAAAGTGTCGTATAAGTAAATATTATACGCAACTTTTTTGCAACACCCCCGCACAAGGGGGAGTACCCCGTCCGAAAAACCGCGACTGCCGTCTTTCAAGTCCGCGAATCGAAAAAACATTCCGACTTCCAATTTATTACCAATAAATTGTCAAGCCTTCCAAGCCTATTGCTCGTCTCGCGAGGTCTGATGTGCGCTACTTGTCTACAATTTTCCAAACTCGGGGTGTTAGCGCCCGTTTACCCCCCAAAGCCGGCTATTTTTGCCCGCCTTTTCTTCTACCCGAGAAATCGACGTATCAAAATAACTTTCGAAGTTACCCGTTCACCTCCTTTTCAATCCGCGCAATAACTTTCGGCAAGTCGCGATAAATCATACGCCCACTGAATCGCAAGACTCGCCAGCCGTGTTTGCGCAAATAAGCATTTTTGCGACGGTCGTGCGCTCGTTGCTCGGGTGTTGAGTGATACGCTCGGCCATCGCATTCGATAGCGATTTTGTACGCCGGCAACGCCAGATCAATCCGGTACTTACCGCATGGAACCTGTGTCCGCACGTAATATCCCCGCAATTGCAACGCGTCATACAGACGCCGTTCAATCGGACTTTCGCACCCCTCACGTTCATAATCGACCGCAATAGGCTCCGGCTGTCCTCGTTTCAAGTCGAGAATAAAAACGACAATCCCCACGATAATTAGTCCGAAAAACACAACGTACTCCGCCAAACAAATCACCTCAACGTTATTGTTTCCGAAATTAACAGTGTCGAAACAATGTTGCCGGTGTGTAATTGGCGGTGTTATAACGGTGTATTTACAGTGTATCGGAAATGTTGCCCGACACGAATTAACGGCTATAAACGTAATAACGGCGCTAAACAGCGCGTTTGTTAAATGGCAAGCGGAATATTTACTCATCGCGGAAAACGTCGAGCGACGAGGGCAAGCCGAAACTGACCCGATTAAGAAGGCGCGAATTGCGCAGTTTTTGAAGGAATATTGGGGCGTTAGGAGAGGTAAGCCTAAAACGGAGCAAAATGCTCCAATTAAGACCATAGACGATGTTGGAGAGGCAATTGGTGAAGACAGACATACCACAAAACGACTTTTGAAACTAAACGACCTCATTCCCGAACTTCAATCGCTAGTCAGCGCTGGCAAACTCGGTACAACCGCAGCCGAACAACTCGCATACTTAACACCCGATGTTCAGCGTCAATTATTAGCGTTAAAAGGCGATTTAAGCGGGACAAGCGTTGAACAGGCGAAGGAATATCGTAAGCATGCGAAGGAGGCGGAAAGGAGGGAACGGAATGAAAAACGAAGTCGCGGAGCTTTCGAATGATTTGAACGTGATTACGGCGGAAATCAATTCGTACAAACAAATCGCTGGACAGGCGATTTTCGAGATAGGGCGTCGGTTGAAACACGTTAAGGAGAAAAAATTAGCGGAAAAACGAGGTGGTTGGACTGCATGGCTTCGTGAAATACAAATGTCGACATCACAAGCCGACCGTTTCATTAAAGTAGCGAAGGAATTTGACGAAGGGAAACTTCCCCACGTGGGGAATATCAGGTTTCGTGCTTTATATGAGATTGCAACAATGCCTGAAACAGAACGCTTTAAACCACACACGATTCTGTCCACTGGTGAAACAAAAACGGTTGATGAAATGACCGTACGAGAGCTTCGCGAAGTTAAGAAGGCATTGAAAGAAGAACGCGAGCGCCGGGAGAGGGCAGAACGTGAAGCTGAAGAATTAAGCAATCAACCGCCGAAAATAAAAACGGCGAGGTCATCCCTCGCTTTTTTCTTTGTTGTCGTTGTTGCCATCGACTATTTCCAATAAGTCGCAAATATCACATTCCAAAGCGCGGCAAATTTTTTCAAGTGTTTCGAACTTAATTCCGTTGGTTTTTTCGTGGTATAGATCTGTTAAGCCGTTGCGATGTAAGCCAGTCATTTTGGCAAGATCAGCGATTTTAAGTTTGCGTTCTCCCATGAGCCGTGATAGGTGTACTTTTATTGCCATCAGTATCCATCCCTCCGTTCCGATTTAATTATATATTAAAGTGTGTAAAATATCAATTTTAGTGTTGACAACGCACGCTGCGGTGTGTATATTATAATTAACAAAATGAACACTGCAACATGCAAAATGAACAGGGGAGATGATAAAAATGCGGAGAATCCGAGTCGTGCATCACTTCACCGATCAACACACGAAAGAACAAGTTACTCATTACGCTGATGATGCGTTTCTAATTTGCGATGGCGTCGCATTAAGTGTCGTCGACAAGGAGCGCGGTGACGCTGTGCTGGAACGGGTCAAGCCGTCCGACATGTTCCCGGGCTGCTATGAAAGCGTCGACGGACCTTATACGGAGTTTGAGCTTGACGAAGATATTTACCAGCTTATCGTACAACAAATCGCGAAGGGGGATTTACAATGATTCAAACGAAAATTGTGCGCACGGTAGTCGGTTGGTACAACGTTTACAACGTTAACACAGGCGAGCGAGTAACGATAAGTCCCGATCAATTTTCCGCAATCTTTAACACCGACCGCAATGTGACGCTTGCTTGTTACGAAATTAGCCGAGAACAAGCGGCAAGAATCGGATTTAAAATCGCTGCATAATCGTCGCTAATGGGGGGAGGAGAATCGTATGAACACGAAAAGCGATTTATTCTACGAACAACTCCGAGGTTTATATTACGAAGTCACATCGTTTTACAACGAATTGAACAAACGTCAATCACAATACGACAAACAAATCAGCGAAATATATCACGAGTTGGAAAGAGTGGAGCTGAATCACGTAAACGCTTATGAATACGCGGTAAAACTGCAAGACGTTTTGCGCAAGCGTCGCGTTGTGAAGGACGAGCTGGCAAGACTGCAACCTATTCGCAATTACGTTAACGCAACTTTCAACGAATTGCAAAAGCAAATCGATCGCGCGATTAGTAAAAGCAACGAAATAAGAAAGTCGCTGAATGTGACGCTTTCCATTAGCGAAGTGTTGCGGAAAGAATTGGATTTAAAATCGCCAAGCAATTGCGGTATCACATACAAAAAGGAGGCGCTCGCTCAATGAAACACGCTAAACGCATCGCTTTTTACACAAGGAAAGTCGTGGAATTCTGGAGCCTACCGGAACACCGCAAAGCATTGCGCCAACGTCGCCTACTCGCATATAAACGCGAAATGCACAAACGCTTTGAATCGGAACCAATCGAATGGTAAACGCGAAACAGTCGCCTCGGGCTTACGCTCGAGGTGTTTTCTTTGTGAAATCGAAAATTTTTTTGCCGCAAACTGCGCGAAAATGAATTTTCGGTCGTATAATATAGTGAGGACCTCGGAAACCCCCGAAATCTGTTATATTCAAAATCCCCAAAACTGTTATAACTGTACGATTGTGAAATTGCGATTTTCCTCGATTTTTTCACTCCTTGTATATGTGCTGAAAGTACCATTTTTCATAAAATTTTTCCCTCATTTCTGCTCCTTTGTCACAAATTTGTCACAATTTATAGGACTTACTACCTAAAATTTTCCCTTATTTTTACAATTCACAAACTTTTTCACCGTATATAAGGGGAAGGGTTTTTAAGACATTGTGAATTTTTCACAAAGTAACACACAAATAGCTGCGGTAGCTTTGTATATATGAGAGCAAAAACCCCGTTTCCCTCTTTATTTTTTGGGAATGGGGTAAGCAAAAAACAACTAAAAGGGGGCTATTACATGAATAAAGAAGTTTTCCGCATTATTCGGCTGGCTCGCGGCTACACGCAACGCGAACTCGCCGAGAAATTAGGCGTCAGTTATGGTTTAGTCGCGCAAATTGAGGCGGGCAACAAGAAAATTTCCGCCCGCGTCGCAAGAAGGTTTATGGAAGTTTGCAACGTGACCGACGACGACCTATTAAACGCTCGCCATTTACTTAATCGGAAAGGGGAATCGAAATGACTGAAAAAGAGAAAAAAGCGTTACCGTTCGAAACGTCGAAAGGATTTTCGGCAGTTCCAAGCGTGATTTTTACGCTCTATACGAAGCACAAGGACTTTGATGCTTACGCCTTAATGGTTTATGCGTACCTTTTAAAACGATACAACGACAAATACGGCTTTGCGTTTCCGACCGTTGACGAAATCGCTTATACGCTTCATATCTCGGACACTACAGTTAAGCGCGCGATCAAAACGCTAAAGAAACTCGGTTTGATTCGCGTTGAGCGTAATGCGGGTTTTCTTAACAACGTTTATTACTTCGAAAAGCCGGTCGAGGATGAGGCGGAATTTTTCGCGCGGTTTAAAGAAGTCGAAGAAGACGAGCGCAAACACGCCGAAAAGTGGGAGAAGATAAACCAGCGCCGGAAAGCCGACAAAGAGAAATATAAAAAATCGCTCGAAGAAAAACAAAGCGCACCGCCGAAAAACGCTGGCCAGGCGCCTTTATTTGACCCGGACGAGATTATTAAAGTGCTTTGATGCGAGTGGTAGTGTCTATTAGACACCTAGGTAGTGTCTATTAAACACTTCGGGTGGTGTCTAAAATGCTTCGTATATATATTTATTTATTTATATTTATTAAAAATAACTACTAATTTCCGACTCGCATTACAAGTAATGCTCGTCGGCGTCTATCGTCATATATCGTCTATATGGTATCTTCGGCGGAAGTTATTTAAAAAAGAAATCTTACACAGATACACATGGTAGTGTCTATTAGACACTTCCGCAAACAGACTGGAAATCGCCCGACGTCGCGGTTTCCGATTTGAAAATTAAGAGGGAAAACAGGGGGAATTTGCGTTGAAAAAAGAGGAATACAAATATCCGGGACCGGGCGCCGTCGAGTTTGCGCGCCAGTACGTAGAGGGACTGACACGGAAGGAAGCACTGCCGGTCATTCGAAAGCTATTAAAGGGCGAATTGCACGACCCGACTGATAAACGAATCAAACGATGCGCTTATTGCGGCTACTATTACCGCGACAAAACAAAACCGAATAACTCAAAGACTTGCTCGCGCGAATGTAAAATCGACTTCGACACGTTGAATCGTGCGAAAAAACGCGCTGACGAGGCGTTACTCAATCCGAGAAAGAAAAAGGAAACGACTTACGTTTGGTGGCTTGAATATCCGTTTTGGATTAGCGAATACGAAATGCTTAAACGATCGTGGAAATACGAGGTTCCTTACGCACCGGATAAATTAGCGGAGATTCGTGCGGCACAACAGCGCGACGGGGCGATGGGCGGTAAAAGAAAGCCTAAATGCGAAGTAAATTACAACGGTGACGAGAAAGTACAGCCGAAAGTCAGCGTTAATTTCGGTAAAACTAGCGCTCACAAGCCTAGCGAGGTTACTGTTTCGAGAATCACACCGGAAGAAATCGAGGCTTATTTCGCAAGTAAATATTCGGAGAAACATTTGAAAATGGAACGATGGAGAGCCGAAAATTTTAGCCGCAGTAAAAAAAGGGATTAATGAGGACAAGTGATAACATCACAAAAACGCCCGTATTTTTATGGGCATATAGCAAGCAAAGGAGGGAGAAATATGACAAACGAAACATTCAAGCTCATTCGGTTGTATTCCGGCATGAGTCAGCGCGCTTTTGCGAAGCATATCGGAGTTTCACACGGGACGGTCAGTTTAATTGAAGCGAATTACCGCCCTGTCAGCGAATATGTGCGCGCAAAAGTAGCCGAGAAATTTGATCTTAACGATGATTTTCTGAAATACATCGAAAAATACCGAAAACTATCCCAAGTATAGCATATCGAAAAAATAACGTCAAGTCAAGCGAGAAGGAGATGAGAAAATGAAAGTCACGATTCACCAAACGATTAACGAAAGCGGTCCGGCCACGTTCGATGCGACTGTTTGCGTGTTCGACGAGACAGGAAGCGAAATTAAACGCACGATTACACGCTACAAACGCGCAAATGAAATTTATGCCGCATATAAGTCGTTGCTTAAAGCGTTGAATTATATCCGCCGTCAAGGTCCGGCAGAAATCGAACTATTCACGAATCAGAAAAGTCTTGCCGACGAACTGAACGGCTCGCTAAATCCGAACACAACGTTGAACCGGATTTTACGCGAAACACTGACGAAGCAAGGTGCGCGCATTATAAAAGCTGAATATCGCAAATAAGCGCTGTTGCAGGCGCTTTTTATTAAAAAGAACAAGACGAGAAAAGGAGCGAGAAAAATGATCGAATTCTTAAACAATGAACTACGCGAAATCATTGAGCTACTCGAAAGAATCAACGAAAAAGCAGAAGCGCTGTTAGGGTTAGGAAGTGAGCGCCGATGATAAAAACGCTCACCTGTAAGGTTTGCGGCATGGAGAAAGAAATTTCAGAGTTTCGCGGCGACAAGCGCACAAAATTAGGCGTTATTCAGCCGTGCAAGGCTTGTCGAAAAGCACAAGACGCCCAAAGCAGTGAGGCTGTAAGAAAGCGTTATAGAGAAGCGAAACGACGCGCAAAGAAACTCGGTGTCATCGATACACTCGATTTTAACGAGTACGTCGATGTTTCTTCCGGAGACACCTGCACATATTGCGGAACGGAGCTAAACGATAGCAACCGGAGCGTCGACCACGTTTATCCGATGAGCAAGCGATTCGCAAACGGTCATTTAAACATCGTGCCGTGCTGTCGCAAGTGCAACAAACGAAAAGGGACAATGCACGTTTACGATTTCTACAAATCGAGTGAACTTTTTACCGATGAATTATTTCGGGAGTTCGTTCGCTCGTTTACAGAGCGTTTAGTCAATAGACCGATTTCAGAGCGAGAAGTCGACGCCATGATCGAAGGATTTCGGGCGGAAGCCGAATTATTACGAAGTTCAGCCGTTTAATCAAAAATTACTACAAAGGAGCGAATCGAAATGGACGAAAAACAGTTGGAAAGCGTTGTTCAATCGCTATTAGAAACGAAATTAAGTGCTATCGACGAACAGTTTCACGATTTAATTCCCGACAACCTACCACCGCACGAAAAATTAGCGTGGATTAGCAAGGCCGAGCAAAAAGGCTTATTTGCGAAAAAGCCGCAAACACCGATCGGCGAAAGCACAAATCCATCAAGTCAAGTGAAGGCGGCTGATTTAAGTAATTTGTCGCCTCGTCAGTTACTGGCGATGGGTTACGGCTCGAAGAAATAAGGAGGTTATGGCGTGGGGGAGTTAATTACGGTTCACGAATACTGGGGCAACTACACCGGGACAACAAGACTCGGCAAATTGTATCCGACGGGGCGGTTGGTTATTTGCGAGCCTTATGTAGAAAGCGAGGAAGCAGATGGAAAGGATATCTGTGATTTTAGCGCTGATTCCGACGAACAAGAATAACATCGTTCGGGCGCTAATTGTTCAGTCCGAGACGGGAGAAATTCTTTACCACAAGCAATATGTAACAGTCGATCTGTTTGACGAAACAGCGTTAGACCGTATCGTTGCAGACATCGAGCGGAATTTCCCCGTTTATATCACCGAGCTATCACTACCGACAAGAGGGGAGTTGGATTAATGAAGCGGAAAAAGAAAAGACAAAGACGGAAAGTCCAGCCGTTGAAAGTTACGATTGCGGAGCGACTTCCTGCGGTGGCCGAACGGCTAGGATTTACGGGGACTGATAAACGATGAGCAGCAAATATCGGGACGTTACTCGGTTTCAAGCCCGTGAATATAAGCATGAAGCCACCCGGCAAAACGACACTCATCCGAAATGGTTAGAAGCGCTGATCAAAGCGGAGTTCGCTTATTTGTTAAAACCAAAACGAAATGAAAGGGGAAATTCAAATGTACAGAGAAATGACCACGTTCAAAAAGAGAGCAGAGGCAATCGAAAAACAAATCGCAGAGCTACAAGAAAAGAAACGCGAAGCACAGGAAGAATTAGCGAAACTGACACAAGAGCATGACGGTATGATTATCCTTGAGGCGACAGAAGGCGTTGCTTGCGATGAAAAGCAACTCGGCAAGCTAAAAAAGAGTATGAAAGAGCTGGAAGACAAAATCGCTGACTATCAACATCGAATTTCTGTTATCGAAGGGAAAAGGAAAGAAGTTCTCGCAGCACTATTCGACGACTTGGAAAAAGGTTACGTTCGGGAGCTTGAATCTTTACAGCGAGAAGCGAGCGCTCAATTCAACGATGCTATTAAGCTCGGTTTCGAATATTTACTTGCATTGCAGCGCGTAGGAAAGCTAAAAGAACGCGCGAGTAAGCTTCACGCTGAATTTCTAAACGAAGGCAGAAAAGCCGTCGACGGACTCGACGACAAGTATCGCCTTGGCCATTCGTGGATAAATACAACGCTGTTCCAATATGCCGATAATTTCGCGGTTGGAGTATCGGAGCAAGCGCAACGGCAAGCGCTCAACGGATACGTAAGCCCACAAGTGATGTTGTATGAATTAACGGGCGAAGTCGAAGGCTATCACAATCGCGCACTTGATAAATTGCGCAAGTTAAAAAGCGAATAAAACCACATGACGGCGAGCTGACGTTGGCTCGCCCATTTATTTGTATCCGGGAGGAGAGAACGATGAGTAATGAAGTTTATGCTACGCGAATGAACAAAGTGGCGCAATTTTTGAGCGACGGACGCGACTTGGCCGGCGCAGTTGCTCGCCGAAAACATATTTCGAAGTCGCGCGTTCTCCGACTGCAAAATTACGGGCTATTCTTCGAATCATTGCGGGATGACGCTGTTTTCGCGCGGCTGGCCGATCATTCATTGCGATTGCTTCGCGAAATTATTGAATATGCTCAAATCTACAATACGCACGGATACGTCGGGGATTTAAGCGAAAAAGCAAAGCAAATTAGCCAGCTTCTCGAAGAATACGACAAGTTGATAAGCGAGGTGACAGAAAATGGCGTTTAATTTAACGGCTGTTCTGCGGCTGAAAGACGACGGGTTTACTAGTAAAATGCGTCGCATGCAACGCGCGACCGAGCAAATGAACAACTCGATACGCAAAGTACAACGGTCAACCGGATTATGGCGTGACGCAAACGGTCGGTTGCGTGATTCGATGGGGCGGTTCGCTAAAGAAACGGAACGAGCGAGTTGGAACTTAACTCGTTTAGGTAACGGATTACGTAACGTAGCGAAAGAAACCAGCGGAATTCGCGGACTAGTCGGTCAATTTACAGCGCTGGCGACTGCGATTGGCGGGGCGTATGCAGCGAAAAAGATATTCGACAGCACCGTGTTAGCGGCGGCAAAACACGAACAATCAACTGTTATGATTAACGCAATGATTAACGATAAGGCAATCGCCAAGCAATATATGGATTTAATCGACCGTATTTCCGTTCGATCGCCGATTTTAAATTCGCAGGATGTGTACGCAAATTCTAAATCGTTCTTAACTATCTCGAAAAACATTAAACAGCTAGAAAAAATGTGGAGTTTAGCTGAAAGATTAGCGGCTATTTCTCCCGATCAGGGCGTGGAAGGAGCAGTATTCGCGCTTCGTGAGCTGTTTAGCGGTGATGCGGTTTCGATGGTCGAACGATTTGAAATGCCGCGGAAAGTCATGAACGAAATTAAGAAAATGGATTTGCCGAAACAGCTTGACGCGCTCGACCGTTACTTCAACAAAATCGGTTTGACAACAAAATTGGTAAACGATATGGGTTCGACGACGCTTGGGTTGTGGAACCGCGTCCGCGAGCAATTCCAGCTTGTATTACGCGAAATGGGCAAACCGTCGCTTGAAGTATTGAGTGGATTCCTTACGCAGATTCTTCAAAAACTCGAAAGCGGCGATTTTAGCCGGTTTGCACAAATTGGCGCACGAATGATTAAAAGTATTTTAGGCGGTCTAACAAATGGTATTATCTCAATTTACAACTGGTTTGATACGATCACCAAATCCCCGGAATTTCAAAAACGAACAACACTTTGGGGTAAGGTTCAATTCGTCATTGGAGATTTGTACCAAAAATTTCTCGAGTGGCTAAAGGATAGGGGAGCGAAGCAGATAGCGTCGGCAACAAGCGATTTAATCCTAGCATTGTCATCTGCGCTTCAACAAAACGCGGGACCGCTTACGGCAGCAGCGCTAACGGTCGGTGTTCAAGTCGGCAGCGCTATTGCGCAAGGAATCATGAGCGCGATCGCAAGCAACCCGATCGCAAACATGATTTTCGGCGGTGCAGGTACCGTAGCAGGAATCGCCAAACACTATTACGACAAATTCTTCGGCGGCAAAGAATCGAAAAAACGTAGCGGTAGCACATCGCGCAATTACCGGCTGTTCAAAGAACGACAGCTGGTGCGGGGATATGCTGGCGGTTTAAATTACGTTCCATACGACCGATTCCCGGCGTTGTTACACCGCGGCGAAATGGTATTACCGCGAGGCGAAGCGCAAGAATACCGCAAAGGGCGCGCAAGCGGCGTCAGCGTCACGATTTCCGGCAACACGTTCCACGTTCGCCAAGATTCCGATATTCAAAAAATCGCGTATGAACTCGCGAAATTAATCGAACGAGAAGGGGCGTTGATGGCAAATGTCCGTTGAGCTGGGAACGGTCACAAACGCGCCTCCCGACTTAAAAATTAAAGTCGACAACATGAAAGTCGATCTTGATCGTGACGACTTGGTTGTTGCGCAGTACCTAACGAAACACAAACGACAGGTCAAAATCGACGGCGTCACGACGGTAGAACTCGAATTTCAAGACGAATTAAAGCCTGGCGACCGCGTGATTGTGGCGTCCACAAGAAACGTAACGGGTCTGCCCTTGCGGCAGGCTCGTCGATTTTTTTTTTATTTCTTCTATTGTATATAGCGACAACTTTGGGTATTATTGAATTAACGATAGTCATCGGTAAGAAATGACGTTAAAAACAATCCTCAAAGCGAAAAACAACCCCGCATAAACGAGTTAAAACGTTGATATTATTGCGTTTCAATCTCCGGTAAACATACCGCATAATTTACGATCAACAATCCGAACGCTATTGCGACGTGCGGCTGCGGCTCATCGTTCCGCACAGCGACGAACGCCGGCACGCCGGAACAATGCTAAGCGGGCAGCGGGTCGGCGTCCATCCGCCCGGCAGAGGCAAACAGCCTTCGTGGTCGTCGGGCTCTTGAGAAGGCCGAATTTGGCCGCAAGGATGGTTGAAAACGCGGGGGTGCACCGACCGACGAAATGGGAAGGGGGGCGTTCCCCCCGTGAAATCGGTGAAAACGGCCGCACTCCAACATCGGCCTTTTCGGGAGCGCCAAAGGGGGAGAAACGATGAAAGGACAAATCAATGTCATCTTGGCGCTTGTCTTGGCGCTTCTTGTTGCGTTGCTGGCGGTGGCGAATGTCGAGCAGGTGACGATCCATTATTTAGTCGGGGAAACCCGCTTGCCGCTCATTATCGTCATTTTCGGTTCAGCCGTCCTTGGCGGCCTTGTCGTTGGCATGCTCGGCTGGGTGCGTTTGTTCAGCCTGCGCCGGCAGGTGAAGCTGCTCGAGAGAGAGCGGGAGGAATGGGCGAAGACCAAGGCGGGGAATGATGACGGCGAGGCGGTTTCGCTGGAGAGAGAGGGATGAAACACGAGCATGGCGCCCCAACAAAGCGGGGGCGCCTTTTGCTTGAAAAACGGGTGTGGGCGAGGCGCGCCAAACGAATGGCTGCGATCAGGCGGGATGCGGTGCCCGGGCCAAAGTCATGCGGCGCGGCGCTAAGACGAAATGCCGTGCGCGCCTTCGCTTCCGCCTGCTTCCCCCGACGGAGCGCCATTAAAACAGCGATGTTGAGTGCGCCGGCTGCATCCGCGCCGTCGGATCGATGTACGTTTTCGCGCTGCTGATGGCGATCGGCGCCTCGCCAAAGCCGCAGGCGATCAGCTTGATTTTTCCGTCGTACGTGCAAATGTCGCCCGCTGCATACACGCCGGGGATGTTCGTTTCCATTCGCGAGTTGACTTTGATCGCATTTTTGTCGATGGCAAGCCCCCAGTTTTTGATCGGGCCGAGCGAAGAAATAAAGCCGTAATTGACAATGACGGCGTCGACGTCGATCGTTTCTTTCGTTCCCTCTTTCACATGCTCAAGGACGACTTGACGGATGGCTTGTTCATCGCCGACGAGCTCAACGGGGACAAACGGCGTTTTCACGTGCACGCGCGATTTCATGAGCTGCTCGACGCTATGCTCGTGAGCGCGGAATTTGTCGCGGCGATGCACGATCGTGACGCTCGCGGCGATCGGTTCGAGCATGAGTGACCAGTCAACAGCCGAGTCGCCGCCGCCGCAGACGAGCACGCGCTTTCCGGAAAACTGTTCCAAGTCGTTGATGAAGTAATGCAAGTTTTTTCCTTCATAGCGGGAAGCGCTTTCGATTTCGAGCCGCCGTGGCTGAAACGCGCCGTTTCCGGCGGTGATGATGACCGTTTTCGAATAATGGATTTGCTTGTTCGTGACGAGCTTGAACGTTCCGTCCTCCTGCTTTTCGAGCGCGTCGACCGACTCGTTCAGGCAGACGGTCGGCGAAAATAGGCCCATCTGCTCTTTCAGCTGATTGACAAGCTCTTGGGCGCGCACTTTTGGAAATCCGGCGACATCATATATGTATTTTTCCGGATATAACGCGGCCAGCTGTCCTCCAAGCTGCGGAAGGCTTTCGATTATTTTCACTTTCATTTGCCGCAAGCCGCCGTAAAACGCGGCAAACATCCCAGTCGGCCCGCCGCCGATGATCGTGACATCATACATGGTGCGATCTTCTTTCACCGACATCCCTCCCCGTACAATATGGCATGACACGTTTATTTTACCATAAACAGGCGCTGTTATGATGGGGAATTTTTCAGCCGAATCGGTCGAAAAAAGCTTGAAATGGGGAAGAAAAAGGACTAATATGTTTTGTGGAGAGATTGTTAATGTTTTGTGACAGTCCCTCGACATTTTTTTGGCGATTAACGTGAATTATTTCACAAACTTCGCTCAATAAAAACGGGGGCGGCCGCAAAAGCTATAACAAATGAACGAGAAAAAATGAAAAAGGGTGGAAGTGATTCAAGTGAAAAAACCAAATGTTGTTATTTTAGGCGCTGGCTATGGCGGGTTGATGACGACTGTCCGCCTGCAAAAGCTCATCGGCGTGAACGAAGCGAACATTACGCTTGTAAACAAGAACGATTACCATTATGAGACGACATGGCTTCACGAGGCGTCGGCCGGGACGCTGCACCATGACCGCGTCCGCTATCCGATCCGCGATGTCATCGACCGAAACAAAGTGAAGTTCATCCAAGATACGGTGACGAAAATCATTCCAAACGAAAAGAAAGTACTGCTTGAAAACGGCGAGCTGACATACGATTACCTTGTCATCGCCCTTGGGTTTGAGTCAGAGACGTTCGGCATCAAAGGGTTGAAGGAATACGCGTTTTCGATCGCGAACGTCGACGCGGCGCGGCAAATCCGCGAGCATATCGAGTATCAATTTGCCACATACAGTGCGGAAGAGGAAAAGAAAGAGGAGCGGCTGACGATCGTCGTCGGTGGGGCGGGGTTTACCGGCATTGAATTTTTAGGCGAGCTCGCCAACCGGATGCCGGAGCTGTGCCGGGAGTATGACATCGACCCGCACAAAGTGCGCATCATTTGTGTGGAGGCGGCGCCGACGGCGTTGCCGGGCTTTGATCCGGAGCTCGTCGAGTACGCGGTCAGCCAGCTTGAGCGCAAAGGAGTCGAGTTTCGAATCGGTACGGCGATTAAGGAATGCACGCCGAATGGCATCATTGTCGCCAAAGGGGATGATGTCGAGGAAATTAAAGCCGGCACCGTCATTTGGGCCGCTGGCGTGCGCGGCAGCCGCGTCATTGAGGAGTCTGGATTTGAAGCGGCGCGGGCGCGCATTAAAGTGGATCCGTACTTGCGTGTCCCGGGTTATGAAGACATTTTCGTCGTCGGCGACTGTTCACTCGTGATTGATGAAGAAACGAACCGCCCGTATCCGCCGACGGCGCAAATCGCTATGCAAGAAGGCCAGCTGTGCGCGAAAAACTTGGCGGTGCTCATCCGTGGGCAAGGGGAGCTGGAGCCGTTTAAGCCGGATATTAAAGGAACGGTTTGCTCGCTCGGCCATGATGATGCCATCGGTGTCGTGTTCGGTAAAAAGCTGTGGGGCACCAAAGCGAGCTTCATGAAAAAAGTGATTGACAACCGCGCCCTGTATTTGATCGGCGGTTCGTCGCTTGTGATGAAAAAAGGAAAATTTAAATTTTTCTAATTGATCGAGAAAGCTCCCGTGATGGCGGGAGCTTTTTGTATGGCAAAGAAACAGGGATCCCCCGCTCGATTGTCGAAATACAAACAGTGCATAACGATTAGGGAGAAAAGGATGAGGACGATGGACAACAAACGAGGAAACGTTTGGATTGCGGCGGCGGGACTGGTCATCAATGAACATGGCGAGTGGCTTGTCGTCAAGAAAAAATACAGCGGGCTAAAAGGCAAATGGTCGCTGCCAGCCGGGTTCGTCCAGCCGGGGGAAATGCTTGATGAAGCGGCCGTTCGGGAAGTGAAGGAGGAAACGGGGATCGATGCCGAACCAGTCGCGCTTCTTGGCTTGCGCACCGGCGTCATCGCTGGGGAGATCAGCGACAATATGGCGATTTTCCTGTTGCGCCCGCTTTCGCGCGATATCGTCGTGCAGACGGATGAGCTCTATGCCGCCGCATTTTTAAGCAAAACGGCGCTCCAGAATGACCCGGACACATCAGGCTTGCTTCGCTATTTGTTGGCGCTCGAGCCGCCTGTTTCCCTTTCCCTGCATGACGGACTCAATCCCGGCGATCCGTTTGGCTATACAAAATACCGCCTTTACTTTGAATCATCGAAATTGAAAGAATAGTCAAGAAAACAAAAGCGATCGAAAGATGTATCCGCTTACACAAGCGAAAATCGGGGAGAATCGCTGTTTGTTTTTACAGAAAATTTTGATATATTAACAAAAAAGAAACGGAGGGGAACATCGATGACAAAAACATTGACAATGAACGACTGCCCGTACTGTGAGGGGCACGGATATGTTCAGCTGCTCTTGGGCGGATCGGAAACGTGCTACAGCTGCCAAGGAACGGGCAGCGAACAGGAAGAGGATGACGAACATTGACGTTCGTCTGAGGACATGAAACACCGTTTGGAACCAATCAGGCGATCACCAAGAGAAAAGCGAACATTGACGGTCGTCCGCCCATTCAGTACACTGAAAACGGGTGTACGGGAGGTGAAGGGCGGATGCAGATGAGTTTGCCAGTCGTGTTGATTTCAATGGTGTTGTTTTTCGTCTTGTTTTTCGGCATTGGGTTTTTGCTGAACATGATTTTGCGCATGACATGGATTCTTGCGGTCTGTTTTCCGTTGATTGCGGTTTTCATTATTGATGATGTGCCGTTGACGCGTTATTTCACCGCACCGTCCGAGGCGTTCGCTGCGCTTGGGCGGAAAATCACTTCGCTGGCGGCGGCCGATCTGTTGATTTTGTCAAGCGGCTTTGTCGGCGCTCTTTGCGCCGGATGGGCGATTCGCACGCTGCGGGCGAAAGGGTATCAAATGTTTTAGAGCGTCTCTGCCTTGGGCAGGGGCGTTTTTTTTTCGTGAAAATCCAGCACCGGCGAGCGATGATTTTCATCCCCGGGTGGAGGGCAGATCGCTGCCCATGGAACTTTCTGTGAAAATGTGCCGCCTTGATCAGTCTTTTCATGCCAGAATGGGGAGCAAGGCTTGCTCATGAATGTTTTTTATGAACAGAGCTGATGAGTTGTGCGGCGGATTCCAACGCTAGTTCGCATATGTTTGGGGCAAAATGCACAAGCTTTGTGATTGGGTTTGGTCATGAGGCTGTTCGTGGACGGTTTTTTCGTTTTTTGTCTTATTCGCAATGAATATTTCGATTTTGGCTGGAGATAAATAGAGGTGTGAGAGGAGTTGAGAGCATTGAATGGGTTTAGGCAATTCGTGCGCCGAACTGCGATGACGCTGCTGTTTTTGGCGGCGCTTTTTGCGACATTCGAGTCCATTTCCGGGGTTGATGCCAGGACGGTTCTCCATCCCTTTCCGAGCGCTTTATCGATGGATCATCAGCCCATTTGGGGAATGAAAGAACTCGCGAAAAACGGAGGCCGATCTGTTCCGCGGCTTGAGGATCATTTTGACTGGTCAAAATATCCCTCCGTTGAAGTGGTCGCCACCGGCTATACGGCCGGCATTGAATCGACCGGGAAAACGCCCGATCATCCTGAGTACGGCATCACGTATTCCGGCGTCCGCGTCAAACGCGACCTGTATTCGACGATTGCCGCGGATTTGTCCGTATTTCCGATCGGCACCATTTTGTTCATCCCCGGATACGGGTTCGGCGTCGTTGCTGACAAAGGCGGGGCGATCAAAGGCCATCGCATCGACTTATACTATGAAACCGTCGAAGATGTATATAAATATTGGGGAAAACGAAAAGTCAACGTCTATATCGTGCAAAAAGGCGATGGCACATTGTCAGAGGAAGAATTGAAGCGGCTGAACGAAGATGAAACGATGCAAGTGTTTCGTCAACAGTATTTGGAATCGAAAAGTTGAAAGAGGGCTCCCGCCCGTCAGCCACAAAGGAGCGGATCGCTGTCGTCAGCGGGAGGGAACAGCGCCGGATGCAAAAGCGGCGCCAATTTTTTTAACCCGACCAAGAGGCGCGGAGACGGACGGCAATAGAGCGCTTCTTCGAGAAGGTGAATGTTCCCGGTGCGGACCGCCTCGGCCTGTTGGGCGTTCGGGCGCACCATGACGGCCTTCGGGCTCATTTTTTTTGTCTGCACGCCGACCCAAACGAGCAAGATGTGCGACGGATTGCGGGTGAGAACGTCGTCCCATTCCGGTCGGACGCTTGCTTGAGGATAGTCAGCGAAAATGTTGCGCCCACCGGCGAGCTCGCTTAGTTCGCTCAACCAATTGGCGCCGCCCGGGGTGAAGATCGGCCGCGGCCACCATTCCCAATAGAGGCGGGCCGGTTCGGCCGATGCGGCCCGCTCGCGGTGCCAATCGAGCACGTCATCATAGCGGCGGACGAGTTCGGCCGCTTTTTTCGTTTCGCCAAGCGCCTCGCCGAGCCGAAGAAGATCGTTGGCAATGTCATTGAGCGAATTCGGTGCCAACACGAGATGCGGGAGTCCGCGCCGTTTGAGCTCCTCGACGTTGCGCTCCATGCCGGGCACGCTCAGGGATGCGACGACGAGATCCGGTTTGAGCGCCTCGACTTGATCCATATCAATGCGCAAATCCGGTCCGACTTTCGGCAGCCGCTTCACTTCCGGCGGCCAGTCGGACGAGTCGTCGACGGCGACGACATCGTCAAGGCGGCCGAGATAGGCGAGCAGTTCGGTGTTGCTTGGACAAAGGGAAACGATTCTCATCAGCGTCGGTCCTTTCTCCATCATCGTGATGATTACGGATTCGCCTTGCCTCGCGTGATTTCCTGTCTGTTTTCGTTGATTTTTTTCGTGAAAATCCCGCGCCGGCGAGCGGTGGTTTTCATCCCCGGCTGGAGGGCAAACCGTTGCCCATGGGCCTTTTTTGTGAAAATCCCGTCGGCAAGCGGTCATTTTCATCCCCGGGTGGAGGGCAAAACGCTGCCCATGGGACTTTTTTGTGAAAATGCGCTGCCTTGATCCGTCATTTTCATGCCAAGGTGGGGAGCAAGGCTTGCTCATGAATGTTTTTTGAGTAAACGCAAGGAGAGAAATTTAGATAGTCGAAGAAACGGCTTTGTTTCGCTATAATGAAGGTTGGAATGAATCACCATGGAAAGGGATAAGACGATGTTTGCCGTCAAACCATTGCCGTCGGTGGAGGAACGGGATGAAGCGCTTGTCATCGGTTTGTTTGAAGGGGCAAATTCATGGAGCGGTCTTGCCGGCGAATACGACGCTCGGCTTGGTGGGAAGTTGTCCGAGCTGAAGAAAGAGGGGGATATTTCCGCTAAGCGGGGGCGCATCGCCGCCGTTCATCCATTTTTGCCGACGGGAGCGAAGCGGCTCTACTTCGTCGGCCTTGGCAAAAAAGAAGAGTTGACGTTTGTGCAGTTGCGTGAGGTGTTCGGCAAGCTGTTTCGTACATTGAAGCAGGCGAAGCGGACGAAAGCGGCGGTCGTGCTCGACACGTTTACGACCGAGGCTGTCGATGGAAACGAAGCGGCGCACGCCTTGGCGGAAGCATATGAGTTGGCGACGTATGAATTCCCTGGGTATAAGCAGAAAAAGTCAGAACCCGACTACCAGCTCGAATCGCTCATCGTCTACACGGCAGCTGAAGCGGCGGACATGGAGGCGAGCTTGTTTGTCGGCTCGGTGTACGGGAAGGCGACGAATTCGGCGCGCACGCTCGTCAATACGCCGGGGAATTTGTTGACGGCGTCGGACTTGGCTGATTATGCTGTGAAACTCGCGAACCGATACGATTTTGATTATGAAATTTTGGAAAAAGAAGACATGGAGCGGCTCGGCATGGGGGCGCTTCTCGCCGTCAACCAAGGCTCGAAACAGCCGCCAAAACTCATCGTCTTAAAATACCAAGGAAAAGAGCAATGGGAAGACGTGATCGCCCTCGTCGGCAAAGGGGTGACGTTCGATACGGGCGGCTATTGTTTGAAGCCGCGCGACAGCATGGTTGACATGAAAACGGACATGGCCGGCGCGGCAGCGGTGCTCGGAGCGATGGAAGCCATCGGCGAACTGCGGCCGGAACAAAACGTGCTCGCCGTCATTCCGGCGACCGACAATATGATCAGTGGTGAGGCGTTCAAGCCAGACGATGTCATTACGTCGCTGTCCGGAAAAACGATTGAAGTCCGAAACACGGATGCCGAAGGGCGGCTCATTTTGGCCGATGCGGTGACGTATGCGAAACAATGCGGAGCGAATTACATCATCGATGTCGCCACGTTGACGGGCGGGGTGATCGTCGCCCTAGGCACGGACAAAACAGGGGCGATGACGAACAATGAGGAACTGTTTGAGCAATTGCTTGAAGCGTCGATGGAAACCGGGGAGTTCATTTGGCGGCTGCCGATCACCGAACATGACCGCGAGCGGGTGCGAAGCAGCAAAATCGCCGACTTGAACAATTCCCCGGGGCGGGAAGGCCACGCCATTATGGGCGGGGCGTTCATCGGCGAATTTGCCGAAGACACGCCGTGGGTGCATTTGGATATCGCCGGCACGGCGACGACGAAGAAAGACGGCGACCTCGGTCCGGCTGGGGCGACGGGCGTGATGGTGCGCACGCTCACGGCGTTTATCGAACGGTTTGGCCAAGGCGAGTAAAGGAACCGCGCCGTTCGCCGCCCGGGCGGCGGCCGCGGAACGAGCCGGGGCGGACGTTGCATAGCGTCCGCTTTTGTTTGGCACGCTATATAGTACATTAGCAGGAAAAGCGAACAAAATGTAAAGTTCGTGTAAATGTATTGTAAATTTTCTCTTTTTGTATTGTAAATGGATTTTAAATTGTTACAATAAGTAGCGGTGATTTTGATTTCGCAAATGGAGGGTGTCCGATATGATTTTTTCACCGAAAAAGGACGTTTTCTTCGACATGTTGTTTACGATTTCGGAAAATGTGAAGGAAGCGGCCCAATATTTTGTCGAGTATAAAATTCAAAGCGTAAGCGACTTGAAAGAATTTGCCCGCGTCATGAAAGAGTATGAGCGAAAGGGCGATTCATTCATCCATGAACTGGTCGTTCAATTGAACAAAACGTTCATTACGCCGATCGAGCGGGAAGACATCCACCAGTTGGCGATGAAAATGGATGATGTGCTTGATGGGTTTGAGCAATGTTCGGCACGGTTTGAAATGTTTTCGTTCACGGACATCGATGAACATATGGTGAAATTTTTTGACTATATTTATCAAAGCACGATCGAAATTGTTCATGCCCTCGAACTGCTTGCGAACAAAAAATTGCTCGATATGCGCCAACATGCCATTAAAATCAAGGACTATGAAACGAAGTGCGACGAAATTTTGCGCGCGTCGATCAAAAACTTATTTGTGACGCAAAAAGACCCGATTAAAATTATTCAATACAAAGAGCTTTACGAAATGTTGGAAGAGATTGCCGACAGTTGTGAAGATGTCGCCAATACGTTAGAGACGATTATCATGCGCAACGCATAAAAAGGGGACGTTGTTTTTATGGATACGATCCTGATTTTAACGATATGCATCGTCATTTTTGCATTGGCGTTTGACTTTATCAACGGTTTTCATGATACGGCCAACGCCATTGCCACGTCGGTGTCGACAAGGGCGCTTACGCCGCGTCAAGCGATTGTGTTGGCGGCGACGATGAACTTTATCGGCGCGCTCACCTTTACCGGCGTCGCGAAAACGATTACGAAAGACATCGTCGATCCATTTGCGCTAGAAAATGGGCCGCTTATTATTTTAGCGGCGTTGACATCAGCCATTGCCTGGAACTTGATCACGTGGTATTACGGCATTCCGAGCAGCTCTTCGCACGCGATCATCGGTTCGGTCGCCGGGGCGGCGATTTCCGCGGCTGGGGTTGGGATTTTGAATTATGGCGGGTTTTTGAAAATTTTACAATCACTCATTCTTTCCCCTTTTTTGGCGTTAGGGGTCGGCTTTATCATTATGAGCATTTTTCGTTTTATCTTTAAAAACGCCAACTTATACAGCACGACGAGGGGCTTTCGGATGTTTCAAATTGTGACGGCGGCGTTTCAGGCGTATACGCATGGAACAAACGACGCTCAAAAAGCGATGGGGATCATTACGATGGCGTTAATCGCCGGAGGATACCACGCGACGACTGACATTCCTGAATGGGTGCGCATTTCTGCCGCCTTGGCCATGGGATTGGGAACGGCTGTTGGTGGGTGGAAGATCATTAAAACGGTCGGCGGAAAAATTATGAAAATTCGTCCGATCAACGGAGCGGCGGCTGATTTGTCGTCCGCACTCGTTATTCTTTCAGCGACGATGTTCCACTTGCCGGTCAGCACGACGCACGTCATTTCCTCGGCCATCATGGGGGTCGGCGCCGCCCAACGGGTGAAAGGCGTCAAATGGGGCGTCGCTCGCCGCATTGTGCTGACATGGATCATCACCTTGCCAGTGTCAGCGTTGATTGCTGGGTTTGTGTACCAGATCCTTCGTTTATTCTTCTAATCCATGATCGAGGGTTTCCAAACAAAAAGCGCGCCTGTTTTGATCAACAGGCGCGCTTTCGCATTTAGGCGGCCGGGCGGCCGGCTGCTGAGGAGCGTTGAATCGCCCGGCAAAGCTTTGGAGCGATCAGGCCAGCGACGATCGACAGGAGAATGTCTTTTGGCAACGGTGCGAGCATCCAACTCCACACCATTCCGTATGAAAGTCCTGCCGGCGCTTCCGCCCATAGTTTGTAAGCCATGTACATCCAGTTCGTGCCGATGACATAGTTGATGACCATGCCGATGAGCGCCGCGGTGACAAAGCGGGCGGCGGATGCCGGCTGCGGGCTGCGGTTGATGACCCATCCGGTCGCATAAGCGGCAACGATAAACGAAAGAATGAAGCCAAACGTCGGTTGGAAAATCATTAACAATCCGCCGCTGAATTTCGCAAACACTGGAACGCCCGCGAGGCCGACGAGCATGTAGACGATCATCGCCACCGCCCCGAGCCGCCGCCCTAATACGGCACCGGCGAGCACACAAAAAAACGTTTGCAGTGTAATGGGAACACCACCAACGACAAGAAACGGCGCCCATGACGTAATGTTCGCCCCGATCGCCATCAAGGCGACGAACATGGCGGCGAGCGTCATGTCAATCGGTCGAAGCAAAGTGCGTTGTTCGCTCATATGTAAACCCCCTTTTTTTGTTCGTTAACAAAATCGTACCGAACAACCGCTAGGCTGTCAATCCTCTTTTTCCGGGAATGATGGGATGAGCGGCGGGGCATGCTAAGCAAAAGGGCTGCCCGAAAAGGCCGGTGAAAAACGGCTGCCACGAGCAAATCAGCGGCATTTCGCCAAAAAAGAAGGCTGATTTCGCCAGGCTTCTCTAACTGAGAAACCGATGGAATAGCAGTATTTTGTACGAAATCACTGCCCCTCTAAGCTGTCGCGAAAAACGAATCAAAGCCGACAAGGACGCAAGAAACGAAAGGGGGATCGCGATGGAGCGGTTTGTGCCGGATGAGGAGCTGAAGCGGGCGAGCAAAATCGGAGCGAACGAAGACATCATCCATACGAGCAAAAATGATGATGGCTACGATTTGCGCACTCCGGCCGAAATTGGCGAACGGCAGCCCATGGATGAAAACGGCAATGCGTGAAGGCGGGAGCGCGGATGGACGAAAGTATGGGTGTCTAAGAGAGGACGAACGACGGGCGATGGCGAGAAAAAAGATGGCCATCGCTCGCCGTGTTGGTGAAGAAGTCATTGCCACTCATTGGGGGAAGGTTTACCCGCTAAAGGGCGGAAACACATTCCAGCGCAAGCCGACAACAAGCTGGCAGCACGGGAACGCGCCGGGCGGCGGCGAGAGCGTCAGGCGGATGCCGTCGGGATTGAAATACACCTCGGTTTGCGAGCGGATGCCAAGCGAACGGATCAGGCGCTTCACTTCATCCGTTTTTCCTTCTTGGGCGGCCGACATGACCGAGGCGGCAAACGAGCGCGATTCGGCCAGTTTTTTTAAAACAGCGGCGGCATCGTTCATCAGCGTCTGCGCCGTGGCGGCAGACTGGGAAAAGAGCGCTGGGTCGATCGGTGGATACGGGCCGGCCGGCATCCGCGGGAAATAAGCGAACATGGCCGCTTGAGCCTCCTTTCCAAAAATGGAATCGATATTACGATATGTGCGAACATCAAAAAAGGAGCGAAATCATCATTTCGATTTCGCTCCTTCCGTTTGTTATAAATAGCGCAGCCACAAATAGCCGTGCGACAAAAGCAAGGCAATGAGCGTGAGCGGCGCCCCGATTTTCAAAAAGTCCATGTACGTAAATCCATGCCCTTCGCGCGAAGCGATGCCGGCGACAATGACGTTGGCTGAGGCGCCGATGAGCGTTCCGTTTCCGCCGAGGCAGGCGCCGAGTGACAAGGCCCACCAAAGCACGTCGATCTGCGGGGAGTCCGGGGATAAGCCCATGCCGACAGCCATATCTTGAATGAGCGGGATCATCGTCGCCACAAACGGAATATTATCGATCGTCGCTGAAGCGATGCCGGACAGCCAAAGGATGAAATAGGCGGCCGTGGAAATATCGCCGCCGGTGACATCGAGCGTTTTTTCCGCCAGCGCTTTAATGAGGCCGATGTCCACGAGCCCGCCGACCAAGACGAACAGGCCGGCGAAAAAGAAAATCGTCCCCCATTCGATGGAATGAAAAACGTCCTCGATTTCATGCTCCGGCACGGCGATGAGCATAAGCACGACCGCTCCAGCCAAGGCGATGACCGCCGCATCGACATGAATGGCGGAATGCAGGATAAAGCCAAGGATCGTCAGACCGAGCACGGCGACCGATTTGCGCATCAGCTTCGCATCTTGAATGTAGTCGGCATCGCGAAGTTCCATCAGCTTTTGAATCAACGCTGGATCGGTTTGCAGCTGCTTGCGGTAAACGAACGCGAGCAGCGCGACCGTGACGATGGCGATCAACACGACGATCGGTGTTAGGTTGAACAAAAAGGCGTTGAAATCGAGATGCTTGTTCGCCGAACCGATCATAATGTTCGGCGGGTCGCCGATCAAGGTCGCCGTGCCGCCGATGTTCGACAACAGCACTTCGGAGATTAAGTACGGCACCGGGTTGACGTGAAGCATCCGCGTAATCGAAAACGTCACCGGCACGACGAGCAGGACGGTGGTGACGTTGTCCAAAAACGCCGACAGCAGTCCCGTCAACAGCGAAAGCATCACTAAAATGCGGACCGGGCTGCCTTTGGCAAGCTTGGCCGCTTTAATGGCCATGTATTGAAAAAAACCAGATTTGCTTGTGATGCCGACTAAGATCATCATCCCGATCAATAACGTGATCGTCCCCCATTCAATGTGATGGGTGAACGCCTTCTCCGTATCGACGATGCCAAAAATGACCATGAGCGCGGCGCCGAGCAGGGCGATGACGGCGCGGTGGATTTTTTCCGAGATAATGATGGCGTATGTAACCAAGAAAACGGCAATGGCAAAATAATACGGAACGTTTGACACGTGTGCGGCAGAATGGTCCATCGGCTCTCCTCCCTTCCAGTTACGGCGTCAAGCTGTGAAAACGGCTCCCGCACGCCGGGCATGTCCAGTCGCAGCGCTGGCTGGTGGCGTTGTGCACATAAAAGGCAAAGGAGCAATGCGGGCAGGCGATTTCACGCATCCGATCCATCAGCATTGGCCGCGACGGTTCAGCCGGTGCATCGGTATCGATGATTTCCACATGGATCGTTTCGCGCGATTCATCTTCGGTGATCACTTTCCCCTCGGTCTCTTCTTTTGTACGCCACCCGCGGCCGATCAAATGCTGCTCAAGCTGGCTGTGCGAGGAGTGGGCGAGCATGTCTTCGGCCAGTTTCATATATTGCGCGTCCGTCAAGTCCTCAAACGGAACGGATGATTCCTGCTTTTGCCAGTATGCCCGCAGTTGGTCTTCGGTGAAAATCAACGTGACAATTTGATGGATGACGACATTTTTCATCACCTCAGCCCCCTTTCATTCATCATATCATAGACGCGGAAAGAAAAAAACAGCAAGGGCGGCCCGCTCCCGAACGCCTCTTTCTCTTTCTGCAAAGCGCCCGTCGCTTCCTCCGTCATTCGCCTCTTTTTCGCCATTTTCTGAAAAAAGAAATAAACAACTGCTCCCGCATGATATAATAATAGTAAGGACGGATCGAAGCCGCATCCGGAAAGGAGGGAGAAAAATGGACAGTCCGCAATATTTGTTCCTCGATTTCGAATTTACGATGCCGGAAACGAAAACGAACCCGGCCGGGTTTTGCCCAGAAATCATTGAAGTCGGCCTTGTCGCGGTCGTGGACGATCAGATCATCGGCCAATTTTCTTCCTATGTGAAGCCGCTCCGCTTTCCGCAGCTCACCGATCGGTGCAAGTCGTTTCTCAACATCACCCAAGAACAAATCGACCGCGGCATGAGTTTTTATGAGTTGGTTTCTTTGCTTCGGCAATATGACCGCGAGCGCCCGACGACCGTCATCACGTGGGGGGGCATGGACATGAAAGTGCTCCGGGAAAACTGCCAATCGGCGCAAGTGGAATTCCCCTTCACGGGCGAGCACCGTGATTTGGCGATGGAATACAAACGGTTTTTCGGCAACAAAAATCAAACCGCCCTGCGCAAGGCGGTGCAGGAGTACGGAAACGAAGGAGTCGGAAAAGCCCATTGTGCGCTCGATGACGCGTTTACGGCCTACACGATTTTCCGCCTGGTGGAAAACGATAAAAAATATTTGGCGAAAACGAAACCGCCGACAATCGGGGAACGGGTCGATTTCACCCAGCTGCGGAAAAAATTCGCTCTATAGCCGGCTGCGTTGGCAGCGGCTTTTTTGTGCTATAATGGAAATGGACAATTTTGCGGCAGAAAGGTTGTTTTCGCCATGTGGCCATTGGTGTTGAATTTGTTTTTATACTTCCCGGAAGACAAACGTGAATACATCCCCGCGGCAATTTCGTTTGCCGTCTTTTTCTTGATGGCGGTGTTCACGATGCGGCTCATCATCGTCATCTCCCGGCGGCAGGAAAGGGAAGCGAAGCGGCTCGAAGAACAGCTGCTTGGAAAACGAGAGGAACGGAAGGAGCCGCCCGAAGTATAAACGAGCCCCCCTCCGGCAATACTGGCGGATAACAAGTGATGCTGGAGGGGGTTCGTATTGCGAAAAACGTACGGTGTGGTGTTCGCGGCGGCGCTCGTGCTGTCCGGCTGCGGCCAAGAGGATGCGACGAGCCGGAAGGTGGAGATGATCAATGCGGACGGCGATTCGATCGGCACGATCGAGTTGACCGAACAGGCGGAAGGGGTGCGGCTGAAGCTTGACCTAGAAGGCCTCCCACCGGGGGAGCATGCCATTCACATCCATGAAAACGGCAGTTGCAAACCGCCTGATTTTCAGTCGGCCGGCGGTCATTACAATCCGGATGGGAAAAAGCACGGTCTTCTCCACCCGGAAGGAGCGCATGCCGGCGATTTGCCGAATATTATTGTGAACGATGACGGCACGGTCAACGTCGAGCTGATGGCGCCCCACGTGACGCTGAAAGAAGGAGAGAAAGGCTCGTTGCTCACAAAAGACGGAACGTCGATTGTCATTCACGCCAAGAAAGACGACGGCATGACCCAGCCGGCGGGAGACGCCGGCGGGCGGATCGCTTGCGGGGAAATCAAGCCGTCATGAAACAGGGGCTCGCGTGCGGGCCCCTGTTTCGCATTGTTGGGGCAGCGCTTCACGTGACGAAGGGGGAAAGCGGCGGATGCACGGCTTCTGCTTCACATGGTCGGCGAAACAGAAAACGGCACGGAATGATCGTTGGGCTTCCTGCGTTCATCCGGATGGCGAAACGGAGCAACGGGCCTGGCGCTGCTTCTTTTCTCTTTCACCATCCGCTTGGCCGCGCTTTTTGGTGCAAGGGCTCAAGGGCTCTCTTCGATGTTAGCGCAGCGACGTCGCCAGCCGCCGCAGTCCTTCCTCGAGCGTCGGGCGCGGGCAGGCGATATTCAAGCGGATGAAGCCGGCTCCTTCCTGGCCGAATTTGCTGCCGAACTCGACGGCGAGTTTTCCTTTTTCCAAAAGACGCTTCTTCAGCTCCGCCTCGGGAAGGCCAAGGCCGCGGCAGTCGATCCAGACAAGATACGTCGCCTGTGGCCGGACCGGGCGAAGCAGCGGCAAGTGTTCCGCCAAATAGGCAACTGTCGTGTCAATGTTTTGCCGCAAGTAATCGAGCAAGGCATCCAACCACGGCCCGCCGTGGCGGTAGGCCGCTTCCGCCCCAGCGATGGCGAACGTGTTCAGTGTAAAAAAGCCGTGCCGCTGCTGGACGCGGCGGAACGCCCGGCGCCGCGATTCGTTGGGAATGATGACTTCCGCCGCCTGCAAGCCGGCGAGGTTGAACGTTTTCGTCGGTGCGCGGAACGTGGCGCTTTGCGCGGCCAGCTCCGGGCAGAGCGAGGCAAACGGCGTGTGTGAGGCTGGCGGGAATGTCAAATCGGCGTGGATTTCGTCAGACAGGATGAAGACGCCGTGCTTGAGGCACAATTCCCCGAGCCGTTCGAGTTCTTCTTTTGTCCATGATTTGCCCCCTGGGTTGTGCGGATGGCAAAGGATGAGAAGCTTCGCGCTGGACAGCTTCTCTTCCAAGTCGTCCCAGTCGATCACGTAGTAGTCTTCCTCAAGGCGCAGCGGACTGAACAGAAGCATGCGGTCATGGCGGCGGACGAGATCAAACAGCGGCCGGTAGACCGGGGAAAAGACGACGATGCCGTCTCCCCGTTCGGAAAACGCTTCGATGGCGGCGGCGACCGCCGGCACGACGCCGTGGGCAAAGACGAGCCAAGACGGGTCGATCGTCCACTGGTGGCGGTTTTCCAGCCAATGGCAGACTGCCTCCTTCAACGAATCGGGAATGACGGTGTAGCCGAACACGCCGTGCTCCACCCGTTGCCGCAGCGCTTCTTGCACTTCTTTCAGCGCGGGAAAATCCATATCGGCGACCCACATCGGCCAGACGTCGCCGCGGCCGAACACGCGATGAACGTCGTCCCATTTCACCGACAGTGTGCCCCGGCGGTCGATGACGCGGTCAAATGGAAACATTGTTGCATCTTCTCCCTTCTTTTTTTCGAATCAATGGCTTATAATGGGGTATATCATACATCAAGAAAGAAGGTAGGTGCCAGCTTCATGGACGGACAACAGCTGAACCGGCTTCTTCTTGAATGGATCGGCGCCTGGGATCCGTTTGGCCTTGGCAAAGACGCCTACGATGTCGAAGCGGTCGATGTGCTCCAAGCGGTGTATGAGACGGAAGACGCCCGCACGTTGGCCGCACGCATTCAGTCGATATATGAATTCGCCTTTGACGAGCTGATTCCTTTTTCCGACTGTTTCAAACTCGCCCGCCGGTTGCTTGAAGTAAAGCAAGCGGCGTCCTGTCCGCTTCCGTGATGACGGCAGGCGGCCGGCTTGGCGAAACCGACCGATTGAATGGAGGGATGGTGCGTGAAATTGAGCGAAAAAGAGCTGGAAATTATCGAAATATTGGAAAAAGACGCGCGAACGCCGATCGATGTGCTGGCGAAGATGATCGATTTGCCGGTCGAGGAAACGGAAGCATTGGTTCGAAAGCTGGAAGAGGCGAAAGTGATCGTGCAATATACGGCGCTCATTGACTGGCGGAAGGCGGACGGACGCGAAGGGGTGACGGCGATGATCGACGTCAAGGTGACCCCGAAGCGCGGCGTCGGCTTTGATGAGGTGGCGGAGCGCATTTACCGATTCCCGGAAGTGAAATCGGTGTACTTAATGTCCGGTGCCTACGACTTATCGGTCGTGATCGAAGGACGTTCGATGGCGGAAATCGCCCAGTTTGTATCGGAAAAACTGTCCACGCTCGATTCCGTCATTTCGACGACGACCCATTTCATCTTGAAAAAATACAAACACGACGGCATCGTCTTTGACCAAGGAGATCAAGATCGCCGCATCGTGGTGTCGCCATGAAACCGCAAACGAGAAAAACGTACGTGTCAGAAACGGTTGCAGGCTTGAAGCCATCCGGCATCCGCCGCTTTTTCGATCTTGCCTCCAGCATGGACGGCGTCATTTCGCTTGGCGTCGGCGAGCCGGATTTTGTCACGTCCTGGAGCATTCGCGAAGCGAGCATTTTGTCGCTCGAGCAAGGCTATACGTCCTACACCCCAAACGCCGGGCTTTTGGAGCTCCGCCAGGAAATCGCCGCCTATTTGCGCCGCAAGTTTCATGTCGACTACTGTCCGGAGACAGAAATTTTAGTGACGGTTGGGGCGAGCCAGGCCATCGACTTGGCGCTCAGAGCGGTCCTCAACCCGGGCGATGAAGTGATCATCGTCGAACCAAGTTTTGTCGCCTACGAGCCGCTTGTTGTGCTCGCCGGCGGAAAGCCGGTGGCGGTGCAGACATCGGGCGCCGATCAGTTTCAGCTTCATCCAATGCAGTTGGAGCAGGCGGTCACCGAACGGACGAAGGCGGTCATCATCTGCTCGCCGAACAACCCGACCGGAACGGTGCTCAGCCGCAAGGAGCTTGAAGCGCTCGCCCGTGTGGCTGAGGCGCACGACTTGCTCGTCATTGCCGATGAAATTTACGCCGAGCTGACGTATGAAGGGGAGTATACGAGCATGGCCGCCGTTTCGGGCATGCGCGGACGGACGATTTTGATTTCCGGCTTTTCCAAAGGGTTTGCGATGACCGGGTGGCGGCTCGGGTTTGCCGCGGCGCCGGAAGACATTTTGCAGGCCATGCTGAAAATCCATCAATATGCCATGATGTGCGCGCCGACGATGGCGCAATATGGGGCGCTTGAGGCGCTTCGCAGCGGGGAGCGCGATGTCGCCGAGATGCGCAGCAGCTACCGGCGTCGGCGCAACTATTTCGTCGCGTCGCTCAATGAAATCGGGCTGCCGTGCCATTTGCCGGGCGGCGCGTTTTACGCTTTTCCATCCATCAAGCCGACCGGTTTGACGTCGGAGCAGTTTGCCGAGCGGCTGCTCATCGAAGAAAAAGTAGCGGTCGTCCCCGGCAGTGTCTTCGGTCCAAGCGGGGAAGGCTATATCCGCTGTTCATACGCTTCGTCGCTCGAACAGCTGCAAGAAGCCATTAAGCGAATGAAACGGTTTTTGGCGCGCCTGTAACTGGAGATGTTCCGCCGTTGGCGGGACGTCTTTTTTTGGGTTTTGCTGTCGGTCTATGTTATAATACAAAAACATAGACGAAATTCATCAATAGGAGTGTTTCGCTTGTCTACGATCAAACGAGGAGCGATCGTGAAAGGGAAGGTGACAGGCATCCAGCCGTATGGCGCGTTCGTCCAGCTTGAGGACGGCATGCAAGGGCTGATCCATATTTCTGAAATTTCCCATCAATTTGTGAAAGACGTGCGCGACTACGTCCATGTCGGCGATGAGGTGACGGTCAAGGTGTTGGATGTCGACCGAAAGGCAAGGCGGGCGAGCCTGTCTCTAAAGGCGCTTGAACCCGCCGGGGAAAAGGAAACGCGTCATATGCGCATGAAAATGCCGCTTGGAGCGGGGTTTCGCCCATTGAAGGAAAAGCTGCGCGAGTGGATTGAGCAGTCCAAGAAAGAAGATGGACCGAAACCATAAGAACCCTGCCGCCAAGCGGCGAGAGTCCATGACGCTTTTGGGCCGGGAGAGGCGCAAAAAGAAGACACCCACCGCCAAGCGGTGCGTGTCCCTTTGTGTTTCATTATGTGCGCGATGTCTTTGGCTCGGTGCGCCCAAGTTCTTCGGCCGGTTTAAATAAAAGCGCTAGGTTGATCAAGCCGGCGATGCCGACCAAGCTGTAAATAATGCGGGACCAAATGGAATCCTGCCCGCCGAAAATGGCAGCGACTAGATCAAATTGAAAGAATCCAATCAGTCCCCAGTTAATCGCGCCAATAATCGTCAACAACAGTGCAATGCGTTGCAATGCTCCCATCTTGTTTGCCTCCTTTGGAAAATTTCTTTTATTCACTTATTAGGATGAATCGCAGTTGTGAAAAATATGCATCGTTTGCCGTTCAAGCAGGTGGCTTTACAACTGGTGGCAGACGCCGCCATAATAGATTCAGAAAAGGAGGGCGTCCATATGCAAGAGTTTATCTTTCGCAATCCGACGAAACTCATTTTCGGAAAAGGGCAACTCGAACGGCTCAAAGAAGAGGTGCCGCGCTATGGCCGGAAAGTGCTGCTTGTCTATGGCGGCGGCAGCATCAAACGAAACGGACTGTATGAGGAAGTCATGAAGATGTTGGGGGAGATTGGCGCTGACGTCGTCGAACTGCCGGGGGTGGAGCCAAACCCGCGCGTCTCGACCGTAAGAAAAGGGGTGGACATTTGCCGCCGAGAAGGGATTGAGTTTTTGCTCGCCGTTGGCGGCGGCAGCGTCATCGATTGCACAAAAGCGATTGCCGCCGGCGCGAAATTTGATGGCGATCCGTGGGACTTTATCACGAAAAAAGCGGCGGTCACCGGCGCCCTGCCGTTTGGCACCGTGCTTACGCTGGCGGCGACCGGGTCGGAGATGAATTCCGGCTCAGTGATCACGAACTGGGAGACGAAAGAAAAATACGGCTGGGGCAGCCCGTTTACGTTCCCCCAATTTTCCATTTTGGATCCGACATATACGATGACCGTTCCGAAAGACCATACGGTTTACGGCATTGTCGATATGATGTCCCATGTGTTTGAGCAATATTTCCACCATACGCCGAACACGCCGCTTCAAGACCGGATGTGCGAAGCGGTGTTGAAAACCGTGATCGAAACGGCGCCGAAGCTGATCAACGATTTGGAAAACTACGAGCTGCGCGAAACGATCATGTACTCGGGCACGATCGCCTTAAACGGCTTCTTGCAAATGGGCGTGCGCGGCGACTGGGCGACGCATAACATTGAACACGCGGTTTCGGCGGTGTACGACATTCCGCATGCCGGGGGCTTGGCGATTTTGTTCCCGAATTGGATGAAGCATGTGCTCGATGAAAATGTCAGCCGTTTTGCCCAGCTCGCGGTGCGCGTCTTTGATGTCGATCCGGCCGGCAAAACGGAACGCGATGTGGCGCTTGAAGGCATCGAGCGGCTGCGCGCGTTCTGGTCGAGCCTTGGGGCGCCGTCGCGTTTGGCGGATTACGGCATCGGTGATGAGAATTTGGAGCTCATGGCCGATAAAGCGATGGCGTTTGGCGAATTCGGCCGTTTCAAAACGTTGAACCGCGATGATGTGCTCGCGATTTTGCGCGCCTCCCTGTAACGGGGCGACGCGGTAGTGAGGCTGATGATGGATCAGGGCGCCGGCTTGGCGGTTGCACCCGTCTCGAGCCGGCGCTTTTCGCATAGGCCGAGCCGGCTGCTCGGGCGCGAGAGGAGCGCCCCATCGTGGGATGGATGGAGGTGTAGGAGTTTGCGCGCCTAAAGGGCACCGGCGCGGCGAAAATTGTCAAAACTGAATCCGTTTCCAAGGAGGAGCGCCGCTTGATTTCCCTTGTCCGTTCGGCTAAAGTGAAAGAAGGCAATGAACATTGAAGGGGAGGCGGGAATGGATGACCCATATTCGGTTTGATTATTCCAAAGCGCTTGCCTTTTTTGGCGAACACGAACTGACCTACTTGCGTGATGCCGTGAAAGTCGCGCACCATTCGCTCCATGAAAAAACCGGCGTCGGGAGCGACTTTTTAGGGTGGCTCGACTGGCCGGTCGACTATGACAAAGACGAATTCGCCCGCATCAAACAAGCAGCGAAAAACATTCAATCGGACTCCGATGTCCTGCTTGTCATCGGCATCGGCGGCTCGTACCTTGGCGCGCGCGCCGCGATCGAGATGCTGCACCATTCGTTTTACAACGCCTTGCCGAAAGAGAAGCGGCAAACGCCGCAAATCATTTTTGTCGGCAACAACATCAGCTCGACGTATATGAAAGACGTTATCGATTTTCTCGACGGGAAAGATTTCTCGATCAACGTCATTTCCAAATCGGGGACGACGACCGAACCGGCGATCGCCTTCCGTATTTTCCGCAAGCTGCTTGAGGACAAATACGGCAAAGAGGAAGCGCGCCGCCGCATTTACGCCACGACCGACAGCAAGCGCGGGGCGCTTCGGACGCTGGCCAATGAGGAAGGATATGAAACGTTTGTCATTCCGGATGACATCGGCGGCCGCTATTCCGTGTTGACGGCGGTTGGGCTGCTGCCGATTGCCGCAAGCGGTGCGGACATCGACGCCATGATGGAAGGCGCGGCCAAAGCGCGCGACGATTTCAGCTCCTCGGAGCTTGAGGAAAACGCCGCTTACCAATACGCGGCTATCCGCAACATTTTGTACAACAAAGGGAAAACGATCGAGCTGCTCGTCAACTATGAACCGGCGTTGCACTATTTCGCCGAATGGTGGAAGCAGCTGTTTGGCGAAAGCGAAGGGAAAGACCAAAAAGGCATTTATCCGGCTTCCGCCGATTTCTCGACCGATTTGCATTCGCTCGGCCAATACATTCAAGAAGGTCGGCGCGATTTGTTTGAAACGGTGTTGAAACTCGAGGAGCCGCGCCATGAGCTGATCATTGAGGCCGAAGAAAACGACCTCGACGGGCTGAACTATTTGGCGGGAAAAACGGTTGATTTCGTGAACACGAAAGCGTTCGAAGGGACACTGCTCGCCCATACGGACGGCGGTGTGCCGAACTTGGTCATCACCTTGCCGAAGCTCGATGAATACACGTTTGGCTACCTCGTCTACTTCTTTGAAAAAGCGTGCGCCATGAGCGGCTACTTGCTCGGGGTGAATCCATTTGACCAACCGGGAGTGGAAGCATACAAAAAGAACATGTTCGCCCTTTTGGGCAAGCCAGGCTATGAGCAGCTGAAGGAAGAACTGGAGAAACGGCTGAAATGACAACGTGTTTCACCGCTGTTCGTCATGCCGGGCCGCGCCCAAAACGGCGGACGGAACGACGGAAAAAGCGCCTCTTCCCTTTTGCGGGGGAAGGGGCGCTTTGTTATGCAGGAAGCGCGGTCAATCGTTCGGCCGCACAACGCCCGGACGTTTTTCACCAAGCGTTTGAAGCTGCCGTGGGCAAATAATCCTTGCCAAACGGGAAACGATAAAAGAGAGGAGGGATTGTGCATGATTGAAATTCCATCGCGTTTGGAAGGGAAACAATTTCAGCTGTACCATTTGGAAGAGCAATTAAAACCAATGGGATATGCGATCGGAGGCGGGTGGGACTACGATCACGGCTATTTCGACTACAAAATCGCCGATGATGTAGGATACCAGTTTTTGCGTGTGCCGTTTCGGGCGGTCGACGGGCAGCTTGATTCGCACGGCACGACGGTGGAGATTGGACGGCCGTTTTTGCTCGCGCATAAATACCAACGGGGCATCGATGATTTCGCCGATGTCGGCAACATCAGCGCCTCGTTCAACCAGTTTGCCGAACCGCAAGACCCGGATGCGACCGTTCCCGAACGGTATATTTCCGTCGGGAAGGCGCTTGTTCAAGAGTTGGAGCGCCGCCTGCTCGATTAAGGGACAAGCACAAACAGGCGGTCGCTTGGTTGAATAGGACGGTCCGGTGCAACGGAAATCGCTCCGTGATCCCCTTGGATGACGCCAAGCAGCGTCACGTTTTGCTTAAGCAGCTGCTGTTGAACGGCGACGAATGGCTGGCCGATTTGCTGTTCGTCTGGCTCGAGAAGGCGCAGCGTCTGTCCGCCCAGGCGGTGAAGCGCCGTCTCCCACACGCTGGCGGCGCCCGGTGAACGAAGGCTGGCGGCCATGGCAAAACTCGCCAGCAAATTCGTCTGAATCACCTCATCCGCCCCAGCGCGCAAGGCGTTTTGCACGTTTCGGCTGGTCAGGATTTCCACGATGGCGTGCACCGACGGGTTGAGGCTTTTGGCGGCCAGCAGCGTCACAATCGTATCTTTATCCGCTTCCGCTTCTGCTTTGTGCGGATCGGCGGTGATGAGCAAAAACCGCGCTTCTTGAATATTGGCCTTCTCCAACACTGCATCGTCGCTTGCCCATCCTTTAACAAAATGAACCGGAACGTTCGGAAGCGGGTGGGATGGAACGGTGGCGTCGATGAGAACGAAGCGCATGGAGGCGTCGTGCCGCGCAAGGCGGAGCAGCACCTCGCGCGCCCGCTCGTTCCAGCCGACGATTACGGCATGGCCGCGCTCTGTATACGGGAGTTGGCCGCTTGTAAAGGCGGCTTCCCGGGCGGCGGCCGCGGCCGAGACGGAAGCGAAATAAGCGGTGAGAATGCCGGTGCCAAGAGCGATGAGTACCATGGCAGCGAGTTTTCCAGCGATCGTTTTCGGGACGATGTCGCCATAGCCGATCGTCGCCGCCGTCACGATCGCCCACCACACGCCGTCGAACATCGTGCGGAACGTCTCTGGTTCAATGAAGCGCATGAGCGCGCCAAACAGCATGATCAATGCGCTTGCCGAGACAAACAGACGAAACACGGGCGGCCAGCGCCAATACGATAACAGCACGTTCCTTGGTTTCATCGTCCACCCCTCTTTTGCTTTTGTCTTTTTTTAGTGTTCGCCGTTTTTGCATAAACATTCCTGTTTTTTCCCATACTAGGAAACAGAACATCACAGAAAGGGGACAGTGGCCATGGATATGAACCGTGTCAAACAAATTGTTTCTTCCCCTGCCGATATTCCGGTATATTACAACGGCGTGTCGGTCTGGATTGACGGGTATGATGAGGAAAAGCAGACGGCGACCGTCCATTTGCGCGACGGCCGGCTCCGTGAGCGCCGGGACGTGCCGGTTTCGGAATTGACGGAAGAGCGGGAGTGAAAAAAGGACACTTGGCCGATAGTGCAGGGTCTTCTGGCGTTTCCGGCGCGTGATTGGGGCGAGCAGAGGCGTTTTCCAGCATGAGGCGTCCATGTGGTCCGCAAGAAAACAGTTGTCGTTCGCCGTCTGTTTCGTGAACAAAACGGCTTTTCAAACGACAATGGAGAAAGTCGATGCAGGATGCCACGTTGTCGTTAGACATCGGATGAAACGGTGACGGAACGAAAGACGGAGGAATCCGCCGCTTGCCGAACGAAGTGTCGGGCAAGCGGCTTCTTTTTGTCAGACGGCCGATTGGTTGTGCGCCTGGGCGGCGTGCACTATCAACAGCAAGGCGCAGGCGAAAAAGAAGACGCCATCGATTCCATAGACGAGCGGATATCCCCCAGCAGCAAACAGCGCGCTGCCGACCATCGGTCCGAATGCCATTCCCATATAGCGGAAAAAGTTGTACACCCCGATGGCAGTCGAGCGGTTTGCCTGAAAGACGTTCGTCAGTACGGTCGTCTGCACTGGGAGCGAAAGGCCTAAAAACAGTCCGAACAAGGCGATGGCCGCAACAAGCAGCGAAAGCGAGCGTTGGTCCACGACTAAGAAAAAGAAAATGGACAGCACGGTCAAGTGCGATGTCGCCAATAGAATGCGCCGCTCTGGGAAGCGCCCTTGAAGGCGCCCGCCGAGGAAGCTGCCGATGACGATCATGGACGACATCGCCAAATACACCGTCCCTTTTCCTTGCGCCGACAGGCCGTACCGATCCGTCAAGATGCCGGGCAAAAAGACGAGAAAATTATACAACGAGTAATATTGGATAAAGCCAAGCAGAACGATCGACCGCCCAGCGCGGTGGCGGAGCACCGCCGCAAAATCTGCGAGGCGGAACGGGGCGGAGGCCGCTGCTTCCTTCGGTTTCGTTTCTTTCAAAAACAGAAAGTTGCCGATGCCGACCAAGCCGCCCACGACAACGAGCGCCAAAAAGACGGCGTGGAATGGAACATGTTCCGCCAAAAACCCGCCGACTATCGGTCCGACAACGGGACCAAGCGAAACCATCATTTGAAACGTCCCCATTGCTCGCCCACGTTCTTTGCCGGTGAACAAGTCGCCGATGACCGTAGCGGCGACCACCGATCCGGCCGCGATGCCGACGGCTTGCAAAGCGCGGAAAAACAGAAGTGCGTAAATGGATGCCGAGAAAAAGCAGCCGAGCGAGGCGGCGGTGTAGATGCCAATGCCGCAAAGCAGCACCGTGCGCCGCCCTTGCCGGTCAGTGAGCGGCCCGTAGACCATTTGCATCATCGCCAGGAAAAAGGTGAAAATCGAAATCGTGAGGTTGATGAGAAACGAAGAAGTCGCAAACGCCTCTCGCACTTCTGGTAAAATAGGAGTGTAAATCGTTTGCGTAAACGGGCCGAGAAACGCGGCGAGCGACACAAGATACACCACAAACTGGCGTTTCATCTCTTTCCCCTTTCTTTGCCAGTACATATGTTATGATTATACTCCTGCTTCTTTCGTTTTTGGAAATGAAATGCTTATCGAGAAAAGGTGGGGATGAGGATGGAATCATTGTTGGTCCGCGATGCGACGATGGAAGACTTGCCGCACATCGTCCGCATCTATAATGAAACGATCCCAAGCCGGATGGTGACGGCGGACTTGGAGCCGGTGTCGGTCGAAAGCCGGCGGGTGTGGTTTGAGGCCCATGACCCATATACCCGGCCGCTTTGGGTCGTCGAAGATGAGGGCCGCGTTTGCGCCTGGCTCAGCTTTCAGTCGTTTTACGGCCGCCCGGCGTACCGCCATACGGCCGAAGTGAGCATTTATATTGCGGAAACGCATCGCGGCCGGGGGCTTGGAACGAAGCTGCTCGAGCGGGCGGTCGATCAAGCGCCGTCGCTTGGGATCAAGACGCTGCTTGGCTTTATTTTTGCTCATAATGAACCGAGCTTGCGGCTTTTTGCCCGCTTCGGATTTGAACGGTGGGGATATTTTCCGCGCGTGGCGGAATTGGACGGTGTAGAACGGGACTTGGTCATTGTCGGCAAACGGCTTGTATAGAATGGCGCCAGATGGGGCACGGATAATCATGACAATGCCAAGGAAAGAGGGAACGAGATGAACGTCATGCCGATTCGGCTGTTTACGATTCAAGATGGGGAAGGATTTGTCGCTGATGCGTTTCAATGCCCGGTGACCGGCAATTTGATTTACAAGTCATCGGGTACGCCGTCTGTCGTCGCGTACACCGATTTGACCGACGAACAAATCATGCACCTTGAGAAATACGGATTTCGCCGGCTCGGCGAGTCGCCGGCGCGGATGGAAAGCGGCCCGGACGGCATTGAAGAGCTATTGCCGAGGCAATGAGGGAGAAAGAAAACGAGGTGAAAACGTCGAAGAAAAGGCCTGCCCGATGGGGACAGGCTCTTTCTTTTCGCCAGAAGGCCGGTGAAACCCAACGGATTCCCTCGATCCGTTCGTGAGAAAGCTAAAGGGATGAACATGCGGCGCTGTAAGGTTTATGCATTTGAAAAACACTGCTGCGAAGCCCGATATTCGTTCCCTCGCCGGCGTTCTAGAAGGCTGGTGAAAAACCGCTGATTTCTTTCATCAATGGGAGAATGAGCGAAAAGCAGGACCGATGTAACAAGGTTTTTCTAATTGAGAAATAAAATTGTAAAGCCGTATCCATGATTAAATCACCAGCCTCCTAGAAGGCTGGTGATTTAAGGGGGCAGGCCGCTTACCGACCTCGTTTCTCAAATAGAAAAAGCTCTGTCGCATCGGTATCGCCTTTCACACGCTCCCCCATTGCTCAAGAGAAGCAACCGTTTTTCACCAGCTTTCTAGAAGAGCGTTGAAAAACAGTCATTTATGCCAAATCCGTCGTTTTCAACCAGTGAAAAAACAGATTTTATATTGAAAAGCGCTTGTCAAGTCGAAATGTTCATTCCCTCACCGCCTTCTAGGCGCGTTGATCATGTCAACCGGCGGATGAGCCAATAGAGCGCGGCGGCCGCCGCTAGGCCAAGCAGTGTATAAAGAACCGGGCGGCCGGATCGTTCGTGCGGCGTTTTGTTCTCCAAAGCCGGCGGGTGATGGGTCTTGGGCGTCTTTTCTCCGGTCTGCGGCCGCGTTTCTGTCCCTGCCCGTTCCCTCTCTCCAGCGGAGTGCTTGCCGTACATGCCCGCTCCGGTTCGTTTCGCCTCCTCGTATGCCTTGCGGACACGTGCTTCGTATTTGTATGTGCCGTAATCGTAAAAATCCTCTACCAGCCCGGCTTTGGCAAGATCTTCTTGCAGCAGGCGCTTGCCGACCCACACCCAGGCGAGCAGCCGCTGGTATTTGTCAAACAGCGCGTCTCCATCGGTCTCAAGCAAAATGTTCCCTTGATGTAAGCGGGAACATGTAAACCGGCTTGCTTCTTTCCCATACGGTTCGACTTGGATCGTGCTCTCCGGCGTATCAATGAACAAAAACCTCGTCGTGTATACATGGCCGTTGACGCGGAATTTCGCCGTATCGCCGTCGATGCACTCGACCAATTCAGCCGGGTAGGTGCGGCCAAGGCGCAACGCAGAACGATCTTCTTTCTTCCCCAGCATATGGCCGTCCAGGTCGATTCGCTCTGGGGTGAGATGCCGCTTGCATCGTTCATTGCCGTTGTATGTTTGAATAAGCTGGACAAGCTCTTGTTTCGTTTTCGCCTGCTTTGCCAGCGCAGTCGGCTCATGAAGCAAATACACGCAGTCGCTGCCGCGGAAGTGCCCGCCCAACTCATCAAGCTTGCCAGGGTGGGCAAAAGCGGAAATCGGGAACATCAACAGAAAACAAAACAAGCATATGCCCATTCGTTTCAAAAACGATCCCTCCACTCGAAAAACATTTCTTCCTCTTGAACACGAACCGGATGTCCGCAATGGATGGGTTTCAGCACACGATCGCGCATGTTATGCCGGTTTTTGCCGTTTTCAGCAAAAAAAATAATATGACTGTTATCGCGCTGTTAGGCGATTTGCATTCGTTCACGATAAAGTTCATCAAAAAAGACGAAGTGCACACGGCGCGGTTGGCATTTCGAAAACAGCGGCTGAAGCGGCGATCAGCTCCATCTTCAGCCGACGGCGGCAGAACGATGTGGAAACTGATCCGCACTGTGATCGTGCCCGATTGGCTGACGATGGACTACAGCCAACCGGTAGACGACGACTTTGACATCAAGCAGGCGCGCCGTGAGTTGGAGGAACGTCTGAAAAAATACAAAACCAACCCGGACGGATGAAGCCGATGGGCGGAAGAGCCCGAGCGGCCCCATCTCATGACGGGAAGTGAATCGAGCGATCCCCGTGTGCCCCACGGTTTGCGGTTCAGTCAGGCTTTTCACTGGTGCCAGCGCCCCTTCACGTTTAGACGCGGGAGACATCTTTTAGGAATTTGTTCAATCCCCGGCATTCGAGGGAGATTCGGAGGGATAGCGCATCGCCATCTCCCAAAACGAAAATAAAAACCCTTGCTGCGCAAGGGTTGTGTGAATGGAGCATACCGGGCTCGAACCGGTGACCTTCGCGCTGCCAGCACGACGCTCTCCCAACTGAGCTAATGCCCCAAAAAGGATATGGATGATCTGTCCATGTCCCATTATATATATCGATGCGGACAATTGCAATCCTTTTTTCATCATCCGCTTTCAATATCAACATGCACGACATCGTCAATGGAGCGGATGGCGTAGTAAAGTTCGGCGGTCGAGCGCTTTTGGTCAATGACGGCTCTTAATTTCAATAAATGTTCATTTTCTTCCACATCTTTGATGCGCATCGTTTTAATGTTGATGTCCTGTTGTTTTAAATGGTCGATGACCTTTGTAATATTTTTGGCGTCCGCTACGGTGATTTGCAACAGCACCTCTTTTTCGCGCAGTTGCTTCGGCCCAAAAAAATTGATCAAAAACGGAATGAGTTCCACACTGACAATGAGCAGGGCAACGCCGAACGCCGATTCCCAATAGAAACCTGCGCCGACCGCTACTCCAATCCCTGCCGCCCCCCAAATGATTGCGGCGGTCGTCAGCCCAGTGATGCTGTCGTTACCGCGGCGCAAAATGACGCCTGCTCCTAAAAAACCGACCCCGGACACAATTTGCGCCGCCAGTCGAAGTGGATCCATTGTAATATGGTCTTTAAGCGGGAAGACGTACGCCGATTCGATCGAAACGATCGTCAATAAGCAGCTGGAAATCGAAATGACAAGGCATGTCTTCAAACCGACCGGTTTTCGCTTCAATTCCCGTTCCAGCCCAATGATCAGCCCGAGAATGGCGGAAATCCCTAGTTTGAGGAACGGATCAAACATCATCGTTTCTCACCTCGTTCATGGTATAATGAAAGAAAACGCCCGATGACGCCTGTTTTCGCCCGGCGTGAAAACGGCGGCCAGGGACTGCGCTTGACGAGACAAGGGGAGGAAAACGAATGAAGCCGCCAAGCCCAGCAAAGGCGTATGCCGCTCTATTCATCGGCGCGCTTGCCGTGTCAACATCGGCCATTTTCGTCAAATGGTCACAGGCGCCATCCGCGGTGATCGCCTTTTATCGGCTTTTTTTGGCTGTGGCCATCATGACGCCGTTGTTCCTCCGGCATCGAAGTGAACTCCGAGGCATCTCCCGGCGCGATTGGCTGTTTTCGCTTTGTTCTGGGGTTTTGCTTGCCTTTCATTTTATCCTTTGGTTTGAATCGCTCGACTATACATCCGTCGCCAGTTCGGTCGTGCTTGTGACGCTGCAGCCGCTGTTTGCCTTCGCAGGCGGCGCGTTGTTTTTCCGCGAACGGTTGACCCTCGGCGCGGTCGGGAGCGCGGTGTTGGCCATTATCGGCAGCATCCTCATCAGCTGGGGAGACTTCCGCGTCAGCGGAGAAGCGCTGTACGGCGATGGATTGGCGTTGTTGGCATGCGCGTTTGTCACGGCGTATTGGCTGTTCGGTCAAGAGGTGCGCCAACGGTTGTCATTGATGACATATACCTATATCGTCTATGGCATCAGCGCGGCGGTGCTGTGGCTGTACGTGATGCTGTTTCGCCTTTCACTGACGGCATATCAGCTGACAGATGGGCTTTGTTTTCTCGCTCTCGCCGTCATTCCAACGTTGCTCGGCCATTCGGTGATGAACTGGGCGGTCAAATGGGTCAGCGCTTCAACCGTGTCGATGGCGATTTTATTTGAACCGATCGGCGCTTCCGCCTTGGCCTACTGGCTGTTTGGCGAACCGATCCGTCCGTTTCAATGGATTGGCGGTATTTTTATTTTAACAGGAATCGCTCTGTATTTGTGGGAGAAAAATGAAAAAGGCCCGCTAACGGTGCAAGAACGTAGCGGACCCTAGCGTTCCGACGATAAAGGGCGGGCGGCAGATCGGCAGACGGAATTCATCGAAGCCGCGGGCGAATTGGGACAGATAAACGAAATCGACTTGCGTGATAGTAGAAAGCAAGTAAGCAGACTTCGTTGCCCCCTGCTTTCGTTTTCGATTGAGTGCAGCGATGATGCCCTCCTTTGTTTGAATGCCGATGCCATGCCCGTAAAACAAGCCATCGCCTAAGTAAATGGCATTTTCTCCTTGCCATTGCGGCGTTAACGGATCGAATTCCGGGTTTTTAAAATAGAGGCAATCTCCAGGGAGAAAGTGTTCATCTTTTTTTGTTTGAATGCCAAGATCTCGGTCGGTATGCCAATCATACAGCAACAAATCCGCAAACAACCGGTTGAACGACGCTGGATCGATTACGTCAAGCACGGCCTTGTAAAACACGATGACGATCGCGGTCGCGCATTCAAACGCGTATTGCTCGCTATGGACAAAAATGTCCTTGATCGCTTCGGAAGCCGTGACATCTGGGCGAAGACGAAAGCCGCCGCGCTCGTCCCGCACCCAAAAGTCGCTGTTGCAGCGCGAAAAACGGAAAATGGCAAACCGCGCCCGGCTTTTCGCCAACTCAACCGCCGTCCGAACAATGCGGTCGCGCAAGGCGATCTCGAATCGAAGCTGCCGCTCATTCGGGTATGTGTATAATCGAGGCGAGGAGACGAGAGCATCTAAGATTTGTTGTTCGCTGGCCGGAAGCGAAAACGAACTAGAAACGTCAAAGTTAATTGGTGATAACACGCGAATCAAAGTGAAGATGCCTCCTTAATGAAAGGATCGCAGCAACGGTATAAAACGCTTCTCATTTAGAAAAACAGTTGCTTGCCGATTTCGACTGCCTGAGGCAAGCGGCCGTCTTCTTCGCCGCGCCTTGGCGTGGCGGAAGGTGAAGCGACCACTCGTTTCACAGATCCGGGCATGGGGCTGAAAGCGGCGTTGTCATGTCGTCTGACAGTCGATCCAATTGCTTTGCCAAAGCTGCCGATGTGAAACTTCAAATTGCATAGCAATGCCATAGAAGAAATGTATGCGCGCGCGGCGGCGTTCATTCCGTTTTTTTAACACATTCACCGAGAAGTCTCCCACCTCGAAATGGAATGTAGGTGGGAGATGAATCGGATGTTTTTCTTTCTAAATAAGAACATACGTGGATCGAGTAGTAAGAAACTCCCACCTCTAAGCGAAGTGTAGGTGGGAGAGGTTCATCATGAAGCTCCTCGTCCTCAAGGAATGGGCAGGGCGTTCGCTCAATGAGCAGACGGGAGATGAATGTCGGTTGGCGATCGCCAATAAATGGGGAAGGGTGAAAAGGATGGGATCCGCGCGTTCTAAAATTTTTTTAAAAAAGATGTTGCATTTTTGGAGTTAAGGTGGTATATTAAAAAGCGTCGCTGATCGAAGAGGTTGTTGGGCAGCGATACGAGACAAAAAAGGTAGTTGACATCGAAAAAGATGTTATGCTAACATAAAAGAGCTGTTTGAGAGAGGAAACAGTCAAAAGCTTGTTCCTTGAAAACTGAACGAAACGAAGCGCAACGAAAAGCGGAGGTCCGCGGGTCGCCGCGACGGGCAAATGTTCTTCACCCGCAGGGGTGCTTGCACCCCGAGGGGGAAGGTTATTTGACCCCGAGCGGCGGCGGACCGAAGCTAGACAATTCGAAAAGCGGAGGCCGCTCGGCGCCTTTGGCGCTGCGGCTGAAGCGATAGCCAATCAACTTTCTTTGGAGAGTTTGATCCTGGCTCAGGACGAACGCTGGCGGCGTGCCTAATACATGCAAGTCGAGCGGACCGGATCGGAGCTTGCTCTGGTTTGGTCAGCGGCGGACGGGTGAGTAACACGTGGGCAACCTGCCCGCAAGACCGGGATAACTCCGGGAAACCGGAGCTAATACCGGATAACACCGAAGACCGCATGGTCTTTGGTTGAAAGGCGGCCTTTGGCTGTCACTTGCGGATGGGCCCGCGGCGCATTAGCTAGTTGGTGAGGTAACGGCTCACCAAGGCGACGATGCGTAGCCGGCCTGAGAGGGTGACCGGCCACACTGGGACTGAGACACGGCCCAGACTCCTACGGGAGGCAGCAGTAGGGAATCTTCCGCAATGGGCGAAAGCCTGACGGAGCGACGCCGCGTGAGCGAAGAAGGCCTTCGGGTCGTAAAGCTCTGTTGTGAGGGACGAAGGAGCGCCGTTCGAAGAGGGCGGCGCGGTGACGGTACCTCACGAGAAAGCCCCGGCTAACTACGTGCCAGCAGCCGCGGTAATACGTAGGGGGCGAGCGTTGTCCGGAATTATTGGGCGTAAAGCGCGCGCAGGCGGTTCCTTAAGTCTGATGTGAAAGCCCACGGCTCAACCGTGGAGGGTCATTGGAAACTGGGGGACTTGAGTGCAGGAGAGGAGAGCGGAATTCCACGTGTAGCGGTGAAATGCGTAGAGATGTGGAGGAACACCAGTGGCGAAGGCGGCTCTCTGGCCTGCAACTGACGCTGAGGCGCGAAAGCGTGGGGAGCAAACAGGATTAGATACCCTGGTAGTCCACGCCGTAAACGATGAGTGCTAAGTGTTAGAGGGGTCACACCCTTTAGTGCTGCAGCTAACGCGATAAGCACTCCGCCTGGGGAGTACGGCCGCAAGGCTGAAACTCAAAGGAATTGACGGGGGCCCGCACAAGCGGTGGAGCATGTGGTTTAATTCGAAGCAACGCGAAGAACCTTACCAGGTCTTGACATCCCCTGACAACCCAAGAGATTGGGCGTTCCCCCTTCGGGGGGACAGGGTGACAGGTGGTGCATGGTTGTCGTCAGCTCGTGTCGTGAGATGTTGGGTTAAGTCCCGCAACGAGCGCAACCCTCGCCTCTAGTTGCCAGCACGGAGGTGGGCACTCTAGAGGGACTGCCGGCGACAAGTCGGAGGAAGGTGGGGATGACGTCAAATCATCATGCCCCTTATGACCTGGGCTACACACGTGCTACAATGGGCGGTACAAAGGGCTGCGAACCCGCGAGGGGGAGCGAATCCCAAAAAGCCGCTCTCAGTTCGGATTGCAGGCTGCAACTCGCCTGCATGAAGCCGGAATCGCTAGTAATCGCGGATCAGCATGCCGCGGTGAATACGTTCCCGGGCCTTGTACACACCGCCCGTCACACCACGAGAGCTTGCAACACCCGAAGTCGGTGAGGTAACCCTTACGGGAGCCAGCCGCCGAAGGTGGGGCAAGTGATTGGGGTGAAGTCGTAACAAGGTAGCCGTACCGGAAGGTGCGGCTGGATCACCTCCTTTCTAAGGATGACAAACCTTTCGGTTCAATGAACATGGCGCTTCCGTTTCGTTCAGTTTTGAGGGAACGAGTGATGTTCTCTCAATGACAAACATCGTTCCTTGAAAACTAGATAACCGGAAACGCAAAGGAAGAAGCCGAGACGCTGTAGGTTAAGCTAGAAAGGGCGCACGGTGGATGCCTTGGCACTAGGAGCCGATGAAGGACGGGGCAAACGCCGAAACGCTTCGGGGAGCTGTAAGCAAGCGTAGATCCGGAGATGTCCGAATGGGGGAACCCACTGTCCGTAATGGGGCAGTATCCATGCCTGAATCCATAGGGCATGGAGGGCACACCCGGGGAACTGAAACATCTTAGTACCCGGAGGAGAAGAAAGCAAACGCGATTCCCTGAGTAGCGGCGAGCGAAACGGGAACAGCCCAAACCAAGAGGCGAGTCCTCTTGGGGTTGTAGGACCGCTCATGATGGGAGTGAGAAAGGAACGGGGTAGACGAACCGGTCTGGAACGGCCGGCCAGAGAAGGTGAGAGCCCTGTAGTCGAAACTTCGTTCCCTCCCGAGCGGATCCTGAGTACGGCGGGACACGAGGAATCCCGTCGGAAGCAGGGAGGACCATCTCCCAAGGCTAAATACTCCCTAGTGACCGATAGTGCACCAGTACCGTGAGGGAAAGGTGAAAAGCACCCCGGGAGGGGAGTGAAAGAGAACCTGAAACCGTGTGCCTACAAGTAGTCAGAGCCCGTTGATGGGTGATGGCGTGCCTTTTGTAGAATGAACCGGCGAGTGACGATGGCGTGCGAGGTTAAGCCGAAGAGGCGGAGCCGCAGCGAAAGCGAGTCTGAATAGGGCGCGAAGTACGTCGTCGTCGACCCGAAACCAGGTGATCTACCCATGTCCAGGGTGAAGGCCGGGTAACACCGGCTGGAGGCCCGAACCCACGCACGTTGAAAAGTGCGGGGATGAGGTGTGGGTAGGGGTGAAATGCCAATCGAACTTGGAGATAGCTGGTTCTCCCCGAAATAGCTTTAGGGCTAGCCTCGGGTTTAAGAGTCTTGGAGGTAGAGCACTGATTGGGCTAGGGGCCCTCATCGGGTTACCGAACCCAGTCAAACTCCGAATGCCAAGGACTTATGCCCGGGAGTCAGACTGCGAGTGATAAGATCCGTGGTCGAGAGGGGAACAGCCCAGACCGCCAGCTAAGGCCCCGAAGTGCACGTTCAGTGGAAAAGGATGTGGAGTTGCCGAGACAACCAGGATGTTGGCTTAGAAGCAGCCACCATTTAAAGAGTGCGTAATAGCTCACTGGTCGAGTGACTCTGCGCCGAAAATGTACCGGGGCTAAACGTGCCGCCGAAGCTGCGGGATGACCGTTGGTCATCGGTAGGGGAGCGTTCTAAGGGCAGAGAAGCCAGACCGGAAGGACTGGTGGAGCGCTTAGAAGTGAGAATGCCGGTATGAGTAGCGAAAACAGAGGTGAGAATCCTCTGCGCCGAAAGCCTAAGGGTTCCTGAGGAAGGTTCGTCCGCTCAGGGTTAGTCGGGACCTAAGCCGAGGCCGAAAGGCGTAGGTGATGGGCAACAGGTGGAGATTCCTGTACCACCTCCTTCCCGTTGGAGCGATGGGGGGACGCAGGAGGATAGGGCGAGCAGGCGGCTGGAAGAGCCTGTCCAAGCAGTGAGGCTGGCCAGCAGGCAAATCCGCTGGCCGTAAGGCCAAGCTGTGATGGCGACGGAGTCATCCGGAAGTCCCTGATTCCACACTGCCAAGAAAAGCCTCTAGCGAGGGAAGAGGTGCCCGTACCGCAAACCGACACAGGTAGGCGAGGAGAGAATCCTAAGGCGCGCGGGAGAACTCTCGTTAAGGAACTCGGCAAAATGACCCCGTAACTTCGGGAGAAGGGGTGCTCTTTGGGGTGAGGAGCCCTGAAGAGCCGCAGTGAAAAGGCCCAAGCGACTGTTTATCAAAAACACAGGTCTCTGCGAAGCCGAAAGGCGACGTATAGGGGCTGACACCTGCCCGGTGCTGGAAGGTTAAGGGGAGCGCTTAGCGGAAGCGAAGGTGCGAACCGAAGCCCCAGTAAACGGCGGCCGTAACTATAACGGTCCTAAGGTAGCGAAATTCCTTGTCGGGTAAGTTCCGACCCGCACGAAAGGTGTAACGACTTGGGCGCTGTCTCAACGAGAGACCCGGTGAAATTATACTACCTGTGAAGATGCAGGTTACCCGCGACAGGACGGAAAGACCCCGTGGAGCTTTACTGCAGCCTGATATGGAATTTTGGTATCGCTTGTACAGGATAGGTGGGAGCCGGGGAAGCCGGAGCGCCAGCTTCGGTGGAGGCGACGGTGGGATACCACCCTGGCGGTATTGAAATTCTAACCCGCACCCCTGAGCGGGGTGGGAGACAGTGTCAGGTGGGCAGTTTGACTGGGGCGGTCGCCTCCCAAAAGGTAACGGAGGCGCCCAAAGGTTCCCTCAGAATGGTTGGAAATCATTCGGAGAGTGCAAAGGCACAAGGGAGCTTGACTGCGAGACGGACAGGTCGAGCAGGGACGAAAGTCGGGCTTAGTGATCCGGTGGTTCCGCATGGAAGGGCCATCGCTCAACGGATAAAAGCTACCCCGGGGATAACAGGCTGATCTCCCCCAAGAGTCCACATCGACGGGGAGGTTTGGCACCTCGATGTCGGCTCATCGCATCCTGGGGCTGAAGTCGGTCCCAAGGGTTGGGCTGTTCGCCCATTAAAGCGGTACGCGAGCTGGGTTCAGAACGTCGTGAGACAGTTCGGTCCCTATCCGTCGCGGGCGCAGGAAATTTGAGAGGAGCTGTCCTTAGTACGAGAGGACCGGGATGGACGCACCGCTGGTGTACCAGTTGTCCCGCCAGGGGCACCGCTGGGTAGCTATGTGCGGACGGGATAAGCGCTGAAAGCATCTAAGCGTGAAGCCCCCCTCAAGATGAGATTTCCCACCGCGTGAAGCGGGTAAGATCCCTCGAAGATGACGAGGTCGATAGGTCCGAGGTGGAAGCGTGGCGACACGTGGAGCTGACGGATACTAATCGATCGAGGGCTTAACCTAGAAAAGCGGAGGCGAGCGGTTCGCCGCGACGGGCAAATGTTCTTCGCCCGCAGGGGTGCTTGCACCCCGAGGGAGAAGGTTATTTGATCCCGAGCGGCGGCGAGCCGGAGCTAGACAGTACGAAGCGCGGCTTCTTCCGACGGTTATCTAGTTTTGAAGGAATGAAAAAAGCCTTGACAGCTCATCACGAATCATTATAATAGTAAATGTCTAAAGAGATATCTTTCAGCAGCGGCTCAGTGACGAGCAGTTGCATGATCAAATCAGTTTGAGAAACTAGACATTGTTATGATTCCGCAGTAGCTCAGTGGTAGAGCAATCGGCTGTTAACCGATTGGTCGCAGGTTCGAATCCTGCCTGCGGAGCCATCGTGGAGAGCTGTCCGAGTGGTCGAAGGAGCACGATTGGAAATCGTGTAGGCGTGAATAGCGCCTCAAGGGTTCGAATCCCTTGCTCTCCGCCATTATCCATCAGCATGGCCCGTTGGTCAAGTGGTTAAGACACCGCCCTTTCACGGCGGTAACACGGGTTCGAATCCCGTACGGGTCAATTTTCGTGGAGGATTAGCTCAGCTGGGAGAGCACTTGCCTTACAAGCAAGGGGTCGGCGGTTCGATCCCGTCATCCTCCACCACTTTCAAACATACAAAACAAAACTCAGCGCATTATTGAAATAAGTTCATCTTCTATCGTCGCAGGGTGGAGCAACGAGCATTTGCTTCATCGAATACGCTGCGAGTTGTCTCGACGCATCGGGCATCTTTGAATCAGCTGGCAGAGGAAGAGGCAACAAACATTTAAACGATGCTCAGTGCATGGTCGAAACAAATTTATCTTTTATCGTCGCGGGGTGGAGCAGTCCGGTAGCTCGTCGGGCTCATAACCCGAAGGTCGCAGGTTCAAATCCTGCCCCCGCAACCAATATGGTCCCGTAGTGTAGTGGTTAACATGCCTGCCTGTCACGCAGGAGATCGCGGGTTCGATTCCCGTCGGGACCGCCATTGCTTCAAAATCGTGAAAGATGGAGAATTGACTCGGCAATCGATGAAAAGGAAAATATGGCTCGGTAGCTCAGTCGGTAGAGCAAAGGACTGAAAATCCTTGTGTCGGCGGTTCGATTCCGTCCCGAGCCACCACAAAATATTAAGAATGAGCCTGTTCGTTTTCTTGATCCGTATTATGCCGACTTAGCTCAATTGGTAGAGCAACTGAATCGTAATCAGTAGGTTGCGGGTTCAAGTCCTGCAGTCGGCACCATTCTTGGAGGGGTAGCGAAGTGGCTAAACGCGGCGGACTGTAAATCCGCTCCCTTTGGGTTCGGCGGTTCGAATCCGTCCCCCTCCACCATTTGAACAAAGGGGCATAGTTTAATGGTAGAACAGAGGTCTCCAAAACCTCCGGTGTGGGTTCGATTCCTACTGCCCCTGCCACTCTTATCATGATTACGGCGACTATGGCGAAGTGGTTAACGCACCAGATTGTGGCTCTGGCATGCGTGGGTTCGATTCCCACTAGTCGCCCTTGACAATGGCATTGGGGTATAGCCAAGCGGTAAGGCAACGGACTTTGACTCCGTGATGCGTTGGTTCGAATCCAGCTACCCCAGCCAATGTTGCGGAAGTAGTTCAGTGGTAGAACACCACCTTGCCAAGGTGGGGGTCGCGGGTTCGAGTCCCGTCTTCCGCTTTTGACCGGGGCGGCATAGCCAAGTGGTAAGGCAGAGGTCTGCAAAACCTTTACCCCCGGTTCGAATCCGGGTGCCGCCTCCATCTAATGAATAAAATTTTTTTATTGACAAACAAAACTTGAGAAGATATAATAGTAAATGTCGCGCCGATGTGGCGGAACTGGCAGACGCGCACGACTCAAAATCGTGTGGGGTAGCCCCCCGTGTGGGTTCGACTCCCACCATCGGCATCGAAAATAGGAGAAAGGCTTTAGGGACAAGGGGCTGACTCCAAAAGTCCGCTTTTTGGCGGACTTTTGGGTCAGCCCTCTCTGGTTTTTGTATATTTTACCAAACGGAAGAAAATTCCGACTCTGTTCACCCCCTGATTTACGCCACCAAGGACAATTGCTTGTCCCTAGCGGCTTTTTTGAGAAGATTGTGGGCAGCACAAACCAGCCCCCATTCGATGGAAACTTTTTGGAGGCCTCGCAGGACAAAGCGACGAAACCCGCGATTTTGTTTGATTTGCCCAAATACACTCTCAATGTCGGTTTTGCGTTGGCGGTACCGGGCTTGCCCTTCTTCACTCTCCAGCCGTTCGCGGGCTTTCTGTTTTTGTTCATGATAGACGGGGTTCCATTGCGTGGTTCGTCCATACTTGGAAGTCGTGCAGGCCGAACGGAACGGACATCCTTCGCATTCATGGCATTGGTAGTGTCGGGTGACCGAGGTGTATCCTGATTCTGTGGTCTGTTTCGAAGTTCCGGTGCGAACCAGCTTTTTCCCATTCGCGCAAATCCAAACGTCTTCTTCTTCCACATAGGTCCAATTCTGCGGATGATGCGGATTTTTCTTGACCTTGCGCGTGTTCTCCTTCTCATACGTATGGTACTTGATCAAGGCCGATATGTGCTTCTCTTCCAGCTTCACGTAGTTCTCTTCCGAGCCATAGGCCGCGTCAGCGATCAAACGTTCGGGTTCCACGCCGTACTTCTCTCGAACAGTCTCCAAATGCGGAAGAAGACAACGAGTGTCGCCCGGCCTCTGATGAAGGGAATACCCCAAAATAAATTGGCCGGAAGAACCCACCTGTACGTTATAGGCCGGCTTGAGCTGACCGTTTCGCATGGGATCCTCCTTCAACCGCATGAAGGTGGCATCCACATCGGTCTTGGAATAGCTGTTGCGATCCCCCGCATACATGGAGTTGGTGTTCATATTTTTCACTGCGAGGCAAGTAGTCCTCCTTCATCTTCTTGACGGCCTTCTTCAACGGTTGGTTGTCCGGCTCGGCCTCCAACCGTTTTTCCCACTCTTCGGTTTTCTTTCGGATTTCTTCTGACGTAAAGGCAGGCGAAGCGTCAATGTCTTCCGCCTTTTCTTCTTCCACGATCGCCTCGATCTGGGCAATCAGCCGATCGACATTGGCTTGGAGTTTCTCCTGGTACTTCTCAGCCGATTTGCGCCAAACGAAGGTGTACCGGTTGGCATTCGCTTCAATTTTCGTTCCATCCACAAAATAATCTTCCATCTTGACATAGCCGTCGGCCACGAGCAGCGTGATCATTTCCCGGAACAAGTCATCAATCAAGTCTTTCATCCGCTCCGAACGAAACCGATTGATGGAGCGGAAGTCCGGCTTTTGAAATCCACTTAGCCACATGAGGGGAAGGTGGACTTCGAGCTGCCGTGCAATCTCACGGCCATGATACATTTTTTGGGTGTAAGCGTAAAGGAGAATTTTGGTCATCATTTTCGGATGATAGGCGGAGGTGCCCCCTCCTTTGTAGTAAGGAAGAAACGTCTCCATCGGGATGCGTTCAACCATCTCATGAACCACGTGGGCCATGTTATCCCGCGGAATGAGATCGGCGATGTTGCTTGGCAAAGAGAGGTTGTCCATGGTATACTCTTTAAAGGAAACATGATCATGTTTCATAAAAGAATCGCCCTTCTTTCGGTGGTAGTGGTTTCGGTGACTCTATTCTACCAGAAAAAAGGGCGATTCTTCTATATTTGGGGCAAAAAAGTGGGGGCTGATCCCAAAACGCATTCCCGTTTTGGGTCAGCTCCTTGTTTTTTATTTACCGAATACGATTCGAGAAAAGAAAATCGTGTGCGTACAATCGTGTTCGGTGAGGTGAAATGGAAAGTGGGAAGAATGGAAAATGAGAGAAAATTGCAGAGAAAGAGCAAGAGAGGAAGGTACCTCCAAAAATAGACAATAATATTTAATGTTCTACAAGAACTAAACGTAATCTCCACAAGAGAATTTATTTCTTACTCTAAATACTGGTTACTTAGCTCAGGATTTAAATACCTTGCCATTCCTGTTTTAACCCTTTTTAATCCAAGTTTCCGATAAAACTCTTCATTTCCAGTTGTTGATATTAAATGCACACAAGAAACACTACTTAGTTTATCCAACAAAAACTCCATAATTTTTTTAGCTATCCCTTGCTTTTGAAAATCTCGATGAACCACAACATCATAGATTGCAGCATTAAAAACGCCATCTGAAAGGGCTCTTCCAAATCCAATAATTCGACCATTTACAGTAGCCAATGCTATAACATTACTTGCTTCAAAAACCTGCTTAATAATCTCGTTTGTATGTTTTGTCCAACCGACAGAACAATAAACTTCTCTCATTTCATCAAGATTTGCATTAGAAAAATCACGATGATGTATAAAATTTTGTGTAAAGCATTTTACTAGACCAAAAGAAAAAGGTAGGGTATTCTCTGATTTGGACCAACACATTCCAGAGAAAGGAGAACCCTACCTATGTCTAAAAGTATACCGAATGTCGACTGGACAAATCAACTGGAAAGCGTCATTCGTCAGTTTGTAAAGGAAAAATTAGAACGGATCATGCGGGAAGAAATCAAGAATTTCCTCGAAATAGAACAAGCCGGAACATCGAATATGAGAAACGGCTACTATCAACGAAATCTAGATACGCAATATGGCCGGATTGAAGGCCTTTTGGTCCCAAGAGACCGAAACGGGGAATTTCAAACGCAGTTGTTCCCCCCTTACCAACGCCATACCGGCTGGCTCGAGGAAGCCATCATCAAGATGTATCAAAGTGGCATGAGTACGCGTGAAATTGGCAAGTTTATTGAACGAATTTTAGGCAATGCCTATTCTCCTGCAACGATCAGCCGGATTACCGATGTAGTGAAGGAAGACATCGAGAAATGGCACACTCGTCCACTGCACAAGCGTTATTCCGTCTTATATTTGGATGGTTTATACGTAAAACTTCGTCGCGAAACCGTGGAGAAAGAAGCCATTTATGTGGTGTTAGGGGTGAATGAAGAAGGATATCACGAAATTCTTGATTTCTTTGTGGGAGGACAGGAAAGCGCCTATGTATGGCAGGACATTCTTCAACGCCTCTACCAAAGAGGCGTCAAGGAAGTGCTTCTGGGTGTATTCGATGGACTACCGGGGTTGGAGGAAGCCTTTAAGGCGGTTTATCCGAAAGCCGATGTGCAGCGTTGTGTCGTTCACAAAGTACGTAATACCTTCAATCGTGTTCGGAAAAAAGATCAATTCGAAGTGGCAGAGAACCTCAAGCTGATTTATCGCGCGCCGAATAAGGAGATGGCATTACAGATGTTTCAACAGTTTGAGTCGAAATGGTCAAGCAAGTATCCGAGAGAAGTTCAATCTTGGGCCAACGAGTTGGATGTCCTCCTCGCCTTTATGGACGATCCAAGCAGTATTCGAAGTGTGATTTACACGACCAATGCCATCGAACAAACGATCAAGGAGATTCGGAAACGTCTAAAGCCGATGAACAGTTTGAGCAGTTTAGAAGCCGCGGAAAAAGTCGTGTATTTGACCATTCAAGATTTTAATGAGAAATGGGCAGGGCGAAAGTTACGAGGATTTACCGAAGCGCATGAAGCCCTTCAACGAATGTTTGAAGAACGTTATCATTAACCAAATACTGTAAATAAACAAAATAGGGGGATTCTCCCTTTCCACACAGGAGACTGAATATTCAGTCTCCTGTGTGGAGGAAACTAGTTCCCTATTCATTCCAAATCCATTTCAGAGAAACCCTACCCCATTACATTACACAAAATTCTTGACGGTACCGATTTTTGTTAATAACGATCATTCTGGCACCTCATTTCATAAAAATAAAGATGTAATTTCGATGTTATGTTAATCCAAAAATTGCATATGGTGCATTTCACTTTTGTAATAGGATAATCGGTCATTCAACGTGCCTGTATGAAATTCGAATTTATGTCCATCAGGGTCTGTAAAATAGACGGAACGTTTGTCCCTTTCATCTCTTTCTCTACCTGGAAGAATATTGACGCCCAACTCTTTCAATTTTTCCACTACACGATCAAAGTCTTCTTCCTTTACAGAGAAAGCGATATGGGTGTATGAATGCTGGATGTCGTTTCGAGGAATATCTCGTTGAACATTTAAAGCTAACCAGATCCCGTTTAAATCAAAGTAAGCCAAATTTCTCCCTTTGACTAATAGCTTTGCTCCGAACACGTTTTGGTAAAAATGAATGGATTTCTCTAGATCAGATACAGAGAACGTCAAATGATTAATCCCTCCGATTAGCAATCGTCCTACCTCCCGTCTTAATGGTTTCTCTTCGTACTTTTTATGATTACGCTAAACGATGGAACATTTTCCTTCCTGTGGGAATGATACCTAATCGGGGTTTCCCTTTTCTTTTCAACTAATGCACCCGTTAGACTATGATGATTAAAGCGGTGGATTGTCCACACCGAAATGAACCCAATCTTCTTTTGATGGCCCGTAAACTCCAAAAGGTTTGAGTCCCGCTTGACGCATGAGAACGGTCACTTGGCCACGATGATGAATGATGTGCTTGATTAGCCCCATTAAGATTTGAGCATTGGTTTCTTGCCTTCCGAATGCATTTTGCACTTCCTTCAACGATTCGTCTGCCCATTGTTGTTCAATGACTTTGGCCGCATAGGAACTTACCTTTTGAAAGGTTTCTGCTATTTCTTTGACTGAAGTTGGAACGTTTTCTGCATTTTCTACTTTATCGATCTTCAAACCGAAATGGGCTAAGTATTCGGGGATGTTTGTTGTAAAATGCCACACAATCCTTCCTAGCGTACGACCTTCTGGGTAAACTTTTTGGTTTAACGCTTCATCGGTCAAACCATCCAAAACCTTTTGAGTTAGGCTTGCTTCCCAATTCCATTCCCTAATGAAATCTGCGACTGTGACATACATATACAATACCTCCAAACCATTAATCATGTATTTCCTCATAGGAATACTCGTTTTTTATCTGTATGGGATTGGTTGTCGATTGACTTGAACGAGTCACAAAACACTTTACTTTTGTAGCCTTATTGGGTATTTGTTTTATAATGGATTGTAACAAATTTACTCTTCATTAATACTACCAGAAGGGATGAGCAAATGGCAAGAATTCACGCATCCACTTTCGGGAATACACTGTTTCAGAAGCGTTTAGGACATAACAAAGAAGTGATGGAGGGTGTGGGCACATTTAGGAGAAGTATGAGAAAAAGACGGGCTGCTATCAGCCGAATGAAAAGAACATTAGCGCAAGGGAATGGTTGTGAATATTGCAAAGCCAAAGGAAAACCTGAACCTCATTCATTTAATGAAAAAATCGCTGTTGCCGTAGGATTTGTGGAGGTCTTTTTAAAACAAAAAGGAGATATCCCGGATTCTGCTTTTGACATATTGAGGGAATCCTTTTCCGAAGGAGAAATCAGTGAGCTTTGCGCGTTTATTACCTTTACGACGGCTCAACAGTATTTTGGTGCCATAATGAAGTTAGAAGCGCCGAAAACAGGGAGTTAAATAGCACTTTCTATCAAACGATCTGGAAAATCAATCTTTTCATATCTTGGCCTTTACGTGGGAGAATGATCGTTGCGGACGCTCACTCTGCGATTTATGGTTGGCTACAAGTAGGTTAATAGTGAAACGAGGAGGGAAAATGATGCAATATACCATTACACCAATCGCATTTGTGAAAAACAACCGCAAAGATGTGGAAGATGATAAGTGGGGTAGTGTGATTTCAATCATTGAATTATCAGATGAAATCGATGATTCAGCTTTACAAGGGATCAGTGAGTTTTCGCATTTAGATATTATTTTTTATTTTGACCGAGTTACAGATGACAAAATTCAATATGGAGCAAGGCATCCAAGAAATAATAAAGAATATCCAAAGGTCGGAATTTTCGCTCAAAGAGGCAAAAATCGACCGAATAAATTAGGTTTAACAACCGTTGAATTGTTAGAACATAAAGGGCGAACATTGAAAGTAAGAGGATTAGATGCCATAGATGGTACTCCGATTATTGATATTAAACCGGTTATGAAGGAGTTCTTACCCAAAGGCGAAGTAAGGCAGCCTGCTTGGTCGGTATCATTAATGGAACGATACTGGGATTGACAACGTACTTTATTTAAATAGATGAGCAATTTTTATAGTCATCATGATCATGGGAAAAGAAACAATCGACCCCTTATGCCACGTGGAGCTGTTTGTTACGATATCAATGGGAATATTTTATTTTGCGCCGTAGATTCATTCGACAAGGAAAGGGCGGTAAAAGCCGATCATATTCCAACTTTATGGGAAACGATGAAGTATGGACAATATGAAATACAAGGAGGGGAACTAACGATGAGCACTTTCGGGATGGGGATGGTGATGCTAGCAGTAGGCTTAGGACTTTTTCCCTTTGGAGTACTATATTTCAAGGCAAGTTGGAAGGAATATAGAAACTTGCCGTCAAACAGAAAGAAAGTAGCTATTTTTCTTGAAATGTTAGACGTATTCTCATTATCCCCTTCCCTATCGATGTGGTTCATTTTTATCTCGCTCCTGCTTATTATTGGAGGTTGTGCACTAATTTTTTGTACGTGATAAGAGGGGGGAACCATTGCTTCTTCATATTATGAATATTTTAACCTCTGTCCGAAAGAAGTCTCCCACTTCTAGCGGTTTTGAGGCTGATCGAGATGCCAATGCTGCCATCAATCTCAAAAAGGAAGACCTGAAACAGTTAGGTATGGCCTAACTGGATCTTGAACCGTGGGGCACACGGGGATCGCTCGGTCAACTTCCTGCGTTAGACGGGATGACCTGAGAAGCCCCCACCTCGAAGCGTTAGCGTAGGTGGTGGGAGTATGTCACATGAATGCGAAAAGCAGAGCCTCTATACGAACTCGAAAGATCGGTTTGTACGTTTGCGAGTGGTTCGGGCGCAAAAGGAAGCTTTATGATGAAAATTGCCTCAAAAGAATTAAGTCGTTCGCAGCAATGAATAGGTTCTATGTGTTCAGGAGCTCTCGTCGTAGCAGCTCTTAGTTTATTAGAAGACAAGACGGCAACCACTTATCCAACAGCAAAAAAAGGAATTCGAAAAGTTTCATGTTCGCGCTGATGCAGAGTCATTCGTGGTTGAAGGCAATGTGGCAGCCGCAGCGGATTGCTTTGCTGCCTAAGCAGTTGGCTTATTTATGGAAGGGGGAATTAGTAAGAAAGTTAGACATGCAGTATTACATTCGATTTAGCCTGTTCGCTAAGGTGTTGAATCAGTTATGGAGCTGATGGATGCTGACAATAAGGAGGAGCGCTATTGATAAGAACGATGAAATTTGTGGCCGGAATAATATTGGAATGCTTGTTTGCCATCGCGGGAATCGTGATGATCAGCGGTTTCCCTAGCTTATTTCATAATATTTCGATCAATGTAACGGAATATGTAAAAAAACATTAGGGTACATCATTATGAAGCTTATTCATCCACTGAGTATCGAATATGGAATGAATAGAAAAGTATTCCCGCAAATTCTTATTCATTATCGGGAGTCGCTTCTATTATGCGGATTGGCAATCGTGGTAGCACTATATAGTAGCATGGGTGATAACGTATATCACGCTTCTTTTCTTTCGGAGCCATATGGAGCGAATCAAAATGATATTGGCTTTTTTTGAATCCTTGCCCGATCTGCTGATTATCGTGACCTTTCAGTTAATCGTAATTGCAATATTTAAAAAGACCGGCTGGCTCATCTTTCAGCCTGCTTCCATAGGAGAGGAAAGAAGCCTTTTTTTGCCCATTGCTTGTCTGAGTATTCCGATTTCTTTGTTGTTTGCAAAGCTGCTTTTGCAGCAATATGAAAACGAACTTCGCAAACCATATGTAGAATACGCGTTTTCGAAAGGGCTGTCTTTTTTCTATATTTTGAATAAGCATGTGCTGCGGAACGTAGCGCTAGGATTGCTTTATTATTCGAAAAACAATGATTTGGTTTATTTCTTCCACAGATGTGGAAAGGGGGGGAAGTAGCTTGATTCGTATATTGATCCGCGACAAGTTATTTATGCTGGGGTTCCTTTTTATCATCTCAATGTATACTCAATGGCTTAAAAAGAGCCTTCGTATTGAAGACGGCTGATAGAAAAAGATGGTGTTAGCATGGCCGCTATTCACAATAGATTTGTGTGCGGCGTGCAGCATTATGCGCACGAATTGGCGTCAAAGGACAAGTGGAGGAGTGAAGTCGGCGAATTTGGCTGGGGAGAGGGAGGGGGCTCCGCGTGTGTTGCCCCCTTTTCTCCCTGCATATGCGCTGAAACATTGGTTGGACATCCTGTACTCGCCTTGAAGCCAAGGGCCCTTTTCGATCCACACTCCTGTTGCCAGCTTTGGTTTTTGCCCCAGCCAATGAGGAACGATCATTTTGTCACCGTCCCTGTGCGCGAAAAGGCATGATCACGGCCGCAGCGTAGAGGCCAAGGGGCGCTCGGGCAGATAGAGTTGGGCGTCATCGCTTTGGCCGGCTGCGATCCAATCGCGCAGGCATTTGGCAAGCACCATGCTGTAGACCGCCCCGTTGTCCCCGTAAGCATAGACGAAATAGCAGTTCGGATATTCGTCATACACCCCGATGATCGGCAAGCCGTCATGCGTGCCGGCGTAGTAGGCGCCGAGGTAAAATTCCGGCTGCACATTGATGGTGGGGAAGCGCTGATTGAATTCGGCGATCAACTGGTCGCGCTTATGGATGAGTTTCGCGTCGCGTTCATCGGCGTAGGTCGTATCTTCATCCAACCCGCCAATGATCACGCGGTTGTCAGCGGTCGTCCGCATGTAAATGTAGGGACGGGCGGTTTCCCAGATGAGCGTCCGGTTGTACCAGCTCGAGAAATCATCGACTGGATTGGTGACTACCGCGTACGTGCTCGTCAACACAGCGTTCCGGTCCTTTTTGAAATCCAACGTTTCATATCCCGCGGCGATGATGACGGATTTTGCTTGGATGACCGCTCCCGTTTTCGTATAAAAAATTGCTTTGTCTTTTTCTAGTTTTTTTCCGTTGATTTCGGTTTGTTCGAACAGGCGGACACCGCGGTTTTTGGCGTATTCAAGCAAGCCGATCGTCAGTTTGTATGGATTGACTTCGCCATCGTTTTTCGTCAGCATCGCCGCGGGCTTGCGGAACGGGTAGTGGCGGGCGATTTGCTCTTCCGTCCACCATTCGACGGCAAAGCCGTGTTTCTGGAGAGCGGCGTATTCGTTTTCCAACTTGCTTACATCTTCAGAAGAGCTGGCGTAATACAAACTGTCGCGGGTGACAAATTCGCAATCGAGCGGCAGCTTTCCGGCAGCCTGAGCGAGATCGCGGATGGCCTGTTCGCAAAGCTTGAGATGCCGGGCTGCGTACGCTTCGCCAAAACTGTTGATCAGCTCGAAAAACATTTTTTCCCCCAAGTATTGAATGAGGGCGGTGTTGACGGCCGTGCTCCCATGTCCCGCTTTTCGCTTGTCGACGACGACGATGTCGAGGTCGGTGTCACTCAGGAAGTAGGCGCATTGGGCGCCCGAGGTACCTGCGCCAATAATGAGTACATCGCAGTCAATATCTTCCTCCAAGACCGGGTAGCTCGGCGGGGCTGGCAAGGTGGTGGGCCAGTACAATTTGCCGGATTGTAAGTTCATGTTTGTTCGACTCCTTCCACACCATGGTTCGCTTTTAGCATGACCGGAATGATTTGGTTTATTCGTTGCGACCAAGCCAACATCGACTAGCCCATTGATGAAGGAACGCGGCGCCATGGATGAAGCGGCATGTTGATGGGTTGGAAACGGAAAGGCAAAGGATTTTTTATCATTGTATTGACAAAGATATTCAATATCAATTATGATCTTAATTGATAAGGATTATCATTATTAAATAGAGGTTGAAGGGGGAATATGTAACGTGGTGCAGAAAAAATGGACTTCTCTTCTTGCCGTGCTGATGGCGCTACTCGTGCTGCTTGTGCCATTGGCTCAACCGGCCGCATCGGTGGAGGCTGCAGCCAAGACAAGGGTGTTTAAAACAGAGCTTGGCAAGCTGGTGATCAAGGGAACCCCGAAGCGGATTGTCACGCTAAGCATGGCGGGGACCGATGCCGTGGTTACGTTGGGATTAAAGCCGGTGGGCTATACGATTTCGAATTCGGGAACGGTGCCTACATACTTGCGTAATAAATTAAAAGGTGTACCGAGCGTTGGAGCTCTTAGCGCCCCGAGTTTGGAGAGAATCGCAGCGCTCAAACCGGATTTAATCATTATCGACCATGAATTTGAGTTTCATAAAGCGATTATTCCTCAGTTGAAAAAGATTGCACCCGTGGCGGGATTCCGCGCAAACAGCTACAAAGAGGCGATGAACCAGCTCCTTGTATTGGGAGACATCTTAGGCCGGAAGGCGAAGGCAAAATCGTTCGTGAATCAGTTTTATAAAGAATTGAAATCGCAACAAGCAAAATTAAAAGATAAAAATCTTCGTGTATTGGGCTTTTTCGTCAATAAAGATGGCATTAACGTATGGCAGGACAACTCATTCTCTGGATCGATTTTTACTGCCCTTAAGGCGGATTATGCCTTTAAGGAAAAAGGGGATGAATACTCCGACTTTAAAACAGTAAGTTTAGAACGAATTTTAGAAATCGATCCAGATGTGCTGTTTGCCTATACAGATCCTGGGAAGAATGATCTGAAAAAAGTGAAAGCCAACCCGATTTGGTCCCAATTAAAAGCGGTGAAAAAGAAGCGGGTGGTGGAAGTCAATCGCGATCTTTGGTCTCGCAGTCGGGGACCGTTGGCAGCGAAATTGATTGTAAAAGAAGCAGCATCCATTTTAAAACGTTATCAGTGATGGGATGGGGCTAGCGAGAGGATGTCATCTTTGACATACGGAAAAAAAGCCATATGGATCAGCACCATAGCAGGACTGGGCATCGTTTTGTTGATGATCGTTTCGTTGGTCTCTGGTCCGTTTTTCGTGCCGGTTCAAAAGGTGATCGATGTTCTTTTTCATGACGATGGATCCAAAGCACGAACGGTGGTTTGGGATCTGCGTTTTCCCCGCGCCCTTCTAGCGGTTTTGATTGGGGCGAATCTGGCGGTCGCTGGCGCGATGATGCAGTGCTTAACCAAGAATCCGATGGCTGAGCCGAAAATCATGGGGGTGTCGGCCGGCGCAGCTGTGGTGGTTGTCCTTATCGAATATTTTTTTGCCGGCCTTCCCCTGCTTTTCTTTTCTCCCCTTGTCTTTTTGGGGGCGGCGGTTGGAGGGGCTCTCGTATACAGTTTGTCCTTGAAGAGAGGCGCTCTTTCCCCGGTTCGTTTGACCCTTGCCGGAGTGGCTGTCAGCGCATTTTTGCATGCGATCACGGTTGGAATTTTGGTCTTGCTTGGCCAAGATGCGGCCGCCGTATATGCCTGGTTGGCCGGCGGGTTAAATGGATTGACATGGCGTCATTTTTCGATGATCGCGCCATGGTCTCTCGCCGGCTTGCTTGTCTCCATCATGATCGCTTCGAAACTGGATCTGTTGGAGCTGGGCGATGATACAGCGAAAGGGCTTGGTATTCATGTGGGAATTCTCAAAACAGTGATGGCAGTCATCATTATTATTTTGGCTGGAAGTGCGGTGTCCGTATCCGGGGTGATCGGGTTTATAGGCTTGATGATCCCGCACATCGTCCGAAAAATGGTCGGCGTGAATTATCGGCATATCATTCCAGTCAGCGCCTTGTGCGGGGGAATGTTGCTTTTGATGGCGGACTTGCTTGCACGCTTAGTGGCGCAGCCGATTGAACTTCCTGTCGGGGTGTTTACCGCCGCCATTGGTTGCCCATACTTTTTGTATTTGATTAGGAAGCAGGGCGAATGGAATGCGTAAGCGTGATGTGGGACTTGTGGCTGGTTTGGCGTTGCTTCTTGTCATCATCGTGCCTCTCGGCGCTTGTTTCGGGGATGTGAAAATCCCTGTTTCGCAAGTATGGGAGGCATTGTTCAACCGAACGTCTTCCCTCAACGGGGAAATCGTTTGGGAATATCGCTTGCCAAGAATATTGGTTGGGATGTTTGTCGGTGCCAACCTCGCCGTATCCGGGGCGCTGTTGCAAGCCGTGACGCAAAACCCGCTTGCCGCTCCGAATGTCATTGGAATGACGGCTGGCGCCAGCTTGTTTGCCGTGCTGGCATTGCTGATCATTCCGCACTTTCCTGCCAGCGGCCTGCCGTTTGCCACCTTTTTCGGGGCTCTCTTCGCCGGCCTTTGCGTGTATGCGTTTGCCTGGAAGAAAGGGATGGATAAAGGGCGGTTTGCTCTATCAGGGATTGCTTTTGACGCCTTGTTTCAGGCGGCTGTTACGGGGATTTTGGTTTTTGCGACCAAAGGGATTGATGCTGCGGTCATTTGGTTGGCGGGGAGTTTATGGGGACGGACATGGGAACATGTTGCTCTCATTGTTCCTTGGTCGGTGATGGGGCTCGCGTTGGCTTACCTTTGTTATCGCCGCCTGAATGTCTTGCAGTTGCACGATGATGTCGCCGCAAGCTTGGGAATGCGTGTTCAGGCGGCGCGCTTCCTGATCTTCCTCATCGCGGTCGGTTTGTGCGGAAGCGCCGTGGCCGTATCGGGTCCGATCGGATTTGTGGGACTCGTCATCCCCCATCTCGCCCGTTTGTTGACAAGGGCGGATTATCAGCGGCTCATTCCGGTCAGCGCCTTATTAGGAGCGATGTTGATGATCGGCGCGGATACGGTGGGAAGAACCATCGCGGCGCCAATCGAAATTCCGGTCGGCATCTTAACGGCCTTCATCGGTGCGCCGTATTTTCTCTTTCTGCTTCGACGAGCAAAATTATCATGAAAAGGGGATCGGTATGGGTTGGAAAAAATGGGTGGTTTCTAGTTTCGCAGCCGTCAGTTTAGCCATAGTGGGGGCGGCGGAGTCTGAAGCATATGCGGCGAAACCGGCCAAGCTTGTCATTGAAAGTGCACAGCCGGTGAATGCTTCGACTGTAAAAGAGTATATCGTAAAAGGAAAAGGGCTCAAGGGAGCGAAGATCAAAATTGTCATCACCGATGGAAAAGCATCTGTCACTCGTTACACTGTTGTTCAAAAGAGCGGAGCGTTTGAGGCGCCGGTCAACGTATCGACGTTACGGGACGGGACGCTAACCCTATCTGTCATCCAAATCGTCAAGGGTCAGAAGTACAGCAGTGTAAAGAAAAAGATGATCAAGGATACGAAGGCTCCTTCCGTTCCGGTGATCACGAACAAAGGATGGATCAATGCCAAGCAGCAGAACGCTTATGCTGTCCAAGGAACAGCAGAACCCCATAGCGTTGTGAAGGTTTCGTTGAGCGATGGAAAGCAGCGCATTACCAAAACGGTGCATGCAGACGGCAAAGGGAGATTCCGGGCGGTGATCGATGCAAGAAAATTGGCGGAAGGAGAGATTACGGTCTCCGCGGTTAGCGTGGATTCGGCAGGAAACCAAAGCGGCCAATCGAAGAACGTGCTTCGGAAAGATGTGAGCATAGAGGCTCCTGAACTGTTGAATGAAGGATATATTAACGCTTTCAACTATGAAGCGTATCCAGTCACAGGGACAGGCACGCCTGGAGAGAAAGTGGTGGTGGAGGCTGCCGATGGAAAAAAATCCGTCTTGGCAAGCGGGTTGGTAGATGAAGATGGAAACTATGAAGTAGAGATCAATACGTCTTCGCTGAAAGATGGGAAGGTCATCATCCGTGTGAAAACGATCGATCAGGCGGGGAATGAAAGCCGGATTGCAAGCGTCGTCCTCATCAAATCGTTGGCTTCTCCGGCCAAGCCGTCTATTGACAATAAAGGATATGTGAATGCCGGCACAGATGCAACCGCTTATGAAGTAACGGGCAAGGGAGAACCAGGAGCGGAAGTGGAGGTCACGTTGTCCGATGGCACGAATGAAATCAGCACAGTCGGTACGGTGGAAGAAAACGGGAGATACCGCGTAGAAGCGGATATTTCGCCGTTAAGCGATGGACTGATTACCATTACAGCCGTTCAAACGAGCGTTACAGGCAATGTAAGCCTGGAGGCAACCGCGACGGTTTGGAAGGATACCACTGTTGACGCTCCATCGTTGAACGCCCTGCCAGCCGTTACGAACCAAAATCAAGCGGCCTATACGATCGCAGGAACGGCAGAAAGCAACGCATTGGTGCAAATCATCATTACGGATGGGCAAAAATCGCTTGTTGCATGGACATCGGCGGACTCGAATGGGAGTTTTTCCAAGACGCTCGATCTGTCCGCATTGAACCATGGTCAGCTGACGGTCATTGTGATGCAGGAAGACGCAGCACAAAACCATAGTGAGGCGACCACAGCGACGGTGACGAAAGGGCAATAAGAAGGAACCTGTCGGCCGAGTCTTTCTTTGAAGCGGAATGCTTAAAAGAGGACTCGGTCGATTTTTTTGATGAATAGACATGTTTCAATATGACATAATCATGGGGAACGTGGGGCTCTTAGGGAATCGATGATTGGATTAACATGAGGATAAGGATGGCGGTTTCTGTTTTTCGAATCCCAATTATTATGGCAGATTGATAGAGAATGAATATAACCAATTAGGAGAAGACCTTGTTTTCCATTTTTGTTCCCATAGATGAACCTACTCCCGCTTTTTACATGCCTGTATTTGCCGCGTGAAAATAGATCCGTCCGGGAAGGCCTCTGGCCTCTCCCGGATGTTATTTGCGCACCGCATGGACATAATGGACATGTTCAAACGCTGTCAGATCGTCGTTTCGGTTCGAGAAAAATTCCGCTTGGATTTGTTCCGGCGATACGTGTTCGAAAATGAAGAGACGGTGATGTTGCAGCTGTTTCTCAAGTTCCTCCAGCGAATATGCCGCTTTCATCGGCTCACCGCTTTGCCGGGCGAGGGCGAGCGTGTTTTGCACCCGCTTGACGGGGGAGGCAAACAGCTGCTCATCGGCAAAATCAAACACGATGGAGCTGCCCTCTGTCATCAATGGAGCGAGTTGGTGCAAAAGACGATAGAAGTGCTCTTTTTCCAGATAATATGAGACGCCAAGCAGGCTGAACACCGTTTTTTCACTTGGGCGAAAGCCGGCTGCGAGCAATCGAGGAACCACGTCATCCTTGGTAAAATCGGCGGCGACCAGTTGCAAGCCGCTCGGCATATTCCAGCTGGCCATGTGGAGGCGTTCGCGCTTGAATTGCTGCGTGTTGGGATGGTCGACTTCGAATATCGTCAGGCCGCTGTGTGGATGGCGGAAGGCGAACGTATCCAGCCCTGCTCCTAACATGACATATTGCGTCGCGCCAAGCCGTTTTTCGTGTTGGACGATCCGTTCGGTATAGGCAGCGCGAGCGAGCGGAGTCGGAGCGAGCTGCGTTTGGACGATCCATTTCACTTTCTCTTCGTCCGATGAGAATGCATCAAGCTGCTCGGGGGCAAAAAATCCCAAGCCGTTGGCGAGAAAGGTTTGGATTTGTTTGTATTCTTCATCCGTGATCAGCTGTCTGGCCATATCGTCACGAAAAATGACAGGCGTGTCATGTTCCGTATGATAAGCGCGGACGAAACAGGACATCAATGCGGTCATGCTCGGTTCATTTGGTTTCATAGCAACGGCTCCTTTGCGAGGCTATTGAAAATCATCTTCTGGCCGTAGGCAAAAAACTGCTCTTTCGTCTTGCCGAGTGTCGGCAGCAAAAACGATCCCTTTGTTTCGACAAGGTCAAACAACGCATGCAGTTGTGCAGAAAACACGTACACGGCCATCATGACGTCTGCGGTTTCACGGACAACGCCTTCTGCGATGCCTTGCTCGATCCAGCGGGCGAGGGCGTCATTGATGTCCGTTCCTAAAGAGAAAATAGCTTCCATGGTGGGTGTCACTGCGCCCAACGATGGCGGGCGAAACTCGCGGACGGCGCGCGCCGAAATGGGACAGTGTTCGTAGTAAGCGCGCATCGCCGCACAAATGTGCTCGTACTTGGCCAAAAACGGCTGCTCGGCTTGCACGATGTCGGTGAGACGATCACGCAACTGTTCGAGACCATTCACGACAATGTAGTACAAAATCTCCTCCTTCGTGGCAAAGTAGCGGTACACCGTGCGGCGGCTGTATCCCGATGCCGCACAAATATCGCTGATCGACGTGCCGTCAAACCCACGTTCGAGAAACAGCTGCTCAGCCGCTTGAGCAATCGTTTGTTTGTGCACAGCAGCGATATGTTCTTTCATGGTGGATACCCCTAGTATCAAAAGTATACTACGAGTATACTCTTTGTTTTTCTGGTCGTCAAGCAGATTTTTTATTCACAAGTGAGCAACCAGAACAATGCAAGGAGGGATCGTTATGGGAAACATCCAGCCAAGGCGGTTGGTGACGGCAAGCGGCCAACCGATTGTTATACGGACGGCATGGCCCGAGGATGCCGAGCGGATCGTTGCGTTTGTGAAGGCGGTGGCGGCGGAAGCGTCGTATTTGCTGACGACGGCATCGGAAGTAACAATCACGAGCGAGCAGCAAAAACAATGGTTGCAACAAATGATGGATGATCCCGGAAAGCTGGCGATTGTCGCCGAGCAGGAAGGGGATATCATCGGGTTTTTGGATTTTCATAACGGTAATAAGCAACGGACGAAGCACCAAGGGGCTTTTGGTATGAGCGTGAAAAACAGCTTTCGGGGCCAAGGGGTCGGCAAGGCGCTGCTTGCGACGCTTCTTGAGTGGGCAACGGAACATCCGTTTATTGAAAAAGTTTGCCTCGAAGTCGTCGCTGACAACACGAACGCGATTCGATTGTATCAAAAGTTTGGATTTGTGGAAGAAGGGGTGAAGAAAAACGCGGCGAAAATCGATGACAAGACGTATTGGGATTTGCTTTTGATGGCCCGCTTTGTCAACTAGGTGTGCAGCTGCTAAAAAATCTTAAGCAGGCTGAAAAAACAGCCCGCTCGTTTCGTTTTCGGCCGCTACGAACGCTCGCTGAAGGCGATTTGGATGCCGATGGCGGCGAAAAGGGCGCCTTTGAGCCAGTGGATCCGCCGAGCGATTTGTTCGTTCGACAGCAGCCAGTGGCGCAGTTTTTCCGCGCCGATGCTCACCAAGGTGAACACGGCGAGCGCCTGAATGAGGAAGACGGCGCCAAGAAGCAACATCTGTTGCGGCACGCGGCCCGCTGATGGATCAACGAACTGCGGCAGGAGCGCCAAAAAGAAGAGCGACACTTTCGGATTGAGCACGTTCATCAAAATGCCTTTTTTGTACAACGATCTCAAGGCGAGCTGCTCTTGACGCCCGAGTGCTAGGCCAGCGTCTTTTTCGTGGAACGCCTGCCATGCCAAGTACAGCAAATACCCGGCGCCTGCGTATTTGACGACGGCAAAGGCCAAGGCCGACTGATAAATGATGGCTGAGACGCCAAGCGTGGCGGCACTGATATGGACAAGCAGGCCGGTGCACAGCCCGAGGGAGGTGGCGATGCCCGCCTGTTTGCCCTGGGACAGGCTTTGGGCGATGACGAACAAAATGTCCGGGCCTGGGGCTAACGTAAGCAAAACAGCGACGCCGAAAAACGAGAAGATCGTTCCGATTTCCATAAGCCTTCCCTTCCTTTGGCAGCTGATGTCTGTATCTTGATGTTCGCCGTGGATCGTCTTGATTCCTTTTGGCTTGAAAGGGAAAATGGACAAGCAAACGAAAAAGCCGCCCATGCCATTCCAAGCAGAGGCGGCATTTTCTATTCATGGGAAGCTTTTTTCTCCAAAAACGCCCGGCCATAGTGGCCGTGGTCATGCAGCATGGCGTGTTCGACTTGGATGGTCGCATGTTCGATTCCGTATTTTTCCTTCAACATTTCATTCACCGCCAAGATGACGCAAAGCGGTTGGATGTGTTCGTTGACAAACACATGAGCTGACAGCGAGTAATGGTCGGTCGAGATGGCCCATAAATGCATATCATGCACATCTTCCACCCCTTCGATCGTTCGAATGTCAGCGCGGATTTGTTCGAGGTCAAACCCATCGGGCACGGCTTCCATTAAGATGAGATACGATTCACGCATAATTTTCGCCCCGCCTGTGAAAATGATGGCGGCGATCACCAAGCTGATGATCGGGTCGAATACTGTCCAACCGGTCCAATAAATGAGAAGCGCGGAAACGATGACACCGATCGAGCTGATCAAGTCACCGATGAAATGCCAAAGGGCGCTCTGAACGTTCAAGTTGTCTTCCGCTTTCGTGCTTCGGCTTAAGACGATCGTCAGCGTCGCGTTGACGACGAGGCCAATCGCGGCGATCCCGAGCATGAGGCGAAAGTGGATCGGTTCCGGATGGAGAAAACGCTGAATGCCTTCCCATAAGATCCACAGCGCAATGACGGCCAATGTCAGCCCGTTCAAAAACGACGTGATAATTTCAAATCGCAAAAAGCCGAACGTAAACCGGCGGTTTGGCGGGCGCGTCGCCATATAGAGAGCGACCATGCTTAAGCCGAGCGCCAGCACATCGGATGCCATATGGGCGGAATCGGACAACAGCGCGAGCGAGTTCGAAAGGATGCCGCCGGTGATCTCAACGGCGGTGAAAAACACGGTCAATAAAAGCGTCACCCAGAGCGCTTTTTTCGATTCATTTTGCGTTTTGACGTGCGGGAGATGGTGAAAATCGTACAGTGTTGGAGCCATAATGCACCTCCATTTTTTATAATAATTATTAATTTATATATATTATAATATAAATGCCCGGCTGTGTGCAAAGGAAAATTCGACAACCCAAAACAGCGGTTGTTGGAATTTGTCTAAAAATATAGACGAATCATTCAAGGAATGAAGCGTTCTGTTGGCGAATAGGAATCAATGTCGTGTATGGCCATCATCTTGTTTCGGAAAGGATGCGATCGGTTTGATTGCGGCGAATCCGACAGATTTAGAAATGTATTTGTTTCATGAAGGCAGCTTGTATAAATGCTATGAGCTGTTTGGCGCCCATATCATCCATCAAGGGGAGACAGTCGGCACCCGGTTTTGCGTGTGGGCGCCGCATGCGCTTGATGTGCGTCTCGTTGGCAGTTTCAATGATTGGAATGGGGCCAATTTCCGCTTGACAAAAGTGAACAACGAAGGGGTATGGACGATCGTTGTTCCAGAAAACTTGGAAGGCCATCTCTATAAATATGAGATCATCACACCGGATGGCCGTGTACTGTTGAAAGCAGACCCGTACGCCTTTTACTCCGAAGTGCGCCCTCATACTGCCTCGATTGTCTATAATCTGAAAGGGTACGAGTGGAATGACTCATCTTGGCAGCGGAAGAAGCGGCGGAAGCGGATTTATGACCAACCGATGGTCATTTATGAACTTCATTTCGGTTCGTGGAAAAAGAAACCGGACGGCCGCTTTTATACGTACCGCGAGATGGCCGACGAACTCATTCCGTACGTGCTTGAGCGCGGGTTTACGCACATTGAGCTGCTTCCGCTTGTCGAGCATCCGCTCGATCGTTCGTGGGGATATCAAGGGACCGGCTATTATGCGGTGACGAGCCGCTATGGCACACCGCACGATTTCATGTATTTCGTCGATCGCTGCCATCAAGCGGGGCTTGGGGTCATCCTCGATTGGGTGCCAGGGCATTTTTGCAAGGATGCCCACGGGCTGTACATGTTTGACGGCGCGCCGACGTATGAATACGCGAATGAAAAAGACCGAGAAAATGACGTCTGGGGGACGGCGAATTTTGACCTAGGCAAGCCGGAAGTACGCAGTTTTCTGATCTCTAATGCATTGTTTTGGCTGGAGTATTACCATGTGGACGGGTTTCGCGTCGATGCGGTCGCCAATATGCTTTATTGGCCAAACAATGACCGGCTGTATGAAAATCCGTATGCGGTCGAATTTTTGCGCAAGTTGAATGAAGCGGTGTTCGCCTATGATCCGAACGTCTTGATGATCGCCGAAGATTCGACCGACTGGCCGAAGGTGACGGCGCCGACGTACGACGGCGGGCTTGGGTTTAATTACAAATGGAACATGGGCTGGATGAACGATATGCTCAAGTATATGGAAACGCCGCCGCATGAGCGGAAATACGTCCACAATCAAGTCAGTTTTTCCCTCCTTTATGCGTATTCAGAAAATTTCATTTTGCCATTTTCCCATGATGAGGTCGTGCATGGAAAAAAATCACTGCTCAATAAAATGCCTGGGTCATACGAAGAGAAGTTCGCCCAGCTGCGCCTATTGTACGGCTACATGATGGCCCATCCTGGAAAAAAGCTGTTGTTTATGGGCAATGAGTTCGCCCAGTTTGATGAATGGAAGTTTGAGGGAGAGCTTGACTGGGTGCTGTTTGATTTCGACTTGCACCGGAAAATGGACGAATATGTGAAGCAGCTGATCGCCTGCTATAAACGGTATAAGCCGTTTTACGAGCTCGATCATGATCCGCACGGGTTTGAATGGATTGACGTTCATAATGCCGAACAAAGCATTTTCTCATTCATCCGCCGGGGGAAAAAAGAAGGGGATGTGCTCGTTATTGTTTGCAATTTCACAAACCAGGCGTATGACGATTACAAAGTCGGCGTGCCGCTTTTGGCGCCGTACCGCGAAGTGCTCAACAGCGACGCGCCAGAGTTCGGCGGTTCGGGGCATGTCAACGGGAAGCGGCTTCCCGCTTTCCGTGAGCCGTTTCATGGAAAACCGTACCATGTGCGCATGACGATTCCACCGTTTGGCATTTCCATTTTGCGGCCAGTGCAACAACGAGGGGAGAGAAAGCAGAATGAAGAAGAAGTGCATCGCCATGTTATTGGCCGGCGGGCAAGGAAGCCGGCTTCGCTCGCTGACGAAAAACATCGCGAAACCAGCCGTACCGTTTGGGGGGAAGTACCGGATCATTGATTTTACCTTGAGCAATTGCACGAACTCAGGCATTGACACAGTCGGGGTGTTGACCCAATATCAGCCGCTTCTTTTGCACTCGTACATCGGCATCGGAAGTGCATGGGATTTGGATCGGCGAAACGGCGGGGTCACTGTCCTTCCGCCCTATTCCGTCTCTTCCGGTGTCAAATGGTACGAAGGCACGGCGAACGCCATTTATCAAAACATCAATTATATCGAACAGTACGACCCGGATTACGTTCTCGTGCTGTCTGGCGATCATATTTACAAGATGGATTATCAGCAGATGCTCGACTACCATATTGCCAAACAGGCCGATGCAACGATTTCCGTCATTGAGGTGCCGTGGGAAGAGGCGAGCCGATTCGGCATTATGAACACAAATGAAAACATGGAAATTGTCGAATTTGCCGAAAAACCGGCCCACCCGAAAAGCAATTTGGCGTCGATGGGCATTTACATGTTCAACTGGCCGCTGTTGAAAGAATATTTGCAAATCGACAACGCCGATCCGCATTCGTCGCATGATTTCGGCAAAGACATCATTCCGCGGCTGCTCCGGGAGAACAAGCGGCTCGTGGCGTATCCGTTCAAAGGCTATTGGAAAGATGTCGGAACGGTGAAAAGCTTGTGGGAAGCCAACATGGATTTGCTCGATGAACACAATGAGCTCGACTTGTTTGACCGCTCGTGGCGCATTTATTCGGTCAATCCGAATCAGCCGCCGCAATACATCGCTCCCGAGGCGGAAGTGAGGGATTCCCTCATCAATGAAGGATGCGTTGTGGAGGGAACAGTGGAGCGCTCGGTGCTGTTTCAAGGTGTGCGCATTGAGAAGGGGGCGGTTGTGAAAGAGTCCGTGATTATGCCAGGGGCAACGGTTGGTGAAGGAGCGTATGTCGAGCGAGCGATCGTTACTCCGGAGATCCTCATCCCGCCGCATTCGACTGTAAGCTTGGACGATGCTGATGATGACGTCGTGCTCGTAACGACCGAGTGGCTCAAGCAACGGAATAAGGACACCGCAAGGAAGGATGGAGCACAATGAACAACAACATGATGTTAGGCGTCATTGACGCGACGACGTATATGGAGGCGATGGCGCCGCTTGTCGAGAGACGTTCCATCGCAGCAGTGCCATTCGCCGGGCGGTATCGGCTCATTGACTTCGTGCTTTCGAGCATGGTCAATTCCGGCATTGAAAGTGTGGCGATTTTTCCCAAATACCAATATCGGTCGTTGATGGACCACTTAGGATCAGGGAAGAATTGGGATTTAAACCGAAAACGGGACGGACTGTTTTTCTTCCCATCGCCGGATTTGTTGTTTTCCGGCGAGCGCCGGGTCGGGGCGTTTGCCCATTTTGAGCAGCATATCGACTATTTTTTGCGAAGCCGGCAAAAGTATGCGGTTATTGCGAACGGCTATACGGTGTGCAACATCGACTTTGACGCCGTTCTCGAGCGCCATATCGAACGCGGCTGCGATGTGACGCAAATTTGCCATCGCGGCGAGCCATTGGAGATGTATGTGCTTGAGACGTCTCTTCTGCTTGATTTGATCGCCGGCTACAAAGACCGCGGTTATCGAAGCATCGTCGATGTCATCGACGACGATCGTCATTCGCTGTCCATTTGCGACTATGAATACAACGGGTATGCGGCCGCCATCGATTCGCTCGCCCGCTATTTCCGCGCGAGCATGGAGCTGCTTGACCGCCGCGTTTGGGAGCAGCTGTTTCTTCCATCGCGGCCGGTTTATACGAAAGTAAAAGACGAGCCGCCGACGAAATACGGCCGGGAAGGGAATGTGAAGCGCTCGATGATCGCCAACGGCTGCGTCATTGAAGGAACGGTGGAAAACAGCATCCTGTTTCGTTCCGTGAAAATCGGCAAAGGAGCTGTTGTGAAGAACAGCATCATTATGCAAAAATGCCAAATCGGCGATGGTTGTGTGCTGGATGGCGTCATCGTCGATAAAGATGCGAAAATCGAACCGGGGGTTGTTTTACAAGGGACGGCGGAACGGCCGTTTGTCGTCCGGAAAGGAACGGTGCAAGGGGAGGTCTTGAATCGATGAACGTGCTGTTTGCCGTTTCTGAATGCGCCCCGTTTGCCAAGTCGGGGGGGCTGGCCGACGTCGCCGGCGCCTTGCCAAAAGCGCTGCGCCGGCTTGGCGTCGATGTTCGCGTGATGTTGCCGAAATATGAAACGATCGCCCCCGAATGGAAACAGAAGATGAACAAGGTGGCGGAGTTCATCGTGCCGGTCGGGTGGCGCCGCCAGTATTGCGGGGTGGACAGACTGGAGCACGACGGGGTTGTCTATTATTTTATCGATAATGAATACTATTTCAAACGGCCGCAGCTGTACGGCCATGGTGACGACGGCGAGCGGTTCGCCTATTTTTGCCGGGCGGTGCTGGACGCGCTGCCGGCGATTTCGTTTCAGCCCGACATCATTCATTGCCATGACTGGCACACGGGCATGATTCCGTTTTTCTTGCGCGAGCAATACCGGCATGATCCGTTTTATGCGGAGATCCGCACCGTGTTTACGATTCACAACTTGCAGTTTCAGGGGCTGTTTCCGCGCGGGATTTTAGAAGATTTGTTGAATTTGGATGGACGGTATTTCACCGTCGATCATCTGGAATTTTACGGAAGCGTCAGCTTTATGAAAGGGGCGCTTGTCGCCTCTGATTTGATTACAACGGTCAGCCCGACGTACAAGGAGGAGATTCAAACCGCCTATTACGGCGAGCGGCTTGACGGGCTGTTGCGGGCGCGGCGGGATGATTTGCTTGGCATTGTAAACGGCATTGACGACGAGTTTTACAACCCGGAAACCGATCCGTTTTTGGCGGCGACTTATAGTGTACATACGCGGGAGAAAAAAAAATGGAACAAGCGCGCTTTGCAGCGGCGGTTCGGTCTGCCAGAGCGGGACGATGTGCCCGTTGTCGCGATGGTGACGCGAATGACGGCGCAAAAGGGACTCGATTTAGTCACGTGCGTGTTCCACGACCTCATGCAGGAAGAGATGCAGCTCATTGTGCTCGGCACGGGGGATTGGCGGTTTGAACAGTTTTTCTCGCAGATGGCGGCGGCCTATCCCGACAAGGTCGGGGTGTACATCGGCTTTCACGAACCGCTCGCCCATCAAATTTACGCCGGCGCGGACTTGTTTTTAATGCCCTCGCTGTTTGAACCGTGCGGGCTGAGCCAAATGATCGCGCTTCGGTACGGGACGATTCCGATCGTTCGGGAAACGGGCGGGTTAAACGATACGGTGCAATCGTACAATGAATTCACAGGAGAAGGGAACGGATTCAGCTTTACGAACTTTAACGCCCATGATATGTTGTACACGATCCGCCGGGCGCTGTCGTTCTACCGTCAGCCGTCGGTCTGGGAGCGCCTCATGGAGCGGGCGATGCGCGGCGATTACAGCTGGCGCCGGTCGGCGAGAGAGTATCAAAAAGCGTACGAGCAGCTGGTCGAAAAGGGGGGAGACGCGCTTGTTCGCGGATAAAGAAACGTTTCAACGGACGTTTGTAGCGCGGGTGGAGGCGCTGTGCGGCAAGCCATTTGCAGAGTCGACGGCGCGCGATCATTATCACGTTCTCGGCCAGATGGTGCGCGAACATATCAGCCGCCATTGGATCGCGACGAACGAGCGCTACCGGGCAGAGCGGCGGAAGCAAGTGTACTATTTGTCGATCGAGTTTTTGCTCGGCCGTTTGCTCGGAAGCAACTTGTTAAACCTCGGCGTCCGCCCGATGGTCGAAGAGGCGCTTCGCGAGCTCGGCATCCGCCTTGAGGACATTGAGGAATGCGAAGCGGACGCCGGGCTTGGCAACGGCGGGCTGGGGCGGCTCGCCGCCTGTTTTCTCGATTCGCTCGCGACATTGAATTTGCCGGGCCACGGCTACGGCATCCGCTATAAACACGGACTGTTTGACCAAAAAATCGTCGACGGCTATCAAGTCGAGCTGCCGGAGCAATGGCTGCGAAACGGGAACGTTTGGGAAATCCGTAAAGAAGAGCTGGCGGTCGAGGTTCGTTTCTGGGGAAGGGTTGAGGTGTCGGAACAAAACGGCCGCCTCACCTTCCGCCATGTCGACAGTGAAAACGTGATGGCTGTGCCGTACGATATGCCGGTCATCGGTTTCGAGACGAACACGGTCAACACGCTCCGGCTTTGGAGCGCCGAGCCGGCGAAAACGTTCCCGCTTCATAAAGATGTGATGCAATACAAACGGGAGACGGAAGCCATTTCGGAGTTTTTGTATCCTGATGATGCGCACGATGAAGGGAAATTGTTGCGGTTAAAGCAACAGTATTTTCTCGTCGCCGCCAGCCTCGGCAGCATCACTCGCGCGCATCGCCGCCAGCACGGGAGCCTGCACCGCCTTCATGAATATGTCGCCATTCATATCAACGACACGCACCCGGCGCTCGCGATTCCGGAATTGATGCGCATTTTGCTCGATGAGGAAGGGATGAGCTGGGAAGAGGCTTGGCACATTACGACCCATACGATCGCGTACACGAATCATACGACGCTGGCGGAAGCGCTGGAGAAATGGCCGATTCGTCTGTTTCAGCCGCTGTTGCCGCGCATTTACATGATCGTCGAGGAAATCAACGAACGGTTTTGCCGCGAGCTGTGGGAGCGTTATCCCGGTGATTGGGGAAGGATCGAGCAAATGGCCATCATTGCCCACGGGATGGTGAAAATGGCGCACTTGGCCGTCGTGGCGAGCCATAGCGTCAATGGGGTGGCGAAACTGCATACGGAGATTTTAAAACAACGGGAAATGCGCTTGTTTTACGAGTGGGCGCCGCACAAGTTCAACAACAAAACGAACGGCGTGACCCACCGGCGCTGGCTGTTGAAAGCCAATCCCGAGCTGTCGGCGCTGATTACGGAAACGATCGGGCCCCGCTGGATCCGCGAACCGGAAGCGTTGATTGAGCTGAAATCTTATGCTTCCGATCCGGCGTTTCAGCAGGCGCTGGCTGCGGTCAAGCGGCAGCGGAAGATGAAGTTGGCCAAGCGCATTTCCGAAAAAACGGGCGTTCTTGTTGACGAATCGTCGATATTTGATGTCCAAGTGAAACGGATGCACGCTTATAAACGGCAGTTGTTGAACGTGTTGCACATTATGCATTTATACAATCGTCTGAAAGAGGACCCGCATGTTTCGATCCACCCGCGCACGTTCATTTTCGGAGCGAAAGCGTCTCCGGGCTATTACTACGCCAAGCGGATCATCAAGCTCATCCATTCAGTGGCGGATCAGGTGAACAACGATAAACGGACAAATGAGCAACTGAAGGTCATTTTCTTGGAAAACTACCGCGTATCGCTCGCGGAAGAGATTTTCCCCGCCGCCGATGTGAGCGAGCAAATCTCAACCGCCAGCAAAGAAGCATCCGGGACGGGCAATATGAAGTTTATGATGAACGGTGCCATTACGCTCGGCACGCTCGATGGAGCGAACGTCGAAATCGCGGAAGCCGTCGGAGAGGAAAACATGTTTTTGTTCGGGCTGGCGGCCGAGGAAGTGCTCCACTACTATGAGCAGGGCGGCTACCGGGCGCATGAGTATTACCATCACGACAAACGCATCAAGCAAGTCGTCGACCAGCTTGTCAACGGCTTTTTCCCTGGCGTCGGCGACTACTTTGAGCCGATTTACGACTCGCTGTTGGCGCAAAATGACGAATATTTTGTGCTGCGCGATTTTGCCTCCTATGCCGAGGCGCAAGAGCGGGTGGAAGAGGCTTACCGCGATCCGGCGCGCTGGTGGCGGATGAGCGCCATCAACATCGCCCACTCCGGCTACTTTGCCAGCGATCGGACGATTGCCGAGTACGCTGTGGATATTTGGGGCCTTTCGCCGTCGATGTAAGGCAGAAGCGAAACACAGGAGCGGCGGGCATACCAGATTAGAGGGCTGATGTATGGCCGTTGCCAGCCCTTCGTGGAGAGGGCATGAAAGGAAACGGGGTGTCCGGCTTAACCGGAACGCCCCGTTTCGTTTTAGGTGCCAACTAGAAATGGTTACGAATGAATCGTCAGGCTTCCCGTCAGAATGCCTCGTTTCGTTTTAGTCGTCGCCGTCGAGCCAGTCGCCGATGCCGCCGAGGAGGCTGCCTTCGCCGACCGATCGTCCGCCAGCGCTTGGGGCGGCAGCGAGGACGCGGTCAGCGAGCCGGCTGAACGGAAGCGACTGCACCCACACCGATCCCGGGCCGGTGACGGTGGCCAAAAACAGCCCTTCCCCGCCGAAAAAGGCGGTTTTGATGTTGCCGACGTATTCAATATCGTAGTCAATGTCTTTCGTCATGGCGACAAGGCAGCCGGTGTCAATGCGAAGCGTTTCCCCCGGCTGCAGCTCGCGGCGATGGATCGTCCCGCCGGCGTGCAAAAAGGCGAGTCCGTCGCCTTCCAACTTTTGCATAATAAACCCCTCACCGCCGAAAAAGCCGGCGCCGAGCTTGCGTTGAAACTCAATGCCGACCGACACGCCTTTGGCCGCGCATAAAAACGAATCTTTTTGGCAAATGAGCTTCCCGCCCAGTTCGCTCAAATCAACCGGAATGATTTTTCCCGGATACGGAGCGGCAAACGCGACGCGGCGCTTGCTGCTGCCTTGGTTCGTAAACACGGTCATGAACAAACTTTCCCCGGTGAGCAGCCGTTTGCCGGCGCCGACGAGGCGGCCGAGCAGCCCTTTTCCTCCCGAGGAGCCGTCGCCAAAGACCGTTTCCATCACGATGCCGTCTTCCATCATCATCATGCCGCCCGCTTCCGCAATGACGCTTTCGCGCGGATCGAGCTCGATCTCGACAAACTGCATGTCATCGCCGTACAGCTGGTAATCAATTTCGTGTGCGTTCATCGTTTCGCCTCCATCAACGTTTTCGTCACATTCCGCTATGTATTACGGAACCCGCGCCTTTGCTGTTTCAAAAAGCATGGGAAAACATATGTTCATGGTTTTGCAAGCGGCACGGAAATCCACATCCTTGCTGTTTCAAACACGCTTTCGTTCGTTCAAAAACCGTCACGCTCTCTTTGCCTGTTTTCCAACAAGCCATTGAAACATGCGGCATCCTTGTTGCAACCCCGCCATTGAAAAGTATGCTTTTCTTGCTTTGCCCCGCTTTTGGAGAGCGCACGTTTCCTGTTTTGGCGGAAGAGCGCGTCCCTGTTTCCAAAAAAGGCCATCGCACGGATGGCCTTTTTCATGGATTTGATTCCCCAAAGCTTTGTTGGGTCGGTCGTTCATCATAGCGGCGGTAGCTCTCATTGACCGTATACGGGTCTTTTTCATACGCCGGCAAATCACCGATATTTGACATGATGCCTTCGTCATCCAATATGTTTTCCAGCAGCTCATGCTCCCGTGTCGGGTACACTTTGACGTTTTTGCCATGCAAATCGACAGCCGCGAAATTTTCCAAGTCTTCGACATAGCCGACGTTCTCTTCCGACTCGGCGTACACTTCGCTGTAGAAATCGACGTTTTTGCCAAGATCCGAAGGAGTGTCAGATGTGCCGTAGCGGGCGACTTCCTGCCATGCATCTTCCGCGTCATAAGCGACCGATTCTTCGCGGTCATCGAAATCGAATTTGGCAAACGGCGGCATGAGAACGCCCTCTTCAAGCGGCCGCTTTTGCGACACCGTTTGATCCGGGCTGTGGTCGCGGCAGTAGAGCGTTGTCGGCAGCGCCTCGAGCCGTTCGTATGGAATCGGCCGGCCGCATACGCGGCATGTTCCGTACGTGCCGTCGGCGATGGCGCCAAGCGCCCGTTCAATCTCGCGAACTTCGCGTTCGGCATGTTCCTGCAAGGCGAGATCTTTTTCCCGCTCATACAGCTCCGTCGCCTCATCGGCCGGATGGTTGTCGTAGCTCGCCAGCTCGCCGACCGCATCGTGGGCGTGGCTGCGGATCATGCCGAAATGGTCGTTTTGTTTCAGCCGCTCTTCTGTCTCCCGTTTCATGTCGAGCAACCTTGAGCGGAGGACGTCAAGTTGTTCGTTCGTCAGCATCGGTTGCCATCCCTTCCTTCGCCATAGCGTCTTGTCGTATCGGCCGCCTCGGGCCGTTTCCCCCTTTTCCATCGCGTCTATAAGGCTGGTGATGGAATGAAAAATGGCCCAAAGCCAACTCTTCACGAGTTTGGGGGCTTTGTACGATCAGCTCTTCATTCCCGGCAAACCCCGTCAATTTGGCTAAAATCATCGTTTTTCTAAAGCCTTCTATATGATGTAGTATGGGCGAAAAACAAAAAAAAACACGGTCGTGTTGACCGTGTCAAAGCCAATAGGCGATAAGCAAGCCGGCGGCGAGCAAAAAGCCGAACTGCGTATTCGTTTGCGCCGTCGCTTTCATGGCCGGCATCATCTCGATCGGCTTGATTTTGCCGATAAATCCGCGCGTCGCCGCAACCGCTTTCGGGATGCTCAACAGCGCAAGCAGCGCCCAGGGCGGAACGATATGAAACGCAACGAGTGCGGCCGTCCAAAGGAAGGCAAGAGCGAACATGATGGCAAGCAGGCGGATGGCCCAATCGCGGCCGATCAAAATGGCGAGCGTCTTTCGCCCTTTTTCACGGTCGCCGTCCAAGTCGCGGATATTGTTCGCCAGCAAAATCGCGCCGACCAAAATCGCGACCGGAATGGCGGTGAGCACCGCTCCGTCGCTGATATAGCCTGTTTGAATGAAAAACGAAATCAAAATGATGACAAAGCCCATAAAAAACCCAGCTGCCAGTTCGCCAAACGGCGTATAGGCGATCGGAATCGGACCGCCGGTGTAAAAATAGCCGGCCGCCATGCAAATCGTTCCGACAGCGGCGAGCCACCAGCTGCTTTCGGCGCAAATATAGACGCCGATCAGCACGGCCGCCCCAAGGCAGCCGAACGCCAGAGCGAGCACTGTTTTCGGCTTGAGACCGTCGCGGACGATGGCGCCGCCGATGCCGACCGATTCCGCGGAATCGAGGCCGCGCTTGTAGTCATAGTATTCGTTGAACATGTTCGTCGCGGCTTGAATCAATAACGAGGCAATCATCATTGCGGCAAACAACAGCCCATCGATCGATGTTTCCCGAAGCGCCAGCACCGTGCCGACGCATACAGGCACAAACGCCGCCGTCAACGTGTGCGGCCGCGTCAGCCGCCAGAAAACGCGCCAGTCGCGGTGTGCCGGCGGGCGATGGTCCATATGTGTCAATGGTTGCATATTCATTCCCCTTATACTTCGTGAAAATGTCATCCGTTTACGTTCAAAATAAGTGTAGGAAAACGTTGAAAGCATGTCAACCCTTCCCGATAGATAAATGATTTCCTATTATATTATAATGGGAAGTGAAGATGGAGGGGGAATTTTGCAAAAGAAAGCGTGAGGAATGTGGCGATTGGATTTCGACAACACTTGCGGCAACAATTGCATAAAGCGGCGGCCGATGCGGCGCGGCCGTTTGTCAGCTGGACGGAACCGTGGGAGGGCCTCGACCCGCTTTCTTTTTTTCTGCTCGGTCCGTCATGCGGGTTTCGCGAACGGTTTTTTTGGTCGGACCGAAGCGGGAGCACGATCTTCGCCGGCCTCGGCGTTGCGTATGCGATCGAAACGGAGAAGATGGGCGACCGGTTTGACGACATGGAGGCAGGACGCCGCCGATGGGAGGGCATGACGGAGCCGTGCGGAGCCGCAGATGGGCCGCCCATCTTGTTCGGCGGGTTTTCATTTGATCCGCACCGCCCGCGCGCTGAATGGTGGCGCGGTTTTCCGGCCGGAAAGCTTGTGGCGCCGGCTGCGCTTTTGGCCGTAAGAAACGGGCGAACGACGTTGACCGTTACCGTGCCGACCGATCAAAAAGGAAGGGATTGGGAACGGATCGGGCGGCTGCTGGATCGGCTTGACGGCTCGATGTCCGTTTCGAAGCGCCTCCCGCCTCTCATGGCGAATGAGGAGGAAGAGAAAGAACGATGGCTGGCAGCGGTCCGAGAAGCGATCGCCGCGATTCGGGCGCGGGAATTGGATAAAGTGGTGCTCGCCCGCGCCCGGCGTCTGACGTTTGCCGAGGCGGTGGATGCAGCGGCTGTGCTTGGGCGGCTTCGCGAACAGCAGCCGTTTTCTTACCTTTTTGCCTTTGAGCAAGACGGCCGTTGTTTTCTCGGCGCCTCGCCGGAGCAGCTTGTGCAAAAGGAAGGGGAGACGTGCCGGTCGGTCTGCCTCGCTGGATCAGTGCGGCGCGGGGGCGGCCTTGAGGAAGATGAGCGTCTTGGCGCCTGGCTGCAGCAAGATCGGAAAAACCGCGAGGAGCATCAATTTGTCGTGCAAATGATTGGCCGCTTGTTTGCTTCCGTTTGTGATACGGTTGAGATGCCGCCTGCACCGCAGCTGCTCAAGCTGCCGCACATCCAGCATTTATGCACCCCGGTCATCGGCCATGGCTGTCGGGAGCGCTCAGTGCTCCGCTTAGTGGAACTGATGCATCCGACCCCTGCGCTCGGCGGAACGCCGCGCGATCGAGCGCTGGAGGCGATCGGCGCCCTTGAGCCGCTTGACCGCGGATGGTATGCGGCGCCGATCGGCTGGGTGGATGGCGAAGGCAATGGGGAGTGGGCGGTTGCCATTCGATCGGCCTTGCTCGTCGGGAAGGAAGCCGTGCTGTTTGCCGGTTGTGGCATTGTCGCCGATTCCCACCCCGACAGCGAATATGAAGAGACGAACGTCAAAATGATCCCGATGTTATCGGCGTTGGGAGTGATGAACGATGGCTGATGCCTTGTCTGTTTATGTAGCGGCATTGGTGGACGGGTTGGCGCAGGCCGGGGTGGCGGAGGCAGTCATCAGCCCCGGTTCGCGCTCGACGCCGCTCGCGATGGCGATGGCGGCCCACCCTGGCCTTCGCCTATATATGAACATCGATGAGCGCTCCGCCGCGTTTTTCGCTCTCGGCTTGGCGAAAGCGAAGCAGCGGCCGGTTGCGCTCGTATGCACGTCCGGAACGGCGGCGGCCAACTATGGGCCGGCGGTTGTCGAGGCATACTATTCGCGCGTGCCGCTCGTGGTGCTGACGGCCGACCGGCCGCATGAACTGCGCGATGTCGGAGCGCCGCAGGCGATTGATCAGTTGCACTTATACGGACGCTACGCCAAGTGGTTTGTGGACTTGGCGCTGCCGGAAGAGACGGATGACATGCTGCGCTATGTGCGGACGATGGCGGCAAGAGCCGTCCAAACGGCCGCCGGTTCGCCATGCGGGCCTGTGCATGTGAACGCGCCGTTTCGCGAGCCGCTTGTCCCGCATATCGATGAGGCGGTGTGGGAGCGGGTGCGGACAGCGTCAGGAACGCCGCAAGTATGGCGCGGCCTCCCGACGTTGCCGCCCGAAGAAGCGGCGGCGCTCGCTAGGCAGCTATCGGCGGCGGAACGCGGGCTGATCGTCTGCGGACCACTCGATCGCCCTGGATTTGCCGAGGCGGTCACCGAGCTGGCGCGAGCGCTTGATTTTCCGATTTTGGCCGATCCGCTTTCCCAGCTGCGTGCTGGATGGCATGACAAAACGTACATCATTGACAGCTATGACGCCATATTGCGAGAGGAAACGGCCGCTGCCAAGCTCGTTCCGGACGTCGTCCTTCGCTTTGGCGCGATGCCTGTGTCGAAACCGCTCTTTTTATGGCTCAAGCGCCATCGCGCGATTCGCCAAATTGTGGTCGACGATGGCGGCTGGCGCGATCCGACGTTGTCCGCAGACAGTTTTGTCCAGAGTGATGAACGGCTGCTTTGCCTCCAGCTTCTCGAATGGGTGAAGCCGAGGGAAAACAAAAGCGCGTGGTCGGCGATATGGCGCGAGATGAACGCGGCCACCCGCGCGGCGCTTGAGCGCCATCTGCCGGAAGAGGAATGGTTTGAAGGGAAAGTGTTCACAGAGCTTGCCGATTTGCTTCCGGCCGGAGCGGCGCTGTTTGTCGGCAACAGCATGCCGATTCGCGATGCGGATACGTTCCTCTTTGCAACGGACAAGCCGCTTCGCATTCTCGCCAACCGCGGCGCCAACGGCATTGACGGAGTCGTCTCGAGCGCCTTGGGCGCCAGCGTTGCCGCGCCTCCGCTTGTATTGGTGATCGGTGATTTGTCATTTTACCACGATTTGAATGGCTTGTTGGCGGCGAAAATGCATTCGTTGTCGGCCACCATTGTGTTGTTGAACAACAATGGCGGCGGCATTTTCTCGTTTTTGCCGCAGGCGCGCCATAAAGGGCCGTTTGAAACGCTGTTTGGCACGCCGACCGATTTATCGTTCGCCCACGCTGTCGAGATGTACGGCGGCCGCCATACGGTGCCGCACCATTGGACGGAGTTCCGCCGCCATGTATCGGAATCATTGTCATCAGGCGGGCTTCATGTGATTGAGGTGCGCACGTCGCGCGCGGAAAATGTCCGAATGCATCGATTGTTGTGGAGCGAGGTTGCCCGGGAAATCGCAAAATATCTCGAATCAAGAGGAATGGCATGACCATGATGGCGAATGGGGTTCGTTACCATGTGGAACAATACGGTGAAGGAGAACCGCTTCTATTGCTTCATGGGTTTACGGGCAGCGCGGACACGTGGCGGCTGTTCGTGCCGTTTTGGCCGAACTTCCGCCTGATCGCCGTCGATTTATTGGGCCACGCACGGACTGAGGCGCCAAAGGACATCCGGCGGTACCGGATCGAACGTGCAGCCTCCGACTTGGCAACATTGCTTGACCAACTTGGCATCGAGGAAGCGAACGTGCTCGGCTATTCGATGGGCGGCCGGCTTGCGTTGGCGTTCGCCGTTTGGCATCCGCACCGCGTCCGCCGTTTGGTGCTGGAAAGCAGTTCGCCCGGCTTGAAAACGGAAGCGGAGCGGCGCGCACGGCGGGAAGCGGATGAAGCGTTGGCGCGCCGGATTGAACAGGATGGCATCCGTGCGTTTGTCGATTATTGGGAGCGGCTGCCGCTTTTCGCCACGCAACGGATGCTTCCGGAGCCGGTGCGGGCGGCGATTCGCCGCGAGCGGCTCCGCCATACGGCAACGGGGCTGGCCAACAGTTTGCGCGGGACGGGGACCGGCGTGCAGCCGTCGTTTTGGGAGCGGCTTGGTGAACTGGCCATGCCTGTGTTCCTTGTTTGCGGGGAGCGCGATGAGAAGTTTTGCCGCATCGCGGCCCACATGCATGAGCGGCTGCCCAACAGCGAACTTGTGTGCGTCAAAGGAACCGGGCATGCAATTCACGTGGAACGGCCCGGCATTTTTGCTAAAATAGTAAGTGAATTCATGACAAAAGGGGGAAGTGTAAATGCCGTTTGAATGGGTAAAGCAGTACGACTATGAGGACATTATTTACGAAACGTACAACGGCATCGCCAAAATTACGATCAACCGTCCGGAGGTACATAACGCATTTCGGCCGAAAACGGTGAATGAGATGATCGATGCGTTTACGAAAGCGCGCGACGATGCAAACATCGGCGTCATCATTTTGACCGGCGCCGGCGGCAAGGCGTTTTGCTCGGGCGGGGACCAAAAAGTGCGCGGCCATGGCGGATACGTCGGCGAGGATGAAATTCCGCGCCTCAATGTGCTTGATTTGCAGCGGCTCATCCGCGTCATTCCGAAACCGGTCATCGCGATGGTCGCCGGATATGCGATCGGCGGCGGGCATGTGCTCCATGTCGTCTGCGATTTGACGATCGCCGCGGACAACGCCATCTTCGGCCAAACCGGACCGAAAGTCGGCAGCTTTGACGGTGGCTATGGCGCCGGCTATTTGGCCCGCATCGTCGGCCATAAAAAGGCGCGGGAAATTTGGTATTTGTGCCGCCAGTATACGGCGCAAGAAGCTCTCGAGATGGGGCTTGTCAACAAAGTCGTGCCGCTTGAGCAGCTTGAGGAAGAAACAGTGAAATGGGCGCAAGAAATTTTGGAAAAAAGCCCGACGGCCATTCGCTTCTTAAAAGCGGCATTCAACGCCGACTCCGACGGTTTGGCCGGCATCCAGCAGCTCGCCGGAGACGCGACGCTTCTCTTCTACACGACCGAAGAGGCGAAGGAAGGCATGCGGGCGTTCAAAGAAAAACGGAAGCCGGACTTCAGCCAATTTCCGCGCTTTCCGTGATGAGAACGAAAAAGCAGCTTGATGGCGCGTCAAGCTGCTTTTTCCGTGAAAATCCCCACCACTGGGTGAGTGCTGTATACGCTCCTGATCCGTGTGGGTATACTGAAAATGGCCAAAGAAGGCAATAGGAAAGCAGAGGTGCCCCATTTTCGGGCATCTCGTATCATCCGGCTGCCTGTTGGCTATACTAAATGAGTTGTGGTTGGCGGAACGACTCTTTGCGGGAGATCATGCAAAAGATGATCACCAACATTCGTCGAGCCGTGGCGATGAGGGCTTTTTTCTTCCCGCATCGGGCCGCCAACGACCAAAATTTTCGGGACAAGGGATGTGTCTTGGATCGAGCTGCTGACCATGCCGCCTCGCATAACGCTGATCGAAGATGGGGATTGCCTTTGGTGGTGCGCGTGCTCTTTCGCTTTCCGGCGCTTTCATGGTTGCCGGGGGACAACCCCGTCCATGAAGCCGCCCGTTCCGGCGTTTCAAAGACGCTCATGTCGGTTCCCATCTCGGCGATGATGACGGCGGCGGTTTGTTTTTTGATTCCAGGCATGGTCATCAGTAAGTCCACTTCCTCCCGATACGGCTCGAGCAGGCGGTCGATGTGCTGGTCGACTTCTTCGATGAGCCGCTCGCATTCCTCCACGTGTTTCCACAAGAGGCGAAGGAGACAGAGCTCATGTTCGGTCAAGGTGCCCAGCAGCGAATCGTACACCGCCTGCTTTTTCGTTTTGAGCCTGCCGCGCAGGCATTGATCCAGCTCGTCCTTGTCCACGTATCCCTTCTCGAGCAGCCGGGCAAGGATGTTTCGTCCGGAAACGCCGAAGAGATCCGAGAGGACGGAGCCCAGCTTGACATTGGAAGACTCCAGCACTTTTTGAATCCGGTTTTTCTCTGAACTCAACTGTCCGACCCACTTTTTGCGCAGGCGGGTAAAATCCCGCAGTTCACGAATCGGCGCTGGGGGGACGAAACTTTTTTCAATGAGTCCATGGCGGAGCAGCTTGGCGATCCACTCGGCGTCAGAGACATCGGTTTTTCTTCCCGGGACATTTTTGATCCGCTGCGGATTGGCCAAAGTCAAGTCGACATAGCCCTCGAGGAAGGCAAAGACCGGTTTCCAATACACGCCGGTGGATTCCATGGCGACATGGGTGACCCCATGGTCTTCGAGCCACTCGAGCAGGTCGCCAAGCCCTTTCGAGAACGTTGAGAACGTTTGGATCTCCTTTTGAATCTCCCCCTCTTCTTCCCATAGGGCACAAGCGACAATAGTTTCGGTATGAACATCCAATCCTGCGCAGCGAGGATAGATGACATCCATGATGAAACGCCTCCTTTTCGATGATGGAGTGCGCAAACAGCGAATCCACGGGAGACATGCGGCAGTTTTCCGTTCGTCGTCACCTTTCCTCTATCACAGGAAAGGGCGGACAATGGGTGGTGCACCCAGTGGATTCAAACACTTTTCCGTACAGGGTCTAAGCCACCATTAAGCATAACGTCCTGTTGAACTGTTTGCGCCTATTCTTCATTATGGGAAGAAAAGGGGGATTTTCATCCCCGGGTGGAGGGCAGATCGTGCTGCCCATGGATCTTTTCCGTGAAAATGCCGAACTGACGCGAGATTTTCATCCCCGGGTGGAGGGCAGATCGCGCTGCCCATGGACCTTTTCTGTGAAAGGGCTTTCTCTTTTTGGTTTAAAAGACCGGTGATGAAAAGAGCAGGTCGCTTCACCGCCTTGTTTCTCCAAATGGAGAAACTTTGCGGCATCGGCTTCTCATTTCATGTGATCCGACGTCAGCTAGGGGCGATCACTGTTTTTCACCAACCTTCTAGAGAGCTGATGATTTTACAGGAACCTGCGGCTCAACAAACGTGTGCGCTCCATGGGCAGCCGTTTCTATTCCTGGGTTGCGGATCGAAAAGGAGCTGACGATTGGGCTTGTCCACGAGGCAACTCGGCCCGCTTCAGCAATGGAACGGACATTCCCACGTTGACCGCGGGCGGAAAAAGGAACGAACGGAGGGAAAACAGATGACGACGATGCCAAACTGGCTGAAGCAACGGGCATGTTTAACCCCGGAGCGGATGGCTGTAAGCGACGGCAAGCAGGAAAAGACGTTTGCCGAGCTGTATGAAGCGGCCGCAGCTTGGGCACGGCGCCTTGCGCGGGCGGGCGTCAAGGAAGGGGATGTAGTCGCGCTGCTCATGAAAAATCGCATCGAAATGGTCGAGATCATTCATGCGCTGTTTTTGCTCGGCGCCCGCGTCTTACTGCAAAACGTGCGCCTGACGCCCTATGAGCTTGGCTGGCAGCTCGACGACAGCGGGGCGCGGCTTGTCATCGCCGATGAGGAGCTGGCCGGCCGCCTCAGCGGCGACGGGCGCGTTCTTACCATAGGTGCGTTGGCTGGGTTGCCGGAAGCGGTCGCTTCCTTCAAAGAAACGTGCGATTTGGAGGAAACCGCCACGATCATGTATACGTCTGGGACGACCGGCACTCCGAAAGGCGTCTTGCAAACGTATGGCAACCATTGGTGGAGCGCGGTCGGCTCGGTGCTCAATTTAGGCTTGCACGAGCGCGACTGTTGGCTGGCCGCTGTGCCGCTGTTTCACATCAGCGGCCTGTCGATCGCCATGCGCAGCGTCATTTACGGCATGCCGATGCGGCTGCAAACATCATTCGACCCGAAAGAAGCGAACGAATGGATCATGCGCGGCGACGTGACGATCATGTCAGTCGTGGCTGCCATGCTTCAGCGGATGATGGCTGAGCTCAGGGAAGCCCGCTATCCCGATACATTCCGCTGCATGCTGCTCGGCGGCGGGCCGGCGCCGCTCCCGCTGCTTGAGGCGTGCAAAGAAAAAGGCATCCCGGTGTACCAGACGTACGGGATGACGGAAACGGCATCGCAAGTCGCGACGCTCGCGCCGGAATATAGCTTGACCAAACTCGGTTCCGCCGGCAAGCCGCTGTTTCCGGCCGAGTTGCGCATTGTTAAGAATGGGCGACAAGCCGCGCCGTATGAAGAAGGGGAAATTGTGGTCAAGGGGCCGAATGTGACGAAAGGCTATTTGCACCGCCCCGAGGAGACCAAACAAGCGATCCGCGATGGCTGGCTGTACACAGGCGATATGGGTTATCTCGATGAGGATGGGTTTTTGTATGTGCTGGACCGCCGTTCCGATTTGATCATTTCCGGCGGTGAAAACGTCTATCCCGCGGAAGTTGAAGCAGTGCTGCTGTCGCATCCCGCTGTCGAGGAAGCCGGGGTGACCGGCGTCGAGGATGAAACGTGGGGACAAGTGCCATATGCGTTCGTCCGCCTGAAACACACAGCGGCGGCGGATGAGGCGGCGTTGCGGGCGTTTTGCCGCGAGCGGCTGGCGAAATATAAAGTGCCGGCCCGCATTTACTTTGTCGACGAACTGCCGCGCAACGCCGCGCAAAAACTGCTGCGCCGAGAGCTGAAAAGGCTCATTCCAAAAACGGAACAAACAGATAGCGCTGAAAACGCTTGTTCCGAAAGCGGAAAAGGCAGGGGCCTCGCCTAGTCGGGGTTCCTGCCTTTTTGTCGCTGCGGCCAAACCTCGTTCACCCATCTAGGTTCAGCCACCGTGGCCCCCTGTCCTCTAATAGGCGGGCTGCCATCAAACTTCGATTCTCGCTCAATATGGCGTTGGTTCCGAAATGGAGGCCCTCAAACGTCATCCATCCACCCGAGTTCAGCGGCTCGACCGGCTATGAGCCGCTCAATGTCAGGCGGGAGATGGTCAAATGAGCCGAACTCATAATCCCACAAACGGACAAAGGAGTCGATGCAAGCCGGGTGGGCTCCAAAAGCGGCGCGCTTCACTTCATTTTGCAACGCCTGAATGAGGCTGGCTCGTTTGTCCATCGTCATCTCCCTCGAACGAGGCAAGCGCCGCCCGGTCGGCCGGGCAGCGCCTCGTTCGTCTCGCATTATGCTTCGTGGGCCGGAACAAACGTTTTGCAATCTGTTTCCGTTGAATCGGCCGCCATTTTCCCTGCATGGCTGACCACGTAAATGGCTTCAGCGCTGCAGCGGTTCCCTTCCGCCCAATAACGGCAGTTGCGAACTTCGCAAAGAACATCTTTCGCCATGGTCATCCCCCTTGTTGTGATGAAATCGCCCGCACCTATAGTTTGGTACACGCAAAGGAATTTATGAGCGGAGGAACGGAAAAGTAGAAGTGAGAATATGTATCATTTTAATTGACATAGAAAATCATTCTCAATTAAAATAAGAAAAGAAAGAAGCGAGCAAAGGAGGCTTTTGTGATGGCATCACTGCTTGTTGTCGGAGCCGATCATTTAGGCCATATTACCGATAAATTGGAGCGTTCCGGATTCCGGGAAATCATTCATCTTAACGGACGGAAAGTGAATATGGTGAAACGCGATATTCCGGAGCATGTCGACGCCATATTGGTCATGATCGATTACGTGAACCATAATTTGGCGAAGAAAGTGAAAGAAAAGGCGAAAAGCAAAGACAAGCCCATTTATTTTGCAAAACGGTCATGGAGCTCGATTCACGCCGTATTGGAGTAGCTTGAAAAACATGCATGAACAAAAGGAGGCGAGCCATGGTGCCTATCCAGCACGAGACGTTGGACGTCTGGCCGCATGCGCTGCGCCGATTTCTCCGCTCCGTCCTGCAGACGTATTGTGAAACCGCTCCTTCGCTGCGGTCGCCGCTTTTCTTGCTGCGGCTGATTGATCAGCATCGTTCGCTCCTTCCTTTGTCGATGTTTCCGACGCCGCTGCATTACGGCCTTGTGTTGGCCAAGGTGACGGATCATTTGCTGCAGTTTTTCGGTTCAAGGGAAGAGGCGGCGTGCAAGCCGCTGTTGCTGGCGGACGGCGGATGGGGCGAAGAAGCGGACCGGGAGTTGTACATCGTTTACCGCGATCGGGTTCGTGTGCTGCTATGGTGTGAGGAAGAGGAAGCGATTTGGCGCTGCAAAGAAACGGCGTCGTCCTTATGCCGCAAAGCGATCGGACATTGTCCGAACGAACTGGAATGTTGCTTTTTATGGACGGGCGGACGCCGCATTGAGTGGATTCCCGCTTAAGGGAACGAGAAGAGGCATGAAAAGCGCCTTTCTCGGGCGTGTGATGGAATGGATTCCGGCTTGAATGAAGGGGATCGACGGCGTATAATGAAATAGGTTGAAAATGAAAATCGTTATTTTTAAAGAAAATGGGGGAGCAAGCCATGAAGCGCATGCCTTGGAAAGTGATGGCCACATCGGCGGCGGTGTCACTGCTATTGGCGTCCGGCTGTTCCGCCGTCGGGGAAAAAGAGAACAAACGTTCAGCGGAAGCGCCGCGTCTGCACGTGCCGGTAGCGGACGATCAGTTTGATACGGCCGGCAATATGTTTGCCTACTCGGAGTTTGAGCTTTCCGGCGAACCGTTGGCGGAAGGGCTCGGACTGGACTTGGATACGCTCGATGCAAGGAAACTTGACAAGCCGACGAAATTTGACTATACGGCCGGCATCGAGTCGTACGAGTATTCGGAAGAGGCGATGTACGAAGTCGTGGAAAAGTCCGGGCTCGGACTTCATCTTATTCACGGCCCGATCGCCAAAAAGCGCGCGGAACAACAGCAAAAGCCTGCCGATCAGGCGCTTGCCGACCGTTTTTATGAGCTTGCCGACAGCGTCGGCTATCCGCGTGAGGAAATTTTCCGCAACATGTTTCCGACATTCATTGAATATGCCGGCGGTGACCCGCATTATGCGCAAAAGGTCGACACGGACGTGTACGCGGAAAATGACGACGGCACATACGTTCCTGTCTATCAAGTCGATTTTCAATCGCTCCGTTGGGATCGCGGAAAAATGGAGAAAGTGCTCACGCCGGCAGCTTACGGCGGCGTCTTTTTGAAGCAGGCGCTTTGGGCTGGCGACTTTTTGGGCAATTTCCATCAAAAAGACAGTGACGAAGAAGTGGAAGCGAAAACGCCAAACGACGACCAAAGCGGGAACGTCGCTCTTGGTGTCAGCTCCGCCGACGGGCTGCAAGGGATGATTTTGACGGAACAAATATGGAACAAGCTCGCTTTCATCCGCGACCATTTGTTTTATGATGCGAAGCGACAGGCGTTGACGAAAGCAGCGGGCAGCCGCTACAACCCAAGCGGCGGATTTGTCTATTTGCCGCATGCCGTGGAAGTGGCCGAAGGGGGAAGCGAGCGGGCGCCGGATGCGGCGAAGCTGGTCGTCAAAGATCCCCGCAGCTTGCTTGCGGATCAATGGCTGATGCTTTGGCCGGCGGCGGAGTTTTTCGGCATGACCGACCAGCGTCCGGAAAACCAAAACCAAAATCCGGCGTTTTTGGCCGTGTTTGACGGAAGCCCGTTCCCGAAAGCGGCGAAGGAAAATGTGGATGCCGATCCAGCCAACGACCGCACGGCCGATGACCCGTATTCCGTCAACCGCGACGTGCTGCTGCAAGTGTTCCGCAACATCGATGCCATGCATTTCAATGAACAGGCGGGTGCGTTTGTGACCGAACATGACGGCCATGCGCAAGGAAAGCGGGTCGATACGTTCCACGCCGGTTATACGATGGAAGCGCTCCGCATTTTTGAGCGCGCCATTGATGGGCTGCCGGTCGGCTATGCGAGCGGCGAGAGCGCCAAAGGGCTTGGCACGCCGGAAGGAAAGCGGGCGCTTGAGATGATCCGCCGGCAAGCGAACTTTATCTTGAAACACTTGATGCGAAAAGACGGGCTGGTCGCCAACGGCTACACGATCGGCCAAGGGCCGGATCAAGAGGAGCCGACGCTGCTTGCCCAGCTTGGCGCCATCCGCGGGCTGACGGCGGCGTTTTTGGCGACGAAAAACGAAGCGTACCGCGATGCGGCGCGCCGTGTTTACGAGGCGATGGACCGCCATTTTTGGGATGAAACATGGCATGTGTACCATACCGGCGAAAAAGAGGACAAGTACACCCCATGGCTCGCCGGCGCGTTGTCGGGCGTGTTCCGCGTCGCGCTGCAAAACTTGAACAACGACCAAGCCGGTGAGACGGCGAAATCATTGGAACGCGAAACGATCATCTCACGCTACGTCGACTTTTACGACCGGATCGTCGACGGGCCGACGCTTTCCGAAGGGATGCAGGCGAGCGAGTTTTGGGATACGGGGGATGTGTACATCAAAGGGAAAACATTGGGCAACACCGACCGCGACCATGTGCCGCAAGTGCAGTCAGCCGGCGGCAAATACGGCGTCGCGCCGGTGCTGCGGACGGTCAAAATCGAAGCCGGCTCCGGCAGCAACTAACAGGAACGAAAAGCGGCGAATGCGATTGAGATTCGCCGCTTTTCTTTGTAAAATTGAGGATGGTTATCATTTTCGTAAAAAAACGGGGGAATGGAAATGCGCACATGGTGGTTCGCCGTGGCGGCGGCCGTCTTATTGGCCGGCTGCCAGGCCGAGAAAGCGTGGCAAGAAAAGCCGAAAACGACAAGACACGCCCCGGCGCACGGCGACAACATCGCCATCAGCAGCGACGGACGCTATGTCTACACCGCCAACATTGACGTCGATACGGTGACGGTCGTCAACACGAAAACAAAGAAGAAGGAGGCGGAGATTCCCGTCGGCCGCGAACCGCGCCAACTCGCGCTCAGCCCGGATGGACGGACGCTGTATGTTTCCTGCATGTATGATGATGAAGTGGACGTGGTGTCGCTTGCCAAGCGGAAAGTCATTGATCGTTGGAAAACGGGCATCGAGCCGTTCGGCATCGTCACCAGCCCCGACGGGACGGAAGTCTACGTAGCCAACTACCGCTCGGGCACGGTCTCGGTGTTTGACGCCGAGAGCGGGAAGCGAATCAAAGACATCCAAGCGGGGGACCGCCCGCGGGCGCTGGCGCTGACAGCGGACGGAAGGAAGCTGTACGTGACGCAATATTTGGCCGCGAAAGTCACCGTGATTGACGCGAAAAAACGGAAGGTCATCAAGGAAATCGCCCTCGCCCCGTCGCCGGATCAAGCCGACCGGAAAAAAAGCCAAGGCCTCCCGAACACACTCGAGCAAATCGTCATCGCGCCGGACGGGAAGAAGGCGTACGTTCCGCATTTATTGACGAATGTCGACACGCCGATTCAATTTGAGGAAACGGTGTTTCCGGCCATTTCGGTCATTGATGTGACGAACGACGTTGAGTTGAGGGACGAGCGGAAAGAGCTGTTTGCTGCCATCAATGTCACCGATGTCCATAACGAGACGATCATCGTCTCCAATCCGTACGATGTGGCGTTTTCGCCGGACGGCGGCAAAGCGTACGCGGTCATGTCCGGCAGCGAGGATCTCGTCGTCTTCGACTTGCGCCGCGGCGGCAAGGCGACGCAAATTTTGCGCCGCATCCACGGCAACAATCCGCGCGGGGTGGCGATCTCGCCTGCGGGAAACGTCTTGTACGTCCACAACGCCATGAGCCATGATGTCGCGGTGATCAACACCGGCGGGAAAAGCCCGTATGCGAAAGCGAAGCAGGAAGACGGCACGATCCGCCTCATTGCCAAAGATTCGCTCTCCCCGCTCGTGCGCGAAGGGAAAACGATCTTTTACAGCGCAAACAGCGACGAATTTGCCATCAATATAACAGGTAATAACTGGATGAGCTGCGCGTCGTGCCATAGCGACGGCGACATCAACGGCTTGACGCTCATGACGGCGAAAGGGCCGCGCAACGTGCCGAGCAACATTTTGGCGACGAAAACGGGGTTGTTTATGTGGGACGGCTCGCGCGACGATTTTACCGACTATATTCATACGGTGCAAGGTGAGATGGGCGGCATGACGGCGATCGACCCGTCCAAGCCGCTGCCGCCGAAAGTCCAGCATATGTTTGACGCCATGCTCGCCTACTTGAATGACCCCCGCTCCTTCCCGGTGCCGAAAAGCCCGTACCGAAAGGCGGACGGCCGCTTGACGGAGGAAGCGCAGGAAGGGGAGCGGCTCTTTAACGGGAAAGGGAATTGCTTACGCTGCCATGGGGGCGAATATTTCACCGACAGCGTCAAAGCGGTCGGGCCGGACGGCAAATTGACGACCGCCAATACCGCTTATTTGCATGATATCGGCACGGCCAACCCGAAGGACCGCGCCTCCCAAGGCGACGCCCGCGCCCGGTTCACAAACCCGCGGACGCCGAAGCAGTGGGATACGCCAACGCTGCGCGGCGTCTGGGCGACCGCTCCGTATTTGCATGACGGCAGCGCGAAAACGATCGAGGAAGCGATCCGCCGCCATCGGACGAAAGAAGTGTCGACGTTGACCCCGGGGGAAATCGCGGCGATCGCCGCCTACGTCCGCTCGTTGCAATAACGAGGGGGAAAACAGGGGCAGGCGGTGAAACAGGCCTTGCGGGGTTCCCGCCGCGCGGCGGTCCGGGAAAAGGCGCCCCTAGCTGTGTGGAGCGCCTTTTCCCATTTATTTTGGCCGCGCATTTTCTGTCTTTTCTCCATTTATTTTGGCCGCGCATTTTCTGTCTTTTCTCCATTTATTTTGGCCGCGCATTTTCTGTCTTTTCTCCATTTATTTTGGCCGCACATAGCGTTTGTCGTGCATGAACAGCCGCCAGAAATAGACGAAGCCCGGAAACAAAATCAGGAAGCCGATGATGTAGGAGACAAACAGCGCCCGGAATGTGTCCGGATGGGTAAAGGCCGACTCGATCGTCACATCCGGATATACCATATAGGGCAGATGGGCTTTTCCATAGGCGTAACTGGCGAGAAAATACTGAATGACAATCGCAACGACCGCCAACCGCGGCCGCCCCCGCACGCCCGGATGCTTCGCCGACGGCAGCAGCAACGCCATGCCCGCGGCGGCGAACATCGCTACCGAGCCGGCGAGCCAAGGCCAATACTCCATCATGTTGTCATACAGCCATGCCGCTTCGTTGTGCATCGTCAACATCATGCCTGCGGCCATCAGCAGCGAAATCGGCCCGGTAATCCAAGCGTCGCGCCGATACAGGCGGTAGGCTTCCCGATCTCCGGCTTCGAGCGAGTAGTCCGCCAATAAAAGAGAGGAGAGAAACAGCGTGCTCGAAATCGCAAAGCCCATAAAGGAATAGGCGTGGGGGCTGGTAAAAAAGCGTTTCAAATTGAGCGTCGGAACGCCCTCATCGACCTCGATGAACGTTCCATGCGTGATCGGCAGCACGCTGATGAGCAGAGCCGGGATGATGATGCCGGTGAGGCCGGAAATATAGGTGAGCGCTTTTTCATATTCTTTCGCCACGTGGGCAAAGACCAAGAAAGCGCTGCGGATGGCGAGCAAGATCAAAATGATGCTGCCGGGGACAAGCAGCACCGTCCCGAGCAGGAAGGCGGCGCCGGGAAAAAAGCTGAACAAGGCGACGACAATGGCGACGATAAAGACATTGGTCACCTCCCAGGTGGGCGATAAATAGCGGTTGGCAATCTTCGTGGCGTTCGCTTTGTCGCGATGGATGTAGATCATCGACCAAAACCCGGCGCCAAAATCCATCGTCGCCATAACCGCATAGATGAAAATAAATCCCCACAGCACCGAAACAGCGATCAACTCGTTTGTCATCAACGTTCCCCTTTCTAGGAGATAGGTGATTTAAGGAAGAATGGCGCTCCTGACAGCGTTGCTCAATGGACACATGCTGCGACATCAGACTTGATCCCTTTCGGATTCTCGCCAATGGAGCGAAGCGGCTGTTTTTCACCAGCCTTCTAGACGGACAACGTGTCCTCGCCAGGCGATGGTCGCAGGTCATCCGCCACCGGATGGCGGCGGAAATAGTAGCGAAGCACGAGCACGACAGCGATGCTCAACAAAAGGTAAATCGCCACGAACAACACAAACAAGACCGCTAAATTTTCCGTTTGCGTGACGGCGTCTTCTGTTTTCATCATCCGGTAAATGACCCATGGCTGTCTCCCAGTGCAGGCGAAAATCCAGCCGCATTCAATGCCGATTACTGCCAGCGGCCCGGCGGCGACGAAGCTGTAGAGAAACCAGCGCGGAAAATCGAGAGAAGCTCGCCGCTTTTGCCAAATCCAAGCCGCGATGGACAAAACCAAAAGAAACATGCCGATCCCTACCATGGCGTTGAACAGCGTGTGGACAAACAGCGGCGGCCACCATTCTTTTGGAAAGTCGTTCAGCCCTTTGACGACCGTGTCGAAACGGTTGCCAGCTAAAAAGCTGAGCGCCCATGGAATTTCGATCGCCCATTTGACCGATTGCGTTTCCGGATCGGTCCATCCGCCGATGGCCAGCGGGGCATGGGATTGGGTGTCAAACAGCCCTTCAGCGGCGGCCAGTTTTTCCGGCTGGTACTCGTGCAGAAGCTGGGCTGATTCATGGCCGTTGATCGCGGTCAGCAGCGAGAAGACGCCGCCGACCGTCAACGAGAGCTTGAGCGCCTTTTGGTGAAACCGGCGCACTCGTTCGTCCTGCCGGGCGCGCAATAACTGATAAGCGGCGATGGAAGCCAACACGAACGCCCCGGTCATATAAGCGGACAAAACGACGTGTCCGGCCGTGACGAAAAAGCTTGGGTTGAAAAAGGCCGCCCACGGGTCGACATCGACGATTTCACCGTTTTCGATCCGAAATCCCGCCGGTGTGCCTTCAAACGCATGGACATTCGTAATCAAAATGGCGGAAGCGCTGGCGCCGAGGGCGACAAAACACACGCTGACAATCCGCATCCATGGAGAGATGCGGTCAGCGGCGTACACATAAATCGACATGAACAGCGCTTCAATAAAAAAGGCGTAAATCTCAATTTGAAACGGAAGCGACATCACCTTTCCGATCACTTCCATAAACCCCGGCCATAAGAGCGATAGCTGCACCCCGGCGATGGTGCCGGACGGAATGGCGACCCCAAGCAAAACCGCCAATCCTTTCGTCCACCGTTTCGCCATGATCGCGTAATCGCGGTCTTTCGTCTTCTGGTACAGAAGCTCCGCCAATAAAATCAGCAGCGGGATTCCGACGCCCAGTGTGGCGAAAATGATATGAAAGGCCATCGTCGTCCCGAATAAGCTGCGGGCAATACCCAAATCGTCCACGTTCAGCCATTCCTTTCTTTTTTCTTTATGGTCTGCCAATGTTCCGTAAGTTATTCCGAATGTCGGCTGCTGGCAAGCGGAATGTTTCCTGTTGCCGCGAGGGGAAGGGGCAAAGAGGAGGGCGCAGCGGCGTGAACCGTTCTCGTCGATCAAGGGCGCAGGAGCAGCAAAAAGGTTTCGGCCCCAACCGCGCTGGCTTGGGGCAAGCGGGGATCAATGAAGGCGGCCATGCAGCGGCAAAAAGGGCGTCTCATCGCTGGTTGAGACGCCCTCGGGGTGTTCTTATTGAAGCGCTGTTTGCAATGTACGAACATTTTCCTCCATGATGGCGAAATAATCGCGCCCCGCTTTTCGATCGGCATTGGTCAGCGATTCCAAGTTATGCAGACGGAGCGGTTTGGCGCCGAGTTCGTTTTGAATCACTTCCGCTGTTTTCGGATGAATGTTTTGTTCAAAAATCATATAGCGGATATGATGCTGTTTCGCCGTTTCGATCAGCTGCGCCAGCGCTTTTTGCGACGGTTCATTGCTTGGCGACAGCCCGGAAACGCTCAGCTGCTTGATTCCGTAGCGGTCTTCCCAATATCCGTACGCCTGGTGGGAGACAAGAATTTCTTTTTTCGGCGCTTTTTCGATGACCGATCGGAACTGGGCGTCAAGACGCTCGAGCTTTGTCTTTACGGTTTCAAAGTTTTTCCTAAACAGCTCTTTTTTTTCCGGCTTCAGTTCCGTCAGCAGATCGCGAATGTTCTCGGCGATCACGATCGAGCGGATCGGATCAAGCCATACATGGGGGTCTTGGTCTCCGTGTTCGTGGCCATGGTCTGCCTGATCGTTTTCGCTGTGTTCGTCTTTGTGCGCTTCGTCATGCTCATGCTCGTTTTCATCGTTGGCTTCAAGCCATTCAATGCCTTTGGTGGCCACGAAAAATCGGACATGTTCATGTTGCAACGTTTCTTTCAGCTTTTCGGCGAACGGTTCCATTCCGTGGCCGATGTAAATGAAGGCATCCGCTTGGGCAATCTGTTGCACGGTTTTGGTCGTCGGTTCGAACGTATGAGCTTCCGCCCCCGGCGGATACACGCTTTTCACGATTACGGCGTCGCCGCCGATCTTTTTCGCAAAGTCTTCGAGCGGATACACTGTCGTGTAAATCGTTAACCGGTCTTTCGATGTTTGGGCTTCGTTTGTCTCCGGCTTCGATTGACAGCCATACAGCAAAGCGCTCAGCGTCAAAAGGAGAGACAAAAGGATGGACGTTGTTCTCATAGGGAACTCCTTTCTTGACTTACAGATGTCCGCTTTTTTATTTTATCGTAATCATTACGATTTGAAAATGATCAATCATCATTGACAAGGACGGCAAACACCGCCGTTGCCCGCCCGTCAACGGTATTTCGCCAAAAAACATTCATAAAGACATGCTCTTTGCCCCTGGGTGATTTTTACAGGAGTTTGGCGATAGGGTCCTGTCTCATCGATTGCGGCAAAAACGCAAACTGTTTCCGCCAAGCTTTGCGTTATTACGAAATATCTCCAGCAGCAGGCGGCACGAAGTCATCTGAAGGAATCAATGAAGGGAACGGATTCGGAAACAAAGCCCAATCTTCCTTCATCTCCTCGTCGGTCAGCAAACATTGATCCAACGAGCGTGCGATGTCATCCGCATTCATGTGAATACCGATTAACACGAGTTCGGTCATGCGATCGCCGTAGGTCTCATCCCATTTTTCCCGCCATGTCTCCTCTTCTTGCAAGAACAGTTGTCTATCTTCCTCTGGATAGGAAGCGATCCATCGTCCTGCTGCTTGGATGGAGACGGATGTTCCCGCTTGGGATAGGAGAACGCATACGTCATTCCAAGGCGCAAGCCAAAGAAAGCCTTTCGCGCGAACCACCTCTGTTGGCCAGTTTTCAAGCCAATTCATCAACCGTTCCGGATGAAACGGCCGCCTTCTTCGATACACAAAGGAAGAGATGCCGTATTGCTCGGTCTCGGGTGTGTGCTCTTCATTCAGCTCTTTGATCCAACCCGCTGATTGGCTCGCTTTTTCAAAATCAAATAAGTGAGTGTTTAAAATGGAATCAAGCGGCACTTGGCCGAAGGTTGCCGGGAGGATGACAGCTTCCGGATTGAGCTTGTGAAGCACGGTTTGCAATTTTTGCGCTTCCTCCGGCGAGACAAGATCGATTTTATTGACGATAATGACATTGGCGAATTCGATTTGTTCAATGAGCAAATCCGCGATTTCTCGGCTGTCCGTTTCATCGACGGCCTGTTGGCGGTCAAGCAAGGTTTCGCCCGAGGAAAAGTCCGCCCAAAAACGATTGGCGTCGACCACCGTCACCATCGTGTCTAAACGGCATTTTTTCGACAAGTCGATTCCCAGTTCTTCGTCTAAATAAGTAAAGGTTTGAGCGACGGGAATCGGCTCGCTAATTCCGGAAGATTCAATGACAATATAGTCGATCTCCCCGTTTTCAACGAGCTGGTCAACCGCTTTGATTAAATCCTCCCTCAAGGTGCAGCAAATGCAGCCGTTTTGGATTTGCACCAGCTTTTCCTCCGTGCGGAAAAAGCCGTTTTGCCGAATCAGCTCGGCATCCACATTGATTTCGCTCATATCGTTGACAATGACGGCGATTTTTTTCCCTTCGCGATTGTGCAAGATATGATGAAGCAAGGTTGTTTTTCCAGCCCCTAAATAACCGCTTACTACCGTGACAGGAATTTTGTTCATCTGCCCCGCCTCCTTCTTGAAAATAGTAATCATTACGATTTAACAAGATTGATCATACAAAAAAATCAACCAAATGGCAAGAGGGAAGTGATTTTGTGGCTCTTCATCAAAAGATGTGTTCGACTTGTAAAGACAAACATGATCGTCGTATTGACCAAAGAGGCGGGTGCCATGAAAAGAAAACATGCTGTTTTGATTTTTGGCATGATCGGTCAAGGACAATTTGTGGCAAAGAGACTATTTTGTTTCTTTCAGACGCTGAGATGGTTCAGGAACGGGGTCAAAACCGCCTGGATGGAACGGATGGCACTTCAAAATGCGCTTTGTCGTCAGCCATCCTCCTTTGAGCGCGCCGAAGCGGCGGATCGCTTCAATCCCGTAGTTCGAGCAGGTCGGGTAAAAGCGGCATGTCGGCGGTTTGAGCGGTGAGAGAAACCGCTGGTAAAAGCGGATGAGCGCGATCATGAGTTGGGCCAACCGAAACCATTCCTTTCCGTGTTTCACTGTCTTTAGCATAGGATAAATGGGTTCGAGATTCAAGAAAAAGACGCGTGAGGGAAAGCGAGGAGCGGAAGCAGGCAAAAAAGGTGCGGGACGGGCGCCGTTTTGGTTATGATAAAAACGAAACCAAATGGTCAGGAGTGATGGAACATGCCTTCACCAGTGGAAAGCTTTGAGCTGGATCATTGCGCGGTCAAAGCGCCGTACGTGCGGCACTGCGGCGTTCACAAAGTCGGCAGCGACGGCGTCGTGAATAAGTTTGACATTCGTTTTTGCCAGCCAAACAAAGAGGCGATGGATCCGGCGGCGATTCATACGCTCGAACATTTATTGGCGTATACGCTGCGCAAACATGCGGCGAAATACGATCATTTCGATATCATCGACATCTCGCCGATGGGCTGCCAGACCGGATTTTACCTTGTCGTAAGCGGATCGCCGACCGTGGACGAAGTCATCGATTTGCTGGAAGAAGCTATGAAGGACGCGCTCGACGCGGCGGAAGTGCCGGCGGCAACTGAGCGGCAATGCGGCCAGGCGAAGCTGCATGACCTCGAGGCGGCCAAACAGTTGATGCGCGTTTGGCTGTCGCAGGAGAAAGAAGAGCTAAAAAAGGTGTTTGGCTGATGAACAAGCCGGCCCGCGCCGCTACTGCGGCTGCTTCGGGCCGGCTTGTTGTTCGCTGCCGCGCTCGTTTGGAAGCGGATCGATCGTATGCTTGTACGCATACGCTTTGGAAGTCGTGATGACCGCTAAAGCGAGGACAACAGCGGCGATGATGAGGCAAATGGCTAATGTCCAGTACATGATGAGACCCACCTTTTTTCTTTCCATTATAACATACAAAAAGCGTCTTCCCCGCCGCGCTGCTTCGTCTTTTTCTTCCCGCCCCCGCCGGCAAACGGACCGGGTGCGTCTGCGTCCGCCAAACGGGCGGCTGCTTTTTCCTTTTCCGCTTGTCTTGGACGATTCATATTTCCGGCGGAATCGGGAGAAGCTATCCATCGGCAGGTTTCCCCATGTTTCATCAACAAGCCGGCTGGGTACAAGAACCATGAGGAGGAGTGAGACGATGGCCAACCAGCTGATCGATCTTGTCAACAAGCAAATCGCCAACTGGACCGTTTTGTATGTAAAGCTGCACAACTACCATTGGTATGTCACCGGTCCACAGTTTTTTACGCTGCATGAGAAATTTGAGCAGCTTTACAATGAGGCGGCCACCCACATTGACGCCCTCGCTGAACGGCTGTTGGCGCTCGGCGGCAAGCCGGTGGGGACGATGAAAGACTGCCTCGAGCAGGCGTCCGTCAACGAAGCAACGGGAGCCGAAACGGCGGAGCAAATGGTGGCTGCGATTGTCGGCGACTTTGAAACGATGATTGGTGAATTGAAAGAAGGCATGCAGCTCGCGGAGGAAGTGAACGACGAAACGACGGGCGACATGCTGCTTGGCATTCACCGAAACTTGGAAAAACACGTTTGGATGCTGAAATCGTTCCTCGGACGTTGATCAGGCGGGATTCATCTTCCTTGGAAGCGAATGCTTCCCGGTGATTGACGGCAACGAGAAAGGCTGTCCTCCACAGGTGGGACGGCCTTTTTCTTTGTCGAAAAAGGGAGATTTTTTAGGGAATGCGCCGCGTCGCGTTCTCTCCTCCAGGCATACGATAGTTACGCGTATCCTATGTTCAAGGAGGGGGGAGCATGAATAAGCCGATTCCGATGGTTGCCGTGTCGCTGTTCGGTTCGTTTCTGTCACTGTTTGTCGGCAGCGTGGACTCATTTGTCGTGATTTTGCTCGCGTTGGTCGTTGTCGACTACCTCACCGGCATCGCCGCCAGCGCTGTCGAAGGCAAGCTATCGAGCCAAGTCGGATTTCGCGGCATCGTTCGCAAACTGCTCATTTTCGTTCTGGTGGCGGCGTCGCATCTCGTCGATTTGGCCATTGGATGGAACATGCATGTAATCCGCGATGCGATCGTGTTTTTCTATATCGCCAATGAGTTTATCTCCATCATCGAAAACGCCGGCCGGGCGGGCGTCCCGATCCCGTCCGTGCTCCGCAAGGCGATCGAGCTGTTGAAAGATGAAATGAAATAAGCATATTGTTTCCGGATTGCCCCATACTAAGCAAAAAGGCAAAAGGAGTGGACGAAGGTGGCAGACGAACGGAAAAAGACGTATTACGTCTCGATGGCGACCGGGGAAATTTCGCAGTTGAAGACCGCGTCGCCGTGGGATTTTGAGATTCAAGCGACCGATCGTGAAATCGCCCAACTGCGGGAATATTTTGACCAAAATTACTCGACCGATTGGCAGGCGTTTTGGCGCACCCATGTGCCGTATGTCCAATACCACTATGATCGGGAAAACGATGCGTACGACCGGACGCTTGTCGACATTTACAAAATGATTTATGAGCTTGGCAATGAGGAAGCGAAAGCGCACATCCGCTCGATTGGCATCCTTCCTGATGAAAAAGAAGAGTAAACGCCGCGAGTCGAGCGGCGTTTTTCTGTATAATGGGGAGAGGAAAGGGGAGAGTCCGATGCACGAATTCCGGGATTGCTACGGACATCGCGTTCGACTGGCCTTTCGCGTTCATCCGTTTTCCTCTTCTCCGGGGCATGTGTGGGTCATTTGCCGCTATGGCGGACGATGGCTGCTGACCAATCATCCGCGCCGCGGCCTCGAGTTTCCCGGCGGCAAGGTGGAAAAGGGGGAAACGGCGGCGGAAGCCGCGGTCCGCGAAGTGATGGAAGAAACAGGCGGCATCATCCGCCAGCTCGAATACATCGGCCAATATGAAGTGGAGCCGGATATTGTGAAAGACATTTATTTTGCCGACATCGCGGCGCTCATCGAGCGGGAGTCGTATGCGGAGACGAACGGCCCGGTGCTGCTTGAGGCGCTGCCGGATGACATCCGCGGCGATGATCGGTTCAGCTACATCATGAAAGACGATGTCCTTTCGCTTTCGCTTGCCGAGTTGAAGCAGCGTGGGTGGATCGATTGAAAAGGGGGCGTCGATCGACGGCTCCCAAAGATGGATTTCTCCAAAGCGGCGGATGCCGGCTCATCCGGGCGGCACCAATGAAACGAGACGCCCCTCAACATGTGGCGGGCGTCCCGCTAGCGGCGGCTTCCCCATTTTTTCTCGATCAAGGCGACAAGCTGATACATCACGGTCGACAGCAAGGCGACAATGAGCAGGCTCATCAACACAAGGGTGAAGTTGAACACTTGGAAGCCATAAATGATCAAATACCCGAGCCCTTGTTTCGAGACGAGAAATTCGCCGGTGATGACGCCGACCCAAGCGAGGCCGACGTTCACTTTCAGCGTGGAAATGATGGCCGGAAACGACGCCGGCAGCACCGCTTCTTTGAAACATTGGTAGCGGGTGGCGCCGAACGTCTGCAATACTTTCAAATAGTTGGGATCGACCTCTTGGAACGCCGAATAGACGACGATCGTCGTGATGATGATCGAAATGACGACGCCCATGGCGATAATCGACGTCAAGCCCGGCCCGAGCGCGACGATGAAAATCGGTCCGAGCGCCACTTTCGGCATGGCGTTGAACACGACCAAATACGGATCTAGCGTCTTCGCCAGGCGCGGAAACCACCAAAGCAACGCGCCGATCAGCGCCCCGCCGGCCGTGCCGATGAAAAAGCCGAGCAATGTTTCGAGCAGCGTCGCCCATGTATGGACGAACAGAGAATGATCACTCATTTTTTCGGCAAACAGCTTGACGATGGCCGACGGAGAGCTGAACAAAAGCGGGTCGACCCATTGGAAGTGGCTCGCCGCTTCCCAGACAGCGAAAAAGGCGACAAGCAAGACGGCCTGAAAGAGGCGGATGGCCCGCTGTTCTTTGCGCAAGGCGGCAAGGTATTGGGCGTGCTTCGTTTCAATTTGTTTATTGGGCGGATTCAAGGGCCTCCATCTCCTTCCAAATGGATTGAAAGAGCGCCGGAAACGATGGATGCTGGCGGGCGGCAAGCGGCGGGCGCCCTCGCAGATCGTCCGGGACGACGAACGTCTTCGCCAGGCGGCCTGGGCGCGGAGAAAGCAAGAAAATGCGGTCGCTCATGGCGATGGCCTCTTCAATGTCATGGGTGACAAGAACCGCTGTTTTTTCGTATTGCCGCAATGTGTTCCAAACGAGCTCTTCGAGTCTCAGCTTCGTCTGCTGGTCGAGGGCGGAAAACGGTTCATCGAGCAACAAGAGTTTCGGATCGGTCGCTAAGGTGCGCACAAGCGCCGCACGCTGGCGCATGCCGCCCGACAGCTGACTCGGGTAATACGATTCCACGCCGGCCAAACCGATTTCCGACAGAAGAGCGAGCGCTCGCTCTTTGGTGTCAGCGTTCAGCGTGTTGGTGATTTTCAACCCGAGAAGGATGTTTTCTTCGATCGTTTTCCACGGAAACAAGTAGTCTTGCTGAAGCACGTAGCCGACCGCGCGGCGGATGGATGAATTCGATCCGGCCGCCCGGCGCGCCATAGCGGCGTTCGTTTCCCGCGGCCAAAGCAGTTCGCCGTCGATGCGGACCGATCCTTCCGTCGGTTCAATGAGCCCGGCGATGATCGACAGCAACGTCGTTTTGCCGCAGCCGCTTGGGCCGAGAAAGGAGACGAATTCTCCTTTCTCGACGGACAGCGACACCTGATCGAGCGCGGTGACGGCGGTCGTTTTCGTCAAATACGTGTGCGAGAGGCGGTCGATGGCAAGAAACATCCGATTCACCCGCTTTCGTTACTCATTCATCGCTTGTTTGGCAAACGATGAATCCACCAGCGTTTCAAGATCGATCCGCTTTGGCAGTTCGCCGGCTTCGTCCATGATCGTTTGCAAGTGGTTCCATTCGTCTTCATCCAAAATCGGATCGGTCGCGTAGGTTCCTTGGCTTTTGTAGCGATCAACCACTTTTTCGATGAGGGCCAAATCGGTGTCTTTGAAATACGGCTGAATGGCTTTCGCGATGTCCGAGGCGCTGTGCGATGCGACCCATTGCTGGGCTTTGTAGATGGCGCGCGTGAATTTTTCAATGACGTCTTTGTTCGCTTTTATATAGCTTTGTTTTGCCATGTACGATGTGTACGGGACGCGCCCGGACTCGGTGCCAAAGGAAGCGACGATGTAGCCTTTTCCTTCTTGCTCAAAAATGCTTGCGGTCGGCTCAAACAGCTGGACGAAATCGCCGGTCCCGCTCGCAAACGCGTTGGCGATGTTGGCAAACTCGACGTTCTGGATCAATTTCAAGTCCTGGTGCGGGTCGATGCCGTGTTTTTTCAACACAAATTCGCCGACCATCTGCGGCATGCCGCCTTTCCGCTGGCCGAGGAACGTGCTTCCTTTCAACCTCTCCCACGTAAAGTGGTCAATTTTTTTGCGGGAAACGAGAAACGTGCCATCGGTTTGCGTGAGCTGCGCAAAATTGATGACCGGATCGTCCGTCCCTTGCGCATAGACATAAATGGATGTTTCCGAGCCGACCAAGGCGATGTCGGCGCCGCCGGACAGCAGCGTCGTCATCGTTTTGTCGCCGCCCCATGTCGTCGTTAGCTCGACATCGAGCCCTTCTTCTTTAAAGAAGCCTTTTGCTAAGGCGACGTACTGCGGCGCGTAAAAAATCGAGTGCGTCACTTCGGCGAGCCGGACGTTTTTCAGCGGCTTTTCTCCTTGGCCGTTGCCGTTGTTGCAGGCAGCGAGCGGCAAAAGGAGAAGAAGCGAACACAACCATACCGCCCATTTTTTCATGTGGTCTAACCCCCTTTTCGTCCACGTGTAGTGAACAGTGGCTTCACCTTATCGTATGCACGGGCGAAAAATGTGTGAATGCCTAGAAAAAATGGGCGGTGAGCCGAGAACGGGCGGCGGACGGGACGCTTTGCGCGCACCCGTCGGCTTTCGGATGAGGGGAATCGGGAACAAGACGGTGTGGTGGAGGTTGCATGGAAAGGAGCGAGCGCGATGGACGGGGACATCATCGACTACTATCGGTTTCCGTCGCCGCATCCGGGCATCGAGGTGTTCTTGGTCACCTATATGTCCCAAAGGCTGAAGGTGAAAGGATTTTTGGCTGTGCCAAACCAAAACAAGGTGTATGACGGGTTTTTGTATTTGCGCGGCGGGATCAAAAACGTCGGGCAAGTGCGGGTGCCGCGCCTCATCCAATTCGCGTCGCACGGCTTTGTCGTCTTCGCCCCGCTCTATCGCGGCAACGGCGGCGGGGAAGGGAACGAAGATTTTGTCGGCGATGACCGCTATGACGCCATCGCTGGATTTGAGCTTCTTCGCCGCCATCCGCTCGTCCATCCGGGGCGCGTGCACGTGTTTGGCTTCTCGCGCGGCGGGGCGATGGCGCTTCATACCGCCATGCTCGCTGAACGGGTTTGTTCCGTCGCGGTTTGGGGCGGTGTGACGGATGTGGCGCTGACGTACTGGGAACGTCCGGATTTGCGGCGGATGATGAAGCGCGTCATCGGCGGCACGCCGAACAAATACCCGGAGCGCTATCGGCATCGAACCCCGCTTTATCATCTCGAGCGGCTTCGCGCGCCGGTGCTCATCATCCACGGCGGGCGCGATGACAACGTCTCGATCGAACACGCCTGGCGGTTGGAACGGCGATTGAAGGCGCTCGGCAAGCGAGTGACCGCGTGGTATTTTCCCGAGTTCACTCACTATTTTCCCCCGCGCGCCAACCGCGAGACGGTGAAAAGGCTTACAGCATGGATGAAACAACAGCCGACCGTGTGATACGATAGAAGGGGAAGCGGCCGAATGAAACAGCCTTCGCGGGGTCTGGTCTTTGATCGTCGGGAGCTTGCGGTCATGGCCGATGGGAGAGGGAGCGGCCGATCGTTCGATGAGCAAGAATCCGAACCAAGCTGTTGCCGGAAACCGGCTTGATGTCGCGAAGGGTTCAAACGGGCCGCGACTTGAATCGATCAAAAGCAAGGAGGTCGGAAATGATGGGCATGCCGATGGAGCTGCAGACGCTCATTGTGACCAAAGGAAACGAACAGCGCGTCCAAGGCAATTTGTTCGTGCTGAAAAAAGAAGGCTACCGCTTATATCCGCTCGACGTGCCGCTTGAAGTGCGCCGGACGCTGCAAAGCGAAGCGAGCGGCATCGCCGTCGTGAAAAAGCTGGAATGGGAAGACAACCGGACGACGGTGACGTACGAACTCGTCAGCTTATATTCGACGAATTGAAACATGATGGGCTGCAAGGAGCGGGCTTGATCAGTGCGGATTCATTTGGCAGGGGCGCAAACGGAAAAGCCGTCTGCGCCCTTAGTTTCGGTTCTTGCCGTCTTTAGCCTGTGTCGTCAGGGCGACTGACAAGGCTGGTGAAAAACCGCTGATTCCCTTCATCAATGGGGGAACGCGTGAAAAGCAGGACCGATGCAACAAGGTTTTTCTAGTTGAGAAATGATATTGCAAAGCGGTATCCACGATTCAATCACCAACCTCTTAGAGGACTGGTGAAAAACGGCCGCTTCGCTCGACTTGTCGGATATCACAAGGAATAAACGATGGTGTTACACGGCTTTGCCATTTGCGAAACAACGTTGGACAGCCGTAAATCGTCAGCCTCCTAATAAGGAAAAGAAGGAATTCGGCCACAAAGAGCGAATAAAATACAGCGAATTCAATGTCGCAAGGAGGGAAAACGTGACCAAACCGCGAATCGATCACGACCGGTTGTTCAAGGAGTTGCTGTCGACGTTCTTCGAAGAATTTTTGCTTCTCTTTTTTCCCGATGTGTACGAGCACATTGACGTTCGCCACCTCTCTTTCCTCTCAGAAGAACTGTTTACCGACGTCACGGCGGGGGAGAAGCATCGCGTCGACTTGTTGGTCGAAACGAAGATGAAGGGGGAGGAAGGGCTCATCATCGTCCATGTCGAACACCAAAGCTATGCCCAACAGACGTTCCCCGAGCGAATGTTCCTCTACTTTAGCCGCCTGTTTCAAAAATACCGCCGCCGCATTGTTCCAATTGCCATCTTCAGCTATGACGAATCCCGCGATGAACCTTCTTCGTGGCGCATCCAGTTTCCGTTCTTGACCGTTCTCGATTTTCGTTACTTGACGGTGGAGTTGCGCAAACTGCCGTGGCGCGCGTACATCCGCCATGACAACCCCGTCGCCGCCGCCTTGATAAGCAAAATGGGGTATAATAAAGAAGAGAAAGTCGAAGTGAAAAAAGAGTTTTTGCGCATGCTCGTCCGCCTTGAGCTCGATGAGGCGAAACAGAGGTTGTTGTTCGGCTTTTTTGAAACATATTTGCGGCTGTCTGCAGAAGAGGAAGCGAAACTGCGAAACGAGGTGAGGCAAATGGAGACAAAGGAGGCGAAGCAAGTCATGGAACTCATCATTTCGTATGAACAGCGGGGAATGGAAAAGGGAATCGAACAAGGTATCAAACAAGGGATCAAACAAGGCATGAAACAAGGGCGCCAACAAGGGATCGAGGAAGGGAAGCTTGAGGTGGTGAAGCGCATGCTCGCTAAAGGATATGATGTCAACACGATCCACGAGCTGACCGGGCTGCCGGTTGAGAAAATCGAAAAGGTGAAGGAGTAAGCCGGCTCTTCGCTGCTAGGCTGGCTTGGTGACGTGCACCGTTCGATTGGTTTTTTAACCGACTGGAAAAGGCAGGAGCGCAAACACCCCCTCGGTTTGCGCTCCGCCATATGATGAAGCCAGACTGACTCCTTGACTAATCGAAAGGAGAAATTTCGTTACGCCTTTCCCCTGAGCCACCTTCTCTGTTGTGCGTTCTTGTATGTGCAAAAGAAACATGAGAATGGTCGAGGCGACATAGAACAACAAGGTGATAAGGAGTAACAGGGACGGCGATCCTAAACTGACAATCAAACTCCCGATCGGCCAGGCACTAAGTTTGATGAATTGATCTGTAGAGTCTATTTTTATTCCTAAATGTTCCTTGTTTGTCAAGGATTCGTTCGGCATCGGAATGAAAAAATCCTCCCGATTTTCGCGAGAAGGCGGCAAAATCGGAGGTCCAAAGCAAAGGAAAGAAAAGAAAAAAACAGCCGGACAGGGAACGGCTTCCTGTCCGGCTGGGGGTTCGTTATACGAGCGGTCCGCCGAGCTTTTCGATCGTTGGGTCGATATGAGCGAACTTTCGGAAGTTGGCGCGGAATTTTTCCGCCAGTTCTTTCGCTTTTTGTTCGTACGCTTGTTTGTCAGCCCATGTGTTTTGCGGGCGCAAGACGTCGTCCGGCACGCCGGGGACGTGCGCCGGGATGGCGAGGCCGAAGATCGGGTCTTGCACGGTTTCGACGTTGTCAAGCTCTCCTTCGACGGCGGCTTGCACCATCGCGCGGGTGTAGGCGAGCTTCATGCGGCTGCCGACGCCGTACGGCCCTCCTGTCCAACCGGTGTTGACCAAAAAGACGCGGACGTTGTGCTCAGCGATTTTTTGCCCGAGCATTTTCGCGTATTCAACGGCCGGGCGCGGCAAAAACGGCGCGCCAAAGCACGTCGAGAACGTCGCTTCCGGTTCGGTGACGCCGCGTTCCGTGCCGGCGAGTTTGCTTGTGTAGCCGCTTAAGAAATGATACATCGCCTGTTCGCGCGTCAGCTTGCTGATCGGCGGCAGGACGCCGAACGCATCGGCCGTCAGGAACACGATCGTGGATGGATGGCCGGCGACGCTTGGGTCGACGATGTTTTTGATCGCTTGAAGCGGGTAGGCGGCGCGCGTGTTTTCCGTCAATGTGCCGTCATCGTAATCCGGCACCCGCGTCGCGTCGTCGAGAACGACGTTTTCGAGCACGGCGCCAAAGCCGATGGCGTCAAAAATTTGCGGCTCTTTCTCGCGCGATAGGTTGATGCATTTCGCATAGCAGCCGCCTTCGATATTGAAAATGCCGCGGCTCGACCAGCCGTGTTCGTCATCGCCGATCAAGCGGCGGTTCGGATCGGTCGAGAGCGTCGTTTTCCCGGTTCCCGACAAGCCGAAGAAGAGGGCGACGTCGCCTTCCTGGCCGACGTTGGCCGAGCAGTGCATCGGCAGGATGCCTTGTTCCGGCAGCAAATAGTTCATCACCGAAAAGATCGATTTTTTCATTTCGCCGGCGTACTCCGTCCCGCCGATTAGGACGACGCGGCGTTCAAACGAGATGATGATGAACGCTTCCGAGCGCGTGCCGTCCACAGCTGGATTCGCCTTAAAGTTCGGCGCGCAAATGACGGTGAATTGCGGTTCATGCGCGGCGAGCTCTTCGGCGCTTGGCCGGATGAACAGCTGATGGACGAACAAGTTGTGCCAGGCGAATTCGTTCACGACTTGAATCGGCAGCCGGGATTTCGGATCGGCGCCGGCAAAGCCTTTAAAGACGAACAGTTCATCTTTTTTCATTAAATAATCGAGCACTTTGTCGTACAGTTTATCAAACGTCTCCGGAGACATCGGCTGGTTGATTGTCCCCCAGTCGATCGTTTGCTTCGTTGACGGTTCTTCGACGATGTATTTGTCTTTGGGCGACCGCCCCGTGTACTTGCCGGTCGTGACGGCGACGGCGCCGGTGTGCGTCAGCCGACCTTCCTTCCGTTGCAGCACTTTTTCGACGAGTTCAGCGACGGACAGTTGGTAGTGGACGTACGGTTTTTGCAGCAAGAGATCGAGTTTATTGGTCATATTGGCAATCCCCATGTTCAAAACCTGCCTTCTTTATTAGAATCACTCTTGAAAATAGTATAACACATTTTTATTAATAGTCCATACTAATTGTGTGGGTTTTTCAAACTTTATTTTTCCCAATGTGTCGATTTCTTTGAGGAAAGAATGTTCATGACTGGAAATAATAAAAAATGAATTTCGATAGTTGACTTTGCCGATTCCATTGCGATAAGATAAGTCATTGAACGGATACTCTTATCCCGAGCCGGCGGAGGGACAGGCCCGATGAAGCCCAGCAACCGTCACAACTGTACATGTGTGAAATGGTGCTAACCTGTGGCAAGGCGCAGTCCTTGAACGATAAGAGTGAAAGGAAGCAATACGATTGCCATGACCTTTCCTCAGCCGTTACAGGAAAGGTTTTTTATATTGCGAAGCGAAAAAAGGGAAATGAGTTCCGTGTCGCCACATTATGCCAAGAGGAGGAAACAAACCGAATGTCAGCCAAACGCCGCTTGTTTACTTCAGAATCTGTAACCGAAGGACATCCGGATAAAATTTGCGACCAAATTTCCGATGCGATTTTGGATGCCATCTTGGAAAAAGATCCGAACGCCCGCGTTGCTTGCGAAACGAGCGTCACGACCGGACTGGTGCTCGTGAGCGGGGAAATTACGACGTCGACGTATGTGGACATTCCGCGCATCGTCCGCGATACGGTTCGCGAAATCGGCTATACGCGCGCCAAGTACGGATTTGACGCCGATACGTGCGCAGTGCTCACGTCGATTGACGAGCAGTCGCCGGATATCGCGATGGGGGTGGACCGAGCGCTCGAGGCGCGCGAAGGTCAGATGACTGACGAGGAAATTGAAGCGATCGGCGCCGGCGACCAAGGGCTCATGTTTGGGTTCGCCTGCAATGAGACGGAAGAATTGATGCCGCTGCCGATTTCGCTTGCGCACCGCTTGGCGCGCCGCTTGGCGGAAGTGCGCAAAACGGACGTCTTGCCGTACTTGCGCCCGGACGGGAAAACGCAAGTGACGATCGAATATGATGAAAACGGCAAACCGGTGCGCGTCGATACGATCGTCGTTTCCGCACAGCACCATCCGGAAATTACGCAAGAGCAAATCCAGCGAGACATTAAAGAACATGTGATCAAACCGGTCGTGCCGGCGGAGCTGCTGGATGAGAACACGAACTATTTCATCAACCCGACCGGACGGTTCGTCATCGGCGGTCCGCAAGGGGATGCCGGGTTGACGGGGCGGAAAATCATCGTCGATACGTACGGCGGCTACGCCCGTCACGGCGGCGGCGCGTTCTCGGGCAAAGACCCGACGAAAGTCGACCGTTCGGCAGCGTATGCGGCCCGCTATGTCGCGAAAAACATCGTCGCAGCTGGCCTTGCCGACAAGTGCGAAGTGCAGCTCGCCTACGCGATCGGCGTCGCCCGCCCGGTTTCGATTTCGATCGATACATTCGGCACCGGCAAAGTGTCCGAAGACATTTTAATTGAAGTCGTCCGCAACAACTTTGATCTCCGTCCGGCGGGCATCATCAAAATGCTCGACCTTCGCCGTCCGATTTACAAACAGACGGCCGCTTACGGCCATTTCGGGCGCACGGACATCGACCTGCCGTGGGAGCGCACCGACAAAGCCGCCTTGTTGAAAGAACAAGCGTTGGCGTTGGCGAACAAACAATAAAGCAAAAAAGAGGGTGGCCTACAGGCGATAGCCGGCCGCCCTCTTTTTTATTTTTTGTTTTGGCATAGGCGTGTGCTGGGAATGGATGGCCGTGCGATCGGTGAGCGGTCGCCAACGGCCGTTTGCCTCTGTCGTTGGCCTGTTTGTGCCAGGGGACGCGCCTGCAGGGGCTTGGCGATGGGGGCAACCTTCCCGCCGCTGGCGCCGGTTAGGTCTGATTGGCCCGCTGTTGCTGCAGTACTTTGTAATACTGTCCTTTCTCGACATATTCGCGGCGGATGCGCTCCATTTCGCGGATGTCGTCTTCCGTCAGTTCGCGGACGACTTTCGCCGGCCGGCCGAGGGCGAGCGTGTTGGGCGGAATTTTTTTGCCTGGCGGCACCAAACTGCCGGCGCCGATAAACGCGCCTTCCCCAATTTCTGCACGGTCCAGAATGATCGAGCCCATGCCGATCAAGGCGTTTTTGCGAACGATGGCGCTGTGCAAAATGACTTGATGGCCGACCGTCACCCCGTCCTCAATAATAAGCGGATTGTTTGGACTTTGATGCAAAATTGAGTTATCTTGAATATTGACCCGATTGCCAATCACCGTCGGTGCTACGTCGCCGCGAATGACGGTATTGAACCAAATGCTCGTCTCTTCGCCGATGGTGACATCGCCGGTGATCGTCACATAGTCGGCGATAAAGGCGGATGCGGCAATTTGCGGTGTTTTGCCTTTGTATGGGTAAATCATGGGCGTTCGTTCCTTTCCGTTTCAAAATCGATCGTTCACCATGTATTGTACAACGCTGCGTCCAAATCGCCAACGAAAGCGAGCACGCCTAATCGGGATTGGTGAAAAATGTTTCTTTTCGCCCGATGAGTGATTGGGATAGGGAAAGAAGATCCGAATTTCACAAAACTTCTCAACGTGAGAAAAACCGTTTTTGAGCGGCTTTTTCATTTCATTGCCAACCCCTTTTATGGTTTGCCCCAGCTGCAGGGATGGCAATACTGGAAAACGAGATTGCAGGCTGTTCAGACGCGAAACGATTTTGGTTGCCGATAAGATGGAAATGCTAGGAGACGAGACCATGGTGTTTGCACCTGAGGTGAGCCGATTGAACATTCCGAAAAACCCCATCGCCTTGATGAAAACGGTGTATCGTGACGTGCTTCCGCTTGTCCACCGTGAGCTTGCCTATTGGCAGCGCCAAGCTGAGCGCATTCCTGACCCGGAATTGCGGCGCCAGGCGCTCGCGAGCATCGCCTCAAAAACGTTCCATTGCGAAGGCGGCTCCATTTTGGCGCTCTTGGCCGGAGAAAACATGGAGGATTGCATCCGCTTTATCGTTGCTTACCAGACGATCAGCGATTATTTGGATAATTTGTGCGACCGCAGCACCTCGCTTGATCCGCTCGACTTTCGCGCCTTGCACGATTCGATGCCGGACGCTTTGACGATCGGCGCGGAGCCGTCGAACTATTACCGCCATCGCCGAGAACAGGAAGACGGTGGCTATTTGCCGGCGCTTGTGCGCACGTGCCAAGAGGTGCTCGAGACGGTGCGCCATTATGAGACGGTCGCCCCGTTTTTGCATGAATTGGCCGGATATTATTGCGACTTGCAAGTGCATAAACATGTCGAAGCGAGCGAGCGGGTGCCGCGGCTGGAGAAATGGTTCGAGCAATACAAAGCCGCCTTGCCGCCGATGGAATGGTATGAGTTTTCCGCCTGCTCCGGTTCGACGCTCGGCATTTTCTGCCTTGTCGCCTATGCGTTTGGCGAATCGCTGCCGCCGGAGATGGCGAGACAAGTGCGCGACGGCTATTTTCCGTACATTCAAGGGCTGCACATTTTGCTTGACTATTTGATCGATCAAGAGGAAGACCGGGAAGGCGGCGACCTGAACTTTTGTTTTTACTATCCGAATGAAACGGTGATGCTTGAGCGGCTTTGCCATTTCATCGAAGAGGCCGACCGCCATGTCGGCGCGCTCCCGCACGGCGAGTTTCATCGCCTCATCCACCGCGGCTTGCTCGGGTTGTATTTGTCGGATGCCAAGGTGAAGAAGCAACGCGGACTGCGCCGGCTGGCGCGCCGGCTCGTCCGCGCCGGCGGGGCGGCGTCGCAGTTTTTTTACTGGAACGGCAAGGCATACCGCCTCTGGCAAGGAACACAAAAACGGCTGTCCTTTTCATAAGGGCGGCCGTTTGCTTGTATTGGCGAGGACAGCGGTTTGTTGGTGAACCGGACGGAATCAGGCGCCTCCATCTGCCCGATTCTCAAGCGCAAGCAAAAACGGCGGGTCGTTTTGCCGATTGATGAATTCATATTTCAAAGCGTGGACGCGCCGTTGATCAAGAGAGCGGACGTAATCAAGGAGCGCGTCGCGTTCGCGCTTTCCTTCGGGATGACCATGGTAGACGACAAGGACGATGACGCCGCCCGGCTTCATGACGGAAAGCAGCTGGCGGACCGCTTCGATCGTCGATTCCGGCTTGGTGACGATCTGTTTGTTGCCGCCTGGCAAATAGCCGAGGTTGAACACGGCGCCGGCGATCCGCCCGTGCACGTCAGCGGGAAGTGCGTCAAGCAGTTCACTGTGGCTTCGTTCCAACAGCGTCGCCCGCTCGCGCAGTCCGTGTTCGGCGAGGCGGGCGGACGCCGCGGCGATGGCTTCGCGTTGGATGTCAAAACCGAAAACATGGCCGCTGCCGCCGACGCGTTCCGCGAGATAGACGGTGTCATGACCGTTGCCGACCGTCGCGTCAACGGCGATGTCGCCTTCATGGACCGCTTGGTCGAGCAAAAAACGAGCAAACGGCAAAATGTTCATCAATGCCATCGGTTGGTCCTCCTTGCGATCGTTTTATCGTTGGCGCTGGCACGGATGGCAGGCGGCATCGTTGTTCTTCCGGCTTGGCCATCCGCTGCGCCGGAGCGACGAAAAGCTTTGAGTGGATCGGACGGAACGAAGGCGCCGATGTTGGCATTGTAGCAAAAACAACAGGGAAAATCGACTGCAGACCGTCGAAATGGCGTTGGCAGTCTCCAACCGTTGCCGCAGAGACAACGGCGAACATCGACGACCGAAGGGCATTTCATCGAGACCGGGTCGGCCGATTGCCGTCCATACAACAGCGGCGATCGACCGCCTGCCAATCATTGGCGTGATACGACTGCCGCGGGCGGCGCATAGTAAACATGAGGGAACATGATGAAAAGGGGTGAACACATGGCGACAAGACAATCGGTTGAAGAGTTTTTGCAGCGGTGTGAAGATGTGATCCGCTTTGCGAAAGAACAATATACCGAAGCGCAAAAGCAGGAGCATTACAACATCACTGAATATACGAACGCCCAGCAAATGCTCGAGCAAACGGTCCTTGATTTAGCGCACCTCGCCCGCAGCTGCAACGCCCAGCAGCGCGAACAGCTGCACCGGATGCGGCTCCAGCTTGAGCAGCTGCAAAACGAAATGATCTTGCTTGACCGCTGAGACGAGCGGCAATTGAAAGCCCCGCCATTCACACCCGCCAAAGGGAAAGCCAAGAACGACGAGGAAACCGAAGGGAGGAGGGACACGACATGAAGCGACGCCTCAAGCAAACCAACCCGGAACAAAAAACGCGCAACGGCCAAAACAATAACGATCTCGAGCTCGGTCAAGATTTCGACCCGGTCAAGCTGGCGAAAAAGCAGTACGAACAAACGGGCGGCCAGCCGATCCGCTCCAAGCAGCGCAATGGGTGAGTCATGCCGAACGATGGGGCGGCCATCAAGCCGCCTCTTTTTTCTGTAAACATCACGCGTGGGTGAGCCGTGATGTTCATGCCAAGGTGGAGAACAAGGCCTGCTCATGAGTGGTTTCCATGAACATCACCCGTTGGTGAGTCGTGATGTTCATGCCAAGGTGGGCAGTACCGTTTGCTCATGGATGTTTTTAGGCGCTTTTTTGATTGCTTTTTTTCCTGTTTTCCCCTACAATTATTTCGGGAATCAAAAGAAAAGCGATGAAAAGGATGATGACCGATGCCCCGCGCTCTTTGGTGGCTGCTCGTCGGTATGGCGCTCAATGTAACAGGGGCGTCATTTTTATGGCCGTTAAATACCATTTATTTGCATGAACAACTCGATCAGCCGCTCGCGGTGGCGGGAGCGGTGCTGATGCTCAACTCCGGCGGCAGCGTCATCGGCAGTCTGGTTGGCGGTGTTTTGTTTGACCGGATCGGCGGGTTTCGCGTTTTGTTGGCCGGAGCGGTGTTGACGATGGCCGCGCTTGCGGGGTTGAACGTTTGGCACGGCTGGCCGCATTATGCGGTGTTTTTGGCGCTTGTCGGCATCGGCAGCGGCGTCGTCTTTCCGGCGGCGTCGGCGTACGCCGGGGCGATTTGGCCCGAAGGGGGGCGGTGGGCGTTCAACGCCTTGTATGTCGCGCAAAATATCGGCGTTGCCGTCGGTTCGGCGCTTGGCGGGTTTGTCGCTTCGTATTCGTTCTCGTTCGTGTTTTTGGCCAATCTATTGCTTTATGCGGCGTTTTTGGCGATCGTCACGGTCGGATTGCGGCGCATCCCGCTTTTGCCCCCGGCGCGAACGAAACGGCCGGCAGAAGCGGAAAAAGTGCCATCCCGTGCCGTGGGCTGGGCGCTCGCCCTCCTTTGCGCCGGCTATGGACTATGTTGGTTAAGCTATGTCCAATGGTCGACGACGATCGCCGCCTATACGCGCGAGCTCGAGATACCGGTCGGGCAGTACAGCTTGCTTTGGACGATCAACGGCGCGTTGATCGTCTTGGCCCAGCCCGTGCTGTCGCGGGTGATCCACCGCTTCATGCCGGGGATGAAACGACAAACGGTGATCGGGTTTGCCATTTTCGTCGTCTCGTTTGCGATGCTGTTTGGCGCCGATTCCCTTGTTGAGTTTGCCGCCTCCATGGTGGTCCTCACCATCGCCGAAATGATCGTCTGGCCGGCGATTCCGGCAGTGGTGAACGAATTGGCGCCGCAAGGGAAGGCTGGGTTGTACCAAGGCATCGTCAACGGTACGGCCACGGCCGGACGGATGATTGGACCGGTCATCGGTGGTTGGATTGCTGACGCCTTCGGAATGAAGCTGCTCATTGGGCTGCTCGTCGCGTTTGCCCTGTTGGCGGTGGCCGCATCACTTTTGTACGACCGCTGGCTGCCGAGGCCGACGGAAAAGGCGGGAGAAAAAACGGCTGCGACCATATAGGTTTCAACTTGCAATTGATCGACAAATTTTTTAAAATAATAATAAGTTTGCCATTCGAAACAACAAAGCGAACAACGGTGAAGAGGAGCAGTAGCGGGCTTGACGGACGGCAGAGAGTTGACGGATGGTGCGAGTCAACCGAAGTCGGCCCGTGAACTCGCCTCGGAGTTGCCGGCGTGAACGGTCATCGACAGCGCCGGCCGTCCATCCGCGTTAAGGAAGAAAGCGGGTGCGCCATGTGCGCGCCAAAAAGGGTGGTACCGCGGGAAGCGCGCCTCTCGTCCCTTTGCGTGGGGATGGGAGGTTTTTTTGTACATACTTTCGTCCATGATGCAAGTAGAAGTAGAATCTTGATAGGAGGAGTGCTGCGATGAGCTTCAACCACCGCGAAATCGAAAAAAAATGGCAGGACTATTGGGAGAAAAACAAAACGTTCCGCACGCCCGATGATGACGACAAACCGAAGTTTTACGTGCTCGACATGTTCCCGTATCCGTCCGGCGCCGGCTTGCACGTCGGCCATCCGGAAGGGTATACGGCGACCGACATTTTGGCGCGCATGAAGCGGATGCAAGGGTACAATGTCCTTCATCCGATGGGCTGGGACGCGTTCGGGTTGCCGGCCGAGCAGTATGCGCTGGATACTGGAAACGACCCGGCCGAGTTTACGCAAAAAAACATCGACAACTTCCGCCGGCAAATTAAATCGCTTGGCTTTTCGTACGATTGGGATCGCGAAATTAACACGACCGATCCGAACTATTACAAATGGACGCAGTGGATTTTCTTGAAACTGTACGAAAAAGGGCTTGCGTATATGGATGAGGTGCCGGTCAACTGGTGTCCGGCGCTCGGCACGGTGCTGGCGAACGAGGAAGTGATCAACGGCCGGAGCGAGCGCGGCGGGCATCCGGTCATCCGCAAGCCGATGCGGCAATGGATGCTGAAAATCACCGCGTACGCCGACCGCCTGCTTGAAGATTTAGAGGAGCTCGACTGGCCGGAAAGCATCAAGGAGATGCAGCGCAACTGGATCGGCCGCTCGGAAGGAGCGGAAATCGAGTTTGCCGTCGACGGCCATGACGAGACGTTCACCGTCTTCACGACCCGTCCGGATACGCTCTTTGGCGCGACGTACACCGTCTTGGCGCCCGAGCATCCGCTTGTGGAGAAAATTACCACGCCGGAGCAAAAGCCGGCCGTTGACGCCTATTTGAAAGAAATTCAAAGCAAAAGCGACCTTGAGCGCACCGATTTGGCGAAAGAAAAAACGGGCGTGTTCACCGGCGCGTACGCCATTCATCCGGTCACCGGCGAGCGGCTTCCGATTTGGATCGCCGACTACGTGTTGATGAGCTACGGCACCGGGGCGATCATGGCCGTGCCGGCGCACGATGAGCGCGACTACGAGTTTGCGAAAACGTTCGACTTGCCGATCAAAGAAGTCGTCGCTGGCGGCGATATCGAAAACGGGCCGTACACCGGCGACGGCGAGCATATCCACTCCGAGTTTTTGAACGGCTTGAACAAGCAGGAAGCGATCGATAAAATGATCGCCTGGCTTGAGGAACACGGCAAGGGGCGGAAAAAAGTGTCGTACCGGTTGCGCGACTGGCTGTTCAGCCGCCAGCGCTACTGGGGCGAACCGATTCCGATCATCCATTGGGAAGACGGGACGATGACGCCGGTGCCGGAAGAGGAATTGCCGCTCGTCTTGCCGAAAACGGATGAAATCCGTCCGTCGGGAACGGGCGAGTCGCCGCTCGCCAACATCGACGAATGGGTCAACGTCGTCGACCCGAAAACCGGGAAAAAAGGGCGGCGCGAAACGAACACGATGCCGCAATGGGCCGGAAGCTGCTGGTATTATTTGCGCTACATCGACCCGCACAACGACAAGCAGCTCGCCGATCCGGAAAAGCTGAAAAAGTGGCTGCCGGTCGATGTCTACATTGGCGGGGCGGAGCACGCCGTCTTGCACTTGCTTTACGCCCGCTTCTGGCATAAGTTTCTCTATGACCTTGGCATCGTGCCGACAAAAGAGCCGTTCCAAAAGTTGTTCAACCAAGGGATGATTTTAGGCGAAAACAACGAAAAAATGAGCAAATCGAAAGGCAACGTCGTCAACCCGGACGACATCATTGAAAGCCATGGGGCCGACACCTTGCGGCTATACGAAATGTTCATGGGGCCGCTGGAGGCGTCGATCGCTTGGTCGACGAAAGGGCTCGACGGGGCGCGCCGCTTCCTCGATCGCGTCTGGAGACTCTTTGTCACCGAGAATGGCGAACTGAACCCGAACATCGTCGACGAACCAGCGAACGATACGCTCGAGCGCGTCTATCACCAAACGGTGAAAAAAGTGACGGAAGACTACGAAGCCTTGCGCTTCAACACCGCCATTTCGCAGCTGATGGTGTTCATCAACGAAGCGTATAAAGCGGAGCAAATGAAAAAAGCATACATGGAAGGGTTCGTCAAGCTCTTGTCGCCGGTTTGCCCGCACATCGGCGAAGAACTGTGGCAAAAGCTCGGCCACACGGACACGATCGCCTATGAACCATGGCCGACGTATGATGAAACGAAGTTGGTCGAGGACGTCGTGGAAATCGTCGTGCAAATCAACGGCAAGGTGCGTTCGCGTTTGCACGTGCCGGCCGACTTGCCGAAAGAAGCGCTCGAGGAGCGGGCGCTCGCCGATGAAAAAATCAAAGAGCAGCTTGCGGGCAAAACGGTGCGCAAAGTGATCGCCGTCCCCGGCAAGCTCGTCAATATCGTCGCTAATTGATGAAAAAGCGGCCGCCCGCCTTGAGACGGCGCACGCGGCGTCAAGGAACGATCATCTTGAACCAGCTTCCGCATAGCCAGCGCAAGCGGGGAGGAATCGACGCCTTCCCCGCTGCCTTTTGTCGAAAAAGCGAGAGAAAGGGGTCGATCTGCCATGGAAGAGATCAAGGAAATCACGCCGGCGGAAGTGAAGGAAAAACTCGAACGCGGTGAAAAGCTGAACATTGTCGATGTGCGTGAAGACGAGGAAGTCGCTCTCGGCATGATCCCCGGCGCGAAGCATATCAAAATGGGCGACATCCCTGCCCGGCTTGCGGAATTCGACCGCAACGAAGAATACATTTTCGTCTGCCGCTCCGGACGGCGGAGCGAAAACGTCTGCCGCTACTTGCAAGAGCTCGGCTACCGCGTCCGCAACATGACCGGCGGCATGCTGGAATGGGAAGGAGAAACGGTGCCGAAGCGATAAGCGTTTCCGGCTCGAAGGACAGAGCATGGCGGGCCGTCATCTCAGTGATTCTGTTCTGCGAAAATCCCACATCGGTGAGTCGGGATTTGGCAAAACGTTGCCCATGGACCTTTTCCGTCAAGACTAAAATGCCGGGAAGCGTCAGCGGATGGGAAACGGATTCATCCGAACAGCCCCGTTCAGTCAAGAGGCAAAGGAATGGTTCGCTGCCGCCGGCCTTTTCAAGCGTCGGCGGCTTGCGCTTCTCTGGTCCGCCTGCGGGGGAGAAGGCTAGTGATTCAACAAGAAGGCGGCTCCCATGCCGCTTCTCAAATGGAGAAATCAAATAGGGAAACTTTCTGAATGTTGCTCTTCTCGCCGCTCAAGAAATGGTGGATTGTCGCCGGCCTTGCACGAGCGAAAAAGCGTCCCAGTTTTTTGGGGCGCTTTTTCCATTTTGTTTTAGTACCAAAGTGTGATGCAAGAAAAAAAGGAAGGGATATAATTTTCGGTAAAATCAGACAATTGTTCAAAGGAGGATCTCCCTGTTGAAACTCGGCGACCGCTTGAAATTCGCCCGTCTGATGAAAGGCCTGACCCAAGAAGAAACGGCTGAAGGCATTATTTCGGTTTCTTATTTATCAAAAATTGAGAACAACCAAGTCATCCCGAGCCAAGAGGTGCTCGAATGGCTGTTTCGGCGGCTCGACATCCGCCCCAGCGGAAACGACACAACGCCTTCGTGGTTCGAATGGGTGATGTCGTGGTACAAGGCGATGACAAGCCGTGATAAACCTGCCGCGCAGGAACTGTATGAAGCGGTCAAAGAGCGATGCGAGCAGTCTAGGGATGCCGAAGCCATGATTTATTTTCAGCTGATGCGGATCCGGTATTTTCTGCTTCTTGGTGACAAAAAGGGGGCGGAAACGGCGGCGCAAAGCGTGCGGGACTGGTATGGGTCGTTCAGTGATGACATGCGTTATTATTATTGGAAGTTTTTTGGGCTTTTATATTATTGTCAAGAAAAATATGACGACGCTTTGCATTGTTATCAAAGGGCAGAACAGTGGTTGAAGGGAGAATGGAAAACGAGCGGAGAAGAGGCCGATTTGGCTTACTTGTTGGCGCTTGCATGCAGCCGTCTGTGGAAATGGTTCCGATGCCTTCATTACGCCGAGCGAGCGCTGGCGCTCAGCCAGGTGGAATACGACTTGCGGCGGAGCGCCGAATGCCATGTGTTGTTGGCGATTTGCTACCGGCGCTGCGGGGAGATCGACAAAGCGGTTGACCATTGCCTGTTGGCCCAAAAGGCGGCGAGGATGGTGGACGATCGACGGCTTCTCGGGATTGTGGAACACAATCTCGGCCATTTGAAAGGAATGAAACGCCAATATGGCGAGGCGGTGCAACATTACGAGAACAGCTTGATATATAAAGCGGACGCCCCGCTGGATGCACGGCTCATCACGCTGTTGTCGCTCATGCGCGTGCATTGTGAGGCCAAGCATTACCGCAAAGCGTGGATGGCCGTCGAGGAGGGGTGGAAACAGCTCGAACAAGCCCCTAACGGCGCGTCCGAGCATTATGAGTATTATTTGCATTTTTCCATTTACCGGCTGCTTTTGAGCGGAGAAGACGAACCGTTGGAGCGGCTGCTCAAACAAGAGGCGATTCCCTATTTCCAAAAAAAGAAGGAGTATGACGACGCATCGTTGTATGCCGAATATTTGGCGGATTGTTATATGCGGAGGCGCCAATACAAGCAGGCGGCCCAATATTATCAGCTAAGCTGCACCCTCTTGCGAACGCAAGCCGGTGTTTGAAAGGAGGTGAAGCTTGTGAAAAAGCGGGTCATCGTGATCGTCGCTCTCGCCGTCCTTGGCCTCGCTTCGGCTTTTGGTCCGGGCATCGGGGTGAAAGAAGCGGCTAAAGATGAGCATCCGCCGCCGACGGTGATCGCCCAATAAAAAGAACGCCGGATGAACGCTTTGCCTGTCTGCGTCGGATGAGGCGGCCTTATGGCTCTTTTGATCTTCTTCGAACCGATCCGTCCCCTGTTTTCGTCATGGTGCGAAAGCGGGGATGAGTCGGTTTTTTTGTTTCAGCCGCTGAAAGACGTCTTTCAGAAATCCGTTGACTCAAGCGAAAAGGATGAGTCTTTTGGTTTAGCAGCCCCCGCTGCCGGCCGGGTTTCACTCTGGCTGTTTTGTCGCAGGCAGAAAGCCGCAAAGAGAGAAAAACGGAAAATAGGCTGCCGGATCAGGCCGTATGTCGCCCAATCATTTTCCCAATACCGAATCAACCAATGTTAAGATAAAATTTTGATTGAAAGGAATAATCAAACTATTAAAAAAGAAAGGGGTGAAGGGAATGAACAAACGGGCGATGCTTGGCGCGATCGGGTTGGCGTTTGGATTGATGGCTTGGCCGCTCGGCGCTTTGGCGAAGGAAAAATCCGTGGTATGGGACGAACAGTGGAAGACGCCGTCGTTCGTTTCAGGCCCGCTGTTGAAAGGCCAAGAGGCTCCAGAAGAATTGGTTTACCGTTATCTCGATCAAGAGAAGAATACATTCCGCCTTGGCGGACAAGCCCGGGAACGGCTGGCGCTGATCGGCAACCAAACGGACGAACTCGGCCATACGGTCATGCGGTTTGAACAGCGTCATCACGGCATCCCAGTGTATGGCGCCGTGCTTGTTGCCCACGTCCATGATGGTGAATTGTCCTCTTTGTCGGGCGCGCTCATTCCGGATTTGGATCAACGAGCATTGAAGACAAAAGCCGCCCTTTCTGTTCAACAAGCGGAAATGATCGCGGAACAAGATGTGGCCGATACGGTGACGAAAGAACGGCCGGCGGGCGAGAAGGAAAAACCAACGCGGCTTGTCATCTATCCGGATGGGGAAACCCCGCGTCTCGCCTATGAGGTCAATGTCCGCTTTTTAACCCCTGTCCCAGGCAACTGGATCTACATGATCGATGCCATAGATGGAAAAGTGTTGAACAAATGGAATCAAATGGACGAGGCGAAGCCGGGCGGCGGGCAACCGGTCGCCGGCACGTCGACGGTCGGCGTGGGCCGCGGTGTGTTGGGAGATCAGAAATATATCAATACGACGTATTCCTCGTATTACGGCTACTACTATTTGCAAGACAATACGCGCGGCAGCGGCATTTTTACGTATGACGGACGAAACCGCACCGTGCTGCCCGGCAGCTTGTGGGCCGATAGCGACAACCAATTTTTCGCCAGCTATGATGCGGCGGCTGTGGATGCTCATTATTACGCCAGCGTCGTGTACGACTACTACAAAAATGTGCACGGCCGTCTGAGCTATGACGGCAGCAACGCCGCCATCCGTTCGACCGTCCATTACGGACGCGGCTACAACAACGCGTTTTGGAACGGCTCGCAAATGGTGTACGGCGATGGAGACGGACAGACGTTTTTGCCGTTTTCCGGCGGCATTGACGTCGTCGGGCATGAGCTGACCCATGCGGTGACGGATTATACGGCCGGGCTTGTTTACCAAAATGAATCCGGCGCCATCAACGAGGCGATGTCTGACATTTTCGGCACGCTCGTGGAGTTTTATTCCAACCGCAGCCCGGACTGGGAGATCGGCGAAGACATTTACACGCCTGGGATCACCGGCGATGCACTCCGCTCGATGTCCGATCCGGCGAAATACGGCGATCCGGATCATTATTCCAAGCGGTACACCGGCACGCAAGATAACGGCGGCGTCCATACGAACAGCGGCATCATCAATAAGGCGGCGTATTTGCTCAGCCAAGGCGGCACCCACTACGGCGTGAGCGTCACCGGCATCGGCCGCGACAAAATGGGGAAAATTTTCTATCGGGCGCTCGTCTACTATTTGACGCCGACGTCAACCTTCAGCCAGCTGCGCGCCGCCTGCACTCAGGCTGCCGCTGACTTGTACGGCTCGACAAGCCAAGAAGTGAACTCGGTGAAACAGGCGTTCAATGCCGTAGGAGTCTATTAAACTCGCTGCAGCTGGAACAGGAGATAACGCAGCCTCTATATAGATGCAACGAAGAAGTTTAACATCTCCTTGACGGAAAAGCGGTTTGTCCATTTTCGACTGTCGAAGGCAAGCCTGTGGCTTGCCTTCGTCACGCCAAGGCGTGACGGAAGACCGAACAACCGCCTGCTTCACAGACCCATATATGGGTCTGGAAGCGGCGTGGTTCGGTCGCCCGACAGTCGATCCAATCTCGGTAAAAGCGGCAAATGGGACAGCTTCTTCAAATGGCATCTATAGAAAACCTCCCTTCAGTGCGGCAGGAGTCGATTAGACTCGCTGCAGCCACCGCCGATGAAAGCTGCCGGCTGCATGGAATGCGCCCTGGCCTTTGGGGCGCGTTTTTTGTTGCGTCGGGCAGGACTTTCCCTCTCCTTGTGGAAAAGGAAAAAGAAAACGGGGGGAGCGCCATGTACAAAGTCAAAGTGTTTGACAAGGAACATGAAAAAGATTTGGAAGCAGCGGTCAACGACTTTTTAGCGCGCCTGAAAGACGGGCAATTGATCGATGTCAAATACAGCGTCGCGGCGATGGAATCGGAAGGCGAGCAAATTTACTGTTTCTCTGCCATGGTCATTTACCGGGCGTGATCGTTTACATGGACTAAGACGCCGGATCGTTGAGGCGTTGGCGCCCACATCCGTTTCACGCGGCAAAATGCGGCCACCGCTTGCCTTGAAGACGGGAGCTGCCGAAATGTCGGCGGACGGCCCGGAGCGCCCGAGCGGTATGAGGACAGCAGTCAATCCGCTGCGTTCTCCTCCGCAGGGCTGTTGGTCTCGCTTTTTTCCGCCAATGCATAACGGGCGGCGTTCACGCCGGCGAGCCGCCCGGTGACAAGGGCAGCGGTGATGTTGTAGCCGCCTGTGTAGCCGTGAATGTCCAAAATTTCGCCGCAAAAGTAAAGGCCGGCCATGCATTTGGAGGCCATCGTTTTCGGTTCAATTTCTTTGACCGACACGCCGCCGCCGGTGACGAATGCTTTCTCGAGCGGCAGCGTGCCGTGGACGCAAAAGGTAAATTGTTTGCATTGCTGGATAAACGCCCGAAGCGCCTCATGGCCGACCGTTCCGGCAGAGGCGTGTGGGTCGATGCCGGCCCGCTCGAGCAAAAAGACGGCGTACCGCTCGGGAAGCACCGTTTTGGCGATCGTTTTGACCGCCTTTTTCGGCTCTTCTTTGCACAGTTTGGCGAGATGTTGAAACAGCTCTTCCTGCGTCATGTCCGGCAGCGCATCGATGCTCATTTTGACCGCGCCGTCGGGGGCTTTTTTCAGCGCTTTGACGACAAACTGGCTGCAGCGGAGGGCGGCCGGGCCGGAAATACCGAAGTGCGTAAACAGCATGTCCATCCGGTGGGTGATGATCGGCTTGCCGTTCGGCTTTAAGACGCTTAACGCGACATCGCGCAGCGACAAGCCTTGCAGCGTCCGCTCTTTGATGAACGGCTCATGCGAGACGATCGGCACTTCGGTTGGAAACAATTCGGTCACGGTGTGACCCGCTTTTTCCGCCCACGGATAGCCGTCGCCCGTTGAGCCGGTTTGCGGCACCGATTTGCCGCCGACGGCGATGACAACCGCACGGGCGTGGATCGTCTCTCCGCTTTTCAGCGTGACGCCCACTGTTTTTCCTTGTTCATACAACACGTCCGCCACTGGCGATTCAAGCCGGACGTCGACCCCAAGCCGCGATAGTTCGCGAACAAGCGCGTCGACGACCGACTGGGCGCTGTCGCTTTTCGGGAACATGCGGCCGTGGTCTTCCTCTTTGAGCGGCACGCCGAGCCGCTCAAAAAAGCGGATGATGTCTTCATTGTTGAACACCGAGAAGGCGCTGTACAAAAAGCGACCGTTGCCGGGAATATGGCGGACGATTTCCTCGACCGGCAGCCGATTTGTCACGTTGCAGCGGCCGCCGCCAGAGATGGCGAGCTTGCGCCCGAGTTTCGTTCCTTTTTCCAACAAGAGCACCTTCGCCCCTTCTTCGCCGGCGCCGATGGCCGCCATGAGCCCGGACGGGCCGCCGCCGATGATGACGACGTCGTATCCCATATCCATTCCACCCTTTCTTTTTACGCGTGGATGAGATTTTTCGTTCCATTGACAACTATGGTAAAATAGATACGTTGTGATTTTCAACGTCCATGGCTAGGGAAGGGGTCGTATGTCAACATCGAAACTGTTGCGCGGCACGTTTATTTTAACGGCCGGCGTGATGATTTCTCGCCTCCTTGGTTTGTTTTACGTCATCCCGTTTTACCATCTTGTCGGCGAACGCGGCGGGGCGCTGTACGGATACGGCTATGTGCCGTACCAAATTTTTTTGAGCTTGGCAACCGGCGGGCTGCCGGTGGCCGTGTCAAAGTTTGTGTCGAAATACAACGCGCTTGGAGAATACGGCGTCGGCTATCGGCTCTTTCGCTCCGGCCTCCTCTTGATGGTGGCAAGCGGCATCGCCTCATGGCTCATTTTGTATGCCTTGGCCCCCGTCTTGGCGCCGCACGTCATCGACGCGAAAACGAACGTCAACTCGGTCGACGACGTCACGGCCGTCATCCGCGCGGTCAGCTTTGCGCTCCTGATCGTGCCGGTGATGAGTTTGATCCGCGGATTTTTCCAAGGCCATGAGTCGATGGGCCCGACGGCGCTGTCGCAAGTCGTCGAACAAATCGCGCGCATCGCTTTTTTGCTTGGAGCGTGCTACGTCATTTTGCGCCTGATGGATGGCTCGATCGTCTCCGCCGTGAGCGCGGCGACGTTTGCCGCGTTTGTCGGCGCGGCGGCCGGGCTTTTGGTGCTCCTTGTCTACTGGTGGAAGCGGCGTCCGTATTTGCAGTCGCTGCTTGCGCGCGACCGCGGCGAAGCGGACGTGCCGCTTTTGGCGATGTATAAAGAACTGCTTCTTTCTTCAATTCCGTTCGTCTTTGTCGGCTTGTCGATGTCGCTGTACCAGCTTGTCGATCAGTTTACGTTCAATCACGCGATGGCGGCGGCGGGCCGCGGGAACATCTCGGAGCACGCGTATTCCGTGTTCAACATGTGGGCGCAAAAGCTCGTCATCATTCCTGTGACGCTCGCGACATCGTTCAGCTTGGCGCTCATCCCGACGATTACGAAAGCGTATGTCGCGCAAGACCGGAAAGCGTTGCGGCAATATTTGAACCAGACGTTTCAAGTGCTCATGTTTTTAACGCTCCCGGCCGTCATCGGCATGGCGGTGCTGGCAGGGCCGGTGTACAGCTCGTTTTACAGCTATGATCCGCTTGGTGAACAGGTGCTGCGCTGGTATGCGCCGGCGGCGATTTTGTATGCGTTGTTTTCTGTGACGGCGGCGATCATGCAGGGCATCAACGAGCAGCGATTTACGGTCGTCAGTTTGACAGCCGGCTTGCTTGTGAAGCTTTTGCTCAACACGCCGCTCATTATGAAAGGGTCGGCCGTCGGGGCCATTGTTGCCACGATGGCGGGCTATTTCGTCTCCGTGGCGTTCAACTTATGGGTCATTCAGCGCCGGACGCGCTACCGCTATCGGTTTGTCGCCCGTCGAACGGCGTTTATGGCCATCTTGACGGCCGTGATGTCAGCGGCGGTTATGGGTGTCCAGGCGTTGACGGCCCGATGGATCGATTACCGCGCCGGCACCGTTGAATCGGTGGGTGCTGTTGCCATCGGCGCAACGGTCGGGGCAGCCGTCTACTTGTTTCTCAGCATCCGCTCCGGGTTGTTTTCCGCGCTGTTTGGCGACCGGTTCACGTTTTGGCGCCGGAAAGAGAAAAAGGCGGTATCGTAGACGGGGATGGCATGGAGGACCAGCCGTTGACCGGACGGTCGTCTCCTAGACGCGGCTCGTTTAGGCGGGGAACCCGGCGGACGGCGCTTCTCCTGAACGTCGCGGCGCCCGAGCGAAAGGGTTCGACGACGGCTGTTTTTCGCCATCCCCCATGCCGTTCGGTTTGCGGCAAAAAAAGAAGAAGGCGGTCGTCCCACCGCCTTCTTTCTCCATTTCGCTTAGGACAGGCCGAGCCGACGTTCGATCCGGTCGAGACGGCTTTCCACCCGGTCGAGTCGGCGGTCGAGCCGTTCGACAGCCCGCTCCAGCCGTTCGATGCGCCTCGCCCAGTTGGCGAATTGCCCCCCTGGGTATCCGGGCCAAAACTGGCCGGACGGCGGCTGTTGACGGTAATCATCCAACGTCGGGACATAATAGTAATATTCGTTCATTGGCAAATCCCCCTTCTTGATGTTTCCTTCACATTGTATGGGGGAAAGGCGGAAGCGGACTAGATGAACGCCTAATGAAGGCCATATTTTTAGGAGGGAGATTGGTGGAGCTGCGCATTGACAAGCTGCTCGCTCATATGGGATATGGGACGAGGAAGGAAGTGAAAAAGCTGCTCAAGTCCGGGGCGGTGAAAGTGGACGGCGCATCGGTCCGTGATGCGAAAACGAAAGTGCGGCCGGATGAGCAAATCGTGACCGTTTGGGGAGAAACGGTCGAGTACAAGCCGTTCATTTACTTGATGATGAATAAGCCTTCAGGGGTCATTTCGGCGACGGAAGATGCCGTGGAAGAGACGGTCGTCGATTTGCTTGAAGAGGAAGACCGGGCATTTTCCCCGTTTCCGGTCGGGCGGCTTGACAAAGATACGGAAGGGCTGTTGCTCTTGACGAATGACGGCCAGCTTGCCCACCAACTGCTGTCGCCGAAAAAACACGTGCCGAAAACGTATTTTGCCGTCGTGGACGGGGAAGTGACGGAGGCGGATGTGGCGGCGTTCCGGCGCGGCGTCGTTCTTGATGACGGCTACGAAACGAAGCCGGCCGAGCTCGTGGTGTTAAAATCCGGCCTTCGTTCCGATGTCGAGGTGACGATCACCGAAGGGAAGTTCCATCAAGTGAAGCGGATGTTTCAAGCGGTCGGCAAGCGGGTCGTTTATTTAAAACGAATTCAAATGGGGCCGCTGCCGCTTGACCCGGATTTGGCCGTCGGCGAGTATCGGGAGCTGACGGATGAAGAGGTGGAGATGTTGAAGCAATACCGGCCGGAGACGGACGAAAAAAAAGGAACCTGATCAGGTTCCTTTTTTATGGAAAAGGAGAGAATCGTCGATTGGAAAACATCGTGTCGCGTCCATCTCTCATCTTGCTTACCCTATTGGCACCGTGTTACGAAGAGATGCGCACTTTTTTGTTTGTGGTCGTCCATTTACCCTTGCTTGGGCTGCGAACGAGATCGTTGTACATAAGCACGTTCAAGTCGCGCTGGATCGTTCGTGGGGTGGTGCCGAACTCATCAACAAGTTCTTGGGTCGTAACCGTCCCTTTTTCGCTAATGTACATATACACGGATTTGATGCGGGTCAGCATCCGATGTGTTGAAGGTTTCAAAAGACCACTCCCTATCTTAGCATCATTCGCATGGCACAACCGACCGCTAGCAGATGAGAGATGTCTTTGTCTGTTTACTACCATTGTACACGAAATGAGAGGGAAAATGCTACCCGGTTGCCTCTATTCACAAAAAATTTCAACATTTTGTCATGAAACGGAAATCGATTTGCAACGAATGAAACATTTTGACTTCCTGTTGTTGATATGATACGTTGGCAACAAAGAGTGTTGAATAGAGAAAGGGAGAATGGCGTTGAACATCGACTGGATGAACGAAGCAAAGAAACGGAAAGACGATCTTGTCCGCGACGTGCAAGCGCTTGTCCGCATTCCGAGCGTCCGCGATGAGGAACGGGCGCAGCCGGGCGCGCCGTTTGGGCCCAAGGTGGCCGAGGCGCTTGAGCATATGCTTCGCCGCGGCCGGGAGGAAGGCTTTCGCGTCAAAAATGTGGACGGATTTGCCGGGCATGTCGAAATGGGGCAAGGGGAGAAACTGGTCGGCGTGCTCGGCCATATCGACGTCGTGCCGCCCGGGGACGGCTGGACGATGGATCCGTTTGCCGCTGAGGTGCGCGACGGCCGCCTCTACGGGCGCGGCGCGATCGATGACAAAGGACCGACCGTCGCGGCGTTTTACGCGATGAAAATCGTCCGTGATCTCGGGCTGCCGCTCAGCAAGCGGGTGCGGCTTATCATCGGGGGCGACGAGGAAAGCGACTGGCGGTGTGTCGAGCACTATTTTCGCCATGAGGAAATGCCGGAGGTCGGATTTGCGCCGGACGCCGATTTCCCAATCATTCATGCCGAAAAAGGAATCATTGACGCCGATTTGGCGTACCGCCCGCCTGAATCGGTGGAGGCGGAAGGGCTGGCGCTTGCCTCATTCCAAGCCGGGCGCCGCTACAATATGGTGCCCGATGCGGCCGAAGCGGTGGTGGAAGGCGTTCGGGGGGCGGAAGATTGGCAGGAGCGCTACGAGTCGTTTTGCCGGGAGTGCGGTGTCAAGGGGAGCATCCGGCAAAGCGAAGGGGCCGTCGCCTTTCAATTGGAAGGGGTGTCGGCCCACGGCGCCGAGCCGGAGCGCGGCAAAAACGCCGGCGTCTATTTGGCGCAGTTTTTGGCGTCGCTTCCGCTCGATGGGCGAAGCCGACCGTTCATTCAGTTTGTTGCCTCCACCTTTTTCGGCGATGCTCGAGGCCGGCGGCTCGGTCTTGCGCATCGCGATGAACAAAGCGGCGAATTGACCGTCAACGTCGGGGTGCTGTCGTATGACCGGCGGCATGGCGGCACGATTGGATTGAACATCCGCTATCCGGTGACGGCCGACGGCGACGCGATTCGCCGGACGCTCGCTGGCGCCTCGGCTGAACATGGATTCGCGCTCAGCCGGTTCAACGATACGAAGCCGCATTACATCGACCCCAACCACGAGCTTGTTCGCACGCTTCAGCGCGTCTACGAAGAGCAGACAGGCGAGCCGGCTCGGCTTTTGGCCATCGGCGGCGGCACATACGCCCGCGCCTTGACGGCCGGAGTGGCGTTTGGCGCGTTGTTTCCGGGCCGCCCGGATGTCGCCCACCAAAAAGATGAATATATCGAGATCGACGATTTGGTGAAAGCGACCGCCATTTACGCGCAGGCGATCTATGAGCTGGCAAAATAAACGGCGGTCCGCCGCCCCGGCGAAAAAGAGAGGGGGGGCGGGCGTTGTTTTAATGAAAGGGGGGACGGGATGGAAGCGGTGTTCAAACGGGGGGCGGCGGCACGAAAACCGGTGTTTCAGCTCTTTTATTTTCTCATCTTTTTTGCTTTTGGCGCCTTGTTTCCGCTTTTGTCCGTCTATTTGCAGGAAGAGGCGCGCCTCCCGGGGGCGGCGATCGGCTGGATCATGTCGCTTCCCCCGATCGTGACGATGGCAGCCCAGCCGCTTTGGGGGATGGCGACCGATTACACGCGCAAACCGATCGGCCTTTTGATGGGGGCGTTGGTGTTGGCGGCGCTGTTTGGATTCATGTATTCGCTCGCCGGCAGCTACCGGTTGTTTGCTGCGCTCACTGTGCTGCTGTCGGCGATGCAAAGCGCCATCGTTCCGCTTTCTGACAGCCTCGCTCTTCGCCATGTGCACGAACAGGGCGGAACCTACGGGGCGATTCGGCTTTGGGGATCGATCGGGTTTGCCGCGGCGGTGCTGGTTGTCGGATGGCTGTCCGATCATGTCGCGTTTGCGGTCATTTTTTACGCTTTTTCGATGGCGCTGCTGGCCGCGTCGGTTTTGGCCGCCCGCCTGCCGCGCTATTCGATGGCGGCGTCGGGGGCGTTGACCCGGCGGGATGTGCGCGGGCTGCTGTCCGACCGTCCGTTTCAGCTCCTGCTTGTCGCAACATTTTTGCTGTTTGGCCCGATTTTGGCCAACAACTCGTATTTCGGACTGCTCATTCATGAGCTGGGCGGGACGCTGACCGGCATCGGCCTCGCCTTTTTGTTTGCCGCCGGCAGCGAGGCGCCGTTTATGAAAGCGGCGGATTGGCTCATCGGCCGCTTCGGCATGGTGCGGCTTCTTCTATTGGCGGCGCTCATCTCGGCGGTCCGCTGGTTGTCGTATGCGGTCGACCCGCCGCTTTGGTTTGTGTATGTAACGGCGGTCGTCCAAGGCTGCTCCGTCGGTCTAGCGATTCCGACGGCGCTTCAATATGCGCGCCGCTTGGCTCCGGAGCGGGTGCAGGCGACGGCCGTGGCGTTATACTCAGCGGTCGGCAACGGCCTTGGCGCGTGGTTTTGCACGCTGGCGGGCGGATATTTGCTTGAGCGTTGGCAGATCGGCGCTGTCTACTTGTTTTTTGGCATCTGCACGATCGTGGGTGTGCTCGTGCTCCTTTTGCTCGCAAAACGAGAACGAACGGCAGGTGAAGAGAAGTGAAACGAAGCCATTATTTTATCGCTGTTCCGCTGACGTCTGAAGCGAAACAAGCCATTGCCCGATTTTCGGGGGATGCGGCGTTGTCGCTGCCGTTTCGCACATGGGTGCATGAAGAGGACTATCATATCACCCTCGCGTTTTTAGGCGATGTGCCGCCGGGGAAAATGGCGCCGCTGTGCGAAGCGATGGCCGCCGTCGCCGCCAAAAGCGCCCCGTTTTCCCTTGTGCTTGCCGGGCTTGGGACGTTCGGGGAGCGGACGGCGCCTCGCGTTTTTTGGCAAGGAGTCGAAACGGAAGAAGCGTTGAATGGATTGCGGGGCGACGTGTATGAAGCGTGCACAAAGCTCGGGTTTGCCTTGGACCGTCGTCCGTTTGCCCCACATATTACGATCGCTCGCAAATGGCAGGGAGCCGAACCGTTTCGCCCGGATATGCTTCGTTCGCTTTCGGCTGCTAGGGCGGTGTTTTCGGTGCCGGAGATCGTGCTGTATCGGACGAATATGGAACGGACGCCGAAGTACGAAGCGATCGCCGTGTTCCCGTTGCTTGGCGCGCCGATGAATGACCGGAAATAGCAGGTGAAACAATGGGGCAGCTCGTTAAACTCATGGATTGCATTTCTCGCTACGAAACCGATGTGTACTATTATGTGCCGGAGTTCATCCGGCTGAAGCAACGGCAATGGGAGCAGGCAAAAGCGCGGTGGCAAGCTGAACGGACGGCTGAGGCCAGTGGATGGCTTGAAACGGGCGAGACGTGGGATGTTTGGCTTGACAAACCGTCATGGTGGGAACGGTTGACGAAACGATGGCGCCGCCGTGTCGCGCTTGCGGAAGAAGAGACGTTTTCTCTTGCGCCGATGGCCCGTCCGGCGGCTACTCTGGAGGAATTGAAACAGCAGTTTTTGGATGAGTTGTTCGAGTTGCAGCTGAAATGGGCGAGTTCCACGATGATGTACGTTTCCTCCCTCGCTGAGGCGGTGTATGGCGATGAGACGTTGAAATATTTTTTGCAGCGGTTTCCGGATACGCATTTATGCTTTTACCGGCCGGTGGCGATGGTCGGCAAGGCGCCAGTGGAGCTGGAGACGATGGTGTTGACGCCATCCGCGCTCTGGTGCATTGCCTTTGTCGAAGGAAGGCCGGACAACATCGTCATGGCGTCAACCGGCCGGTTTTGGGTGGAACAGGCCGGAACGAACGAAACGAGGCTGGTTAACCCGGTCGTGTCGCTGCGGAGGACGGAGCAGATCGTTTCGGAGATTTTTCGCAAGCATGGGGTCGATTGGCCGATCCATCTTGTGCTGTTAAATCGCTACGGCTACATTGACAGCGGCGGCCTTTTTCCGTTTGTCCGCTATATTGATAAGCGAAATTATGACGAATGGTTTTCCCGTCTGCGCCGCTCCGCTCTCCCGCTTCGGCACGGGCAGCTGAAAGCGGCGGAGGCGCTGCTTCGCCATTGCGCCAGTTTTTACGACCGCCGCCATGACGGGAATATGCATGACGAGGAAGGGCAACAATAGAAACATCTGTGCATCGATAGGGCGACCGGCCGATGATTTGGCACCGCCCTTTTTCTTTTACGTATGATAGTACTAACGGGAGGCAAAAAAGGGGGGTGAACGAACATGCTTCACATCAGCCGAGCGTTTGCCGCTTATTTGGATGAAATGGATGAAATCGCCGTGCTTGCACCGAAATCCCTTCGCCCCGAGGAGATGTCGCCGTTTACGCTCGTGACGCCGAGCGGGGAGGAGATTCCGCTGTCTGTGCAGCAAGTCGAGGATTGCGGGGAGACAGTGAAATATGTGTGCCGGTTTGCATCTGCGTTCGAGTTTGGGGCGACATACTGGGTGCGTTCTTGCCGCGGGGAGGAGACCGATGTGCAAATCGGCGCCGTTGTGCGCACTCCTGCATTTGATGATCGGTTTTTCTATGATGGGCCGTTAGGAGCGGAGTATTTCAAAGAACAGACGGTATTTCGCGTCTGGGCGCCGACCGCCACCGCGGTTAACGTCAAGCTTGTTCATCCGCATCTCGACGAGATCCGCTGCGTGCCGCTTGTGCGCGGCGAACGCGGCGTATGGTCAGCTGCCGTCCCTGGCGATTGGGAGCGAGCGCGTTACACATATATCGCCTGCATCAACCGCGTATGGCGCGAGGCAGTTGACCCGTATGCGACCGCGGTTTCGGTCAATGGCGAGTTCGGCGTCGTGATCGACTGGGAGAAAACGAAGCTGGCGCCGCCCTCTTTGCCGCTTCCGCCGCTGGCGTCGCCGACGGATGCCATCATTTATGAACTGAGCATCCGCGACTTTACAAGCCACCCGGACAGCGGCGCCGTCCATAAAGGGAAGTATCTCGGGTTGGTCGAAACGAACACAAGCGGGCCGAACGGGACGGTCACCGGGCTTTCGTATGTCAAAGAGCTGGGCATCACCCATGTGCAGCTCATGCCGTTTACCGATTTTGCTGGAGTGGATGAGCGCGATCCGATGGCAGCGTACAATTGGGGATACAATCCCCTTCATCTATATGCGCCGGAAGGGAGTTATGCGACCGATCCAGCGGATCCATACGCACGCATTGTGGAATTGAAGCAGGCGATCCGCACGCTGCATGAAAGCGGATTGCGCGTCGTGATGGATGCGGTCTACAACCATGTCTATGACCGGGAGCAATCGCCGCTTGAGAAGCTCGTTCCCGGCTATTACTTCCGCTACGATGCCTATGGTCAACCGGCCAACGGCACCGGCGTCGGCAACGACATCGCTTCGGAGCGGCGGATGGCGCGCCGCTGGATCGTCGATTCGGTGGTGTTTTGGGCGAAAGAATATGGCATTGACGGGTTCCGCTTTGATTTGATGGGCGTGCACGATATCGAGACGATGAAGGTGGTGCGCGACGCCCTCGACGCCATCGATCCGTCGATCCTTGTGTATGGGGAAGGCTGGGATTTGCCGACGCCGCTTCCACCGGAACAAAAAGCGACGATGGCCAACGCCAAGCAGCTGCCGCGCTTCGCTTATTTCAATGACCGGTTTCGCGATGCAGTGAAAGGAAGCACCTTTCATTTGCCGGATCGGGGGTTCGCCCTCGGCAACCCAGGCGGTCGAGAACAGGTGAAGCTCGCCATTGCCGGGAGCTTGCGAGCGCTTGGCGGGCTGTTTTGCCACCCGCGTCAGTCGATCAATTATGTCGAATGCCATGACAACCATACGTTTTGGGATAAAATGGAGGCCGCCAATGGCTGCGAGCCGGAATGGCTCCGGCGGAAGCGGCAAAAACTGGCGACGGCGATCGTTCTGTTGGCGCAAGGCATTCCATTTTTGCACAGCGGCCAAGAGTTTTATCGAACGAAAGGCGGAGATGGGAACAGCTACCGATCGCCGGATGCGGTCAACTGGCTGGATTGGGAGCGGAAAAGCCGCTATGAAGACGATGTCCGCTACGTTCAAGGATTGATCGCCCTTCGCCGTGCGCATGGCGCATTTCGCCTCGCGACGGAGGCGGAAGTGCTGCGTCATTTAACGTTTCTTGAGCCGCTGCCGCCGTCGGTCATCGCCTACCGATTGCATGATGTCGCCGTCTATGGGCCTTGGGAGGACATCATCGTCGTGCATCATAACGAGGAGAAAGAGAAGGCTATCGCTCTTCCGGACGAGCGTGAGTGGACGGTTGTATGCCACGGGCAGCAGTGCGGAACGACGCCGCTTTGCCAAGTGCGCGGCACACTTCGGCTTGACGGCATCGGCACATGGGTGCTCGTCCATCCTGCAGAGGAATCGCTCGGACAGCGTCTTTGGCAGTTTTAAGCAGGGCGTTTGCCGAGAAAAATGTTTGCATGCCGGAGCGGTATTTCAGTATAATACAAGTAAAACGGACGGAGGAAGGACGCGGCATGGCCGTCCTTTTTATTTGGGCGCGAGAAGCAAACGGAGACGTTTCTATTTTTAAGTCGCAGGTGAACACGCTTTGGAACAGTTACTAGGTAAGGAGTGGGAGATCACTCCCGCTGGCGGCGCTACAGGGGATGCGTATTTTGCGGAATATGAAGGGAAGAAATTGTTTTTAAAGCGGAATTCTTCTCCCTTTCTTGCGGTATTGTCGGCCGAGGGCATCGTCCCGAAGCTTGTATGGACGAAACGGCTCGAAAACGGCGATGTATTTACGGCCCAGCAATGGCTGAACGGCCGGGAGCTGAAGCCATGGGAGATGGGAAGCGAGCAAGTTGCGGCGCTTTTGCGGAAAATCCATCGTTCCAAGGAGCTTGTGACGATGCTGAAGCGCCTTGGCAAATCTCCGCTGCGCGCGAAGAAGATGCTCGCCGCGCTCGCTGAGCAACAGCGGCGCCATCCGGTCGGCGTTTCTGTCGTCTGTCAGGCGCTTGACTGGCTGGAACAGCATGTTTCGTCGTTGCCGGATCACGAATATGTGGTCTGCCACTGTGACATCAATCATAACAATTGGCTGCTTGCCGACGATGGCACGCTGTACTTGATCGATTGGGACGGGGCGGTGATCGCCGATCCGGCGATCGATATCGGCATGCTCCTTCATCTGTACATTCCGCGCGCCGAATGGAAGACGTGGCTCGACCAGTACGGATGGGCATGGAGCGAAGAGCTTGGTCTCCGCCTGAAGTGGTATACGATCGCCCATACGCTGCACTCACTGTTTTGGCCGAAAGGGAAGGACGGCGAAAAAGAAAAGAAGCAGTCGCTTCGGTTATTGGAACGGGTCATCACGGAGCACTGATAACGCCCTGTGCACCGCTTCTGTCGAAATGGGTGAAACACAGGCGGCACTTTCCGGCGCTCGACCGGCGGCCGCCGTTGTCCTTGATCATGTCAGTCTTTGGCCGAGGAAGACGTTGTGGCAGCGTGAAAGCAGGGGAAGATCAAGACAGCTCGTTTAACCAATCAGCCAGCTGGCCTTGGTGGGCGGAAATGTGGGCGCTTAAATCAGCGCTGTATTTCCCTCCTTGGCCATAAGCGTAAATATGGGGGAGAACTTGCTTGACTTGGCCGTCCACCTCATCGTTGGCGAGCAGCGATTTGGCGAGCCGTTCAATTTGTTCGCATTCAGAAACCGTTCCGCAGCAATCGAGCTGATGTTCGGATAAAATGTCGCGGAGCACGGTCAATTGATGGTTATAGTCGAGCGGCATGCTGGTCACCATCCTTTCGCCAGGCTGTACGGTTTTATGATGCCCGGATCGAGCCGAGTGTATGCCCGGGCGTTTTTTCGCGTTTGCGTCTTTGGCGCAAGTATGGTATCGTCAAACCAACAAACGGAAACAAGGCTGAGGTGTCAATATGCGTTTGCGCAACAAACCGTGGGCGAAAGACAAAATCGCCGCGTATCCCCAATACGTCATTCCCGATCCTGAAACAAAGCGCGGGCGATGGCGCGAGCTGTTCGGCCACGACCGGCCGCTTCATGTCGAGATCGGGACGGGGAAAGGCAAATTTATCACGGAAATGGCCAAACTTCATCCGGATGTCAATTTCATCGGCATCGAGCTGTACCCGAGCGTGCTCGTGTCCGCGCTTGACAAACTGATCGAAAGCGGGCTCTCGAACGTCAAGCTGCTGAACGCCAATGCGAAAGATCTGACCGCGTTTTTTGCCGACGGGGAAGTGTCGCGCATTTATTTGAACTTTTCCGACCCATGGCCGAAAAAGAGGCACGAAAAGCGGCGGCTGACGTATCGGGACTTTTTGGCGCTCTATGACCGCATTTTGGCGGAAGACGGAGACATCCATTTGAAAACGGACAATCAATCTTTTTTCGAATACTCGCTTGTCAGTTTGTCGCAATATGGGTTTGTGCTCGCATCGGTCCAGCTCGACTTGCATCAAAGCGGCATTACGGACAATGTCATGACGGAGTATGAAGAAAAATTTTCCGCCAAAGGAAACCGCATTTACCGCTGCGAGGCGGTGCGCCCGCCGCGGCGTTCGTCATAGGCCCGAACCGATTGGTCGGGTCTTTTTCTATTTCCGGTTGATGGAGAAAATGGTACACTAGTGGAGGGGGGAGAGAGGAAATGGAACAGTTGCGAATTGGACAAGTCACATTGACATGGCTGCAAGGCGGCGTCACCCATCTTGACGGCGGAGCGATGTTCGGCGTTGTGCCGAAGCCGCTTTGGTCCAAAAAATATCCGCCGAACGACAACAATCAAATCGAGCTGCGCACCGATCCAATTTTGGTGGAAGCCTATGGAAAACGGCTGCTCATTGAATCCGGCATCGGCAACGGCAAGCTGACCGACAAGCAAAAGCGCAACTTCGGCGTCACGGAAGAATCGGCGCTCGATGAATCGCTCGCCAAGCTCGGGCTGACGCGGCGCGACATCGACATCGTCATCATGACCCATTTGCATTTTGACCATGCGTGCGGATTGACGGTTTGGGAAGACGGACGGCTCGTGCCGGCGTTTCCGCGCGCGGCGATCATCACCTCGGATGTCGAGTGGGAGGAAATGCGAAACCCGAACATTCGATCCCGAAATACGTATTGGAAAGAAAATTGGGAGCCGATCGCGGATCAAGTCGTTCCATTTACAAAGGAAACCGAAGTCGTTCCTGGCATCCGCCTCATCCATACCGGCGGGCATAGCGCCGGGCATGCGATCGTGCTCATCGAATCAGACGGGGAGATGGCCATTCACCTTGGCGATTTGCTTGGCACGCACGCCCATCAAAACGTCCTTTGGGTGATGGCGTACGACGATTACCCGATGGATTCGATTTTTGCCAAACAGCGATGGCTCCCGTACGGCGTAAAACAAAATGCGTGGTTTACCTTCTACCATGATGCCTACTATCGGGCTGTGAAATGGCAGGAAGACGGGACGATGGCCGCCGCCGTGAAGCGGGAGCGTCCGCTATGACAGCGGCTTGGCGTCCACGATGGCTCCCGTGTAGGCGTTGATGAAAAACTCGTCATCCCCGTCGTCGCGGCAGACGCCGCCGCGGTATACGGTGTACGCCAGGCCGTCTTTCTCATACCGCTCCGGCGCCGATTGAATCCAGGAACCGCGGATGGCCCGCCGGCCGCCAAGGGCGCGTTTGGCCATGGCCAGCGCTTGTTCCGGGGGAAGAAGCGCCGGTTTGGAAACGGAGCGGACTGCATAGATGGCGACCGCGCCGACAGCGGCGCTAACGAGCCATTTTTTCCAAGCCATCACGTATTCCCTCCTTGCTTCTGTCGCTATCGTTTAGTATAGCCGATTTTGGCGGAACATGTAAGGAAAACAAAGCGAATCCGAATCGAGTCGAGAACAGAAAGGAAGACCCCGATGATGAAGGAAGAAACGCTGCGATTGTTCCAAACGTTGACCGAGCTTCCGGGAGCGCCGGGCTATGAGCACCCAGTGCGGCAGTTCATGCGCCAAGAGCTCGCAAAATACGCCGATGACATTGTACAAGACCGCCTCGGCAGCCTTTTCGGCGTCAAGCGCGGCGATGAGGCGGGCCCGACGGTGATGGTCGCCGGCCATATGGATGAAGTCGGGTTTATGGTGACGGCGATCACCGACAATGGCATGATTCGGTTTCAGCCGCTCGGCGGCTGGTGGGATCAAGTGCTCCTCGCCCAGCGCGTGCAAATTATCACGAACGAAGGACCGATCATCGGCGTCGTTGGATCGATCCCGCCGCATTTGCTCGATGAGGAGCAGCGCAAAAAACCGATGGAGATCAAAAACATGTTGATCGACATCGGGGCCCAAAGCCGTGAAGAGGCAGAACAGGTCGGCGTCCGCCCCGGCCAACCGATCGTGCCGGTCAGCCCGTTCACGTTGTTGGCCAACGGAAAAACGGTCATGGCAAAAGCGTGGGACAACCGGTTTGGCTGCGGGCTGGTGATCGAGCTGTTAAAAGAGCTGAACGGTGAAACGGTGCCGAACGTCCTGTACGCCGGAGCGACCGTGCAGGAAGAGGTCGGGCTGCGCGGGGCGCAGACGGCGGCAGCGATGATCAACCCGGATATCTTTTTCGCCTTGGAAGCCAGCCCGGCCAACGACATGTCCGGCGACAAGCAGGCGTTCGGCCATATCGGCCAAGGGGCGCTCATCCGCTTGTACGATCGGACGATGGTTACGCACCGCGGCATGCGCGAGTTTGTGCTCGACACGGCGGAAACGATTGGCGTTCCGTATCAGTTTTTCATTTCCCCAGGCGGCGGAACCGACGCCGGGCGGGTGCATATCGCCAACCGCGGCGTGCCGTCGGCCGTGATCGGCGTTTGCGCCCGCTATATTCATACGCATGCGTCGATCATTCATGTCGATGATTACGCGGCGGCCAAACAGCTCATCGTTGAGCTCGTCAAACGGTGCGACCGGACGACGGTCGAGACGATTCGCCAAAACAGCTGAGGAGAAGCGAACGCTTCTCCTTTTCCATGACAAGGAGGGCACTGGATGAAAACGGTTGCGGTCGGAACGAACAACGAAGCGAAAATCGCCGCTGTTCGGGCGGTGTTGGGGGAAAAGGAATACCGCATTGTATCGTTTGAGGTGCCGTCGGGCGTTTCCGCGCAGCCGCTGTCCGATGAGGAGACGCGGCTTGGCGCCATCGGGCGCGCTAAACGGGTGCTCGAAGCGGCCGAGGCGGACATTGGCATCGGATTGGAAGGCGGCGTGATGAAAATCGATGGGCAATGGTGGCTGTGCAACTGGGGAGCGCTCGCCGACCGAAACGGAGTGGTGGTGGCTGCCGCCGGCGCCCGCCTCGCCCTCCCGCCGGACGTCGGGGCCGGCATCGAGGCGGGGCGCGAGCTCGGCGATGTGATGGAAGCGTACACCGGGCGAAGGAACGTTCGTCGGAAAGAAGGCGCGGTCGGCGTACTAACGAACGGGCGCGTTGACCGATCGGCGATGTTTTCCCACATCGTCGAGCTTTTGGTCGGTCAATATGAATGGCTTTGTCAAAACGGGCCGTTCCATGTATGATAAATAACGAATGGTCATGCCGATGAGGGCGACCGGCTGAATGAGCGGGCCGCGTTCCACCAACGCTCCTAGATCGAGCGGCCGACAAAGCGAGGGGCGGCGTCAAACGGTGAAAACGCCGCGCGGTCATGGCCCGGCATTGTCAACGCCGGATGCGCCCTTGGCCAAGCCCCGGCCAAAAGAAGGAAAAGGAAACGGAAGGCACGGGCGCCGGCAAAACAAGGAGGAACACGAATGAACAGCCGGCAAATGTATGAGAAGATTAAAGAGCGTCTCGTCGCTCACCCGCACTGGACGTTTCGCTTTGACCCCAAGCAAGATGCGATGCGCGTGGAAGACCGCCGCACGAAAAAAGGCGTGACGATCTCGCTTCCTGGTGTCATCGCCAAATGGCACGAACAAAAAGATGAGGCGGTGCACGAAGTCGTTTATTATGTGGAGCAAACGTTGAAAACGATGGAGGAAGACGCGGCGCTTTCCGGCAATGAGCGAAACATTTATCCCGTCATTCGCTCGGCGTCGTTTCCGGCGGAGACGAAAGAAGGCGTTCCGCTCCTGTTCGATGATCATACAGCCGAAACGCGCATTTACTATGCGCTCGACCTAGGCAAAACGTATCGCTTGATTGATGAGCGCATGCTTGAAAAAGACAAATGGAGCCGCGAGCGGGTGAAGGAAATCGCCCGCTTCAACGTCCGGTCGCTGCCGACGCCGGTGAAAGAGGACCGGGTGGCGGACAACGTGTTTTATTTTGTCAACACCAATGACGGCTATGATGCGAGCCGCGTCTTAAACGAATCGTTTTTGGCCGACATGCGGGCGCGCGTGGAAGGAACGATGGCCGTTGCCGTTCCGCATCAAGATGTGCTCATCATCGCTGATGTGCGCAACGACATCGGCTATGACGTGCTCGCGCAAATGACGATGAGCTTTTTTGCCGGCGGCCGCGTGCCGATCACGGCGCTGTCGTTTTTATACGAAAACGGGAAACTTGAACCGATTTTCATTCTGGGAAAAAAACGGAGAACGTAGCGGCAAGGAGGAATGAAGCGATGAACGTGTTTTACAACCGAGAAGGGGTTGGCGACGTGCTGCTTGTGTCGCTGAAACCGGTGGCGGATGAGGAACGGACGTTTGTCAAACAAGGCGATGTCGTCCGCATCATGTCCGAACGGACGGGCGAGACGGTTGGCTATAACATTTTTTCCGCGTCTTCGTACTATCCATTTTGTGGAAATGGTCCGCTGGAAGTAAATGAGGAGCTCGTCGGCATCATCAACGACATCTTGGCGAAAAACGGTTTTGACGAGCCGATCGAAGCTGACTTGTCTCCCAAGTTTGTCGTCGGATATGTGAAAGAGAAAACGAAGCATCCGAACGCCGACAAGTTGAGCGTCTGCCAAGTCGATGTCGGCGATGAGGTGCTGCAAATCGTCTGCGGAGCACCGAACGTCGCCGAAGGGCAAAAAGTCGTCGTCGCCAAAATCGGCGCGGTCATGCCAAATGGCCTCGTCATTCAAGAAAGTGAGCTGCGCGGCGTCCGGTCATCCGGCATGATTTGTTCGGCCCGCGAGCTTGGGCTGCCCAATGCTCCGCAGGAGAAAGGCATTTTGGTGCTGTCTGATGAATATGAGGTCGGCCAACCATTCGTTTTTTGACGTTCCAACGGGCGGTGCAGACGGATTCCGCCTGTTTTTTCGCCACTGGAACGACGCCAGTGGCGTTTTTTCCAACAATGAAGGCAGAGAAAGAGTGATGTGATGGATGAAATTTTTGAAACGATGGCTTCGTTTTCTTGCGAGCGACGAGGAAGAGGAAGGGAACGAGCAGCGAGCGAATTCCCCGCTGTCGGCCGGCATGCCCGGACGCGGCGAGATGGACGTCATCTACCGATATCCGCAAGGCCGCTTTCGCTTTCCACTCATTCCCGATGACGAGCTGGCGGAAGAGGGGGAGAGGCCGGGGCGGGCGAAAAGCGAGGCATCCCGGCCGCTGCTGAATCGGCGCCCGTCGGCCGGCGCGGCAAAGGCGGTGGAAAAACGGCCGTTCCGCCCGTCTGATGTGCCATCCCCGGTTTTTGGATACGATCGGAATCGGGGAAAACAGCGGCAACGACCGGATGAAATCGAGCTGGCCGGTGCAGTGGATGCAGAGAGCCGGAGCGGCGGGGCGGTTCGGGAAGGGGCCATCCATGGCGAAGCGACACGGCAAGACGAGTGGGAGGGCACGGAAAGCCGGGCGGCTGAATCGCCAAAAGAAGAGGCGTCTTTGGCCAAGCGCGCAGAGGCATGGAGCGAAGACGCGAGAGGAGCGATGCCTGCGGCTGTTATGGAAACGGAAGGAAAAGATGGGCTTGCGCCGGCGGCACAGGAAGAACAGGATGCCGAGGCGGATAAAAAGAAAAGGCATGAGCTGGACGGACGAGGCAAAGAACGCGCGCCGCACGAGACAGCCTGCGGCTTGGAGAGCGAAGGACAAGAGGCGCCATCACAGATGGGGAATGGAGACGGAGAAAACACTGCTTCGACAGAATTGCGAGAGAAGACGTCAGATCGCGAAATCCGCCACTCGGCGGCGCCCGTGGGCCGGGAGGAGGCTTCCCGATCTGGGCGAACGCGCATTCCGTATAATGTGATCATGTTAAAGCAAGATTGGCGCAAGTTGAAAGAAAAGGCAGCGAATCGATCGAACGGCTGCGTGCTGCCGCCATTGGCGCTTCTTGAGCCGCCGGAGAAAGCAGCCGAGCGCGACGAGCAGTGGCTTCATGAGCAATGCCGGCGGTTGGACGAGACGTTTGCGAGCTTTCAAATCGGCGCGCACGTCGTTGGTGTGACGCAAGGGCCGACGGTGACGCGGTTTGAAGTGCAGCCGGATTTAGGAGTGAAAGTGAGCAAGATTACGAGTTTAATCGATGATATCAAGCTCAGTCTGGCGGCGAAGGACATTCGCATTGAAGCGCCCATCCCGGGAAAACGGACGATCGGCATTGAGGTGCCAAACCGGACGAGCCGTCCGGTGCGCCTGCGGGAAATTTTGGAAAGCGAAGCGTTCCGCAAAAGTCCATCGCCACTTACCGTGGCGCTTGGGCTTGACATCAGCGGAGCGCCGGTCGTGACCGACATTCGAAAAATGCCGCACGGGCTCATCGCTGGAGCGACCGGGTCGGGAAAAAGCGTCTGCATGAACGCTATGCTCATCAGCATGTTGTATAAAGCAGCGCCGCACGAAGTGAAATGGCTGCTCATTGACCCGAAAATGGTCGAACTGGCGCCGTACAACGGATTGCCGCATTTGCTCAGCCCGGTGATCACCGAGGCGAAGGCGGCTGCGGGGGCGCTCAAGTGGGCGGTCGGCGAAATGGAACGGCGGTATGAACAGTTTGTCCACGCCGGCGTGCGCGATATCGAAAAATATAACGATCATCTTCGCGAACGCGGCAGCAGTGAGCCACCGCTGCCGTACATCGTCATCGTCATTGATGAGCTAGCGGACCTCATGATGGCCGCTCCAGCCGATGTCGAAGAATCGATTTGCCGGCTGGCGCAAAAGGCGCGGGCGTGCGGCATCCATCTGCTGATCGCGACGCAGCGGCCGTCGGTCGACGTCCTCACGGGATTGATCAAGGCGAACATTCCGACGCGCATTGCCTTTTCTGTCTCATCCCAAGTCGATTCGCGCACCATTTTGGATGTCAACGGCGCTGAACGACTGCTTGGGCGCGGCGATATGCTGTTTTTGGAAAATGGTTCGGCCAAGCCGGTGCGGCTGCAAGGGTGCTTCATTTCCGATGAAGAAATCGAACGGGTGACGGCGCATGGGAAAGCAGAGCAAAGTCCATCCTATCTGTTTGACCCGGACGATTTCCGACAAACGGGGGCGTTTGGCGGTGAGGATGACGAATTGTTCGAGGAAGCATGCCGGTTTGTCATCGCCCAAGGGGGGGCGTCCACCTCGAGCCTGCAGCGCCATTTCCGCATCGGCTACAACCGCGCCGCCCGGCTGATCGAGATGATGGAGCAGCAGGGGCTGATTTCGGAAGCGCGCGGCAGCAAACCGCGCGATGTGTTGATGAGCGAAGACGAGTGGGAGCGCTGGCGCGAGCAGAACAACTGAGAGCAGTCGGCCTTCTTTTGGCGGGCGGTAGTGTTTTGACTCCTCGCGTGCTATAATGGGGAAATGAATGGTGCACTGCAATGAGAGAAATGGCAAAACGAGATGGATATCATATACTGTCTTACAGAGAGACGATGGTTGGAGGGCTTAGCGATGACAGCTTACCATTTTGTAGGCATTAAAGGCACGGGGATGAGCGCGCTCGCGCAAGTGCTTCATGACCTTGGCTATACGGTGCAAGGGTCGGATGTAGAGAAATGGTTTTTCACGCAAAAGGCGCTTGAAGAGCGGGGAATCCCGGTGCTGCCTTTTTCGAAAGACAATATTCGCCCTGGTTATACGGTCATTGCCGGCAACGCGTTTCCGGATACGCATGAGGAAATCGAGGCGGCCCGTCAACTCGGCGTTCCCGTCATTCGTTACCATCGCTTTTTAGGAGAGTTGGCTGGCCGATTTACGAGCATCGCGGTGACCGGTTCGCATGGAAAGACGACGACGACGGGGTTGCTTGCCCATGTGATGCAAGGAGCCCATCCAACGTCCTATTTGATCGGAGACGGCACAGGAAAAGGGGAGCCGGGAAGCAAATATTTCGTGTTTGAAGCGTGCGAATACCGTCGGCACTTCCTTTCCTATTTTCCAGACTATGCGATTATGACAAATATTGACTTTGATCACCCAGATTATTTTGCCAATATCGATGATGTGTTTTCCGCCTTCCAGCAAATGGCGCATCAAGTGAAGCAGGCGATCGTCGCCTGTGGGGATGATCCGTATTTGCCGAACATTCAGGCGAAAGTGCCGATTTTGTTTTACGGATTTGGCGAAGAAAACGATTTTCAGGCGCGCAATATCGTCAAGACGACGGAAGGGATGGCGTTTGATGTGTTCGTGCGCAACACATTTTTCGCCTCGTTTGCCATCCCGCGCTTTGGCACCCATAACGTATTGAATGCTCTCGCTGTGATCGCCCTCTGCCACTACGAAGGGGTGGATGCCGGCACGATCGCCAAACGGCTGCAAACGTTCCAAGGAGTGAAGCGCCGCTTCAGTGAAAAAACGGTCGGGCGCCAAGTGCTGATCGATGATTATGCGCATCATCCACGTGAAATTACGGCGACGTTGGAGGCGGCAAGGCAAAAATATCCGGGCCGTGAAGTGGTGGCGATTTTTCAGCCGCATACGTATACACGGACGCAGACATTTTTGCGCGAGTTTGCCGAAAGTTTGCAGCAGGCGGACCACGTGTATTTGTGCGACATTTTCGGTTCGGCGCGCGAGCATGAAGGAAAATTGTCGATCCGTGACTTGCAGGCGCAAATTCCGCGTTCCCAGCTGCTTGAGGAACAAAACGTATCCGTGTTGAAGCGGCATCAAGATGCGGTGTTGGTGTTTATGGGCGCCGGCGACATTCAAAAGTTTCAGCACGCGTACGAACGGGCCGTTCTTTCCGCCTGACGGCCGGCAGGAAGCGGGCCGCGGTGAAGGCGGCCCGTTTTTCCTGTTTTCCAACCAAGCAGGAAAGAGTGCGTGTCATGTCGAAGTTTGAATAAAGAAAAAGATGGGTACAAAGGAAATGAAACGTGTGGGCAAGGAGGAACTCTCGTGGAATGGCTGTTGTATGGCAGCGCCGCTCTTATCGCGCTCGCTTTTTTGCTGCTTGTCGTTTACATAGCGAAAACGCTGGTTGTTTTGCAGGAAACGCTGCGCCGTCTGGCGACGGCGGTCAGCCATGCCGATCAACAAGTCGAAGCGGTGGCGAAAGAAATTCAGACGCTTCTTCAAACAGCCAACGCCATTGCCGGTGATGTGCAAAAAAAAGCAGAAAAGCTAAACGGCGCCATCGAGGCGGTCGGGGAAATCGGCGGCGCGGTTCGCACGCTCAACCGCGCGCTTCGGCAGGCAGCGGCCGCCTTGTCGGCGAAAGCGGATCCGGGGCGTGAAAAGTGGGTAAAGGCGCTGCGTTGGGCAAATGTTTTGCTCGATGTATGGGAAAAATGGAGAAAAAGAAAACCACTGCATCCAAAGGAGGGAATCGAACATGGCGAAAAATAACGGCGGATTTTTGCTTGGAGCGCTTGTCGGCGGCATCGCCGGCGCGGCTGCTGCGTTGTTTTTGACGAGCGAAAAAGGGCGGAAATGGCTGGCCGAATGGAGCAACGATGAGACATGGGAGCCGATGAAAACAACAGCTGTCGAATGGTTGGAAACAGCGAAAGAGAAAACGAAGGAAATCGCCAACTTCATTCCGTTGAAATCCACGACGGTGCCGGTTGGCGGGGAAAACGGCGGAGAGGAAGCCAGGGAGGCAACGATTCCGATTCCGCCATCCGCCGGGCCAGCCGACCGGGAAACGCTGCAAAAACTGCTTGAGGAAGCGGAGGCAGCGCTTGATGACGCCGAGCAAAACATCACATCACGAAAAGAAACGGAGTGAAGGAGATGGGAATGGAGAAGCTGGAGACGATCGAACAATTTGATCGTGCCATGAAGGAAACGGAACGTTTTTTGTTCGTCAAGCATAGCCTCACCTGCCCGATCAGCCAAGCGGCGTTCCGCGAATGCGAGAAGTTTGCCGCTGATCATCCAGAGCTCGCGGTGTATTGCCTGTACGTTCAAGAGGCGCGGCCGCTCTCAACCTATATTGCCGAGACGACCGGAGTGAAACACGAGTCGCCGCAAGTGCTGCTGTTTGAAAACGGCCGAGTCGTCTGGCACGCGTCCCACTGGGCCATTACGTACGACGCGCTTTCGGAGCATATCGGCGCCTGATCCATCCGCTCGCAGCCGCGGGCGGTTTTTTGTGCGCTTTTTGCTTTAGTGCTTAAAAGCGTTTAATCAAAAAAGCATTTTTTTCGTGACAACGATAGCTCCATCGATTATAATAAACACTAATTAAATGACTTCGCTCTCCAAGACGGGGGCGCAGCTTGCCGGCGGCCGGCAAGAGGCGAAAACAATGCACTACACTTGGCGAAAGGATGAGAAAAGCATGAGCAATGAGAGATTAGACGAACTGCGGGCGCGAGTCGATGAGATCAACTTGCAGCTATTGAAACTGATCAATGAGCGGGGACGGCTCGTTCAGGAGATCGGAAAAATTAAAGAAGCGCAAGGGACGCACCGCTACGACCCGGTGCGCGAACGGAAAATGTTGGATCTCATTTCCGAGCATAACGACGGGCCGTTCGAAACATCGACGCTGCAGCACATTTTCAAAGAAATTTTTAAAGCAGCGCTCGAGCTGCAGGAAGATGACCACCGGAAGGCGCTTCTCGTCTCGCGGAAAAAGCATCCGGAAAACACGATCGTCGAAGTGAAAGGCGAGCGAATTGGCGACGGCAACCAATATTTCGTCATGGGCCCGTGCGCGGTCGAAAGCTATGAACAAGTCGCGGCGGTGGCGGAGGCGGTGAAAAAACAAGGGATCAAGCTGCTGCGCGGCGGCGCCTACAAACCACGCACGTCGCCATACGATTTCCAAGGGCTCGGCGTGGAAGGGCTGAAAATTTTAAAACGGATCGCCGATGAGTTTGATTTGGCGGTCATCAGCGAAATCGTCACCCCGGCCGATATCGAAATCGCCTTGGACTACATTGATGTCATCCAGATCGGCGCGCGCAACATGCAAAACTTTGAGCTGCTCAAGGCAGCAGGCCAGGTGAACAAGCCGATTTTGTTAAAGCGCGGCTTGGCGGCGACGATTGAAGAATTCATCAACGCCGCTGAGTACATCATGTCGCAAGGAAACGGGCAGATCATTTTGTGCGAGCGCGGCATCCGCACGTATGAGCGAGCGACGCGCAACACGCTCGACATCTCGGCCGTGCCGATCTTGAAGAAAGAAACGCACTTGCCGGTGTTCGTCGATGTCACCCACTCCACGGGGCGGCGCGATCTGCTCATCCCGTGCGCCAAAGCGGCCTTGGCGATTGGCGCCGACGGCGTCATGGCCGAAGTGCATCCGGACCCGGCCGTCGCCTTGTCCGATTCCGCCCAGCAAATGGACATCGCCCAATTCAATGAGTTTATGGAAGAAGTGCGCGCCTTCCAACGGCAGTTTGTCCAGGCGTAAGAGGATCCCCTCGGTTGTTGCCCGAGGGGATTTTTTGATGAGATGGCGAGTTTTGGGGCAAACTACTCGTGAACGGTTTGTGAACAAACAGGCAAAATGGTTGCGATTTCGTTGCGAGTTGGCGATAATGTATCGTATGATAGTTGTACATACATTCGGAATTTGACCGGTTATTGGATCGAGCGAAAAGGAGTGAAACGGAATGACGGTAACGATTTATGATGTGGCGCGGGAGGCGAACGTCTCGATGGCGACCGTCTCGCGCGTCGTGAACGGCAACCCGAACGTCAAGCCGTCGACGAGAAAAAAAGTGCTGGAGGCCATCGAGCGGCTCGGATACCGCCCGAACGCCGTGGCGCGGGGGCTCGCCAGCAAAAAAACGACGACGGTCGGGGTGATCATCCCCGATATTTCGAGCATTTTCTTCGCCGAACTGGCGCGCGGCATTGAGGACATTGCCACGATGTACAAGTATAACATCATTTTGAGCAACTCCGACCAAAACAAAGAAAAAGAGCTGCATTTGCTCAATACGATGCTCGCTAAGCAAGTGGACGGCCTTTTGTTTATGGGCGGAACGATCACCGAGGAGCACGTCGCCGAATTTCAAAAGTCGTCGGTGCCGATCGTGCTGGCAGCGACGATGGGGCCGGAGGAGATTCCGTCGGTCAACATCGACTATGAGCAGGCGGCGTTTGAAGCTGTGACGTATTTGCTGGAAAAAGGAAACCGCCGTGTGGCGTATGTGACCGGTCCGACCGACGACCCGATCAACCAGCGGAAGTTGGCGGGGTATCGTCGCGCGCTTGAGGAACACGGCGCGCCGTATGAGGAAGAGCTCGTCATTGAGGGTGACAACTCGTACGACTCGGGCTTGGAAGCGTATGAGAAAATCACGGAGCTTACGGAACGGCCGACGGCTGTGTTTGCCGGCACGGACGAAATGGCGCTCGGCATCATTCACAGCGCCCAAGACCACGGCGTGCGCGTGCCGGATGACTTGGAAGTCGTCGGCTTTGATAACACGCGATTGGCGACGATGGTGCGGCCGCGGCTGACGACTGTTGTGCAGCCGATGTATGACATCGGGGCGGTGGCGATGCGGCTCTTGACCAAGTATATGAACAAAGAACCAGTGGACCACCATATCGTCGTCTTGCCGCATCGGCTTGAGGTGCGCGAGTCGACGAAATGAACAGCAGGGGCCGACCCAAAAGGTCGTCTGTTTTCCAGATCGATGAAAGATCTAGCATAACGTACACATTCGGTACGTATATATAGTGATGAAAGAGGGTGTCCCGATCCTTTTTGGAACACCCTCTTTTTTTGTCTGCTGCTTTATGCAGGCAAAAAACGGTTGAACGCTCTGCCACCTACGAAAATGCTTAGGAGGCCGGGGATTTAAGGGGAAATACTGCTCTCCAACAGTGTTTCTCAAACTGAAAAACCTTGCAACGTCATCATTTGATTCCTTTTGATTTCTCACCAATCGAGCGAATCCGTTGTTTTTCACCAGCCTTTTCGAGGTGGGAGTGCTTGGGACCCCCCGCTCCATGGCAGGTAATGAACCAAGCCATCCCCGTGCATCCCACGGTTCAGCTGCCTTACAACGACAGCAAACGAATCTCTTCATTCAAAATAATTCGGAACGACATCGTTATGATCGTGTCGACCGCTGGCTGCGGATGAAATACAGCGCCTTTTCCACCGTCTGGGCGTTTTTTTCGCTGATCTCCGCCTTGCGTGGAATCGGGGGATACAAGTCGTCCGGATCGTCCCACTCAAGCGGGAGCGTGACGGATGAAAGCGGTTGCCATCGTTCGCGCCACTCATCCGGCAGCGGACCGGACACATCGGCTCGGTCGGTCATCTCCAGCCAAAGGAGCGCCCACGCCCGCGGCACGACGCGCCAAATGTCATATCCGCCGCCTCCGACGGCGATCCAGCGTCCGCCGCAATATTCATGAGCGATTTGATGCGCAAGTCTTGGAATCACCCGATACGTTTTCATCGTCACCGACAAATGGGTGAGCGGGTCGTAATAGTGGGCGTCGACGCCGTTTTGCGTCACGATGACGTCCGGGCGGAAAAAGTCGGCGATCTCCCGAAGCGCGGTCGTATAGGCAGCAATCCATGATTCGTCTTCCGTGAATGCATCAAGCGGAATGTTGAACGAATAGCCGTAGCCTGCCCCGAGGCCGCGCTCGTTGACATTTCCCGTCCCGGGAAACAAATAGCGCCCCGTTTCATGAATCGAAAACGTGCAGACGTTCGGGTCGTCGTAAAACGCCCATTGCACCCCGTCGCCGTGGTGGGCGTCCGTGTCGACGTACAACACGCGCAGCCCGTATTTTTCCCGGATATATTGGATGGCGACGGCGCTGTCGTTGTAGACGCAAAAGCCGGACGCTTTGCCGCGGAAGCCGTGATGCAGACCGCCGCCCAAGTTGAGCGCATGCTCAGCCGCCCCGGAAAGAACAGCGTCGACGGCGGTGAGGGTGCTGCCGACAAGCAGGGCGCTCGCTTCATGCATATTCGGAAACACCGGCGTGTCTTCCGTGCCGAGGCCGTAGTTCAGCGCCGCCGCTTCAGACAGTTCGCCGCGCCCGGCTGCTTTCACCGCCTCGATGTACGAGCGGTCGTGAATGAGCGCCAGCTCGTCATCCGTCGCCATGCGTGGGGCGACGATATGGCGGTCTTCCAGCGCGCCGAGCGTGCGCAACAAGTCGTACGTCAGTTTGACCCGCAGCTGGTTGAACGGATGGTCGTCATGAAATTTGTATTGAAGAAATTGCTCGCTGTAAACGAATGCACAGTTTCGGCTCATGACGTAACCCCCGGCAAGTTCGGCCATAGCACGTGATAGCCGGCGTTTTGCAAATCGCGGATCAAGGGAAGCGGGTTCATCGTCTGCACGCGGAAGACTAAAATTTTGTAGTTCGGGTCTGGGTCCGGATACAACAGGACGCTGGCGATGTTCACATGGCGCTCGCTGATGATGGCCGCCGCTTTGCTGAGCATGCCGGCCTCGTTCGGCACTTTGATCTCGATTTGCGACCCTGGCTGGTGAACGCCGGTCAGCTCAATGAAGGTGCGGAGCAAATCCGTTTGCGTGATGATGCCGACGAGCTTCCCATGGTTGACGATCGGCAGGCAGCCGATCCGGTGTTCGTAAAAGAGCGCCGCCACCTCCTCGACAAAATCGAGCGGATGGCCGACGATAACGTCGGTTTTCATCACGTCCCCGACCGGTTTTTTCAATTCTTCCCACTGTTCGGAAAGGTGAAAAATGGATGGGCTCGCTTCGCGCAAATCTTGGCTTGTCACAAGCCCTACTAGACGTCCTTCCTCATCGACGACCGGCAGATGGCGGATGCGGTGATGGCGAAGCAACTGCAGCGCTTCAGCGATCGTATTCGCCGCGCGGACCGTCACGACCGGCGCTTTCATCACTTGTTCGACAAGCATCGTTCTCCTCTCCCCTTTGTGCGTGGCATTTTATGCGCGCCCTCGAAGCGGACGGCAGGCGCAAACATTCGGACAGCCAAGAATTTCATCCCTATAAGGTGGGTGAAAAACAAGTTTTGCACCCACCTCAGCGACATTGGGTGGGCAAGGATACCGGCATGGCAAGATTTCCCCTATAGAGAAACAGTTGGGTGAGCCGATTTTCCCTTTCCTGACCGGCCTTCAATAGCTAGTACATATAGCGGTTCATAAACCGAAGCCGGTCGAATCGTTGGATCGATTCGGCGTCGACCCGTTTGCCGATGCGGACCATCAAGCAGTTCGCTGGATGCGAACAAATTTCTGGGTCATCGGTCGCATACCAGACGAGTCCACCGGCGTTCATCATTTTCTCCATCACTTTTCGGTACTCCCATACGTTCAGCCCAGTGCCTTTTAGATCCCAATGCCAATAATACTCCGTTGTAATGATGATGTAGTCTTCCATGGCATCGTCCATCATCGAGACGATCAACAAATTTTTTCCGACGCCAAACCCGCGAAACTCGGGGATGACTTCAATGGCGCCAAGCTCGAGCAAATTTTCCATGTTCCCTTCTGACCAGCGCTCGAGCGGGTCGGGATACAAAAACGTCACATAACCGACGATCGTCTCGCCGCGGCGGGCGATGATGATCCGCCCTTCCGGCAGCTTGGCGATTTCGATCAACGCTTTGTGCTGTTTGGCAGGCGGTCGGAAGGAAGTGAGGTCATGGTGGAATTCATAGCTGGCCAATGCTTCCGGCGTCACCGGCCCTTCGATGAGCAGCGTTCCTTTCGGGGTTTTCAGCTCTTTGGCGTTATACGTTTTTTTATGTTCCATTCGGCCACCACCTGAATTGGTCGTTCTTTTATCATTATACATGAAACCATCGTCGGCTGGCGCGGTTCAAAAAAATTTCCAAAAGCGGGGGACAAGAAATATTTTAAAAATTGAGAAATGGGTTTTGATAGACTATAATAGAAATGTAATCACTTACATAAGGGGGATCGGAGAATGAAAACAGAACGGCTGCCCGTCATACAAGGGGACTACAACTTGAAAGACTACGAGGAAACATACAAACGGTTTCAATGGTCGGAAGTGGAAAAAGAGTTTTCTTGGCACGAAACGGGACGAGTCAACATGGCGTATGAGGCGATCGACCGCCATGCTGAGTCGTTCCGTAAAAATAAAGTGGCGCTCTACTACCGCGACGCGGTGCGGAATGAAAAATATACGTTCAAAGAAATGAAAGAGATGTCCAATAAGGTGGCGAACGTCTTAAAACAGGCGGCGGACATTCAGAAAGGCGACCGCGTGTTTGTGTTTATGCCGCGCTCTCCGGAACTGTACTTTGCGGTTTTGGGCATCATCAAAACCGGCGCCATCGTCGGACCGTTGTTTGAGGCGTTCATGGAAGGCGCGGTGCGCGACCGTCTCGAAGACAGCGGGGCGAAAGCGATCGTGACGACGCCGGAGCTTCTGCCGCGCGTGCCGGTCGGCGATTTGCCGGAGTTGAAATACGTCTTTTTGGTTGGCGACGGCATTGTCGAGGAAGGGCCGTACATCGATTTGAAAAAGCGGATGAATGAGGCGAGCAAGCACTTTGACATCGAATGGGTCGACCGCCAAGACGGCTTGATTTTGCATTACACCTCCGGTTCAACCGGCAAGCCGAAAGGCGTCCTGCACGTCCATAACGCGATGATTCAGCACTATCAAACCGCGAAATGGGTGCTCGACTTAAAAGAAGACGACATTTACTGGTGCACGGCTGACCCAGGGTGGGTGACCGGGACGTCGTACGGCATTTTCGGCCCATGGCTGTGCGGGGCGTCCAGCGTCGTCGTCGGCGGCCGCTTCAGCCCGGACGCTTGGTATCAAACGATTCAAGATTTCGGCGTCACCGTCTGGTACAGCGCGCCGACGGCGTTTCGCATGCTGATGGGCGCCGGCGATGAGATCGTGAAAAAATACGATTTAAGCTCGCTCCGCCACATTTTGAGCGTCGGCGAGCCGCTCAACCCAGAAGTCATCCGCTGGGGAATGAAAGTGTTCGGCCGCCGCATCCATGATACGTGGTGGATGACGGAAACGGGCGGTCATCTCATCTGCAACTACCCATGCATGGAAATCAAGCCGGGATCGATGGGGAAACCGATTCCGGGCGTCGAGGCGGCGATCATCGACGACCAAGGAAACGTCCTGCCGCCGTACCGGATGGGCAACTTGGCCATCAAAAAAGGCTGGCCGTCGATGATGAAAACGATTTGGAACAACCCGCAAAAATATGAATCGTACTTTATCGGCGACTGGTACGTCTCGGGCGACTCGGCCTACATGGACGAAGACGGCTACTTCTGGTTCCAAGGGCGCGTGGACGATGTCATCAACACATCCGGCGAGCGCGTTGGGCCGTTTGAAGTCGAAAGCAAGCTCGTCGAGCATCCGGCCGTTGCGGAAGCTGGCGTCATCGGCAAGCCGGATCCGGTGCGCGGGGAAATCATCAAAGCGTTCATCGCGCTCCGCGAAGGGTACGAGCCGTCTGAGGAACTGAAAGAAGACATCCGCCAGTTCGTCAAAAAAGGGCTCGCTGCCCATGCGGCGCCGCGCGAGATCGAGTTCCGCGACAAACTGCCGAAAACGCGGAGCGGGAAAATCATGCGCCGCGTCTTAAAAGCGTGGGAGCTCAACTTGCCGACCGGCGATTTGTCAACGATGGAAGACTGATGAGCGAAAAGCGTCTGGAACACCCGCTGTTCCAGACGCTATTGTTCTTTTCCGGCGAAAGCCGAAGCTGGGGCGGCTGCAAAGACGGTGATGGAACGGAAAACGCGGCCAACAGCCTGATTTCTCCATTTGAAAAACCTCATAAATGCTTGTTTCTCCTTCGCTTAAGAACCATCCATTTGCCGAAAATCGTTATGCTTTCCCCATTTTCACCAAACAAGAAAGGGTGTCCCAACAAGAATCGCGACACCCTTTCCCATCCCCATATGCACGCGCCAACGCCTTGTGCAAAGCGAACGGCATCTTCTGAAGAAAGACCATCGTTTCGGTCAGCCCCTTGTTGCTTCGCCATCGCCCGACGGCGAAGGAGAAGACGGCTTCCCGCTCTTTTGATGACCGGAATCCGGCGATGAGGCGGACGGCAGCGAAACGGGGTTCGACGGCGCCGATTCCTGTCCGGCGATGTCCACAGCGGTGACGCAGTATGAAACGCCCGGCCACAACGGCGAAAACGAGGCTGCCTCGTCCACTTTAACAACGGCAACGATGCGCCGCGCCCCCGTTTCGTTCACTTGATAGACGCGGTAGCCGATGACATCCGGCTCGTTATGGCGATTCCAGACGAGCTTGCCGCCTGCCAGCCGAGCGGCGGGTCGAGTCGGAGGACGGCCGTTTTCCTTTAATGTGGAGACTAGCAGTGCATCGCCCGCCTGCCCCTCGCCGTTGATCCCCCAATCGGCGAGAAGCTTCGGATTCACGATCATTTCACGAGCGACAAACTCTTCCGGCGTCGTCTCGAGCGCGGCATAGCGGCGTCCGCCGATGACGACGACCCGGCTTTCCATCACTTCCTCGCCGCTTCCTTCCCGCGGCGCAAATTTCGCATTGTATAGATCGTAGCGGACAAGCCCGGCTTTTTCACACGTGGCCGACGGGCTGAAGCCGCTCGCGGCGCAGTAAGCGCGGCGGACGATGCCGCCCGGCATGAGAAACCGGTCGGACGGCGCGATGAGCTTCGGGTTTTCTTGATAGGCAGCATTGATCAGCCGCGCCCATAACAGCTGGGTGCGCTGGCTGTAGGAAAGCCCTTTGTAGCGGGACTCAAGCGGCGCCGGCCGGTCATAGCCGATCCAAACGCCGAACGTGACGTTCGGATTGACGGCGATAAACCACGAATCGCGCTTGTCTTGCGATGTTCCGGTTTTTCCCGCCCAATCAGCGGAAAAGGTCAAGTAGCGCGGCACTGACGAGGCCGTTCCGCCGTGAAGCACGTCGCGCATCATATCGATCATCAAGTACGACGTTTGCGGTGAAAACACCGGAACGGGTTTGCTTTGATGTTTGTAAACGATCTTTCCGTTCTTGTCGACAATCTTCTCAATCATGTAGGCGTCAACGAACGATCCGTAATTGGCGAACGTCGCATAGGCGTTGACGTTTTCCTCGACCGTGACGCCAATGTGCGTCCCGCCGATCGCCAAAGCCGGATTGGCTTCTTCTTGATTCGAAACGCTTGTGATCCCCATTTTATGCAAATAATGGATCGGATGCCGGGGTTGAATTTTTCGATACGTCCGGACGGCCGGAATGTTGAACGATTGCTGCAAGGCATAGCGCGCCGTGACGAGCCCGTGCGTTTTTCCGTCCGCGTTTTTCGGCGTATACGAACCGATCGACAACGGGAGATCGGGAATGATCGTCGCCGGCTGGACAACGCCCATCTCCATCGCCGGTGCGTACACCAAGAGCGGCTTCATCGTTGACCCGTTGGATCGGTGCGCCTGGGTGGCGTGGTTCAGCTGTTCGCGCTTGTAGTCGCGGCCGCCGACGAAGCTGATGATTTTTCCTGTTTTGTTTTCGATCAGCATCGCCCCGACTTCGACTGGTTGGCGATGGGAGATCATTTTTCCTGTTTTCTTGTCTTTGCTGTAATACACATTGTCGCTTCCGTAATACGGGTAGCGGGTGGCGATGCGTTGCATTTGTTCATAAATCTTTTTATTGATCGTCGTATAAATCCGATATCCACCTTGGCGCAACGCTTTTTCTGCCTCGCCGAGGTAGCGGCGGGAACGAGCGGGATCGCGCTTCCATTCTTCCGGCTTATAGCCGTCGCGCTTGGCGAATGTTTCCGCCAACACGTCTTTTGCCCGTTTCTCGATTTCCATCGTCAAAAATGGATACCGTTCAAACGGCGACGGCTTCGGGGCGGCGAAATGCTTCGCCACATCATAGGCAAGCGCTTCCTTATACTGCTTTTCGGAAATATAGCCGGCCCGCTTCATCCGGTACAGCACCGTTTTCATCCGTTTCAAGCCCGCGGAAATGTCCGGCTTGACGCTGCCGTCAGCGGCAAACGGGGTGTAGACGAACGGATTTTGCGGCAGGCCGGCCAAAAACGCTGCCTGAGGGAGGTTCAACTGTTTGGCGTTGACGCCAAAGACGCCCTGGGCCGCGGCTTGGATGCCGGCGACGTTGCGCCCGGACGAGCTGCGGCCGAACGGAACGACGTTTAAATAGGCCTGTAAAATGTCTGTTTTGGAAAAAAATTTTTCCAGACGAAGCGAGAGCAGCATTTCTTTCGCCTTCCGTTCAAACGACACCTCGTTCGTCAGCATCTGGTTTTTGACGAGCTGCTGCGTGAGCGTGCTCCCGCCGCTTTTGACCGGTGAGTTGGTCAGCTCTTGAAACACAGCGCGGATGACGGCCTTCGGAACGACGCCGTGATGTTCATAAAAATGTTCGTCTTCTGTCGCGATGATGGCTTGCACGACGTACGGAGACACGTCGGACAGGCGCACTGCCTCGCGGTCAAGGTCGGACCGGAACCGCCCTAAATACACGCCGCCGTCAAAGTACATATGGCTCGTTTCGCCGTAACTGTAAATCTCCTTTTTCATCTCGTCGGGCGAGGGAATGGGCATATCCTTGACCAAAAAGGCAAAATAGCCGGCGCCCGCGCCGATGGCAAAGCAGACAAAGCAGAGTGCGGCGACGAGCAAAATCAAGATGACGTTCCAAACGACATCGTATGTAAGTGAAAAATAATGCCACGCTTTTTCAAGAGAAGCGGAAAATTGGTTTCGCTTCATGCCAGCCCCCCTATGCGGCACGTCATTATATATTAAGTATACCATAGGAAGGGGAGACATTGTGGAATTTTGCCGATTTTTCGCCGTTTGCGCGAAAAGGGTTAGGGTTGACAGCGAGTGCATCGCTATGGTAATAAGTTATATATATTTCATATGAGAAAGCGATGATGGGAACAAGTAGCGGCTGTCTCCCTGGTGCAGAGAGCTGGCGGACGGTGCGAGCCAGTCCACAGGCAGGCGTGAATTACCTCCCTGAGCAGCGATGGCGAACAGCGTTGTTTTGCCTAGTAGCCATTTGCCGGCATGCGCCGTTACCGAAATGAGCGGGAAAGCAGGACGCTTTCCAAGTAGGGTGGTACCGCGGTTTGACACTCGCCCCTTCATCACGGGCGGGTGTTTTCTTTATTTAGGACATTCATAGAGAGGTGAAGGACATGGATTTGCTTGCGGAATTGCAATGGCGCGGGCTCGTCAACCAAACGACAGATGAGGACGGGCTCCGAGAGCTGTTGAAGGAAGAGAGCGTGACGCTTTATTGCGGGTTTGACCCGACGGCGGACAGTTTGCATATCGGCAACTTGGCCGCCATTTTGACGCTGCGCCGTTTCCAACAGGCGGGCCATCAACCGATTGCGCTAGTTGGCGGCGCCACTGGGCTGATCGGTGATCCGAGCGGGAAAAAAAGCGAGCGTACGCTCAATGCCAAAGAAACCGTCGAGGCATGGAGCGCACGCATTCAAGAGCAGCTCGCCCGCTTTTTAGATTTTGAAGCGCACGGCAACCCGGCGAAAATCAAAAACAATTACGACTGGATCGGGCCGCTGGATGTGATCTCGTTTTTGCGCGATGTCGGCAAGCATTTCAGCGTCAACTACATGCTGGCGAAAGAGTCGGTTCAGTCGCGCATCGAGACGGGCATTTCCTTTACCGAGTTCAGCTACATGATGCTGCAGGCGTATGACTTCCTGAAGTTGTACGAGACGGAAGGCTGCCGTCTGCAAATCGGCGGGAGCGACCAGTGGGGCAACATTACGGCCGGGCTTGAACTCATTCGCAAAACAAACAGCGAGGCGAAAGCGTTCGGCTTGACGATTCCGCTTGTGACGAAGGCGGACGGCACAAAATTCGGCAAAACGGAAAGCGGCACGATCTGGCTCGATCCCGAGAAAACATCGCCGTACGAGTTTTACCAGTTTTGGATCAACACTGACGACCGCGATGTCATCCGTTACTTGAAATATTTTACGTTCCTGTCAAAAGAGGAAATCGAGGCGCTTGAGCAAGAGCTGCGTGAGGCGCCGGAGAAGCGGGCGGCGCAAAAGGCGCTTGCCGAGGAAGTGACAAAGCTCGTGCACGGCGAAGAGGCGCTCAGGCAAGCAGTCCGCATTTCTGAAGCGCTCTTTAGCGGCGACATCGCCAAGTTGACCGCGGCGGAAATTGAGCAAGGCTTCAAAGATGTGCCGTCATTTGTTCATGAAGGAGGCGACGTTCCGCTTGTCGAGCTGCTCGTTTCCGCCGGCATTTCGCCATCGAAGCGGCAAGCGCGCGAAGATATCCAAAACGGCGCCATTTATGTGAACGGAGAGCGCATCCAAGACGTGGGCGCCGTCCTGACCGCCGAGCACCGCTTGGAAGGGCGGTTTACCGTCATCCGCCGCGGAAAGAAAAAGTATTATTTGATTCGCTACGCCTAAACAAAAAGATCCGAAATGCATGGGCATTTCGGATCTTTTTTGCGCCTTAACGCGAGTAGAACTCGACGATGAGCGCTTCGTTGATTTCCGCCGGCAGTTCGGAACGCTCCGGCAAGCGGGTGTACGTTCCTTCCATTTTTTCTGGATTGAACGTCAAGTAATCCGGAATGTAATTGTTCGCTTCGAGCGCTTCTTTAATCACTTGCAAGTTGCGCGATTTTTCGCGGACGGCGATCGTTTGCCCCGGTTTGACGCGGTACGACGGGATGTTGACGCGGTTGCCGTCAACCAAAATGTGACCGTGCGTCACGAGCTGGCGGGCTTGGCGGCGCGTGCGGGCCAACCCTAAGCGGTAGACAAGGTTGTCCAAGCGCGACTCCAACAAAATCATGAAGTTTTCGCCGTGTTTGCCCGGCATTTTGCCCGCTTCTTCAAATGTTTTGCGGAATTGGCGCTCGTTCACGCCGTACATATGGCGCAGCTTTTGTTTTTCTTGCAGCTGCAAGCCATATTCGGACAATTTCCGCCGTTGCCCTGGGCCGTGTTGGCCAGGCGGATACGGACGTTTTTGCAATTCTTTGCCCGTGCCGCTCAACGAGATGCCGAGGCGGCGGGAAATTTTCCACATGGGTCCAGTATAGCGAGCCATTCGTTGCTCCTCCTTACGCTTTTATTCCCGTAAAATAAAAGCAGATGTGCGCCAACAATTATGGCCATTTTGTTTTCATGCATCCTCGCTCTCGCAGCTAAGAGTTACACGATGCACCTCGGCGGGCCGAGGAACAAAATGAACCATAAAGGTGGGCACAAAGGCTGCTATATTTTACACAAGGGCTATTATATGATTTTTAAAGGATAAAGTCAACATTTTGTTTCCCTTCTTCTCTATTCTTATGATATAATAAAAGATGCAATTTTTAGAAAAAATTTGTCATCCCATTCTCTCGTTATGGAATGATGATGCCGGTTTGGGTGGAAAAGGCGATGAACAAGGATGAAATGAAGCGGTATGAATCGTTTAAACAAAAATTTTTCCACTGGTTTTTGGCGTTTCAGGACGACGGGCCGTTTTCGGCGGCGGCGGGCGAGTTGCTCGCGCTGCTAAAAGAAGAGCTGGCGCTCGAGCAAGCCGTTTTTTATTCGTACGACCCGACGCGGGCCGCTTTTTATCCGGAAGCGGCCGCGGTTGGAACGCCGGACGCTGGGTTGATCGCGGCTGAAGGAGAGCGTGAAGTTGTGGTTGTCGATGCCGGTGGGCCGCATATGGCGGCCCGGCTCTTTTTCCTGCTTTCCGATGAAGCGCCGGCGATGGTCGAGCTGATGTATCGAAAAGAAAGTGGTTTTGACGAGCGGTTGTTGAGGGAGATCCGGACGGATTTGGCGCGATTGTTTGGGAAACTTAGCGCGGTGCTGCAAGGAACAGGCGAAGAGAAACGGTATGGACAGCTGCATCGCTTCGCCGCAAAAATTCATTCCTCGATGCATATCGATGATGTACTTGAAGAAATTATCCGCACGCTGCAAAACGTCTATCCATCGTTCACCTACCACCTTCTGTTGTCACATGACAACCATCTGCGGGGAAATTTGCCGATTAAAACGCTTGTATTGGATGAAAGGGAAAGACAGACGGCGGCGTTGCGGGCGTTTTTGACTGGGCAAGTGCAATGCGAGGAGATGGAGGCGCCGCCGCGCTCAGTGCTGTACGCCCCGATTAAAGGGGTGCAGGCGGTGTATGGGGTGATTGAAATTATCGCTCCATACGCGGCACCATTTCCGAAGCGGGAGATTCATTTTATTTCGTTGCTGGCGAGCACGGCTGGAAGCGCGCTTGAGAACGCCAAGTTGTATGAACAGTCGCGCCGGCTTGTCGCCGATTTGCAGCTGATCAACGATACGATGCGCCAATTGAACGCCCGGCTGCGGCTTCATGAAGCCATTGAGTACATGGTATCGCAAATCCAACAATCGTTTGGTGCGGATGAAGTCGGTTTTTTCTTGTTTGCCGACGGCAAGAGGGAGCTTTTGCCAGGCAGCACGCCGTTTTTTTTCGACCATCGGTCCGGGCCCTATATCGAATGGGTGGAAAAGCGGCGCCAAAGCGGCAATGACATTTTATTTGCCGGTGATGTATGCATGTCTGCATTCGGCCCGTTTCGCTCCATTATGGCGGCGCCGATGCAACAAAATAAGGAAACGAAGGGGCTGTGCATTGCGCTCGCCAGCGAGCCATATCAATTTACGTTTGAGATGTTTAAGCTGTTGGAATCGCTCGTTCAACATTCAACGCTGGCGTTTATGAACGCGATGCTGCGCGAAGAGCTTGAGAAGCTGGTGGTCACCGATTATTTGACAAAACTGCATACGCGCCGCTACTTGGACGAGGTGATCCAAACATCCATGGGATCCGATGCATCCGGGGCGCTCATTTTGTTTGACATCGACAACTTTAAGCAAATCAACGATGTGTACGGTCATCAAACGGGCGATGGGGTGCTTGTCCAAGTGGCTGAGACGGTGCGCGCCAACATTCGCGATGGCGATGTAGCGGCGCGTTGGGGCGGGGAAGAGCTGGCGGTGTATTTGCCGAAAGTGCTGCTGTCTGACGCCATTTCGATTGCCCGCCGCATCACAGAAAAAGTCAGGGAACAAACGGTTCCAACGGTGACCGTTTCGTGCGGCGTGTCATGGTGGGAGCGCCATGGCTGCGAGGATGCCAAACAGCTGTTCAAACGAGCCGACGCCGCGCTTTATATGGCAAAAGAGACGGGAAAAAACTGCATTTTTGTGCACGATGACTGTCATTTGTATAAGGTGTAAAAAGAGGAATCCGGACAAGCGGATTCCTTCTTCGCACTTGGTGCGCATTTTTCGTCAGGCGGAAATGAGCACGCTGGCAAATTGTTCCAAGTAGCGGCGATCGATGTCATCGAAGCGGTTTTTCACCGGGCTGTCGATGTCAAGAACGCCAATGATGCAGCCGTCTTTGATGAGCGGCACGACGATTTCCGATTGAGACGCCGCATCGCAGGCGATATGGCCTGGGAATTGGTGAACGTCAGGAACGACCAACGTCCGCCGTTCAGCGGCCGCCGTGCCGCACACCCCCTTGCCGAACGGGATGCGCACGCATGCCGGCAAGCCTTGGAACGGACCAAGCACAAGCTCATCGCCGTCTGCGAGATAAAAACCGACCCAGTTGATGTCGGATAAAAATTGATTGAGCAAGGCAGCTGCGTTCGCCAAGTTGGCGATGAAGTTGGGTTCCCCGGAAATGAGCGATTTCAGCTGTTCGATGACGAGCGCGTAATTTTCTTCGCGTGTTCCATTGTAAGCCATGGGACGAAACATAGAACGGGCCTCCTTTTCATCATGATTGAAAGCACGATCCCTCACCTCAGCATCCAGCGGATGCAAGCGGGGATAAGACTGATTCGCCTATTTTTTATGATGGCTGCGGGCGATTGTCAATCGAAAGCGCCTCACGGTCCATCCTCTCCCGTCCTTGGTGCAAGTCGGCGGCGCGGTGGGCGTCGGATCCGTAGACGATCGGGATGCCCCGCCGTCGCGCCTCGGCGATCACGCCGCTCGGTGGATACGGCTCCAAGCAGAGCGGTTTGGCGGCGCCGGCGCCGTTGTAGTCCAATTCATAGCCGAACTGCTTGATGTCATCGAGAATGGCAACCATCCACTCATCCATTGATTCCAAGCATGGGAAACGGCGTTGGAACTTGCGCACAAGGGTCATATGGCCGATGCGTTTCGGTTTGTAACGGCCGAGATCCGCGCGGATCGATTGCCGCACCGTTTCGTAGTAGGCGCGGTGGACGCGTTCGACCGATCCGAACAGGCGGACGATCTCGGCAAACATATCTTCGCTGTAATCAAGGCATACATATTGCCCTTCGTGGGCCAAAAAGTGAACCGATAAAATGCTGTCGTCAAGCAGCGGGCCGACCTCGTCGAGCAGGCGGGACGTCTCCTCTTCAAAACCAGGAATGAAATCGACCTCGAGCCCGATGCGGATGGCGATGTCGGTTCGATAACGGGCTTTCACCTCAGCCACCGCGTGCAAATAGCGTTCAAGATCGCTCGGGCTCATTGCGCAGTCTTGGTTTGGCGTCGGATCGACAAACCGCTCTGGAAGCGGCGCGTGTTCCGTGAATGAAATATCGGTATAGCCGAGGGCGATGGCGCGTTCTACATACGCTTCAAGCGGATCGCGGCTTCCGTGCGGGCAAAACGGCGTATGAATATGGCCGTCGCGCATGATGGATTTTCCCCCTTTCTCCCTAATGTATCATAGCAAAAATCCTGTAAAAAAAATAAAAATTTTGGTCAAAAAATGTCGTTAACATGGTATCATAAAAACATTGAAAAACATATATTTCTGCCTTCTCCGCTATTTTCATTTATTCGATAGAAGTAGCTTGAGTGCAAGGAGGGCATCATGCGGATGGGAATGGCATGGATCGTTCTGCTCCTCGGCGCGGGGGCAATCATATATAATCATGTGTACCGGAAGCGGATGTACCGGGAAATCGATCGGCTCGAGGAATGGAAAATCAATGTGATGAACCGGCCGGTCCCAGATGAGCTGGCGAAAGTGAAACAGCTGAATATGACAGGGGAGACGGAGCAGCTGTTTGAACGATGGCGCCAGCAATGGGACGACATTGTGGCAGTGAAGCTGCCGAATGTGGAAGAACAGCTGTTTGACGCGGAGCGGCTGCTCGACAAATACCGCTACCGGCAGGCGCGCCGGTTGCTTGGGCAGATCGCCGACGGATTGCGTTGTCTTGAGGAAGAAGTGCATGAAATCATTCATGAAGTGAATGAGTTGATCGGCAGCGAGGAACAAAGCCGGGCGGAGATCGAAGAGCTGCGTGCGGCTCACCGGGAAGCGAAAAAGGTGCTGATTGCTTACCGTTATACGTTCGGTTCGGCTGCCGACTTGCTTGACGTCCGTTTAACGGAAGCGGAAAAGCAGTTTCAGCGGTTTGCCGAATTGACGGAAGCCGGCAACTATTTGGCGGCGCGCGATGTGGTTCTGACACTGAAGGAAGAGCTCGGCCGGCTCACAGCCATGATGGAAGAAATTCCTAAACTGCTTGGCGAATGCCAAACGTCATTGCCCGCTCAGCTCGCTGAGTTGGCGGATGGCTATCGAGAGATGGAAGAGCGCGGATACATCCTTGACCACTTGCACATGGAGCGCACGCTTCAGGAAAAGCGGGAAAAAATGGAGCGATGTCTGGCCATGATCCATGAGCTACGCATCGAAGAAGCGAAGCAGATTGCCGCTGAGCTGAAAGAAGAGATCGACGCGCTCTACGATTTGCTCGAAAACGAAGTGCTCGCGCATCAATATGTGCAAACGGAAATGCCGCGCATTGGCAGCATGCTTCAGGAGCTCGCCACCGAGGCGAAGGAAACCGAGGCCGAGGCGCTGTTCGTCCAGCAAAGCTACCATTTGGCGCCAAGCGACCTCGAAAAATACCGGAGCATCGAAAAGCAGCTGCACCAGTTGCAAAAGCGGTTTTTTCTCATTCAAGACCGCGTTGCCGAGGCGAAAACAGCGTATTCGCTCCTGAAAGAGGAGCTTGAGCAGCTTGTGTCCCAAATCGAGCTCATGAAGGAAGAGCATGAACAGTTTCGAACGATGCTGCAGACGCTGCGCAAAGACGAATTGATCGCCCGCGAAAAGCTTGAGGCTATGCGAAAAACATTGGCCGAGGCGCTCCGCCTTGTGCAAAAAAGCCGGCTGCCGGGACTGCCTGAGCCGTATTCGCTCGAACTGGCGGAAGCGAGACGCAGCTTGCAGGCCGTCGCCGCGCGCCTGGAGGAAAAGCCGCTTGACATGCCGGCAGTCGATCAGGCGCTGGAGGAAGCGAAAGCGGCTGTGGAACGGCTGTATGAGCGGACGGTGGAAATGATTGAACAGGCGACGCTGGCGGAGCGGACGATTCAATACGGCAACCGCTACCGCCGCCGCTATCCAGCGGTCCGCCAAAGGCTGGAAGAAGCCGAATGTTTATTTCGCCATTATGATTATGAGGAGGCGCTCCGGCAGGCGGTGGCGGCCGTTGAAGAAGTCGAGCCGGGCGCGTTTGACCGTGTGCAGAAACTATGGCAGGAGGATCACAGCCGGGAGCAGTGATCAACCACCCGATAAATGTCGGCTTTCAGCGATATTTATCGGGTTTTTGGTGAATAATGTAAATGATTGTATGTTTTCGTTGCCGATTGGCGCTCATTTTGTTTATCATCTCCAATGGAGAAGCCCCCCTTCCTAGCGTGAGCGTAAGTGGGACTGAAACGGTTTCTCCCATCACGGATGTTCCTCTTGCACGAAAAGAACAGATGGTATAGAATAACGCGATAGGAACGTGTGTTCCTTTTTTGCTGGAGGGAAGGTCATGCATAAAGCCGATCGACTTCGGTTTGGGAGAGCGTTCAAGTATATTCTGCTAAGGACAAGCGGAGGATGGAAGCGATGATTTATCTTGACAACAGCGCGACGACCAAACCATTTCCGGAAGTGGTCGATTCGTTCGTCGCCGTCGCCACGAACTATTTTGCCAATCCGTCGTCGCTCCATGGGTTGGGCATGAAAGCGGAGCGGCTCTTGGCGCAGGCGCGCGAACAAATCGCCGCCATGCTGCGCGTCAAGCCGAACGAAATCGTTTTTACCTCCGGCGGAACGGAGGCGAACAATTTCGCCATCAAAGGAGTCGCCTGGCAATATCAGCGGCGCGGCCGCCATATCATTACGACGAAAATCGAGCATCCGTCTGTCGCTGAACCGTGCCGCCAGCTCGAGGAGCTTGGTTTTGAGGTGACGTACTTGCCGGTCGACCGCGAAGGAAGGGTGTCGGTTGAGCAAGTGGAACGCGCGCTGCGCGACGATACGATTCTCGTGTCAGTGATGCACGTCAATAACGAAGTTGGCACGGTGCAGCCGATCGAAGAAATCGGAGCGCTTTTAGCCCACTATCCGAAAACGTTGTTTCACGTCGATCGGGTGCAAGGCATCAGCAAAGTGCCGCTCGACTTGAAGCAAGCCGGCGTTGATTTATGCACGATATCAGCGCATAAATTTCACGGATTGCGCGGCGCCGGCTTGCTTTACGTCCGCGAAGGCGTCCGCCTGGCGCCGTTGATTGCCGGCGGCGGGCAGGAGCGGCAGCTTCGGTCCGGAACGGAAAATGTCGCCGCCATCGTCGCGATGGCGAAGGCGCTTCGCTTGGCGCTCGAGCGCTACGAGCGGGACATCGGCCGGCTTCAAGCATTGAAAGACGAGTGGCTTGAAGCGCTTGCGGCGATTCCAGACATCGAGATCAACACGCCGCGTGATGGCGCCGCCCCCCACATCATCAATTTTTCGCTAAAAAGCGGCATCAAGCCGGAAGTGTTTGTTCACGAGCTGGAGAAAAGCGGAATCTATGTCTCCACGACGTCGGCCTGTTCGTCGAAAAAGAAGGCGCCGAGCAAGACGCTTTTGGCCATGGGGCTCGGCGAGGGCCGCGCCGAGCGCGGCATTCGCATCAGCTTGTCGTTTGACAACAGCCGGGAAGAAATCGCGCCCGCAGTGGCAGCGATCAAACAGGCGATCAAAACGTTAAGCGAGGTAACGGAATAAGATGATGAACTATGACCGCATTTTGATCCGCTACGGGGAAATGACGACGAAAGGAAAAAACCGGAACATCTTCGTCCGGCGTCTTAAAAACAACATTGCCCGCAAACTGCAGGCGTTCGAGCGGATTCAGATTGAATATATGCGCGACCGAATGTACATTTTATTAAACGGCGAGCCGCATGAACCGATCATCGAAAAGCTGAAAACCGTTTTTGGCATTCATTCGTTCAGCCTGGCGATGAAGTGTGAAAACGATCTTGACGCCATTAAGAAAACAGCGCTCGCCGCCGTCCGCCAGCTTCCATACCAAGGAAAAACGTTTAAAGTGAGCGCCCGCCGCGTCGACAAGCAGTTTCCGTATCGAAGCGACGAACTGAACTACGAGGTGGGGGCGCACATTTTGCGGCATACGGACGGACTGACGGTCAACGTGCGCGAGCCGGATCTTGATGTGCGCATTGAAGTGCGCCAAGACGGGACGTATATCACGTGCCGCGACATTTTCGGCGCCGGCGGCCTGCCGGTCGGGACGAGCGGCAAGGCGATGCTCATGCTCTCCGGCGGCATCGACAGCCCGGTTGCGGGTTATTTGGCGATGAAGCGCGGTTTGGAAATTGAAGCCGTTCACTTTTTCAGCCCCCCGTTTACAAGCGAACGGGCGAAGCAAAAAGTGATTGACCTTGTGCGCAAACTGACGACATACGGCGGGAGAATCAAGCTTCACATCGTGCCGTTTACGGAAGTGCAACAAGCCATTTATCAAGGCGTTCCAAACGAGTACTCGTTGATTTCGACTCGGCGGGCGATGCTGAAGATCACCGACGAGCTGCGCCGCCGCCAGCGGGCGTTGGCGATTGTTACGGGCGAAAGCCTCGGCCAAGTCGCAAGCCAGACGCTAGAAAGCATGTACGTGATCAATGAGGTGACCAACACCCCAATTTTGCGCCCGCTTGTTTCCATGGATAAGATGGAAATTATCGAGATTGCTAAACGAATCGATACTCACGATATTTCCATTCTTCCTTATGAAGACTGTTGCACCATTTTTACGCCAAGAGCGCCGAAAACGAAGCCGAAAAAAGAAAAAGTGCTCCATTATGAGAGCCAGCTCGATCTCGCTCCGCTTCTCGAGAAGGCGGTCAATGACACGGAGACGCTGGTCATTGACGAAGAAAACGGACGGGCGGACGAGTTTGCCGAGTTGTTTTGAATCTCAAAATTTACCAAAAAGCATCTCTGCATATCGCCATCTGTTTTCACACATTCTATAGGTACAAGGAGGTGAAAACAGATGGCACGCAACAACAGCAATCAACTGCTCGTTCCAGGTGCGCAACAAGCGCTGGAGCAAATGAAATATGAGATCGCTCAAGAATTTGGCGTGAACTTAGGCGCTGACACGACTTCGCGCGCCAACGGTTCGGTTGGCGGCGAGATCACGAAACGTCTTGTCTCCATGGCGCAGCAACAATTGGGCGGCGCACGCCAATTCTAATTTCATACCGATGGCTTGCGCGGCGGGGGCATCCCCCGCCGCTTTCGTATGGGAAAAATGGTATTCAAAATAGAACGACTATTTTGTATAATAGAGATGCCGACCGCGGCGAAACAAGATAGAGGGGGAGAGGAAAGATGAGGCGGGAAGATTTGATTGCTCCCGAGCGCTACAATTTGACATCGGAAATGGAACGGCATGCGACGGCTCACCCGGATCGGATCGCATTGAAATGGGAGAGCGAGCAAGGAGAAACGAAAGAGATTACATACGGCCGTCTGATGGCGCGCGCCAACCAAATTGGAAACGCTTTCTTATCGCACGGTCTCGAAAAAGGCGATAAAGTGCTCGTCATGATGCCGCGCCTCATTGAAACATACGAAGTATATATAGGGGCGCTCAAAGCCGGGCTTGTCGTCATCCCAAGCTCGGAGATGCTGCGGACGAAAGACTTGCAATATCGGCTCGTCCATAGCGAAGCGAAAGCGGTCGTCGCGTATGCGCCGTATACGGACGAATTTGCGCCGATTGACGGCATCGACCGTTTGACGAAGTTCGTCATCGGAGAACCCCGGGACGGATGGATTCCGCTTGAAGACGCCATGGCGGGCGAGAGCGCAACGCTTGAGGCGGCGGACACCTCGCGCGACGATATGGCGTTTTTGTCGTACACGTCCGGCACAACCGGCAATCCGAAAGGAGTCGTCCATTGCCATGGCTGGGCATACGCCCATTTGCGCACCGCCGCGAAAAACTGGCTGTGCATTGAAGAGGGCGACCTTGTGTGGGCGACAGCCGGACCGGGATGGCAAAAATGGATTTGGAGTCCGTTTTTATCGGTGCTCGGCTCGGGGGCGACCGGTTTCGTCTACTACGGCCGCTTTGAGCCGGAAAAATATTTACAGCTATTAGAAAAATACAACATCAATGTGCTGTGCTGCACGCCGACGGAGTATCGTTTGATGGCGAAAGTGCCGGACATCGGCCGTTATAACCTATCCCATTTGCACAGCGCCGTGTCCGCCGGTGAGCCGCTCAACCGCGAAGTGATCGACACGTTCGCCAAGCATTTCGGCGTCGAAGTGCGCGACGGCTACGGGCAGACGGAGAACACGCTGCTTGTCGGCGTCATGAAAGGAATGCCCATCAAGCCGGGTTCGATGGGAAAACCGACGCCGGGCAACCGCGTCGAAATTATCGATGAAAACGGCGAGCCGTGCCCGCCCGGACAAGTCGGCGACATCGCCGTTCATATCGAAACGCCGGCGCTGTTTAAGTATTATTACAAAGATCCAGAGCGGACGGCGATGCAGTTCCGCGGCGACTACTACATCACGGGGGACAAAGCGCGCAAAGACGAGGACGGCTATTTCTGGTTTGAAGGCCGCGGGGATGACATCATCATCAGCGCCGGCTATACGATCGGCCCGTTTGAAGTGGAAGACGCGCTTGTCAAGCATCCAGCCGTCAAAGAGTGCGCCGTCGTCGCCAGTCCGGATGAAGTGCGCGGCCATGTGGTGAAAGCGTTCGTCGTGCTGCGCGACGGGATCGACAAAGACGATCCATCTTTGATTCCAGCCCTGCAAGAACATGTGAAACAGTTGACGGCGCCGTATAAATACCCGCGCAAAATCGAGTTTGTCGATGATTTGCCGAAAACGGCGTCTGGAAAAATTCGCCGCGTCGAGCTGCGCGAGCGGGAAGCCCGCTTTGCCGGCCGGTCGTCGTAAGCGGAAAGAGCCGGTTGAGCTGGCCGCTGCCGGAAGCAGAGCGATGTCCGCGCAGCGAAAAATGCCGCTCTGTGAGTCGTTTGGCAATCAAAAAGGGTGTTCTGCCTCAGCAGAGCACCCTTTTTTCAAGCGTCTTACAAAAAGACGCGTTTTACTTTATCCCAGAACGAATTGTCTTTTAGGCGCACCGTTTTGACCACCCGGTCGCTCAAGCGGATGTCAATCCGTTCAATATGCTGGATGCTGAGCGCTTCATTGTCGAGGCCGATGATCGGGAAATGGCTGGTTTCCTCTGACATTTTCAGCGTCAACGTCCGCGAGCCGCTCAAAATGAACGGCGAACCGAGCGTCCGATAGCGGTTGCTGTTGAGCGAGGCGAGCTCGCTCACTTGAAAGCACGGCAGGAGCGGATCGACGACCGCCCCGTGCACCGATTTATTGTAGCCGGTGCTGCCGGTTGGCGTCGACACGATGATGCCGTCGCCGCGGAACGTCTCGAAATGCAAGTCATCGATGAAGACGTCGATCGCCATCGTTTTAATGATTTGCGAACGGATCGAACATTCGTTTAAGCAGAAAAACGAAGCCGCACCGTCGATTGTCACTTCGATGATCGGGTAGCGCCGCACCTCGAGCTTCCAATTTTTCGCCGCTTCCACCATATGATCGATGTCGTCAATATGGAAATCGCAGTAAAATCCACGCGCCGGCAAGACGGACACGCCGACGTACAAACGGTCGGGAAGAAATCCCGTCTGCCGCACCGCCTGCAAAAACGCGCCGTCATCCCCGATGCTGACGATGATGTTCGCTTCCCGATAGTCGTCGACGACCACAAACGGCCCGCGCTCCGCCAGTTTCACAAGCGGCTTGACCCGCTCGACAAGCTCGTCGTCGCGCTTATAAAAAAAATAAAGACGGTTGCGTTCCATATCCATGTTTTGCCCTCCTGCTGGCATGATTCCGTGTTTCCGTGTACAATAAATATTGTACCACATTTTCCATCCATTCTAAAAATATGGGAACTGATTCAGGGGGAGAACGATGAATCGAAAACGATGGACGGCGTTGGCCATCGCCGCGGCCTTGTTTGTGATCTCGGTGCTCGTTCAAGCGGTCGGCGCTCTCTTGTCTGACAAGGCCGGCGGCTGGTCGGAAAGCTGGCTGGCGCTCATTGAGGCGCCGTTTACGGAAGAAGTGGTGGAAGACGGCGATCCACTGAAAAAAATCGCCGTGCTGGAAGTGAACGGCGTCATTCAAGAGGCGGGGGAAGCCGAGTCGCTTCTTTCCTCATCGACGTACAACCACCAGACGTTTTTGCAAATGATCCAACAGGCGAAAGAAGATTCAGACGTCAAAGCGATCATCTTGCGCATCAATTCGCCGGGCGGCGGGGTCGCGGAAAGCGCGGAAATTTACGATCAGCTGATGAAACTGAAAAAGAAAACCCATAAGCCGGTGTACGTATCGATGGGAGCGATGGCGGCTTCCGGCGGCTACTACATCGCGACAGCCGGCGATAAAATTTTCGCCAGCCCGGAGACGATCACCGGCTCCATCGGCGTCATCATGCAAAGCGTCAACTATGAAGGGCTGGCAAAGAAGTACGGCGTGGAGCTTGTCACGATCAAAAGCGGGCCGTACAAAGACATCATGAATCCGGCGCGCAAAATGACCGAGGCGGAGCGCGATCTTTTGCAGCGCCTGATCAACCAGTCGTATGAAGCGTTTGTTGATGTGGTAGCCAAAGGGAGAAAGCTGCCGGAAGACACGGTGCGCAAGCTGGCGGACGGCCGCATTTATGATGGCCGCCAGGCGAAGGCGCTCCGCCTTGTCGACGAGTTCGGCTACTTGGATGACGCCATCGCTGCGCTCAAAAAAGAGCATCATTTAACCGGCGCCCAAGTCGTAAAATACGTAAACGATGCGCCGTGGAGTTCGCTGTTGGAAATGGCGTCGAACCGGATGAAGCCGGACAGCGAGGCGGCGGGGCTGATCCGCCTGCTGTCGCGTCCCTCCTCGCCGCGGCTCATGTATTTATACGCTGAGTAAAGGAAGTGGGAACATGACAGACATGCAAGCGACGGCGCCGCCGATGGACCCTCTTCCGCCGGCGGAACGCCCCCTCTGCTACGGCGGCTTTTGGCTCCGCTTTTGGGCGTATTGGCTCGATGTCATCGTCGTCTCGAGCCTCAACCGGCTTGTCGTCTGGCCGCTTTTCCGCCTGTTCGATTGGCCGCTTACGCGGGACGGTTTGTTCGCGCCGGCGGCGGTTGCGGCAGCGGTCGTCTTTTACGCCTATTTCGTGTTGATGACAAAATGGTTCGGACAGACGCTTGGCAAAATGGTGTTCGGCCTGAAAGTGGCCGATGAACGCGGCGAGCCTTTGACATGGCTTACTGTGCTGTTCCGCGAAGTCATCGGCAAGTTCATTTCCAAGACGTTGTTTTTTATCGGCTTTTTGTTCGTAGCTTTTTCCGAAAAGAAAAAAGGAATGCACGATCAGTTTGCCGATACGATCGTCATCCGCGAGTGATCCGCCCGCCTCGACGGGAAGAAGTTGTATAAGATGGCCACCTGCCGAAACGGCAGGTTTATTTTTTTTTCAGATGGCGACAATGGATGATGAAAGGGAGGACGGACATTGAAAGCAGTCATCGCGGTCATCGCAACGGTTGTTCTTTTGCTTCTTCTCGTCGCTTGGATGAAAGTATCGGTGACGATTGTGTTTCGGCATAGGCAAGATGATGACGAAGCCAAAATTGTCGTGCGCACGCTCTTTGGCCTCCTCCGCTACACGGTTCGCATCCCGTTGATCAAGGTGGATATGGACCCGGATGCGCCGGGGGTGGCGTTTCTCCATAAAAAAGGAATGGGGGGGACGCGCGGAAAAGAGGAAAAGAGAGGAACAGTGACGCCGCAAAAAATCGCCGACCTGTTTCGGCAGCTGAAACGGTTTCTCGAGCAAGTCGTCGACTTGCATGAAATTATGAAACAATTTTATCGCCACGTGACGATTACGAAATGGGAATGGAAAACGAGAATCGGCACCGGCGACGCCGCGTCAACCGGCTTGCTTGTGGGGCTTGGCTGGTCATTGAAATACATGATCATCGGCGCCGCCAGCCGCTGCATGAACATGAAAACGACCCCCGCTGTCGCCGTCATGCCGGCATATGACCGGACTGCCTCGGAAACAATGTTTTTATGTATGATTCACTTTCGAATCGGGCATGCTATGGTAGCAGGATGGCGAGTGATCAAACATTGGCGCGGACGGCAGCCGCCAAAGCGGAATCCATTGGCGGCCAAGCAGGCAAATGAAGGCTACTAGGAGGAATGAGCATGACGAACCATCCGATTCAAGGGCTGATGACAACAGCGATGGAAAACTTAAAACAAATGATTGACGTCAATACGATTATCGGTGACCCGGTCGAGACGCCGGATGGCAGCGTCATTTTAACCGTCTCGAAAGTCGGGTTTGGCTTTGCCGCCGGCGGCAGCGAGTTTATGCTTGACGGCCAACAAAATGGCCATCAAGGAACACAAGCCGGCGGAAACGGGCAGGCTCAAGGGAACGGACATCCGTTTGGCGGCGGCAGCGGCGGCGGCGTGTCGATTACGCCGATTGCGTTTCTCGTCGTCAACTCGTCTGGGGTGAAGCTGCTCCATCTGGACGAAAGCACGCACTTATACGAAAAAATTCTCGATGTCGCTCCGCAGGCGTTCGAGAAGATTCAGGCGATGCTGAAGAAAAACAAGAAAGACGGTGTCGCACACGAAAGAGCGAACGACTTTGACATTTAGCCGGACCGCTGGCGTCCGGCGTTTTTCCGTTTGGCGGCGCAACCGGACAAAATCGTTGAAAAATTCCGTTCCACGTTTTAGTATGGAAGTAGTACATATTTTTCTAAAGGGGGAGAGAGCCCATGGCCCATGTGACGTTTAAAGGGCAGCCGGTGACGCTTGTCGGCAACGAAGTGAAAGTCGGCGACAAAGCGCCGGATTTCACCGTGCTTGATCAAAACTTGCAGGAAGTGACGCTCGCGGATACGAAAGGGCACGTCCGTCTGATCAGCGTCGTTCCGTCGCTCGATACCGGGGTTTGCGATGCGCAGACGCGCCGATTCAATGAAGAAGCGGCGAAGCTGGACAACGTGAAAGTGTTGACGATCAGCGTCGATTTGCCGTTTGCGCAAAAGCGGTGGTGCGGCGCCGCCGGCATTGAGAACGTGCAAGTGTTGTCCGACCATCGCGATGTCTCGTTCGGACAGGCATACGGCGTCTTGATCAAGGAGCTGCGCCTGCTTGCCCGCGCCGTGTTTGTCATCGACAGCAATGACACGGTGACGTATGTTGAATACGTGCCGGAAGTGACGAACCACCCGAACTACGAAGCGGCGATTGAAGCGGCGAAAGCGGCGAAATAACGATGAGCGGCGGACATCCGCCTGCATAGGTTGCTCGCTTTGATCACAGCGGCCCCGACTCGTTCGGGGCCTTTTCTCGTTTCTATCGGCGCCTTTCTTGCGGCGTGAGACGGACGGTCGTACAATATACAGAAGGGACGTTGGCAGAAAGGTGGGGACGTATAGATGATGACGCCAGTCGAACGGTTGTTCACCGTATTCGACGAGACGGCCCAGATTTTGCAAGAAGAATTGCAATGCACGTATTTGGAAGCCGTTGCGGAGACGGGGGAAAATTTGTTTCACGGCGACGTGTTGCAAGACGAAGTGAGTGAGCTGAACGCGAAACGGTTGAAAAAGCAGTATCGCGAACTGATGCTGGAACGGTTTCAAAACGAAGACATCCGCAAAGCGTTCCAGTTGGCGGTGCTAAAAGGGATGCGAAAGCATGTCCAGCCGCATCATCAAATGACCCCGGATGCGGTCAGCTTGTTTTTGGCCCATTTAGTCCGCGAGTTTACGCGATCGCATTTGGCGGTGACGGTCCTCGACCCGGCCGTCGGCACGGCGAATTTATTGACGGCGGTGTTAAACGGCCTTCGGGGCAAACAGGCGGCCAGCTACGGCAGCGATGTCGACGACCTGCTCATCAAATTGGCCTATGTCAACGCGAACTTGCAAAAGCATCCGGTGCAACTGTTTAACCAAGACAGTCTAAGGCCGCTGTTTGTCGAGCCGGTTGATGTTGTCGTCTGCGATCTGCCGGTCGGCTATTACCCGGATGACGACAATGCCGCCCGCTTCGCCTTAAAAGCAAACGAAGGAAAGTCGTACGCCCACCATTTGTTCATCGAGCAAAGCTTGCGCTATACGAAAGAGGGGGGCTACTTGTTTTTCCTCATCCCGAATACGTTGTTCTCGAGCCCGCAGGCGGGGCAGCTGAACGAATTTTTAAAAGAGGCGGCCATCGTCCAAGGAGTCTTGCAGCTGCCGCTGTCGATGTTTAAAAACGATCAGGCGGCCAAAAGCGTGTTTATTTTGCAAAAGAAAGGGCCGAACGTCAAAAAGCCAAAACACGTGCTGCTTGTCGATTTGCCTAGATTTTCCAACAAATCAGCGATGCAGGCGATGATGGCAAAAATCGACGCCTGGATCACCGCGGAAAAAGAACAGTGACAAGAGGGTGTCCCCAATGGCAACGGGACACCCTTTTTGATCACTGACCCGTCAAGCCCATTCGCCAAACGGGAAGTTGCCTCTTCCTCCCTCCTTGCGCTCACGCGTGGAAGAGGGGTTTCTCGATGATCAAGGCCGCTCTTTCACCGCCCTTTTTGATCAGCGTCGTTTTCATTTTTCGCAACATAAAAACTTTTTCTTGCAACCGGTTGCGAAACAAAGCCGCGCTTGAAACGGGAAAACGGGAGGCATACAATGAAAAAGGCATAGTGAAACGGCGCTCAATCGCGCACACTAACGGTAAGCGTGATCGGATTTTGGCAAAAAAGGAGCTGTGTTTTCGATGGCGAAAGTGCTAGCCATTAATGCAGGAAGTTCCTCGTTGAAGTTTCAGCTGTTTGAGATGCCGGCGGAAACGGTGTTGACCAAAGGGGTTGTCGAACGGATTGGCTTTGACGACGCGATTTTCACCATCGTCGTGAACGGCGAAAAACATCAAGAAGTGACGGCGATTCCGGATCATGCCGCGGCGGTGAAAATGCTGCTTGATAAACTCATTCGCTACGGCATCATCCGTTCGTTTGACGAGATCGACGGCATCGGGCACCGCGTCGTCCACGGCGGCGAAAAGTTCAGCGATTCGGTGCTCATCACCGAGGATGTTATCAAGCAAATTGAAGAAGTGTCCGAGCTCGCTCCGCTCCATAACCCGGCCAACCTCGTCGGCATTCGGGCGTTTCAGGAAGTGCTGCCAAACGTGCCGGCGGTGGCGGTGTTTGATACGGCGTTTCACCAAACGATGCCGGAACAGTCGTTTTTATACAGCTTGCCGTATGAGTATTACACGAAATTCGGCATTCGCAAATACGGCTTCCACGGCACGTCGCACAAATACGTCACCCAGCGGGCGGCGGAGCTTCTCGGCCGGCCGATCGAACAGCTGCGCCTCATCTCGTGCCATTTAGGCAACGGGGCGAGCATCGCGGCGGTGGAGGGCGGCAAGTCGATCGACACGTCCATGGGCTTTACGCCATTAGCCGGCGTGGCGATGGGGACGCGCTCCGGCAACATCGACCCGGCGCTCATCCCGTACATTATGGAAAAAACGGGAATGACCGCCGATGAAGTGATTGAGGTGCTGAACAAAAAGAGCGGCATGCTCGGCATATCCGGCATTTCGAGCGATTTGCGCGACTTGGAAAAAGCGGCCGCCGAAGGAAATGAGCGCGCGGAACTCGCGCTTGAAGTGTTTGCGAACCGGATTCATAAATACATCGGCTCGTATGCGGCGCGCATGTGCGGGGTCGATGCCATCATCTTCACCGCCGGCATCGGCGAAAACAGCGAAGTCGTGCGGGCGAAAGTCTTGCGCGGCCTCGAGTTTATGGGAGTTTACTGGGATCCGATCCTCAACAAAGTGCGCGGCAAGGAAGCGTTCATCAGCTATCCTCATTCGCCGGTCAAAGTGCTCGTCATCCCGACCAATGAAGAGTTGATGATCGCCCGCGATGTGATGCGGTTGGCGAATTTGTAAACAAAGAGCCAAGGAGTTTCATAAATCAACAAACAAAAGGCTGTTCACAAAAGATCGTATTTTGACCTTTTGGAACAGCCTTTTCATTATTGAGCAAGCTGAACAGAAAACATGTGGAAAAGGAACAGCCGCTAGGTTGGCAAAGCAAATCCTTTTTCTAAATATCCCAATGCTTCGTCGATTACCTTCATATAGTCCGTTTCATGATGCTGGACACAATAAAATTGCATTGATAATACTGCTCCCATTAATGCTCCAGTAAGAGTGAGCACAAAAATGTCATCATGCTTGCGGCTCATACGTTCGGCTAACAGTCGAGAAATCATTTCCGCGGTTGCGGTGACTTGATGAAATGCCGCTGCCCGCAGTTCCCGCACTGTCAAAGCAAGTTCGATGCGCTCGCGAATGGCAGAACGCTCAGCTTCAGACAGACTGTTAAACACTTCTTTCAGCGCCAGACGAAACGCTTGAATCGGATGAAGGTGATGTGGTTGTTTCCGGAATGCATCTATGATCAGCGGATCATAATCGTCGTCTAACACAACCGATTCTTTTGTTGGAAAATAACGAAAAAAGGTGCTGGGCGAGATTTCGGCCGCATTCGCGATTTGCTCGACTGTTGTTGCATGGTAGCCTTGCTCGCGAAAGAGGCGCAAGGCGCTTTGTTGAATGAGTGCTCTTGTCTTCGCTTTTTTTCGCTCTCTTAGCCCTGATTGAGGTTGCTCCTGTGAAGACATCATTTCACCTCCGCCCCATAGATTGTCTGAGGAAAATAAGAGATATTGTCTTTATCTATAGTGTACAGCTTTTTCATCAGGGGCACAAATCCGTCATTTAATGGACTGACATTCTTTGTTTTGATTTGCTAGAGAATTGGTTAGGCAAAAAGGCGAACGACAAAATTGCGCCCAATATCGCGATTCCGCAACACGTCCATAGCATGGCCTCCATTCCATGAACAAAAGCTTTGCGCACAGAAGAGAGTAGTTGCATCGATTGGATTTGATGTGCTGCTTCCACCCCTGTTGATACGCTTTGTTTCACTATATGTTTAAGCTGACTCGGCAACTGGATTGCTTCTATACGACTGCGATACTGTGAATTTACAATCGTGCCTAAAACGGCTACTCCAATCGACCCTCCGGCTTGCCGCAATGCCATAATGAGTGCTGAACCAACACCGCTTCGTTCCGCCGACAGTTCTCCTAAAGCTGCATCCATGGCAGTGGGAAGCGCTAATCCTAAGCCGATCCCCACTATCGTGATCCAAAGAGCGATAAATTTGTATGGATGGTCGATCTGCGTCGTTCCGCCGATGCCTAACCCGATGGCAAGAAAGACAAAACCGATGAAGGCATTGCTTTTGGGTCCGATTTTTTCCAAGAGGAAATCGGCCGACTTGGCTCCGACGATCAGCCCTCCAATGAGAGGGAGCAAACGCAAACCTGTTTCCAGTGTATCGTTGCCTTCTACTGATTGGAAATATTGGGGCAACGTGAATAAGAGACCGAACAGCGCATATGTGGCCAATGTGGCTAATATCGCCCCGAAAGTAAAGCTGCGGGAGCGAAAAAGGGACAGATCAACAAGTGGATGTTTGACCTTTTTCTCCAATATGGCAAACACAGACAGCATGAAGCATCCAATGGCCAGAAAGAGAATGACTTCATTATGGCTCCATCCTTTTTCTCCAGCTTTAATGGCTCCATACGTGATCGATACAAGACCGGTGCTTGATGTCAAGACTCCGAGCCAGTCGAGTTTAGAATGATGAGGGCTGCGCGACTCCGGCATGAGCCAAGAGACCGCTGCAAGCGCGACAACAACAAAGGGAAGATTCAATAAGAAGACCGATCCCCATTGGTAATGTTCAAGCAACCATCCGCCGACAATGGGGCCAAGCGGAATCCCCAACATATTCGCTGTCGCCCAAATCATCATTGCCTTCGTGCGCTCCCGTTCGGAAAACAGCACAGGAAGAATGGAGATCGATAATGGGATCAGAAAAGCGGCTCCTAATCCAAGAAATGCCCTCATCCAGATCAATATTTCCGGAGAATTGGAATAAGCGCAGCCTATAGAAGCCAATCCAAATAAACATAAGGCAAATAACAGCAGCCTTTTCCGACCGAAACGGTCACCTAGCATGCCGGCTGGAAGAAGGAAGGCGGCCATGGCCAAATTGTACGAATCTACAAACCATTGAAGATCGCTTGTTGACGCATGGAGTTCTGTGGCTAAAGTTGGCAACGCTACATTCAAAATCGTGATATCTAGCCCTACTGCAATCAAACCTAGTGATAATGAACCAAGAATCCACCATCTTTTCATATTGGTGTTTTGCATGTATAATCCCTCTCTTTCTGTAATGATATTATATTTCATTTGGAATTTTATATAAAATGAATGTAAATGTCAATTTATATTTTATATCTTTTTTTTGGAGGTAGAATTCAGTGCCTTCCATGGAAGTCAGGCCACCATTGAAAAACAGTTTATCTTCAATCAAGAAAACTAGCCCTGGAGGTGGTCGAAGCTCGAAAGGAGAGGGGAAAAGAACCAACATGCTTGCAGCATACTTTAGATCTGCCCTCATTGTTTTGCCTAAGAACCGAAAGTATGGCGCAACCATAATCTGAACCTGGCCAAGCTCGCCGAATTGTGTGGCAACGGTTAGCAGGATGAATGATGTGAGGGATATTTCATATGTGCAGCAACATCGATTTTTCGCTTCTGGAGAGGGGGGGCCGGCGGCTATCCCGGTATCTTGGCTGGTTTGTTTCCCCCTCAAAATTCGGAATGGTGCATCGTTTTGTTTTGACTTATGGTGGAAGGGGAGAAAGGTATGGAAGGAGGGAATGGACGTGCCTATTTTTCGTGATGATGTCCATTTTTATCGGGTCATCGGTGAATTCATGAATATTGCGACTCGTGAACGAACATGGGAAGAGCTGCGCGCATGGTGGGGGCATCATCCCGCCTATTATGAACAAGGGAACGAATTGGAGCAAATCAATCGCATCGGCGAGCAAATCCGCCGTTCCCGCGCCGCGTTCGTCTTTTATTTGACCGATCCGGAGGCGGTCATCAGCATCGATGCGAGGCGGCCAAAGCCCGGCGAACATTACGAAGTGCTGTTCGGCCGGGTTCTTGATCAGCCTGATGTCGCCATTCAGACAACCGGGGATGTCGCCCACCAATTTTGGGGCGGCAACATCAACGTTCCATTGGCGCTCATGACCGGAAAAATGAAGGCAAAAGGATCGAAAGCGAAGGCGCTCCAGCTGTTGTCGCGCATCGTGCCGGCGTTTCCACTTTATCGGCGCTATTTGGAACTGATTGATGAGCGCGCGCTTCTCCATGCTTTAAAAGCATAAAAACATCGGGGAGCGCCGCGCAGGAGGAAAGAAAGTTCCGACGATTTTCGGGATAGGACGTGAAACGGAAAGGCGATATAGTAAAAGTACAAAACGAGATTTCAGATAGTTCTAAATTTTAAGGAGGTCATGAAGATGACGACGGTAAGAGACATTTTCCAACTGATCGATTCGCAATTGAGAGAAGACCCATCCCGCGCTGACGGGATTGTCGCGGTGTACCAGTTTAACTTAAGCGGGTCTGATGCGGGGGTGTACCAAGTCGTCCTTCGTCCAGATGCGGGATTTGTCATTGAAGGAGAGCAAGAAACACCGGATTGCACGCTCAGCATGGACAGCGACGATTTTAAAAAAATGGTCGACGGCGAGCTCAACGGAACGGAAGCGTTTATGAGCGGGCGGCTTCGCATTGATGGGGATATGGGGCTGGCGCTGCGTCTTCAAGAAGTGCTGTCCGCCTATAACAGCGCCAATCAAAACCAATAAGCACACCAAGAAAAACGGCCAGCATGTTGTTCCGTGCATTGACAACAGCACCGACCGTCAGAAGGAAGGAGACAAAAGGCAGCGGGCTTGGCCTTTTTCGCAGGCCCGCCCAATTTGGTTAAAGGAGACGGGGGAATGGATTTACGAACGGTTTGGACGAAAAATATCGAGCAGTTCGGTCCTTATCCGGCACTGATTTTTGAGGGAAATGAATATACGAACGTGGACTGCGATGCCCGTTCGTCCCAGCTGGCTCATGTGTTGATTGAACTTGGGGTCAAGCCGGGCGACCGCGTCGTCGTGACGATGCCAAACAGCCCGGAAGTGGTCGTCGCTTTCAGCGGCGTCTTGAAGGCAGGAGCCGTTGTCGTGCCGGTGCTGCCGCTGTTGCAGACGCAGGAACTCCATTACATTTTTCAAGATTGCGAACCGAAAGTCGTGCTGACAGCGGAAATGCTGTGGACGAAGGTGAAAGACGCGGCGAACGGATTGCCGGCGTCTCCGATGATATTTACGCTGGATGATCTTGATTCCCCGCGCTCTTTACGGACAAGAGTGGAACAAGCTTCTGTCAGCATGCCGCTGGCGGCAGTCACCGAAAACGCTCCTGCCGCCTTGCTTTATACATCAGGAACGACCGGCCAGCCGAAGGGGGTCGTGCTGACGCATCGCAACTTGTATGCCAACGCGGAAGCAGCGGCCGAGATGGCGAAGCGGCTGCCGACCGAATATGATCGCGTCGGTCTTGGCGTGTTGCCGATCTCCCATGCGTTCGGCTTCACGATGATGAATGTCGCGCTGTTGTTGGGCGACAAGATCGTCCTCCTGCCGTATTTCGAGCCGAAAAAAGTGCTGGAGACGATCGAACGGTATCGGGTGACGCATACGGCAATGGTGCCGGCGATGTTCCATGCGTTGTGCTATTGCCCCGAGGCGGACCGCTATGACACGTCCAGTTTGGTCGCGTGCGTGTCCGGGTCGGCGTCATTGCCGCGCTCGTTGGCGGAGCAGTTTCAGCGCAAATTCGGCTGCTTGATTTTGGAAGGATACGGACTGTCCGAGGCGGCGCCGATTGTGACGGCGACCGATCCGACGAAGCCGATCAAGCCGGGGTCGGTCGGGCTTCCGCTGCCTGGCGTGCAAGTGGCAGTCGTCGATGAACACGGCAACCGCCTGCCGCCAAACGAAGTCGGAGAACTGATTGTTTCCGGCCCGAATATTTTCCAAGGCTACTACCGAAAAGACGAAGAGACGCGCCAAGCGTTGCGCGACGGCTGGCTGTATACCGGCGATATGGCGCGCATCGATGAAGACGGGTACGTGTTTATCGTCGACCGGAAAAAAGATGTCATCATCCGCGGCGGATTCAACGTTTACCCGCGCGATATCGAGGAACTACTCATGTCCCATCCGGATGTGCTGGAAGCCGGCGTCGTCGGCGTTCCTTCGCCGAAAATGGGCGAAGAAGTCGCCGCATATGTCGTCGTCCGACGTGGGTCCCAAGTGACGGAAGCGGAGCTGATCGAGTTTTGCCAAAAGCGGGTGGCGAAATACAAAAGCCCACGTTTTTTGAAAAAGGTCGGCTACTTGCCGAAAAACATGATCGGCAAAATCGACAAAAAGAAGCTGCGTGAATGGGCCAGCGAGTTTATTTCCGCTGTTCAATCGTAATGGAAAAGGAGAGGGACAAGGTGATTTCGTTTCAACCGACTGAAGAAGAACAGGCGTTTTTTCAAGTCGCCCGCAGTCTTGCCGTCGAGAAAATCCGCCCGGCCGCAAGAGAGTGCGAGAAACGCCGGACTGTTTCGGCTGACTTGATTGCCCGAGTGAATGAGCTTGGCCTGTCAGCGCTCGAGCTTCCAGAATTGTGGGGAGGTCTGGAACTGCCGCTTCTGTCGCAAGCGATCATTTGGCAAGGGCTCAGCTATGGCGATTTAGGCGTCATTCAAGGGCTTCCCGGGGCTGGGGAGGCGTCTTCCCTCTTTCGTCTGTCTTCCGAGCACCGTGCATGGCATCGGTACCGGGAGATCGCAAAAGGAGGACAATGGCCGACTGTTGCCTGGGTCGACGAAGCGGAACAAAAGGAACCGTTGAAGCAACCCATTCGCGTGCGCCGGCGCGGCAGCGGGTACGTGGTGGACGGAGTGTCGTCTCCAGTCCGCCTGGCGTCGAAAGCCGACTGGGTGGTCATCGCCGCGAGGGATGAAGAAGAAACGGTTTTGCTCGCTTTGGATGAGCGAGTATGGGAGATCGAAGAAGGGGATATAAGGCTGGGGCTTCTTGCTTCCGGCATCGCTCGCCTTCGATTTGCGGAAGTGTACGCCGGTCCGGAACAACTCGTTGCCCGCGGCCCGGAGGCGGACGCATGGCTCAATCGGGTGCGCGCCCGAAATCAAGTCATCGAAGCGGCGAAGGAAGTCGGCTTGATGGAGGCGGCGCTTGATTACACCATTGAATACACCGCGGGGAGAAAGGCGTTCGGGCAAGAAATCGCCAAGTTTCAAGGCGTGTCGTTTACGATCGCGGAGATGGCGTTTGCCTGTCGCGGGGCGAAATGTCTTGTATGGCAAGCCGCTTCTGCGGTTGACCGAGGAGATGAACAGGCGGACGGCTTTGCATGGCGTGCGCTGGCGTGCGCTCATCGTTCGCTGCGCTATGTCACCGACCAAGCGGTGCAAATGCTCGGCGGACACGGATACGTGCAAGAATATCCAGTCGAAAAATGGATGCGCGACGCCGAGGCGCAAGTGATGCTGTATGGCCGGGAGCGAGACTGGCTCATCCGCCGCGGCGAACAGCTGCTCAGCGAACGGAAAGAGAGGGTGGCGCCATGATTTCGTTTACCTTATCACCGCAGCAAAAACAAATGAAAGAGCTCGTCCATTGGTTCGCCAAACATGAAGTGCGTCCGATCGCACTGGAGGCGGACCGGCTGGGACGGGTGCCGGATGAGTGGCTTGAGAAAGTGAACAAAATGGGCATCCAGCTGAATGCATCCTCGTTCAGCGGGGGACGTGCACCGTCCGTCTCGGACAAGAAAAAGGAAAAAAAAGAGCGCGAAGGCAACCGCATCGCGGTGATCGCCGCCGAAGAGCTCGCGTGGGGCTGCCCAGCCGTCGCCTTGTCCCTTCCCGGACCTGGCCTTGGGGGACCGCCGGTTCAATCGAGCGGCACGCCCGAGCAAAAACAGCGGTTTTTGTCGATTTTCACGAAAGATGAACCGCGCTGGGGAGCCTATGCGTTGACCGAACCGGAAGCCGGGTCGGATGCGTCTGGCATCCGCACGACCGCGAGGAAAGTCGACGGCGGCTATGTATTAAACGGGCAAAAAATTTTCATCACGAACGGAGCCCGCGCTTCGTGGGTCGTCGTGTTCGCCACCATTGACCCGTCGCTCGGCCGCGCCGGGCACCGGGCCTTTGTCGTCGAAAAAGGAACGCCGGGATTTACGGCCACCCGCACGGTTCAGAAGATGGGCTTGCGCGCCAATGAAACGGCGGAACTCTTGTTTGAAGACTGTTTCGTCCCTGACGACAATTTGCTTGGCGGCGAAGAGCTGTACAGCGCCAACGCCAATCGTCCGTCCGGCTTTCAAGTGGCGATGAAGACGTTTGACAGCACGCGGCCGATCGTCGCCGCCATGGCGGTTGGCATCGCCCGCGCGGCGTACGAATATACGCTTGAGGTCGTCAAACGCGAATATCCAAGGCAAGGTCGTTTGTACTATGAAGCGGCTGAGCTGCTCGCCGAGGCGGAGCAAGAGATCGAGGCGGCCCGCCTGCTCACCTGGGAAGCCGCGTGGAAAGCCGACATCGGCGAACCGAACGCCATGGAAGCGGCCATCTGCAAGGCCGTGGCGGGAAAAATGGCGCTTCATGTATGCGCCATGTGCCTTGAGCTGCTTGGCCCGGCCGGTCTTGATGGGCATTTGGTCGAGAAATTGTACCGCGATGTGAAAGTGTTTGACATTTTCGAAGGCACGCAGCAAATCCAGCGCCTCGTCACCGCCCGACGGCTGTATGCGCCATACGGCGTGCACGTCTAGAAGGGAGAGACGGCGGTCCAAGCATCTCCGCTCGCGGTGGAGAACGATGATCATTTGTGAAGTTGCCGGTTTAATCGAATGAAAAAGGGGGGAATTCCGATGCCTTATGAAACGTTGCGCATCGAGCGGCGGGCGAAAGGAGTCGCGTGGATTGTCATCGACCATCCGCCGGCCAACGCCATTAGCGAAAAGTTGATGAACGAATTGGAACAAGCGGCCGATGAGCTGGAAGCCGACAGCAAGGTGCGCGTTATCGTCATCGCGTCGGCCCATCCGAAAACGTTTCTCGCCGGCGCCGACTTAAAGGACATGATTCAGCGTGGGAGCCAGTTGGCCGGCAATGAGTCCAGCATCGCCGAACAAAGCGCCCGCATGCAGCGCTGCTTCGACCGCTTCGCCAAAATGCCGAAACCGGTGATCGCGGCCATCAACGGCTATGCGCTCGGCGGCGGCTGCGAATTGGCGCTCGCTTGCGACTTCCGCATCATGGGCGGAGGCAAAATCGGCTTAACGGAAGTCTCCCTCGGCTTGATTCCAGGAGCAGGCGGGACGCAGCGGCTGACGCGCCTTATCGGACGGGCGAAAGCGACGGAGCTTATTTTTCTCGCTCGCCGGCTCGACCCGCAAGAAGCGCTCGAATTCGGCCTCGTTCATCGCGTCGCGCTCCCAGAGCGGCTCGAAGAAGAAGCGGCGGCGTTTGCCGAGCAATTGTCAGAAGGCGCGGTGCGGGCGATGGGGCTGGCCAAGCGGGCCATCTATGTGGCCGAGGGGCTTCCAGAAGACGGATTTGGCATCGAAGCGTCGTCATTTGCGGCCACGTTTAAGACGGGAGAGCCGGCGATCGGGCTGGCCGCGTTTTTCCAAAAGAAACAACCGCAATTTTTGCGATAAATGGGGGGAATCTTGATGTCATCATGGGCGGAACTGCTGAAAGGAAAAGTAGCGGTCGTCACCGGCGCCTCACGCGGCCTCGGGCGGGCGGACGCCTTGGCGCTTGCCGAGGCGGGAGCGGATGTCGTCATCACCGATATTTTGCTTGAATCGGATGAAGAAAGCAAACAAACGGCGCAAAAATATGGGCCGCTCTCCCAAGTGATGCAAAGCACGAACGTCGTATATGCCGAAAAAACGGCTGAGGAAATCCGCGCCATGGGGCGGCGGGCAATGGCGATCAAAATGGACGTCACCGACCGCGAGCAAGTGAAGGACGTGTTTGCCCGCGTCAAAGAGGAGTTCGGATCGATCGACATTTTGGTCAACAACGCGGGGACGCTCGATCATGTTTCGCAGATTGAAAAGCAAAATGATGAGTTGTGGGAGCGCGATTTGCGAGTGAACTTGACCGGCACGTACAATTGCACGAAAGCCGTGTGGCCGTACATGAAGGAGCAAGGATGGGGACGGATCATCAACATGTCGTCCGTCGCCGGCACGCTCGGCGGCTTCGGGCAGGCGAGCTACTCGGCGACGAAAGGAGCGGTGTTGAGCTTTACGAAAAGCATGGCGCTGGAAGGAGCGCGCTACGGCATTACGGTGAACGCCATCGTGCCGGGCATTATCAATACGGAAGCGTTCCGCATGGGCAACCCGAAAATGAACGAACGGATGATCCAGCGCACGGCGTTCCGCCGCCCGGGTGAACCGGAAGACGTCGCCAACGCCATCGTGTTCCTTTGTTCCGATAAAGCGAAATACATTACGGGGATTGGATTGAATGTTTCCGGCGGCATCGAACTGTTTACGTTCTAGATGAATCAGCGCCCGATTTGGATAGCGATTGGGACAAGAAGGAGAGGCCTGCAGCGGCTCTGGCCGCGCAGGGAAAAGGGTTTGATTTTGATACGGAACAGGAGGAGCGGCATGAGGGAAGTCGTCATTGTTGACGCCGTGCGCACGGCGATCGGCAAGAAAAAAGGAGCGCTTGCCAACGTCCATCCGGTTGACATGCTTGTTCCGGTGCTGCGGGCGCTTGTCGACCGGAATGGGCTGGATGCCGGCCTGGTGGAAGACGTCATCGTCGGCTGCGTGACGATGACCGGGGAGCAAGGGGGCAACATCGCCCGCCAAGCGGTGCTCGCCGCCGGATTTCCGGTCGAAGTACCGGCGTTTTCCTTAAACCGGATGTGTGGTTCGAGCCAACAGGCGATTCACAGCGCGGCGCAGGCGATTTTGGCCGGCGACATCGACATCGCCATCGCCGCTGGGGTCGAAAGCATGACGCGCGTGCCGATGGGAAGCGACATGGGACGGTTCAGCCGCCAGCTGACAAGTCGGTACAACATCGTGCCGCAAGGGATTTCCGCCGAGATGATCGCGAAAAAATGGGGGTTGTCGCGGGAAGAGTTGGATGCGTTTTCACTCGAAAGCCACCAAAAAGCGGCCGCGGCGGCCGACGGCGGGATGTTTGCGCGGGAAATCATCCCGCTTGAAGTGCGAGGCGAAAACGGAACGATGACATTTGCCCGTGATGAAGGGATTCGGCGCGACACCTCGCTCGAAAAGTTAGCGGCGTTAACACCGTCATTCCAGCCGAAAGGCGGCGTCATTACGGCGGGTAACTCAAGCCAAGTGAGCGACGGAGCGGCCGGCGTGCTGCTCATGTCGTCGGATAAAGCCCGGCAGCTTGGCTTGCGGCCTAGGGCGCGCATCGTCGCCCGCACGGTCATCGGCGAAGATCCGATTCTGATGCTTACGGGCGTCATCCCAGCCACGCGCCGCGTGCTCGAAAAAGCGGGGCTGCGCCTTGACCAAATCGATGTCATCGAAATCAATGAAGCGTTCGCTTCGGTCGTCAAAGCGTGGGAGCGGGAGCTTGAGCCGGATATGGCGAAAGTCAATCCGCGCGGCGGGGCGATCGCCCTCGGCCACCCGCTCGGCGCGAGCGGCGCCCGGCTGATGACGACGCTGCTTCATGAACTCGAGGACATGGACGGGACATACGGACTACAGGTGATGTGCATCGGCTTTGGCATGGCGACCGCCACGATCATCGAGCGGCTGTAAGCAGAAAGGGGGGAGCGGGTTGCACGCATCACTTGAAACGGCCAAAACAACACCGACGCCCGACTTGGCGGCTATCGGCGCCGCCATTGAAGAGGAACTGGCCGCCATCACCATCGGAAGGCGGAGGAGAAAGATTATTGCGACGATCGCCAAAAACGGGCTCGGCATGGTGCTGGGCGATGTCATCGCCCGCAAGCTGCGAGGGAACGAGGGAGACAAACCATATTTGCACCATATCGGCCGGAGGCTGCGCCTGGCGTTTGAGGAGCTCGGCCCAACGTTCATCAAGCTCGGGCAGGTGCTCGTCACAAGACAGGACATCTTGCCGGAGCCGATCACGATCGAGCTGGAGAAATTGCTCGACCGGGTGCCGCCGATCGAGTTCGCCAAAATTCAATACATTCTCGAACGTGAGCTGCCCGACGGTCTCGAGACGTTTGAATGGATCGAAGAAACGCCGCTCGGTTCGGCGTCGCTTGCCCAAGTATACAAAGCCAAGCTGAAAGAAGGGCCGGTCGTCGCCGTGAAAGTGGTGCGCCCGACGGTCGAAAAGCTGTTTCAAACCGACATCTCCATCATCAAAAAAATGGCCGCCCGCCTGCAAAAGCGACTGCCGCCCGAATTGCAGGCCGCCCTTGACCTCGGGGGGCTCGTGCAAGATTACTACAGCAGCGCCATGGATGAGCTGGATATGACGGAAGAAGCGCGAAAAATGCAAGAGATGAAGCAAAAATACGAAAGGAGGGCCGAACATGTCACGGTTCCGCACGTGTACGAAGCGACGAAAAGCGTCTTAATTATGGAATACATTGACGGCTGGCTCATTAAAGATTTCCCCGTTGATTTTCTCACCTTTGAAGAGCGGGTCAACATCATGATCGACCTCGTTCACCATTATGTACAGACGATGCTCGATGGCCATTACCATGCCGATGCTCACGGTTCCAACATCATGATCGACAAGCGAACGAAAAAGGCGGTCATCATCGACTGGGGAATGACCGGGCGGATGGACAGCGTGATGGCGCAAATTTTAATGCGCGTCATTTTGCACATCCAGCTCAACCAAGCGGAAGACGCCGCCGAAGTGTTTATGGAGCTCATGTCGCCGACCATCTACACCGATGTCGTCAAATTGAAAGATGAACTGCGGACGCTGACGCTGAACTACGTCAACGCCCACCAGGGAAGCAGCCGCTACAATTACGGTCGCCTCGTCCTTGAAGCGACGGTGATCGGGCTCCGCAACTACTGCAAAGTCCCGAACGGCCTGGCGCTTTGGGCGAAAGGATTTTCCGCCACCGAAGGAACGGCGCGCTGGATTTGTCCGGAAATTTCGTACGGCGAAGTCGTCGAGGCGTATGAAATCCCGATTTTAAAAAGCATTCTTGGAAAGCGCTTTAATTTCCGCGCCAACGCCAGCCTTGTCGCCGAAACGGCGGAAATGATCGCCACCTTCCCGCGCCGGTTCAACAAAGTGCTCGAGACGATGGCCGAAAACAAATGGCGCATGACCGTGCAAGTCCAAACCGACCCAGTGACGCGCAACACACTCAACCAAATCGCCAATCGTTTGGCGCTTTCCCTCATCGCGTTTGCCATCATTATGGCCACCGGGTTCATCATCGCCAGCATCCCGGGCGGAACGTTTCTCGGCATGGAGAAAATGACGATCGCCAACATCGGGTTGGCCGCTTCTGCCATCTTGGTCGTTTTTCTTGGCTGGCGGCTGTTCCGCACCCGCAAGCAGCGGCCATGGTTTTAACGAGAGCGTCGAAAATGGGAGGGACACTCCACACGAGATCCGATAGGGAATGAGGAGACGATCAGAGCGGGATTCGCCCTCGGCGAACGTTCGCCAAAGGGAAAAAGCGCGTCAAGGACGACGGGGACAAACGAGAAGCGGGGAGGGGGGAGAAAGCATGCGTGACGACGAACAAGAACAACTGACGATGTCCAAACGAATCGAAGCGTTTTACCGGCAAAGCGGCGGACCGGGAAACCCGACGATCCGGCGGCTGCTCGATAGACATTTGCTGTATGGGAAAGACCACGGGCTGCCGGGGAAAAAGGAAGAGTTTGAGGATGTCATCCGCGATGTGTTTTTGCAAGACCATTCGACCCGACCGCTCGTCATCGGCCTTTTCAAGCTGAAAGCAACGCTCAAGCAGGAATGGGACGCCTATTTGGATGCAGTGCGAGGCCGCGGCGCCGTCCGTGAAGAGGAAGCGGATATGGCCAGCAAGCGGGCGTAATGAGGGGATGGAAAAGGAGGAAACGACATGGCGAAAGCCGCGGTATTGCAACGCTATGGGGAGCCGCTGACAATCGAAGAAGTGGAGGTGGCGGGCCCCAAGCGCGGGGAAGTCAAGGTGAAACTGAAAGCGGCCGGCCTTTGCCATAGCGATTGGCACGTCGTCGAAGGCAAGCTCCCTCTGCCGCTGCCGATCGTGCTTGGCCACGAAGGAGCGGGCGTTGTCGAGGAAGTCGGAGAAGGCGTGACAAATGTCAAGCAAGGCGACCATGTGGTGCTCAATTGGGTGCCGTCATGCGGCCGCTGCCGCGACTGCCGCACCGGGCGGCCCGATCTATGCGAGGAGGCGGCGCGGCTGACGGCGACCGGCACGCTGCCGGATGGGACGACGCGTTTTTCGTGGCAAGGGAAGCCCGTGTATCAGTTTTTAACCGCTGGTGCGTTCAGCGAATACACCATCGTGCCGGAGCAGGCGGTCATCCCGATCCGCCGGGATGTGCCGTTTGAGCTGGCGGCCTTGATCGGCTGCAGCGTCATGACCGGGGTGGGGGCGGTCATTCATACGGCCCGCGTTCGCCCGGGCAGCACAGTTGCGGTCCTTGGCGCCGGCGGCGTCGGATTCAATATCATTCAAGGAGCCGCGTTAGCGGGGGCGAAACAAATTATTGCCATTGATGTCGTCGAGGAAAAATTGGCGATGACGAAAACGTTCGGGGCGACGCACACCGTAAACGCCCGCGAGGAAGATGCCGTCAGCGCCGTGCTCGACTTGACTGACGGCCTTGGCGTCGACTATGCCTTTGAAGCGATCGGCCGTCCAGAGACGATGGCCGACGCATACAACATGACGCGAAAAGCGGGAACGACGGTCATCGTCGGCATCGCCGCGCCGCATGAAACGGTGGAGATCAACGCCTTTTCGCTGCCGTCCCAATCGAAAACGTTGACCGGTTCTTGGCTTGGCCAAGGCAATCCGCCGGTTGACTACCCGAAGCTGCTTGATTTGTACGCGGCGGGCAAGTTGAAGCTCGAACCACTCATTAGCGCCGTCTATTCGCTCGAGCAAATCAACGACGGATTCGCTGCCTTAAAGAGCGGGCAAAACATTCGCGGCCTTATTCGCTTTGAAGAATGAGACGACAATCCGCCCCCGCGTGCGTTGGGGTGAACAAACAAGAGAAGCCGTTCGGCGGTCGGAAAGAGAGCGTTTTCTCTGTCCTTGGATGAAAAGTGGGCAAACAAAGGGATCGAAAAAACGTAGAACGATCGAGACGAGAGGGGGATTGATATGCCGGTGTTTCAAAGCGAGCAAGAGTTGTATGATGTGCTCGGCCGCTTTTTTGAAAAGGTGGCGGAGACGGACGAGTCGAAGGAATTGATCGCCTCGACAGAGCTAAGCCCCGGCTATGACGCGTATGTCCAATATATTTTTCATAAGCCGGAAGCGAAAATTACGTGGACACACGAAAACGGGAGGCTGAAAATCGTCTGCGGCGAGACAGACTTGCGGCCGGAGCTCATTTTTGAGCAGACGGCGGATGTCGGGCATAAGTTTTGGCTTGGGAAGCTCGACTTGCAGCAGGCGCTCGCCCGCCAGCAAATCAAAGTGCAAGGGCCGCTTGTGAACGCCTTGAAAGTATTGCCGTAGCTTGACGCCATTTACCCGGCGTACCACGACTATTTGCAGGAAATCGGACGGAGCGACTTGCTGCCATAGCGGCGATCTTGGGAATGCCGGGCGGGATGTCGCCAGGGGCGCTGTAAGCACTTGGAAACGCGCTGTCTCCATCGGCTTTGCGCCCGATATAGCGGTTGGGAAAGGAGAAACGACAATGATTTCTGTGAAAACAACAGAAGCAGGTTTATGGATTGGAGGAGAATGGCGGCCGGCGGCGGATGGCGCGCTGTTTGACGTCGTCGACCCGGCGACAGGCCAAGTGACGGCCCGTGTGGCCAACGCCGGGGAAAAAGATGTCGACGCGGCGGTCGCCATCGCCGAAGAGGCGTTTTCGGACCGGCGTTGGCTGTCGATTCCGCCGCTCGAGCGCGGGCGCATCTTGCGCCGAATCGCCGAACTGATCCGCCAGCATCATTACGAGCTCGCGCAGCTCATGACACGGGAAAACGGCATGCCGATCAATCTCGCGTTGTTTATTGAAATTCCGCTTGCCGCCGACTGCTTCGACTTTTTCGCTTCGCTCGTCGTCAAGCCGCAAGGGGAGGTGCTGCCGTTTTCCGTTGCCGGCTCGGCGCCGGATTATATGGCGTGGACGATGAAAGAGCCGATCGGGGTGGCTGGGCTCATCACCCCATGGAATTTTCCGCTGCTCATGCCGACGTGGAAAATCGCCCCGGCGCTGGCGGCGGGCTGTACGATGGTGGTAAAACCGGCGCCGGAAACGCCACTGACGGCGTTGAAGCTTGCTGAGATTTGCCATGAGGCCGGCGTGCCGGAGGGCGTCATCAACGTCCTGCCTGGACTCGATGAGGCCGGAAAAGCGCTCGTCAGCCACCCTGGCGTGCCGAAAATCGCGTTTACCGGCGAAACGGAAACCGGGCGCCGCATCTTGCAAGCGGCCGCTCCCCACATTAAGCGGGTGACGCTCGAGCTTGGTGGGAAGTCGCCGAATATCATCTTTGCGGACGCGGATCTTGAACAGGCGGCGAAAAGCGCGCTGTTTGGCGTGTTCTACAATTCAGGGCAAGTCTGCCAAGCGGGAAGCCGCATTTTAGTGGAACGGCCGGTTTACGAAACGTTTGTCGAGCTGTTGGCCCGCAAAGCGAAAAAGCTGAAAGTCGGGCCCGGCACGGATGCGCGCAACGACCTTGGCCCCGTCATCAGCCGGGAGCAATACGAGAAAGTATTGCACTACATTGACATCGGCAAGCAGGAAGGGGCGAAGCTCGTTGCGGGAGGGAGCGCTTTAGACGGACTTGGCGGCGGCTATTTTATCGAGCCGACGGTCTTTGCCGATGTCAAGCCGTCGATGCGCATCGCCCGTGAAGAAATTTTCGGTCCAGTGGCGGCGGTTATTCCGTTCGAGGATGAAGAAGAAGCCGCTTCCATTGCCAATGATACGATGTATGGCTTGGCGGCCGCGGTGTGGACGAACGACATCAAACGGGCGCTCCGCCTCGCTCGGCGGGTGAAAAGCGGAACCGTCTGGATCAACACGTACCAAGTGCTGTCGCCGACCGCACCGTTTGGCGGCTACAAGCAAAGCGGCCTCGGCCGCGAGCTCGGGGGGCAGGCGCTTGAGCCGTATTGGGAGACGAAAACGATCATTTGCGATCTCAACGAACGGCCGATGACCTTGTTTTAAGGCGGAAACACGACGGCTCACCCATGACGCATTTCAAGGAGGGAGAACGCGATGGTCCATCATGACGGATTTCAAACGGTGAAAGGAACGATCGATTGGGAGCATCCGATGTACAAATTGTATGAAAAAGCGAAGCGGAATGGGAAATGGAATCCGGCCGACATCGATTTCAGCCAAGACAAAGAAGATTTCGCCCGTTTGACAAGCGAAGAAAAGATCGCGGCGCTGCCGCTCGTCGCCGGTTTTTCCGCCGGAGAAGAGGCGGTGACGCTCGATATTTTGCCGATGGCCAACGCCCTCGCGCGCCAAGGGCGGCTTGAGGATGTCCTGTTTTTAACGACGTTTATGCACGATGAAGCGAAACATGTCGAGATGTTTTCCCGCTGGCAGCAAGCCGTCGGCATTGGACAAATGGACTTGTCCGTCTTCCATAACGACCATTACAAACGCATCTTTTACGAAGCGCTGCCGGAAGCGATGAACCGGCTGTATACCGACGATTCGCCGGAAGCGGTCATCCGCGCCGCCACTGTCTACAACATGATTGTCGAAGGGACGCTCGCCGAATCGGGGTATTATACGTTCCGGCAAATTTACAAAAAAGCCGGGCTGTTCCCAGGGCTGCTCCAAGGCATCGACTATTTGAACATGGACGAGGGCCGCCATATTCAGTTCGGCCTGTACACGATCCAGCGGCTCGTCAACGAAGACGAGCGGTATTACGATTTGTTCATCCAATATATGGACGAATTATGGCCTCATGTTGTCGGCTATGTCGCTTATTTGACCGAGCTCGGACAGCGCCAGCAGCAGCTCGCCCGCACATATGCGTTGGAAATCGACTATGAGATGCTGAACAACTATGTCATCAAGCAGTTCAACATTCGCAAAAAACAAATCAGCCGAGCGAAGCGGTATGACAGCGTCGAGGAGCTGGAAAAAACGTTGAGCGAGGCGGAACGTTGAAAACCGGAGCAAGGCTGCCGACAGGGGGATGAAGATGGCGGAACGCTTGAGAAAACTTGTTGCCCTTTCCGTTGTGACCGTTTTGGCTGCCGTTGCCGGCTGGCTGTTGGGCGGCGCCGGCCGGGCGGCAGCGGAAGGACAGGAACCAGAAGGATTTGTCATTCATGCCGATAAAGTGGTAGGGACGATTGATTTGGGTGGAATCATTCTTAAGGTCCCGGTCATTTTCAAGGGAGATATGCCGATCGCCTTTATGCAAGCGAAAATATATGGGATGACATTGACGAAACAACAAACGATGGCCGGGCGCACCGTGTCGTTTACGTTCCACACCGATCAAGTTGCGCGGACGAAATGGATGAAAGTGAGAGTGAAAAAAATGGAGATCGGTGGGCTGTGCACAGACGGCATGCCGCTTGTTGAGCAATGTTTGAAAGATGTAACGGTCGTGGCGACGGAACTGACAGCGGATGAGCTTGCCATTCCGCAGCTATCGGCGCAGGCATCGTTTGGAACGGCTTCCGTGGATGGTGGCAGTTCGATGGAATCGGATGGGGGTCAACTGCCAGAGACGTCAACGAAAACCGATCAGCCGACTGGGCCGTCATCAGAACAAAAGCCAACCGCGCCATCGGAACCGAGCGCGTCACCGAACGAACCGGCTTCTACAACGCCGAGCAGGAAACCGGCGGACAGAAGCAGCAACGGATCAGGGGATGGAAGCGATCCATCATCCGCTCCACCGACGCCTGGAAACGAAGAAGCGCCCCCAAGCCCGACTGCTCCTGCCGCGCCGCCGTCAACCATCCCTCCTCCAGCGCCTGACTCGGTGGGCGGGTTGATCGAGGAAGTGAAAGACGAACAGAAAAAAACGAGCGAGCTGATCGATCAAATCAGCGACGCGGTGAAATCCTCGGCAAGCGAGAAGACGCTCGATGGCATCGAGCAGCTGATCCGCAGCCAGACGGATCGGCTGACTGAACAGCTGGAACAAATCGATGCTATCTGGCAACAGACAAATGAACAGTGGAAGAACATGCAGCAGGAGTTAAGAGAGCATAAGCCGCCGGATGAGGCAGGGAGCGGACAACAGCCGCCGACGCAGGAATTGCCTGCGCCGCTTTCCGATGCGGGAGAAGGAAAGGGGATGATCGAACAGGTGTCGGAACGCATTCAACAGTATGAAGCGCAGCTTGAACAGCTTGAGAAAGTGAAACAACAGCTCGAACAACAGAAGAATGAGCTGAAACGCTGGATGCGGGTGCTGCCCTAAAAGCTTGGCGAAGGGCAAAGGCCTTCTCAAAGCAACAGACGGGCGCGCAAAAAGAGAATCCTGTGCGTAGCGGCGTGTCCGCTTCCCTTCCCATCTTTTCTGGAAGACTGGTGAAACACGATTATTTCTGCCGGATCGATGGAGTTCTTCAGGAAGGAAGAGCTGATGTTACAAAGCTTCTCAACTTGAGAAAGACCTGCTTTGAGCTGCTTTTTCATGAAATGAAATCACCGTCTTTCTGGAGCAAGAAAAGGCAGTGCGCCGGATTCGCGCTGCGCTAGCCGCCGAAAAGAGGCGTTTCCCTTTCGATGGCGGCGCATGACGAAAAACAAGCGGCGCGCTGCCTTTTTCTCGCGCTAAGGAGGAAAGCGCTTCAAATAATGCCGTCGCGGATCGCTTTCACAATGGCTTCCGTCCGGTTTTTGGCGTTCATTTTTTGCAAAATGGCCGACACATAGTCGCGCACCGTATACTCGCTCAAATGGAGCCGTTTCGCGGCCTCATAGGTCGACGCCCCTTCGGCGACGAGCTTCAGCACCTCGATTTCCCGCGGCGACAGGTGAGGCGTCGATGGAACGAGCTCCGGACGGCCGCCGCTGAATTTCGCCAGCACTTCGCCGGCGCTTTGGCCGAATTTCATGACCGCGGTGAAAATGTCGCTCGATAACGTGAACGGGCGTCCGGGGCCTTGATCCAAAATGGCCGCACCGATGAGCCGGTTTTCTGACGGGGCGTAAATCGGGGCGATGACGATCGATTCGAGCTGGAACTGCTCGATGTATTTGGTGGGCAGCCCTTCCGACGCATCGGGCAAGTAGATGGGCGGCACATTCGCCATATGATTGCCGAGCAGCTGCAGCTGCTGCACGTACTGTTTAATAAGCGGCAAAGCGTTGATGTTCTCGCGAATGTTTTTGATTTGTTTGTTATCAAGCTTGTATCCGTAAAGACCGAATCCGCTTTCATTCTCACTCGAGTAGGCGAACAGCGCGCAGCGTTCAAACGGCAAATAGGCGACAAAACCGGACGAAATGTATTCCACCGCCTGCTGCAATGATTTCGCGCGCATGATCCATCGATCGAATAAAATGACGGCATCTTTCCAAAGTTGGTCTTGTTTCGTTTGCTCAAGCGCCATTCCCCCGGCGTGAAACAGTTCGAACGAATGAAGGAGAAACGGAAGGACTTGATGATCCGTTTCATCTGTGCAAAACAAGAAAACGCTTTCTTCCCATGGAAGCGGAATGACGCGTTTCTTTCCTCTCGCCTTTGGCATATAGGCAAGCAACTGTTCACCTAAGGAAAAAATGGTGTCAGCTTCCAATACGTGAATAGCTGTCGGCAGCCACTCTGTTTCTCCGTATAGTTTTTTAACGTAAAAGCGGCCGTCCATCTTGTCCAGTTCGGCGATCCAATGGATGGGCATTTGTCTTGAGGCGGCAAGCTGTTCCAAAAACCGCCCGATGTCCGGCTGGTTGTCGACCGTTGGGGAAAAAACGGCCTCATACAGTTTGGAAAACAAATATTGAACGGCTTGATGATCATGAAATGTGCTGCCGGGGATGGCTTGAACGACTTCATGAACCGCATTTTCGAGCATCGTAAAGACAAACGTCATTTTGTTAGACGGCGAAAAACATGAATGGCTGCGCCATGCTTCACCGACGGTTTTCAGCCATTCGCGCGCCTCGCCATTCGCTTCCGCTGTGTGTTCGCAAAGCAGTTCAATGGCCGCTTCAAGCGAAGGGGCCGCGATATGCTGCTTTTTCCTTAGTTCGCATAATTTTGCATTCCAACGGGAAACGATCGATTCGCGGTGCCGTCCGATGATCGCCATCCCATCTTGCAAAATGGCCTGCAGCTTTTCACTTAGCGTACGATGCACCGCTTTTCCCTCCTTTTGCCGACTTGTCCGTTATCCATAAGTGAACCATTTGGTTTTTTATGTGTTAATATTATAACAATTCTGTCTATTATATCACAAATAGTTTTGTCCAAAAGTGTACAAAAAAGATGGCCGTCTGAAAACGGCCGAGCGCGCCTTCGGAACAGCTCATTGATGGTCTTCATAGGTCATAGATCGAAGACCTCGATTTCAAGATGGGGTCTTTTCCTTTCGTTTCGCCGGCGAGAAGCAAAGGGCCGCTTTTTGCTATACTATAGCCAACGGCACAATTGAAAAACAAGGAGAGAGAACGAATGAGCACCATCGAACATAAACAAGAAGCCCCCAAAACCGTCCGCTGCAAAGTCATCACCGTCAGCGACACGAGAACCGAGGAAACCGACCACAGCGGCCGGCTGATGATTGAGCTGCTGACTGAGGCCGGTCATGACGTTGTTGGCTATGAAATTGTAAAAGACGAGGAAGCGGCCATTCGCGAGGCGGTGCTCGACGGCTGCCGCCGCCTTGATGTCGACGCGGTGCTCACCAACGGCGGCACCGGCATCGCCAAACGCGATGTGACGATCGAAACGGTGAGCGCGCTGCTGGAGAAAGAACTCGTCGGCTTTGGCGAGCTGTTCCGCTTCCTCAGCTACACCGAAGACATCGGCGCCGCCGCCATGCTGTCGCGCGCTGTCGCCGGCGTGGCGATGGACACCGCCATCTTTTGCACCCCCGGCTCCACCGGAGCGGTGCGCCTGGCGATGACGAAGCTCATTTTGCCGGAATTGGGGCATGTCATAAGAGAGATTCGGAAAGACCGGTGAAGAAACACGTGTCCGTTCGGGTGAGAACGGACACGAAGTTTGATCAGGCGTTTTTCTGTTTTTCCCTTTCTTGATTGCGAAGGATGAAGCGTTGGATTTTGCCGCTCGGCGTTTTCGGGAGTTCGGCGACAAATTCGACTTCGCGCGGGTATTCATGTTTGGATAAGCGCGTTTTGACGAACAAAGACAGCTCTTCGGCCAGCTCGTCCGACGGCGCAAAGCCTTCTTTCAGCACGACAAACGCTTTGACGATCTCTCCTTTGATGGGATCCGGCTTCCCGACGGCGGCCGCTTCGACGACGGCCGGATGCTCAAGGAGGCAGCTTTCGATTTCAAATGGTCCGATGCGGTAGCCGGCGCTTGAAATGATGTCATCCGCCCGCCCTTGAAACCAGAAATACCCGTCTTCGTCTTTGGTTGCTAAATCGCCGGTCAAAAACCAATGGCCGACAAGCCGTTCGGCTGTTTTTTCAGGATCTTTCCAATACCCCTTAAAGACGTTTGGAATCGAGTCGGTGTTAAAGGCAATTTGTCCGACTTGGCCGTCGGCGACCGGATTCCCATTCTCATCGAGCAAGGCGATGTCAAAGCCCGGAAGCGGCCATCCCATCGAGCCTGGACGGATGTCCATCGCGGCGGCGTTGAGGTTTCCAATCAGCATCAACGTTTCCGACAAGCCATAATGGTCGTGGATCGTGACCCCCACGTGCTCTTGGAAAAAGCGAATGACTTCCGGATTGAGCGGTTCGCCGGCTGAGCTCATGGCGCGCACGTTCAGCTGATAGCGGCGAATGACGTCCGCGCCGGCCGCCGCCATCGCCCGGTACGCGGTCGGGGCGTACGCGAAATTGGTCACCCGGTATTTTTCCATCAAGGAATAGCACGTTTCCGGTTGAAACGGCCCTTCATAAAAGACGATCGGCACGCCGAACGCCATCGGCGCAAAGGTGCAAAAGATCAACCCGTACGCCCAGCCCGGATCCGCCCCGCCGAAAAAGACATCATCATCGCGCAGGCCGATCGCATAGCGCATATACGGATAAATGTTGATGAGCACGTTGTGCGGCCACATGGCGCCTTTGGGCATTCCGGTGGAGCCGGACGTATACTGAATCGCAAGCAGATCGTCGACCGTCGTTTCTTCGATCGAGTGCTCAGTCGACTCTTTTGAAAGCGTTTCCCAAAACGGCTGGTCTTGATCATGAGACGGCTCATCAATGACAAAAATGTGTTCGAGCGTCGGCATTTTTTCCTTTTCCGGCAGTTTGGCGCGCTGTTCCTTGTTCGTCAAGAGGACTTTCGCCTCGGAATGGTTGATGCGATATTCGATTGCCTGCGGGCCAAACGCGGTAAAGAGCGGCACATACACGGCGCCGACTTTCCAAGCCGCCAAAATGTAGACGACAAGAGCCGGGTTTTTCGGCATGAGCGCGCAGACGCGATCCCCTTTTTTCACCCCGAGTTTGCGGAACACGTTCGCCATTTGGTTGGACCAATCGCGCAATTGCCGATAGGTGATCGTTTTTTGCTCTCCTAAAGCGTTTTCATAAAAGAGCGCAATGCGGTTCGGATCCTCGGCATACCGGTCGCATACTTCGTGAGCGGCGTTGAACCGGCTGCGGGGATCCCAGTCGTAATGAGCAAATGCATGATCCCAAGAAAACGATTGAATGATTGAAACAGGTGATGGATGGTTGGTCATGTCTGATCCCTCCGTTGTGTGAAAAGGAGTCAAATTAATAATAATTCAAATAGAACTAAAATTCAACATATTGTTAAAGAACAGTGTCATGGCAAGTGAATCTGTTTGCACACAACACAGGCAAAGCAGATGGTCTCGAAAGCTCCGGCAACGATGGCAGGCGAGGCCATGGACAAAAAAGAGGCGGCCGGTTTCGTCAGCGTGTTTTGCTTTTTACCGCCGCTGCTTTTTCAAAGGAAATAGTAGGACTGATCCGATACCAAATCCACAAATCATTGATGATGGAAGCGAGTTCGGCCACTTCCGCATTCAGCCGGCACGAGCGCTCGAAGTCGGTTTCGCGGCCGAGCGCGTCTTGCTTTTCATTGATTTTCCGTTCCAATGCGGCGATGCGGTCAGGGATCAAGCCGCGGATCGCTTCCCACTCGAGCAAAATCGCCTCCTGTTCCTCGGCGCTGTAGTCTTCCCAATGTTTGTCCAACTGCGGCACGCGGATGCCGAGCCGTTTGTCTTCGACGAAGATGCCGTTCATTCTCATGTCCCCCTTTTCCTCTATTATACAAAACGTCTCCTTAGAGCGTGGTGGAATTTTTATGCTTTTTCATGAATACGTATTGCAAAATGAGCCGAAAGCTGATAAAGTGATTAATGTATCCAATTTGAATATTTATTTATATTTAAGTATATTTATGTGACAGGAGAGGAGAACGACCATGGCAAATCCGAAATTGGTGCTGGCATACTCTGGCGGTTTAGATACATCGGTGGCGATCAAGTGGCTGCAGGAGCGCGGGTATGATGTGATCGCGTGCTGTCTGGACCTTGGGGAAGGAAAAGATCTTGATTTCGTGAAAGAAAAAGCGCTCAAAGTCGGGGCGATCAAATCGTACGTCATCGACGTCAAAGACGAGTTTGCAAACGAATATGCGCTCATCGCTTTGCAGGCGAACGCGCTGTATGAAGGGAAATATCCGCTCGTCTCGGCGCTGTCGCGTCCTCTCATCGCGAAAAAACTCGTCGAAATCGCCGAGCTCGAAGGCGCCGTGGCGGTCGCCCACGGCTGCACGGGGAAAGGGAACGACCAAGTGCGTTTTGAAGTGTCGATCAAAGCGCTCAATCCGGATTTGGACGTCATCGCCCCCGTGCGCGAATGGAGCTGGTCGCGCGAGGAAGAAATCGAATACGCGAAAAAACACGGCATTCCGATCCCGGTTGATCTGGACAGCCCGTTTTCGATCGATCAAAACTTATGGGGCCGCAGCAACGAATGCGGCATTTTGGAAGATCCGTGGGCCGCGCCGCCGGAAGAGGCGTACGAGCTGACGGCTTCGCTTGAAAACGCGCCGGATGTGCCGGATGTCATCGAGATCGGCTTTGAACAAGGCGTGCCGGTGACGTTAAACGGAAACGCGTACCCGCTTGCGCAATTGATTTTGGAGTTGAACGCGCTCGCCGGCAAGCACGGCGTCGGTCGCATCGACCATGTTGAGAATCGCCTTGTCGGCATTAAGTCGCGCGAAGTGTACGAATGCCCAGGGGCGATCACGCTGATCAAAGCGCATAAAGAGCTGGAAGACTTGACGCTTGTGCGGGAAGTCGCCCATTTCAAACCGCTCATCGAGCAAAAAATCGCCGAAGTCATTTACAACGGCCTTTGGTTCTCGCCGCTTAAAGACGCGTTGGTCGCGTTTTTGAAAGAAACGCAGAAAAACGTCACCGGCGTTGTGCGCGTGAAGCTGTTTAAAGGCCATGCGATCGTCGAAGGGCGTAAATCGCCGTTCTCGCTCTACGATGAGAAATTGGCGACGTACACGTCGGAAGATGAATTTGACCATCAAGCGGCGGTCGGCTTCATTTCGCTGTACGGCTTGCCGACCAAAGTCAACAGCATCGTGAACAAGCAAAACAAAGCGTCGGTGTCGACCGGCCAATAAACCATCGGGAATAGGAAGGAGGAAGTCGCATTCCTCTGCGGCGTGAGGCGTGAAAAAGCTTTGGGGTGGACGGTTTACGAAAACAGCGGAAGAATGGGTCGACGAGTTTGGCGCGTCGATCCCGTTCGACCAAGAGCTCGTCGAAGAAGATATTGAAGGCAGCCTCGCCCATGTGACGATGCTCGGCGAGTGCGGCATCCTGCCGGCGGACGACGTCGAAAAAATTAAAGGCGGGCTTTTGCGCCTGCTCGAAAAAGCGAAGCGGGGGGAGCTCGAGTTTTCCGTCGCGTATGAAGACATTCATTTAAACATTGAAAAAATGTTGATTGACGACATCGGCCCGGTCGGCGGCAAGCTGCACACCGGACGGAGCCGGAACGACCAAGTGGCGACCGATATGCATCTATATTTGCGCAAGCGCGTCGAAGAGATTCTCGGCCTCATCCGCGGGCTGCAGCGGGCGTTGGCGGCTCAGGCCGAGAAGCATGTTGAAACGATCATGCCGGGGTATACGCATTTGCAGCGGGCGCAGCCGATTTCGTTTGCCCACCATCTGCTGGCGTATGTTTGGATGTTGGAGCGCGATTATGAGCGGTTTTCTGAGTCGCAAAAGCGCATCAACAAGTCGCCGCTTGGCGCCGGTGCGCTCGCCGGCACGACGTTTCCGATCGACCGGCAGCGGACGGCGGAGCTTTTGGGCTTTGCCGATAGTTACGAAAACAGCTTGGACGCCGTGAGCGACCGCGATTTCATCATCGAATTTTTAAGCAACAGTTCGATGCTCATGATGCACTTGTCGCGGCTCGCTGAGGAACTCATCCTTTGGTCAAGCCAAGAGTTCCAGTTCATTGAGCTCGATGACGCATTCGCGACCGGCAGCAGCATTATGCCGCAAAAGAAAAACCCGGACATGGCCGAGCTCATCCGCGGCAAAACGGGCCGCGTGTACGGCCACTTAATGGCGCTCCTCACGGTGATGAAAGGGCTGCCGCTTGCTTACAACAAAGATATGCAAGAGGATAAAGAAGGCATGTTTGATACGGTGAAGACGGTCATCGGGTCGCTGAAAATTTTCACTGGCATGATTGAAACGATGAACGTGCGCGCGGACGTCATGGAGCGGGCGACGAAACAAGACTTTTCGAACGCCACGGAGCTCGCCGACTACTTGGCCGCCAAAGGCGTGCCGTTCCGCGAAGCGCATGAAATCGTCGGCAAGCTCGTCTTGCGCTGCATCGAACAAGGCGTCTTTTTGGCCGATTTGCCGCTTGAGGTGTATCAAGAAGCGTCGCCGCTCTTTGAAGAAGACATTTATGACGCCTTGAACCCGCGCACGGCCGTCAACCGCCGCAACAGCGCCGGCGGCACCGGTTTTGCCGAAGTGCGCGCGGCGCTGGCGAAGGCGAAACAGTTGTTTAGCACCCCGTAACGGCGGGGTGTTCTTTTTTGGCCGTATCAATGGGGGCAACTTTTACTCTTTTGGCGTCCGGACAACGAGCACGTCACATTCCGCATGGCGGACGATGTTTTCTGAGACGCTGCCAATGAGCAGCCGTTCGACGGTGTTTAACCCGGTTGCCCCGCAAATGATCAAATCGGCTTTGTATTTCGGAGCCACCTCTTTCGCGATTTTCGCTTTCGGCGAGCCGAATTCGATGTCGGTCTCGACATCGTTGAGTCCGGCGGCGATGACCTCGTTTTTATACCGTTCGAGCAGCTCGTTCGCATATTGCTCCGACCGTTCGGCGAGGATGTAATCGTGCGCTTGAACGGTTGTGAACCCGCGCACATCGATGATGTGGGACAAAATGAGTTTCGCTCCGTTTCGTTTGGCGATTTGGATCGCTTTTTTCAACGCCCATTCCGCTTCTTTTGACCCATCGACGGCGACGACGATCGTTTGGTACGTCATGGTCATGCTCTCCTCTCCCTTTGGTGAAAAATGCTATCTCTATATATGGTATACCCATCGCCCTTTGACGAGAAACTAGGCCATATAATTGAGATTTTGTGAACAGGGGAGGAAGAGCAATGGAAAAGCGGTATAACGACTGGCAGTACGACGAGGAGGAAGTGCGGACGATCACCGAGCAAATTACTGAGTCGTATGAAAGCGGCATGGTTGACGATGATGAATCGCATTACGACCCGCGCCGCGAAGTCGGTGAATAGCCATAGCGCCTATGCGTTATGGTTATTTTTTTGTATTCGCCCCGGTTTGTAGTAAAGTAAAAATGAGACAGCAAATCGCGACGAGGAGGGAGAAGGGTGCGGCACGCCTTGATTACGGCCGGAGCGAAAGGATTGGGGAGAAAAGTGACCGAGCTGCTGCTTGATAAAGGCTACTCGGTGACGGTGAACTACCGGAGCGATGAACAGGCGGTGCGCTCGCTTGCCGAGAAGTACCGCGGCGCCGCTGACCGCCTCCAGTTTGTGCAAGGCGATGTGACGAACAAAGAGGATTTATCACGGATCGTGGACGCCGCCATGGAGCAGTTCGGCCGCATTGACTGTTTGATTAACAACGCGGGACCGTACATTTTCGAGCGGAAAAAGCTGGCCGATTATACGGAAGACGAATGGTATGAAATGATTGAAGGCAATTTGAGCTCGGTCTTCCATTTAGTGAGACGGACGATCCCGATTATGCGAAAACAGAGGTTTGGCCGCATCATTACGTACGGATTTCAAGGAGCGGCGGATGCCCCGGGCTGGGTGCACCGCTCGGCGTTCGGCGCGGCGAAAGTCGGGTTGGTGTCGTTGACGAAAACGATCGCCCTCGAAGAGGCGGAGTACGGCATCACCGCCAATATGGTGTGCCCGGGCAACATTGTCGGCGAGATGAAAGAGGCCGGGATCGCCGATGCCCGCAAAAAGCGCGACGACGAAACGCCCATTGGACGCCCGGGCACCGGCGAAGATATCGCCCGCGTCATCGCGTTCTTGTGCGACGACGATTCCGACTTCATCACCGGCGCCGTCATTGACGTCACCGGTGGAGCGAACGTCATTTACCGCCACTTTTTCCGTTGAGAACAGCGCCTCCTTTTTCGTTTGCTTTCGCGCGAAACGGGGCACAATAAAAGGAGAAGCGGGAAGGAAAAAGGAGGAAAAAGCGATGAAGATCGGCATTCCAAAAGAAATCAAAAACAATGAAAACCGCGTCGCCATCACCCCGGCTGGCGTGATGACGCTCGTCAAAGCCGGGCATGACGTGTATGTGGAGACAGAAGCCGGCGCTGGGTCGGGGTTTTCCGATTCCGAGTATGAAAAAGCCGGAGCGGTGATCGTGTCGAACGCGGAAGATGCCTGGGCGGCGGAGATGGTGTTGAAAGTGAAGGAGCCGCTCCCGGAAGAGTTCCGCTATTTCCGTCCTGGGCTCATTTTGTTTACGTATTTGCACTTGGCCGCGGCCGAAGCGCTCACGAAAGCGCTCGTCGAGCAAAAGGTGGTCGGCATCGCTTACGAGACGGTGCAGCTTGAGAACGGATCGCTGCCGCTGTTGACGCCGATGAGCGAAGTCGCCGGCCGCATGTCGGTGCAAGTCGGCGCCCAGTTTCTCGAGAAGCCGCACGGCGGGAAAGGTGTTTTGCTTGGCGGCGTCCCCGGGGTGCGGCGCGGCAAAGTGACGATCATCGGCGGCGGAACGGCGGGAACGAACGCGGCGAAAATCGCAGTCGGCCTTGGGGCGGATGTGACCATTTTGGACATTAACGCTGAGCGGCTGCGCGAGCTCGATGATTTGTTCGGCGATCAGGTAACGACATTGATGTCCAACTCGTACCATATCGCTGAATGCGTGCGCGAATCGGATTTGGTCGTCGGTGCTGTTCTCATCCCAGGGGCGAAAGCGCCGAAGCTGGTGACGGAAGAAATGGTGCGCTCGATGATGCCAGGCTCGGTGTTGGTCGACGTCGCCATTGACCAAGGCGGCATTTTTGAAACAACCGACCGCGTCACGACGCACGACGATCCAACATATGTCAAGCACGGCGTCGTCCATTACGCGGTTGCCAACATGCCGGGCGCTGTCCCGCGCACGTCGACATTCGCGCTGACGAACGTCACGATCCCCTATGCTTTACAAATCGCCAACAAAGGCTACCGCGCCGCTTGCCTTGACAATCCGGCGCTGTTGAAAGGGATCAACACGCTTGACGGGCACATCGTGTATGAAGCAGTGGCGGCGGCGCACAACATGCCGTATACGGATGTTCATTCGTTGCTGCGAGGATGAACCGGGTTCGACAGCGGCTAGGCCAGGCCTCTCGCCCTTGATTCAAAAAAGGGGAGAGGCCTTTTTGCGCTTGTCTATTGACGGTCGAGATCGGACAGAGCCGGCGGACAGCTTTTTTGATGCGCTCATTCGCGGCCGCCTTTGCCAGTGCCCCCTCTTGTTAGACAATAAGCAATTCCTTCGAAAACGACGTCAACACCTCAACTCCGTGATCCGTAACCGCGACGTCGTCTTCAATGCGCACGCCGCCGATGGACGGAATGTAAATGCCCGGTTCGATCGTAAACACCATGCCGGGGGCAAGCGGTTCGGTGTTGGCGCCATGAAGTGACGGGTATTCGTGGATTTCGATCCCTAAGCCGTGGCCGACGCGGTGGGTGAAATACGGGCCGTAGCCGGCTTGTTCGATGATGTTGCGGGCGGCGCGGTCGATCTCCTTCATCGCGGTTTGCGGGCAGCAGGCGTCGATCGCTGCCTGCTGGGCGCGCCGGACGGTGTCGTAAATGAGCCGCTGTTCGTCGCTTGCCGTCTGGCAGACGACGGTGCGGGTAATGTCGGAGCAATACCCGTCCACGATGACGCCTAAATCGAACAAGACGAAATCACCCGGTGCGATCGCCGTCGTTCCCGGTACGCCGTGCGGGTCGGCCGTTTTCGCGCCCGTGAGCACAGTCGTGGGGAACGACATCCCTTCGACGCCGAGTTTTTTCAGCTCATATTCAATGACGGCGACAAGTTCGAGCTCCGTCACGCCGGGGCGGATGGCCGATACGCCGATTTCGACCGCCTTGTCGGCCAACTTCGCCGCCTGGCGCAAAAGCGCCATTTCCTGTTCGTCTTTTAAGAGGCGAAGCTGGCGCAGTTTTTCTTCGGCGTCGTGCCATTTGGCGTTTGGAAACAACGCCGAGAGCCGCTCGAAGCGGGCGAACGACAAATCGTTTTTTTCGACGGCAATCGAGACAGCCTTGATGCCGCGCGCTTCGAGATGGCGGCGGATCTCGTCCCACGGGTCGGCGCTGTCGTCATAGCCGATCACCGTACACCCAAAGCCGCTCCGGCGGGCGCGCGTGACCTCCATTTGCGGGCAAACGAGCGCCGGTTCGCCGTCAGGGAAAACCAAAAGCGCCAACAGCCGTTCGTGCGGGTCGCACCAAAATCCGCTCAAATAAAACACGTTCGCGCTTGACGTGATGAAGGCGAATGAACTATGTTGATGTTGAAGCCAAGAGGAAAATGCTTGCAGCCGTTTGTTCATCGTTCCCTTCCTTCCTTATTTTTGCTGTTGTCCATTTTGAGCGTACCAAGAAACAGGCCACTTGTAAATGGGCAGGCGGGAAAAGAAGGAAATGGATGGGCGGCGGCGAAACATGTGTAGTGGAAAGGAGAGATGTGGCGATGAAAATCAGCTACCACGGCCATTCGGTTGTCCGCATTGAGACGAACGGAAAAACGATTTTGATCGACCCGTTCATCACCGGCAATACGACGACCGATTTAAACGCAGCGGATGTGAAAGCGGATGTCATTTTGTTGACTCATGGGCACGGGGATCATGTCGGCGATACGGTGGAGATCGCAAAGCGGAACAACGCCCTTGTCGTGGCGACGTTTGAGTTGGCGACGTATTTAAGCTGGCAAGGCGTCGAGACGTTTGGCATGAACATCGGCGGGGCGCGCGAATTTGACTTTGGCACGGTCAAGTTTACGCAGGCGTTCCACAGTTCCGGGTTTGTGACGAATGACAAGCAAATCATTTATTTAGGCATGCCGACCGGCATTTTGTTCACTGCCGAAGGCAAAACGATTTACCATGCCGGCGACACCGGACTGTTTTCCGACATGAAACTGATCGGCGAGCGCCATCACATCGATGTCGCTTTCCTGCCGATTGGGGACAGCTTCACGATGGGGCCGGAAGATGCGGCTGTTGCCGCCGAGTGGCTCGGAGCCAAACTGGTCGTGCCGATCCATTACAACACGTTCCCGCCGATTGCCCAAGATCCCGAGCGGTTCATCTCGCTCCTTCCGCCGGGCGTTGGCCGCGCGTTGAAACCAGGAGAAAGCATCGAGCTGTAACAGAGGCGCTCTTCCCGCTTTGGGAAGGGCGCTTTCTAATGGTCGGCGCGACCGTTGAATCCCCGCCGCTTGGCCCGGTATAATGAAAGTAACAACGCGTAAAGGGTGAAGAACCGTTGGCGACAAAACACGAGCAAATTTTGGAATATATCCACCGGCTGCCGATTGGTGAAAAAATTTCTGTCCGGCAAATTGCCAAGGAAATGGGCGTGAGCGAAGGAACGGCGTACCGGGCGATCAAGGATGCCGAGAACAAAGGGTATGTGAGCACGATTGAACGCGTCGGCACGATCCGGATTGAGAAGAAGCGGAAGGAAAACATTGAGAAGCTCACGTATGCCGAGGTCGTCAACATTGTGGACGGGCAGGTGCTTGGCGGACGTGAAGGGCTGCATAAGACGCTCAACCGCTTTGTCATCGGCGCCATGCAGCTTGAGGCGATGATGCGCTATACCGGTGCAGGGGATCTGTTGATCGTCGGCAACCGGACGAAGGCGCACGAGCTGGCGCTTCAAGCCGGGGCGGCGGTGCTCATCACGGGCGGGTTTGACACGGCCGACCACGTCAAAAAGCTCGCCGATGAGCGGCAGCTGCCGATCATTTCGACGAGCTATGACACGTTTACGGTCGCGACAATGATCAACCGGGCGATTTACGACCAGCTCATCAAAAAAGAAATTGTGTTGGTCGAGGATATTCTCATTCCGCTTGACAAGACAGCATACTTGCGCGTCAATGATCCGGTTGAGCGCTGGTACGCACTAAACAAGGAAACACGCCACAGCCGATTCCCGGTCGTCGATGATGAGTTGAAAGTGCAAGGGGTTGTGACGGCAAAAGACGTGCTGGATGTCGATCGGCAGCTGCCGATCGAAAAAGTGATGACGAAGCAGCCGATTACGGTGAACGGGAAAACATCCGTTGCGTTCGCTTCTCATATCATGGTATGGGAAGGAATTGAGCTTCTCCCGGTGGTGGATGACTATAACCGGCTGCAAGGAATCATCAGCCGTCAAGACGTGTTAAAAGCGCTGCAAATGGCGCAGCGCCAGCCGCAAGTCGGGGAGACGATCGATGATCTCATCACTGCTCAGTTTCGTGAGTCAGGCGACAAAGAAACGCTGTTCCGCTGCACGATCACGCCGCAGATGACGAACTATTTAGGGACGCTCTCGTACGGCGTGTTTACGACGATCGTCACCGAAGCGGCGGCGCGCATGCTTCGGGCGTACAAACGCGGCGATTTGGTGATGGAAAACATCACCGTCTACTTCATCAAACCGGTGCAAATCGACAGCACGGTCGACGTGCGGGCAAAGCTTTTAGAGCTCGGGCGCAAGTTCGGGAAAGTGGATGTCGAAGTGTATAACGAAGGCGATCTTGTCGGCAAAGCGATGATGATGTGCCAGCTGATCGACCGGTAAACGGGAAGGCAAACGAAAAGGATGCCCACTTTCTTATGGGGACATCCTTTTCCTTGTACCGTTGGCCGGTGTATACGCCAAACGGCATTACCTTTGTTTGGCCGCCTCCTCCGCCTCTTCGACCGCCTGCGGCAAGTAGTAGCGGTAGGCGCGGTAGCCGGCCCAGACGCTGCCGAAGCCTAAGATGATAAAAATGGCGGAGATGATATACGTCACCATTGTCTGATACAAAAACAATTGGTTGATCCCGAACAAGGCGACGAACAGTCCGAGCGCCATGCTCGATTTCGCCGAGAGAAAGCGGCGCTCGATCGGACGTTCGGAACGGACGTAGCGGATTTTATAATAGACGTAAAACGAAAAGGAAAATATAATGAAAATAACCAGGGCTGGCATGGTTGATCCCTCCGTTGTCCATTTCTTTTTCCATTGTACATAGAAGCAGGGAAAAAGGCCAGCGGTTGACTATGACAGGTGACTAAAGGGGAAAAACAAATGAAACCGGTTCATCAACAAATTCTTGATGCGATTCGTGAATTTGACACGATCATCATCCACCGCCACGTGCGTCCGGATCCGGACGCGTACGGGTCGCAGGGCGGGTTGGCGGCGCTGCTGCGGGCGTCGTTTCCAAAAAAGCGGGTGTATGCGGTGGGGACGGACGACCCGTCGTTGTCATTTTTACGCCAAATGGATGTCATTGACGATGCGGTCTATGAGCAGGCGCTCGTCATCGTCTGTGACACAGCCAACGAGGAACGGATTTGCGACAGCCGCTATCGGCTCGGGCGAAAGCTCATTAAAATCGATCATCATCCGAACGACACGCCGTATGGCGACATCATGTGGGTCGACACCGACGCCAGTTCGACCAGCGAGATGATTTATGAGTTGTATTTGGCGGGGAAAGATGAAGGGCTGACGATGACCGCTGAGGCGGCGCGCCTCATTTACGCCGGCATTGTCGGCGATACGGGCCGCTTTTTATTTCCGCGCACGAGCGAAAAAACGTTCCGCTACGCTGGGGAGCTCATTTCGTACGGCTTTTCGCTGACGGAATTGTACGACGGATTGTATCGAACGAGCTTGCCGCTTGCCCGCTTAAGCGGCTATGTGCTGTCGAACTTTACGATCGAGGAAGGAGTGGCGGCCGTCAAAATGCCGCGGGCGCTGCTTGAGGAATATGGAGTCACCCCGCTTGAGGCGTCGCAGCTCGTCAGTTTGCTCGGCAATATTGACGGCATCGTCGCTTGGGTGTTTTTTGTAGAGGAAGAACGGGAAATCCGCGTCCGCTTCCGTTCCAAAGGCCCCATCATCAATGTCGTTGCCAAACGCTACGGCGGCGGCGGCCATCCGCTCGCAGCCGGCGCGTCCATTGCTTCTTGGGAGGAAGCGGATCGCGTGATGGAAGATGTAAAAGAAGTCTGCCGGGCTGAGCGGTGACGAACCCGGATGGTTTTAGAAAATGTTGTTTCGGCGAAGCGTCATGTTGATAAGAGAAGGTGTCCCGAAGGCTTTCAGGACACCCTCTTTTCCCTCAAGACGCGCTTGTTTGGCATCGCCGCGGCGGCAAGGAGCGCTCTATGGAAGCGGCGTCAGCTTGACTTCGACGGCCAACAAGGTAAAGATCGTGAGTGTGTGGAGTTCAAGCCGGTATCGCTTCTCGTGGATCGTATACGTTTTGTTTTCAATCGCCCGCTCAATCAGTTCGCGGCTGTTGTACACCGTTTCGATATCTTTCGTAATCAAATGGGACAAATCTTCTTTGACGCTGTCTTCAATGCGAAACGTCGTGTATGAATCAAGTTTATATTGCTCGGCGTTGGCGAGATGGACGGAAACGTCCTGCACGGTCAGCTTTTTTTTCATTTCCTTGTTGTAATGAATATAGTCTTCCTGCCAAATGCGAATTTCGTTTTGCAAATCGGCGATCTGTTCGTTGAGCTCATTGACGTGCCGCACTTGTTTTTCCTGCAAGACGCCGAAAACATACAAAAAGACAAACCAGCTGATGAGCGCTCCGATCGCCGCGCCGGCGAAAAAGCGTTGCCATGACGGGAATTGGTAGTACGGAGGAATTCTCATGGCGAAATGTGCTCCTGTGTCAGCCACGTAATGATGGCCACTCCCGTCTGTGCTCCGCCCATAGCGGACAAAATGAGCAAAAATTGCCGCACGATGTCTTTCGTTTCCCCTAAAAACAGCCCTCGCTCAACGACGTAAAACGTGTCAAACGTCCCGCCGATGGCGGCGACGACCGCCCAAATGCGCAAATCGCCGGCAAATCGGTACATGGCCGTCAACGGCTGGCCGCCGCTCAAAAACGCGCCGAGCGCGCCGATGATGGCGCCGCCAAGCAGCACGCCGACGGCGATAAAATAGCTTTGAATAAACGCCGGCAAAAAAGCCGCTTTTTCGTTCATGCGTTTTCCCGTCCTTTCTTTCTCTCTTATCTATGTATATCGATAGGGTGGACGGAGTATGTAGCCGAAAGAGAAGTTTTCGCCCGTCAAGCGCACGGATGAGGGAGGGATGGTCACTATGTTCGTCCACTTGCATGTGTTGAGCGGATACAGTTTGTTTCAAAGTGCGGCGACGGTGGAGGCGCTTGTAGCGAGGGCGAAGCAACTTGGCTATCAAGCGCTTGCGCTCACTGACCGGAATGTGCTGTATGGCGCCGTTTCCTTTTACCGGGAATGCCAGCGCCACGGCATCCGCCCGATCATCGGCATGACGGCTGATGTCGCTCTTTTTGGGGACGAGGCGTTTCCGCTCGTGCTGTTGGCCGCCAATGAAGAGGGATACCGGCATTTGCTTGAAATCAGCACCATGATGCAAATGGGGGAAACAAAGTATGTTGAGGAAGCTGCTCTTGTACGTTTAAGCGGTGGAATCATCGCCATCACTCCCGGAAGCGAGGGACGCGTCGAGTCGCTTGTGGCCGCTGGGGAATGGGAGCGGGCGAAAGAGGCGCTTGTTCGCTACCAGCGGTTGTTTCCTGGACGGCTGTATGTCGCCGTTCAGCGCGGCGAGCAAACGCGCGCCCTGTATGAAGCAGGGTTGTTGCAACTGGCGGAGGAAACTGGCGTGCCGATCGTGGCAACGAACGACGTCCGTTATGTGGAGCGCAGTGATGCCGTGGCGTGGCGCTGTTTGCAGGCCATCGACCGCGGCGCGCTGCTCGCTGACATTGAGGACGATGACAGCCGCTATTTGGCGGGGCGAGAGGAGATGGCGCGGCGGTTTGCCGACTTGCCCGAGGCGCTGAAGAACAGCTTGGCGATCGCTGATCAATGCGAGCTGCAGATCGAGTTTGGCGGCTGGCGGCTGCCGGCGTACCCCGTTCCGGACGGAGAAACGGCCGACCGTTATTTGCGCAGCCTGTGCGAACAAGGGCTCGCCCGCCGTGTGCCGTCGGCCGATGAGCGCTATCGGCGGCGCCTCGCGCATGAGCTTGACATCATTCAGTCGCTTCATTTCAGCGACTATTTTTTGATCGTCGCCGATGTGGTCGACTACGCCCGCCGGCGCGGCATCTTAACCGGCCCGGGCCGAGGTTCGGCGGCCGGGTCTCTCGTCGCCTATGCTCTGTCAATCACCGACGTTGACCCGATCAAGTACGGACTTTTGTTTGAACGGTTTTTAAACCCGGAGCGGGTGTCGGTGCCTGATATTGACCTCGATTTTCCCGATGACCGGCGCGAGGAAGTGATTCGCTATGTGGCAGATAAATACGGGCGCGATCGCGTCGCGCAAATCATTACGTTCGGCACGTTCGGCGCCAAGGCGGCGCTGCGCGAGACGGCCAAAGCGCTTGGCATCCCTGTGGGGGAGGTGGAACAGATCGCTTCACTGCTGCCGAACAAACCAAATGTGACGCTCCGCCAATGGCATGCCGAGTCCGCCGCGTTTCGCCGCGCGATGGCTGCCGTTCCTCAAGGGGAAGAATGGTTCGCTGTCGCGCAAAAACTGGAAGGGCTGCCGCGCCATACGTCGATTCACGCCGCCGGCGTCATCATCAGCCCGGAGCCGCTTGTGCGCCTTGTGCCGTTGCAGCCAAGCCATGGCGAATGGCCGTTGACGCAATACGCCATGGGGGCGCTTGAAGCGCTCGGATTGTTGAAAATTGACTTTCTCGGTTTGCGCACGCTCACGTTGATCGGGCAGATCGCGCGCTTGATCGAGCGGCAGACGGGAAAGCCGTTTGACATCCGCACGCTGCCGCTCGATGATAAAAAAACGTACGCACTGCTTGGCGCTGGGGATACAAACGGCGTTTTCCAGCTCGAATCAAGCGGGATGAAACGCATTCTCGCCGAGCTGCAGCCGTCCGAGTTTGAAGATGTCGTCGCCGTCAATGCTTTGTATCGACCGGGGCCGATGCAAATGATCCCCGTTTACATCCGGCGCAAGCGCGGCGAGGAGCCGGTCGAGTACATCCATCCCGACCTTGCGCCGATTTTGGCGCCGACATACGGGGTATTGATCTATCAGGAGCAAATTATGCAAATCGCCGCCCGGCTTGCCGGCTTTTCGCTCGGACAAGCGGACGTGCTGCGCCGGGCGGTGGCGAAAAAAGAAAAAGCGCTGCTTGATGAGCGGCGCCAGGCGTTTATCGCCGGTTGCGCGGCGAACGGCTATCCGCAAGAAATCGCTGAAGAATTGTATCAGCACATCGCCCGTTTCGCCGATTACGGCTTCAACCGAAGCCACGCGGTCAGCTATGCGCGGTTGTCCTATGCCATGGCTTATATGAAAGCCCATCACCCGCTCTGTTTTTATGCGGTCATGCTTGATGGCGCTTCCGGAGACCGGGAAAAAGCCGCGTTGTACTATCGGGAGGCGGCGCATAAAGGCATCCGCGTTCTCTCGCCATCGGTCAATGAAAGCGGGGTTCATGCTTCGATCGAAGGGGGCGCCATTCGCCTGGGGCTCGCGATGGTCAAGCAAGTCGGCCAAGCGGCGAAGGTGATTGTCCGAGAGCGGAACGCGAACGGGCCGTTTGCTGATTTCTTCGATTTCGCCGTCCGCCTGCTGCCAAAAGGCCTCGGGCGCCCGGCGCTCGAGGCGCTGATTTCCGTTGGGGCGTTTGACGAGTTCGGCACAGATCGGGCTTCGCTTCTTGCCAGCATTGACGTTGCGATCGAACATGCGCAATGGGTTCAGGCGCTGCAAGCCGGAGGGCTGTCGTTAAAGCCGAAATGCGCTGATGCGCCTCCCCTATCGCCGGCTGAGCGGCGTCGGCGGGAAGCGGAGTTTCTTGGCTTCGCCGTCACCCCGCACCCGGCGGTGGTGCTTCGCCCGTTGCTGCAAGCGGCTGGAGCGGCGCCTGTTGCTGAGGTGCAACGGTCGTCGGCGTTTGTCGGCGGATCAATCATCCGTCTGCGGAAAACGAGAACGAAATTTGGTGAAGAGATGGCGTTTCTGACGGTGAGCGATGAAAGTGGGGAATTGGAGGCGGTGGCGTTTCCGGCCGTTTATCACCGGGCGTCCGATGAACTCAAGGAAGGAAATTTCGTGTTGCTTGCTGGAACGGTCGACGCGCGTGGCGGACGGCCCCAGCTCATCATCCGCCGAGCCGAACGCTTGACGGCGTCGGCGCTGTATATCGACGTCAGCCGCCAAGACAAAGAGCGTCTTGCCGCGCTGAAGCCGCTGTTGGAACGACACCGAGGCCGCACCCCGGTGTATTTGTACGACGAAGCAAAGCGGAAGCTTCTCCGTCTTCCCGAACGGTACGCGGCCGATCTCACCGCGCTGCTTGTCGATGAACTGCTTTCCTTGTTCGGCTTCGGACGCGTGGCCGTCAAGTAAATCGCTCTTTACTATTTCATTATTTTGTTATATCGTATAACCATTAGGTGGTCAGACCAGTGAATAAAGCGAAGGAAGAGGGATCATGGTATCAAAGATGAGAACGTATATGCGGAGACGTTGAAACATATCCGCCGCATGATGGTGGAAGACAACCTAGCCCCTGGCGACAAGCTGCCGTCGGAGCGCGAGCTGGCCGAACGGCTCGGCGTCGGGCGTTCATCAGTGCGCGAGGCGTTGCGGGCGCTTGAATTTCTCGGCTTGATTGAAACGCGGCGAGGCGAGGGGAGGTATATGCGTGAGGTCGGCAGCCACCAGCCGATCGACCTGTTGGCGATGTTTTTGTTGGAAAACGAACGGGCGAAGGACGATTGGGCGGAAACAAAATGGCTCATTGAGCGCCTGTTGCTTGTGCTTGCGTGCCGACGCCGGAGCGCAGCGGACGTAAACGAGTTAAAAAAAATCGTTCGTCAAAAACCGATTGATTTCGCGCGATTTTTCGAGACGGTGGCCGAAGCGGCTGGCAATGTTTTGCTCGCCCGCATTTGGTGGGTGCTGTCGGGGTTTGCTGCTTCGTTTGCGTCCGAGCCGCCCCTTGACGACGCCGGCTATGAACAGCTGCTCGCCGCGTTGGAAAGGCAAGATCCGGCGGAGATTGCCGCCGTCTGGGAGGCGCAGCGGCCTTCGCCGTTGTCGAAACAGGCCAGACATCGTTTGACAAACAATGATGTCCATTTTCGATAAAGTAGTAGAGAGGCGAAAACGCAAAGGAGGAGCTCCCTCGTGTGGAAAGACTTGTTTGGGAAAAAGAAAAAGTATGCACCGCTGCCTTCAGAACAAGTGAGGCATGAAGTGCCGGAGGGCGTGATGACGAAATGTCCGCAATGCAAGAAAATTATGTATACAAAAGAGTTGGTCAAAAACTTGCGCGTTTGCCTAAGCTGCGGCTACCATCACCCGATGCCGGCGCGTGAACGGATTGCAAGCCTTCTGGATGACGGCAGCTTCCGCGAGTATGACGCCGATATGATCTCGGTCAATCCGCTCGGCTTTCCGGGCTACATAGAAAAACTGGAAGAAGACCGGCGCAAGTCGGGACTGAACGAGGCGGTCGTCACCGGCGAAGGGACGCTTGACGGCCATCCGCTCGTCATTGCCGTCATGGATTCGTCGTTCCGCATGGGCAGCATGGGATCGGTTGTCGGCGAAAAAATCACCCGCGCCGTCGAGCGGGCGCGTGAACAGCAGATGCCGTTTCTCATTTTCACCGCTTCCGGCGGCGCCCGCATGCAAGAAGGGGTGTTAAGCCTCATGCAAATGGCGAAAACGAGCGCGGCGCTCAAACGGTTCAGCAACGACGGCGGCTTGTTCATCTCCGTCATGACCCATCCGACGACCGGCGGTGTATCGGCGAGCTTTGCCTCGCTTGGGGATTATAACTTTGCCGAACCGGGGGCGCTCATTGGTTTTGCCGGCCGCCGCGTCATCGAGCAGACGGTGCGCGAAGAGCTGCCGGAAGACTTCCAGACGGCGGAGTTTTTGCTGAAGCACGGGCAGTTGGATGCTGTCATTCACCGCCACGAGCTGAAAGAAACGCTTGCGGTCGTCTTGGATCTTCATCAAAAAGGAGGGGAAGAGGGATGGTGGCGGAATTAGAATTCGAAAAACCGCTTGTCGAGCTGCGCCGCAAAATTCAAGAGTTGAAAGAGTTCATGAAAACGGCAGACGTTGACTTATCGGCGGAAATCGAAAAGCTTGAGGCGCGCCTCGCCAAGCTGGAAAACGAGATTTATGCGAATTTGACGCCATGGGATCGCGTGCAAATCGCCCGCCATCCGCAGCGGCCGACGACGCTCGATTACATCGAGCGGCTGTTTACGAACTTTCTTGAGTGCCACGGCGACCGCTGCTTTGGCGATGACGAAGCGATCGTCGGCGGCATCGCCAAATACGATGGACTCCCCGTGACGGTCATCGGCCACCAGCGCGGCAAAGATACGAAAGAAAATTTGCGCCGCAACTTTGGCATGCCGCATCCGGAAGGATACCGGAAGGCGCTGCGGCTCATGAAACAGGCGGAAAAGTTTTCTCGGCCGATCATCTGCTTTATCGACACGAAAGGCGCCTATCCGGGGAAAGCGGCGGAAGAGCGCGGGCAAAGCGAGGCGATCGCCCGCAACTTGTTTGAAATGGCGGGGCTCACCGTGCCGGTTGTCTGCATCGTCATCGGAGAGGGCGGAAGCGGCGGGGCGCTGGCGCTTGGCGTCGGCAACCATATTCATATGCTGGAAAACTCCACGTACTCGGTCATCTCGCCGGAAGGGGCGGCGGCGATTTTGTGGAAAGACGCCTCATTGGCGCAGCGGGCGGCGGAAACGATGAAAATCACCGCCCATGACTTAAAAGCGCTTGGCGTCATTGATGAAATCATCCCAGAAGTGAAAGGCGGCGCTCACCGCGACGCTGACGAGCAGGCAAAGGAAATTGACCGCGTGCTGCGTCGTTCGCTCAAGCAGCTGTTGGCGCTTGACGGCGAAGAGCTCGTCCGGCAGCGCTACGAAAAATTTAAACAAATGGGCCAAGTGTCGTTTTTGCCGGAAACGATTCGGGCAAGATAGGGAAAAAGCTGTCTCCATCTGCGGGGCAGCTTTTCTCATCAGCGAGGTTTTGTCCCAGTGGGATGGCGTGATCGACAAGCAGGCCGCTTGTTTTCCAACCTCTCTTCCGCCCGCACTGGTGGAAAGAACAAGAGGACCAACCGGAGAAAACTGCGTTTGTAAGCCGTTTCAGCGATAGCTTCTATATTGTGTTCCGCAGTTGTTCATGGTACATTAGGAATGTTCAAGAAGACGTATGAGGTCGGACGTGTGCAATTCGATGCAAATGAGGTGGAAACGATGAAACGGATTGGTGTGTTGACAAGCGGCGGCGACTCGCCGGGCATGAATGCGGCCATTCGCGCTGTCGTCCGCAAAGCGATTTATCATGGGGTGGAGGTGTACGGAATCTACCACGGGTATGCCGGGTTGATTGCCGGTAATATCAAAAAGTTGGAAGTCGGGGATGTCGGGGACATCATCCATCGCGGCGGCACCATCCTTTACACCGCCCGTTGCCCGGAGTTTAAGACGGAAGAAGGACAGAAAAAAGGGATCGAACAGCTGAAAAAGCACGGCATTGAAGGGCTGGTCGTCATCGGCGGCGACGGGTCGTATCAAGGGGCGAAAAAATTGACGGAGCACGGCTTCCCGTGCGTCGGCGTGCCCGGGACGATCGACAACGACATTCCGGGCACCGATTTTACGATCGGCTTTGACACAGCGCTCAATACGGTCATCGATGCCATTGACAAAATCCGCGACACGGCGACATCGCATGAACGGACGTACGTCGTCGAAGTGATGGGCCGCCATGCCGGCGATATCGCGTTATGGTCGGGGCTTGCCGGCGGGGCGGAGACGATTTTGATTCCGGAAGCGGACTACGACATGGACGACATCATCGCTCGCCTGAAGCGCGGTCATGAACGCGGCAAAAAACACAGCATCATCATCGTCGCCGAAGGAGTCGGCAGCGGCGTTGACTTCGGTCGGCAAATTCAAGAAGCGACCGGCTTTGAGACGCGTGTGACGGTGCTTGGCCATGTGCAGCGCGGCGGATCGCCGACGGCGTTTGACCGCGTGTTAGCGAGCCGCCTCGGCGCCCGTGCGGTCGAGCTTTTGCTTGAAGGCAAAGGCGGCCGTTGCGTTGGCATCCAAAACAACCAAATCGTTGACCATGACATTGCCGAGGCGTTGGCGAAAACACATACCGTCGATCAGCGCATGTATGCCTTATCGAAAGAGCTGTCGATTTAATTCCCGATGGGAAAGGAAGAAGAAGTGATGAAGCGGAAAACGAAAATCGTCTGTACGATCGGGCCGGCAAGCGAGAGCGTAGACAAGCTCGTGCAATTGATCGAAGCGGGGATGAACGTGGCGCGCCTCAACTTTTCGCATGGCGATCACGAGGAACACGGGCGGCGCATCGCCAACATTCGCGAGGCGGCGCGGCGAACGGGCCAAACGGTTGCCATTTTGCTCGATACGAAAGGACCGGAAATCCGCACGCACAATATGGAGAACGGCGCCATCGAACTGAAGGAGGGGGCCAAGCTCATCATTTCGGTGAGCGAAGTGCTTGGCACGCCGGAAAAAATCTCGGTCACCTATCCGGGGCTGATTGATGATGTGTCCGTTGGTTCGAAAATTTTGCTCGACGATGGACTGATCGGCCTTGAAGTCAACGCGGTCGACAAGCAAGCTGGGGAAATTGTCACGACCGTGCTCAACAGCGGCGTGCTCAAAAACAAAAAAGGAGTCAATGTTCCGGGCGTGCGTGTCAATTTGCCGGGCATCACCGAGAAAGATCGAGCGGATATTTTGTTTGGCATCCGCCAAGGCATCGACTTCATCGCTGCCTCGTTTGTGCGTCGGGCGTCTGATGTGCTCGAAATCCGTGAGCTGCTCGAGGCCAATGACGCCTTGCACATCCAAATCATCGCGAAAATTGAAAATGAAGAAGGCGTCGCCAACATCGATGAAATTTTGGAAGCCGCCGACGGCCTCATGGTGGCGCGCGGTGACCTTGGCGTGGAGATTCCCGCTGAGGAAGTGCCGCTCATTCAAAAAATGCTTATTAAAAAGTGCAACATGCTTGGCAAGCCGGTCATCACGGCGACGCAAATGCTTGATTCGATGCAGCGAAATCCGCGGCCGACGCGGGCGGAGGCAAGCGATGTCGCCAACGCCATTTTTGACGGCACGGACGCCGTCATGCTTTCCGGGGAAACGGCAGCCGGCCAGTATCCGGTCGAAGCGGTAAAAACGATGCACCAAATTGCCCTCCGCACCGAGCAGGCGTTGGAGCATCGGGACATTTTGTCCCAGCGCACGAAAGAGAGCCGAACGACGATCACCGATGCCATCGGCCAATCGGTCGCTCACACGGCGCTCAATTTGGATGTGGCGGCCATCGTGACACCGACGGTGAGCGGGAAAACACCGCAGATGGTGGCGAAATACCGCCCGAAAGCACCGATCATCGCCGTGACATCGAACGAAGCAGTATCGCGCCGCTTGGCGCTCATTTGGGGCGTGTATACGAAAGAAGCCCCGCATGTCAATACAACCGATGAAATGCTCGATGTGGCGGTCGACGCAGCGGTGCGCTCCGGCTTGGTCAAGCACGGCGACTTGGTCGTCATCACCGCCGGCGTGCCGGTCGGCGAAACAGGATCGACCAACTTAATGAAAGTGCACGTCATCAGCGACTTGCTTGCCAAAGGGCAAGGCATCGGCCGCAAGTCGGCGTTCGGCAAGGCGGTCGTTGCCAAAACGGCAGAAGAGGCATGCCGAAAAATGGTAGAAGGTGGCATTTTAGTCACCATCAGCACCGATGCTGATATGATGCCGGCGCTCGAAAAAGCGGCGGCGATCATCACCGAGGAAGGCGGATTGACGAGCCATGCGGCGGTCGTCGGCTTAAGCCTTGGCATTCCAGTCGTCGTCGGGGTGGAAAATGCCACCAACTTGTTTAAAGATGGGCAAGAGATCACGGTTGATGGCGGCTTTGGCGCCGTTTACCGCGGCCATGCAAGCGTGTTGTAACGGACGATGCAGCAAAAAAAGGGTGTCCCAAAAAGCAGCGGGACACCCTTTCGTATCGCCATATATATGCATTAAGCACTTTTATTAAACGATCGATATCCATTGAGAGAAAGCCGAGCTTTTGAGACAGCTCCCTTCGATTACGCGGTCGGTTTGCCGATAATAAAGCGCCAAAGATCGCGAAACACATTGGCGCTATGGAGCGTGCGGATGATGACAAGCGTGACAGGACCGGCAATCAAGCCGAGAAAACCGAGCAGCTTGAAACCGACGAACAAGGCGATGAGCGTGGCGAGCGGGTCGAGGCCGATCGTTGAAGAAAGCACTTTTGGCTCCATGATTTGCCGTTGGACGAGGACAACGATATACAGCACGCCAAGCCCAATCGCAAACGGAATGTTGCCGCTCACAGCCGCGTAAATGATCCAAGGAACAAATACAATCCCCGTTCCCAAATATGGCAAAAGATCGACGAACCCGATGATCAACGCGATCGTAATCGCGTAATCAACGCGCAAAATCAGCAGGCCGATCAGCACGATGACGGTCGTAATCGAAATGAGCGTCGCCTGCGCTTTGATAAAGCCAAACAGCGCCCGCTTTAAGTCGAGAAACACCGTTTTTCCACTTGTGCGAGCTTTCGCCGGTAGCCATTGCTGGGCCATGCGCATTAAGCGGTGCCAGTCTTTGCTGATGAAAAACGTCGCCAGCAGCGAAAAAATAAATACGGTCGCGGCATTCGGCAGCCAAGCGAGGAGCTGCGGAATGTTTTGCAGGATGCTCTGGACAAATTCGCCAACCGTCGTTCCAATTTTTTTTCCGACGGCTTGAATATTTTGCATAATCGTATCCTGTTGGGCGGCGCTTAAACTTTTAAACATCCCGGCCAAATCTTTGTAAATCGGGATGATTTGGTCGGCGACGAACGTCTCCATGTATGTGATCAATGTTTGAAATTTTTCTGGCACGACGTTGGCTAAATATTGCGTTCCCGAAACAATTTCAGCAACGAGAAGCGTGACCAAACCGGCGACTGCGGCAAACAAAATGATGAGCGTGACGCTGACTGCGAGCCACCGCGGCATTTTCGCCTTCCGTTCCAAAACATCGACGAGCGGGTTGATGATCATCGCGATGAAAAAGGCGATGATGAACGGATACGTTACGGTCGAAATGTAGTATGCGGCGATGATGCCAAGGACTAGAGCGGCGACGACGAGAAAAAAGCGCAAAAGACGCTCAGCGTATATTCGGGACAATGTTTCACCTCCAACGATGTTCCATATTGATATATTACACGTTTTCTTACGGGGAAGCAAAAAGACAAGTTTCATAGGAAAGGATGGACGAGCGTGAACGAACCGGTATGGTTTTTGCTTTTGTTGCTCGCACTCGGTTTTCTGGCGAAAAACGAATCGCTTATTGTGGCGGTCGCTGTGCTACTGGCCGTCAAATTCACGGGGTTGGATCAAAAAATGCTGCCAATCATTCAAGCGAAAGGCATCCATTGGGGGGTGACGGTCATTACGATCGCTGTGCTCGCTCCCATCGCTTCGGGGGAGATCGGCTTTAAGCAGCTTGTCAGCTCTCTGCAGTCGTTGTCGGCCTGGGTCGCTCTTTTATCCGGCGTTTTCGTCGCCTTGATCGCCAAAGAGGGGGTGGAGATGCTGGCCAATGACCCCCATATGACGGCAGCGCTTGTGTTCGGCACCATCATTGCCGTATCCTTGTTTCACGGGGTGGCGGTTGGGCCCTTGATCGGCGCCGGCATTGCCTATACGGTCATCAAAATGATAGAATATTTTTGATCATCAGGCGGTGCGTCGGATCCTCTGTTTTGAAACGAATGGATTTCCATTTTGTTCCTGATCATCATTTCTTTTGACGTGTGACAGCTGACAAAAGTCTGATAATTGTTTATAATAATGAACGAGAGTGAGTTTTCGGCCAAGCATTGTGCAGCTGTTGCAACGGAGCGGTTGTCGCCGGCGCCATGTAAGCACTTTCGCGCGCGTTTGTTTTTGCCTCCATTTCGAGCAGGCGCTCACCGGCCATTCGTCATCATGGCCGGAACTTATGAAAAGAAGGGGAGATTGAACATGACAGTAACCCGTGGTTTAGAAGGAGTCGTGGCCACGACGTCAAGCATCAGTTCGATCATCGATGACACGTTGACGTATGTTGGCTATGACATTGATGATTTAGCCGAAAACGCTTCCTTCGAAGAAGTCGTTTATTTGCTTTGGCATCGCGAACTGCCGACGAAAGAGCAGCTTGAGGAATTAAAGCAGCAATTAGCGGAAAACGCTGAAATTCCAAACGAAATCATTGAACATTTCAAGCTGTATCCCATTGACAAAGTGCATCCGATGGCGGCTTTGCGCACCGCGGTATCGCTTCTCGGCTTGTATGACGAAGAGGCGGATGTCATGACGAAAGAGGCGAACTATCGGAAAGCGATTCGGCTGCAGGCGAAAATCCCGACGATCGTCACCGCCTTCGCCCGCGTGCGCAAAGGGCTGGAACCGGTTGCGCCGCGCAAAGATTTGAGCTTTGCTGCCAATTTCTTGTACATGCTGACCGGCAAAGAACCAGATCCCATTGCTGTGGAAGCGTTCAACAAGGCGCTCGTGCTGCATGCCGACCACGAGTTGAACGCGTCGACATTCACAGCGCGCGTCTGCGTCGCCACGCTGTCCGATATGTATTCTGGCATCACCGCGGCGATCGGCGCCTTGAAAGGGCCGCTTCACGGTGGGGCGAACGAAGCGGTGATGAAAATGTTGAAGGAAATCGGCACCGTCGACAACGTCGAGCCATACATCCGCGCCAAGCTGGCCAACAAAGAAAAAATTATGGGCTTCGGCCACCGCGTTTACCGAAAAGGCGACCCGCGCGCCAAACATTTGAAAAAAATGTCGGAAAAACTGACGAAGCTCGTCGGCGAGCCGCATTGGTATGAAATGTCGACGAAGATTGAAGAAATCGTCACATCGGAAAAAGCGTTGCCGCCGAACGTTGACTTTTATTCCGCCTCGGTTTACCATTGTTTAGGAATCGATCATGATTTGTTTACGCCGATTTTTGCCGTCAGCCGCACGTCTGGATGGTTGGCCCACATTTTAGAGCAATATGACAACAACCGTCTCATCCGTCCGCGCGCCGAGTACACCGGCCCGGGCAAACGGGTGTACGTGCCGATCGACGAGCGCGGCTAAAACACGTGGACAAGGCGGTGAAGGCGTGCCTTCACGCCTTTTTATAAAAAAATGGCATTGGGGGTTTTGCTCGTGACGCAAGGAGAAAAAATTACAGTCCAAAATGGTGTGCTCAACGTTCCGAACAACCCGATCATCCCGTTTATCGAGGGGGATGGAACCGGCCCGGACATCTGGGCGGCCGCTTCGCGCGTGCTCGAAGCAGCAGTGGAAAAAGCATACAAAGGCGAGAAAAAAATCGTCTGGAAGGAAGTGCTCGCCGGCGAGAAAGCATACAAGCTGACGGGCAACTGGCTTCCGGATGAAACGCTCGAGACGATCCGCGAATACATAATCGCCATTAAAGGGCCGCTGACGACGCCGGTTGGCGGAGGCATCCGCTCGCTGAACGTCGCGCTTCGCCAAGAGCTCGACCTGTTTGTCTGCCTGCGCCCGGTCCGCTACTTTCCAGGCGTTCCGTCGCCAGTGAAACGCCCGGAAGACACCGATATGGTCATTTTCCGGGAAAATACGGAAGACATTTACGCCGGCATTGAATATGCCAAAGGGACGCCGGAAGTGAAAAAAGTCATCGACTTTTTGCAAAACGAAATGGGCGTGCGCAAAATCCGCTTCCCGGAAACGTCCGGCATCGGCATTAAGCCGATTTCCGAACAAGGGACGAAACGGCTTGTGCGCGCGGCGATCAACTACGCGATCGAACACGGCCGCAAGTCGGTGACGCTCGTTCATAAAGGGAATATTATGAAATTCACTGAAGGCGCGTTTAAAAACTGGGGTTATGAATTGGCGGAGGAAGAATTCGCCGACAAAGTGTTCACGTGGGCGCAATACGACCGCATCGTCGAGTCGGAAGGAAAAGAAGCGGCGAACAAAGCGCTTGCTGATGCGGAAGCGTCCGGCAAAATCATTATCAAAGACGTCATCGCCGACATCTTCCTGCAACAAATTTTGACGCGTCCGCGCGAATTTGACGTCATCGCGACGATGAACTTAAACGGTGACTACATTTCCGACGCGCTCGCGGCTCAAGTCGGCGGCATTGGCATCGCGCCGGGGGCCAACATCAACTATGAAACTGGCCACGCCATTTTCGAAGCGACGCACGGCACGGCGCCGAAATACGCAGGGCTTGACAAAGTCAATCCGTCCTCCGTCATTCTCTCGGGCGTCATGATGTTTGAGCATCTCGGCTGGAACGAGGCGGCGAAATTGATCATCAAAGCCATGGAGAAAACGATCGCCGCGAAAATCGTCACCTATGACTTCGCCCGCCTGATGGAAGGGGCGACGGAAGTGAAATGCTCCGAATTTGCTGATGCGCTCATCCGCAACATGGACTAATTTAACGAAGGGAATGGCAAAACGATGGCGATGAAACGGAAAAAAATCTCGGTGATCGGCGCCGGATTCACGGGGGCGACGACGGCATTCCTGTTGGCGCAAAAAGAGCTTGGCGACGTCGTGTTGGTTGACATTCCGCAGCTCGAAAACCCAACGAAAGGAAAGGCGCTCGACATGCTGGAGTCGAGCCCGGTGCTTGGGTTTGACGCGAACATCGTTGGCACATCGGATTACGCTGACACAGCCGATTCGGACATCGTCGTCATCACAGCTGGCATCGCCCGCAAACCGGGAATGAGCCGCGACGATTTGGTGACGACGAACCAGAAAATTATGAAGCAAGTGACGAAAGAAGTCGTCAAATACTCGCCGAACTGCTACATCATTGTCTTGACGAACCCGGTTGATGCCATGACATACACGGTGTTTAAAGAGTCCGGGTTTCCGAAAAACCGCGTCATTGGGCAGTCAGGCGTTCTCGATACGGCGCGCTTCCGTACGTTCGTCGCCCAGGAGCTGAACATTTCGGTGAAGGATGTCACCGGGTTTGTGCTCGGCGGCCATGGCGACGACATGGTGCCGCTCGTCCGCTATTCGTACGCCGGCGGCATCCCGCTTGAAAAACTCATTCCGAAAGATCGTTTGGACGCCATCGTTGAGCGGACGCGCAAAGGCGGCGGTGAAATCGTCAACCTGCTCGGCAACGGCAGCGCCTACTATGCACCGGCTGCGTCGCTTGCCGAAATGGTCGAAGCGATTGTGAAAGACCAGCGCCGCATTTTGCCGGCCATCGCCTACCTTGAAGGCGAATACGGCTATGACGGCATTTATTTGGGTGTGCCGACGATCCTTGGCGGCAACGGCATCGAGAAAGTGATCGAACTCGAGCTGACCGAAGAGGAAAAAGCGGCGCTCGCTAAATCCGTCGAATCCGTCAAAAATGTCATGCGTATGCTGGAATAGCAGCAGGGCAAAAATTCGGGCATTGTCCCGGGTTTTTGCCCACAGTCAATGAAAGCGCTTTCTAGAAAGCAAAGGGGTGGGAACATGTTGAAAAAACGAAAAATCGGAAGAAGGATCGGGGAAATTCAAGCGGGGGAAAAGCTCGTGTTCCAAGCCGCCATCGAAGACAAAGATTTGCTTCTTTATCTTGGACTGACCGATGACGCCAATCCGCTTTACATTCAGCACGATTATGCTTCACAGACGCCGTTTGGAAAACCAGTCGTTCCGCCGGTCATGTTGACGGGGATGATCACGTCGGCGGTTTCTAAATATTTGCCAGGTCCGGGCAGCTATATTACACGGCAGGACATTCGCTTTCTCCGGCCAGTGTATCATTATGAAACGCTCGAATTTTTGCTCGAAGTCGCCGATGTCGATGAGGCGGGTCATTGCGTGACGTTGTCCGTCATGGCGACGCGCGGCGCAGAGACGGTGTTGGAAGGGGCGTTGTCCGTTTGTCCGCCGCATACCCTCCCGCGCCTAGACGGGCGTGTGTTCGAGAACTTTTAACGTCATTTCCGAAAGAAGTTCTTCACTTCGAAACAAAGGGGAAGTTTCGTGCCGTTTTCCGCCAAAAGAAGCCAACAAAACGCGAGGGTCAGTTTTCCGCGGGTGACCGGTCTGCAGGAAAACTCCCTTTTTTTCTTTTTTGTCCGAATCAAAGCGTCAATTGTGGTATCATAAAGGCAGAAACCATTGATTGGGATGGAGGAGCGGCATGGGACGAAAAATTTTAGTTGTCGATGACGAACAGCCAATCGTGACTCTGTTGTCGTACAATTTGGAGAAAGCCGGATTTCATGTCGTGACCGCTCACGATGGGGAAGAGGCGCTTGCGAAAGTGGCGTCCGAACAGCCGGCGCTCATCATTTTGGATTTGATGCTGCCGAAGCTTGACGGCGTGGATGTATGCAAGCGGCTTCGCCAGCAGCAAATCATGACGCCGATTTTAATGTTGACGGCTCGAGATGATGAATTTGACAAAGTGCTTGGCCTTGAGCTTGGCGCTGACGATTATATGACGAAGCCGTTCAGCCCGCGCGAAGTCATTGCGCGCGTGAAGGCGATTTTGCGCCGCACGGAGCTCGTTCAGCCGGCGGCTGAATCGAGTGAGCGACTTGTTGTTGGTGAGCTGGAAATTTTTCCAGATCGCTATGAGGCGACCATAGGAGGCAAGCCGCTTGAGCTGACACCGAAAGAGTTTGAGCTGCTCCTTTATTTGGCTCGCCATAAAGGGCGGGTGTTGACACGCGACCAGTTGCTCAGCGCTGTATGGAACTATGAGTTTGTCGGCGATACACGCATTGTCGATGTCCATATCAGTCACTTGCGTGAGAAGATTGAAACCGATACGAGAAAACCGATATATATTAAAACGGTGCGCGGCCTTGGTTACAAATTGGAGGAACCGAAGCGGCATGAATAGCTTCCGCACTCGCCTTTTGTTTTGGCTTGTGACGCTCATTGCTACGGTGTTGATTGCCCTCGGGCTTTTGCTTGGGCAATTGCTGAAAGACTTTTACACCGAGACGATGAACAAGCGTATGGAAAAAGAGGCCCAAGCGCTTGCGATTTTGCTTGAAAATGAACCGCTCGAGCAAATCCGCGCCGATTTGCAGGAAATGGGGAATGAGCTGTCGTCCCGCATCACCGTGCTCGATAAAGAAGAACGGGTGAGGTTTGACAGCGGTCGCGTCGCAACGATCAGCGACAAAGACCATGAGCGCATCGTCCGGGCGATTTTGCGCAAAAAGCAGTTTCCTCGCTTTTCCGTAATTGAAAAAACAAACGACGTCTATTACTACATCGTCCCGTACGAGCGCGGTGAACGGAGCGGGTACGTCGTTTTAAGCACACCGACGAGCTCACTTCAAAAAGTAAACGAGCAAATTTGGGGTGTGCTCACGAGCAGCCTCGGAATGGCGCTCGTTGTCATCATCGCCCTTGTCTGGAAAATCGCTAATCAATATATGAAGCCGATTGAAGAAGCGACGAAAGTGGCGTTTGAGCTGGAAAAAGGCAATTACGCCGCCCGTGTGCCTGATGGTGAATATAACGAGGCTGGTATGCTTGTGCGTTCGATCAACCGACTGGCTCGCCATTTGCAGGAGATGAGCAGGGCGCGCGAAATTCAGACCGATCGGCTTCATACGCTCATTGAAAACGTCGGCAGCGGCCTGCTGTTTATTGACCACCGCGGACATATTTCTCTCATCAATCGGGCGTTCCAGACTCAGTTTCATATCGATCCGTCGGATTGTTTGTACCGTCCGTATGCCGATGTGCTGCCGCACCGTGACATCGTCCGGTTTATCGACGATATTTTCATCACCGAAACGACGATGCGTCAGCATATGCGGCTGACGGTTGGCATCGAGGGGAAACATTTCGATGTATACGGGGCCCCGATCATCGGCACGAACGCCGAATGGACAGGGATTGTCGTCGTGTTTCACGATATTACGGAGCTGAAGCGGCTCGAGCAAATCCGCAAAGACTTTGTCGCCAACGTGTCGCACGAATTGAAAACGCCGGTGACGTCCATTAAAGGATTCGCCGAAACGTTATTGGATGGCGCTATGAAGGATGAAGAGGCGCTCGAACATTTTTTGACCATCATCTTAAAAGAAAGCGAACGGCTGCAAACGCTCGTTGAGGAACTGTTGGACTTGTCGAAAATCGAGCAACACGGGTTTCAGCTGCAACTCGAAGACGTGGATATCGCTCAAGTCATCGCCGAAGCAGCTGCTGTGTTTCGCCAAAAAGCGGCGGAAAAACAAATTGATTTGCATATCGCATCGCCACCCGGGCTTGTCATCCGCGGTGACAGAAATCGGATGAAGCAAATTTTGCTGAACTTGCTCGCCAACGCCATTACGTATACGCCGGAGCGGGGGAGGGTTGCCGTCGAGGCGGAAGAGGCAGAGAAAGAAGTGCGGATCTATGTGAAAGACACCGGCATCGGCATTGAGGAAAAGGAAATCCCGCGCATTTTTGAACGTTTTTACCGCGTCGACAAGGCGCGCAGCCGCGATTCCGGCGGAACGGGGTTGGGCCTTGCGATTGTGAAACATTTGGTTGAGGCTCACCACGGATATATTACCGTAGCGAGCCAAGTGGGGCGTGGCACCGTGTTTACCATTCATTTTCCAAAGCCGGGGCGGTAGCCGGCCTCTTTTTTTATCCTCTCCGACCGAGAAACCCCGCTTTTCAGCGGGAATGTCAGTGGGGAGTGAATGGGCACCGCTCATCGTGATGGGTGAGCGTTCAAGACAGGGGGCGGGCATGGTACAATAGGACAAGGAAGCATCCGAGGAGGGATGAGATTGAAAAAAAAGTTGGTTTTAATCGATGGCAATAGCGTGGCGTACCGCGCGTTTTTCGCTTTGCCGCTGCTGCATAACGACAAAGGCATCCATACGAACGCCGTCTACGGATTTACGATGATGTTGAATAAAATTTTGGCGGAAGAAGAGCCGACCCATATGCTTGTCGCGTTTGACGCGGGGAAAACGACGTTTCGGCATGAAACGTTTCAAGCTTATAAAGGCGGGCGGCAACAGACGCCGCCGGAACTGTCGGAACAGTTCCCGCTGTTGCGCGAGCTGCTGAGGGCGTATCGCATCCCCGCCTATGAACTTGACCTCTACGAAGCGGACGATATTATTGGGACGCTCGCCGTCCGCGCCGAGCAGGAAGGGTTTGAGGTGAAAGTCATTTCCGGCGACCGCGACCTGACCCAGCTCGCTTCCCCCCATGTGACGGTGGACATTACGAAAAAAGGGATTACCGATATTGAATCGTACACGCCGGAGACGGTCCGCGAAAAATATGGCTTAACCCCGGAGCAAATCGTCGATTTGAAAGGATTGATGGGCGACAAGTCGGACAATATTCCTGGGGTGCCGGGCATCGGGGAAAAAACGGCGGTCAAGTTGCTCAGGCAATTCGGCACGGTTGAAAACGTGCTCGCCTCCATTGATGAGATCAAAGGCGAAAAGTTGAAAGAAACGCTGCGCCAACACCGCGAGATGGCGCTGTTAAGCAAAAAGCTCGCCGTCATTCGCCGCGACGCCCCGGTCGAGCTCTCGCTTGATGACATTGCCTATCAAGGCGAAGACCGGGAGAAAGTGATCGCGTTATTTAAAGAGCTTGGGTTTCAATCATTTTTAGAGAAAATGGATTTGCCATCATCAGAAGAGGAAAAACCACTCGCGGAGATGGCCTTCGCGATGGCCGATCGCGTAACAGAGGAGATGCTTGCCGACAAGGCGGCGCTTGTCGTTGAGGTGGTCGAGGAAAATTATCATGATGCGCCGATCGTCGGCATCGCTCTCGTCAATGAACATGGACGGTTTTTCCTGCGCCCGGAGGCGGCGCTTTCTGATCCGCAGTTTGTGGCTTGGCTTGGCGATGAAACGAAGAAAAAAAGTATGTTTGACTCAAAGCGCGCGGCAGTCGCCTTAAAATGGAAAGGAATTGAGCTATGCGGCGTTTCCTTTGATTTATTGCTGGCCGCCTATTTGCTTGATCCGGCCCAAGGTGCTGATGACGTGGCTGCCGCAGCAAAAATGAAACAATACGTAGCGGTGCGGCCGGATGAAGCGGTGTATGGCAAAGGGGCGAAGCGGGTCGTGCCGGATGAGTCAGTGCTCGCCGAGCATCTCGTTCGCAAGGCGGAGGCGATTTGGTCGCTCGAACGGCTGTTTTTGGATGAGCTGCGCCGCAATGAACAAGATGGGTTGCTTGTCGAGCTCGAGCAGCCGTTGTCTTCAATTTTGGCGGAAATGGAATTTGCCGGGGTGAAAGTGGACACGAAGCGGCTCGAACAGATGGGAGAAGAGCTCGCCGAGCAGCTGCGCACGGTCGAGCAGCGCATTTATGAGCTCGCCGGCCAGGAGTTCAACATCAATTCTCCGAAACAGCTCGGCGTCATTTTATTTGAAAAACTGCAGCTGCCGGTGTTGAAAAAAACGAAAACCGGCTACTCCACTTCGGCGGACGTGCTGGAAAAATTGGCGCCGTATCATGAAATTGTCGAAAACATTTTGCATTACCGCCAGCTTGGCAAACTGCAATCGACGTACATTGAAGGGTTGTTGAAAGTCGTGCGCCCCGATACAAAGAAGGTGCATACGATTTTCAACCAGGCGCTGACGCAGACCGGGCGGCTCAGCTCGACGGAGCCGAACTTGCAAAACATTCCGATTCGGCTTGAGGAAGGACGGAAAATCCGCCAAGCGTTCGTGCCGTCGGAGCCGGATTGGCTTATTTTCGCCGCTGACTACTCGCAAATTGAGTTGCGCGTTCTCGCCCATATTGCCGAAGATGACAATTTAATAGAAGCGTTCCGCCGCGATTTGGACATTCATACGAAAACCGCGATGGACATTTTCCATGTAAGCGAGAATGAGGTGACGCCCAATATGCGCCGCCAGGCAAAAGCAGTCAACTTCGGCATCGTTTACGGGATCAGCGATTACGGCTTGGCGCAAAACTTAAATATTTCGCGCAAAGAAGCGGCCCACTTCATCGAGCGCTATTTCGAAAGCTTCCCTGGGGTGAAGCGGTATATGGAACATATTGTGCAAGAAGCGAAACAAAAAGGGTATGTGACGACGTTGTTGCACCGGCGCCGCTATTTGCCGGATATTACAAGCCGCAACTTCAATGTCCGCAGCTTTGCCGAGCGGACGGCGATGAACACGCCGATTCAAGGAAGCGCGGCTGACATTATCAAAAAGGCGATGATCGATTTGCACGCGAGGCTGAAGGAAGAGCGGCTGCAAGCGCGCCTTTTGCTGCAAGTGCATGACGAGCTCATTTTGGAAGCGCCGAAAGAAGAGATCGAACGACTGTGCCGGCTCGTTCCCGAGGTGATGGAGCAAGCCGTTGCGCTTCGCGTGCCGCTCAAAGTCGACTACCATTACGGGCCGACGTGGTATGACGCGAAATAAAAAGAGTCCTTGGCATGAAACGCTGGCACTCCGTGAAGAATCTTTCAAGGCGACGATTCGCGGCCGAGGGCCGATGAATGGGCGCGAAACGGCCGCCGCCTCATGAAAAATCTTTCTCACGTTGGCTGGACCGGCGTCCATGCGAAAGCATCGGCTGAAGCGATGCAAAGGAAGGAAAGGAGGGGGAATCATGCCGGAATTGCCGGAAGTGGAAACGATCCGCCGGACGCTTTTGCCGCTTGTGGTCGGCAAAACGATTGAGGATGTGCGCATCTTTTGGCCCAACATCATCCGCCATCCACAAGACCCCAAGGTGTTCGCGGCCAGAATGATCGGACAGACGGTGCGCGGTGTGGAGCGGAGAGGAAAATTTTTAAAATTTCTGCTCGACCGAGATGTGCTCATTTCCCATTTGCGCATGGAAGGACGCTATGCTGTCGCTTCTGCTCTGGAGCCGCTCGAACCGCATACGCACGTGGTGTTTCGCTTCGCTGACGGCAGCGAACTCCGTTACCGCGACGTGCGCAAGTTCGGCACGATGCACGTTTATGAGAAAGAGGAAGCTGACCGCCGGCCGCCGCTTGCTGAGCTTGGGCCGGAGCCGCTTTCCCCGGCGTTTTCTCCGGCCGTATTGGCCGAGCGGGCGATGACAACGAAGAGGCCGGTCAAGGCGCTGCTCCTTGACCAGACGGTTGTCGCCGGATTCGGCAACATTTATGTCGACGAATCGCTGTTTCGCGCCGGCATTCTTCCCAGACGGCCAGCCGCCTCGCTCTCCGGCAAAGAGATCGAGCGCCTGCATAAGGAAATGGTGGCGACGATCGGCGAGGCGGTCATGAAAGGGGGGAGCACGGTGCGCACGTACGTGAACACGCAAGGTGAGGCCGGCACGTTTCAACATCATTTGTACGTGTATGGCCGCCAAGGCCAGCCGTGCAAACGATGCGGCACGTCGATTGAAAAAATAGTCGTCGCCGGCCGCGGCACGCATTATTGTCCGCGCTGCCAGCGCTAGGCGGCGCGTAAAAAGGAGAGAGAGACCATGACGTTGACGATCGGGCTGACCGGTGGGATCGCCAGCGGCAAAAGCACGGTGAGCGCGATGATGCGCGAGCTCGGCCTTCCCGTCATCGATGCTGACGAAGCGGCGCGCGCCGTCGTCCGGCCGGGGGAAGAGGCCTACCGACAGATTGTCGCTGCCTTCGGTCCGGACATCGTGCAGGCCAACGGAGAGATCGATCGGGTGAAACTCGGGGCGATCGTGTTCCACGACGAAGAAGAACGGAAAAAGCTAAACGCCATCGTTCACCCGGCCGTGCGTCGGAAAATGCTGGCGGAGAAAGAAGCGCTCGTCCGCTCTGGGGCGAAAACGGTCGTGCTGGACATTCCGCTTTTATTTGAAAGCGGGTTGACTGCTTGGGTTGATAAAATATTGGTCGTCTACGTCGATGATGATGTCCAGCTCCGTCGGCTGATGGAGCGGAACGGGTTTACAGAGGAAGAAGCGCGCGCCCGCATCCGCGCCCAATGGCCTTTGGCGGAAAAAATCAAACAGGCCGACGCAGTCATCAACAATAACGGGACGAGGGAAGAGACACGTCGTCAGCTATTGGCGATTTTGAAACAATGGGACGCCTTGGAAAAATAGGCGTCTTTTTTGTTTCGTTTTGATTATTTTGTTCTCCACATTTCCTAAAAATATGATATACTATTTATACGGAAACAAGAAAATAGTATGACATATATGAAGGGAGAACAAAGTCAATGAAGGCGAAAGTGGCGATTAACGGTTTCGGACGAATCGGACGGATGGTCTTTCGGCGCGCCATCCATTCTTCTGAACTCGACATTGTGGCGGTAAACGCCAGCTACCCGCCGGAAACGTTAGCCCATTTAGTGAAATATGACTCCAACCACGGCAAATTTGACGGCGAGGTCATCGCTTTGGAAGACGGCCTGCTGGTCAACGGCAAAAAAGTGAAGCTAGTAAACTCGCGCGATCCAAAACAGCTGCCGTGGAAAGAGCTTGATATTGATATGGTGATTGAAGCAACAGGAAAATTCAACGACCGCGAAAAGGCAAGCCTTCACCTTGAGGCTGGGGCCAAACGCGTCATTTTAACTGCCCCGGGCAAAAATGAAGATGTAACGATCGTCATTGGCGTCAACGAGCATATGCTGGACATCGACCGCCATTTTATCATTTCGAACGCTTCGTGCACGACCAACTGCTTGGCTCCGGTCGTCAAAGTACTCGATGAAGCGTTTGGGATTGAAAACGGCCTGATGACGACGGTTCATGCGTATACGAACGACCAAAAAAACATCGACAACCCGCATAAAGATTTGCGCCGCGCTCGCTCATGCGCGCAGTCGATCATCCCGACGACAACGGGAGCGGCGAAAGCGCTTGGGCTCGTTTTGCCGCATTTAAAGGGAAAATTGCACGGCATGGCGCTCCGCGTCCCGACGCCGAACGTCTCGCTTGTCGATTTGGTTGTGGATTTGAAGCGCGACGTGACGGTTGATGAGGTGAACGAAGCGTTCATCCGCGCCGCTAACGGTCCGCTCAACGGCATTTTGGATTTCACATTGGAACCGCTTGTCTCGATCGATTTCAACACGAATCCGCACTCTGCCATCATTGATGGCTTGTCGACGATGGTGATGGAAGGACGAAAAGTGAAAGTGCTTGCCTGGTATGACAACGAGTGGGGCTATTCGTGCCGCGTCGTCGATTTAGCTCACCTTGTCGCAGCCAAAATGAATGAGCGCCTCAGCGTCAATGCGTAATGGACCCCCCGCCTTGGCGGCGGTCCGATGCGAAGCGCGCTGCCCGCGCTATGGCCTTTGCGATCCGCACAAACGGATCGGGCCACGGCGCGGGTGTGGCGCTTTTTCTTTTTTTCATGCAAAAAAATTAAAAAAGCCTGTTGCAAAAAAAACCTAAACAAAGTATACTATGTCTCGTGAACTTCTTAACGGCAAGGGTAATGTGACTACTTAAAGGGTTAGGACCTCTTAGGACTAACTTTCCCCCGTGGTAGTTATACATGCCATTTTGCAGCTCACTTTCTGTTTTTTTATTTGTTTGAGAAAATTGGTTAAAAGGGGGATTCTTTTCATGGACACGATGGGTCGTCACGTTATCTCGGAACTTTGGGGATGCGACTTTGACAAACTGAATGATATGGATTTTATTGAAAAAACGTTCGTTGACGCCGCGTTAAAGTCGGGAGCGGAGATTCGTGAAGTGGCGTTCCATAAATTCGCTCCGCAAGGCGTAAGCGGAGTTGTCATTATTTCGGAATCGCATTTGACGATTCATACGTTTCCCGAACACGGCTATGCGAGCATTGATGTGTATACATGCGGCCATTTAGACCCGACGATTGCCGCCGATTACATTGCCGAAATGCTGGGCGCGCAAACGCGGGAAACGATTGAACTTCCGCGCGGCATGCGCCCGATCGAAGTGAAAAAGGCGCAGGCGCTGTAATGGAATAAGGATGGAACCAAAAGGAGCGTAAGCGAGACGCTCCTTTTTTTGCGTCCTTGGCGGTGCAACGGCGGCGAAAATCATGGTATGATGGAAGAAAAAGAATGACTTTAGGGAGACGTGGCCATGAGCATGTGGAAAACACTGAAATACGCCTTCACAAACCATTGTGAAACGCGGGAAAATCATGAAGACGAAGAGCTAAGGAGCCATTATTACAAAGCGACGAACCGCGCCGTCATCGATGCGGTCAAAGAGCTGCTCTCGTCGTTGCCCGGCGCCGAGCTCGTTTCTGTTTCCGAAGAGCGCGGTGAAATTTGTGCGCAAACAAGGCGCGGCAAAAAGTTGTTCATCGTCGCTACCGTCATTTCTGTGCGGCCGTTTGAAACGGCAGTCGACTTTTCCGTGACGACGGAGACGAAGCTATTGCCGTTTGATTTTGGGCATAGCCGAGCGGTCATTCTCGATTTGTATCGGAAGCTCAACGCCCGCTTGCCATATATCGGTTCTGGACTGAACAGCTAACTCTATCTTGTCTGCTTTCGTCCATTCCGGTATGATAGAGAATAAGAAAATCAACGGAGTGGATGTTATGCGATGTCCTTCATGCCATCATCAAGGTACGCGCGTGCTTGACTCGCGCCCGGTTGAAGAGGGTCGTTCAATCCGCCGCCGCCGGGAGTGCGAACAGTGCCATTATCGGTTTACGACGTTTGAGAGAATCGAGGAGCCGCCGCTGATTGTCGTGAAAAAAGAAGGAACGCGCGAAGAATTCAGCCGGGAGAAAATTTTGCGCGGCTTGATCAAAGCGTGCGAGAAGCGGCCGGTGGCGCTCGAGGAGCTTGAAAAAGTGACGCAGGAAATCGAGCGAGAGCTGCGCAATCAAGGCGTTTCGGAAGTGAAAAGCGAAACGATCGGCGAAATGGTGATGGAGCGCCTATCACACATCGATGAGGTAGCTTATGTCCGCTTCGCTTCCGTCTATCGTCAGTTTAAAGATATTAATGTGTTCATTGAAGAACTGAAAGAGTTGATTAAAAAAGGGCAACGGTAAAAAGGGCTTTGGCATTAGGCGGCAAGCCCTTTTTTCAACGTCTTTTCGGCAGGAAAGGGGAGAGCCGGTTTGAAACGAATAGGGCGGAATGGAAGGTCGGAGCGATGCAACACCATTGGAAAGAGCTGATTGCTGTCGACCGTTATACCGTGCAAAGCCGTGGGGTGTTGCATGAGGTGGACCGAAAAGTGCTGACGCTGCTTTACCAGCCGCTCATCGGCTGCCGCGCGTTGGCGCTTTATATGACGCTTTGGGGGGAGCTTGAGCTGCTTGACGGCCAGGAAGCGACCCATCATCGGCTCATGGCGCTCATGCAGTGCGGACTGCCGGACATTTACAGTGAACGGTTGAAACTCGAAGGAATCGGGCTGCTCAACACATACGTCCACGCTCCAGAGGCGGATGAACCGAAGCTGTTTCTTTATGAGCTGCGCCCGCCGTTGGCGCCAGACCAGTTTTTCCGCGATGAGATGTTGAGCGCTTTTTTGCATCGGCAAGTCGGCCGTCACTTGTTTATTCAGCTGAGCAACTTTTTTGCCCGTCCGTCCATTGATGAAACGAAATTCACCCGAGTGACGCGGTCGTTTTCCGATGTGTTTTCGGCTGTGCCTGCTGAACAAATCGTCGCCGGCTTCAGCGAAGAAGCCGGGCCCGAGCTGCTTGAGGGGAAGGATCACATCGGGCGGGAGGAGTCGTCATATGTGCTCGATGATGATGTATTCGACTTTGAGCTGTTTTTTGCCGGCCTGTCCAAGCAGCTGGTGCCGCGCCGAGCTGTGACAGCAAAAGTGAAGGAAGCGATTAAAAAGCTGGCGTTTTTATACGGCATTCCGCCGCTGGAGATGCAAAAACTGGTTCTTGGCGTCATCGATCCGGCCTATCATATCGATATTGACGCGTTGCGCCGAGCGGCGCGCGAATGGTATGAGCTCGAACATGGCGGTGTCGAGCCGCGTCTCGTGGAACGAGTGCAGCCGCTCGCCTATCGGACGTTGGAAAACATCGAACCGCGCACAAAAGAGGAGCAACTAATGAAACAGCTGGAAACGATTTCCCCACGCCAGCTGCTCAAGGAAATTTCAGGCGGCGTTGAGCCGTCGCTCGCTGATTTGCAGCTGATCGAAGATGTGATGTTTAAGCAGCAGCTGCTCCCGGGAGTTGTGAACGTGCTCATTTATTACGTCATGCTCCGGACGAATATGAAGCTGTCGAAAAAGTACGTAGAAAAAATCGCCAGCCATTGGGCGCGCAAGAAAGTGAAAACGGTGAAGGAAGCAATGGAACTGGCGAAAGAAGAGGCGAAAACATACCAAAACTGGGCGAACGAAAAGGAAAAAGGGACGAGGGCGGTGCGCAAAGTCGTGCGCACGGAAATCGTCCCCGACTGGCTGAACATGGATTACAGCCAGCCGGAGAATGATGATTTTGATGTCGAACAGGCGCGCAAAGAGCTGGAGGAACGGCTGAAAAAATACCGTGATGAATCATAGAGGGAAAAGCCATGGAACGAGTAAACCACCTGTTGCAGCGGTTGCTTGGCAATCAACGGTTTAAACAACGCTACGAACAAATGAAACGCTACATTTTGGAGCATCCGGACGTGCAGCCGTTTTTGCGGGCGCACGAACGGCAATTGTCGGCCGATGCAGTTGACCGCAGCTTGATGAAGCTGCATGAATTCATCGAGCAGCACGGGAATTGCCGCCAATGTCCGGGGCTCGAGCGGTGCCCGAACATGCTGCAAGGGTATCGGCCGAACTTGGTGATCAGCAGCGGCCGGATTGAGATTGAGTATGACCGCTGCCCAAAAAAAGTGCAATACGACGAGAGGAAGCGGCAAGAGTCGCTCATTCAAAGCATGTTCATGCCGCGTGAAATTTTGCGTGCTTCGCTCTCTGACGTTGATCTCAATGACGATGGACGGATCAAAGCGATCCGATTTGCCGAGCGGTTTGTGTCGGAATATGAGCCAGGGAAAAAAATGAAAGGCTTGTATTTGCACGGATCGTTTGGGGTGGGCAAGACGTATTTGCTCGCCGCGATCGCCAACGAGTTGGCGAAGCGGAACGTCCCGTCGCTGATCGTCTACGTGCCCGAGCTGTTTCGTGAGATGAAACATTCGCTTCAAGACCAGACGATGAACGAAAAGCTCGATTATATCAAAAAAGTGCCGGTGCTGATGCTCGATGACCTCGGGGCGGAGGCGATGTCAAGCTGGGTGCGCGATGATGTGCTCGGCCCGATCTTGCAATACCGGATGTTTGAAAACTTGCCGACGTTTTTCACGTCGAACTTTAATATGCAGCAGCTTTCCCACCATTTAACGTATTCGCAGCGCGGCGAAGAAGAGAAGGTGAAGGCGGCGCGCATTATGGAACGAATCCGCTATTTGGCCTATCCGATTGAAATCACCGGGCCGAACCGCCGCGAGCAAAATATATAAAGGCGATTTGAAACGTTATCGTTTGCACAGACATGTTGATGAACCAATAAAAACGATATAGACTCCCATGACGGAAAAAATTGGTCACCAATGGAAGGATGAAAATATCCCTCTATATTTTGCCCATTTTCGAATTCGGGTATTTTCAGCATAGATGCTATTTGAAGTGTTCCCATTTGGAGTTTTTACCGAGGATTTAATCGACTGTCGGGCGACCGAACCACGCCGCCTCCAGACCCATCGATGGGGCTGTGAAGCGGGCGGTTGCTCGGTCTTCCAAGCCACAGGCCTGCTTCGACAGTCGAAAATGGACCAATCGCTTTTCCGTCAAGGATGTGTTCAACTTCTTCATTGCATCTATATAACTTTTCTGCTGCAGCCGGCAAGCGGTTCGTTTGTCGACAGGGACGGGATAAAAAGGGGAATTTCCTTATAAACCAAACACAACACATATTGTTTTATGCCTGTATACGGTAATAAGAAAGGGGGCCCCGATTCGTTTGGGGCCCCCTCCTCGAACAATCAACTCCGCCAAGCTTTGTGCTTTTTTAGTCTAAATGGCCGGTTGTCCCCATATATATAAACCAAGCATTCCTTTCGAACCAAAGGGGGGGGACGGCGGGTGATCGAAATCCATTTCGACGAGGCAAGCGAGGCGGAAAAACTGTTTTGGCTGTTGCATCACCGGCCGCAACCGGATGACAGTCCGCTGTTTCATGCCGCCTATGATGGGAAGAAAACGGTGGCCGTTTACATACACGGCGAAGAGAAATATGTGCTTGAGTCGCATATCGTCCCAGCGATGACCGCATTTATGCAGGAGGTGATGGAAGACCGGCTGCTGCTATCCATCATTGCCAATGTTTTTTATTTCCGCGATGTCGAAGAACAGCAGCAAATTTTGGCCCTCGCTCATTCGTTTTTGGACGGCGAGCGGCGCGATTACCGGAAAAGCGCGGCGTTTGCCGCCTCGCGCACCGCGATGTTGCGCGACGCTTTCGCCTCCTTTTTGCGCGACGGCTTGTCGTTTTCGTTTTCTTCGTTCGTTACGTTCCGGTTGAAGCCGTATATGGAGCGCCTCCAACATTATGTCGAGCTGGCGATCGATGAATACAAGCTGGAGCAGGAGTATCAAAATTTTGTGCAAATGCTGCGCGACTGCCTGGCTGGCCGGGCGCCGCAATGGCCGCGCCTGTATTTGGTGCACGATCCGCCGCACTTCGTGTTTTACGACAGCGAGCAGCGGGAGCTGTCGACGGCGGAAGTGAGACAGTTGATCGATCGCCATCTCGTGTTCAGCCAGCCGATGTATATTGATGCATCGGTGCTTGCTCCGCTTGTCTCGCTTGCTCCGGCGGAAATTGAGCTGTACACCGATCATCCGGATGATGGCATGGTACAGACGCTGCAAAACGTGTTTCAAGAACGGCTGACGGTCTGCCGCCGCGCCGATTTTTCCCGCTTGTTTGCCGCCAACGCTGGAAATGGAGGAGAAGCTTGATTTTTCCTGCTGTTTTCGCTATAATGTCGTCATGAATATGGATGAATACAAGCGATGACGAGGACATGGGCGCATTTTTACGGTTTCCAGAGAGGGAAGGCAGCGGCTGGAACCTTCCTAACACGAAAAGTGCGCTTACCCCCTCAGAGCTGCGGCAGCGAACGCTACGCCCAGTAGTTGCCGCCGGCGGACGGCCGTTATCGTTGTTGAGCCATGGCGTTGTTTTGCCATGGGAAGAAGGGTGGAACCACGATGAAAACTCGTCCCTTTCGGAGGGAGGAGTTTTTTTCTTTTTCATCATCATGATAAAGGAGAGTGATTGCCGATGCCAGACGTCATTCGCATTACGTTCCCAGACGGGGCGGAAAAGGAGTTTCCAAAGGGGACGACGACGGAAGACATCGCTGCCTCGATCAGCTCGGGGCTGAAGAAAAAAGCGATCGCTGGAAAATGGAACGGCCGGTTCGTTGATTTGCGCACGCCGCTTCACGAAGACGGTGAACTGGTCATTATTACTCAAGACATGCCGGAAGCGCTTGACATTTTGCGCCATAGCGCTGCCCATTTAATGGCGCAGGCCATCAAGCGGCTGTACGGCAACGTCAAGCTCGGCGTCGGCCCGGTCATTGAAAACGGCTTTTACTATGATATCGACATGGAGCATAAGCTGGCGCCAGACGATCTTCCAAAAATCGAAGCGGAAATGCGCAACATTGTCAAAGAAAATCTCGAGATCGTCCGCAAAGAAGTGAGCCGCGAAGAAGCCATCCGGCGGTATGAAGAAATCGGCGATGAGTTGAAGCTCGAGTTGATCCGCGATATTCCGGAAGGCGAGACGATTTCCATTTACGAGCAAGGCGAGTTTTTCGACCTTTGCCGCGGCGTGCACGTGCCGTCGACCGGCAAAATCAAAGAGTTTAAGCTGCTCAGCATCTCGGGCGCCTACTGGCGCGGCGACAGCAGCAACAAAATGCTGCAGCGCATCTATGGCACGGCCTTTTTCAAAAAAGAAGATTTGGATCATTATTTGCACTTGCTTGAAGAAGCGAAAGAGCGCGACCACCGCAAACTCGGCAAAGAGCTCGAGCTGTTTATGACGTCGCAGCAAGTCGGACAAGGGCTGCCGCTTTGGCTGCCGAAAGGAGCGACGATCCGCCGCATCATTGAACGGTACATCGTCGATAAAGAAGTGGCGCTCGGGTATGATCATGTCTACACGCCGGTGCTCGGCAGCGTCGAGCTGTACAAAACATCGGGCCATTGGGACCATTACAAAGAAAACATGTTCCCGCCGATGGAGATGGACAATGAACAGCTCGTGCTGCGGCCGATGAACTGCCCGCATCACATGATGATTTACAAAAGCAAGCTGCACAGCTACCGCGAGCTGCCGATCCGCATCGCCGAATTGGGCACGATGCACCGCTATGAAATGTCGGGCGCTCTCACCGGACTGCAGCGCGTCCGCGGCATGACGCTCAATGACGCTCATATTTTCGTGCGCCCGGATCAAATCAAAGACGAGTTCAAACGCGTCGTGAACTTGATTTTGGAAGTCTATAAGGATTTTGGCATTCAGGAATACTCGTTCCGTTTGTCATACCGCGATCCGCATGACAAGGAAAAATATTACGACGACGATGAAATGTGGGAAAAAGCGCAGCGCATGCTTCGCGAAGCGATGGACGAGCTCGGCCTCGACTACTATGAGGCTGAGGGGGAAGCGGCGTTTTACGGGCCGAAGCTCGATGTGCAAGTGCGCACGGCGCTCGGCAAAGACGAAACGCTCTCAACGGTGCAGCTTGACTTCCTCTTGCCGGAGCGCTTTGATTTGACGTACATCGGCGAAGACGGAAAGCCGCATCGCCCTGTCGTCATCCACCGCGGCGTCGTTTCGACAATGGAGCGGTTTGTCGCCTTCTTGATCGAAGAATACAAAGGCGCGTTCCCGACGTGGCTCGCCCCGGTGCAGGTGAAAGTGATTCCGGTGTCGCCGGAAGCGCATCTTGACTATGCGTATGACGTGCATCGGACCCTGAAAGAACACGGATTCCGCGTCGAAGTCGACGAGCGCGATGAAAAAATCGGCTATAAAATCCGCGAGGCGCAAATGCAAAAAATCCCGTACATGCTCGTTGTCGGCGATAAAGAAGTGTCTGAACGAGCGGTCAATGTCCGCCGCTATGGCGAAAAAGAGAGCCGGACGATGGGGCTTGATGATTTTATCTCTTCCCTGCGTGAGGAAGTCCGGCGAAAATAGAGAAACAAACACCCGTGAATTTCAACCTTCACGGGTGTTTTTGTTGGTTATATATCGTTTTTTCATGATCGGTCGAACCCCTAAGGCCTGAGTCGGGTCATGAAATGGGGGAAATGCCCCCTGATTTAGCAGCAGGCATGTTTCAGAGCGATTTCATGTGCCTCTATGGTTCGCTCGATATCTTTTTCATCGTGAACAATGGACATCGAATAACGGTTTAACGGTTTGATATATATCCCTGCTCTTAACAGTTCGTAATCAATTTTTTTTCGCAGCGCCATGTCTGCCTTCACCATATCCCGATAATTTTTGACGGGTTGGTCAGTGAAAATGATGTTGAAAATGCTCCCCATTCCAAGGGTTTGCATAGGGACGCCATAGGAATGATACAATGCTTCGAGTTCTTTTCGCAATGTCGTTGTATGATGGAACAGGGACTCCATTACTCCTTCACTCTTTAATACTTCAATTGTGGCTAACCCTGCCGCCAGTACGATCGGATGTCCGTTGTAAGTGCCGCTATGAAATAAAGTATGTTTAGCGGCATTTTCATGTTTTTTTACTGCGAAAAGATCTTGCCCTTGGTTCGGTGCGCTAATCAACATCAGTTCTCTTTTCCCACCCACAGCTCCTATCGGGAATCCTCCTCCAAGTACTTTTCCTAATGCTGTTAAATCCGGCTTCACTCCATATATTTCTTGTGCTCCGCCTAGAGAAACCCGGAATCCGGTTTTGACCTCATCAAAAATCAGTAGAATGCCAAGCTCATTCGTTAATTCACGAAGTTTTTGGATAAAATCGGGATCAGCTGGAATGAAACCGCCTTGGACTGGTTCAAGGATGACGGCAGCGACATCGTTTTGATGTTTGCGTAAAATGGCTTCGGTAGTCTCTATGTCATTAAACGGCAATATAACAGTGTTTTGAACATAATAATCTGGAATTCCAAGTGATTCAGGAACAGCATGGGGGCAAGTCAGTTCCCCTGCCTTATCTAGGTCGGGATTTACACTCAGCAACACTTGATCGTAACTTCCATGGTAGTGCCCTTCAAATTTGGCTAATTTAGTTTTGCCGGTGTAGGCCATAGCGATTCGGATCGCCAGCAATGTTGCTTCCAATCCTGAATTGGTATAACGCACCATTTCGATGCCGGGGTATAGATTGACCAAAGTTTGCGCCATGATCGTTTCGAGTTCATGTGGAGTGCCAAATGTCGTCGTACCGCTTTCTTTTATTTGACTTTCAACAGCACGGAGGACTTCAGGATGGCCATGACCTAGAATCAGGGCTCCGTAAGATAGCAAATAATCAATGTATTCATTTCCATCCAGGTCATAAAGCTTGCTGCCTTTTCCCTTTTTCATTGCAATAGGGTGGGGAGCGAAATATTTAATATTAGCCGTCACTCCTCCGGGAATCCATTCACATGCTTTTCGGAAATACTCGGCTGACTTTGGCGTTGAATGAGATAATAGGTTTTCACTTTCAGACATCGTCATGGGATAAACCTCCATTTAGAAATTATAATTTCTTTATTAATAATTATATGAAATAAATATTTCATTATCAACAACATTCATTCAACTATTAAAGAATCATAACTGATAAATATTGGAATATATAGAATAATGAAATTTTTATTGCAAATAAAAATGATATGTGTTAAATTTATTTCAAATAATTATTTAGGAGGGATGGATGATGAAAACGAGATTTGCTTTTTTTATTCTAGCGGCAGCCGTTTTGGGGGCTGTCTTCGGTCACTTTTTTCCAGAAGCGGGAATTGCGATTAAACCAGTAGGAGATGGATTTATTCGTTTAATTAAAATGGTTGTAATTCCTGTTATTGTCTCTACCCTGTTAGTGGGCATTACAGGGGTGGGGGATATAAAGAGGATGGGAAGAGTAGGGTTAAAAACTGTGATTTGGTTTGAATTGATCACGACCATTATTTTGTTTATCGGTTTGGCGGTAGGCAATCTAGTAAAGCCCGGAGTTGGAACAAATTTAAATCGGTTGCCTAAGGCCGATATTTCTTCGATTGCAGAAAACACCTCTGTTGTGATGGACGGCAAGACATTGATTTTAAATATTATTCCCACCAATATTGTTGACTCCCTTGCTAGAAGTGACCTCCTTGCGGTTATTTTCTTTTGCGTTATGTTTGGAATTGCTTTAGTAAGCATTGGAGAGGAAGCAAAACTGGTCATTAGAATTTTGGAAGCGATTTCAAAAGCTTCATTTAAGCTTGTTAACATGGTGATGTTGGTTGCTCCGATCGGTGTATTTGCTCTTATGTCGGCAACAATCGGTACTTACGGCATCGGGTTGTTGTTGCCTTTGATTAAATTGATTGGAGCGGCTTATTTAGGATTGGCAGTTGTTTTATTTGGCTTATTTCCGATAGTAGCATTTTTATTAAAAATAAAGATTACCGATGTTTATAAAATGGTTTGGGATTTGATGATCATTGGAGCATCGACGGGGAGTACAGAGACGGTTGTTCCACAGTTGATGCAACGGGTGGAGAAATTTGGTGTTCCTAAATATATTTCTTCATTTGTGATTCCTTCAGGGATGCCGCTCAATTCCGATGGCACAACGCTTTATTTGACCATCGCCGCCTTATTTATCGCACAAGCCTTTGGGATTGAAATGAGCTGGTCAAAACAACTCATGATGATCTTGTTTTTCATTGTGACCAGCAAGGGAGTGGCAGCCGTTCCTTCTTCTTCTATGGTCATCCTTCTGGCAACGGGGACAGCGGTCGGGCTGCCGGCTGAGGGTGTTGCACTCATTCTAGGGATTGATCGGATTATTGATATGGCAAGGACGGCGGTGAATGTGATCGGACATGTGTTTTCGTCTGTGGCGGTGGCAAAATGGGAAGGGGTATTTTCACCAATAGGAGTAACCGCCATGCCTGTTGTGGTGCAAGAAGAAAAGCATTGGAGCAATACACCTCAGTGATGAAGGAATAATTGTTGTTTTAGGCTGTCGGAGGCGATCTTCCAAAAGCACTCCGACAGCTTGAGAAATGGAAAGCCATGTAGTGTTTTCATTTATAAAAAACACCAAAATGATCCCATATCGTTTCTAATTCTTCAAGTTTCCTTTGAACATCATTCCCCTTTTCTTTTCCTATAAAAGTAATCAGGGCGTTGATCAAACTAAGTGGGGCTACAAAAGAGTCGATGAAAGTCGGCATTTGACTCGAGGCCGTAAGAACAATATCAGAATAGGGAACTAAAGGTGATAATAAATGGTCAGTAATGGCAATGATCGTTGCCCCTTGCTTTTTACCATATGACAGCATTTTAATCGTACTATTTGTGTATCTGGAGAAACTAATGCCAATCATCACGTCTTTTTCGTTTATATCGTAGATTTTTTCTGCCCCTGCTTCTATTGAGTTCATCAAGTAAACGTCATTTAGAATGATTTGCAAATAGTAATGAAGAAAGATTCCCAGAGACGTTGCGCTGCGATTGGCAACGATGTAAGTCCGCTCGGCTTTTAGAATCGAATGAACCGCCTGTTTAAAGGCGTTTACATCCAACCGTTCCATTGTTGATTTGATATTATGAATATCGTCATGAAAAATGTCATAGATCCCTTTTTCATGTTCATAAACATGGTGAGACATTTGCAGTCGTTCTACAGTTGTCAACTGCTTTTGAACAGAATGTTGCATATATTGCTGAAGTTCAGGGTAACCCGAGTAACCAAGGAAATTGGCAAAACGTACAATGGTTGCCTCACTAACTCCTGTTTTTTCCGCTAGTTTTCCTACAGTAAAGAAAGGCACTTCATTTGGATGTTCTAAAATATATTTTGCGATTTTCACTTGCGATTTGCTCATTTGCGGGATTTTGCTGGCAATCAGTTGATATACATTCGACATGGCATGAAAATCCTTCCTTGCATATCGATTTTTTGTTTTCATTATATCATAATCAGAAAAGGAAAAATGTAAATTCTTTATGCTTCACGGACAGGCTGGTGAGCTAGGAGTGTATGGGAATCCCCGCTTTATAACTACAGGCAAGCGGAAGAACAGATCAATTTTTTCTTGCCAATCAGAAAATCATTCGCTATAATAGAGGACGTTGTGTTTATCAAGAGCCGCTCCTTGACACGCCATCGCCAAGGTGGTATAGTTTATAAAGTGGAATGATTGCTTGTTTGTAACGAAAGCAGAAGCGCCCGCTTCTCACCTGACCGACGCCAGGGCGGCTGTTGGCAGGTTGTTACGGTTCGCCAGCCTTTTTGTTCGAACGTCGTGCGCGGGTGCTTTTGTGCACCCGCGCTTTTTTGCTGGAAGCGGAGCTCTGCTGGCAAACAAGCCAGTCGGAAAAAACCTTGGAGGTGGCTCATTATTAGCAAAGATTTTATTATCAACGAACAAATTCGTGCCCGGGAAGTGCGCTTGATCGACCAAAACGGCGAACAGCTTGGCATCAAGTCGAAGCAGGAAGCGCTTGAGATTGCGGCAAGGCGCAATTTGGACCTCGTGCTTGTTGCGCCGAACGCCAAACCGCCCGTTTGCCGCATCATGGATTACGGCAAATTCCGCTTCGAGCAGCAAAAGAAAGAAAAAGAAGCGCGCAAAAAGCAAAAAGTCATCAATGTGAAAGAAGTGCGCCTTAGCCCGACGATCGAGGAGCATGATTTCAACACGAAGCTGCGCAACGCGCGCAAGTTTCTCGAAAAAGGCGATAAAGTGAAGGCGACGATCCGTTTTAAAGGGCGGGCCATCACCCATAAAGAAATCGGGCAGCGCGTCCTTGACCGCTTCTCCGAAGCGTGCGCCGACATCGCCATCGTCGAAACGGCGCCGAAAATGGACGGGCGCAACATGTTTTTAGTGCTCGCACCGAAAAATGACAACAAGTAAGGAGGAACTTGGGATGCCTAAAATGAAAACTCACCGCGGCTCGGCGAAACGGTTCAAAAAAACGGCGAGCGGCAAATTAAAACGCGGCCATGCGTATACGAGCCATTTGTTTGCCAATAAAACGAAAAAACAAAAGCGTCATCTTCGCAAAGCGACGCTCGTCTCGCCTGGCGATTTCAAACGCATCCGCCAAATGCTCGACAACTTGAAATAATGACCGACTATAGGAGGGAACGATTATGCCACGCGTAAAAGGTGGACCAGTGACGCGCAGACGTCGCAAAAAAGTATTGAAGCTTGCCAAGGGCTATTTCGGCGCGAAACACGCGTTATATAGAGTCGCGAACCAACAAGTGATGAAATCGCTCTTGTATGCGTATCGCGACCGCCGTCAACGGAAACGCGACTTCCGCAAATTGTGGATCGCCCGCATCAACGCAGCGGCCCGCCAAAACGGCTTGTCCTACAGCCGTCTGATGCACGGATTGAAACTGGCCGGTGTGGAAGTGAACCGAAAAATGCTCGCCGACTTGGCGGTGAACGACCAAGCGGCGTTTGCCCAACTTGCTGACTTGGCAAAAGCAAATTTGAATAAGTAACAACGATGGCCATCCTGGATCGGGATGGCCGTTTTTCTTAACCAAAGGAAGGGATCGATATGGTACAATACGGAATAGTGATCAACGTCCTCGCGTTTTTGATGATGGGGCTCGACAAATTCAAGGCAAAACATCGCCGCTTCCGCATCGCCGAGCGGACGCTATGGCTGTTGTCGCTCGCTGGGGGCGCCACCGGCGCCGCCGTCGGGATGTATGCATTCCGCCATAAAACGCGCCATCGGACGTTTCGCTATGGTTTGCCGCTGTTGTCGATCGCGGAATGGCTTTTTTGTTGGAAATGGATATCGTAGAAGGGGGAAAAGAGAATGAACTGGCCTTCGCTTTACCGTCTGCAGCGCGCCTTGGATGAGCGGATTGAAACGGAACACGGCCTTGAGCATGAAGATCTGTTCGACCGAAAAATGCTTGCTTTTCTCGTCGAACTTGGCGAACTGGCCAACGAGACGCGCTGCTTCAAATTTTGGAGCGTGAAACCGCCGGCGCCGGCGGAGCAGGTGCTCGAGGAGTATGTGGATGGTTTGCATTTTCTTTTATCGCTCGGACTGGAATGTGGATTTTTCTACGAAAAGAGAGAGATCCCGTCGGTTGAGCGGCTGCCTGTTGAACAGTTTCTCGCCGTGTTCCGCCACACTGACCGATTTGGGGAGACGAAAGCGCCTGAAGATTATGATGCGCTGTTCACGGAATATTGGCGTCTCGGCGTGACGCTCGGCTTTTCGTCCGAGGCGGTTGCCGCCGCGTATCGACGGAAAAATGAAGTGAACCACCAACGGCAAAATGAACGGTATTAACTGATTTTTTCGAAGGACGAATGATTGAATATTGCCAACCGTTAGAAGTATAATAAAAAAGTGGACAAAAACGGAAAGGGGTGCCAAGATGTCCAAGTTGGACGAAACGTTGACGATGCTGAAAGCGCTGACCGATGCCAAAGGCGTGCCGGGCAACGAACGGGAAGCGCGCGAGGTGATGAAAACGTACATAGCTCCTTATGCCGATGAAGTGACAACTGACGGGCTCGGCAGCTTGATCGCTAAAAAAGAAGGGAAATCCGGTGGACCGAAAGTGATGATCGCCGGCCATTTGGACGAAGTCGGCTTCATGGTGACGCAAATCGATGACAAGGGGTTCATCCGCTTTCAGACGCTCGGCGGCTGGTGGAGCCAAGTGATGCTTGCCCAGCGCGTGACGATTGTGACGAAAAAAGGCGACATCACCGGTGTCATCGGTTCGAAGCCGCCGCACATTCTTCCGCCGGAAGCGCGCAAAAAGCCGGTCGACATCAAAGACATGTTCATCGACATCGGCGCGACGAGCCGCGAGGAAGCCATGGAATGGGGCGTCCGCCCGGGCGATATGATCGTGCCGTATTTTGAATTCACGGTGTTAAACAATGAAAAAATGCTGCTGGCCAAAGCGTGGGACAACCGGATCGGCTGTGCGGTCGCCATCGATGTGCTCAAGCAGCTGAAGGGCGTCGACCATCCGAACACGGTATACGGCGTTGGCACGGTGCAGGAAGAAGTCGGCTTGCGCGGCGCGCGCACAGCGGCCCAGTCCATCCAGCCAGACATTGCCTTTGCTGTTGATGTCGGCGTGGCTGGCGACACGCCGGGGGTGTCAGAAAAAGAAGCGATGGGCAAACTCGGCGCCGGCCCGCACATCGTCTTGTACGATGCGACGATGGTCTCGCACCGCGGCTTGCGTGAGTTTGTCATCGAGGTGGCCGAAGAGCTGAACATTCCGTATCATTTTGACGCCATGCCGGGCGGCGGCACGGACGCGGGGGCGATCCACTTGACCGGCAGCGGTGTTCCGTCGCTGACGATTGCCATCCCGACGCGCTACATTCATTCACACGCCGCCATTTTGCACCGTGATGACTACGAAAATACGGTCAAGCTGCTTGTCGAAGTGATCAAACGGCTTGATGCCGACAAAGTGAAGCAACTGACGTTTGACTAATGGAAACACCGGCCCAAGCGGCCGGTGTTTTTTGATATTGCGGCGGGGCAGACGGCAGGGCGCCGGTTGAAACACAGCCTCCCTTAGAAGGCTGGTGATTTCATGAGAAAAGCCATTTCAGACCGATTCTTCCCAAATGGAGAAGTCTTGTCAAATCGGCTCTTACTTTCCTGACAAACTCTATCGATTTGACAAACATCATCGTTTTTCACCGGCCTTTATAGATGCAACGAAGAAGTTTAACATATCCTTGGCGGAACAGCTGTTTTCGGCTTCTCCCGCAGACGACGCGAGAGCGGAGATCAAGCTTTCATGCTTACCGCTTTGGATGTATAGCGATGCGAGATCGAAGCATCGCCGTAGAACCAAATGGCCACAAGCGGCGGAAATGTGATGGTCAGCAGCAAAGCAACGAGCAAAACGGTAAAGGAGAACGGGCTCAGCTTTTTGCCCAGTTCACCTTTATGCTTTTTCTCAAATTGCTTGATGGCCTCATTTTTGGAAAGGGAAGCGGAATCCAGCAGCTTTTGGCTATCAGCGTCGTAATAGAAAATTTGTTTGGCATGAAAAACGAACACGCTGTCCCTGATCTCGCTCCCTTGAGCGAACACGACTTGCACGGTTTTTGTCGTTTTCGTGTCGTTTTCGGTTACTTCCGTTGATGTGGTCATGCTGTCGAGGATTTGGACAGAACCATCTTTGTAGTAAGTCAACGTGTCTTTAAACTGCTTGTTTACCGCTTCCGTCAGAGCGGATGAACCGGCGCCGGACACGCGGAGCGGGACGAAAAACAAAAGCACGAAGAGAAAGAGGGTTGTCCATTTTTTAGTTTTCAAAATAATCAATCCTTTCTATTTTTTGTTTATTTTATCATAATTTATTGTCATTATTCCAGCTATTTGTATAGTTGGTAAATAGAAAAAAGGAACCGATCCCCGTCATGATTAATGAAGGAACGGGGACTTGGATTTCCCAAACGTTCCGACCAGAAACAAAGCAGGCGGTTATTGTTTCACCGCCTGCTCGAGTGTCGTGAGCATCATGTCTTTTTGCTGCTCGGTGGCGTGCGTCCAAATGGCTTCAAACAGGACGCCGAGGCCGGGCAAATATTTTTCCTCGCCGCGTTGGATCGCGTCTTCAATCGTGTTTTCAAGCTGTTCTTTGGAATTGTTGGCGACATTGTGCATAATGGCTTTCCGCAAGTTCAAATCCATCTGTCTCACCTCGTTAGCCGTATGGTACATCTTTATCGTTTGCCGATGGCGGCGGATTTATGCATCGGCGGTCGAAGTCGTTGCGCTTGCCAGACTATGGTATAATGAAGGCAAAGATCTTGGAAACGAGGGAAGAGAGGATGGCGGCTCAAACAAGATATGGATTCGAGCGAGCGGTGTTTCGCCAGCTGATTCATCTGTTTCAGCGCGAGGCGTTTCGGAAAGGGTTGATTGAAGACGGAGAGACATGGCTTCGCATGCTGGAAGACCGCAACCGGACGCCCCATACGTATGATGAAGAAACTGCGATGGACATTTATGAACGCATTCACACCGACTATATCCCGCTGTTTGACCGCTTGCTTGCCAAAATGAAACAACGGCTTGACTCGGCGACATGAGCGGCTGGCGTGCGGAACGGAACGCGTCTGGCTTTGTGAAGGAACTTGGCTTTGGGCGTGAAAGATGACAACCGTACACAGTTTGCTATAATCAAAAGAAGAAACTTGACGCATGAGGTGACGACCCAAATGGAAAAAGCGACATTCGCCGGCGGCTGCTTTTGGTGCATGGTGACGCCGTTTGAAGAACTCGACGGCATTTACGGCATCGTCTCCGGCTATACGGGCGGGCATGTCGAAAACCCGACGTATGAGCAGGTGAAAACGGGGACGACCGGCCATTACGAGGCGGTGCAAATCACCTTTGACCCGGACGTGTTCCCATATGAGCGGCTTTTGGAGCTGTATTGGTGCCAAATCGATCCGACCGATGACGGCGGCCAGTTTCACGACCGCGGCCCGCAATACCGGACGGCGATTTTTTACCATAACGAAAGACAGCGCCAGCTCGCTGAGCAGTCGAAGCGGGCGTTGGAAGAAAGCGGGCGCTTCTCGAAGCCGATCGTGACGAAAATTTTGCCGGCCACGACGTTTTATCCGGCAGAAGAGTACCATCAAAACTATCATAAGAAAAATCCGGACCATTACAAGCAAGACCGGGCCGCTTCCGGCCGCGACGAATTTATCGCCAAACATTGGGGGACGAAGCGGTGAAGCGGATCGAATCGCCAAAAAACGCGCGCGTGAAGCAATGGAAAAAGTTGCTGACGAAAAAAGGGCGCGACGAAACCGGGTGGTTTTTGCTTGAAGGATTCCATCTCGTCGAAGAGGCAGTGAAAAGCCGAGCGCCGCTTGTCGAGCTGATTGTGGACGAGCGGGCCGCGATTCCGCCCGGCTGGGACGTCAGCGATGTGCCGGTAGTGATCGTAACGGAAGCGGTGATGAAGGCGATCAGCAGCACGGAAACGCCGCAAGGGATCATGGCTGTCTGCCGGCAAGACACAGCGGAGCTTGGCGATGTGAACACGGCGCTGCTCATTGACGCCGTGCAAGATCCCGGCAATCTCGGCACGATGATTCGCACGGCTGATGCGGCCGGCATCGATGCGGTCATTTTAGGGGAAGGATGCGCCGATTTGTACAACCCGAAAGTCGTCCGTGCGACGCAAGGATCGCTGTTTCACCTTCCGGTTGTCAAAGGCGATCTGGCACAGTGGATCGCGCGTTTCCAAAAGCAAGGCATTCCTGTATACGGCACCGCCTTGGAGAACGCCGCCGATTACCGCACCGTTCGTCCGTCGCCTTCGTTCGCCTTGCTTGTCGGCAACGAAGGAAGCGGCGTCCGGCGCGAGCTGCTCGAGATGACGACAGAAAACGTCCACATCCCGCTTTACGGCCAGGCGGAGTCGCTCAACGTCGCGGTGGCGGCCGGAATTTTGCTTTATTCTTTGCGGGCGGTGCGGTAAAATGGAATCGAACATCAATCGGACAAGGGAGCAGGAGACAGATGGATGACGAACTGCGGGCGCTGCTGAACGCGGTGCTTGAGCGCCTTGACGTTCGAGGGGCCTACATCGAACAAATGCGCATCGATATCGTCAAGCTGCAAGGAAGCGTGAAGCAGCTTGAAGACAAAGTCGATCGCCTGCAACGTGATGTGGACGCCATGAAAAAAGACATGGACGCCATGAAAAAAGACATGGATGCCATGAAAAAAGACATGGATGCCATGAAAAAAGGACATGGTAGGGGTTAAAAAAGATGTTGCCGCGCTCAAGGAAGGGCAAGTGCGGCAGGAAAAAATGATGGAGCGCCTTGCGATCCGCTCGATTGAACAGGAAGCGGAAATCGATGAGCTGCGCAAAGAAATCTCGGCCTGACCTTGCCTTTGCCCGCCCATTTGCGTATAATGAATAGCGACATTTCCCATACCGACAACAACGATGACGGAGAAAAGTAGCTTGCTGCTCGCCATCCAGGGAGAAAACGCCATAGACTGGGAGCGTTTTTATGGCTGACGCAAGTGAAGTTCACCTCCCGAGTTGACACCGGGACCATCCCAGCGTGGGATGTAAAGGTGGTCCGGCTTTCGACCGTTATCGCAATGAAGGGAACAGCACGCTTGTGCTGTTAACAAGGGTGGTACCGCGAGCAACAACTCGTCCCTTACTGGGGCGGGTTTTTTTATTTGAAACGAGGAGGGATAGGCGTGAAAGAACGGTTGCATGAACTAGAGCGAGAAGCGCTTGCCAAAATTGAACAAGCTGGCGATTTAAAAGCGCTCAATGAGGTGCGCGTCGCCTACTTAGGCAAAAAAGGGCCGATTACCGAAGTGCTGCGCGGCATGGGGGCGCTGCCGCCGGAGGAACGCCCGAAACTCGGCGCGCTGGCCAACGAAGTGAGAGAGGCGATTCAACAGGCGCTTGAGGCGAAACAAACGAAACTGGAAGAAGAAGAAATCGAACGAAAACTGGCGGCCGAAGCGATCGATGTGACGCTGCCGGGCCGGCCGGTGCGGCTCGGCAATGCGCATCCGCTGACGCGTGTGATCGAGGAAATCGAAGACTTGTTTATCGGCATGGGCTACACAATCGCCGAAGGGCCGGAAGTCGAGACCGACTACTACAACTTTGAAGCCCTTAATTTGCCGAAAGGGCACCCGGCCCGTGACATGCAAGATTCGTTTTACATCACCGAAGAGATTTTGCTTCGCACCCATACATCGCCGATGCAAGCGCGGACGATGGAGAAGCACCGCGGGCGCGGCCCGGTGAAAATCATTTGCCCGGGCAAAGTGTACCGCCGCGACACCGACGATGCGACCCATTCGCACCAGTTTACACAAATTGAAGGCTTGGTGGTGGACCGCCACATCCGGATGAGCGACTTGAAAGGGACGCTGCGCGAATTCGCCCGCAAGCTGTTCGGCGAAGGGCGCGACATCCGCTTCCGGCCGAGCTTTTTCCCGTTCACCGAGCCGTCGGTCGAGGTCGACGTGTCCTGTTTCCGCTGCGAAGGGCATGGCTGCAGCGTCTGCAAAGGCACGGGCTGGATCGAAATTTTAGGCGCCGGCATGGTGCATCCGAACGTGCTTGAGATGGCTGGCTTTGATTCGAAAACGTACACCGGTTTTGCGTTCGGCATGGGACCGGAGCGGATCGCGATGCTGAAGTATGGCATTGATGACATCCGCCATTTCTATCAAAACGATCTACGTTTCTTGCGGCAATTTTTGCGTGTATAGCAGAAAAAGGAGGGGTTATAAATGCTCGTGTCTTACCGTTGGCTAAGCGAGTATGTCGATTTGACCGGCATCACCGCCAAAGAGCTCGCTGACCGCATCACCAAAAGCGGCATTGAAGTCGAGCGGGTCGAAGCGCTCGACCGGGGAATGAAAGGAGTCGTCATCGGTCATGTGCTTGAATGCGAGCCGCATCCGAATGCCGACAAACTGCGGAAGTGCCTTGTTGATCTCGGTGAGGGCGAGCCGGTGCAAATCATTTGTGGCGCCCCGAACGTCGCGAAAGGGCAAAACGTCGCCGTCGCCAAAGTCGGGGCGGTGCTGCCGGGACATTTTAAAATCAAACGGGCCAAGCTGCGCGGCGAAGAATCGAACGGCATGATTTGTTCGCTCCAAGAGCTCGGCGTCGAAACGAAAGTCGTGCCAAAAGAATACGCCGACGGCATTTTCGTCTTCCCGAGCGACGCGCCGGTCGGCGCCGATGCGTTGGAATGGCTCGGCTTGCACGATGAAGTGCTCGAACTCTCGTTAACGCCCAACCGCGCTGACTGCTTAAGCATGATCGGCGTCGCCTATGAAGTGGCCGCCATTCTCGGCCGCGCGGTGAAGCTGCCGGAAGCGGCGGTCAAAGAAAACAATGAAATGATCCACGACTACATTTCCGTCCGCGTCGAAGCGCCGGAAGACAATCCGCTGTACGCCGGGCGGATCGTGAAAAACGTCCGGATCGGCCCGTCGCCGCTTTGGATGCAGGCGCGCTTGATGGCCGCCGGCATTCGCCCGCACAACAACGTCGTCGACATTACGAACTATATTTTGCTTGAGTACGGCCAACCGCTGCACGCGTTTGACTACGACCGCCTCGGTTCGCGGGAGATCGTCGTCCGCCGCGCGAAGGAAGGCGAAACGATTGTGACGCTTGACGATGTCGAACGGAAGCTGACCGACAATCATCTGGTCATCACGAACGGCCGCGAGCCGGTCGCCTTAGCCGGCGTAATGGGCGGGGCCAATTCGGAAGTGCGTGACGACACGAAAACGGTGTTCATTGAAGCGGCGTATTTTGCGAGCCCGATCATCCGCCAGGCGGTGAAAGACCACGGGCTGCGCAGCGAGGCGAGCACCCGCTTTGAAAAAGGGATCGATCCGGCGCGGACAAAAGAAGCGCTTGAACGCGCCGCGGCGTTGATGGCTGAATACGCCGACGGTGAGGTCGTCGGCGGCATCGTCGAAGCCAGCACATGGAAAGAAGAGCCGGTGGTCGTGACGGTCACGCTTGAACGGATCAACGGCGTCCTCGGCACGGCGATGTCGAAAGAGGAAGTGGCCGCGATTTTGGCGAACTTGCAATTTCCGTTCACAGAAGACAACGGAACGTTCACGGTTCATGTCCCATCGCGCCGCCGTGACATTGCCATCGAAGAAGATATCATCGAGGAAGTCGCCCGCTTGTACGGCTACGACCATTTGCCGGCGACGTTGCCGGTGGCCGAGGCGAAACCGGGCGGGCTCACGCCGTACCAGGCGAAGCGCCGCCGCGTCCGCCGCTATTTGGAAGGAGCCGGCTTGTTCCAAGCGATCACGTATTCATTGACGAGCCCGGACAAAGCGGCGCGTTTTGCGCTCGAGACGGCGGAACCGATCCGCTTGGCGCTGCCGATGAGCGAAGAGCGGAGCGTTTTGCGGCAAAGCTTGATTCCGCATCTGCTTGAAGCGGCGAGCTACAACCGCGCCCGCCAAGTCGAGAACGTCGCCTTATACGAAATCGGCTCCGTCTATTTGTCGCGCGGGGAAAACGTCCAGCCGGCGGAAAACGAGCGGCTCGCCGGCGTCATCACCGGTTTATGGCATGCTCACCTTTGGCAAGGGGAGAAAAAAGCGGCCGATTTCTATGTTGCAAAAGGCGTGCTTGACGGCTTGTTCGACCTGCTTGGGCTGTCTGATCGCATCAGCTACCGCCCGGCGAAGCGCGCCGATTTGCATCCGGGGCGGACGGCCGAGATCGTGCTTGACGGAACGGTGATCGGCTTTGTCGGCCAGCTCCATCCGGCGGTGCAAAAAGAGTACGATTTGAAAGAAACGTACGTCTTTGAACTCGCCTTGTCCGAGCTGTTGAACGCGGAAAGCGAAGCGATCCGCTACGAGCCGATTCCGCGCTTCCCGTCCGTCGTGCGCGACATCGCCTTAGTCGTCGACGAAAACGTCGAAGCCGGCGCCCTCAAGCAAGCGATCGAAGAAGCCGGGAAGCCGCTGCTGAAAGACGTCTCCCTCTTTGACGTCTACCAAGGCGACCGTCTGCCGGCCGGGAAAAAATCGCTCGCCTTCTCGCTCCGCTACTATGATCCGGAGCGGACGCTCACCGATGAAGAAGTCACGACCGTTCACGAGCGGGTATTGGCTGCGGTCGAAGAGCAGTTTGGCGCGGTGTTGCGCGGGTGACAGGAACCGCCGAAACTGACCGAAGAGGTCGCCTGCCCTTAGGATAGGGCGCAACCTATCGTCGGGCAAAAACAAGATCGCAGCGAAAGAGGGTGTTTCCATCCTGTTGGGACACCCTCCGTTTCGTTTCGGCGCGTATGTCAGCGTTTCGCAATTGGGAAGGGCCGGTTTTGCGCTGATTTTCTGCTGAAATCACTGATCTTCTAGGCGAAGATAAGGGGGATGTAAATGCGAAACATGGCATGGCTCATCGCGGTGTTTTTGTTGTTCGGTTTGTATGGCTGCGGCGGCGATCGAAAAGAACGCGCCGAGCGAATGGAATCAGCGGGCCAAACAGAGCTGATTGTTTCCGCCGCGGCCAGTCTGCAAGAAGCGCTGGAAGAAGCGAAAACGGCGTTTGAACGAAAGCATCCGAACATCCGTATTCACTATAATTTTGGCGCATCGGGCGCTTTGCAAAAGCAAATTTCCGAAGGAGCGCCGGTCGATCTCTTTTTTTCCGCCGCTGTCGAGCCGTTCGCGAAGCTGAAACAAGAAGGGCTGATCGATTCTAGGCACGAAAAAACGGTGCTCGCCAACGAGCTGGTGCTCATCGTTCCAAAACAAGGAGAAGGAGCGATTCGGTCGCTCGGTGACCTGATCCGCGCCAAACGGGTGGCGATCGGCATTCCGGAGTCGGTGCCGGCCGGCATGTACGCGAAACAAACGCTAGAGAAGGCCGGGCTGTGGAAGCAAGTCAAACCGAAGCTCGTCTACGCGAAAGACGTGCGCCAAGTGCTGACCTACGTGGAAACCGGCAACGTCGACGCCGGATTTGTGTACCGGACGGATGCGCTCGTGTCGGACAACGTCAACATCGCCGCCGCGGTGCCAAGCAGTATGCACGGCCCGATCGTCTACCCGCTCGGCGTGATCAAAACGAGCAAACATCTCAAGGAGGCAAGGGAGTTTTACTCTTATTTGACGAGTGAACAGGCGCTCCACACCTTCGAACAACACGGGTTCCGCCGCGCCCGTTAGAAAGCGCGTGAAAGCCTACTGTTTCCCTTCATCGATGGGGGAATGTGGGAAAAGCAGCACCGATGCTACAGGGGGCTATTTGAGAAACGATGCAGGGAAGCAACATGCCGGCTTCAATCCCCATCTTTCTAGGGTGGTCTTCACAGCGAGCCAAGACATATGGTACAATGAAGAAAAACCGAACTTCATAGGCGATGGAGTTCGCCATAACCGCCGGTTTCCGGCTGATGACTCCTGCTGCGAATGGAAGCGGCAGGAGTCTGTTCATTTTTAGGAAGGAGGGGGTCTGATTGGTCTATCTCGCCGTCGGCATCGCCGGCATGATCGGCGCGCTTGTCCGTTATGGGCTCGGTTTGCTTGTTCCCGCCGCCCATGGCTTTCCGTTTGCGACGCTTTTCATCAATTGGACAGGCTCGTTTTTGCTCAGCTGGCTCGCGGTCACATTCACCCGCCGCCCGGCGTGGCCACCATGGCTGCAAACGGCGGTGACGACTGGTTTTGTCGGCTCGTATACGACGTTTTCCACCCTTAGCGTCGAGTGTGTCGAATTGCTGAAACAAGGGCGATGGGGCATGGCCGCTGGTTATATCGCCGCCAGTTTGTTCGGCGGTCTAACCGCGGCATGGGCGGGCTCCGCTGCCGCCCATCCAAAGCGAAAGGGGGAAATGGCCCGATGATGGCACCGCTATTGGTGATGATCGGCGGTTTTTTTGGCGCCATCTGCCGTTACGCCGTCAGCCGCTGGGCCGCCCGGCGCTCGCCGCGCTTCCCGCTCGGCACGCTCATTGTGAACTTACTTGGCTCGTTTTTGCTCGGGTGGCTGGCTGGAAGCGGCGCCGCCGATGCTGAAAAACTACTGATCGGCACTGGTTTTATGGGCGCGTTCACGACGTTTTCCACGTTTAAATGGGAAAGCGTGCAAATGATGCAGCAACGCCAATGGGCGAAGGTGATCGGTTATGTGGCGGCCACTTACTCCTGCGGGATCCTGCTGGCATGGTTTGGCTGGCAGCTAGGGCAATGAGGCAGGAACGTCAGCTTGAAGCCTTTTTCCGCCGCGCTTGCCGTTTGGATGGCAACTAGGGCAAATGAGGCAGCCCTGTCGGTCAATGAGCCGCCAGAGGAAAAGCAGCGCGGCCTTGTTCCTCAGTTCGGGCCGGCGCGGAAGATAGGGGCAAACGCAACGGCGCATGAGCGGAGAAGCACTGGTTGAATGGATCAAAAAATCTTCCCCGCCCTGTCCACAAGCAAGGAACGAGCGGGGAAACGAGCGAAAGGGAGACGGCGTTATCTTCTGTTTTTCGCAAACAATACTTGTTCGAGAATGTCATGAATACGCGTATTTTCATAAACGCCGACAAACCGTTCCGCCCCCGGGCCCATGGCAGTCAGCGGCACATCGGCGGCGGTGTGGCCGGTGGTCGTCCAGTCCAAGGCGAACGTTTGCGCAGAATGAGCGATGGAAAAGGGGCCGTCTTCGCCAGAAATCGTTTTGCCGTCTCCCGACTCATCGGCGCCGCCTGGCGTTTCCACCGTTAAGCCGCCGCATTCATGGTCGGCGAGCACGAGGACGAGCGTATCCCGATGGCGCTTGGCGTACTGTTTCGCCACGGCGACCGCTTCGTCAAGCTGCTGGCCGGCTTTGATCATGAGCGGTCCGTTGTTTTCATGGCTCATTTCATCAATGGCTTCTTCTTCAACAACGAGGAAAAAGCCTTTTTTATTTTGCGACAGCACGTCAAGCGCTTTTTTTGTCATATCGGGCAGCGGCACGGCGGGATTGTACACATCCCCTTCTCCTTCGGGGCGTTGTTGGAACATCTCCTCGTTGGCAAACAGCCCAAGCAGCTTGCGGCCCGTTGCCTGTTTCAGCTCATCGGCGGTGCGGACGTACGTATAGCCGAGCTGCTTGGCGCGCTCCACTAAGTTTCCTTGCGTGCCTTTGCTTCCTTCTTCGGGATCTTCAGCGGGATGGTCGGGGTAATAGCCGGGCTGTCCGGCCGGATACCAGTAGTCTTCGCCGCCGCCCAATATGACGTCCACTTTCGTTTGTTCGATGTACTGTTTGGCAATATCGCTTTGCGCCGAGCGCTTGGCGGTATGGGCGCCGAACGCCGCTGGGGTGGCGTCTGTCACTTGGGCGGTCGTGACGAGCCCGGTCGCTTTTCCGGCTTTTTTCGCTTGTTCGAGAATCGTTTCCACCGGTTTTCCTTGCAAATCAACAGCGATGGCGCCGTTGTACGTTTTGACGCCCGTCGCTATCGCTGTCGCTGCCGCGGCGGAGTCGGTGATGAACGATTTCGGATCGGCGGAGTTCGTATGGATGAGCCCGCTGTACGGCATGTCGTCCATTTCCAATTCTCCCGTGATCCCTTTCGTGGCTAGGCGGATCGCATCGCGATGGGCGGTGCCCATGCCGTCGCCGACAAAAAGGATGACATTTTTCACTGCCGGTGGCCCGGCTGGCTTGTCCGGCTTATCCGGTGCAGCCCATGTGCGTTGTCCGGCGGCATACAGCGTCAGCCCGACGCTCAGTCCGGCCATAAGCAAAGCCGTGCGGCGTTTCATTCGGAACATCGTTCTCCTCTCCCTTTTCAGATGATTTTGTCATTTTGATTGTACAAGCGGCATATGAAATGGGGATGAATTCCATGTAACGGTTTTGTAAAGAATGGTTCCAAACGTTCACTTCCTCTTTCATTGACTTTTTTTCTTTGGCCTGATACATTGATTAATAGTTCAATTGTTGAACCAAATGGACGATCCAAGATGGATACAACGACTGGGAGGTGAAGAAGTGGCAAGGCGAAACATCGACGAGTGGATCGACCGTTATTTGTCCGTATCATTTCTCGTGATGAAGCGCGGGGCGGCGCTTGTCAAAGACAGCCTTTGCGAAGAGATGACGCACGACCAATATTATTTGCTTCGCTATATTCGCCGGCGGGGGACGTGCACGTCAACCGAGCTGGCGGCGATGTTCGGCGTGAACAAAAGCGCGGTGACGGCGATGACGAACCGCCTCGTCGACAAAGGCTGGCTGCGCCGCGAGCGTGACGGGAACGATCGCCGCGTCATCGTCTTATCGCTGACAGAACAAGGGGAAGCATGGATTGCGGAAATGGACCGGAACGTCTATCGGCTCGTGGAAGAAGTGATTGCCCGCTTCCCGGAAGAAGAAATTGAAACGTTCATCCGCACGTATGAACGGTTGGCCCGCGTGCTGCAGGAGGTGGAAGAAGCGAAATGAGAGCGATCATCAAAGGAAAATGGTTCGTGTTCATCGGCTGGATCATCATCGCGGCGGTGCTCATGATGACCGCGCCGAACATGGGCGAGCTCGTTCGGGAGAAAGGGCAGCTGAGCGTGCCGGACGGCTATTCGTCGTCATTGGCGGCGAAATGGATCAAAGAGGCGAACGAACAGGAAAACAAAGAACATGAGCGCTCCACCGTGCTCGTTTTTTATCAGAAAGACGGATTGACGGCGCAAGACAAACGGGAAATCGAACAGGCGGTTCAAGCACTGGAAAAGAAAAAAAGCGAGCTGCATATTACCGAAATCGTTTCGCCGCTGGCCAACAAGGAGCTGGAAAAAAAGCTGGTGTCCAAAGACGGGACGACGATGCTCATTTCGATTCGCATCGACCCGGCCGGGCGGACGGCGAAACAGTTGACGGACGCGCTCTATCGGGCTTTGGACGGCGTCAAGGTCGAGCATTATTTCACCGGCGGGTGGATGATCGATGAAGATGTGGTGACCAGCTCGCTTGAAGGCGTGAAAAAGACGGAAGGAATTACCGTTGTCTTTATTTTGATCGTGCTGTTGGCCGTATTCCGTTCGCCGGTCGCGTCGTTGATTCCGTTGTTGACGGTCGGAGCGACGTACGTCGTTTCTCAGTCGATCGTCGCGTTTTTGGTCGATGAGGTCAACTTTCCGCTGTCGACGTTTACGCAGACATTTTTGGTGGCCGTGTTGTTCGGAATCGGAACGGATTACTGCATTTTGCTTTTAAGCCGGTTTAAGGAAGAACTAGTGAAACACGGTGACCGCACGGAAGCGGTCATCGCCACGTACCGGACGGCGGGAAAAACAGTGGCGGCGAGTGGATTGGCGGTCATGATCGGCTTTGCCGCGATCGGACTGTCGACATTTCAGTTGTACCAATCGGCAGCCGCCGTCGCCGTTGGGGTGGCGGTGCTGCTGGTGGCGCTTATGACGCTCGTGCCGTTTTTCATGGCGGTGCTTGGCGAGAAGCTGTTTTGGCCGGTTCGCGGGAAACTTGAGCACGGACAAAGCCGACTTTGGCTGGCGGCAGGCCGGTTCGCGTTCGCCCGTCCGCTGCTGGCGCTCGCTATCGTCGCAGCGGTAACGGTGCCGGTGCTTGTGACGTACGATGGCAAACTGTCATTTGATTCAATGGAAGAGATCGGCGACCATTATCGCTCGGTTAAAGCGTTTGACATTATTGCCGACCACTTTCATCCCGGAGACGCCATGCCGACACAAATTGTGTTGAAAAGCAAAGAGCCGCTTGATTCCGAAAAAGGGATGGCGTTGATCGAAAAAATCAGCCGCGAAGTCGAAAACGTTGACGGTGTGGCGAGCGTCCGCTCGGTGACGCGGCCCACAGGCGAGCCGATCAAAGAGCTGTTTGTCACTGAGCAGGCGAAACAGCTGAAAAACGGCCTTGGCGCCGGCAAAGACGGCATCGAGAAAATCGGCGCCGGGCTCGAGACGGCAAGCAATCAGCTCTCCGCTTCCGTGCCGCAGCTGAAGCAAGCGTCATCCGGCATCGGCCAGCTCGTCTCGGGAACGGAGCGGCTTGAGAACGGCCTGCGCCAGCTGCAAAGCGGCTTGAGCCAAATTGAACAAGGCGTGCGCCGCGGAGCGATCGGGGCCGGCGAGTTGAAAAACGGCTTGGCGACCCTGCGCGCCAATGCCAAAAAACTGCAAGAGGGCGCGAACCAGCTGCTTGGCGGCTACAAGCAGGCGGAACAAGGCTTGGCGACGATCAGCAGCCAATACCGGCAAGTCGAAACGGGCCTCAAGGCGGTCGCTGATCAGCTCGCCGCCGTGCAAACGCTGCTTGCGCAAGTCGAGCAGTCGCATCCGGAGCTCGCCCAAGACGCGCAATATCAACAAGCGAAAATGACCGTCGCCGCCTTGGCCGCCCGGACGAACGACATGGCCAACGGCTTGGCGAAGTTGAACGGGGCGCTTGAGCGAGCGCGCGCCGGCTTGGCGAAAGCGAATGAGTCGTTTGCCCAACTGGCGGCCGGGCAAGCCGCGATTAACGACGGTTTGGATCGAATCATCGCCGGGCTTGGCGAGCTTGAAGCCGGCTTGACGAAAGCGGCCAACGGCCAACAACAAGCCGTTGATCAACTGCCGCGATTCGCGTCCGGCCTCGAGCAAGTCAACGGCGGCCAGCGGCAGCTGCTTGAGCACTTCTCGGCCCTTGGCGGCCAGCTCGGCCAGCTTGTCAACGGCTTGGACCAAAGCGCGTCCGGTTTGCAGAAGGTGGCCAGCGGTCTGGGAACGGCGGAAACGTATTTGGCTGATTTGTCATCGGCACCGGCGAAGGACATGGCCGGCTGGCATATGCCGAAAGCGGCGCTTGAAAGCAAAGAATTTGCGCAGGCGAAAGACGCGTATATGTCAAAAGACCGGCGCATCGTCACATTTGATGTCATTTTCAAAGAAAATCCGTATTCCATATCGGCGCTTGGCCGCATTGATGACATTCGCGCCGCCGCCGAACGGGCGGTGAAAGGAGCAAAGCTGGACGGGGTGAGCATCGCCGTCGGCGGCGTCACAAGCACGTATGCCGATTTGCGGGCGATTTCGAACGCCGACTATCGGCACACAGCGGTGCTCATGCTGGCGGGGATCGCCATCGTGCTGGCTGCCCTGCTCCGGTCGTTGATCATGCCGCTCTACTTGATTTTGTCGCTTGTGTTGACGTATTACACGTCGATGGCCGTCACCGAGCTCATCTTCGTCAACGGCCTCGGCTATGCCGGCTTGAACTGGGCGGTGTCGTTTTTCGCCTTCGTCCTGCTTATGGCCCTCGGCATCGACTACAGCATCTTCCTGATGGACCGGTTCAACGAATACCGTGACCGGCCGGTGAGAGAAGCGATGCTGTCAGCGATGGGCCATATGGGGACGGTCATCATCTCGGCCGCCGTCATTTTGGGCGGGACGTTTGCTGCGATGTATCCGTCCGGCGTTCTGTCGCTCTTGCAAATCGCGACGATTGTATTGACAGGGCTTTTGCTTTACGCTCTTGTCGTCCTGCCGCTGTTTGTCCCGGTCATGGTCCACACGTTCGGCCGCGCCAACTGGTGGCCGTTTGGGCAGCCGGTGAGCGAAGCGGATGGGCTCGAACAGCAGAAAATTAGTTAAAATGACCGGCTGCTGCCGCTCCCAAATGATTCGGGAAGCGGCTTTCTTTTTTCGCGGGGCGGTGAACAGCAGCGGTTTTTCCTCGCCGTGAGCGAACGAGCGAAACGGCACGGTTTTTCGATTGGACACAGGATGCGGTGAAGCGGCATGTTCCTTACAATCGCTGCGCTCTTAGGCATGGTTTGCGCCATCATGACGACATTTCCGTTTCATAAGCATATTTTTTTCGTTTTCGCTCAATGTAAAGTATGATGAGAAGCAGAGAACATTCTAGACTGGAAAGGAGGAAGGCGGGCATGACGAAACGAGTGCTTATGGTGGTGACGAACCATACGACGATCACCGACGATCACAAAACCGGGCTTTGGCTTGAAGAGTTTGCCGTGCCGTATTTGGTGTTTAAAGAAAAAGGGTATGACGTGAAAGTGGCGAGCATCAAAGGCGGCGACGTGCCCTTGGATCCGCGCAGCATCAATGAGAAAGACCCGTCTTGGGCCGAGGCGGAAGCGGCGCTGAAAAACACGGCGCGTTTAAGCAAAGATGACGCGAATGGATTTGACGCCATTTTTCTCCCCGGGGGACACGGGACGATGTTTGATTTCCCGGACAACGAAACGCTGCAATACGTGTTGCAGCAATTCGCCGAAGACGGCCGGATCATCGCCGCTGTCTGCCATGGGCCGTCAGGGTTGGTGAACGCGACATACAAAGACGGGACGCCGATCGTGAAAGGGAAAACGGTCACGTCGTTTACCGATGAGGAAGAACGCGAGGTCGAGCTTGATGTGCATATGCCGTTTTTGCTTGAGTCGACCTTGCGCCTGCGCGGGGCGAATTTCGTCCGCGGCGAGAAATGGACCGATTTCTCGGTGCGCGACGGCAACTTGATCACCGGGCAAAACCCGCAATCGAGCCGGAGCACGGCGGAAAAAGTCGTCGCGGCGCTCGAAGAACGGGCATGAGGAAGCGAATGACAGACAGTTGGAGAGACGAGCGGAACGTACGCCCGCTCGTCTAGGACAAGACGCGCCCAAACAGCGAGGCGCGTCTTCTTTTTTACAAATTCCGTATCCGTGTTCATTAATCAACAAATTGCTCTATTTTAACCATTGATTGGAAGTTGAACTTTGCTATCATAATAAACAAATGTCACGATGAGGCTGAGCTTTTCAAAAACGTTGAGGAATGCCAGCCAGCCTGAATGACAACGGAAAGGAGCCAACGAGAATGGGAGAAACCATCGAGGTCATCCGCAACGGCGCCCAGCCGTCAACGAAAGGGCAAGAAGACTATTTTACCGGCTATGTCCGTGTTGATTCACTCTTTCAAGAAAATGAGTTCGCCCCGTACTCGGCGGCGTATGTTACCTTTGAGCCAGGGGCTCGCACGGCATGGCACATCCATCCGACGGGGCAGCGATTGATCGTTACCTACGGCGTTGGGTGGGTGCAAGAATGGGGTGGACCCGTTCGTGAAGTGCGGGCGGGGGATGTCGTTTGGTTCCCGCCGGGCGTCAAGCATTGGCACGGAGCGACACCAACCACGGCGATGACCCATATCGCCTTAACGGGAGTTGCCAACGGCAAAGGGGTCGAGTGGCTCGAAAAAGTGAGTGATGAGCAATATCACAAGAGTGAATAGGGGGCGGAAAACGTGGCGTCATGGTCAAACGAGGAGCTGCACCAAATCGCTGCGGCTGATGATCTTCACATTTCGCCGTTCCGCGAGGACGGCAAAACGTATGGAACGCTGACATGGGTTTGGTCGGTGATTGTCGGCGATTCTCTTTATGTGCGCGCCTATCATGGTCAGCAATCCCGTTGGTATCAAGCAGCCATCCGGCAAAGGGCTGGACGGATTACAGTCGCCGGCATGACGAAAGAAGTCGTATTCGAACCGGTTGCTGGATCCATCAACGACCTCATCGATGACGCGTACCGGGAAAAGTACAAAGGAAGCCCGTATCTCGACGCGATGATCAGCACCCGCGCTCGGGCGGCGACGGTCAAAATCGTTCCACGCTAAATGCTTCAGAAACGTCACCGACAGCCGTCTACAGGCAATGGTCGGTGACGCTTTTTGTTAGTCAAAATTGCGGTCCAACAGCCGCCCTGTCTGTTCGGCGATGACGCGCGCCGGAAGCGGCATGCCGTGCTTGAACCACCATTCGACAATTCCAACGACGGCGGAAGCAAAAAATTGCAAGACAAGATCTTCGCTAAGCCCCTTGTTCTTTCCGTTCGATGTGTCGACGTCCGGTTTGAATTCCTCGATCACCAACTGTAAAAAACGATGACGGAAGTAAGGAGCGCCTTTGCTCGATAACATCGTCGAGAAAAAGAGCCGATGGCGTTCAAAGTATTCGTACCAGATATAATTTCCTTCCTCAAACGTCAAATCGGAAGCCTCGCGGCAAAGCTGCCGCAAATTGTCCATATGTTCTTCGATCATCTTGTCCAATAAATCGTATTTATCCGTGTAATGGAGATAAATGGTTCCCCGGTTCACGTTTGCCCGATCGGCGATTTCTTGAATCGTAATGTCGTCAAACGGTTTTTCCGCCATCAATTCAATGACGGCATTTTTAATGGCTTCTTGGCTTTTGATGACTCTGCGGTCGATTTTCGCCATGACTGAATTCCCCACCTCTCCTAAAGATTGTCGACTATTTTTGATCGAATCATCGCCAAATGATGACGCATACCCGCTTTTTTGATAATAATAAACGAATGTTGATTATTGAATCAATATTGATTTTCGTAGAGAAAGAATTTTGCCGGTGACGTTTGAACAACGAAGGCGCTCCATCGTCTTGCAGGGGGCATGCGAGGGATTGACAGGCGAGCAGCTGGCATGAACAAGGAAGGAAGACGGCGCGACATCAGGCGAATCGATGTTCGTGCAAGAAGCAAGGAGAGGCCTGTGAACAAACCGGCCTCTCTTTCATCTAAGCATTCGCTCTGTCTCCATATTCAGCCCGCAAACGTTTCGCATCTTCTTTCGGCGGTCGTCCGAATAGGCGGGAATATTCGCGGCTGAACTGTGACGGGCTTTCATAGCCGACTTGAAAGGCGACATCAGCGGCATCGATCAACTCTGTTAACAAGAGCCGCCGGGCTTCCTGAAGCCGCAGCTGTTTTTGAAACTGAATCGGGCTCATCCCTGTCACCTCTTTAAAATGACGATGGAGCGATGCTGCGCTCATATGAGATAAATCAGCCAGCTCTTCGATGCGGATCGGTTGATGATAGTGTTCTTTAATATATTCGATGACATGATGAATTTGGCGGGCATGGCTGTTTTGGACAGCCATTTGCTGGAGGACATCGCCATACGGCCCGTGCAAAACGCGATACAAAATTTCTTTTTTGTAAATCGGTGCTAAGACGCCAATATGTTCTGGGGTGTCGAGCAGGCGAACGAGCCTCATGACCGCATCGAGCAGCGGGGGCTCAACCGCACTGACGAACATTGCTCGTTTTGGCTTTTTCTGCAGGAAAACGTCGTTGTCGGTGTGCTGCAGCAGTTCGACGATTTGATGGAGCGCAAATTCCATCCGCAAGGCCAAATACGGCGTCTGTTCGCTTGCTTCGACCACTTGGGAAATAACCGGCAAGTCGACAGAGGCGACAAGATAGTGGGTCGGATTGTACGTAAACCGTTCCCCCGCCAGCCAGACATCTTTTCTGCCTTGCACGATTAGGCAAAACGCCGGGCGTTGGACGCCATGTTTCGGTGTTGTGGGATGCGATTCGCGAAAGAGAAGAAGCGATGGAATCTCTGTTTCGTAAACGCCGTCTTTTCCTGTATGGCGCTCGATGAGCACCGCCAATTCATGTTGTTGTTCGATGATTGATTTCAATCGTTTTTCCCCCTTCCACTACAATTATTTTACGCAAACTTCTTCCGCAACCGAAAGAGGTCTGAGAGAATTAGGCAATGATTTGCGAGGATTGTGATACCGGTTGCTGGGCAAAAGGGGGCATAATGACATTGTCCGGTGCACGCTAAGTTTGAAGCTTGCTAGCGCGTCCTCTGGGCGATATGAGTGACCTAAATGACGATGAAAGGGAGAGTGCGATGCAAACCGTTACGTTGAACAATGGCGTTAAGATGCCGATCCTAGGGTTTGGTGTATATCAAATCACCGATTTAGATTTGTGCGAACAATGCGTCTATGATGCGCTCATGACCGGCTATCGCCTCATTGACACAGCAGCTGCTTATCAAAATGAAGAGGCGGTCGGGCGGGCGATCAAACGGAGCGGCATTCCAAGGGAAGACATCTTTGTGACGACGAAGCTGTGGATTCAAGACGCCGGCTATGAGAACACGAAACGAGCCTTTGCGAGATCGCTCGAGCGGTTGCAGCTCGATTATGTTGATTTGTATTTAATTCACCAGCCATTTGGTGATATATACGGCTCATGGCGCGCCATGGAAGAACTGTATCGCGAAGGGAAAATTCGCGCGATTGGCGTGAGCAACTTCCACACGGATCGTCTCATCGATTTGATTCTTCATCATGAAGTGACTCCAGCCGTCAACCAAATTGAGACGCATCCGTTCTGCCAGCAAATTGAGAGTGCAGAATGGATGAAACAGCACAATGTCCAACTTGAGTCGTGGGCGCCGTTTGCGGAAGGAAGAAATGGCATCTTCCAAAATGAAGTGTTAGTATCCATCGCTAAAAAGCATCATAAATCTGTTGCCCAAGTCATTTTGCGTTGGCTGACACAAAGGGGGATTGTAGCGATTCCTAAGTCGGTGCATAAAGAGCGCATTGTGGAGAACTTCCAAATCTTTGATTTTGAGCTTGATCAAGACGATATGAACAAAATCGCCGCACTTGATACGAAGCAAAGCTTGTTTTTTTCCCATCGCGACCCGGAAATCGTGAAATGGCTTTGCCAGCGCCGATTGGAAATTTAACGGAAAATAAAGGGAGAAGAGGAGGCAAAAACGCCAATTAGGCAAAAGGGGATTGGAAGTGTCCGCGATTGGGCTCGGCTGCATGGGGATGAGCTACGGTTATGGACCGGCTGCGGACAAAAAAGAGATGATTGCGCTCATTCATGCGGCTGTGGAGCGCAGGGGGCATGTTTTCGATGCAGCGCATTGGCTGTGGTCGTTTCTTTCGTGCTTTTCACACCGTTTCGACAACGAATGATTGCAAACAGTGTAGAGCAAACAGAGGGAAAGGATGGGGTGGAATGATATGGAATATGTGAAACTTGGCAACACCGGTTTGGACGTGTCGCGCATTTGCCTTGGCTGCATGAGCTTCGGCGTCGCCGATCGATGGATTCACCCGTGGGTGCTGGATGAGGAGAAAAGCCGTCCGATCATCAAAAAAGCTCTTGAGTTGGGGATTAACTTTTTTGATACGGCCAATGTGTATTCTGACGGAACGAGTGAGGAAATTATCGGGCGCATTTTAAAAGAGTACGCCAATCGGGAGGAAATCGTCATCGCCACGAAAGTGTATTTCTCTGTGCACGAAGGACCCAATCGGAAAGGGCTGTCCCGAAAAGCCATCATGAGCGAGATCGACAAAAGTTTGAAACGTCTAGGCACCGATTATGTCGATCTGTATCAAATTCACCGCTGGGATTACGATACGCCGATTGAAGAAACGATGGAAGCGCTGCATGACGTGGTGAAAGCGGGAAAAGCGCGGTACATCGGCGCCTCTTCGATGTACGCCTGGCAGTTTTTGAAAGCCAACCACACAGCAGAAAAACACGGGTGGACGAAATTTGTGTCGATGCAAAATCATTATAATCTCATATATCGCGAGGAAGAACGGGAAATGTTGCCGCTTTGCCAAGAAGAAAACATTGCCGTCATTCCATACAGCCCGCTGGCGTCAGGAAGACTGGCGCGCGACGCATCGGAAACAACGCATCGTTCGGAAACCGATCAAATCCAACGGTCGAAATACGACACCACGGCCGAAGCGGATCGAGTGATCATCGAACGGGTCGCTGAGCTCTCCAAAAAACACGGCGTGAAGCGCGCGCAAATCGCGCTTGCTTGGCTGCTGCATAAAGAACCGGTCACCGCGCCAATCGTCGGGGCGACGAAGCTGTCCCATCTCGAAGAGGCTGTCGGTGCGCTATCCGTTTCATTAACGCCGGAAGAAATCGCTTATTTAGAAGAACCGTATGTGCCGCATCCGGTCGTTGGCCATCGGTAACCTAGGAGGCTGGTGATTTAATCGTGGATACCGCTTTACAATGTTATTTCTCAATTAGAAAAACCTTGTTACATCGGTCCTGCTTTTCGCTCATTCTCCCATTGATGAAAGGAATCAGCGGTTTTTCACCAGCCTTCTAGGGGAAAAGGCTGTCCGAAACACCCGGCTTGCCGGATCGGACAGCCTTTTTCGTTTGAAAATACCTGCAAAAACGAAGACACGCGGGAAAAATGGGAAACGGTGTCATTGGTGTCGTTCAGCCGCGGCGGATTGGCCGTTGCAGCGGAGCCGGCGCTAACGTTTCCCATGGGCGCGGATCGAAACGATTACCGGCGCTTGGCGATGGCAAGCGCCTTTTTCGTATTGGCAAAATGAAGCTTGGCGCACGTCTCAAGCATCTCTTCCCCTCGCACGCGGATGATTCGGGCGGCGGCTTCGTCAACGATGGCGCCGGCCCCTTTCGGAAGCGGGAGGCCGATGGTGCGGGATAATCGCTCCATCTCTTCTAAAAACACATAGCGGGCGATGATCGAAGCCGCGGCGACCGCCACGTGCACGCTTTCTGCTTTCGGCAGGCAATGCACCCGCTCGCTGACGATGCGCGTTTCATCCGCGAGGTAGCGGAAATACAAGTCGCGTTCTAAAAATTGGTCGATGATGATCGCTTCCGGTTCGATGGGCGCGATGGCGTCAACGAGTTTCGCGAGCGTCCGGTTGTGAAGGAGCGCCTTCATTTTCGTCTGCGGCATGCCGCTTCGCTGCCAGCGGTTGTATGCGGCGTTGTCGAGCACGGTGACCGCATGCGGCGTCGTTTCCATCATAGCCGGTGCGATCCGTTTGATCGCTTCATCGTTCAATTGTTTCGAATCTTTCACGCCGAGCGCCGCGATGTTGGCGATATGCGGCCGATCAACGTAGGCGGCGGCGACGACGATCGGGCCGAAATAGTCCCCGGTGCCGACTTCATCCGAACCGATGGCAGAAAGCTTCGCGAGCCTATGTTCCAATGGGGGCGAGGTGCTCTCTCTCCCCTGTCGTTTGGCTGGGTCAGCTCCCTGCTTCCCCATCCATTTCGCCGCTTCTTGTTCCGCCGCTTTCCCTTGAAACAGCACTTTCCCCGAGCGGTAGGCGGTGATCGCGACATCCGGGCGCTTGACGGCAAACAACGCTCCGGGTGGAAGCCGGTCGGACAAGGCGTCTTGGTAGTGAGCGCGCAAGGCGTCAAGAAGCTGTCGGTCGGCTTGAATCACATAGTTTGACAACGTTCCCTCTCTCCTTTATCCTCTTCTGGATCCCTTTGTGTCGCATCTTTCCATTATACCAGCGTTCGTGATATGATAAACAGTAGGATTTGGCGAAATGGGGGAGAAAGCTTGACAGAACAGCCAAAAACGCGGGTGAGCGTCCGCATCTACGGTCAAGACTATACGATCGTCGGCACGGAAAGCCCGGCCCATATCCGGCTTGTGGCGGCGTTCGTTGACGATAAAATGCATGAGTTCAGCGAAAGAAACCCGATGCTTGATGTGCCGAAACTGGCCGTCTTGACGGCCGTCAATATTGCTAGTGAGTATTTAAAGTTAAAGGAAGAATACAACCGGCTTCGTGAACAGCTGAAGAAGGAGAAGGATGGGGGACGCGATGCTTGATGTCGTGTTGCTGTTTGTCCTGTTGCTCGGAGCGATGATTGGCTTAAAGCGCGGCTTTATTCTCCAATTCATTCATATGGCCGGGTTTTTCATTGCTTTTTTCGTCGCCTACCGCTATTATGAGCGGTTTGTGCCGACATTGCGTCTTTGGATTCCGTATCCGACGTTTGGCGACCCGGAGACGGTGAAGCTGTTGTTTCAGAGCACCCATTTAGATGATGCCTATTATCGGGCGATTTCTTTTGCACTTTTATTTTTTGTGGTGAAAATCGTTCTTCAGATCATCGGCTCGATGCTCGATTTCGTCGCTCAGCTGCCGCTGCTGCGCAGCGTCAACCGCTTGGCCGGGGCGGCGCTCGGATTTGCGGAAGTGTATTTGCTTGTCTTTTTGCTTTTGTATATCGGCGCGCTCGTGCCGATTGACAGCGTCCAAGAGCAGCTGCAGCGTTCGCTCATGGCAACTGTGATTGTGAAACATACGCCGGTGTTGTCGGAGATGCTTGACCATTGGTGGATTCATGGCCGCGTCTGACCGAGCGCGGCCGCGGTGTTTTGGGAAAGGAAGGGGACGAGAATGAACGTCCATAAAAAAGAGGTTATCCGCCTGCTCGAAACGATCGCATTGTATATGGAGATCAAAGGGGAAAATCCGTTTAAGGTGAACGCGTTTCGCAAAGCGGCGAACGCCTTGGAAACGGACGAACGAAGCCTGACGGAAATCGGCGATTTCACCGCCATTCCCAGCATCGGCAAAAGCACGGCGGCGATCATCACCGAGTTTGTCGAAACCGGTTCATCGTCGGTGCTCGAAGAATTAAAGCGCGATATTCCGGAAACGTTGCTCGCCTTGCTTAAGATCCCGGGGCTTGGCGGCAAAAAAATCGCCAAGCTGCATCAAGAGCTGGGCATTGTCGATATGGACGGATTGAAAGAAGCGTGCCTGGCGGGAAAGGTGCGGGCGCTTCCCGGCTTCGGCGCGAAAACGGAGGAAAAGCTGCTGATGGCCATGGAAGAGGCGGGCAAACGCCCCGAGCGGCTGCCGCTTGCCCGGGTGTTGCCGATCGCGGCCGATATCGAGCGCCAGCTTGCCGAAATGGATGGGGTGGTTCGCTTTTCGCGGGCCGGCAGTTTGCGGCGCTGGAACGAAACGGTGAAAGATTTGGACTATGTCATTGCCACCGCCCGCCCGGCGGTGGTGCGCGAGGCGCTGCTTCGGCTGCCGCACATCCGCGAGGTGATCGCCGCCGGGGAGACGAAAGTATCGCTTCTGTTCCAGTATGAGGATGAGATCGCCGCGGACTTCCGGCTGGTCAGCGAAGCGCAATTTGCGACCGCTCTTCACCATTTCACTGGATCGAAGGACCATAATGTGCGGATGCGCCAGCTCGCCAAAGAACGCGGGGAAAAAATCAGCGAATACGGCGTCGAAGACCAAACGACAGGCAAGGTGAAAACGTTCCCGAATGAAGCGGCGTTTTACGCCCATTTCGGGCTGCCGTATATTCCGCCTGAGTTGCGTGAAGACGGCACGGAGGTGGAGCGGTTTTCGGCTGATTGGCCGCTTGTGCGCCTTGAAGACATGCAAGGCGATTTGCATATGCATTCGGCATGGAGCGACGGCGCGTGTTCGCTCGAGGAGCTTGCCGAGGCGTGCCGCCGCCGCGGCTACCGGTATATCGCCATTACCGACCATTCGCACTATTTGAAGGTCGCCAACGGCTTGACGCCGGAGCGGCTGCGGCGCCAGCGCGAGGAAATTGAGCGGCTGAACGCGCGCTATTCGGATTTGACGATTTTGGCCGGCGTCGAAATGGATATTTTGCCGGATGGAACGCTAGATTATGATGATGATGTGCTCGAGGAGCTTGATTTTGTCATCGCCGCCATTCATTCCGGGTTCAAACAGCCGCGTGAGACGATCATGAAGCGGTTGGAAGCGGCGCTTCGCCATCCGTGCGTCGATGTCATCGCCCACCCGACCGGCAGGCTGATCGGCCAGCGCGCCGGCTATGACGTCGATATCGAGCGGCTGATCGAGCTGGCGGCGGAGACAAAGACGATCCTTGAGCTGAATGCCAATCCAAACCGGCTTGATTTGTCGGCTGCTTATGTGAAAAAAGCGGAGGAAGCAGGGGCGTACATCGCCATCAGCACGGACGCCCACCATTTGGACATGCTTGACGATATGGCGGTGGGGGTGGCCACGGCCCGGAAAGGCTGGATCAAGAAAGACACGGTCGTCAACACATGGCCGCTTGAGAAGCTGCAACAGTTTTTGCGCGACAAACGAAAGAAATGAATCAGCTGGGGGTTAGATACGTGCAACAAAAAGTGCTTCACACCCTAGAATTCGATAAAGTGAAAGCGCAGTTGGCCGAGCATGCGTCCTCGCCGCTCGGTTTGGAAAAAATCGATGCGCTCATACCGTCTTCTGATTTCAAGGAGGTGTCCGCTTGGCTCGAGGAAACGGATGAAGCCGCTGCGGTCTTGCGGCTGGCCGGCTATGCGCCGCTCGACGGGGTGGTCGACGTTCGTCCGCATTTGAAGCGGGCGGCGATCGGCGGTACGCTCAGCCCACAAGAGCTGCTGGAAGTGGCGGCGACAGCGGCCGCAAGCCGGCAAATGAAGCGGCTGATCACCGATCTGCAAGAGGAGCACGGCGGCCTGGAGCGCCTTGCTTCGTATGCCGATGAGCTTGCCGAGGCGCCGGAACTCGAGCATGACGTTCGCCGCTCGATCGACGACCATGGCGAAGTATTGGATGCGGCGAGCGACCGCCTTCGCTCGCTGCGCGGGCAAATTCGGTCAGTGGAAGCGCGCATCCGCGAGAAACTCGAGAGCATCATCCGCTCGCCGTCGGCGCAAAAGCGGCTGTCGGACGCCATTGTTACGATCCGCAACGACCGGTACGTCATCCCGGTGAAACAAGAGTATCGAAGCGCTTACGGCGGCATCGTCCATGACCAGTCGGCGTCCGGGGCGACGCTGTTTATCGAGCCGCAGGCGGTCGTGGAGTTAAACAACGCGCTGCGCGAGGCGCGGATGAAAGAAAAGCAGGAAATCGAACGCATTTTGCGCGAACTTTCGGCCAAAGTCGCCGCACAGGCCGAGCCGCTTGCGCGGGCGGTCGAAGCGCTCGCGGCGCTTGATTTTGCGTTCGCCAAGGCGAAGTACGCCCGCCGGATTCAGGCGACAAAACCAGCCGTCAACAACCGCGGCTACCTTCGCTTTTGCCAAGCTCGCCATCCGCTGCTTGATCAAGAGAAGGCGGTGCCGAATGACATTGAGCTGGGCGGCGATTATACGACGATCGTCATCACCGGACCGAACACCGGCGGGAAAACGGTGACGTTAAAAACGATCGGCTTGTTGACAGTAATGGCGCAAGCGGGGCTGTTCATCCCGGCGGCCGACGGATCGGAAGCGGCGGTGTTCCGTTCTGTTTTCGCTGATATTGGCGATGAGCAGTCGATTGAACAAAGCTTGAGCACGTTCTCGTCCCATATGGTCAATATTGTCGACATTTTGCGCCATGTCGATGGCGAAAGCCTCGTGTTGTTTGACGAGCTCGGGGCCGGCACCGACCCGCAGGAAGGAGCGGCGCTGGCGATCGCCATTTTGGATGAAGTGCACGGCCGCGGGGCGCGGACGGTGGCGACGACGCATTATCCCGAGTTGAAAGCCTACGGCTACAACCGCGCGGGCGTGGTAAATGCGAGCGTCGAATTTGACACCGAAACGCTCCGCCCGACGTATAAACTGTTGATCGGCATTCCCGGACGCAGCAACGCCTTTGACATTTCACGCCGCTTGGGGCTTGATGAGCGGATTATCGAGCGGGCGAAAGCCCAAGTGAGCGCGGAAAGCCATAGCGTGGAAAACATGATCGCCTCGCTGGAGAAAAGCAAAAAGCAAGCCGAGGAAGACGAAGCGCGGGCGCGCGCGGCGCTTGAGGAAGCCGAGCGGATGCGCGCTGAGTGGGAGCAAAAGCTCGAGGCGCTGGAAGAGGAAAAAGAAGAGCGGCTTGCTGAAGCGGCGAAGCAGGCAACTGACATCATCCGTGCGGCTGAGAGCGAGGCGGAGCGGATCATAAAGGAGCTGCGCCGCTTGCAAAAAGAAAAGCGGGCGGAAGTAAACGAGCAGGAGCTCGTCGAGGCGAAACAGCGGCTCGCTGCTGCGGTGCCAAAAGTGGAGAAGCGGAAAAAGGCGAAAAAGGCCGTCTCACGCCATGTGTTCCAGCCGGGCGATGAAGTGAGAGTCACGAGCCTCAACCAAAAAGGCTATTTGATCGAAAAAGTGTCGGACGACGAATGGCAAGTGCAGCTTGGCATTTTGAAAATGAAAATTCATGAGCGCGATTTGGAGTATATCGGCAGCGCGCCGGCGAACGAAGTGACGCCGGTTGCGACGGTGAAAGGCAAGGACGCCCATGTGAGCCTCGAGCTTGACTTGCGCGGCGAACGGTACGAAGACGCTCTCATTCGGCTTGAGAAATACTTGGATGATGCCGTGCTCGCCGGCTACCCGCGCGTTTCGATCATCCACGGCAAAGGGACGGGCGCTCTCCGTCAAGGAGTGCAGCAGTTTTTAAAACAACACCGAGCGGTGAAAAGCTTCCGGTTCGGAGAGGCGAATGAAGGCGGCACCGGAGTGACGATCGTGGAACTGAAATGATGGGGGCGATGGCAATGGCATCGTTTTGGGAGCAAGACATGGTGAAAACGGCGGCCAATTTCAGCGTTGCCGTGTTGTGCATCGTCGTCTTTTTAGCCGTATTTGAATTGGTGACGAAGTACAAAAACTGGGAAGAGATTCGCAAAGGCAATGTGGCGGTGGCGATGGCAACCGGCGGGAAAATTTTCGGCATCGCCAACATTTTTCGCTATGCACTCGCCCGCCATGAGTCGCTGCCGTCGATGATCGGCTGGGGAATGTATGGGTTTTTTCTTCTGCTCGCCGCTTACTTTATTTATGAATTTTTGACGCCGAAATTCAATATTGATGACGAAATTGCCAATGACAACCGGGCCGTCGGATTCATTTCGCTGTCCATTTCCGTCGGCTTGTCGTTTGTCATCGGCGAAGGCATTCAGTAAAGGGGAACAACGAATGAACGCAGTAGTCAAATGGTTGTTGATCGCGGTCGGGCTGCTGTTGATCGCCGGCATCGTCTATATGGCGGTGCGCAATCGGTCAGTCGATGTACTGGCGAAAATCTTGTTTGCCATCTGCGCGTGTTTTTTCTTTATTGGCTTAGTGTACTGGTTTTGGTAACGCTCGGGTTCAAGCCTGGCGTTCTTTTTTTTGATGAAAAATTAGAAAAAGTGAAATAAAATAAAGGCAAGGGGGGATTGGGATGGAAAAACCATGGCTTGCTCATTACCCGCCGGAGATTCCGCATACGCTTGACTATCCAAGGAAAACGCTTTCTGATTATTTGCGGGAGACGGCGGAGCAATTCGGAGACCATGAGGCGATCGACTTTTTGGGCAAGACGATGACGTTTCGCCAGCTGTACGAGCAAGCATTGACATTCGCGCATTATTTGCGGACGATCGGATTGAAAAAAGGGGATCGGGTGGCGATTATGCTGCCGAATTGCCCACAGGCGGTCATCAGCTACTACGGGACGCTCATGGCTGGCGGCATTGTCGTGCAGACGAACCCGCTTTACACCGAGCATGAGCTTGAATACCAGCTCAACGACAGCGGCGCCTCGGTGTTCGTGACGATGGATATTCTGTATCCAAAGGCGGAAGGATTGAAAGGGAGAACGCTGGTCAAACATTGGATTGTCACGAGAATGCAAGAGTATTTGCCCACGGTGAAGAAATGGCTGTATCCGTTTGTGCAGCGGAAGCAAAACATGCCCATCGTCCGCATCGAGGAAAGCGAAACCGTTCATTTGTTCCGCACGATCGTCAGCCGGAAGGAAACGGCGCCGATCGGGGTGAACATCGATCCGGTGGACGATGTGGCGCTGCTGCAATATACAGGCGGCACGACGGGGCATCCGAAAGCGGCTATGTTGACGCATCGCAATTTGATTGCGAATACACTCATGTGCGCCCATTGGGTGTATAAGTGTAAAAAAGGCAAGGAAACGGTGCTCGGCGTGCTTCCGTTTTTCCACGTGTACGGCATGACGACGGTCATGAATTTGTCCGTGATGATGGCAAGCAAAATGGTGCTGCTCCCGCGGTTTGATGTGAAACAAACATTGAAAACGATCGAGCGCACCCGGCCGACGATGTTTCCAGGCGCGCCGACGATGTACATCGCTTTGTTGAACCACCCAGATTTGCCGAAATATGATTTATCTTCAATCAACGTCTGCATCAGCGGCTCCGCTCCGCTGCCGGTCGAAGTGCAGGAGCAGTTTGAGCGGGCGACGGGCGGAAAACTCATTGAAGGATATGGGTTGACCGAGGCGTCCCCTGTCACCCACAGCAACTTCCTTTGGCATGGGGAGCGGGTGAAAGGAAGCATCGGCGTCCCATGGCCGGATACGGAAGCGAAAATCGTTTTGCTTGAAACGGGGGAAGAAGGAAAGCCTGGCGAGGTCGGAGAGCTGGTCGTGCGCGGTCCACAAGTGATGAAAGGCTACTGGAACCGCCCGGAAGAGACCGAGCAAGTGCTGCGCGACGGATGGCTGTACACCGGCGACATCGGATATATGGATGAGCGCGGCTATTTTTACATCGTCGACCGCAAGAAAGATGTCATTATCGCCGGTGGTTACAACATTTACCCGCGCGAAGTCGAAGAAGCGCTGTATGAGCATCCGAAAGTGCAGGAAGCAGCCGTGATCGGCGTTCCTGATCCGTACCGCGGGGAGACGGTGAAAGCGTTCGTCGTGGTAAAACCTGGGGAAACGTGCAGCGAACAGGAGCTTGATGTGTTTATGCGCGAACGGCTTGCTGCTTACAAAGTGCCACGTCTGTATGAGTTCCGCAGCGAACTGCCGAAGACGGCAGTTGGAAAAATTTTGCGTCGCGTGTTGGTCGAAGAGGAGAAAAAGAAGCTTGACAAATCGGCAGAATTGACCGTAAAATGAAAATATGAATGATGGTTCATTCATTTGGCGGATGGAAAGTGAGAAAAGGAGAATCGATATTGCGGAGGGAAAAGCCGAAGTTTAAACAAATCATTGACGCTGCCGTCGTCGTCATCGCCGAGCACGGCTACCATCAAGCCCAAGTGTCGAAAATCGCCAAGCAGGCCGGTGTCGCCGACGGCACGATCTACCTTTATTTTAAAAACAAAGAGGATATTTTAATTTCGCTTTTTCAAGAAAAGATGGGGGCGTTCATCGAGAAAATTGAACAAGAGACAGAAGGAATTTCAAGCCCCCTAGAGAAATTGTATGTATTGGTGAAAACTCATTTTTCCGCCCTTGCCGCTGATCCGCATATGGCGGTCGTGACGCAGCTCGAGCTGCGCCAGTCGAATAAAGAGCTGCGCCATCGCATCAATGAGGTGCTGAAAGGATACTTGCGTCTCATTGACCGCATCATTATCGAAGGGATGGAAAAAGGGGAGTTTCGCCAAGATTTAGACGTCCGGCTCACCCGGCAAATGATCTTCGGCACCTTGGATGAAACCGTGACGACGTGGGTGATGAACGAGCAAAAGTATGACTTGGTCGCCCTCGCTGGTCCGGTGTATGAACTGTTGATCAAAGGGTGCGCCGCCGGGCGTTAGGAAAGGCAGAAAGGGGAGAGGCTTCGTGGAGCATTTTCGCGTAGCGAAAGAGGAGTTCGTCGCCATCGCGACGTTTTCGCGGCCGCCGGCGAACGCCCTTTCATCAGCAGTTTTGAAAGAGCTTTCAACCATATTGGACGAGCTCGAGACCGATCCGGAAGTGCGCGTCGTGCTGCTTCATGGCGAGGGGCGTTTTTTCTCAGCCGGCGCCGATATTAAAGAATTCACGTCCATCGCTTCCGCTGAGGAGGCATCGGTCTTGTCGCGCAACGGCCAACTCGTGATGGAGCGGATCGAACGTTTCCCGAAACCGGTGATCGCGGCGATTCATGGGGCGGCGTTAGGCGGAGGGCTGGAGCTGGCGATGAGCTGCCATATTCGCCTTGTTGCCGAAAACGCCAAGCTCGGTTTGCCGGAGCTGCAGCTCGGACTCATTCCTGGTTTTGCCGGCACGCAGCGGCTCGTGCGCTGCGTTGGCTTTGGCAAAGCGGCGGAAATGATGTGGACGAGCGAGCCGATCACCGGAATCGAAGCGGTCGAATGGGGGCTGGCCAACAAGGCGGTGCCGGAAGAGCGGCTTCTTGACGAGGCAAAAGCGTTGGCGAAAAAGATCGCCGCCAAAAGCCCGCTTTCCGTTCGGGCAACCATTGAACTGCTCAACGCCGCGAAGGAAAAATCGTTCGCCGAGGCGGTGCGCGAGGAAGCGGAATGGTTTGGCCGCGTGTTTGTATCCGAGGATGCAAAAGAAGGCGTGCAGGCGTTTTTGGAAAAACGGCCGCCCGTCTTTCAAGGAAAATAATCGCCATCAATGTCTGAATGTTGGCAACTGAAACAATGTTGGATCAAACTGAGGAGGGAAACGACATGAATATTTTTGTCCTCATGAAACGCACCTTTGACACAGAGGAAAAAATCTCGATCGCTAACGGCAAGATCAATGAGGAAGGCGCTGAATTCATTATCAATCCATATGACGAATACGCCATCGAAGAGGCCATTCAAGTGCGCGACAAACATGGCGGCGAAGTGACGGTCGTCACTGTCGGAAGCGAAGAGGCGGAAAAAGAGCTGCGCACGGCGCTCGCCATGGGCTGCGATAAAGCGGTGCTCATCAACATTGATGACGATGTCGAAGAACAGGACCAATATACGACCGCGAAAGTGCTTGCCGAGTATTTGAAAGATAAAAATCCGGATTTGATTTTGGCCGGCAACGTCGCTATTGACGGCGGTTCGGGGCAAGTAGGTCCGCGCGTCGCGGAATTGCTCGGCATTCCGTATGTGACGACGATCACGAAGCTGGATATTGCCGACGGCGGCAAAGTGACCGTTGTGCGTGATGTGGAAGGGGATGAGGAAATCATCGAAACGTCGCTGCCGCTCCTTGTCACGGCTCAACAAGGGCTGAATGAACCGCGCTATCCGTCGCTGCCGGGTATTATGAAGGCGAAGAAAAAGCCGCTTGACGAGTTGGAGCTTGACGACCTGGATCTTGATGAAGAGGATGTCGAAGCGAAAACGAAAACGATCGAAGTGTTCTTGCCGCCGAAGCGTGAAGCAGGAAAAATTTTGCAAGGCGAGATCGCCGATCAAGTGAAGGAACTCGTTCAGCTGCTCCGTTCTGAAGCGAAAGTGGTATAAGCCGGAACCGCTGTCGGCGTTCGGATGAAAAACAACGGGGAATCAAAGGATAGGGGGACTGAAAGAATGGCACGCAAAGTTTTGACATTGGCGGAAGTACGCGACGGATCGCTGCGAAACGTTTCGTTTGAAGCCATCGCAGCAGCCAAAACGATCGCCGAAGGCGGGGAAGTCGTCTCGGTGCTCGTCGGCGATCAAGTCGCGGCGCATGCGAACGAACTCATTTACCGCGGTGCGGATCGCGTCGTTGTCGTTGAGCATCCGAATTTGAAATTTTATACATCCGACGGTTATTCACAGGCGGTAAAAGCCGTGATTGACAAAGAACAGCCGGAAGGCATCGTCTTCGGCCATACGGCGCTTGGCAAAGACTTATCGCCGAAATTGGCCATCAAGCTCGACGCCGGCCTCGTTTCCGACGTCATCGCGGTCGAAGAAGCGGGCGGCAACATTGTGTTTACGCGCCCGATCTACTCCGGCAAAGCGTTTGAAAAGAAAATCGTCACAAGCGGCATCATCTTTGCGACGGTGCGTCCGAACAACATTGCGCCGCTCGAGCGCGATGAGTCGCGCACAGGCAGCGTGGAAGCGCTCGCCGTTGAGATCAAAGACTTACGCGCGATCGTCAAAGAAGTCGTCCGCAAAACGGCGGAAGGCGTCGACCTGACGGAAGCGAAAGTGATCGTCGCCGGCGGCCGCGGGGTGAAAAGCGCCGAAGGCTTCAAGCCGCTCAAAGAGCTGGCCGAAGTGTTGGGCGGCGCGGTTGGCGCGTCGCGCGGGGCGTGCGATGCCGGCTATTGCGACTATTCGCTGCAGATCGGGCAAACAGGGAAAGTCGTCACGCCAGATCTGTACATCGCCTGCGGCATTTCCGGAGCCATCCAACACTTGGCGGGCATGTCGAACTCAAAAGTCATCGTGGCGATTAACAAAGACCCGGAAGCGAACATTTTCAAAGTCGCCGATTACGGCATTGTCGGCGATTTGTTCGAAGTCGTTCCGCTTCTCACGGAAGAATTCAAAAAACTGAAAGTGCATTCGTAATCGCTGAAACGGGTGGCGCGCGCCGCCCGTTTTTCTTGGATAAATTCCGGTGCGGAGCGAATATTAGAAACGAAAGCAAAACATTCGCACCGCTGTCGATTTCCATGGTATACTTTGCTTGCAGCATTTTCGAACAGGGAGGGAAATCCGCATGGCCATTGTCAATGCGACAGATCAAACGTTCGCCGCGGAAACGAAAGACGGCGTCACGCTCGTCGACTTCTGGGCGCCATGGTGCGGTCCGTGCCGCATGATCGCCCCGGTGCTTGAGGAGCTCGACCAAGAAATGGGCGACAAAGTGAAAATCGTCAAAGTGAATGTCGACGAAAATCAAGAAACGGCCTCAAAATTCGGCGTCATGAGCATTCCGACGCTGCTTGTGTTCAAAAACGGCGAGCTCGTCGATAAAGCGATCGGCTATCAACCGAAAGAGGCATTAGCGCAGCTTGTTGGCAAATATGTATCATGACGGAGAAACAGGAAAATCCAGAGGGGAAGAAACCTCTGGATTTTTTCTTTTTTCCATATGAAAAAAATGGTTGACAGACGGGGATGATTTTTTTATAGTAATAACCAACAAATCCTATTGGATATATTGGTTTTTATCGTTGTTATTCATAGTTTTCCTATCTATATAGTTATTTTTAGGGGGTGAGAATGGTTCACGAAATCTAGAAGGCCGGTGATCAAACGAGCAAGTCACTCTTCTCAAATGGTGAAACTTCGCGGCATCGGCTTCAAGTTTCGTGTATCCGACGTGAGCGAGGAGTGAGCGCCGTTTTTCACCAACCTTCCCGCTGTGATTTTAAGAAAAAACGAGGGGGAACGATGATGAACAAATGGAAAATGGGGAAATGGCTCGTGCTCATGGCGGTTTTGTTAGGGATGGTCTCGGGATGCGGAGGACATAGCGAATCCGCCAATGCCCAGAAAGCATCTCCCACCAAGAAGGAGGAGGGAGAAGTCATCCGCATCGGCTATCAAAAATACGGCACGCTCAATATGTTGAAAGCGCGCGGGGACTTGGAAAAACGATTAAAACAGCTCGGTTATACGGTGCAATGGTCATTATTTCCAGGCGGGCCGCAATTGTTGGAGGCGATGAATGCCGGCAGCCTTGATTTCGGCCATACCGGTGAGGCGCCACCCGTGTTCGCCCAAGTGGCTGGGACGCCGTTGCTGTACGTGGCAACGACTCCGCCGAACCCAAAGGCGGAAGCCATTTTGGTTCGGCGTGATTCCCCGATTCGGACGGTGGCCGATTTGAAAGGGAAAAAAGTGGCGTTAAACAAAGGGTCGAACGTCCATTATCTGCTTGTCCAGGCGCTCAGCAAGGCTGGATTGACGCTTTCTGACATTCGTCCCGTTTATTTGCCGCCCGCCGATGCCCGTGCCGCCTTTGAGCAAGGAAGCGTTGACGCTTGGGTGATTTGGGATCCGTTTTATGCCGCGGCCGAACAAACGGGGAAGGTTCGCGTGCTCGCTGACGGCCAAGGGTTGGTGGCGAACCGTGAGTTTTTCTTCGCTTCGCGTTCGTTTGCGCAAAAGCATGCCGATGTCGTGCATGTCATCTTAGAGGAGCTGAAGAAAGTCGACCAGTGGGCCAACCGCGATCCGAAAGGGGTGGCAACGTTTTTGGCGCCGGAACTTGGCATTGATGAAGCGGCGCTTGAAGTCGCATCCAAACGCCGCACGTATGGCCTGGAACTGATCACAAACGAGGTCATCGCCCAACAGCAAACGATTGCAGATCAATTTCACCAGCTAGGGTTGTTGCCAAAGAAAATCGATGTAAACGAAGCGGTTTGGCGTGAAGCCAAATGAAGCGGAGACGGAATGGGAAGAGAAAACGGGGGTGATTCGTGACAAAAAGTCATCGGTCGGCTTCGTTGGCAGCGTCATCCGTCAACAAGGGTGAAGGACGGCGGCAGCTTGGATGAGAAACCACACTAGGAAGGCGGGGTGAACGCGATGAAATCGTCGAAATGGACAGAATGGACCTGGGGGAAGGCGGTGCCGTGGGTGTTGCCTGTTGCTCTGCTTGTGGCATGGCAAGTGACTGTAGAAACCGGTTGGTTGTCTTCGCGGGTGCTGCCGGCGCCAACCGCCGTCATGGCGGCCGCTTGGCACCTCGGGTCGAGCGGGGAGCTATGGCAGCATTTATCCATCAGTTTTGGGCGAGCGGTGGCTGGATTCGCGATCGGCGGGTCTATCGGGTTTCTTCTTGGCCTAGTCAACGGGGTGTTTCGCCCGGCGGAGCGTTTGTTGGACACATCGATCCAAATGATTCGCAATATTCCGCATTTGGCGATGATTCCGCTCGTCATTTTATGGTTTGGCATCGGTGAAGAGGCGAAAGTGTTTCTCGTTGCGCTTGGCGTTCTTTTTCCGATTTATGTCAACACTTGGCATGGCATTCGCAATGTGGATGCGGGCTTGCTGGAAATGGGGCGGGTCTATGGGTTGGGGCCGTGGGCGTTGTTTTGGCGCATCTGGCTGCCGGGCGCGTTGCCGGCGATTTTGGTTGGCGTGCGTTATGCGCTCGGCATCATGTGGTTGACCTTAATCGTAGCGGAAACGATCGCTGCCGACCGCGGCATCGGGTATTTGGCCATGAATGCGCGCGAGTTTATGCAAACCGATGTCGTCGTCTTCAGTATTTTGCTTTACGCGCTGTTTGGCAAGCTCGCCGACAGCATCGCCCGTTTTTTGGAAAGCCGTTTACTTCGCTGGAATGTCAACTATCAACATCGGCCGTAGGGTGCAAGTCTGCGAGGAAAGGGGAAGGCAAAAATGGGGGCAGGGCAAGGAGCAGAACTGGTCTTTGTTCAAGTGGCCAAGCGATTTGGTGCTCAATCGGTGTTAAGCGACATCGATTTGACGGTGAAACGCGGGGAGTTTATCGCCATCATCGGACGAAGCGGCTGCGGCAAAAGCACGTTATTGCGCTTGGCTGCCGGCTTGGAGGAGCCCACATCGGGAATCATTCAACTCGATGGCGAGCCGCTCCAAGGAATCAATACGAAAGCCCGGGTCATGTTTCAAGATGCTCGTCTGTTGCCATGGCGGCGCGTCATCGACAACGTTGGCCTCGGTTTGAAAGGGAATTGGCGGGAACAGGCGGCCAAGGCGCTTGAGCAAGTCGGGTTAGCAGAGCGCGCCAATGAGTGGCCGTCGGTGCTGTCCGGCGGCCAACGGCAACGGGTGGCGCTCGCCCGTGCGCTGATCAGTCAGCCGCAGGTATTGTTGCTCGATGAACCGCTTGGTGCGCTCGACGCCTTGACGAGAATTGATATGCAACGGTTGATCGAACGGCTATGGCAGGAACAACGTTTCACCGCTTTGTTGGTCACGCACGATGTCGATGAAGCGGTGATGTTGGCGGACCGCGTGGTGCTGATTGAAAACGGAACGTGCGCGTTTGATTGGCCGGTGCGCCTGCCGCGGCCGCGGCAGCGCGGCGATGCGGCGTTTGCGGATTTGGTGGAGGCGATTTTGCGCCGCATTTTGGGGCCTGAATCCGAACGGGGCGCTATCGCTGCCAGTTCGCTCGGTGAAAAAAGGAGGGCGTTATAGATGAAAAAACAGTTCAGTTGGTTGCTTGGGTTCAGCGTATTCCTGTGCCTGCTGCTAGCAGCGTGCGGCCAAGAACGAAGCACCTCTTCCTCCGCGTCCAAGGGCGCGGCATCCGCCGATTCATGGCCGGAAGAATTGCATATCGGCTATCAAAAATCATCGTTTTCGCTCTTTTTAAAAGAGAAGGGTTATTTGGAAAAACAATTGCAAAAGCACGGTGTGCAAGTAAAATGGTTTGAATTTCAATCGGGTCCGCCCTTGCTTGAGGCATTAAATAGTGGACAAATCGACATTGGATATGTGGGAGGTGCGCCGGCCATACTGGCGCAAGCGAATCCGCATTCGCAATTGGCTTATATTGCATATGAACCCGAAGTGGCGCGGGCGATCATTGTGTCGAAAACATCATCGATCCATACGGTAGCGGACTTAAAAGGAAAAAAAGTGGCTTTTGGGAAAGGGTCAAGCGCTCACTATACACTGTTGACCGCTTTGGAAACGGCCGGACTGACGTTGAACGATATTACCCCGGTGTATTTACAACCAGCTGAGGCGCGCACTGCATTTGAGCGCGGCGATGTGGACGCTTGGGTGATTTGGGATCCCTTTTTGGCTGATGCAGAGGTGAATGGGGGAGCACGTATATTGATCGATGCGAACCGATTGCCGAAACAATATGGATTTATTGTGGCACGAAACCAATACGTGAAACAGTATGCCAATGTAGCGAAAACAGTGATTGACCAACTGAACCACGTCCATCAAGAAATCCATTCTTCTCCAGACGAAGCTGCGAAATTATTGGCCAAAGAAACGAAAATTGATGCAGCCGTTTGGAAACGGACGTTGAGTCGAAGGGGATATGGCGTGTTCCCGCTGACCAAGGAGGTGATCGCGGCTCAACAACGCATTGCCGATCAGTTTTATAAAGCCGGATTGGTTTCGAAACGAGTCAATGTGAAAGAGGCGGTTGTGTTTGTCAAGGAAGAGCGGAAGACAAAATGACGCAAGCATTCATCGATCCGAGCCGTTTCATGGACCAAAGTTGGGGGCTTGAACGATGAGCGGGAAACGTCCTACTCAGACAATGAGGAAAAAGAATGGGGGAAGGTCAATGACAACGGTGACCATCCTTTCGGGAAGCCCATCACGTGTTTCCAAAACGAATCGTGTAGCTGAATGGGTGAAGGAGCAGCTGCAACGGCTTGGCCACACCGTGCATCTCGTTCGTTTGCGCGATCTGCCTGCTGAAGATTTGCTTTATGCGAACGACTCAAGTGAGCCGATCGCCAAAACACATGAGTGGATCCAGCAGTCGAAAGCGATCATTGTGTTGAGCCCTGTGTATAAAGGAAGTTATACTGGCATTTTAAAAGCATATTTGGATTTGCTGCCGGAAAAAGCGTTTAAAGAAAAACTCGTCGTGCCGATTGTCACCGGAGGAACCATTGCTCATTTGTTGGCGCTCGAATATGCGCTCAAACCGATTTTCTCTATTTTGGGAGCCCGAAACATTTTGCATGGCGTCTTTATTTTAGACTGGACGTTGGGTCATGATGATGAAGGTCGGCTCGTGCTTTCGGATGACTTGCTATCACGCATGCAGGAAGTCATTCATGCGGTTTCTCAACTCAATCAAGACCGGGCCGTTTCATAAGGAGGCGATTCACGATGGAATTGCTTTGGTTTATTCCTTCTCACGGGGATGGGCGATATTTAGGGACGACGAAAGGCGGCCGCTCTCCTGAATACAGCTATTTTAAACAAGTGGCTCAAGCGGCTGACCGCTTAGGATATACGGGTGTGCTCATTCCGACCGGCAAATCGTGCGAAGATCCGTGGCTGCTTGCTTCGGCATTGGTGGCCGAAACGGAACGATTGCGCTTTCTTGTCGCTGTTCGTCCAGGACTGATGACGCCGACGTTGGCGGCCCGCATGACGTCGACGTTGGATCGCCTTTCGAACGGGCGGCTCCTCGTCAACGTGGTCGCCGGGGGCGATCCGGTTGAACTTGCGGGCGATGGCTTGTTTTTATCCCATGATGAACGCTACGAGGCAACAGATGAGTTTTTGACCGTTTGGCGTCGATTGCTCGCGGGAGAGGAAGTGACGTTGACGGGAAAGCATGTGTCCGTCCAAGGAGCCAAGCTGTTGTTTCCAGCGGTGCAAAAACCGTATCCACGCGTCTTTTTTGGCGGATCGTCAGAGGCGGGGCAACGGGTGGCGGCCCGCCATGCGGATGTATATTTGACTTGGGGAGAGCCGCTGGAACAAGTGAAAGAGAAAATCGAACAAGTAAAAGAACTTGCCCGCCAAGCGGGAAGAGAAATCGAATTTGGCATTCGCCTTCACATTATCGTGCGCGAAACGGAAACGGAAGCATGGGAAGCGGCGGAGCGATTGATTCGCTACGTGGATGAGCGGACGATTGAAGAAGCGCAGCGGGTCTTTGCCCGGTACGATTCGGTCGGGCAGCAACGGATGCGGCAGCTGCACAGCGGCAGAAAAGAAGCGTTGGAGATCAGTCCGAATCTTTGGGCGGGCATTGGACTTGTGCGCGGCGGAGCCGGCACCGCTCTTGTCGGCGATCCGGAAACCGTGGCCGAGCGTCTTCGCGAGTATGAGCAGCTGGGCATCCGCTACTTCATTTTATCCGGCTACCCGCATCTGGAAGAGGCGTATCGAGTGGCGGAGCTGTTATTCCCATTGTTGCCTTTGAATATTCCTTCTTCATCTATTCGCGGAGAGGTTGTGGGCCATGAATTTTTCCCTAATGTGATTAAAGTGTGATCGATCGAGAAAGAGAGGATGCCCTGTAACGAGGGAGTCCTCTCTTTTTCAACATATATTGACATTGAAATTCATTTTCTCTTATAATCTTATTGCATTGATATTGATTATCATTTTTTTGGTGTGTAAACGGGGGGATACATAATGACATTGAAGTGGAAATGGCTGGCCGTATTCGCCGTAGCAGCGTTGGCACTTGGTGCATGCGGCCAAAGTGAACAGACAGCGGGGACAGAAAAAGAAAACAAAACGGCCGCAGAGAAACAAGAAAAGCCGAACACGGAGACGAAAGCAGAAGGGGAAAACGAACAGGCGGAAGTGGATTACGCCGGTGCGTTCAGCGCAGCGTTGGCCGAGCTTGAGAAAGCGAAGCAAGGAGGGGCGGTTGACTTCGGCAAGGTGGAGAGCATCTACAAAGAAAAGCTGCAGCCGCTTGTGCAAAAACGCGACGCCGAATTTGAGGATGCGGTTGACGAACATATTACCACCGCCCTGGCCGCCGGCAAGGACGGGTCGCTTGAGCCGTTGGTCGTCAAGCAAATTTTTGACAAGTTGATGCAAAAAGCGTTTTACACAACGATCAAACACGAGTTTACCGAGGCAGAGGAGCATTGGGCCGACAAAGAAGAAGTGAAAGAAGAGATCGAGGAAGCAAAAGCGTTTTATGCGATTTTGCAGCCGACCGTGGAAAAACGCGATGCGGCGTATGGAACGAAGCTCGCTGACGCAATCAACGGCGCGTTTGCGCAAATGGAGCAAGCCGTCCAAAACGATGATGCGCTCTCATTTGCCCTCGGCAAGCAAGTGGTGGACAAAACATTGATGAAAACATTCTACTTAGCGAGCGGAGCGCTGCCGCACGGCTATGCGGCGAAGGCGGCGGCTGCGGCCAAGGAAAACGCCGAGGAAGCCAAAGTGGAACAGGCGGAAGGCTGGGCGTTTTATCAGTCCGTCTACCCGTATATGAAACGGCATGCGGCCGAGGAAGCCGATTATATTTTGAAACAGTTCGACTTGCAGACGGACGTCAAAACGCTCGACCCGAAAGCAGTAAACCACGCGTTCGTGCGCGGCTGGGCGAAAGTGGCGCTTCACGAATATGAAGAAAGCCAAGAAAATTGGGGGCAGGACAAATCGGTGATTACCGCTTTGGAAGGCGCGCTCTTTATTCACATGATCGAGCAGGATATCAAAACGCTGCTCGGCGACAAGGCGTACGCCGATTTGAACGATCAAGCGACACGCTACTTAGAAGCGGCGAAGGCGAAAAACAAAGCGGAGGCCGACAAATGGCTGCCTCAAATCGAGGCTGCGCTTCAGCAAGTGATCCAGAAAGCGAACTAAATGATCAGAAAGGGTGTCCGGCGCGGCGCCCTTTTTTTGCAGGCGTCCATCCCGGGCGAAGGCCGCGCTGGCTAAACTGCTGCTTCACCGCGCCAAAGGCGGAATAAATACAGTTGGTTTTGAGGATGGCGTCATGGTGAATTGGGAAACGCTCAAGCCAAGGCGGGAAATGAAAATATTTGGTTTTTGCCGGTTCGCCACGACGTTCCCCGGCGGTTTATGGTAAGATGCTAATGGACAATGGAAGATGATGAGGTGAAGGCGATGAAAGTGGTGGTGACCGGGGGAGCGGGGTTTATTGGCAGCCATTTGGCCGCTCGTCTGCACGAACAAGGTCATGAAGTGGCAGCGATCGATTGTTTTCATCCGTATTATCCTGCTGAACGGAAGGAGCGGCAGTTTCACGCGCTCACCGGCGGCCGGGTGCCGCTTGCCCGCTTCGACTTGCTTGATGGGGAAGCGACGAAGCGCTGGTTCAGCCAGTTTCGCCCTGATGTCGTCTTTCATTTGGCGGCGCTGCCGGGCGTGCCGTATTCGTTGGCGCATCCGCTCGCTTACATCGATTATGACATTAAGGCGACCGTGAACGTTTTGGCGGCGGCGGGAGAGGCGGGAACCGGCCATGTGTTGTTCGCCTCGTCGTCATCGGTGTACGGCGACCGCGGCAATGTCCCGCTCAAGGAAGAAATGGCGGACGGCCGCGTCGTCTCGCCGTATGCAGCCGCGAAATACGGAGCAGAGTCGTTTTGTCACGCGTACGCGCATTTGTACGGATACCGGATGACGATGTTCCGCTATTTTACGGTGTATGGCCCGTGGGGGCGGCCCGATATGGCGATCGGCACGTTTTTGCACCGGTTGTTGGCAGGCGAGGAGATTGTCGTATATGGCCAAGGGACGGCGCGCGATTATACGTACATCGATGATATCGTCGCCGGTATGATCGCAGCGCTTCACCGCGGCGGCGGACGAAGCGAAGTGTTCAACTTGGGGGCGGGGTCGCCCGTTACGATGGAGCAGCTGCTCGCTGAGCTGCGGAAGCATTTTCCCGATATGAAAATCGTGCAGGCGCCGGAGCGGAAAGGTGATGTGAAAGCGACGTGGGCGGACATTACGAAGGCGAAGCAGGCGTTTGGCTATGAGCCAAACGTACCGTTTGCCGAAGGGTTGGCGCGGACGGTGGCGTGGGCGCGCGAACATGAACGGTAAGCGGGCGGCCCGTTTGGCGCGCGCCATGGTTGGCGCGGCGCTCATCGTGCTGTTCGCCTGGCTGACGCATCGCTATTTTGACGGCCGCCTCTTGCTTGCCCCTCTCGCAGAACTGGCCCGCCAGCCCGTTCGCTTCGCCGCTGTGCTGCTTGTGTATGGCGCTTCGTTTTGGCTGCGGGCGTGGGCGTGGAAGCAATATGTCGGGAAGCCGCTTGGGCTGTCGGTCTATGGGCGCGCCGTGCTCCTCAGTTTGTTTGTCAATCATGTCGCCCCTGTGAAAATCGGCGATGCCGCCCGTGTCGCCGTGCTCGCCCGCCAGCCCGGCGTTTCGCTCGGCGAGGCGGTGGAATCGGTGGCGGTGATGCGGTTCCTTGATATGGCGATGCTGGGCGGATGGACGGTCATTGGGACGTATGCGTATAGCCATCATATTCCCCGGGTTCCGCTCTTGGCAGCGGCCGTTGCCGCCGCGTTCGCGCTGACCGTGGTCGTGCTTCGCCGCCCGCTCCGCCTCGAGCGGTTATGGCGGCGCTGGCGGACGGTGTTTCAGGGCCGCCGCGGAGTGGGGATCGTCGCGGCGGTGGCGGCGAGCTGGCTGTGCGAGGCGGCGATCATTGGCGCGGTCGCTGAGACCGTGGGCCTTTCGCTTTCCTTTTGGCAGGCGGTATGGGTCAACAGCGCGACCGTTTCCGGCCAAATCGTCCAAGTGGCTCCCGGCGGGCTCGGAACGTATGAGGCGGTGATGGCGTTTGCGCTGACGACGTTGGGGGCCTCAGGAGAACGCGCCTATGCGGCGGCCGTAGTCACCCATGCGGTGAAATTTCTATTTTCCTACGCGGCCGGGGCCGTTGTGCTCGCGTTTTGGCGGTCCGACTGGCAGGTGGTGCAGGGCGTGTGGAAAAAGGGAAGGGAGAAGCGATGAAAGAAGCATCACGATTCGAAAAAATTGCGGCGCGCTGCTGGAATTTGTTGAATGAAGGAAAGCCGTTCACGCCGATTTTCGCTTTCGGGGTGATGGTCATCGGTCATGCCGCTGACCTCATTCATGGGCACGCTTTGGCTTGGCTGCTCGGCTTGGCGGCGGCGCTGCCACTTTTTGTTGTCTACTACGTTTACGATTATCCGCTGTTTTTGCGCAATTATTTATGGATTCCGTATATGGTCTTTCTCATCGTGTGGTCGTTTGCCGATGTTGCCTTATTGCTGCTTTCGGCCGGGCTCTATTTTTTCTTTACCGTCTTTTTTTGGGGGACGCTGTATTACCATTTGCGCATCGGCACGTCATGGTGGAATTTCACCCGCTTTTGGAAACTGGTGCTGAAAAACAGTGATTCGACGAGCGGCAACGCCCAAGAGCAGCTGCCGAAATTGTTCCTTTTGCTGTCGGTGTGGGAATATGCGGCGTCTTTGGCGGAAGGCGGAGCCGATTGGCTGCCGCTGTGCGGGCCGTTTTGGCTGTTTGCCGCTGCGGTGTGGCTGTTTTCATGGATTTTGCACCGTCATTTGTTTGACTGGCAGCCGGAGATCATTCCGACTTACACGAGCAACGTGCCGAGTCCCACCGCGCCGGTCAGTGACAAAGTGTACGTCATCGTGATTGACGGGATGCGCAAAGACCGGTTTGAAGCGGCGAACGCCCCGTTTTTGAAACGGCTGCGCGCGCAAGGAACGGAATTTGCGCAAATGGAAACCGTCTATCCGGCGCGCACCGTCGTCTGCTTCACCTCGATGCTGACGGGGACGTATCCGTTTGAGCACGGCATCCGGTCCAATATGGTATGGAAGCTTGGGGCGAAAGTGGAGACGATTTTCGATTCGCTTCGGAAAATCGGAAAAACCGGCCGCTTGCTCGGCATCGCCCATTTGGTCGATTCGTTCGGCGACGATGTCGAAACGGTGACGGCCGTCATGCCGAACGACCTGGCCGATCGTTATATTATCGAGCGGGCGAAGCGCATCGTCGAGGAACAAAACCCGGACTTGCTCGTCGTGCAATTGATCGCCACCGATCAGACCGGCCATAGCCGCGGTGTCTTGTATGATGAGTATATCGAAAAAATTGAAGAAGCGGACGCCTTGATCGCTGAGTTTGTCAGCTGGCTTGAGGAACGGGGCGAGCTCGAGCGCGCGACATTGATCGTCTGCGCCGACCATGGCCAAGCGGATGGCATCGGCGGCCACGGCCACCTCGATGAAGGGGAGCGGTATGTGCCGTTTTTTCTATACGGTCCGGCGATTGAGCGAGGAAAACGAATCGACGAGAAAAGAAGCCTCGTTTCGCTGGCGCCGACGATCGCCTATTTGCTTGGGGCGCCATATCCGAGCCATAGCCGCGGCCCGGTTTTAATTGAGGCGATACGAAAGGAGGAGCGCGATGAAGAAGCAGCGCGTCATCGTCTTTTTGCCGGCGCACAATGAAGAAGAAGCGATTGGCGACGTCATCCGCCGCATTCCGCGTCATTTTCATCCCGATGTAGAGGTCAGCGTCTTGGTCATTGATGATGGATCGACGGACCGAACGGCCGAAGTAGCGAAAGAAGCGGGGGCCGATATCATTTGCCGCTTGCCGGAAAACCGCGGCCTCGGGGCGGCGGTGCGGCGGGGGCTTGAAGAGTGTGTCCGCCTCGGCGCCGATATCGGCGTGATGATCGACGCTGACAACGAATATCCGCCGGAACAAATCCCCGACCTGTTGGCGCCGATTTTTGCCGGCGAGGCCGATTATACGATTGGCTCGCGCTTCCTTGGCACGATTCGCGGCATGAAATGGCATCGCCGCCTCGGGAATTATTTGTTCACTTGGCTGCAGTCGCTGCTTCTCGGACAGCGGCTCTATGACGGACAGTCGGGGATGCGCGCCTTTTCGCGCCAAGCGATGGAGGAGGCGGAAATCATCCACGATTACAACTACGCCCAAGTGCTGACGCTCAACTTGGTGCGCAAAGGGTTTCGCTTGAAAGAAGTGCCGATCCGCTATCAAGTGCGGACGACCGGCCGTTCGTTCATCAAATTCACCGCCTATATGACCGCGGTCATTCCGGCCATATGGAAGGAAATGCGCCGTCCGGTGAAAAAGGTGGCCGTCGATCGAGAAGCGCATGGGCGCTCCCAAGAGCGGGCGCGCCATTGCTCGTAAGGCAGTTCGTGCTTAGAAGGCAGGCGAAAAACTGCATTCACGCGCCAATCGGCGGCATTTTCATCAGAACAGAAAGCTGATTCTGCGAGGTTTCTCTAATTGAGAAATAGATGGAATCAGTAGTATTTTGCACTAAATCACCAGCCTTTTAGAAGGCGGGTGATGTCATGAGACATGCGGATCTACTTCTCAACTTGAGGAATCCTGTTTTTCTCTCTAATCGCGAACGATGGATTGAGGAAGATGATCGTTTTTTCACCAGCCTTTTCGACGATGGATGATTTTTTATTGACAATAAGTATGATAATGATTATCATTGATCTTGATGGAGGGAGAAGGGAACGTGAAATCGTTTCGTTTCTTTTTTTACATAGCAGTGATAGTTATTCTCAATCTCATTCCGCTGAAAGCGTTCGCCTATTCGTATGGAGACCCGAACAAAGAGGCGGTTGCTGAGGCGTATAAAGAGATGAAAGAAAAGTTGAACGAGCAGCCACCGAACTTTGCTGCAGCGAAGGAAATTTTCGAAACCGTAAAAGAAGAAATCGACATGCATATGGGACCTGAGCCGTCCAAGGCGGTGCTTGCGGCCATCGAAGAGAAGGACCGTCAAACGGTGATCAAGGACATGGAAAACATTTTAGTGCTCAATATCGCTCGCCGTTTGGACAATATTGAGGCAAACTTTGATCAGTACGACACGAGCAAGCGGCTGTTGGCGAAGGCGTTTGCGACGTATGAAGCGCTGTCGCCGGTCATCCAAGGGAAAGACCCTGCACTTGATAAACAGCTGCGCACCGAGTTTGACAAGGCGCTTCAGTCGCTTGGCAACCCGGGGCTGTTCGGTGTCGGCGAGAAAAAATCGGATATCAACGTGTTTAAGAAAAGCAAAGAGACGATTTTAACAACGCTGCAGAAGCAATTCGGCCTGAAAAGCCTAAAAGTCGGCCATTTTTCGGAAAACGCTGCAGAAAAGCCGGATGCAGTGCAAAAGAAAGAGTGGACCGATTTGTCTAAAGTAAAAAACTGGATTCCGCTCGTTGTCATCGTTATTGTGGTTCTCGGCGCGGCTCTCATTTATGTGCGGCGTCGGAAACGGGCTTAGTCCAAATATAAGGGGAGGCGGAGACATGGAAGTCCAAGCGCTGCTCATTACGTTTCGTGAAGCGCTGGAAGCGTTGCTGATCGTCGGCATCATTACATCGTATTTGAAACGTGTCGATCACCGCGAATACACGAAGTACGTATGGCTTGGTGCTGGTTTGGCCGTGTTGGCGAGCATCGGGGCGGCCATTTTGTTTCAAGTGGTGTTCACGGGATTTGCCGCGATGGGCAGTGAAATCTACTTAAAAATCGGCATCATGATCGTCTCCGCGTTGCTCTTGACGCAGATGGTGTTTTGGATGGCCGAGCATAGCCGGGACATGAAACAAAACGTTGAAGGGAAAATGGACCAGTTTATTACCGCCGGTAATGTCGCCGGCATGGTCATTCACTCGTTTTTAGTCGTGCTGCGCGAAGGAGTGGAAACCGTTTTTTTCTTCGCCGCCATCACGCACGGCAACATCGGCGCGGCGCTGCAAGGCTGGGGAGCGGCGACAGGCATCGCCATTGCCGCTTTGGTCAGCTACTTCTTCTTTAAAGGAACGATGCGCATTCCGCTGAAAGCTTTCTTTAAAGTAACCGGAGCTTTTATCGTCTTGATCGCCGCTGGCCTGCTCGTGCAAGCCATTTCGATGATGCAGGACATTGGGCTCATCGGCAGCGTCATGCCGCATGTATATGATTTGACATGGCTGCTTCCAGAACATCCGATTGACTACGAACATTACGTGCGCGATCATGGCGTCGCCCCCGTCTTTTCCGGCGAAGTCGGCGTCTTTTTAAAAGCGTTGTTTGGCTATTCAGCGATGCCGTCGCTTGAAGAAGTGATCGCCTATATCGGCTACTTCGCCGTCGTGTATTTGCTGGTGACGAGCCGCCGCGGTCAAAAGAGCGCTGTGGTCGAGAAACCGGCGATTGCCGCTTTGGAGGAAAAAGCAAAAAACGTCATGTAACGTACAAGGCAGCTGCGCCTTGTACTTTTTCTTTGGAGGGGAACACGGTGAACAAACGGTTCGGCGACCGCTTTTGGATTGGCTTTGGTGTCGGAACGGCCGCTTTGTTGGTTGGCGCCTGTTTGTATTGGGCGAGCCCGTATGCGGCCACATGGGATGAAGTCGATTTTTCCTTGGCGCTTGAGCGCTATGACGTGTTAGCCATGCAGCCGCATTTCCCAGGCTATCCGTATTTCGTCCTCGGGGGCATGGCGGTGCACGCTTTCATTGCCAATCCGGCCAAAGCGCTTTCGATCTTGAATGTGCTCGTGTTGTTTTCCGCCGCCTTTCCCATCGTTTTGCTGCTTGCTCGGCATATGCCGCGTCCAGCGGCGTTATGGGCGGCGCTTTCGGTGCTTTCTTCAAGCTATGTGCTTCTTGCCTCCGCCCGACCGATGTCTGACGGTGCGGCGCTCGGCGTGCTTTGGTGGTACATCTGGGCCGTGGAATGGGCGCGGCGGCGAATGACATGGACCGCGCAGCTGCTGCCGATGGCGTTATTCAGCATCCTCATGGGGGTTCGCCTATCGTACATCCCCTTTGCCTCGGCGTTATTGTTGCTTTGGTATGAAGACTGGAACAGGCATCGCCGCTTTGGCCGGGTGGCGGCCTCCGTTTTGGCGGCTGCGTTGTTTCAGTTGATTTGGGTGGCGGCGGCGGCGCGCACAGAGGGCGGCCTTTTCTCGTTTTTTCAGCTCGGCTGGGCGTTTGTCCACGGCCATTTCAGCGATTGGGGCGGAACGGCGGCAGCGAGCCCGCTTCCGTTTTCCGAGCGGGTGCAACGGTTTTTGATCGACAACTTTCTTTGGACAGGAATCGCCTGCCAAAACGCTTGGCTGCTGGCCGCCTATGCGGCAATCGGCGCCATCGCCTGGCGCGCCGGGCGGTTTCGACTGCCGCGCGCACTTGTCGTTTCCGCCCTGCTGTATGCCGTCTGGGCGCTATTGGCGCAAAACATTGAAAAACCGCGCCACCTTCTTCCGTTGATTCATTTTACACTGTTTTATGTGTGGGGCCGCTTTTTTGCCTCGCCGCGGCCATGGGGGGCAGCGTTGGCGGCAGCGGCTGTGCTGCTGCAGGCGGCCGTCGGCATCGGGCAGCTGCGCGAGCAAGTGGTGACGCCGCCGGCGGTGTATCAGCTGGCCGATGATTTGCGTGACAAACGGCAACCGTTTGTGGTATATACGTGGGAAGAGACGCGCGTGTTTGATTATTTGCGCGTGCCGTTTCCGCATAAAGAGGTGCTCCATTTTTCCTTTTTTTTGCAAGACAAAGAAAACTACCGCCATGCTGCGATCTATATGACCAATCACGTTATCGAAGGGTTCAAGGCCCAAGGGATCGATGTTTCCCGCCATGTGCGCAAAGTGAAAACGTATCGTTCCAGTTTGCTTGCCGATCCAGTGTATGGGACGATTACGCTGTACGAATGGGTGGATGGAGCAGTGAGGTGATGGCCAATGAACGAGCGGCTGAAAGAAAAACTGGCTGTGCTGCCGGAGCAGCCGGGCTGCTATTTAATGAAAGACAAACACGGAACGGTCATTTACGTCGGCAAAGCGAAATCGATGAAAACGCGCGTCCGCTCCTATTTTACCGGGACGCATGACGGCAAGACGCAGCGGCTCGTGGAGGAAATCGCCGATTTCGAATACATCGTCACTTCGTCAAACGCTGAAGCGCTCATTTTAGAGATGAATTTGATCAAAAAGCATGATCCGAAATACAACGTCATGCTGAAGGATGACAAAAGCTATCCGTTTATTAAAATCACTGCGGAAAAACATCCGCGCCTATTGATCACCCGCAAAGTAAAAAAAGACGGCGGCAAATACTTCGGCCCCTATCCGAACGTGCAGGCGGCGAACGAAACAAAAAAGCTGCTCGACCGCTTATATCCGCTCCGTAAATGTTCGACGATGCCGGCGCGCGCCTGTTTGTATTACCATATGGGCCAATGCCTGGCCCCGTGCGTTCATCCGGTGTCAGACGAGCAGAACAAGGCGATGGTGGAGCAAATCGTCCGCTTTTTAAACGGCGGATACGAAGAGGTCAAGCGGGAGCTCGCGGAGAAAATGTACGAGGCGGCGGAAGCGCTCGAGTTTGAACGGGCGAAGGAATACCGCGATCAAATCGCGGCGATTGAGATGACGATGGAAAAGCAAAAAATGGTGCTCAATGACTTCATTGACCGCGATGTATTCGGATATGCGTACGACAAAGGCTGGATGTGCGTACAAGTGTTTTTCCTCCGCCAAGGGAAGTTGATCGAGCGCGACGTGTCGATCTTTCCGCTCTATCAGGACCCGGATGAGGAAATGCTTACGTTTTTAGGCCAGTTTTATGCGAAAGCGCATCATTTGAAGCCAAAAGAAGTCGTCCTCCCGTCCGACATCGACGGCGAGCTCGCCCGCGAGCTGCTCGGCGTTGCCGTCATCCAGCCGAAAAAAGGGAAGAAAAAAGAGCTTGTTGAGCTGGCAAGCAAAAACGCGGCCATTGCTCTGAAAGAAAAATTTTATTTCATCGAGCGGGACGAAGAACGGACGATCAAAGCCATCGAGCGTCTCGGAGAGCGTCTCGGCATTCCGACGCCGCGCCGCATCGAGGCGTTCGATAACTCAAACATATACGGAGCTGATCCGGTCTCGGCGCTCGTCGTGTTCCTGGACGGCAAGCCGGCGAAAAAAGAATATCGGAAATACAAGGTAAAGACGGTTGCAGGCCCGAACGATTATGAAACGATGCGCGAAGTCGTGCGCCGCCGCTATACGCGCGTGTTGAAAGAAGGATTGCCGTTCCCTGATTTGATCATCATCGACGGCGGCAAGGGCCACTTGTCGGCGGTGCGCGATGTGCTCGAAAACGAGCTCGGCCTTGACGTGCCACTTGTCGGATTGGCGAAGGACGAAAAACATCGCACATCGGAGCTTTTGGCCGGCGACCCGCCGGCGGTCGTGCCGCTTGACCGACAAAGCCAAGAGTTTTATCTATTGCAACGCATCCAAGATGAGGTGCACCGGTTTGCGATTGCCTTCCACCGAAAGACGCGGCAGAAAACGATGCTTCATTCCGTGCTGGATGACATCCCAGGTGTTGGGGAAAAGCGGAAACAAGCGCTTTTGAATTATTTCGGCTCGGTGAAAAAGATGAAAGAGGCGACGGTGGAGGAGCTGCAGCGGGCGAACATTCCGCGGGCGGTGGCGGAGAAAATCTACGAAAAGCTGCATGAATAGTGGGCAAAAGGGCGCCCTTCGTCTTTCGGGGCGCCCTTCGGCTTTATTCATCAGCTGCCGCCGAAGCCCTTTGTCAATCGACCCCCTGCTTCCGATCCCATTTCACTAAAATGCGCGCTTTGCCATCCCGCTTTGGCGGCAGCTCGACCGCTTCGGTGACGAACCGCTTTTGATGTTCGATTTGCTGGGCGAGAAATCCAGCCTCAAGCTGGAACGAGCAGCTGCCGTACAAGGAAAAGCGGGCGGCGATGATGGGGCCTGACAACTCGACAGATAGTTCGTCGTTCCGCTCTTCGCCAACCGACAAAGCTCCCCATCCCGCTCGTTCAAAAAACAGGGCGACATCGTCGAGCGTGTCGAGCGGATAGCGCCGCGCCAACTGTTTGCCGGCCCAGTACAGCAGTGAAGCGGCGTCTTTGCCAAGCAGCTCAGGAAGAAGCGAATGGCGAAGCAGCTCCGTCCCGAAGGCGGACTGCGTGATCGCGCTAAACGCTTGATACTGATCCTCTAATGATGGCTGTTTCATTATGTCCCCCTCTTTCTTTCCATTTTCCCATTATAGCGGAATTGCCCTCGCCGTGCATCCTCCTTTTGCGCAAAAATGCATGCGCCCGAAGCCGCCGTTTTCATGCTTGGGTAGAGAACACACGTTGCTCATACGTTTTTTCGATGTCGGCGCAACTATGAGAATGTTTGAACATTTTGTGGCAGTGTTTTCTTGACGCTTGTACAATGTGGGAGTACAATGAATGTGACAAAGCGAATAAGGGAATGGAAGGCGTTTCCGTTTCTGCATGGCGAGCGAGAGGGGCATATTTTTTATTCCATTGAAGGGGGTTTACATAATGGCAGGGAATCGCGAGTTTTACTATCGCCGGCTCCATTCGCTGCTGGGGGTTGTTCCCGTCGGCATCTTTTTAGTGCAGCACTTGGTCGTCAATCATTTTGCGACGCGTGGGCCGGAAGCGTTTAACCGGGCGGCGGCGTTTATGGAAAACTTGCCGTTCCGCTATTTTCTTGAAATTTTTGTTATTTTTCTCCCATTGCTGTTCCACGCTGTATACGGCATTTATATCGCGTTTACAGCGAAATTCAACACCCGCCAGTACGGCTATTTCCGCAACTGGATGTTTATGCTTCAGCGGATCACCGGCATCATTACATTGATTTTTGTCGTCTGGCACGTGTACGAGACGCGGGTGCAAGCCGCATTCGGCGCCGAAGTGAACTACGACATGATGGCCAACATTGTCGACAATCCGTTTATGCTTGGATTTTATATTGTTGGAATTTTGTCCACGGTCTTTCACTTCGCCAACGGCTTATGGTCGTTCTGCGTCAGCTGGGGGTTGACGGTGTCCCCTCGTTCGCAGCAAGTATTTACGTACATTACGATGATCATTTTCGTCGCGCTTTCCATTGTCGGCATTCGCGCCATTTTGGCGTTTGCGTGAGACAACCATTCCATTCCTGGGGAATATTCGACCCTGGGAAATATTCGACGATGAACCGCTGCGTTGGCTCGTGACGGATCGCGCCCTAGCCGTTCGCCGAACGATCGCTTGGTCGATGGCGGGACGGCAAGGCAAAACGTGCGGCATGCAAGCAAAAGCAGCAATCTATTAGGGAGTGAGTAGCTATGAAAAAAGGAAAAATCATCGTTGTTGGCGGCGGGTTGGCCGGTTTGATGGCCACGATTAAAATCGCTGAAGCAGGAGTGCCTGTCGAACTGTTTTCACTCGTTCCGGTAAAGCGTTCTCACTCTGTCTGTGCCCAAGGCGGCATCAACGGAGCGGTCAATACAAAAGGAGAAGGCGACTCTCCGTGGGAGCATTTTGACGATACCGTCTATGGCGGGGACTTCTTGGCGAATCAGCCTCCGGTCAAAGCGATGTGTGAAGCGGCGCCGGGGATCATTTACATGCTCGATCGGATGGGCGTCATGTTCAATCGGACGCCGGAGGGATTGCTTGACTTCCGCCGTTTCGGGGGGACGCAGCACCACCGGACCGCCTATGCGGGGGCGACGACTGGCCAGCAAATTTTGTATGCGCTTGACGAACAAGTGCGCCGCCATGAAGTGGCCGGGCTCGTGACGAAGTACGAACATTGGGAGTTTTTAGGCGTCGTTTTAGATGACGAGCAAATTTGCCGCGGCATCGTCGCACAAGATCTGCGATCCATGGAAATCAAAGCGTTTCCAGCCGATGCCGTCATTTTGGCGACCGGCGGCCCGGGGATCATTTTCGGGAAATCGACGAACTCGGTGATCAACACCGGTTCAGCGGCTTCGATCGCTTATCAGCAAGGCGTTTACTACGCGAACGGCGAGTTCATCCAAATCCACCCGACGGCCATTCCAGGCGATGACAAGCTCCGCCTTATGAGCGAATCGGCGCGCGGGGAAGGCGGACGCATTTGGACATATAAAGACGGGAAACCGTGGTACTTCCTTGAGGAAAAATATCCGGCTTACGGAAACTTGGTGCCGCGCGACATCGCGGCTCGGGAAATTTTCCATGTGTGCGTCGATTTGAAGCTCGGCATCAACGGCGAGAACATGGTGTATTTGGATTTGTCGCATAAAGATCCGAAAGAGTTGGATGTCAAGCTCGGCGGCATTATCGAAATTTACGAGAAGTTCATGGGCGAAGACCCGCGCAAAGTGCCGATGAAGGTGTTCCCGGCCGTTCACTACTCGATGGGCGGCTTATGGGTCGATTATGATCAAATGACGAACATCAAAGGGCTGTTCGCCGCCGGCGAGTGCGATTATTCCATTCATGGGGCGAACCGCCTCGGGGCGAACTCGCTGCTATCGGCGATTTACGGCGGAATGGTCGCTGGTCCGAACGCCGTTCGCTACATCCGCGGCCTTGAGAAATCGGCGGATGCAATGCCGTCGACGCTGTACGACAGCTATGTGAAACGAGAGCAAGAAAAGTGGGAAAACATTTTAGCGATGGACGGCACTGAAAACGCCTATGTGCTGCATAAAGAGCTCGGTGAATGGATGACGGCGAACGTGACGATCGTCCGCTACAACGACCGGCTGTTGAAGACGGATGAAAAAATTCAGGAGCTGATGGAGCGTTACAAAAACATCAGCGTCACCGATACGTCGAGATGGAGCAACCAAGGAGCGACGTTTATCCGTCAGCTGTACAACATGTTGCAGCTCGCCCGCGTCATTACGCTTGGCGCTTACCATCGCAATGAAAGCCGTGGGGCGCATTATAAGCCGGAGTTTCCGGAGCGCAATGACGAAGAGTGGCTGAAAACGACGATGGCTCGCTACACGCCAGACGGTCCGGCGTTCCATTATGAAGATGTTGACGTCTCGTTGATTAAACCGCGCAAGCGCGATTACAGCAAAAAGAAAGAGGAAGTGAAGTAAGATGAGCGAGAACAAAACGGTTCGTTTGATCATTACGCGCCAAGATCGTCCGGATTCTGCGCCGTATGAAGAAGAGTTTGTGATTCCGTATCGCCCGAACATGAACGTCATCTCGGCGCTCATGGAGATCCGCCGCAATCCGGTCAACGCCAAAGGGGAAAAAACGACGCCGGTCGCTTGGGAAATGAACTGTTTGGAAGAAGTGTGCGGAGCCTGTTCGATGGTGATTAACGGCAAGCCGCGCCAGGCGTGCGCCGCGCTCATTGACAAGCTCGAGCAGCCGATCCGTCTTGAGCCGATGCGCACGTTCCCGGTCATCCGCGATTTGGTCATCGATCGAAGCCGGATGTTTGATGCGTTGAAGCGAGTGAAAGCTTGGATTCCGATCGACGGAACGTACGACTTGGGTCCGGGGCCGCGCATGCCGGAGCGGAAGCGGCAATGGGCGTACGAGCTGTCAAAATGCATGACGTGCGGCGTCTGCCTCGAAGCGTGTCCGAACGTCAACAGCAAGTCGAACTTTATTGGCCCGGCTCCGCTGTCGCAAGTGCGGCTCTTTAACGCCCATCCGACCGGGGCGATGCATAAAGCGGAACGGTTGCGGGCGATTATGGGCGACGGCGGACTGGCCAACTGCGGCAACTCGCAAAACTGCGTGCAATCGTGCCCGAAAGGCATTCCGTTGACGACATCGATTGCGGCGTTAAACCGCGAAACGACGATTCAAATGTTCCGCGATTTCTTTGGCAGCGACGAAGTGTAGCGGCGGAATCAAAATCCCCTTCATTCGAAATAGACATGAGGGGGATTTTTTTGTTTTGCTGGACAAGCGGAAGCTAACCGTCTCCGGCGAACCGAAAGATGAAGAAAAAAGACCCATTTTTCTATTAGATAAGCAAATTTTCGTCACCGCCGTTCTTGCTCTCACATACGATATGGCGAGGAAATACCCATCCGGCAGTTCGGGCCCATTGAGAGCAAGGAGGGTTACAACCGTTGAAGGACAAATCGTTTCAATCGAAGCCGCTTTTGACAAAAAGAGAAAAAGAAGTCTTCGAATTGCTCGTGCAAGACAAGACGACGAAAGAGATCGCCAAAGAGCTGTTTATCAGCGAGAAAACAGTTCGCAACCATATTTCGAATGCGATGCAAAAGCTTGGGGTCAAGGGGCGCTCGCAAGCTGTCATCGAATTGCTTCGAATGGGCGAACTTGAACTATAAACGATGCCGGCTTTCCTTGTTGGACAGCCGGCTGTTATGTTCCCTTGCGGCCGGACGAGGCTTGGCGCCCGTCCGGCCTTCGTCCGCGGCAGCCGCCGCATTTTTTATGTTGATTATCTTTGCCGGTGTTGTAAAATGAAAAGTAAGAATAGCTGTCGACGCAAGCCGCCGTTTGAGGCTGGCCGCGGAAACGATCAAGGAGAGATGGTATGCCGTCTGCGATGAATGAAAGAACGGTTGCTGAGTTAGAAAAATTGCTTCGCTATATCGCCGCCAATTTGAAACAGCGCGGCCGTGAAATTTTAACCAACTATCCGATCACGCCCCCGCAGTTTGTCGCTTTGCAATGGCTGCTTGAAGAAGGGGACTTGACGGTCGGCGAGTTATCGAACAAAATGTATTTGGCGTGCAGCACAACGACCGACTTGGTCGACCGCATGGAGCGGAATGGACTTGTCGCCAGAGTCCGCGACGAACACGACCGCCGCGTCGTCCGCATCCACTTGCTTGAAAAAGGGGAGCGCATTATCGAAGAAGTGATTGAGAAACGCCAGCGCGATCTAGCCAGTGTGCTGGAAAGCTTTTCAGACGAGGAAATCGTCGTCTTTGAGCGTTGTTTGCGCAAATTGCATCAAGAAATGACGAAAGAATGAGGCGATCACTTGGAAAGAGCAATTGGTGTCATTGACTCAGGAGTCGGCGGTTTGACCGTCGCCAAAGAAATTATGAGGCAGCTGCCGAAAGAACAAATTATTTACTTAGGAGACACCGCGCGTTGCCCATACGGGCCGCGGCCGGTGGAAGAAGTCCGTCGATTTACGTGGCAAATGATCGATTACTTGCGGCAATATCCGTTGAAAATGCTTGTTATCGCCTGCAACACCGCCACGGCGGTCGCGCTTGACGATGTGCGAGCGAAGCTGGACATTCCTGTGCTTGGCGTCATTCATCCCGGCGCTCGCGCCGCCCTGAAAGCGACCAGGCACGGGCACATCGGCGTCATCGGCACGATTGGCACGATCCGAAGCCGGGCGTATGAAAAGGCGCTTCAATCGATCAATCCGCGCGTCCAAGTCGAGAGTTTGGCCTGTCCGAAGTTCGTTCCGCTGGTGGAAAGCGGCGACTTTGAAGGGCAGGAGGCGATGGCGATCGTCGCCGAATCGCTCGCTCCGCTCCGCCCGCTGCCGATCGATGTGCTGATTTTAGGCTGCACGCATTATCCGTTGCTCGCGCCGCTCATTCGCACGTATATGGGCAAACGCGTGAAGCTCATTTGCTCAGGCGGTGAGACAGCTCGTGAAGTGAGCGCGATTTTGCATCACAGCCAGCTCCTTTACACCGGTGAGCGCGAACCGGAGCATTTGTTTTTCACGACTGGGCCGAAAGAGCTGTTTGAAAAGATTTCCGGGAAGTGGTTTGGCAAGCCGATCGGCACGGTTGAGGCGATTCGGCTGTAAGCAAAAATCCTTTAGCGTCCATGCGCTAAAGGATTTTTTTATTCTATTTTGGCAAACGGCTCGTATACATAGTAGTACAAACTACGAGTAGGAGGGAACGTCAATGAATCGGACGACTCACATATGGGCGGCGCCGCTGCTCGCCTCGCTGTTGTTGCTTGGCGGTTGCGGCTTGTTTGGGCGAGATGAGGCGGTGAAGGAGATCGATCCGCCGCAAGAGACGAGTTATGTCAAAGACGGCCAAGCGCTTCAGGAAACGACGGAAAGCCAAAAGGAAGGAAAAGAGAAAGCGAAGGCCACCGAGACGGTGAAAAGAGAGCTGTATTTAATTGACAAAAACGGCTTTGTCGTGCCGCAAACAGTAGAATTGCCGAAAACGCAGGCCGTGGCGAAACAAGTACTCGAATATTTGGTTGAAGACGGACCTGTGTCAGAAATGTTGCCGAACGGCTTCCGCGCCGTCATTCCGGCAGGCACAACGGTGCTTGGTACAAAATTAGAAAAAGATGGAACATTGATCGCCGACTTTTCACCGGAGTTTAAAAACTATAAGCCGGAGGACGAAAAACGAATTTTGCAGGCGATTACGTGGACATTGACGCAATTTGACAATATCAAGCGCGTCAAAATCCGCATCAACGGCTACGATCAAAACGTGATGCCGGTCAATAAAACACCGATTCAAGACGGGGTGAGCCGCGCCGATGGCATCAATATGGAAGCGAGCGGTGTGCCAGACATTACGAATACGCATCCGGTCACCGTTTATTTTGTCGCCCAACAAGGGAACAACACATACTATGTGCCGGTGACGCGGCGTGTGTCCAACAAGGAGAAAGATGATATTGCCGCGGCCGTCAACGAACTGATTCAAGGGCCGGAACAAGGAAGCGGGCTTGTCGGTGTCTTTCAGCCGGACGCGAAGCTTGTCGATGCCCCGAAATATGAGGATGGCAAAGTGACGCTCAACTTTAACGAAGGCATTTATGGCAGCAACAAGAAAAACGTCATTTCCGACGTCGTGTTGAATTCCCTCGTTTTGTCGCTCACTGAGCAAAAGGGAGTCGAAAGCGTGGCGATTACAGTCAACGGAAAAGCCAATCTCGTTACAGAGGATGGCAAGCCGCTCACCAAGCCGGTTGCCCGGCCGCAAAACGTCAATACCGGAACGTTTTAACATAGTTCCGAAAGAAGTCTTCCACTTCGAAGGCGGAGTGAAAGTGGGAGATGAATTTTCGGTTGGTGATAGCCAACCAATCGGAGATCATATATGGTTAGAACGGACGCCTTCGCAACGAAGGGAAGCGAAAGGGTTTTGGTGTGTGGCTTGCCGTTCAACGAACACATACAAGCTGCTTGAAGCCTGCCCCTCTCCGCCAAGCGCAGGTGGCGGGCGGTTCGCCTGGTTGACGCTTGGCAAGCTGGAAACGAATAGGCTGTTATGGTATAACAAAGAGGTGGAACAATTCCGCCTCTTTCTTTTTTCAGCCGGGCGGTATGCAACGTGTCAGCGTATGGAGATGAATGGAAGATGGAAAAGGAGGATCCAGCTGATGAGAATGGACGGACGAAGCAACCGCGAGCTGCGCCCTGTACATATACACCCGCATTATATGAAACACGCGGAAGGCTCAGTGCTCATTGAAATCGGTGATACGAAAGTCATTTGCACGGCGACGGTCGAAGAGAAAGTGCCGTCGTTTATGCGCGGCGGCGGCAAAGGATGGATTACGGCCGAATATGGGATGCTGCCGCGGGCGACAGAGCAGCGGAATGCGAGGGAGGCGAGCAAAGGGAAAGTTTCAGGGCGGACGATGGAAATTCAGCGCTTGATCGGCCGCGCGCTTCGCTCGGTGGTGGATCTCGAGCGGCTGGGCGAGCGGACCGTTTGGATTGATTGCGATGTCATTCAGGCGGATGGCGGAACGCGGACGGCGTCAATCACTGGTGCGTATGTCGCGCTCGTGTTGGCGCTTGCGAAACTGGTCGAAGAAGGGAGGCTCGAGACGCTTCCGGTTCGCGATTTCCTTGCCGCGACATCGGTCGGCATCGATCCGGAACATGGGGTCGTTCTCGATTTGAATTACATCGAGGATGCGCGGGCGAAAGTCGATATGAACGTCGTCATGACGGGAAGCGGTCAATTCGTCGAAATTCAGGGGACTGGAGAGGAAGCGTCTTTTTCGCGCGCCGAGCTTGACGAATTGTTGGAAGCGGCGCAAGCGGGAATCATACAGCTCATTGCGCTTCAGCGCCGCGCGTTGGGTGAGTGGGCAGCGCAGATCGGTGGCGGGCAGAACGAAGCGTACAGAGAGGGAGAGGGAGAGTGAAGGAGATCGTCATTGCGACCAAAAACGCCGGCAAAGCGCGCGAATTCGCCGCTTTGTTCGCCAAGCGAGGCATCCGCGTGAAATCGCTGCTTGATTTTCCAGACGTCCCGGATATCGAAGAAACGGGGAACACCTTTGCAGAAAATGCAGTGCTCAAAGCAGAAACAGCGTCGCGGTGTCTAAAGCGGCCGGTGATCGCTGATGATTCCGGGCTCGTGGTCGATGCGCTCGGCGGCCGGCCGGGCGTCCATTCGGCCCGTTACGCCGGCGAAGATAAAAACGATGCACGCAACATAGCCAAGTTGCTTCGCGAGCTTGACGGAGTGCCAATGGGGCGGCGCACAGCCCGCTTTCATTGCGCGCTCGCGGTCGCAATCCCAGGGCGGCCTACCGCCGTCGTTGAAGCGACATGCGATGGTTATATCGCCGAAGCGCCGCGGGGGGAAGGCGGCTTCGGTTATGATCCGATTTTTTATCTTCCAGAACGAGGAAAAACAATGGCGGAGCTCGCGCCGGAGGAAAAAAATCAAATTAGCCATCGCGCCAAGGCGCTGGCGAAGCTCGATGAGCAGTGGGAGGAGATCGTCGGTGGAAAGGGGCGGACGGAATGAAGGCGGTCATTGTGAGCGACAGCCATGGGTTGACGGCCGAACTTCGCCGCATTGTTGAACGCCATCGCCATGAAGCGGATTTGTTTATCCATTGCGGCGACTCGGAGCTGGAGGTGGGGGCAGACGAGATCGCCCCATTTGCCGTCGTGCGCGGCAATTGCGATTTCGCCGCGTTTCCTGCCGAGCGCATCGAAGAGGTAGGCGGCGTTCGGTTTTTTGTCACCCACGGCCATTTATATGGGGTGAAAACGTCGCTTTTGCGTTTATCCTATCGCGCGCAAGAAACAGGGGCACATGTCATTTGTTTCGGCCACTCGCATTTGGCCGGTGCTGAACAAATCGATGGGTTGCTGTTCATCAATCCCGGCAGCATCGCCTTGCCCCGGGGAAGAAAAGAAAAAACGTACGCGGTGCTGACGGTCGACAGCGGACGGGCGCACGTCCAGTTTTATGAAGTGGATGGGCAGCCTATTCTCAAAATGGAACGAACGTTTTCTATCTAAGCCGGCAAAACCGCCGGCTTTTTCACGGTAAGCAAGGCCGCTTCAATAGGTTCGCTTTCAAAATGGAAGTGTCATATAGCGTGTTTGGAAAGGGGGCCCGTGTTTGGGCCGCCTTTTTTCGTTTTGGGGAGATGAAGTGGAAAAAGGCGCATCGTTTTGATTCGCCATTTTCATGTCCGAGTGAGAAGCGAACGTTGCTTACGGATCTGATCTTTTCTATCAGAAAAATGAGCGCGCCTTGAGCCCGTTATGTTCATATCGAATGAGGAGCGAACTGCGCTCAAGGGCGTTTTCTATGAGACGGCAAAGAAAGAAAAAATTTTTTTATATCGGCAAAACCTTGATTCTATCACAATGTAAGCGCATTCAAATAGTTTGACCAATCCGAATTTTCAAAAAACGTTATTGACGGCGCAAAGGTTTCGGATTATTATAATTTTCAAATAAGAGAAACGACTCAACACGATGATCGAGCCGTTCAAAGCAACTGCTGACTGATCAAGGAAGAGGGGAACCGAAGTGGGCGAACAATGGATCTTTTTAAACGGGGAATTTGTCACGAAAGAAAACGCCAAAATTTCTGTGTATGACCATGGGTTTTTGTACGGCGATGGAGTGTTTGAGGGCATCCGCGTCTACAGCGGCAACGTATTTCGTCTTGAAGAGCATATCGATCGGCTGTACAATTCAGCGAAATCGATTTTGCTTGACATTCCATATACAAAGGACGAAATGATTGGCCACGTGCTCGAAACGATCCGCCGCAACGGCTATCAAGATGCGTACATTCGCTTAGTCGTCTCGCGCGGGGTTGGCGATTTAGGGCTGGATCCGTACAAATGCAAAACGCCGCAGGTCGTCATTATCGTCGAACCGCTCGCACTCTTTCCAAAACATTTATATGAAACCGGCATCGAAGTGGTGACAGTGGCGACGCGCCGCAACCGCTCCGATGTGTTGAGTCCGAAAGTCAAATCGCTCAACTATTTAAACAACGTGCTGGTCAAAATTGAGGCCCATTTGGCGAATGTGAGCGAAGCGCTCATCTTAAACGATCAAGGTTATGTCGCGGAAGGTTCGGGAGACAATGTGTTCATCATCAAAAACGGCGTCATTTATACGCCGCCTGGGTATGTTGGGGCGCTTGAAGGCATCACGCGCCAAGCGATCATCGAAATCGCCGGGGATCTCGGCTATACGGTGAAAGAGGAGCCGTTCACCCGCCATGATGTGTATGTCGCGGATGAAGTGTTTTTGACAGGGACGGCGGCCGAAGTCATTTCCGTCATTAAAGTCGACGGCCGGACGATCGGCGACGGGGCGCCGGGTCCGCATACAAAGCGGTTGCTTGAAGAGTTCCGCCGCCGCGTGGTCGTCGAAGGAGTGAAAGTGTATCCGACGAACGCCAATGTCGGTTGATCGTCCATGACAAGTGGATAGCGAAAAAGCGTTGACGAGGATAAGTAGTCAGCGGGGCCAACATCCACAGAGAGCCGGGGGAGCTGCGAACCGGTGATGTTGCCGCTTGATGAACTCACCTCTGAGCGCCAGCCTGAACGCCGGACGGTTAGTAGGGCTGGACGAGTGAAGACGCGCGCTTCACTCGTTACCAAAATGAGCGGCCGGTTTTGACTGGCCGCTCCTGAGGCGGCCGTCATGGCCGTGAAGAAGGGTGGTACCGCGGAAAGGAAACCTTTTCGCCCCTTTGGCTGGAAAATACCAGCCATCGTGGGCGAAAAGGTTTTTTATATGCATGACAAACAACGGGGAGGATGGATGATGGCAAAAATGAAGGTCGAGGAACAGGAAAAGGCGAAGACGAAAACGAGAATGAACGGATCATTGATGTTGATTGAGGCGCTGAAAGCGGAGCGGGTGGAAGTCATTTTCGGCTATCCGGGCGGGGCGGTGCTCCCGCTGTATGATGAGCTGTATAAGGCGGGAGTGTTTCACGTGTTGACTCGTCATGAGCAGGGGGCGATTCATGCAGCGGAAGGATACGCGCGCATTTCGGGGAAACCGGGGGTCGTCATCGCCACTTCCGGCCCGGGGGCGACCAACCTCGTCACCGGATTGACCGATGCGATGATGGATTCGTTGCCGCTCGTCGTCTTTACCGGGCAAGTGGCGACAAGCGTCATCGGCTCGGACGCGTTTCAAGAGGCGGACGTCGTCGGCATTACGATGCCAATCACCAAGCACAACTACCAAGTGCGCGACATCAGCGAGTTGCCAAGGATCATCAAAGAGGCGTTTCACATTGCGACGACCGGGCGGCCGGGGCCGGTGTTGATCGACATTCCAAAAGACATTACGACGGCCGAAGGGGAGTTTGATTATGATCAAGACGTTCATTTGCCTGGCTATCAGCCGACGACGCAGCCGAACCATTGGCAAATCCGTCGGCTTGTCGAGGCGGTCAGCCAATCAAAGCGGCCGGTCATTTTAGCCGGCGCCGGCGTCTTGCACGCCAATGCGGCTGACGAATTGCGGCAATACGCCGAGCAGCAAAACATTCCGGTCGTCCATACGCTTCTTGGCCTTGGCGGCTTCCCGGCCGACCATCCGCTTTTCCTCGGCATGGCCGGCATGCATGGTACGTATACGGCGAATATGGCGCTGTACGAATGCGATTTGCTCATCAACATCGGCGCCCGATTCGATGACCGGGTCACCGGCAATTTAAAGGATTTTGCGCCAAAGGCGACGGTCGCCCATATTGACATCGACCCGGCGGAGATCGGCAAAAACGTGCCGACGAAGATTCCGATCGTCAGCGATGCGAAAGCCGCCTTGCAAGAGCTGATCGCCCAGCAAGGCAAGTCGGCGGACACGGCGGCGTGGCTTGCGCAGCTTGATGAATGGAAGCGGCGCTTCCCGCTTCATTACGAACCGGAAGCCGGCGCGATCAAACCGCAAAAACTGATCGAGATGATCTATGAAATGACAAACGGCGAGGCGATCGTGACGACTGACGTCGGTCAGCATCAAATGTGGGCGGCGCAATATTACAAGTTCAACCGGCCGCATCGGTGGGTGACGTCCGGGGGGCTCGGCACGATGGGGTTCGGTCTTCCGGCGGCGATCGGCGCCCAGCTCGCCGACCGGAGCGCCACGGTCGTGTCGATCGTCGGCGACGGCGGCTTCCAAATGACGTTCCAAGAGCTGTCGGTCATTCAAGAATTGCAGCTGCCGATCAAAATCGTCATCGTCAACAATCAAGCGCTCGGCATGGTGCGGCAATGGCAGGAGCTGTTTTATGACAAACGGTACTCCCATTCGCTCATTCCGAACCAACCGGATTTCGTCAAGCTTGCCGAAGCGTACGGCATGCTGGGGCTGCGGGCGAAGACCGAGGCGGAAGCGGCCGACGTGTTAAAACAGGCGTTTGCCATCAACGGTCCGGTGCTGCTTGACTTTCATGTCCGCGCCGACGAGAACGTCTATCCGATGGTCGCGCCCGGCAAAGGGCTTCATCAAATGGTGGGGGTGAAAGCATGCGAAGAATCATCACAATGACCGTCAACAACCGCCCCGGCGTCTTAAACCGCATCACCGGGCTGTTTACGAAGCGGCATTACAACATCGAAAGCATCACCGTCGGCCATACGGAAATCGAGGGGATTTCGCGGATGACATTTGTCGTCAATGTCGACGACGAACGGACCGCGGAACAAATCATCAAGCAGCTGAACAAGCAGATCGACGTGTTGAAAGTCAATGACATCACCGACCAGGCGATCGTCGCCCGCGAGCTGGCGCTCATTAAAGTGTCTGCTCCGCCTTCGGTCCGCCAGGAAATTTACACGCTCATCGAGCCGTTCCGCGCCTCGATCGTCGACGTCAGCAAAGACAGCCTTGTCATTCAAGTGACCGGCGAGCCGGACAAAGTCGAGGCGCTGATTGAACTGCTGCGCCCATATGGCATCAAAGAAGTGGCGCGCACGGGAACGACCGCGTTTACCCGCGGGGCGCAAAAAGCGACGACGAATCAGAAAACGGCGTTCATTATTTAAATCTTGCTCGCCAACGCCAGCGCCAGCGCTTGTTCTTTCAACGCGCATCAAAAAACGGTGTTCATGATTTAACAGCTATCATAACAAAACCGTGCTGATCGCTTCATGGAACCGCCAAACAAGGGGCGGCCAAGCGTAGGGATGGTCAAACTACAGAACAAAGGAGAGGGTAATCATGGCAAAAGTCTACTATAACGGGGATGCAAACGAACAATACCTGCAAGGGAAAACGGTCGCGATCATCGGTTACGGCTCGCAAGGCCACGCTCATGCGCAAAACTTGCGCGACAGCGGCGTTCGCGTCATCGTCGGACTGCGGAAAGGAAAATCATGGGAGCAGGCAGAACAAGACGGATTTGAGGTGTATTCAGTCCGCGAAGCGGCGAAGCAGGCGGATCTCGTCATGGTGCTGCTGCCGGATGAGAAGCAGCCGGCCGTGTACAAAGAGGAAATCGAGCCGGCGCTCGAGCCGGGCAACGCGCTTGTATTCGCGCACGGCTTTAACATCCATTTCAGCCAAATCGTCCCGCCGAATCATGTTGACGTCTTCTTGGTTGCGCCGAAAGGCCCAGGCCATCTCGTGCGGCGCACGTATGCCGAAGGAGCGGGCGTGCCGGCGCTCATCGCTGTCTATCAGGATGTGACCGGACACGCCAAAGAAACGGCGCTCGCCTACGCGAAGGCGATTGGCGCCACTCGGGCTGGAGTGCTGGAGACGACGTTCAAAGAAGAAACGGAAACGGACTTGTTCGGGGAACAAGCGGTGCTTTGCGGCGGGCTGACTGCGCTCATTAAAGCGGGGTTTGAGACGCTTGTTGAAGCCGGGTATCAACCGGAAGTCGCGTATTTTGAATGTTTGCACGAAATGAAGCTGATCGTCGACCTCTTGTATGAGGGCGGGTTGTCGTGGATGCGGTATTCGATTTCTGATACGGCGCAATGGGGAGATTTCATCACGGGCCCACGCATCATTAATGACGCGGTGAAAGCAGAAATGAAAAAGGTGCTCGATGACATTCAAACCGGCAAATTCGCGAAGAGCTGGATTTTGGAAAACCAAGCGAACCGTCCGGAGTTCAACGCCATCAACCGGCGTGAAAACGAGCATTTGATCGAAATCGTCGGACGCGAACTGCGAAGCATGATGCCGTTTGTGAAAGCAAAACAAGTGGAGGCGGTGGTGCCAGGTGCGAAACATTAAGTTTTTTGATACCACATTGCGTGACGGGGAACAATCCGCTGGCGTGAATTTGAATTTGCAAGAAAAATTAGAAATTGCCCGCCAGCTTGAACGGCTGCGGGTGGACATCATCGAGGCGGGCTTCCCCGCCTCATCCAAAGGGGATTTTGAGGCGGTCAAACAAATCGCGGAAACGGTGAGAACATGCTCGGTCACCGGGTTGTCGCGCTCGGTTCGAAGCGACATCGATGCGGCATGGGAGGCGTTAAAGGGCGGCGCAGAGCCGCGGCTCCACCTATTCATCGCCACCTCGCCGATCCATATGGTGCATAAATTGCGGATGACGCCGGAACAAGTGATTGAGACGGCAGTGGAAGCGGTGAAATACGCCAAACGCTTTTTCCCGATCGTCCAATGGTCGGCGGAAGACGCGTGCCGGAGCGAGTTGCCGTTTTTGGCGAGAATCGTCGCCGAGGTCATTAAAGCGGGCGCCTCGGTGATCAACATTCCCGATACGGTCGGCTATATTACGCCGAAAGAATACGGGGAGATTTTCCTCTATTTACGAAACAATGTTCCGAATATTGAAAATGTTTCGCTCTCCGCTCATTGTCATGATGACTTGGGCATGGCGGTGGTGAATTCGCTGTCAGCCATTGAACACGGGGCGACGCAAGTCGAGTGTACGATCAACGGCATCGGCGAGCGGGCCGGCAATGCGGCGCTCGAGGAAATCGCCGTCGCTCTTCACATCCGCAAAGACTACTATCAGGTGGAAACGCGCCTCAATTTGCAGGAAATTAAGCGCACAAGCAATCTTGTCAGCAAGCTGACTGGGATGGTCGTTCCGCCGAACAAAGCGGTGGTCGGCAAAAACGCGTTTGCGCATGAATCGGGCATCCATCAAGACGGCGTCTTAAAAGAAAAAACGACATACGAAATCATTTCTCCGGAGCTTGTCGGCGTGCCGTCAAACTCGATGGTGCTCGGCAAACATTCCGGCCGCCATGCGCTCCGCAATCGGGTCGAGGAGCTCGGCTACACGTTGTCCGACGAAGAAATCAATCAGCTGTTTGTCCGCTTTAAAGAATTGGCCGACAAAAAGAAGGACATTACCGACGACGATTTAATCGCGTTGATTTTCGAAGAGAAGTTCGACCACTTCAAAGATTTTTATCAATTGTCTTCCATTCAAGTGCAATACGGGACGAATCAAATTCCGACGGCGGTTGTTGTGCTGAAAGACGGGAAGGGGAACGAAATCCAAGAAGCGGCGACCGGCGCCGGCAGCGTCGAGGCGCTGTACAATACATTGGAACGTTGTTTCCAAACGCCGGTGATGCTGCTTGACTATCGGATTGAATCGGTCGGCGGCGGCCGCGATGCATTGGCGCAAGTGTTTGTCAAAGTGCGCGCCCATGACATCGAGACGAGCGGGCGCGGCACCGCGCAAGACGTGTTGGAAGCATCTGCAAAAGCGTACATCAACGCCATCAACCGTGTGTTTATGATCGAAGCGATGCGCGGTGAAAACGAGAAAGTAACAACACCATAAAATGGAGGGGTCAGCATGGGAAACTATCGGATTGCTGTCTTGCCAGGGGACGGCATCGGCCAAGAAGTGACGGCCGGAGCGGTAGAGGTATTGAAAGCGGTCGGGATTCGCTTTGGCCACGAATTTACGTTTGAATATGGATTGATTGGCGGAGCGGCGATCGATGAAACGGGGACGCCGCTCCCTGAGGAAACGCTTCGCCTTTGTCGGGAAAGCGATGCGGTGCTTCTCGGGGCGGTCGGCGGTCCGAAGTGGGATGACAACCCTCCGCATTTGCGCCCGGAAAGAGGATTGCTTGCCATTCGCAAGCAGCTTGACTTATATGCCAACTTGCGGCCAGTTGTTTGTTATGATCGTTTGGCTTCCGCTTCGCCGTTAAAACCGGATCTCGTGCAAGGAGTCGATTTTGTCATCGTCCGTGAGCTGACCGGCGGCATTTACTTCGGCCAGCCGAGCGGCCGCGTCGTCGAAAACGGCGAAGAAAAAGCAGTGGATACCTTGCTATATAAAAAGGAGGAAATCGAACGGATCGTCCGCATGGCGTTTATACTCGCACGCGGGCGGAAGAAAAAAGTGACGTCGGTCGACAAGGCGAACGTCCTCTCGTCAAGCCGTCTATGGCGGGAAGTGGCCGAGGAGGTGGCCAAACAATTCCCAGATGTCGAGCTTGAACATATGCTTGTCGACAATGCGGCCATGCAGCTCATCCGCGCGCCGAAGCAGTTTGACGTCATCGTCACGGAAAACATGTTTGGCGATATTTTAAGCGACGAAGCCTCCATGTTGTCCGGATCGCTCGGGATGCTGCCGTCAGCCAGCTTATCCGCTTCTGGTCCGAGCTTGTATGAGCCGGTGCACGGTTCAGCGCCGGATATCGCCGGCATGAACAAAGCCAATCCGATCGCGGCGATTTTGTCCGCTGCGATGATGCTTCGCCTGTCGTTCGGGCTTGCCACCGAGGCGGAAGCGATCGAACAGGCGGTGCATCAGGCGCTTGAGGCAGGTTTGCGCACTGCCGACTTGGCGCCAAGCGGCGTCCGCGTCGTATCAACGAACGAAATGGTCGAAGAAATCAAAACGGCGGTGCTGGATGATACAGCCATTGCGCAAATTATGACCGTTTATGCCTAAGACGTGCGAGGTGAAAGCCAATGAAGCCGAAAACGATCATTGATAAAATTTGGGAAGCCCACGTCGTCTATCGTGAGGAAGGCAAACCGGATTTATTGTACATTGATTTGCATTTAGTCCATGAAGTGACCTCGCCGCAAGCGTTCGAAGGGTTGCGGCAAAAAGGGCGGACGGTGCGGCGGCCGGACTTGACGTTTGCGACGATGGACCATAACGTGCCGACCGTGAATCGATTTGTGATCACCGACGAAGTGGCGCGTAACCAAATTGCCGCCTTGGAGCGCAACTGCCGCGAATTTGGGATTCCGCTCGCCGATTTGCATAGCGACGAGCAAGGGATCGTTCACGTCATCGGCCCCGAGCTCGGCTTGACTCAGCCGGGAAAAACGATCGTCTGCGGCGACAGCCACACCTCGACGCACGGGGCGTTTGGCGCCTTGGCGTTTGGCATCGGCACGAGCGAAGTCGAACACGTGCTGGCGACCCAAACGCTTTGGCAGCATAAGCCGAAAACGCTGCAAATCCGCATCAACGGCCACCTTGGCAAAGGGGTGACGGCGAAAGACGTCATTTTGGCCATCATCGGCCGCTATGGCGTCGGCGTCGGCACCGGCTACATCATCGAGTTTACCGGGGAGGCCATTCGCCGCATGTCGATGGAAGAGCGGATGACGATTTGCAACATGTCGATCGAAGCCGGGGCCCGGGCTGGACTCATCAGCCCGGATGAAACGACGTTTGCCTATTTGCGCGGGCGCAAATATGCGCCAAAAGGTGAGGAGTTTGACAAGGCCGTGGAGCGGTGGAAGGCGCTTGCCACCGATGAAGGGGCGGAATACGACCGAACGATTGAAATCGATGCCTCGACGATCGCCCCCATGGTGACGTGGGGCACGAACCCGGCGATGAGCACATCGGTTGACGGTGTCGTGCCGCATCCCGAGCAATTTGAAAGCAAAACAGAGCAAAACGCGGTGCGTCGGGCGCTTGAGTATATGGGGCTCAAGCCGGGCACGCCGATTACGGATATTCCGGTGCAGCACGTCTTCATCGGTTCATGTACGAACTCGCGCCTTAGCGATTTGCGCGCGGCGGCGAGCATCGTCAAAGGCAAAAAAGTAGCCCCAGGCGTACGGGCGCTCGTCGTGCCTGGGTCGCAGCAAGTGAAAAAGCAAGCCGAAGCGGAAGGGTTGGCGCAAATTTTCATTGACGCCGGTTTTGAATGGCGCGACTCCGGCTGCAGCGCCTGCTTGGGCATGAACCCGGACATCATCCCGGAAGGCGAGCACTGTGCGTCAACGTCGAACCGCAACTTTGAAGGGCGGCAAGGAAAAGGAGCGCGCACGCATCTCGTCAGCCCAGTGATGGCAGCGGCGGCCGCGATTTACGGACATTTTGTCGATGTGCGCCAGCTTGAAGCCGAGCCGGTCTGTTAAATCGACGATCGTGACTGCAAAAGGGGCGGCGCGGCATCCTAGGAGGCCGCGCCCCTCCGCCATCAGTAACATCCATAACGGAAGGGGAAAGGACGATGAAGCCGTTTACAATCCACCGTGGAAAAACCGCCGGCATCGATCGGGCGAATATTGATACCGATCAAATCATTCCAAAGCAGTTTTTGAAGCGGATTGAACGCACCGGCTTTGGCCAGTTTCTCTTTTACGATTGGCGGTATTTGAGCGACGGCACGCCAAATCCAGAGTTTGAGCTCAACCGCCCGGAAAACGAAGGGGCGACGATTTTAGTCGCCGATGAAAACTTCGGCTGCGGCTCATCGCGCGAACATGCACCGTGGGCGCTGCAAGATTACGGATTCCGCGCAATCATTGCTCCATCGTTCGCCGACATTTTTTACAACAACTGCTTAAAAAATGGGCTGTTGCCGATCCGGCTGGATAAAGCGGACGTCCGCTACCTGTTGCGCCAAAGCGAGCGCCCCGATTATGAACTGACCATTTCGCTTGAAGAACAGCGGGTATTTGACGATGAAGGGTTTTCGCGCCGGTTTGACATCGACCCGTATCGAAAACAGCTGCTGTTAAAAGGATGGGATGAAATTGATTTAACGTTTGTATATGAACCGTATATTCAAGCGTATGAACAACAGCATAGCCCACGGCCGTAAGCGTCTGTCTTTTGCAGTGCAACGTGGCGGCAAACATCGGCTGTTCCGCCGTTATTTTGGCAGGAACAGCCGATTTGTTTTGCCTATAGGAGGATGAAGAAAACGGATGGCGGCAGCAAGTGCCAAAAGGGTCAGCTTGTTTCGGTTAAGAAAACTTGTTACACTTGTGGTAAACACACATAGGAGCGGGCGAAGATGAACGAAAAAAAAGGAAAAATCATCATGTTTCCGCAAACGAAAGAACGGCTGATGGAAGAGGCGTTTGCCGCGCTCGAGGCGAAGCGGTATAAGGAAGCGCTCCGCTTTTTGCGCACCGCTGAGCAGCTCGGTGATGACAGCTTCCCCATCCGGTTTGGGCTTGCTGTTTGTTGCTATGAGCTTGGGGAATACGATGAGGCGGAGCGGCGCCTCGCCGCCTTGCTTGACGAACAGCCGAACAACAGCGATCTGTTGCAAATGTATCTCGCCGTGCTGTTGCAAACAAACCGATACAGCAAGGCGGAAATGGTGATCCACAACGCCTTGCGCCGTCCGTCCCTATCCGTTTCGTTGCGCGAACAGCTTCACCAGCTGCTTCGCTTCAGTGAAAAAATGAACGCCCGCACGCTTCCGCCAGCGGAGTGGAAGCAGGTGAAACGGCTGCTTGAGTCTGGGGACATTGCGGAGCAGCTGCAGCTCATTAAGCAGCTCGAAAAAGAAGACATCACCCCGGTGCTCCCGCTGCTCAAGCAATATTTATGCACACCGGAAAAAAGCCCGATGGCGAAAACGATGCTTCTTCGCTTGTTGACAGGGAAGCGAGTCAGCGAAACGGTGACGGTTGAAAAGTTTGGCCGTTGTGTGGAGGTCGTCCCGTCCATGTTGGACGAACAGACGGAGACGGAATTTGCTTCATCGCTGCTGAGTCGGCTTGAACAGCAGCTTGCGGCGGAAAGCCCGAGCTTATACGAAACAGCGGCGGAAATTTGGCTTCGCTATGCATACGTTTTGTATCCGTTCCCGCCTGATCCGGCGGACGTCGATGCATGGCTTGCCGCCCTTCATTGGATGGCGAATCGGTTTTTAGGCTTGGATGCTGACACAACCGCTTTGGCCGATCGCTATGGTGTGGAGGAGGCGAAGATGGCAAGGCTTTGCCAAAAGCTATACGAAATCGAAGAACTTTCCTTCCTCTAATGACTCGTTCTCTGTTGAAACATGGCTTTTGTATGTTATAATATAATGGCTGTGCTATGTATCTGTTTTCGCATAATGGTCTACATAATCGGGCATCATAAAAAGTCATGGACAAGCGGATTGCGCTATGGTCCGAGCAATGATTTCAGGTGGAGGGAACAAGGATGTCAGTCAAATGGGAAAAGCTTGAAGGGAACGAAGGCGTATTGACCGTTGAGGTTGACGCCGAGAAAGTGAACAAAGGCTTGGACGCCGCGTTTAAAAAAGTGGTGAAAAACATCACGCTTCCGGGCTTCCGCAAGGGGAAAGTGCCGCGCGTTCTGTTTGAAAAACGGTTCGGCGTTGAAGCGCTCTATCAAGATGCGCTCGACATTTTGCTGCCAGAGGCGTATGCCAAAGCGGTCGAAGAGGCAGGCATCGAACCGGTGTCAATGCCAGAGATTGACATTGAGCAAATGGAAAAAGGCAAAAGTTTAATTTTCAAAGCGAAAGTGACTGTAAAGCCGGAAGTGAAGCTCGGTCAATACAAAGGGCTTGAAGTGGAAAAAATGGATACAACCGTGGCGGACGAAGATGTCGAAAACGAATTGAAACGTTTGCAAGAAAATTACGCCGAACTTGTCGTTAAAGAAGACGGGACGGTGGAAAACGGCGATACGGTCGTCATCGATTTCGAAGGGTTTGTTGACGGCGAACCGTTTGAAGGCGGCAAGGCGGAGAACTATTCGCTTGAAATCGGCTCTGGAACGTTCATTCCGGGCTTTGAAGAGCAGCTTGTCGGCATGAAAGCCGGTGAAGAAAAAGAAATTCAAGTCACGTTTCCGGAAGAATACCATGCGAAGCAATTGGCCGGCAAAGCGGCGACATTTAAAGTGAAAGTGCATGAAGTGAAAGCGAAACAGCTGCCAGCGCTTGACGATGAGTTTGCCAAAGACGTCGATGACGAAGTCGAAACGCTCGACGAGCTGAAGGCGAAAATCCGCGCTCGGCTGGAAGAAGCGAAAAAGAATGAAGCGGAAACCGCGTTGCGCAACGCGGTTGTCGAAAAAGCGGCGGCCAACGCCGAAATGGATATTCCAGAGGTCATGATCAAAAATGAAACAGACCGGATGCTTCGCGAGTTTGATCAGCGCCTGCAAATGCAAGGGATGAACTTGCAAATGTACTATCAGTTCTCCGGCCAAGACGAAGCGGCATTGCGCGAGCAAATGAGAGAGGATGCTGAAAAACGGGTGCGTGCGGCGCTGACGCTCGAGGCGATCGCGAAAGCGGAAAACATCGAAGTAACCGATGAGGAAGTGAACAAAGAGCTGGAAAAAATGGCGGAAGCCTACAAGCTGAGCGTCGACAAGATCAAAGAGCTGCTCGGCAGCTTAGATGGCGTCAAAGAAGATTTAAAATGGCGAAAAACGGTCGATTTTCTTGTAGAGCACAGCAAGGTTGCGGCATAATAATAAATGTAAGGAAAGAACAAGGCGCGAGACGTTCGTGCCTTGTTCTTTCTCTCACCAATGGCAGCTGAACAGTAATTTTCAAACTTTTCTAACGAATAACAGTTTTTTCATTCGCTTTTTCATAAATGTTTATGGTAAAATAGCGAATACATACGTTTTTGCAACAAAGGGTGGCGAGACACGATACATACGCACGTGCGATTTCGTTGGCAAGGGGTGAAATGACATGTTTAAGTTTAATGATGAAAAAGGGCAATTGAAATGCTCGTTCTGCGGCAAAACACAAGATCAAGTGCGCAAGCTGGTCGCCGGTCCGGGCGTTTACATTTGCGATGAGTGCATCGAATTGTGCACCGAGATTGTGGAAGAAGAGCTTGGCAATGAGGAAGAATTTGAATTTAAAGACGTGCCGAAACCGTTGGAAATTCGGGAAATTCTAGATGAGTACGTCATCGGTCAAGACGAGGCGAAAAAATCGCTCGCCGTTGCTGTTTACAACCATTATAAACGGATCAATTCCGGCAGCAAAATCGACGATGTTGAGCTGTCGAAAAGCAACATTTTGATGATCGGGCCGACCGGGAGCGGGAAAACGCTGTTGGCGCAAACATTGGCGCGCATTTTGAACGTGCCGTTTGCCATCGCTGACGCGACGTCGCTCACGGAAGCGGGCTACGTCGGCGAGGATGTCGAAAACATTTTGTTAAAGCTCATCCAAGCGGCTGATTATGACGTCGAACGGGCGGAAAAAGGCATCATTTACATCGATGAAATTGACAAAATCGCTCGTAAATCGGAAAACCCTTCCATCACCCGCGACGTATCCGGTGAAGGCGTGCAACAGGCGCTGTTGAAAATTTTAGAAGGGACCATTGCCAGCGTTCCGCCGCAGGGCGGCCGCAAACATCCGCATCAAGAGTTCATCCAAATCGACACGACGAACATTTTGTTCATTTGCGGAGGGGCGTTTGACGGCATCGAGCCGATCATCAAGCGCCGCCTTGGCAAAAAAGTGATCGGGTTTGGCGCGGAAATGAACCAGACGGATGTCGACGAGAAAAACTTGTTGTCGAAAGTGCTGCCGGAAGACTTGCTCAAGTTTGGGCTCATTCCGGAGTTCATCGGCCGCCTGCCGGTCATTACGACGCTCGAGCCGCTCGACGAACAGGCGTTGATTGACATTTTGACGAAACCGAAAAATGCCATTGTCAAGCAATACCAAAAAATGCTTGAGCTTGACGGTGTTGAGCTCGAGTTTGAGGAAGCGGCGCTTCGCGAAATCGCGAAAAAAGCGATTGAACGGAAAACGGGCGCGCGCGGTCTTCGTTCGATCATCGAAGGGATTATGCTCGATGTGATGTTTGAGTTGCCGTCGCGCGAAGATGTGCAAAAATGCATTATTACCCTAGAGACCGTGCGCGGCACGAAGCCGCCGACACTCATCCGCCATGACGGCACCGTCATCGAGTTGGAACGGAAAACATCTGCCTGATGGAAAACCGCCTTTTTCCGGCGGTTTCTTTTTTTGCCGCCCATGCCCTGGGCGCCGGCCGGCGCTTTTTTTGTTTATTCCCGTCCGTTCACGGAGATACTATCATACTACATACCATCTAGAGGCAGGAGGATATCGGGGCATGGATTGGACGAACATCGTGCTTCTTATTCAGCTGTTTTTCGGGGTCATCATCGGCCTTTATTTTTGGAATTTGCTAAGAGGGCAGCGTGTGCAAAAAGTCTCGATTGATAAAGAGTCGCGCAAAGAGATGGAACAGCTCCGCAAGCTGCGTTCGATTTCGCTCACCGAGCCGCTGGCGGAAAAAGTGCGGCCGAAAAGTTTTGCTGACATCGTCGGTCAGGAAGATGGCATCAAGGCGTTAAAAGCGGCTTTATGCGGGCCAAACCCGCAGCATGTCATCATTTACGGCCCCCCTGGCGTCGGCAAGACAGCGGCGGCTCGTCTTGTGCTTGAGGAAGCGAAAAAAAATCCGCTCTCCCCGTTTAAGAAAAATGCGGTGTTCGTGGAGCTTGACGCGACGACGGCGCGCTTTGACGAGCGCGGCATCGCTGACCCGCTCATCGGCTCGGTGCACGACCCGATTTACCAGGGGGCCGGGGCGATGGGGCAAGCCGGCATTCCCCAGCCGAAGCAAGGGGCGGTGACGAACGCCCACGGCGGCGTTTTATTCATCGACGAAATCGGCGAGCTTCATCCGATCCAAATGAACAAGTTGTTGAAAGTGTTGGAGGACCGGAAAGTATTTTTTGAAAGCGCCTATTACAGCAAAGAAAATCCGCAAATCCCAAGCCATATTCACGATATTTTCCAAAATGGGCTGCCGGCTGATTTCCGTCTTGTCGGGGCGACGACGCGCACGCCGAACGAAATTCCTCCGGCCATTCGCTCCCGCTGCTTGGAAGTGTTTTTCCGTGAACTCGATCAAGACGAAATCGCCTTGATCGCCAGAAAGGCGGCGGAAAAAATTCGCTTGAATGTGTCAGAAAGCGGCATTCGCCTCCTTTCCTCCTATGCGCGCAATGGACGGGAGGCGGTCAACATGATGCAAATCGCTGCTGGTCTCGCTATTACAGAAAACCGGGAGAAAATTTTAGACAAAGATATTGAATGGGTGATTCAATCAAGTCAGATGACCCCGCGTTATGAGAAGAAAATCGCGTCTGCCCCGGCGGTCGGCGTCGTCAATGGCCTTGCCGTGTACGGTCCGAACACCGGTGCGCTGCTCGAAATTGAGGTGACCGCCTTGCCGGCGAAAGGAAAAGGATCGATCAATGTCACCGGCATTATCGAAGAGGAAAGCATCGGCAGCGCAGAAAAATCGGTGCGGCGCAAAAGCATGGCGCGCGGCTCGGCGGAAAACGTCATTACGGTGTTGCGAGCGATGGGCGTGCCAGCGGACCGCTACGACATTCATGTCAACTTTCCGGGCGGGGCGCCGGTTGACGGTCCTTCAGCCGGAGTGGCGATTGCGGTCGGCATTTATTCCGCCATTTACCAGCTGCCAGTCGATCATACGGTCGCGATGACCGGAGAAATCAGCATCCGCGGCTGCGTGAAACCGGTCGGCGGCGTGTTCGCCAAAATCAAAGCGGCCAAACAAGCCGGGGCGAAAAAAGTCATCATCCCGATTGAGAATATGCAATCGCTTCTAGGCGAAGTCAACGGCATTCAAATCATCGCCGTCCGCCGCCTTGAGGAAGTGCTCGTCCATGTGTTCGGCGAAGAGGCGCTCCGCCGCGGCCCCGCGCTGCTGCCCGCAGCTATGGACCGCTCGGAGAAAAAGCTCGTCTAGCCAAAGGAAACGGCGGCAAGGCGAACGATTGGCAACCAAAGCGGGCGGTCCGCTCGTAACCGAGTCGGGCGGTTCGCCCGGCCCCTCTTTTATGTACGGCTTCGGCGCAAGCGGATCGTCGCTGAAGTCGGTTTTTCTTTGCCTGCAGACGGAGTGTCGCGCTCTTTCTCATTCGTCAAATTTTACAAACCCGGCTACCGTACTATACAATAAACGAATAGAAGCGAGAGATGGAGGTGTTCGGCGTGAACGGAAAGAAAAAGGAGACGGTCGTTCCGCTTTTGCCGCTGCGGGGGCTGCTCGTGTTTCCGACGATGGTGCTCCATTTGGATGTCGGGCGCGAGAAATCGGTCAAAGCGCTCGAACAAGCCATGGTCGAGGATCATATGATTTTGCTGACGTCGCAGAAAGACGTTGCCATCGACGAACCGGATATGGATGACTTATATAAAATGGGGACGATCGCGCGCGTCAAGCAACTTCTAAAACTCCCGAACGGCACGTTCCGCGTGCTTGTCGAAGGCGTCGCCCGGGCGCTCATCACGGAAGTGATCAGCGAGGAGCCGTACTTTCTCGTCAAAGTTGAAAAGTTTGCCGACCGGGCGGCGAAAGATTTAGAAGATGAGGCGCTCAAGCGGACGATGCTGGAATATTTCGAGCAGTACATAAACTTGTCCAAGCGGCTGTCGGTCGACATTTACGCCTCGATCGTCGACATCGATGAGCCGGGGCGAATGGCGGACATCATCGCCTCGCACTTGCCGCTTAAGCTTGAGGAAAAGCAGCGCATTTTAGAAACGATCGACGTGAAAGAGCGCCTCAATAAAATCATCCAAATTTTGCACAACGAAAAAGAAGTGCTCCAGCTTGAGAAAAAGATCAGCGCCCGCGTCAAGCAGTCGATGGAGCGGACGCAAAAAGAGTATTATTTGCGCGAGCAAATGAAGGCGATTCAAAAAGAGCTTGGCGAAAAAGAAGGAAAAACAGGCGAAGTTGAGGAGCTGAAAGAAAAAATTGAGGCGGCCGGCATGCCGGAGCACGTGAAACAAACGGCATTGAAGGAGCTTGACCGTTATGAAAAAATTCCGGCCACCTCAGCGGAAAGCGCGGTCATCCGCAACTACCTCGATTGGCTCATCGCCTTGCCGTGGTCGAAAGAAACGGAAGACATCCACGACATTAAGCGGGCGGAAGCGATTTTAAACGAGGAGCATTACGGGCTCGATCAAGTGAAAGAACGAGTGCTTGAATTTTTATCCGTCAAGCAGCTGACGAAATCGTTAAAAGGCCCGATTCTTTGCCTTGCTGGACCGCCGGGGGTCGGCAAAACGTCGCTCGCCCGATCGATCGCCAAAGCGCTCGGCCGCCGCTTCGTCCGTGTTTCGCTCGGCGGCGTCCGCGACGAATCGGAAATTCGCGGTCATCGCCGCACGTACGTCGGCGCCATGCCGGGCCGCATTATCCAAGGAATGAAAAAAGCCGGTACGATCAACCCTGTCTTTTTGCTTGATGAAATTGACAAAATGTCGAGCGATTTTCGTGGCGATCCATCGGCGGCCATGCTGGAGGTGCTTGACCCGGAGCAAAATCATACGTTCAGCGACCATTACATTGAAGAGCCGTACGATCTATCGAAAGTCATGTTTATCGCCACGGCCAACCATTTGGCGGCGATTCCGCAGCCTCTCTTGGACCGGATGGAAGTGATCCACATACCAGGCTACACAGAAGTGGAGAAGCTGCATATCGCCAAGCGGCATTTGCTGCCGAAACAAATCACCGAGCACGGGCTGAAAAAGGCGGCGCTCCAAGTTCGTGATGAGGCGATGTTGGCTATCATCCGCCATTACACGCGCGAAGCCGGCGTCCGGGAGCTGGAGCGGCAGCTCGCCGCTATCTGCCGAAAAGCGGCCCGCCTCATCGTCTCCGGCGAGAAAAAGCGGGTGGTGATCACAGAAAACAATCTTGAGGAATTTTTAGGGAAGCGAAAATACCGCTACGGCCAGGCCGAAGCGGAAGACCAAGTCGGCGTGGCGACCGGGCTTGCCTACACCGCGTTTGGCGGCGATACGCTTGCGATTGAAGTGTCGCTTGCAAAAGGCAACGGCAAGCTCGTGTTAACCGGGAAGCTCGGCGATGTGATGAAAGAGTCGGCGCAAGCGGCGTTCAGCTATGTGCGTTCGCGCGCCGAGGAGCTCGGCATTGACCCGAAGTTTCATGAAACGTACGATATCCATATTCATGTCCCGGAAGGCGCGGTGCCAAAAGATGGGCCATCGGCCGGCATCACGATTGCGACCGCACTCATTTCCGCGTTGACGGGCAAGCCGGTGAGCCGCTTCGTCGGCATGACCGGGGAAATTACGCTGCGCGGCCGCGTTCTTGCGATCGGGGGGTTGAAGGAGAAAACGTTAAGCGCCCACCGTGCCGGATTGAAAACAGTCATTTTGCCGAAAGACAATGAAAAAGATTTGGCTGACATTCCAGAAACGGTGAAGAGCGACTTGCGCTTTGTGCTCGTCTCCCATCTCGATGAGGTGTTGCCGCACGCGCTGGTGGGGTGGAAGCGATGAATGTGAAGAAAGCAGAGCTTGTGACCAGTGCCGTCAAGCCAGAACAATATCCGGACGGCGGACGGCCGGAGGTGGCGCTCGCTGGCCGTTCGAACGTTGGCAAATCATCATTCATCAACAAAATGATCAACAGAAAAAACTTAGCGCGCACCTCCTCAAAGCCAGGCAAAACGCAGACATTGAATTTTTATTTGATTAACGACTCGTTTTACTTTGTGGACGTGCCCGGTTATGGCTTTGCCCGCGTGTCGAAGCAGGAGCGGCAAAAATGGGGGAAAATGATGGAGACGTACTTTACCACGCGCGAGACGCTTAAGGCGGCGGTCCTGCTCGTTGACTTGCGCCATCCGCCGACGAAAGACGATGTGATGATGTACGAGTTTTTGAAACATTACGAGATCCCGGTGATCGTCATCGCGACGAAAGCGGATAAAGTGCCGCGCGGCAAGCATCAAAAACACGCGAAAATCGCGCGCGAGACGCTGCGAATGGCTGACGGCGACCCGCTCCTTTTGTTTTCCGCGGAGACCGGGCAAGGGAAAGACGAAGCATGGGCGGCGCTTTTGCCGTTTGTGTCCTCATGATGAAAACACCAGCGATTCGGCTGGTGTTTTCACTTTCAAGGCTATTTTCGCCTAGCCCATAATAGATAGACGCCGATGGCGATGAGTCCGAGCGGCCAAAATTGCCAGACAGAGGAAAGACCGGCTTGGACGAGGTGAAAGAACGGCTGGCCGCGCCCGGAAAACGTCAGCACGACAGCGAGAAGCAAAAAAAGCACGCCGAAGCCGGCTCCACCTTTTTGTTTCCGGCTGCTGGCGAAAAAAGCGAGCGCAATGAGGAAAAAAAACATGTTCACGCCGCGGGGCCAAAACGAAAACGCCCCGGAGAGCAACAGCTGGGCGCCAAAGCTAAGCAAAAGAAAGCCGGGGAAAAGGTAAGCATATTCGCGCGCTGCATGCGCTTGGCCGAGCAAAGCTGCCCCGCAAATGGCAAGCAAGGCCGGCCACCCTTGAAAGAAACGGAAAAAGGGTGTTTCCAACTGTCCGGCAAGAAAATACAGCCCGAGGCCGATGAACAAGATGGCGGAGAATACCGTTCGGGTTTTCATGATCGTCGCGTCCTCCGTTTCCCTTTTGGACATGTTTATGATAGAATGATCACTGTCTACAGTTTAGCATAGCTTTAGAGGCATGTTCACAATTTTTTCAAACTGGAACGATGGACGGTTGTGATATAATGATAAAAGGGATTCGGTCAATAAGGGGGTTGGCATCGTGCAAATCGTAGTCGTTGGCGTCGACTATAAAACCGCCCCTGTAGAAATCCGCGAAAAGCTCGCGTTTGCCGAAGCGGAACTCGGTGCGGCGATGAAACAGCTCGCCAAGCAAAAAAGCGTGCTCGAAAATGTGATCGTCTCGACGTGCAACCGGACGGAAGTTTATGCAGTGGTCGATCAACTGCATACCGGCCGTTACTATATCAAAGCATTTTTAGCCGAATGGTTTGACGTTGGAGTGGAAGCGATTGCTCCGTATTTGCGTGTGCTTGAAGGAGAGGCGGCCATCCAGCATTTGTTCCGCGTGGCAGCCGGCCTTGATTCGATGGTGCTTGGGGAAACGCAAATTTTAGGGCAAGTGAAAGACAGCTATTTGCTCGCTCAAGAGGTCGGGACGAGCGGCACGATTTTCAATCATCTGTTCAAGCAGGCGGTGACGTTTGCCAAACGCGCCCACTCGGAAACGGGCATCGGCGCGCATGCTGTATCGGTCAGCTATGCGGCGGTTGAGCTGGCGAAGAAGATTTTCGGACGCCTTGCCGGCAAGCACGTCCTGATTATCGGGGCAGGCAAAATGGGGACGCTGGCGGCGCAAAACTTGTACGGCAGCGGCGTCGGCAAGGTGACGGTCGTCAATCGGACGTTTGAAAAAGCGAAACAGCTGGCTAAGCAGTTTGCCGGCGAAGCGAAGCCGCTTGGTGAATTGTCATGCGCTTTGCTGGAAGCGGATATCGTCATCAGCTCGACGGGAGCCAAAGGCTATATTTTGACGAAAGAAATGGTGGCGCCGCTTGAGAAAATGCGCAAAGGCCGCCCGCTCTTTATGGTCGACATCGCGGTGCCGCGCGATTTGGATCCAGCGTTGGCTGATTTGGAAACCGTGTTTTTGTACGACATTGACGATTTGCAAGATGTGGTGGCGGCTAACTTGGCGGAACGGCAAAAGGCAGCGGCTCGCATTGAAAGGATGATCGAAGCGGAACTTATGGCGTTCAGCCAATGGCTGCAGACGCTCGGCGTCGTTCCAGTCATCGCCGCCTTGCGCGAAAAGGCGCTGGCTATCCAAGCGGAAACAATGAAAAGTTTGGAGCGGAAACTGCCGCATTTGTCGGAGCGTGACTGGAAAGTGTTGAATAAGCATACAAAAAGCATTATTAACCAGCTGCTTCGCGATCCGATTTTGCAGGCGAAGGAACTCGCCGCCGGCCCGAATGCCGAGGAGGCGCTTCAGCTGTTTATGAAAATTTTCAATATCGAAGATGCGGTGAAATCCGAGCGGCATATGCAGCAGGCAAAATCCGTGCAGCGCGATGAACAAGACGCGGAAGCGGTCCGTGCCGCCCGCCCATCATGGCAGCTGTAAGGTGGGATGGATGGTGGCGCTGTTGTATGAGCTGTCCATTTTGCTTTACATCGCCTCGATCCTTTTCTACTTCATCGATTTTTTGCAGCAAAACCGGAAGGCGAACGACATCGCCTTCTGGTTGCTTTCTATTGTTTGGCTTTTGCAGACAGTGACGTTTGTTTCTCGCATCATGGAGACGAAGCGCTTTCCGATTTTAACAGTGTCGGAAGGGCTTTATTTTTACGCCTGGCTTCTCATTACGCTGTCGCTCGTCATCAATCGGCTGCTGCGCGTAGATTTCATCGTTTTTTTTACCAATGTGCTGGCGTTTTTTATTTTGGCCGTTCATACGTTCGCACCGTCTTCCCAGTCGCCGGCTGTTGCAGAGCGGCTCGTTTCGGAGCTGCTGATCATCCACATCACCCTTTCGCTCGGAGCGTATGCGGCGTTTACCCTGTCGTTTCTGTTTTCGGTGCTTTACATGTTGCAGTACAGTTTGCTGAAAAAGAAAAAGTGGGGGGCGCGTCTTTGGCGCATGGCGGATTTGTCGCGGCTTGATTTTTTGTCCTATGTTTTAAATGTGCTCGGCTTGCCTATGTTGTTATTAGGGCTCATTCTTGGCGTGATTTGGGCGTACATTCAAATCGACCATTTCCATTGGTATGATGCGAAAGTGCTCGGGTCGTTTGTCGTTCTTCTCGTCTATGGCGTCTATTTTTACAAGCGAGCCGTCCGGCAGATGCAAGGAAAGGCGATCGCGCTATGGAACATTGGCTCGTTTTTATTTTTGCTTGTCAACTTTTTCTTGTTTGGCAGTTTGTCAAAATTTCATTTTTGGTATTCATAATTGAGGTGGAACGAGATGCGGAACATTGTCGTTGGCTCGCGGCGCAGCAAGCTTGCTTTGACCCAGACGAAGTGGGTGATCAACGAGTTGAAACAGCTTGGGGCGCCGTTTACGTTTGAAGTGAAAGAAATCGTCACGAAAGGCGATCGGGTGCTTGATGTTACGCTCTCGAAAGTGGGGGGCAAAGGGTTGTTTGTGAAAGAGATCGAGCACGAATTGCTCGCCGGCGGCATCGATATGGCGGTCCATAGCATGAAAGATATGCCGGCTGTGCTGCCCAAAGGTTTAGTGATCGGCGCGGTGCCGCGCCGCGAAGATGCGCGCGATGTGCTCATCAGCAAGCAAAACCGCCCGTTGTCCGACTTGCCAACAGGAGCGGTTGTCGGCACGAGCAGCCTGCGCCGCTCGGCGCAGCTGCTTGCCTATCGCCCGGATTTGACGATTAAGTGGATTCGCGGCAATATTGATACGAGATTGGCGAAACTCGAGAACGAAGATTACGATGCGATCGTGTTAGCGGCGGCGGGTCTTGCGCGCATGGGCTGGAGCGATGAGGTGATCAGCGATTATTTGCCGCTTGACGTCTGCGTTCCAGCGGTCGGTCAAGGGGCGCTCGCCGTCGAGTGCCGCGAAGAGGATGAGGAATTGCGTGAATGGCTCAACCGACTGAACGACGAGCAAACCGAGCGGGCTGTTCGGGCGGAGCGCGCTTTTTTGCAACAAATGGAAGGCGGCTGTCAAGTGCCGATTGCCGGTTATGCCGAAGCAGACGGCGGCATGGTGCGCCTCACGGCCCTTGTCGCTTCACCGGATGGCAAAGAAAGGTATAAAGAAATCGTCACCGGCGCTGATCCAGAAGCGGTCGGCCGGCAGGCGGCCGCGATGCTCAGCGATCAAGGGGCGAAAGCGCTCATTGAGCGAGTAAAAGAGGAGTTGAGTCAATCATGACATACAGCGCGCTCGTTGGCAAAACGGTGCTCGTGACGCGTGGCAAGGAGCAGGCGGCATCGTTTTCTGCCAAGCTGCGCGCTGTCGGCGCCGTGCCGGTCGAGATCCCGCTCATTGCCATCCGACCGACGGCGCCGGAAGAAATCGCCGCTGCGGCTGGGCGGCTTGGTGAATATCGTTGGCTCATCTTCACGAGTGCCAACGCTGTTCGCTTCTTTTTTCCACATGTTTCATTGCCGCGTCCACTGCCGGAGATGGCTGTCGTTGGGCGGAAAACGGCGGCGGCGCTCGCCGAATACGGCCTTTCCCCGGCGCTCGTGCCGGACGATTACACGGCTGAACGGTTGGCTGACTTGCTTATGCCGCACGTCAAACAAGGCGATCGAGTGCTGTTTGTCAAAGGCAATTTGGCTCGTCCGACCTTGTCTGAGGCGTTGCGAAGCGCCGGCGCTGTCGTCGACGAACTCACGGTGTATGAGACCGAGCCTGATGAAAGCGGCCGGGAGCAGCTATTGGCGCTTTTGCACAGTCGGAAGATTGATGTGGTGACGTTGATGAGCCCGTCGGCGGTCGACAGCCTTGCCCGCCTTCTCGATCAAGAAGCGGACGCCCTTCTTTCCGGTGTTGCGGTCGCCTGCATTGGGCCGGTGACGAAAGAAGCGGCTGAACGGGCGGGCATTCCAGTCCATATTTGTCCGACGGATTACACGACCGATGGTATAATGGAAGCGATGGAACAATATTTTTCCATGGAGGGACGATGAATGGCACTGTCATTTGACCGCCATCGCCGTCTGCGGCAAACGGCTGCGATTCGGGCGATGGTGCGTGAGACGCATCTTCGCGTCGAGGATCTCATTTATCCGCTGTTTGTAGTCGAGGGAAGCGGCATGAAGCGGGAAGTGCCGTCGATGCCAGGGGTTTATCATTTGTCGCTTGACCGTTTATCTGAGGAAATGGACGACATCGCCAGGCTTGGCATCCCTGCCGTCATGGTGTTTGGAGTGCCAAATGAAAAAGATGAAGTCGGTTCACAGGCGTATTGCGACACAGGGATTGTTCAGCGGGCGATCCGCCAAATCAAAGCCGAACACCCAGATCTAGTCGTCATTGCCGATACGTGTTTATGTGAATATACGAGCCACGGCCATTGCGGCGTTGTCGAAAACGAGCGCGTGCTGAACGATCCGTCGCTTGATTTGCTTGTCAAAACAGCTGTCAGCCAAGCGCAAGCCGGCGCTGACATCATCGCGCCGTCGAATATGATGGACGGTTTTGTGGCCGCCATTCGCCAAGGGCTTGATGAAGCAGGGTTTGAGTATGTGCCGATCATGTCGTATGCGATCAAATACGCGTCGGCGTTTTACGGTCCATTCCGCGATGCTGCCGACAGCGCACCGCAGTTTGGCGACCGGAAGACGTACCAAATGGATCCGGCCAACCGCCTTGAGGCGTTCCGTGAAGCGGAGTCGGATGTCAAAGAAGGCGCTGATTTCTTGATGGTGAAGCCAGCTCTTGCGTATATGGACATCATCCGCGACATCAAAAATCGTTTTCCGCTTCCGCTTGTCGCCTATAATGTGAGCGGCGAGTATGCGATGGTCAAAGCGGCGGCACAAAACGGTTGGATCGATGAGAAACCGGTCGTCATGGAAATGTTGACAGGGATGAAACGGGCGGGCGCGGATTTGATCATTACGTATTTTGCTAAAGATGTCGCCCGCTGGCTGGCGGAATAAAGAGGAGGACGGAATGATGCGGAGCTATGAACGGTCAAAGGCAGCATACGAAGAAGCGGTGAAATTGATGCCAGGCGGGGTGAACAGCCCGGTGCGCGCCTTCAAGTCGGTCGGGATGACGCCGATTTTTATGGCGCGCGGCCAAGGAGCGAAAATTTACGATATTGACGGCAATGAATACATCGATTATGTGCTGTCATGGGGTCCGCTCATTTTAGGGCATGCCAACCCGCAGGTCGTGGAAGCGTTGAAGCGCGTGGCGGAACAAGGCACGAGTTTTGGCGCTCCGACATTGCTTGAAAATGAGCTCGCTAAGCTCGTCATCGAGCGGGTGCCGTCCGTCGAGGTTGTGCGCATGGTCAACTCCGGCACCGAGGCGACGATGAGCGCCCTCCGTTTAGCGCGCGGCTATACGAAGCGCAACAAAATTATCAAATTTGAAGGCAGCTACCATGGCCATGGCGATTCGCTGCTCATTAAAGCCGGCTCTGGCGTGGCGACGCTCGGCCTGCCGGACAGCCCGGGCGTGCCGGAGTCGATCGCCCAGCATACGATCACCGTGCCGTACAACGACTTGGACAGCGTCCGCTATGCGTTTGAGCGGTTTGGCGAAGACATCGCCGCGGTGATCGTCGAACCGGTCGCCGGCAACATGGGCGTCGTTCCGCCAGTGCCTGGCTTTTTGGAAGGGCTGCGCGAGGTGACGAAACAATACGGCGCTTTATTGATTTTTGATGAGGTCATGACCGGATTCCGCGTCGATTACCATTGCGCCCAAGGGTATTACGGCATTGAGCCGGATTTGACGTGCCTTGGCAAAGTGATTGGTGGCGGCTTGCCAGTCGGAGCGTACGGGGGCAAAGCCGAGATCATGGAGCTTGTCGCGCCGAGCGGCCCGGTGTACCAAGCCGGCACGCTTTCCGGCAACCCGCTCGCCATGACGGCCGGGTACGAGACGCTCCGCCAGCTGACGCCGAAAACGTACGAAGAGCTTGGCCGCAAAGCGGCGCGCCTTGCGGACGGTCTTCATCAGGCGGCGGAGAAGTACGGCATTCCGCATACGATCAACCGCGCTGGATCGATGATCGGCTTTTTCTTCACGAACGAGCCGGTGGTCAACTACGAGACAGCGAAAACGTCCGACTTGAAGCTGTTTGCCGCCTATTATCAGGAAATGGCGAATGAGGGTATTTTCCTGCCGCCGTCGCAATTTGAGGGGCTGTTTTTGTCGACGGCGCACAGTGATGATGATATTGAATATACGATTGCCGCTGCTGAGCGGGTGTTTGCCCGTCTGCGTGGATAAGGAAAGGGGCTGCCGACGGTCGGCAGCCCAATTTTTTATCATACCGCCTCTTTTCCGTTCATACAATGGATAATGTCATAGAAACCATTTGCCGAAGGGACGGAAGGAGGAGGCCCGGTTGGAGCAATCGTATTTGCGTTTTTCATTGGAAGAATCGGTCTGGTTTAAAAGAGGACAGGAAGTCGCCGAGTTTTTATCCATTTCTCTTGATCCGGTCATTTCCGTCGATGAGTACGACCAATATATTACGATCCGCGGCGCGCTTGAGTTGAGCGGCGAATTCCGCCAAGCGGACGAAGGGCAGGCCGAAGCGGATGACGACGTGTTTGAGCTGGCCAGCTATCGGTTCATTCAGCACATTGCGGTGCGCGAAGACGGGATCAGCGAACTGTCGCACCGGTTTCCAATCGATATTACGATTCCAAAAAACCGCATTCGTTCCCTTGAGGATGTATACGTGACGGTTGAATCGTTTGATTATGATTTGGATGAAAACGGAAGATTGCTGATCACTGCCGACATTTCGATCAGTGGGATCAGTGAAGCGCCGCTTGACGATGATTTGCCGGACGATGAGGAGGACGATGAGCCGCTGTTTGCCCCGTTTGAATCGATCGCCCGCAAGGAAGCGGCCGGTGAGGAAGTGTTTGCTTCGGCGGATGATCTCGCCGATGAGGCGGCTGAACAGCCCGCGTTTGCCGCCGACGAAACGCCGGTCTCCGTCATGGAGCCAGCCGCTATGCGCCATGAAGAAGCGGAGGCTGAGGAAGAAGAGGAGGCCAAAGAGCCGTTTTTGCCGCTCGAGACGGAAACGAAGGCGGTCAGCGCACAGACGGAGGAAGACATCGCTTCATTGCTGCCGCCAACTGAGGCGAAAGTATCGATCGGGGCGGCGAAAAAGGTGGCAGAGGAAGAAGAGGAAGAAGAAACGAAAACAAAAAGCGAAAATGCGCTTTACTTGACGAAGCTGTTTGCGAAAAGCGAGGCAGAAGAGTTTACGAAACTGAAAATTTGCATCGTCCAGCAAGGAGATTCATTGGACAAGATTGCCGAACGGTATGATGTGACCGTCTCGCAGCTTTTGCGCGCCAACGATTTGGAAGGCCCAGATGACGTGCACGAGGGGCAGCTGCTCTATATTCCGGCCATGGCGGGAAGCCGTCCTTTCTCATGAAAGGAACGCTTTCCGTTTCTTTTGCCGATCAGTAAGGGGGCGTAACGAATGGCCGCACAGGCTGACCGATATGAGGCTGTGCTCGCCCAGTACGGTCTTCGTCCAGAGCGCATGGAGCAGCGAGGCAAAGCCGTCAAGGTATACACGAACCGCGGTGTTTTCGCCTTAAAGCCGCTTGAAAGCGAGCAAGAAGCCGCTGCTATTTGGCAGTCTCTGCAACATGGCGGCCGCCGCTGCCTCCCATTGTACTTTACGCAGCAGCGGTCGCTGTTTGCCACAGAAGGCAGGCGCCTTTATTATTTGCAAGCATGGCATGACGGCGAATCGAAGGTAGAGAAGGATGTGATCCACACCTTTTTTCGCGAACTCGCCCGCCTCCATCGCGCCACCGTCCGCACGATCGAGGTGGGTGAGGAAGAGGCGGCGGCGTACCGAAAGCAAAAAAGGGACGAATGGCAACGGACGCGAGCCGTATGGGAAGAGCGGGTCGAACGGTACGAAGCGGCGTGGTACATGTCACCGTTTCAACTTCAATGTTGCACCTATTTTCATGAGGTGATGCGCGCGTACGCGTTTGCTGAGGAGCGGCTCGATGCCTGGGAAGAGACGCTGAAAGAGACGAAGCAATGGCGCATCGCTTGGGTGCATGGCAAAGCGCGTCTCTCCCACCATCTCCCGCCGTATTGGATCAGTTGGGAGCGGGCGCATTGGAATTCACCGCTCTTTGACGTGATCGCCGCTCTCCGTTTTCACGTGCGAACGATGCCGCCGCTGGGGCGCGAGTGGCTTGAAGGGATGGAGGAGTACGAGAAGGAGCTGCCGCTGTCCGACGGGGAGCGGGCGTTTTTATACAGCCATTTGGCGGAGCCGCGCGGGTTTGTCCGTTGTTTGGAGCGATATGAGGCCGCTTCGCGGAACGAGCGGAACGAGCGGGAATATGTGACCGCGCTGCAACGTTGTTACTGGGCGTTCAAAAACATGGAGGCCGTTGTCATGCATCTTGTCCAACGCGACGCCGCGCAGCAGGAAGAGGCGATGGATAATGAACAGCCGGCGGATGAAAGCAGCAATGGTTAAATGGATTTTGAATCCAGCCCAACAAAACGGCGTCGCACTAAATCCATTCCAAATGGAGCGCCACCGCAATGAAAACGAAGATGGCCAATAAAATGACATCAAACGTTGTTGGCAGAAAAATGGTGCGGATCGCTTGAAAAATGGTGAGCGGGATGATCACTTGGGCGCAGACGGCGCGTACTTGCCGAAGCCACGGCGGCCACGAATACGGATTGAATCGCCGCATCGACATTCCCTCCTTCTCCGGTTTACTATACAATATGAAATGTGCGATGGTTTGTCACCAAATGCACACGGATGGAATAAATAAATAAAAACTTGGCAAAGATGATGGACAATGGTAGTATAATAATCGAACGATGACGACAAAAGCGAAGACGGGGAGGAGTACAGCGGTCCGCGCCTGCAGAGAGGGAAATCAGAAGCTGCGAGATTTCCTAGGATGACGGCTGCTGGAAGGTCGCCCTTGAGCTGCTTCTTTGAACGGCGCTGCCGCCAAGTAGAGGAAGCCGGCATCATGCCGTTATGCCAATGAAGCGCTTAAGCCTCCAGGCTTAAGAAAAAAGGTGGTACCGCGAAAGCAGCTCCTTTCGTCCTTTTCGGATGAAAGGGGCTTTTTTGCTTGCCGGCGGCGCGGCATTGCCAAGCAGGAAAGCCGCCGTCGGCCGCATTGTCCATCATGTCGAAGGAGGGAATGATTATGGCACAGCATGAAGTGTCAATGCCGCCCAAATACGACCATCGCGCCGTTGAGGCGGGGCGTTATGAATGGTGGCTGAAAGGCAAGTTTTTTGAAGCGACCGGCGATCCGGACAAACAACCATTTACGATCGTCATTCCGCCACCGAACGTCACCGGCAAACTGCATTTGGGGCATGCGTGGGATACGACGCTGCAGGACATCATTACCCGCATGAAGCGGATGCAAGGCTATGACGTTCTTTGGCTTCCAGGGATGGATCATGCCGGCATCGCCACCCAGGCGAAAGTGGAGGAAAAATTGCGCAGCCAAGGGCTGTCGCGCTACGATTTAGGCCGGGAAAAATTTTTAGAAGAAACGTGGAAGTGGAAGGAAGAATACGCCGGCCATATTCGCAGCCAATGGGCGAAGTTAGGGCTTGGCCTCGATTACACGCGCGAGCGGTTTACGCTGGATGAAGGGCTCTCCAAAGCGGTGCGCGAAGTGTTCGTCTCGCTTTACCGGAAAGGGCTCATTTACCGCGGCGAGTACATCATCAACTGGGACCCGGTGACGAAAACGGCGTTGTCGGACATTGAGGTGGTTTATAAAGAAGTAAAAGGCGCGCTCTATCATTTGCGCTATCCGCTCGCTGACGGCTCGGGCTACATCGAAGTGGCGACGACCCGTCCGGAAACGATGCTCGGCGATACGGCTGTTGCGGTTCATCCAGATGATGAGCGATATAAGCACTTGATCGGCAAAATGGTGAAATTGCCGATCGTCGGCCGCGAAATTCCGATCATTGCCGATGAATATGTCGATATGGAATTCGGCTCCGGGGCGGTGAAAATTACGCCGGCGCACGACCCGAACGATTTTGAAATCGGCAACCGCCACAACTTGCCGCGCATTCTCGTCATGAATGAAGACGGCACGATGAATGAAAACGCCATGCAATACCAAGGGCTTGACCGGTTTGAATGCCGGAAGCAAATCGTCCACGATTTGCAGGAGCAAGGCGTCCTGTTTAAAATCGAGGAGCACGTGCACTCGGTCGGCCATAGCGAGCGGAGCGGCGCGGTCGTTGAGCCGTATTTGTCGACGCAATGGTTCGTGAAAATGAAGCCGCTCGCTGAAGCCGCCATCAAGCTCCAGCAAACGGACGGAAAAGTGCAGTTCGTGCCGGAGCGGTTTGAAAAAACGTACTTGCACTGGCTGGAAAACATCCGCGACTGGTGCATTTCGCGCCAGCTTTGGTGGGGGCACCGGATTCCGGCGTGGTATCATAAAGAAACGGGGGAAATTTACGTCGACCATGAGCCGCCGAAAGACATTGAAAACTGGGAGCAAGACCCCGACGTGCTTGATACGTGGTTCAGCTCGGCACTTTGGCCGTTCTCGACAATGGGGTGGCCGGATACCGACTCGCCGGACTACAAGCGCTATTACCCGACCGATGTGCTTGTCACCGGCTATGACATCATTTTCTTCTGGGTATCGCGCATGATTTTCCAAGGGCTTGAATTCACCGGGAAGCGGCCGTTCAAGGACGTTCTCATCCACGGTCTCGTCCGCGACGCCCAAGGACGGAAAATGAGCAAGTCGCTCGGCAATGGCGTCGATCCGATGGATGTGATCGACCAGTACGGCGCCGATGCGCTCCGCTATTTCTTGGCGACCGGCAGCTCGCCGGGCCAAGATTTGCGCTTCAGCACGGAAAAAGTCGAAGCGACGTGGAATTTTGCCAACAAAATTTGGAACGCCTCGCGCTTTGCCTTGATGAACATGGGCGGCATGACGTACGAGGAGCTGGATTTGAGCGGCGAAAAAACGGTCGCCGACCATTGGATTTTAACGCGCTTAAACGAAACGATCGACACGGTGACGAAGCTCGCGGAGAAATACGAATTCGGTGAAGCCGGGCGCACGCTGTACAACTTTATTTGGGACGACTTGTGCGACTGGTACATCGAAATGGCCAAGCTGCCGCTGTACGGTGATGACGAGGCGGCGAAAAAGACGACGCGTTCGGTGTTGGCGTATGTGCTCGACAACACGATGCGCCTGCTTCACCCGTTCATGCCGTTCATTACCGAGGAAATTTGGCAAAACTTGCCTCATGAAGGGGAATCGATCACCGTTGCTCCGTGGCCGCAAGTGCGTCCCGAACTGTCGAACGAAGAAGCGGCTGAAGAAATGCGGATGCTTGTGGACATCATCCGCGCGGTCCGCAACGTTCGCGCTGAAGTGAACACGCCGCCGAGCAAACCGATTGCGCTCTACATTAAGACAAAAGACGAGCGCGTGCGGGAAGCGCTTTTGAAAAACCGCGCTTATTTGGAACGGTTCTGCAATCCGAGCGAGCTGGTCATCGACACCGATGTCCCGGCGCCGGAAAAAGCGATGACCGCTGTCGTCACCGGAGCGGAGCTTATTTTGCCGCTTGAAGGGCTGATCAATATTGAAGAAGAAATCAAGCGGCTTGAAAAAGAGCTTGACAAGTGGAACAAAGAAGTCGAGCGCGTCGAAAAGAAACTGGCCAACGAAGGCTTTTTGGCGAAAGCGCCGGCCCATGTCGTCGAAGAAGAGCGGCGCAAGCGGCAAGACTACATCGAAAAACGCGAAGCGGTGAAAGCGCGTCTCGCTGAGCTGAAACGGTAGACAAACGATTGTTTGGTTGATTATGATGAAGACGAATCCGCCATCATGCGGGTTCGTCTTTTTCGCTGGCGGAAGCTGCTTGGCCCATCGCCAGCCTTTCGATCTTGATCTTCTCAAGGGAGGAGTCGTGAATATGATCCGCACATATGAGGAAGCCGTCGCTTGGATTCACGGGCGGCTGCGGCTTGGCATGAAGCCGGGGCTAAAACGGATGGAATGGATGATGGAAAAGCTCGGCCACCCGGAACGCCGCGTCCGCGCCGTCCATATCGGCGGAACGAACGGAAAAGGGTCGACGGTCGCTTATTTGCGCTCGATTTTGCAGGCGGCGGGGTATTCGGTCGGGACGTTCACTTCGCCGTATGTCGAGCAGTTCAACGAACGGATCAGCGTCAACGGCGAACCGATCCGCGATGAAGAGATCGTGGAGCTTGTGCAAACGATCCAACCGCTTGCGGACGAATTGGAACGGACAGAACTTGGCGGGCCGACCGAGTTTGAAGTGATCACGGCCATGATGTTGTATTATTTCGGCAAAAAACAGATTCAAGATATTGTGCTCATTGAAGTCGGGCTCGGCGGCCGCTTGGACTCAACCAACGTCATTTACCCGCTCGTTTCCGTCATCACGAACGTCAGCTATGACCATATGAACATTTTAGGCGATACGCTCGGACAAATTGCCGCCGAGAAAGCGGGAATCATCAAATCCGGGGTGCCGCTCGTGACAGCCGTCAACGAGCCCGAGGCGTGGGAGGTGATCGCCAAGACGGCCGCGGAGCGGAAAGCGAAAACATATCGTCTCGGCGTCGATTTCATTGTTTCCGACCGGCAGGCGACGGTGGAAGGGGAGCAGTTTTCGCTTGTCACGCCGTTTTCTGAATACCGCGATGTGCGCATTCACATGCCCGGCGCCCATCAAGTCGAAAACGCGGCGGTGGCGGTGATGGCGGCCGAACTATTGCGGCTTGGCTATTCGTTTTTGATCGACCCGGAGCATATCGCCGATGGGCTGGCTGCAGCTGCTTGGCCCGGCCGGTTTGAGCGGGTGAGCGACAAACCGCTGATCATTCTCGATGGCGCCCATAACGAAGCCGGGATTCGCTCGCTCGTGGAGACGGTGCGCGCCCATTATCCGGACAAACGCGTCCATGTCTTGTTTGCTGCTTTGGCGGACAAGCCGCTTGAGCGGATGATTCAACGGCTTGATGAGCTCGCGGATACGATCACGTTTACCACGTTTGATTTTCCGCGCGCGGCAGCAGCGGAACAGTTGGCGGACCTTTCGTCTCATCCGCAGAAAGCGGTGACAGGTGATTGGATCGGCTGGGTCGATGGGAAGAAAAACCGAATGGGGAGAAATGAGTTGCTGCTCATTACGGGATCGCTTTACTTTATATCTGAAGTGCGAAAACGTTTAAAAAAATAATGCCAAGCGATGAAAAGGCTTGATATAATGGAAGAAAGATAGTCCTTTTGGCGTGGGAGGGGAGGCGCATGGAGCGGTGGCGCGGCTGGCTTTTATGGGGAATGTTGTTTTGGCTGATGACAAGCCTATGGCCGATGAAAGCAGGTGTTGTGTATGCCGATCAAACAGAGGGGGCCATTACGTTCGTTTCGGATGAGAAGATCGAGGGATGGGCGACCGCACCAGGGAGCGGCAACGGGCAAGGGAACAGCATTCGCTACTTTATGATTCGCATTCAGCCGAAGGAACAAAGCGGCGCGGCAGTCAGCTACCGAGCCGAAGCGGTGGAAGCGCCGGCGGACCGAAACGGGGAGAAAAAATATACGTTTTCTCTTGATATGCGCGGGAAGTGGCCGTCGGCTTCGGGAACAAGGGCGACTTACCAAATCACTGTCGATGCGTATCGCGTGTTGGGAAATGGAAAAGAGGATGTGTATTTTTCATTTCCACAGATGCCTTATCTATATACGAGGCAAATGGAGGCGAGCACGGCGAAATTGGATTTTTCCCTTGCGTTTTCACAGCCGGAATACGCTAAGCCGCCGAACGGCGATGCCCAAGGCCGGCTCGATGTGACGCTCATTCCACAAGGGGCCGTTTCGTCGCCCGTCCGTCCGCCGATCGATGTGGTGTTTGTCATGGACGTGTCAGGATCGATGACGACGACGAAGTTGCAAAGTGCGAAATCTGCTTTGCAATCGGCGGTTAATTACTTTAAGTCCAATTATAATCAAAATGACCGTTTTGCCCTTATTCCATTTTCTGATGAAGTGCTGTCAACAAGCGTCGTCCCGTTTGGCTTGAAATCCAATGTAACGAGTCAGCTCGATGCCATCTTGGCTGCTGGAAACAGCTTGACTGCCAGCGGCGGAACGAACTATTCGGTTGCTTTGTCTCTTGCCAAGTCGTATTTCAATGACCCAACAAGGAAAAAGTATATCATTTTCTTAACCGATGGCATGCCGACGGTTTTGAATACAACCGATACGATTACGTATCGGGAGGTCAAACCGAAATTTTGGGGCGGATATCAGTATACAGGGAATAGAGTGACCGATTCTCTTTCGGTCACATACGAATTGTACAGTGATGGACGGACTGCCGGTATCCGTTTTACCGATAACAAAGGATATTCTCGCCAATTTTACAGCGATGGGCAAGATTATGTTAATGGATGGCGGGTGTCTTGGGATAACGGCTATTCATTCACTTACAGCAGCATTGAAGGGAAAATCCGAGCCGATGCCACAGCGGTGGCGAAAATGCTTGGAATGAACAATATTACCCTTTATTCGATCGGTTTTGGCAGCAACACTGAAGTCGATATGAGCTTTTTGCAGACGCTGTCCGCGACTGCTGGCGGCGAGGCGCGGCAAGGAACGACGCAAAATTTGACCGCCTTGTTCCAACAGTTTTCCCAGCTTGCCACCACGCCGGCGATCACCGGAACGATCCGCATCCCGCTTTCGTCGTTTGGCGGCAATGTCGCTGTTGCGGAAAACGGCCAAGTATGGCTGGATGAAAACAAGCAAAACGCGTATATTTCGTTTTCCATCCCATACCAAGTTGGTCAAGGCACTCCGGCGCCGGTGACAATTCCCATTCCTCTGTTATTTAAAGCAAAAGGGACATATACGTTCACTGCTGAACTGACGTATCGGGATGTGTATGGCCAACCACAGCCGGCTGTGACGAAAACGGTGACAATCACTGTCAAAGACGAAGCGACGCCATCGTTCACGGGCACGGTGAAGCTGGAAGGATTAACCAATAAAGTCGACAGCTTAATCAAACGCGGAGCCACGGATGGCGACGACAGTCGCTTCCGTGTCACGTATTCGTTGTCGCTTGTCGGATATGTTGGCAATGCGACAGGAACGGTCAGTAATGTGAGCATTGTCCAAGAACTCCCCGATGGCATTTCCGTTGTTCCAGATGGCAAAGTCTCAACCTTTGAAAATAACGGCAAGCGTTATGCCCAATGGTCGTTTGCCAACCAAACGTTTGACTATAGCCAGCTCAACAAACTGACGCTCTCGGCGCAGTGGGTGATGCAAGCAGATTTTGCCATGAGTAATGTCCAATTGCCGCCAGCTGTCGTGACATTTACCGACAGCCGTTATGGTGTACAAACGTCGACGCTCTCTCCGCCGGCGGAACGAATCGGTATGAAAGTTCGCCTGGATGATTTCCCAAACTTTTACTATGAGGGTGATCAGAATGGTCTTGTAAACAAGTGGCAATTCACTTCTGCTTCATCTACCATTGTTGGGACAACCAAACACCCGAATTCATATGGATTGTTGACGTTGCCTGTCAAGGCTTTGCAATATGACCCGAATGATGATGGCGTGCTGCTTGTCACGTACAGCAATGGCCAGACGGTGCCGGTGTACATTAAGCCTCATCTTTCCGTTGTGACAGCCAATGGCGTCGTACCAAACGGAGCGACGACTTATGAGGCGCCGATCGTTAAAATCGCCGGGTTGGTGGCCGGTGAAGGGGTGTCATATCAGTACCAAGCAGTGCGAAATGGGGTGGCATCCGCTTGGACACCGCTCTCGTCGCCGTATGTTGTTGCCATTTCCAATGACGGTTCCTACACGGTGAATGTGCAGGCGTCAGGGGGATTGACGAGAGGAACGGGTTTAGCGAGCGCGACGTTTACGTATACAAAGCTGATTACAGAACTGAAGCTTGGTTCATATCAAGCAACGATGAATGTCGGAGATACGCAGACGATCTCGGTGACGATCGTTCCGAGCGACGCGACGAACAAAACGCTTGCGTGGACATCAAGCGACCCGAATGTCGCATCCGTAGATCAAAACGGCACGGTGACAGCGCGAAAGCCTGGAACGGTGACGATCACCGTCCGCGCGACTGACGGCAGCAACGCGTCGGCATCGGCGGTCATCAAGGTGATGAATCCGTACGTGGCGCTTCAAGGTATGGAGTTCCGCAACCCGATCGTACGCATGAACGTTGGCGACCGGCTGGAGGTGGCGCCAGAGCTCCGCTTTATTCCGGAAAATGCAAGCGACCGAACGCTCCGCTCTGTTGCATCGTCTGACCCGCGCTTTGTCAATGTTGTCCAAGAAAATGGCCGATGGTATTTGGAAGCAGTGGACGTCGGCTACGCGGTTGTGACGGCGACCGCCAATGCGAGAACGCTGGATGGCAGGCCAATTCAAGCCTCAGTGTGGGTCTTTGTCCAACCGCGTGAAGATGAGGGGGGAAGCGGCAGCAGTGGTGGGCGTTGGTGATGATGGAAAAAGCGGCCTCCTGAATTGGAGAGCCGCTTTTTTTCATTGTGTCCAAGGGATCGAGAGCATGAGAGAGGGAATTTAGCCGTCTTCGTTCACTCAACTTCAAGCCGGTCGGCGACGAGTGAGATTTGATTGACAAATGGCAATCCTGTTCCTTGTTCGACTAACACCCGTGGATTGTATTTGACGATCAGACGGGATTGTCGCATGTCAGAGCTTGGAATGAAGTTCCACGGCTCACCGTCTTTCGGCTCGATCCGGCCGCGAAAGGCGTTGATGACGAGCCCGTTGATGTCTGTATCCGGAGCAGCCGCTCCGTTCCCGCGGGCGAACAACCCGCCTTCAATGTACAAATACGACCCGACAGCATAAATCGTCGCGCTGCTGTCTGTATAAAAATACCCTTTTAAGTTCGGAATTTCACTTGAGTCTTGAAATTCATTGATGCGGGCGATATCGAGCGTGCCTTTGGACAACAACACGAGCCCTTTTCCATCTACTCCGTCGATATGGCTGTTGTAAATGGTCGTCTTGCCAGTGACGTAAATGCTCGCGTTCAACGCCAAGTTTCCAGTGAGCGTCAAATCACCGAACACGATCAAATTGCCGCGGACAGCCGCTGTTGATTTTGTCGGTCCTTCAATGCGGAGATTGCCATTGACAATGAGCCATTGGTTTTGGCCATTTTGTTGCACGTCAATGCCGCGATAAAGGGTGATCTCCTTCCCTTCTGCGTCCAACCAAAGCGGCTTGTCTTTGGGCATCTGATTGATAGATTGTTCATACGGCGTTTCGTCGTCTGTCACGACCCGAGCCAATTTCCCTTCTTGCTCAAGCTCCCGCGCTACATCGAGCGGCGGCTGGTGATCGTTTTCAATGCGCTCGATATACGCTTGTTGGGTTTCAGGCGACAACGGCGAGAGATCGGCCGCTTGAAGCAATTTATCTTTCACGGTGCGCTCGAAATCAGTATCGATGAAATCGTCCGTCTCTTGTTGAATGAGGGGGCCGCCATCGTCCGGCCATCCTGGGAAGAAAAGGCCTTCTTCCATTTGGAAAGTTCGGCCGCCAGTCTTCCAACAACTGCTCGTTTGCGTGCATGAAAACAGCAGCTTGTCATGAATGTGCCAAATCGAATCGTTCATTGATGCAGGCAGTCCGCCATCGATAGGAGCGATCGTTAACTCGCCGCTTTTTTTCACGTAGTTTGCCGCGTTGCTGATGTAAGCGTTTTGTCCGGCGTATACGTTCCCTTGCTCCACGTAGACGCCGCCGTTTAAGATGACGGTTTCTTTTGATCCGAGCGCGTATTTGAGAAAACTGGGCGTATTCGTTAAAAAGACGAGCCGTTTGACTTTCCGCTCGCGATGGCCGTCCGTAAACGGTTTGGACAAATTGAGCGCGCGGAGGAACACTTTGTTCGTCGGAATGTTGTACAAGCGATAGGACACGTCTTCCACCTCCACGCCGTAGCGCGCTTTCAGCTTGCCGGCGATCGTCTCCGGGCTGGGGGTGTCCTCGTTAATACCGAGAAATGCATCCCATTGACTAGGGGTGAAAATGTCATGGTGAACAAAAAAATCATCGTCTGAAAGCTCAGCTTTAAGCTCAGCAATTGCTTCATTAAGGGCTGTTTTGGCTTCGTGAAACGATTCGATGTTCTCGACGCGCACCGTGGTAAATCGCGCTTGCTGGACGGCGACTGTAAAAATCGTCAAGCCGAGCAAAAAAAAGAGGGTGATCATGAGCATCGTTGTCACCAAACTGTAGCCAGCGGCGTTCAAGCGCAGTCGGTTCATCGCAGCCCCTCCTTTCGCAGACAAAGTTTCGGAATGCAATATTTAAAAACCAAATTCCGTTGTCAATGTAAACGGCGGCACATACAGCCAACCACTCGGATCGGCGTGTCGACGGTCGGAGACAATGAGACGGATTGTCATGACGCCGCTGCGGCAAAGGTTGCCTTCTTTTCGTGCGCAACGGAATGAAAACGATGAAGAGTCGCTCAGCAAAAAGCGGGAAGAGGTGATCGTTTCGCCATTGATCGCGAGCGCGCCGTCTTGGATGGACAGCGTCATCCGCTCGATGCTTTCCGGCTTTTTCTCTTCACGGGAGACAAGCCCGGTGTCCGCATCGGCTTTGAATTCTTCGTTTTTCACAAAGGTGACGGCCGTTAACGGCTTGTTCTCCTCTTGACTTTCCATTCCATCCGGAGAGAGCATGTACAGCTCGTTCATTATTCGGGCCATGGCGTAGTCCGCTTCGCTGCGCAAGTCGTTTTCGATGCCGATGCGTTCGTAGGCGCGAATGCCGGTTAAAAACACGGTGTAGATAGCGCCGATGATGAGCAAAGAAATGGAAACGGCGGCCAACAGCTCGATCATCGTCATGCCGGCTTCGCTTCTAGCGGATCGTTTCATCGGTGATCACCCCTTCGACCCACGCTGTTTCGTTCGCTCGTTCGCCCCAACGGACGGTGGTGTATAATTTGGTCATGTAGCCGCCGGCGTTTGATTCGGCTGCTTTTTCCGTTTCAGCACGGATGCGCGCCTGCAGCGGCGCAGGCAAGGAAGCGAATTCCGACGATGAAGTGAATGCATCCCATGCCTCCTTGTCGTATCGGACAAGGTAAACGGAAGCTTCGTAGCGGACATCGTTGATTTTCGGGATGAACTGCGCTTCGCATACCGTATGCAGTTGGCCAGATTCACCGGCAAAAAACAGCGCCGCCAACGATTCGTTGCCGCAGTCGTCTTTGGTTAGCTCAAGAAACGGTGTTTGATGGTCTTCCATATACTCTTTTAGCCGGGAGAAATCTGTGTTTTTTTCAAAATAGACAGCGACGCCGCGGGCGACGTTGACGGCCACCGTCCGCCCTTGGTTGTAAGACGTATGCATCATCGCATTCGTGAAAAAGTAAAACAAACCGATTGCGACGCCCGATAAAAGAGTGATGGCCAGCAACGTTTCGATCAACGTAAATCCTGCTTGACGACTAGGAAGAGGAAAATTGCTTCCCGCCATTTGTCATAACCTTCTTTCAAAATATGTAACTTTATTATACAATATTTTCGAGTCGAACCATGTAGAATTTTAGGATAAGAGAACGAGCAATGGCATATTTGGCGCGTTATTGCCAATGATACGCCGGGAAGGAACGGGTAGGCATGTGGAAAGAGGCGGTTGTTTACGTTATTGCATTCATAGTAGCGCTGTTGGCTGTTTGGCTGTTGCCGCTTGGCTTCAGCCGGGCCGGGGGCGCGGCGGTTGTGGCGGCTGCTTTTTTGGCTGCGGGGCTGGCGCAGTTGGCTGAATCGGTGATTCCTTTGTGGCAGATCATCCTGCTCGTTGGAGGGTTGCTGTTGGCGGGATCGTATTTGCTTGATCGTTGGTTCGGCCCGCTTCTTTACCGATCGGTGGAAACGGAGGAAGCTGGCGAGCGGAGAACGGGAGGATGGAAAGGGAGTGGTGACCAGACGGCGGCCGGCGATAGGGATAGGACGATGGTCCAGAATGCAACGGAGAATCTAGTCGATTCAGCCTGGACGGCAGCTTTTGGACAAAATGACGCCTCTAGGGGATTTCAAGGTGCTGACTCGAGTGGGGAAGCGTTGCGATCGCACGTACAGGAAACCGGTAACACCGTTTCAGGAGCGTCGCTTGCAGAGTCGGAAGCAACTTCGGGGGAGACGGAGCGGGCGCCGAAATCCAGCGAGGGGCGCCGGGAAGAACAGACTGCTTTCTTGCTTCGATCGATGGATGGCATAGAGGAAGCCGCTTCCGATCCCAGAGCGGATCAAACGAAGTTGGAGGAGCTGCTTTCGGTGGATTCGGCCGATGCGGAGCAAAAAATGCGCTCCGTGGACCGAGACGATGCCGAGCGAGAGGGGTTTTTCCCGTTGGATTCGGATCGTGCGGAGCTGGAGAAGTTGTCCGCCTTGGATTTGAATGGAGCAGAGCCGGCCGCCATGACGGGTGACGGTGGCGGGCCGAATGTCGAGCCAACGCGCCGCCTGCGCGATTGGCTTGATGAGCTGCCGGTCTCGATGACGCCAGACATCGAAGCGGCGGTGATGCAGACGGGAGCGGCCGACGACGGCCGCGGCCTGTTGCAGGTGCTTGATTTCAGCCATGAAGAAGAGGAGGCGCAACTTTCCGCGTTCATGTCTTCTAGCTCGGCGGGCGTTTTTGCTGTAGAAAACAGACTGCCTTCCGGCCAGGCAATGCCGCGTGAAGGGGCGTTTTTGGAAGAAGCAATGCCAGGTATTGTTGACCGTTCGCTGTCGGGAACGGACGAGGCTGCTGAACCGCCCTGTCAGGAGGAGGCGATGAAAGCAGGGTCTGACAGGCAGGAAGGGCATCGAGCGGAGCATGGCTGGTCGGAAGGCGAACAATCAACCGAACGCCGCGAGCCGGAAGAAGATGGGCAAACGGAAAGCCGGCGGGAGAAAGAGAGCGAACGGGCAACACGAATGATTGGTCCGGAAGTCGTGCAAGCGGTCGCTCTTGAATTGCGCTTCAACCGCCATCGGTTGGGCGCCGCCGATTACGAGCGCTGCCTCCGCCGATGTTTGGACGCTCCGCTTTCTGACCGCGACTATTACGTATTGGCCCGTTTGTTAATGGAACATTATGCAGTAGAACAACAGTACGCCAAGCTCGCAGCATGGCTTGAGGAGCTCGCTGACCGTTTTCACGCCTATCCGGTTGTGTCCGAAGAGTTGGCGCTTTGGCGGCAGTTTGCCGCAACACTAGCAAACAGTTGGGGTGAAAAGGATGAAAGCTAGCGCGCAAATCATTGGACTGCCGATCATCAGCATTGCTGACGGTGCACAAATCGGCACGGTGAAAAGTTTGGTGATCAACCCGGACAAAGGATCGATCGATTTTTTGACCGTGGAACAAGACGATGTGCAACTCAGTTTAAAGGCCATTCCGTTTAAAAAAGTCGTCGGCATCGGCGAGTTTGCCGTGACGGTGGAGCAAGGGCACGATGTAATTGACCTCTCAGAAATTCCGATCGCCAATCAGCTCGTCAATAAGCAAATCCGCATTAAAAATACGAAAGCCATCACGCGCAAAGGGCAGCTGCTCGGCGAGGTCCGCGAGTTTTTCGTCGATGAAGAGTCGGGGGATATTGTCGGCATCGCTCTTCAGCTCGAGAAGGGGGAAGCGGTGCTGCCGGCCTCGGAAGTGTTGACGTACGGCAAAGATATTTTGGTCGTCAATGACGGAGCGAACGAATCGCTTCTTGATGACCCAGCGCAGTTGTTGAAGGCAGAAAGCATCGAGCCAACCGGCGGCATGGCGGAAGAGGACGTTTCCGCGCAAATAGAGGCGATGGCCGAAAGTGCGGAAAATGTTGAAGCGCTGCAGTCGCTGAGGGAAAAACAAGTTGCGTTGTTGGCTGGAAAGCGGCTGACAAAAGACATTTATGATACAGACGGCCGCCTGCTGTTTAAGGCGGGCGCTCTGCTTGGTGAAGAGGATGTGCGCAGGGCGCAAGAGGCGGGGCCAAGCGTCATCGTCGATGTCTCGATGAATGTGGAGGCGTAATGTAAGGAGGGTCGGCGGTGAAAAAGGCTGCCGCGTGGAAATTGTTTGTTGTCATGGCTGTTTGCACCGTCTATTTTATCGCTTTTTCGCATCTGGGCACCCTCGCCTATGATGCGTTAGTCCCGGATGACGGCCGCCTTGGCCCGGGCACGGCCGTCGGTCCGGTGTCACTCTCCGGCATGACGCCGGAAACAGCCCGACAGGCGGTTGCCGAGCGAGTAAACGAGTGGCGGGCGACCGCTTCCATTTCTTTGCAGTACCAAGAGAAGCGCATTGACCTGCCGGCGGATGCGTTTGCGTTTCGTCTTGCCGAGAGCACGAAGCGGTTTGTCGACGGGAGGCGCACGCCGCTGTTTGTGATCGCTGATTTAGAAAAGTGCCTCCAAGCGGCGGCGGCCATTGTTCCTCCAGCGGCGTTATCGGCGCTTGACATCAAGAAGCTTGGGGCGGATTTAGAGGGACAGGCGGCTCAGCTGCAAAAGCCATCATCTCCGATCGACCTGGCTCGTTACATATCATTGGCAAACGGTCGACAGCCAGTCGTCAGCGAAGCGGCCGCATCGTTGCCTGACTCTTCGGCCGTCCGCTGGCTGTCTGGAGAGCGGCGCGCGGTGATCAAGGCGAAACAGTTGTTTTCGTTTGGCGACTATATGAAAAGGGTGAAGGCCGATTTGTCCGATGAGGCGGCTGATGCGATCGCTTCAGCGGTGTACCGGGCGGTGCTGGCGACCAATTTCACTGTCGTGGAGCGCTATACAAGCCGTATGTTGCCGGATGGAGTGGCTCCCGGCTTTGAGGCGGCCATTAGCGGCGGCCGCGATTTGGAATGGTTCAACCCCAACACGACCGACTACACGCTTCTTCTCCGGCATGATGGGCGAAAAGTGCATGTTGCCATTCTTGGCTTGCCGTTTGCCTATCAATATATCATCCGCCTGGGCGAGGCGGAGTCCATCGAACCGCGTGTCATCGTCCGCTATGACGCGCGCTTGGCGCCGGGCGAGAAGAGGACGGAACAAATCGGGCGGCCGGGGCTGGTTGTGACGGTGGAGCGCGAAGTGCGCGACGGCGCTCGGCTCGTGCGCAAAGAAACGGTGAGCGAAGATTTTTATCCGCCAACGTATACGATTCACGTGCGCGGCCTGGAAGTGCCGGAAAGCAATGTTGGGCAAAGCGGCGACAGAGAAGGCGGAACGATGGAGCCGTCGAATGGGGTGACGGAAAACAATGGAGCGGCGAATCAACCGGATTCGACTGCGGAAAACAGCGGCAGGAATATAGAGAGCGGGACCACGTCAAAGAAAGGCGATGAGGCAGAAAACGGGGAATCGGTCTCTGCCGTTGGCAGTGAAGAGAAGACGGATGCGGGCGGAGGGAAGGAAAAATGAGCAAAAAGCACGAACGGAAACGGCTTGGTGATTTGCTTGTCGAAGCGGGGTTGATCACCGAAAGCCAGCTGGCCGAGGCGCTGCGCGAGAAGGCGCCCGGACAAAAGCTCGGCGACGCCTTGCTGCAGCGCGGCTACATCACGGAACAGCAGTTGATTGAAGCGCTCGAGTTTCAGCTCGGCATTCCGCACGTCAGTTTGTACCGCTACCCGATCGATCCAAAAGCGACAAACCTTGTGCCGAAAGAGTTTGCCCGCCGCCATATGGTCATGCCGCTCAAGGTGGAAGGCGATCGGCTGCTCGTTGCCATGGCCGATCCAATGGACTTTTTCGCCATCGACGATTTACGCCTGTCGACCGGGTTTCAAATTGAAACGGCGATTGCTTCAAAAGACGATATTTTGCGGGCGATCAATAAATATTACGACATCGACGAAGCGTTTGAGGATTTTTTGCAAACGCCGCCCCCTGAGGTGCGCGTCGACGAGCGGGCTGCTGAGGACGATTCTCCCATCGTTCGCTTGGTGAACCAAATTTTGCAGCTCGCTGTTGAACAGCGGGCGAGCGACATTCATATCGATCCACAGGAGACGAAAGTGCTCATCCGCTATCGGATCGACGGTTTGCTTCGCACCGAACGAGCGCTGCCGAAACATATGCAAAGCATGTTGACGGCGAGAATTAAAATTTTGGCCCATATGGACATCACTGAACACCGCGTGCCGCAAGATGGGCGGATCAAAATGGACATCGATTTTCATCCGGTCGATTTGCGCGTTTCCACGCTGCCGACCGTATACGGCGAGAAAATCGTCATGCGCGTTCTCGACTTGGGTGCAGCTTTAAATGATATTCATAAACTTGGCTTCAATCCGGTTAATTTCGATCGGTTCATTCGCTTGATCGAGCGGCCGAACGGCATCGTCTTGATCACCGGACCGACCGGTTCGGGGAAATCGTCGACGCTCTATGCGGCGCTCAACCATTTAAACAGCGAGCATGTGAACATTATTACGATTGAAGATCCAGTCGAATATCAGATCGAAGGCGTCAACCAAATTCAAGTCAACCCGAATGTCGGCTTGACGTTCGCCCAAGGGCTCCGCTCGATTTTGCGTCAAGACCCGAACATCATCATGGTTGGGGAGATTCGCGACCGCGAGACGGCGGAAGTGGCGATTCGCGCTTCGCTTACGGGCCATTTAGTGTTGAGCACGCTCCATACGAACGATGCATTAAGCACGATTACCCGCCTGATCGATATGGGAATTGAGCCGTTTTTAGTGGCCACATCGCTTGCCGGCGTTGTCTCGCAGCGGCTTGTGCGCCGCGTCTGCCGCGACTGCCAAGAGGTGTATGAGCCGACGAAGCGGGAGCGGGACATTTTCGCCCGCCGCGGCATCGACGTCCGCCAACTCGTCCGTGGCCGCGGCTGTCCGACGTGCAACATGACCGGTTACCGCGGACGGCTGGCGATTCACGAGCTGCTTGTCGTCACCGAGGAGATGCGGCGCGTCATTTTAAACAATGAACCGTTTTCGAAATTGCGCGAGCTTGCTATGCAAAACAAAATGATTTTTTTGCTGGATGACGGGCTGTTGAAAGTGAAGCAAGGGTTGACCACGCTTGAAGAAGTGCTGAAAGTGGCCATTTTGCATTGATGGGTGAGACGGATGAAGGAAAAGCTTGAGGCGTTATTGCGCGCGGCCTTTGAATGTCGCGCTTCCGACGTGCATTTGACCGTCGGCGCGCCGCCGATTTTTCGTGTGAACGGGGAGTTGAGAGCCTACGGCCATGAACGCCTGCGCCCGGAGGAAACGGAGCAAATGGCGAAAGCCGTCATTCCGGCGTCGCTTTGGCAGCAGTTTCAGGAAACCGGAGAGCTTGATTTTTCGTATGGCATTGCCGGCGTTTCCCGCTTTCGCTTAAACGTGTTTAAACAGCGGTCATGCGTGTCGCTCGCCGTGCGCCTCATCCCGGTGCGCATTCCGACGCTGGAGGAGCTTGGCCTGCCGAATGTGTTAAAGCGCATTGCCGAAAAGCCGCACGGACTCGTGCTTGTCACCGGACCGACCGGCAGCGGCAAATCGACGACATTGGCGGCGATGATCGACTATATGAACAAAACGATGTCGAAACATATCATCACGCTCGAAGATCCGATCGAGTATTTGCATAGACACGGGAAGTCGATCATCGACCAACGCGAGGTGGGATTCGACACCGGCAGTTTTGCCGCCGGGTTGCGCGCTGCGCTTCGTCAAGATCCAGACGTCATTTTAGTCGGGGAAATGCGCGATTTGGAAACGATCCAAACGGCGATCACCGCCGCGGAAACGGGCCATTTAGTGCTAGGCACGCTTCATACGGCGAGCGCGCCGGCGGCGATTGAGCGGATGATTGACGTCTTCCCGCCGGCCCAGCAGGCGCAAATCCGGCTGCAGCTCGCTTCCGTGCTGGTGGCCATCATCGCTCAGCGCTTGTTTCCAAACAGCCGCAAAAGCGGGCGGACAGCCGCGCTGGAAATTTTAATCAACAATGCGGCCGTCGCCAACTTAATCCGCAACGAAAAAGAGCATCAAATCATCAACATTATGCAAACGAGCCGCAGCATCGGCATGCAGACGATGGAAATGAGCGTTAAGGAGCTTGCAGCTGATGGACGCATCGATCCGTTGGCGGCTGAAGTGTATTTGGCAGGGGAGCGTGGGGACGATGGCGCAGTTTAAGTACGAGGGGCGCGATCGGAGCGGACGAAAAAAAGTTGGAGTGATCGTTGCCGTTTCACGGAGCGAGGCGGCGGCAAAGCTTCGGGAAAAAGGAATTCGCCCGCTGGAACTCGCCGAAGTGCCGCCGTCGATATGGAATAAAGAAATTTCGTTCGGCCGCGCTGTCAAACTGCAGCACTTTGTCATCTTTTTGCGCCAGTTCGCGACGCTTGTGCGCGCCGGGGTGACGATCGTCGATTCGATCCGCATTTTGGCGGAGCAAACGGAAAGCAAGCTGCTCGCTAAGACGCTTCTTGACATCGAACAGTCATTGCGCAACGGGAACCCGCTCTCGGCGGCAACGGCGAATCATCCGCGCATCTTTCCGCCGCTGTTTGTCAACATGGTGCGCGCCGGTGAAGCGAGCGGGACGCTTGACGAGACGCTTGACCGCTTGGCCGATCATTTTGAAAAAATGCATCGGACGCGGCAAAAAATCGCCTCGGCGCTCGCCTATCCGATTGCCGTTGCCATTATTGCCACCGCGGTCGTCATTTTTTTGCTTGTCGCCGTTGTGCCAACGTTTGTCGAGATGTTCGCCGAGTTCCACGCCGAACTGCCGGCGATTACGAAGCTTGTGCTCAAGGCGAGCAGTGTGATGGAGCGGTATTGGTGGGCCGTCGTCCTGCTTTTTGCCGGCGTGTACGCATCGTTTGTGGCCCTTCGGCGGCAAAAGACAACGAAGTACTATTTGGATTATGTCGCCTTGCGGATGCCGATGTTTGGCACGCTCGTGCAAAAAGCGGCGCTCGCCCGCCTGACACGGACGCTCAGCTCGCTTGTTGCAAGCTCGGTGCCGATTTTAGAGGCGCTTTCCATCGCTGGGCGCGTCGTTGAAAATGAAGTGATCGCATCTGTGCTTGCTCAAGCGCGGACCTCCCTCGAGCGCGGGCAATCGCTCTCGGAGCCGCTCCGCCGCCATTGGGCGTTTCCGCCGCTTGTTGCGCAAATGATCACGATCGGCGAACAGACCGGTGCGCTTGACGCCATGCTCGGCAAAGTCGCCGATTTTTACGAGGCGGAAGTCGATGCGGCCACCGACCGGTTGAAATCGCTCATCGAACCGCTCATGATCGTGCTTCTCGCCGGCGTCGTCGGGACGATCGTCACTTCGATCATCGTGCCGATGTATGATATTTTCAATCATATTCAACAATAAAATAAGAATATATTCCTATTTCTCTTCCTTTGTTGTAGAATAATAGGGAAAACATGCTAAAAATGAAAGAAAGGGAGAGAGAACCATGTTCAAACGGGTGTTGAAAAGCGAGCGCGGCTTGACGCTCATCGAACTGCTCGCCGTCATCGTCATTTTAGGGATTATCGCGGCGATTGCCATTCCGGCGATCGGGGGATTGATTGACAATTCGAAAAAAGATGCGCATGTAGCCAATGCACAGCAAATGATCAATGCCACGAAAATTGCGGTGACAGCGGATAAAAGTCTTATACCTGCCAGCGGAAGCACCAGAGAAGTTCAACTGCAGCAGCTAGAGAATGATGGATACTTGGAAACAGTAAAAGACCCAGATGGAGTAGGTTATGACAAAACCGGCTCATATGTAATCGTTAGCAATAACAATAATAAGTTGTCTTATAGTGTTAAATTGATTAATAGTAAACGAGGCGTCCAGACTAGCGATGGAGGAGCCGTTACCGAGGACAATTTAGGTCGTAACCAAGTTAGAAACAATCCAGCCCAACAATCTTAAATATTTCCCCAGTGAGGACAAATGGTTGTAAGTTATTTATTTATTCTTTCCCTCCTCCTCGCCTCCTTTTTCAACGTCGTCGGGCTGCGGGTGCCGGCCGGGAAGTCGATCGTCCGGCCGCGGTCGCATTGTCCGGCATGCGGACGAACGCTATCGGCGAGGGAGCTCATTCCGGTTGTGTCGTATGTCGTGCAGCGCGGGCGGTGCAAAGGGTGCGGGGGGAGCATTTCTCCTCTTTACCCGGCGATGGAATTGGCCACCGCTGCCTTGTTTACGGCCGCGCCGATGTGGGTCGGCTGGGGCGGGCGGTTGATCGTGGCGTGGACGTTGATCAGCCTGTTGGCGATCATCGTCGTGTCTGATCTCCGCTACATGCTCATTCCCGACCGGGTGCTTCTCGTGTTTGCCGGTTTGTTTTTGGTTGAACGGCTTGTGATCCCGTTTTTGCCGTGGGACGATATGCTTCTTGGCGCGGCGGTCGGCTTTTTCCTTTTGTGGCTGATCGCCGTGCTGTCCAACGGCGGGATGGGCGGCGGCGATGTGAAGCTGTTTGCCGTGCTTGGATTCGTGCACGGCTGGAAAATGGTGTTGCTCGCGTTTTTCTTGGCGACGTTGTATGGAACGGTGATCGGGCTTGTCGGCATGGCGCTCGGCCGTGTGCGGCGCGGCAAGCCGATGCCGTTTGCGCCGGCGATCGCACTCGGGGCGTTGACCGCGTTTTTCTTCGGAGAAGCGATCGTGCGCGCGTATATTTCACTCATTGTGTAAAGACGGCAGAAAGGAAGCGGAATGAAGATGGCGTTATGGCGGCGAAAGGCGAAACAGGCGAACATCGTCATCAAAGATCATGTCCTCCGCTATGTGGAAGCAAAGCCGGGGCAGCCGCCCGAGGCAAGGCGATGGGGCGAGCGAGCCTTGCCGCCCGGCATCATTCGCGATGGAAAAATCGCCGATCGGGAAACGTTGGCAATGATTTTGGACGAATGTGTTGACGAATGGAAACTTGACGGGCGGCGTGTCCGCTTTGTCGTCCCCGATCCGTTTGTGATGATCCGCCATTTGCCGCTCCCCGCTCATTTGCTGGACGAGGACATCCGCGGCTATTTGTTTATGGAGCTTGGTGAATCGATTCCGCTTCCGTTCGCCGATCCGGTGTTTGACTACGTCGTGGCCGAGAGAACAAACGAGGCGCTGAACGTGCTGTTGTTTGCCGCGCCGGAAGAGGCGGTGGCCGAATATGCGGCGCTCTTGGAAGAAGCCGGCCTGCGCCCGGTGGCGGCCGATGTGTCCCCGCTTTGCGCCTATCGCCCGTTTTTTGTTGCCGGACAAGCCGCGGTGGACGACCACATTTTGCTTGTCCAATTTGACGAATCGGCTGTCAATTTGAGCGTCTTCCACCGCCATTTGCCGCAGTTTATGCGCCATGTGCCGCTTGAGGCGCCCGGGGAGCCAACGGCGGCGATCGTCGACCCGTTTATTGACGTGTATAAAGAAATCGAGCGGATGATGAGCTTTTATTCGTTTTCCCTCCAGCAAGGAAAACAGCAAATTACGCGCCTCTTCCTCACCGGCGACCATCCGCGGCTTGACGATGTGTTTGCCGTTATGTCAGAGCGGCTTGATGTGCCGCTGGAGCGGCTTTCTCGCTCGCTTGATCCGTTGCCCGACCGTTATCATCTCGCCTGGGGATTGGCGTTGAAAGAAGGAATGGCTGACCATGATCGTTGACATCAACTTGCTGCCGCGCAAAGAGCCGCGCCGGGCGGCGGGCGCCGTGCTGGCGGCCTTCGCCGTTTTTCTTCTGCTGCTTGGCGCTGGGGGAGGCTATTGGCTGATGGAGCGTGCCAATCAACGGCTTGCGGCGCTTGAAGGGGAGCTTCGGCAGGTGCGCGCCGAGCAGGCGGCGATGGAGGCGAAGGGAAAAACGACGGAGCAGCAGCAAGCTGAGCAAGAGCTTGCTAAAGCGGTCGAATGGGCGAACCGTTATCCGCTCAAAACGGTGCCGCTGTTGCGCGCGTTGGCCAAACAACTGCCGGAGCGTGGCTTTATCATGAACTTTTCCTATGCCGGTCAAAAGACGGTGACGATGACAGTGCAGTTTGATGCGGCGGAAGAAGCGGCCTATTATTTAGAGCGGCTTGAGAAAGTTCATTTGGTCAAAGCCGTCAAATTGACCGGCATCTCAGCCAGCGGCGAAAGCGGCAGGGCAGAGGGGGAAGCGATCGTGCCGCGGTATATCGCCCAATATGAGTTGGAACTTCAGCCGACAGGAAAAGAGGGGGGCAACGAATGATGGGCCGTTTTGGCAAATGGCCGCTCGTGTTGACCGGGGTGTTTCTTCTTGCCGCCCTTTTGTTTGTCGTTTTCTATGTTCTTGTGCTCATGCCGCGCTACGAACAAATGGAGCGCCTCGAGGCGGTCGTACAAAGCGAGAAAAACGTATTGGCTGCAATGAAAAAGCAGGCGGCGGGGAATCGAGAAGAAACGGCAGAAAGCCTGGCGGCTTTGCAGAGGAAAGTGCCGGTGCGCCCGTTCACCGACCAACTGTTGCTGGCGTTTCAAAAAGCGGAATATATTTCTGACAGCCGGCTATTGAGCGTCAGTTTCGCTGAAGGGCAAGGAACCGGGGAATTTTCTTCGCCAGGAAACGTGAATGGGGGGGAAAGCAAGGCGTCCGGAGACAAGGCGTTGATTCCTCCAAGCGGCATCCAGTCCATCACCGCCCAGCTGACGGTGCAATCGCCTTCCTATTACCAGCTCGAACGGTTTTTAGAAGTGCTTGAGCACTCCGAGCGCATTTTGGCGGTGGAAGGATTGACGTTTACCGGCCCGCTGGAGTTGACGTCCACCGCTGTCGACGTGCAACCGCTCGCCTATTCCATCAATGTCCGCGCCTTTTACGCGCCGCAGCTTGAGAAATGGAAGCAACTCATTCCCATCCGCGATGTCCCTCCGCCAAGCGGCAAAGACAATCCGCTTGTGGAAGTGGCGCCGTCTTCGGGCCGGTAGCGGGGATGGTGGAAGGCCGATATGCTCATTCGCATGAAGCGGGGGATGACGCTGATCGAATTGTTGGCCGTGCTGGCCATCGTCGGCATTGTGGCGGCGATCGTTGCCGTTGCCGTGCTGACGGTGATGGAAAGGGCGCGCGAACGGGTGTTTGTGTCTGATGCGTACGGTTTGTATGAGGCGGCGCGGCTGTACGTCGGCGCGGAAAAGGTCGAGTTTTTGCCCGCTCGCTCCTCTGCTGTGCTGTCTTACCGGGAGCTGGTAGAACATGATCTGCTTGAACCGATCAAAGACCCGTTCACCGGCCGTATGCTGGCGCCAGAGGCGAATCCGTCGTACGTGTTGGTGATGAAGCGCGACGACGGCGGAATCGATTACGCCGTTTGCTTGAAAGGCGAGACAAAGCAGCTTTGCACCTATGAGGGGCGTGAGCAGCCGATTCCTGTCGAAGCGCTGGGGGCCGAGGCGATTCGCAGCCGTTGATGTCGGAAAATGAAGAACAGAAGCAGGGACAAGACGACAAATGTCTTGTTCTTTTTTTTTTTCGTTTATGGTAAGATAGGCGAAAGGAATCGAAGCATGAAGAAGGACGGTGGCAAAATGGACAAGCAGCGCATGCACATTACGGTGAATATCAATGGCAAGCCCCGCCCATTTACCGTGGAGCGTTCATTGGAAGAACGGCCGTCCGAGGAGTCGGGTGGGCCCCGGATGGACGATCGTCTTCAGAAAGAGCGACAGGCGAACGGGATGGGCGAAGGGGAATCGCGGACGAACGCGTTCCAAGAACGACAGCCATTCATGGATGAACGGTCAGCCGATTTCTCTTTCGTAGAGGACGATCAGGTTAGGGGATATATAGAAGCCAGGGGTCGGGAAGAAGCCGCCGCCGTTGAGGCAGATGAACGGATCATTTCCGCTTCCGAGGCGATCCAACAAAAGAAAAGCGGCAAGCGGCGGCTATGGCGGCTGCCGGCTCAAGCCAAGTCGCTGCTCGCCGCCGCGTTGGTCGCCGCGTTGGTTGGCATGGCGTTGGGCATGACGGTGCTGCGCATCATTCCGAAGGAAAAAGCCGCTTTGTCACCGGCATCTGAAGCGATGACAGAACTGGCGGAACCGGAAACGGCGGGTGGGAAAAGCGCGCTGGCCGCGCCGTTTTCCATTGCGGTCATTCAAGCGGGCGTCTATTCGAATGCGGCGGCGGCCAAGCAGGCGTCCGAATCGATCAAAACAGCAGGTGTGCCGGTCGTTGTCGCGGGTCAAAAACCGGCAGCGCTCTATATCGCCGTCGGCGCGGATAAGGAAACGTTGCGGGCGGTCAACGACAAATATCGCGAAGCGGTGTCGAGCACGTACGTCAAGGAGCTGGTGTTTTCTGCGGATGCAAAAGCGCGCCGTTTAGAGGTTGTCCAAAAGGGAGAGGCTCTGTACAAACAGATGGCGTCAGTCTCCGCTGCCTTGCTTAGCGGCCGGAATGTCGGCGAGGATGATTGGCGGACGTTGCAAACCGCGTATGATGCATTCGAAAAAAGCAAAATGGATGACGGCAAAACAGCGGGAGACTATATCGAAGCGCTGAAGCAGGCATATGTCGCCCTTGCCGCATACAAAGAGCAACGGGATGAAGCGCTGTTGGCCAAAGCCCAGCAACAGCTGCTCGAGGCGCTCGCCGCTTATATCCAATGGGTGCCGCTAGGGAGCTAGAGGCCCCGTTTTTTTATATCTATATTTGGTTGTACCGTAAAAATACCGTCCAATCTAATAGGAGGTGATCCTCATGAAAGAAGAAAAAGAACGTGTAGAAATTCGTATGCCTAAGATGATAGTAGAAAAATTGGAACAATATCAGAAGAAAAATGGGATTCCCACTCGAACAGCTGCCATCTTAGAGCTGTTGAGAAAAGGAACCTTTGGCTAAAGCCAACCGACATTCATCTCCCATCGGCTCGCTGGGCTGTCGCCCTTCACGCTCCTTGAGGGGAGACTTCTTTACGGAATTACGTTCAATTGCACCTGGACAGAAAATTGCCTTTCACTGCAAAATTTGCTACGATACAAGTGAATCTTCCGAACCGAAACGAGCGAAAGGAGAATGAGCGATGCCTCCACGGTTCGTGCTTGCATCCCGCTCCCCTAGACGAAGGCAGATCCTCGAGCTGGCCGGCTGGCCGTTTGATGTGCAGGAAAGCCATGCCGATGAGACGATTCCCCCCGGAACGCCCCCCGGTGAAGCGGTTCAACTTCTTGCCCGCCGGAAAGTGGAGGCGGTGATGTCCTCTTTTCCCGACGCGTATGTTCTTGGCGCTGATACGATCGTTGTGTGCGATGGCCGCTTGTTAGGGAAGCCGCGCACGGAAGAAGAAGCATTCGCCATGCTGCGTCAGTTGTCCGGGCGGACGCATGACGTATGGACCGGTGTCGCCATCGCACTCCCTCAAGGGTCCATCACCTCGTTTGCTGAAAAAACTGCGGTGACGTTTTGGGAGCTGGGCGACGAGGAAATCGCCGCCTATATTGCGACCGGGGAGCCGATGGACAAGGCGGGGGCGTATGGCATCCAAGGCCGCGCTGCTCTGTTTGTCAAACGAATCGAAGGCGACTATTTGACGGTTGTCGGCCTGCCGCTGTCGCGGACGGTGAGGGAATTGCGCCGGCTCGGGTGGCCGCCGGCATAGACCAAAGCAGAGGCGGCCGCCGTATGGAATTTTCTGAAAAGAAAACGCCCTCGCAAACGGATTCTGTTCGCGTACCGAGGGGCGGTTTAAGCCTTTCCATCTTTCGATAAAGCAAAACAAAACAAGGAGGAGTATGATGGCTTGGATGATCCGCGATGTGCCGAAAGACAGCCGACCGCGGGAACGGCTGTTGTCGTCGGGGCCGGAAAGTTTATCCGACCATGAGTTGATTGCCATTTTGCTCCGAACCGGCACGAAAAAGGAATCGGTCGTGCAGCTCGCCCAGCGCCTTCTTCGCCACTTTGAGGGGCTGAGACCGCTCAAAGATGCAACGATCGAAGAAATGACCAACATCAAAGGGATTGGGCCGACGAAAGCGGTGCAAATTTTGGCAGCGTTGGAGCTCGGCCGACGCATCCACCAGTCCGGCTGTGCCGACCGCTATGTGATCCGTTGCCCGGAAGACGGAGCGAAATACGTGATGGAAGATATGCGCTTTTTATCGCAAGAACATTTTGTCGCTATTTATTTAAATACGAAAAATCAAGTCATCCACCGCAAAACAGTGTTCATCGGCAGTTTAAACGCCTCGATTGTCCATCCGCGCGAAGTGTTTAAAGAGGCGATCAAACGTTCCGCCGCCTCCGTCATTTGCGTGCATAACCACCCTTCTGGCGATCCGACCCCAAGCCGCGAAGACATCGATGTGACGAAACGGCTCGCGGAATGCGGCCGCATCATCGGCATCGAGCTGCTTGATCACCTCATCATCGGCGATCAAAAATTCGTCAGTTTGAAAGAAAAAGGCTATGTCTGACGGTTCTCATTTTTTGTCGAATCAGTTATAATATCAACTATGAGTTTTTCCGAATCCGTTCGGGCGGTGTTGTACAATTTATAAATGACTGACATCGGGTCCATGTTGTCAATAGAAAATCATATGCATTTCGTTTCGGAAAGGAAGATGGATCATATGTTTGGAATTGGAACGAAAGATCTCGGGATTGATTTAGGAACAGCGAACACGCTCGTTTATGTAAAAGGAAAGGGCATTGTGCTGCGCGAGCCGTCGGTTGTCGCCATTCAGCGCGACACGAAACAAATCGTCGCCGTCGGCAATGAGGCGAAAAACATGATCGGGCGCACGCCGGGCAACATCGTGGCCCTTCGCCCGATGAAAGACGGCGTCATCGCCGATTATGAAACGACGGCGACGATGATGAAATATTTCATTCGCAAGGCGGTCAAAACGAAAGGGCTGTTTGCCAGCAAGCCGTATGTGATGGTATGTGTGCCGTACGGCATCACGGCGGTGGAGGAGCGCGCGGTCATCGATGCGACGCGCCAGGCCGGTGCGCGCGACGCCTACACGATTGAAGAGCCGTTTGCGGCTGCGATCGGCGCTAATTTGCCGGTGTGGGAGCCGACCGGGAGCATGGTCGTCGACATCGGCGGCGGCACGACTGAAGTGGCCGTGATTTCGCTCGGCGGCATCGTCACCAGCCAGTCGATCCGCATTGCCGGCGATGAAATGGATGAGGCGATCATTCAATACATCCGAAAAACGTACAATTTGATGATCGGGGAACGGACGGCGGAGGCGATTAAAGTTGAGATCGGCTCAGCCGGAAATCCGGAAGGAATCGGAAACATGGAAATTCGCGGGCGCGACTTGCTCACGGGGCTGCCGAAAACGATCGAGATCAGCGCCGAAGAAGTGGCGGAAGCGTTGCGTGATACCGTTTATGCGATCGTCGAGTCGGTGAAAAACACGCTCGAAAAAACGCCACCGGAGCTGGCGGCGGACATTATGGACCGCGGCATCGTGCTGACAGGCGGCGGCGCTTTGTTGCGCAATTTGGACAAGGTCATCAGCCAAGAGACGGACATGCCTGTCATCGTTGCGGAAAACCCGCTTGATTGCGTGGCCATCGGCACCGGGAAGGCGCTCGACCACATCGACTTGTTTAAAAACAAAGCGAGAGACCATCGCTGACGGTAAGAAGGTGTGACGCATGCCACAGCTTTTTGGGAATAAGCGTCTCATTTTTTTGCTCGTCAGCATCGTCATCCTTGTCATGTTGATCGGCTTTTCCCTGCGCAACCGCGAAGAGTTGACGTGGCCGGAGCAGTTTGTCAAAGATACGGTCGGTTTTGTTCAGCTTCTGTTTGGGAAGCCCGCACAGGAAATCGCGGGCTTCTTTGAAAATGTGAACGATCTTCGCCGCACATATAAGGAAAATGAGCTGCTGAAGGCAAGACTTGAGGAATATGCGGCGCTTGAGACCGAAGTCGAGGCGCTGCGGCAAGAAAACGCACGGCTGCGTGCGTTGCTCGATAAAAAAGAGAGCTTGCGTGATTTTGTTTCGATTCAGGCGACGGTGATCGGGCGGAACCCGGATCGTTGGCGGGAAACGATCATCATCAACAAAGGCGAGCAACAAGGCGTGAAAAAAGATATGGCCGTCATCACCCCAGCGGGGCTTGTCGGCAAGGTGCAACATGCTTCCCAATTTACGTCCACTGTGCAGCTGTTAAGCGCGCTTGACCAAAACAACCGCATTTCCGCTTATGTCCAAGGGAAGGAAAATGTGTTTGGGCTGATTGAAGGCTACGATGAGAAGCGGCGCGAGTTGCTGCTTGGCGAAATTCCGATTGACGCGAAAGTGGAAAAAAAGCAAAAAGTGTTGACGTCTGGCCTTGGCGGCGTGTTTCCGAAAGGGCTGCCGATCGGAGAGGTGACGGAAGTCAAGCCGGATCAATACGGCTTGACAAAAGTCGTCTATGTCAAGCCGTTTGCCAACTTGTATGACATTGACGATGTCATGATTGTGAAACGAACCATCGATGCAGCACTGCAGGAAAAGGAGGAGGCAAAGTGAACAAGTGGCGTCTTCCTTTCCTTGCGGTGTTATGTTTTGTGAGTGAGAGTCTTTTTGTTGATGTATGGCCGAAAGGCGACTTGTACATCCACTATTTTTTTGTTCCCCGGTTTTTTCTTGTTTTTCTCGTGCTCACAGCGATGCATTTCGGCGGGACGCGGGCGATGGCGTACGGGTTCATCTTCGGGTTTCTGTATGACTGCGTCTACACAGAGCTGCTCGGTGTTTATGCGTTTGCCTATACGCTTATTGCCTACTTGGCGGGCAAAGCGATGAAATGGTTCCACCAAAACTGGTTCGTTGCATCGCTCTTGTCGCTGCTTTCCATTGTGCTGCTTGACAGTTATGTCTACGGCATCCAGTTGTTGATCGGACGGACCGATTGGTCGTTTTCTGTTTTTTGGGAACGCCGTCTATGGCCGACGCTGCTTCTGAACGTTGCGTTTTTGCTCGTCTTTTCGTACCCGCTCGAACGGCGGTTGGCCAAAATTCGCCGGTTTGAGCAGGAAGAATAAAAGAGGAAAAACGGCCCGCTTTGTAGAATTATTCGTTGGGGTGAACGTTGTGGCGAAACAAAAGCAGCAGTACGTGACGATTAAAGGGACGAAAGATGGGCTGACGTTGCATCTCGACGACCGCTGCTCGTATGATGATTTATTGAAAGAAATTGAGGAGCGGCTTGTCAAACAAGCTGGCGTCGCGCCAGACAGCCCGCTTGTCTCCGTTCATCTGAAAATCGGGAACCGCTATTTGACGCCTGCCCAAGAGGAAGAGGTGCGTGCGCTCATCCGCCGTTCAAAAAATTTGGTCGTCGATTCGATCGAAAGCAATGTCATGTCGAAAGCAGAAGCGATAGAATGGATGAGAAAAACAGAAATTGTGCCCGTTTCGCGCATTGTCCGTTCAGGACAAGTGCTTCATGTCGAAGGAGATTTGCTGCTGATCGGCGACGTGAACCCTGGCGGAACGGTCATTGCCGGAGGCAACATTTTCATTCTCGGCGCCTTGCGCGGCATCGCCCATGCCGGGTATGCCGGCAATAAACAGGCGATCATCGCTGCATCGGTCATGAAACCGATGCAGTTGCGCATCGGCGACGTCATGAGCCGGGCGCCCGATTCGAAAACGGATGAAGGAAATGAAATGGAATGCGCCTATATTGATGAACATAACCAAATTGTTGTCGACCGCCTTCAGCTGCTTATGCATTTGCGGCCGAATTTGACGCGCTTAGAAAGGAGAATGTGACCGTGGGAGAAGCGATCGTCATCACTTCCGGAAAAGGCGGCGTCGGCAAAACGACGACGACCGCGAACCTTGGGACGGCCCTCGCCATTCTCGGGAAGCGGGTGTGCCTTGTCGACACCGACATCGGGCTGCGCAACCTCGATGTCGTGCTTGGGCTTGAGAATCGAATTATTTATGATTTGGTCGATGTCGTTGAAGGTCGTTGCACGGTGCAAAAAGCGCTTGTGAAAGACAAGCGGTTCGATAACCATTTGTATTTGCTGCCGGCCGCGCAAACGAGCGATAAGTCGGCGGTCAACCCCGCGCAAATGAAACAGCTCATTGAGGAGCTGAAGCAGGAATACGATTATGTGCTCATCGACTGTCCGGCCGGCATCGAACAGGGCTATCGCAACGCTGTCGCCGGCGCGGACGAAGCGATCGTCGTCACGACGCCGGAAGTGTCGGCGGTCCGCGACGCCGACCGCATCATCGGCTTGCTTGAGGCTGAGGAGCACGTCAAACCGCCGCGCCTTATCATCAACCGCATTCGCAGCCATATGGTGAAAAACGGCGATATGTTGGATGTCGACGAAATCATCTCGCATTTATCGATCGAGCTGCTCGGCATTATCGCTGACGATGAAAACGTGATCAAAGCGTCGAACCGCGGCGAGCCGATTGTGCTGGATCCAAACAGCAAAGCGTCGATCGCCTTCCGCAACATTGCCCGCCGCATCCTCGGCGAGTCGGTGCCGCTGCCGCCGCTTGAGGAAGAGGAGAAGGGGTTGTTTTCAAAGATTCGGAAAATATTTAGCTTGAAATAAAAAATGAAAGAAGAGGGTGTCCCAAAGCAATGGGGCACCTTTTCTCATTATGATCTATACCCATGAACCACCTTCTTGTCTCTCTCTGCAAGAAAGACGATCTTTTGGGTCCGCCCCTTTAGGATCGCCTATATTGGGGGCGAATTCCCTTTTATATGGTCTTTCTTGAAGGAAGAAGATCTTTTGAGTCAGGGCCTTTTGTCCTTTCTAACCGAGAAGCCCCCGCTTCTAATCGTGAGCATAGGTGGGAGAGTGTTCCCATTGCGTCTCTTCCCAACCGATTAGCCCGGCAAATGAAAAACGCCCGTTCATATTCCATGAGGTTGTCTCATAAATTAGTACAAACGTTGTTGGAAAGGTGGAGGGGGGACGTATGGACCGACGCGTTCGGGAAATCAGAAAACGGATTGAACGGCGGCGAAAAGAGCGCCAACACGAGACGAAACGTCAAAAGGAACCGGATTGGGGAACATTGGACGAGGAACGGTACGGGCTGCCGGTCGTCACGTATGACCGCTATTCGTTTGAATCAGAGCCGCATCCGCTGTTTCGCAAAGAGTGGTTTCTTTTTCAAACACTCATCGCCGCTTGTCTCGTGCTAGTGACGGCCATTTTGTTCCGGCATCCTTCCGCTTCGCTCGAGCCGGCGCGGCAGTTTATTGCCCGGACGATGGAAACGGAGTTTCAGTTTGCGGCTGTCTCAGCGTGGTATGAGAAAGCGTTCGGTGAGCCGCTCGCTTTTTTTGCGCCGCAAAAAGAAACGAAGACGAAACCTTCGCCTTCCTACGCTGTGCCTGCTTCCGGCCGGGTGTTGGAGAGCTTTGACCAAAACGGGCAAGGAGTGATGATCGAAACCGAGAATGGAGCCAAAGTGGAAGCGATGAAAGAAGGAATTGTCACCTTTGCCGGTACGAAAGACCGTCTTGGCAAAACGGTCATCATCCAACATGCGGACGGCACGGAGACGTGGTATGGACATTTGGGGGCCATTTCGGTGAAATTGTATGACTTTGTTGAAATGGGGCAGGAAGTTGGCACGGCCGAGGCGAGCGAGACAAATAAACAGAAAGGGCTGTTTTATTTTGCTATTAAACAAGGAGATGAATTTATCGATCCGATTCAGGTGATTTCCTTTGAATAAGTATATGGCGCTGCTCGGGAAGATGCACATCCACCCGCTGTTATGGCTGATCGGCGGTATCGCGGTGCTTACCGCCCATTTCAAGCAGCTTTGCCTGTTGTTTTTCATCGTCCTCGTTCATGAGCTCGGCCATGCGGTGGCGGCCGCGTTTTTCGCTTGGCGGGTGAAGCGGATTTTGCTGTTGCCGTTCGGAGGAGTAGCGGAAGTCGAAGAGCACGGCAACCGGCCGTTCCGCGAGGAGTGGATCGTGACGCTCGCCGGGCCGGCCCAGCATCTGTGGCTCGTAGCGGCGGCGTTTTTTTTGTGGAAGGCCGGCATGATGGATGGCGGAAGCTGGGAGCTCTTTTTTCGCTACAATGCGGCCATTTTCGCTTTGAACTTGCTGCCGATCTGGCCGCTTGATGGGGGAAAATTGTTGTTCCTGCTGCTTTCCTACCGCCGTCCGTTCAGCGATGCACATCGAAACACGATCGCCATATCGGCCGCCGTGCTTGCTGTCGGCGTCGTTCTTTTGTTTGTGTTGGCGCCGCGCCAGCTTGATTTATGGGCGATCGCCGCTTTTTTAGCCTATGCCCTTTGGCAGGAGAAAAAGCAGCATCCGTATGTTGTCATGCGCTTTTTGCTTGAGCGGTATTATGGAAACAAAGGCGGCTATACAAAGCTGCGGACGATTACGGCTCCGGCGGACGAACGAATCTCGGCCGTGCTGCACCGCTTTTACCGTGGACAAAAGCATGCGATTATCGTCGTTCGCGACGGGCGCGAACGGGCGACGCTCGATGAAAATGAGCTGCTGCATGCGTTTTTTGCCGAAAAGCGGACCGATGCGCCGCTTGGCGCTCTCATCTATTGATCGTGGCTATATATCATGGATGCAGCGAAAACGTTTGATCGATCCTTGATGGAAAGGTCGCTGATCTATTTTTCGACTGTCGAGGGCAAGACTGTGGCTTGCCCCGTCACGCCAAGGCGTGACGGAAGACCGAACAACGGCCCGCTTCACAGACCTATACATGGAACTGAAAGCGGCGTTGTTCGGTCGCTCAACGGTCGATCAAATACTCGGTAAAGCTGCAAATGACAAAGCTTCAAATGGCCTCTCTATGTAGTCGTTTGCACCGTTTCATCGCCGTTCGCCGGGGAACGAAGATGGTGGTTGACGGCTGGGTGTTTCTATGTTACGATAGATGACGTTGTAGACTTTTTGTCCTGTCAACAAGGGCAAAAGAGGGCGGCTGTCGCAAAAAGACGCACCCGCACTACAACCGCTCAGCGCGGGCGATGAAGCGCTCCGTCTTGGGCCGCCTTGGCGCTGGCGAGTCTGAGTCTATGAAGGAGGTGCGATGCATGTACGCAATTATCGAAACTGGCGGCAAACAAGTAAAAGTCGAAGAAGGCCAAGAAATTTACATCGAAAAATTGGATGCGAATGAAGGCGATACGGTCACGTTTGACAAAGTGCTGTTCATCGGCGGGGAAACGGTGAAAATCGGCAACCCGACGGTCGAAGGCGCAACCGTGACGGCGAAGGTGCAAAAACACGGCCGACAAAAGAAAATTATCGTCTTCAAATATAAAGCGAAAAAGAACTATCGCCGCAAACAAGGCCACCGTCAGCCGTACACGAAAGTCGTCATTGAAAAAATCAACGCGTAAAGATGATTCGCGTCACGATTGAACGAGAAGCGGACGGCCGCATCCGTGCGTTTACAATGGAAGGGCATGCCCATTTTGCGAAACGCGGAAAGGACATTGTATGCGCCGGCGCTTCGGCGGTCTCGTTTGGCACGATCAACGCCATTGAGGCGCTCCTTGGCGTCCGCCCTCATGTTTCGCTCGGCAAAGACGGCGGCTACCTCCGCTGCGAGCTTCCGAAGCTGGAAGAAGCGGCGGCAGAGAAAGTGCAGTTGTTGTTGGAAGCGATGGTCGTTTCGCTAAAGACGATCGAACGCGATTACGGAACATTCATTCGCGTGACATCCATCTAGCAGGAGGTGACTGCCATGCTGAGACTTGACCTGCAGTTTTTTGCTTCGAAAAAAGGGGTCGGTTCGACGAAAAACGGCCGCGACTCGATCGCGAAACGTCTTGGCGCAAAACGGGCTGACGGCCAATTCGTCACCAGCGGTTCGATTTTGTACCGTCAACGCGGAACGAAAGTCCATCCGGGCTTGAACGTCGGCCGCGGCGGCGACGATACGCTGTATGCGAAAATCGACGGCATCGTCCGTTTCGAGCGGCTCGGCCGCGACCGCAAACGCGTCAGCGTCTACCCGGTCAGCCAAGAAGCGTAATCGATGTGGAAAAAACTCTAACCGTTCGGTTAGGGTTTTTTCTTTTTGGCGTAGAAAAAATCGTTCCCGTTCAATGTCAAAAAATGTTATAGTAAAAGTACATGCCTCCCCCATGGAGGCGGAAGTCCAAGCGGGGCCTTGGAGCCTACGCTTAGTGGATAGGGGAGCGTCGGATGGAGAAACGATGGACTGTCGTTGAGGTGATGCGCCATGCCCGCCATGATTGGTTGAACAAAATCCAGCTCATCAAAGGGCATTTGGCGCTTAATAAAATCGAACGGGTGCAGGAAATTATTGAAGAGATTATCGGTGAGATGCATCAGGAAACGCGGTTGACGAACTTGAAGGCCGAGCGGTTCGCTGAGCTGATCATGACCTATAACTGGGAGCCGCGCCCGCTTTTTCTTGAGTATGAAATCACGGACGGCGAAGCCGATTGGTCGCGGTGCGATGAACAGCTGGCTGAATGGTGCCGCAACTTTTTTCGCCTGCTCGAAGCGCAATCCGATGAGCGGACAGAAAACCATTTATGTTTGTCCATTGAGCTGTCCGACCGACGGGCGGCGCTGTTTTTTGATTACCGCGGCACGTGGCGGGACGACGAAGCCATTCGCACTTGGCTTGAGCACTGCGAACCATCACCGCCGCTTCGGCTCGCGTCGTTTGCCGTTGGTGAGGGCGAATTAACGGTGGAGCTTGAGCTTTTGGCAGTGGAATCTTGACCATTGGTTGGACGAAGGAGAATGGACGAGGCCCATGGGGTGCGAACGTCTCGATCCAATCGGACCAAAAAGCGGCGGCTGGGCTTGAACCGCCCGCCAGCCCTCAGACAGCCGGCGCTTGGGTACATATTGACATCATGGAATCGACTCTGTATACAATAATAAGTATTAGTCGTACTCATTTCACCATGATACCATGATGAAAGCGAATCGGAGGAACAGCCATGTTTGTTGATCAAGTGAAAATTTATGTGAAAGGCGGGGACGGCGGCAACGGCATGGTCGCGTTCCGCCGGGAAAAATATGTCCCAAAAGGCGGACCAGCCGGCGGAGACGGCGGCAAAGGCGGCGATGTCGTCTTTGTCGTTGATGAAGGGCTGCGGACGTTGATGGATTTCCGCTACCAGCGCCATTTTAAGGCGCCGCGCGGCGAAAACGGCATGTCGAAAAACCAGCATGGCAAAAATGGGGAAGACTTGCTCGTCAAAGTGCCGCCCGGCACAGTCGTCATTGATGCAGATACGAACGAAGTGCTCGCTGATTTGACCGAGGCGGGCCAGCGATTTGTCGTCGCCAAAGGCGGACGCGGCGGGCGCGGCAATACCCGATTTGCGACGTCATCCAACCCAGCGCCGGAAATCGCGGAAAACGGTGAGCCGGGCGAAGAGCGCAACATCATTTTAGAGCTGAAGCTGCTCGCTGACGTCGGTCTTGTTGGGTTTCCGAGCGTCGGCAAATCGACGCTGCTGTCGGTTGTCTCCGCAGCCCGTCCGAAAATCGCTGAGTACCATTTTACGACGCTTGTCCCGAACTTGGGCGTTGTCGAAACGGAGGACGGACGCAGTTTTGTGATGGCCGACTTGCCGGGGCTGATTGAAGGAGCGCATCAGGGAGTCGGGCTTGGGCATCAGTTTTTGCGCCATATCGAACGGACTCGCGTCATCGTTCATGTCATCGACATGGCGGCGGTCGAAGGGCGCGATCCGTACAACGATTATCTCGTCATCAACGAAGAGCTGAAACAGTACAACTTGCGCTTGACCGAGCGGCCGCAAATTGTTGCCGCCAATAAAATGGACATGCCAAACGCCGAGGAAAACTTGCGCCGCTTCAAAGAGAAAATCGACGATGCGGTGCCGGTCTTTCCGATTTCTGCGGCGACAAGGCAAGGAGTGCGCGAGCTGTTGTTTGCCATCGCCGACTTGTTGGAAACGACGCCGGAATTCCCACTCCATGAACGAGAAGATCCGGCCGTGCAACGCGTCGTGTACAAATACGAAAAAGAAGAACCGCCGTTTGTGATCACCCGCGCCAGCGACGGAGCGTTCATTTTGTCTGGTGACAAAGTGGAAAAGTTGTTTAAGATGACGGATTTCTCGCGCGAAGAATCGGTGCGCCGCTTCGCCCGCCAATTGCGGGCCATGGGCGTCGACGATGCCCTGCGCGAGCGCGGCGCGAAAGACGGGGACACGATCCGGTTGCTTGATTATGAGTTTGAGTTTGTCGACGACTGGGATGAATAGCTAAAGCGGGGGAAAGTGCGTTGGAAAAAAAATTTTATTTGGTGCGCGAAGACGTTCTGCCGGAAGCCATGAAGAAAGTCGTGCTCGCCAAACAGCTGCTTGAGCGGAAAAAAGCCGCCTCGGTCGCCGAGGCGGCGCAGCTCGCCAACATCAGCCGCGGCGTGTTTTACAAATACCGCGACGCCATTTTTCCGTTCCAAGCGGTGACGAAAGAAAACATCATCACGCTCTTTTTCCATTTAGAAGACCGCTCCGGAACGTTGTCGCAGTTGCTTGGTGTTGTAGCAGCAGCCGGCTGCAACGTGCTGACCATTCATCAGACGATTCCGCTTCAAGGGCGGGCGAACGTGACGTTGTCGGTCAGCACAAACGATATGAACGAGGAGATTGATGAGCTCCTTGCCAAGCTCAAACAGCTTGAATTTGTCGAAAAAGTAGAAATTGTCGGTTCAGGAGTGTATTAAAGCAAGGGAGAGGCAAACAAGATGAAAATCGGTTATCTAGGACCGAAGGCGACGTTCACCGAAGCGGCGGCTGCTCTCCTTTTTCCGTCGCAGCCGCGGGAGCCGTATGACACGATTCCCGACTGCATGGATGCCGCGGCGGTCGGGGAGATCGAAGCAGCCGTGGTGCCGCTCGAGAATGCCTTGGAAGGATCGGTTAATTTGACACTCGACTATTTAATTCATGAACAGCCGTTGCCGATCATCGGTGAAATCGTCGTACCGATCGAACAACATTTGATGGTGCACCCGTATTTCACCCCGCATTGGCGCGAAGTGAAAGAAGTGTACTCTCACTCACATGCCATCGCCCAATGCCGCAAGTTTTTGCATACCGTGCTGAAAGGGGCGAAGCAAGTGCCGATGACATCAACGAGCGCTGCCGCGAAGTTCGTCAGCGAACATCCGCACTTGCCGGTGGCGGCGATTGCCAATCGACTGGCGGCGGATGAGTATGGATTGGCGATCGTGCAGGAAAACATTCACGATTATGATTACAACCACACGCGCTTTATCGTTGTCAGCCGGCGCAAAGAGCCGCTTTCGCCTGATTCGCCCCTCTACGCCGGGGACAAGACGACCGTCGTCGTGATGCTGCCGCAAGACCGTCCGGGCGCGCTTCATCAAGTATTGTCGGCGTTTGCTTGGCGGCGGCTCAACTTGACGAAAATTGAATCGCGCCCAGCAAAAACGGGCCTTGGCAACTACTTTTTTATTATTGACATCGACGCGCCGATGGATGACGTCCTCATCCCGGGGGCGATCGCGGAAATTGAGGCGCTCGGCTGCACAGTGCAGCTGTTGGGCAGCTATCCATATTATTTTGCCTGACATAGACAAAAAAAGGCGGGCGGTCTGTTGCCGTCCGCCTGTTCCATTTTAGACGGTCCGCCGCGCGGTATTCCGCAGGGAATGAGCCGACGCGCGGCTAGGTCCAGTTTACGCTTCGATGAGAAAGCCCGCTTGTTTCAAGGCGCGGCAGGCGGCGTCAAGCTTCACTGGTGAATCGGCTTCCAGCGTATGCAAATGCGTGCCGTCTGTCAGCTGCAACAAATACGACGATTTTGTCGCTTCGATTTTGGCGATGAATTGGTCGACTTCCAGGCGGTTGCTCACCATGATCGAGGCGGTCAAATCGCCGTAGACCGGATGCTCGATTTTGACGTCTTTCACCGTCACACCGCAGTCGACGAGCAAATACAACTCTTCTTTCGTCTGTTCCGGCGTATGGAAGCAGGCGACCGTTCGCGTGTACGTTTTGGCCGGTTCGGCCGGCTTTAAATACAAATACCCTTGGCTTGTGGCGATGATCGGTTCGTTGCGCGCCTTTAACAGTGAAATGTCTTGGACGATCACTTGGCGGCTGACATTCGTTTTCGCTGCCAGCTCAGCCCCTGTAAGCGGCGCTTCGCTTTCTTTCAACCATTTCAAAATAAGCTGGCGCCGCCTTTCTCCTAAAATTTTTTTTTCCTCCTTCATCTGACATACCTCCTTTCACGCCGATATGAGTCGTTCCAATGTGGAAACGAACTGGTCAATCTCTGTTTCGGTCGTCGCTTCACCGAACGAGACGCGGATGAATTGCTTGGCTTCTTCCGGTGTTTTTCCGACGGCGAGCATCGTCCGCGACGGCGCCTGCAGCCCGACTTGGCAGGCGCTGCCGGTGGAAATGGCGATGCCGGCGCGGTTGCATTCAAGCATCACCAACTGCCCTTCGTATCCCATGACGGACAAACCGACGATATGGGCAAGACGGAAATGGGGATGCCCTTCCACCGCCACGGGCAACCGTTTGGCAGCAAGCGTATGGAGCAGCCGATTCCGCAGCCGTTCCAAGTGCGCCTGTTCGTCCGCCATCCGCCCGTGAAGACGTTGGGCGGCTGTGATGAAGGCGGCGATCCCCGGAACGTTCACTGTCCCCGGACGAAAACCGGATTCATGCGTTGCCCCCGGAAACACCGGCTTCCAACACCGGCGAGGGTTGATGTATACGGCGCCGACTCCTTTGGGGCCGTACACTTTATGTGCGGAGACCGATAGGCTGTCCAACCCGATCGCTTGAACATCTAGCTGTATTTTAGCAAAAGTTTGCACGCAGTCGCTATGAAAAAGGATGCCGTGCGCCCGCAGGAGGCGTCCGATGTCGGCGAGCGGCTGAATCGTGCCGATCTCTGAGTTGGCATGTTGAATGGAAACGAGAATGGTCTGCGGCGTGATGGCGCGTTCTAAATCGGCCAGCCGAATGCGCCCGAATCGGTCAACGGGCAAATACGTGACCGTATATCCTTCTGTTTCCAACTGTTTGAACAGATGATGGAGCGAGGCATGCTCGATTTCAGTCGTGATCAGGTGGTTTCCCTTATGCCGGTAGGCGGCGGCCAGCGAACGGACCGCAAGAACATTCGCTTCCGTTCCGCCGCTTGTGAAATAGATTCCTTCCGCTTCTCCGTTGATCATGGCGGCGAGTTCGCGCCGGCATAAGGCAAGCAGTTGTTTCGCTTTCGTTCCGATGTCATGCAGGCTGCTTTCGTTGCCAAAGTAAACGGAAGCCGCTTCAGCGTAAGCGGCGATCGCCTCTTGGCACATTGGCGTTGTTGCCGCGTAATCCAAATAAATCATATTCTCCCCGCCTTTGCATCATTTTTTTCGCTAAACCTCTTGTCATTAGTTTAAATATGTGTAAATATATATGTCAAGACAGGTGAAAAGAAAGGGGCGTCCGAGAGTGAAGGAAGGTGGCGTCATTATTGTTGGGAGTGGGCTGGCTGCTTTAACGGTCGCCGATCATTTGTCGCAACATGAACATGTGATCATTTTCACGAAAAAGCGCCGCACCGACAGCAATTCATGGCGGGCGCAAGGAGGGGTGGCCGCGGCGCTGGCAGAGAGCGACGATTGGCGCGCTCATTTCCGCGATACGATGGTCGCCGGATGCTTTCATAATGATGAACGAATGGTCGAACGGCTCGTCCGTGAAGGGCCGAGGCGGCTGCAAGAATGGATCAACGCCGGCATGGCGTTTGATCAGGACGAACGCGGCCGGCTTTGTTTCGGCCTTGAAGGCGGGCATAGCTGCCGCCGGATTTTGCATGCCGGCGGCGATCAGACGGGCAAGGCGCTCGTTTCGTTTTTGCTTGAGCGGCTCGAGGGACGCGTATGGATGGAAGAAGGCGAGCAGGTGATCGATTTGCTTGTGGAAGAAGGGCGTTGCGTCGGGGTGAAAACAAAGCGGGAAGACGGTTCGGTCTCCATTTGGCCGGCGTCGGCCGTCGTGTTGGCGACCGGCGGATGCGCGGGATTGTACACGGTGACGTCCAACGCGCCGACGGCGACCGGCGACGGCATTGCCATGGCGTACCGCGCCGGCGCGGCGGTCGCGGATATGGAGTTTATCCAATTTCACCCGACGATGCTCGTTGCCGGCGGAAAAGCGGTCGGGCTCGTCTCGGAAGCGGTGCGCGGCGAAGGGGCGGTGCTTGAAACCGAAGACGGACGGCCGTTGATGGACGGCATCCATCCGCTTGGCGATCTTGCGCCGCGCGATGTGGTCGCCCGGGCGATTGCAACGGAGCAAGACCGGGGCGGCCGCGTCTATTTGAATATTTCCCGCGTGTCTCACTTCCGCCGCCGCTTTCCGACGATCGCCGCGCTATGTGAGGCCTATGGCGTCGACCTTGAAGCCGGCCGCCTTCCGGTTGCGCCGGGCGCCCATTTTTTAATGGGCGGCGTTGTCGTCAACGAGTGGGGGCAGACGACGGTGCCGGGCTTGTACGCCGTCGGGGAAGCGGCGTGCACCGGTGTGCACGGTGCCAATCGTCTTGCGAGCAACTCGCTGCTTGAAGCGATCGTCTTTGGATCCCGAGCGGCCTGCGCCATCCGCCGCCGTGCCGCGTGGCCGAAAACGATGCGGCAGGCGGCCCCGTCACATCCGCGCCGTTCGTTTGCGCCGCGGCTGCCCGGGCGGGCGTTGATTCGCGAACAGCTGTCAACGCTTGTTGGCATCGTCCGTGACGGCGATCGGCTTCGCAAAGCGGTCGACTGGTTGGAACAGTTTTCATTGCCGGATTGGCTGGATGGCGACCTTGAACGATTGTCAGCAGAGGAGATTGAAACAGGATATATGCTGCTAGTGGGCTGGCTTGTCGCCTCATCAGCGCTTGGGCGCACGGAAAGCCGCGGCGGTCATTACCGGAGCGATTTTCCGCGTGAACGCCCGGAGTGGCGGGGACGGCGCCTTGTGCGGACGAAAGAAGAGTGGGCCCGCCTTGGGGCTAGGCGGTAAAGCGGCAAAGAAAACGGAGGGATGAAAGATGAACCGGTTGAAGCTCGAACAACTGCTGCGACAGTTTTTTCTTGAAGATATTGGCGATGGCGATGTGACGAGCGAGATGATTTTTCCGGCTCATGAACGGGCATCAGGCATGTTTATGGCCAAAGCGGACGGGGTGGTGGCCGGCGTCGGCATTATTGCGGCGGGCTATCAGTTGCTGGATCCACGCGTCGAAGTAACCATCATGAAACAGGACGGCGAACGGGTCCAAGCGGGTGAAACGATCGCCGCCGTGTCCGGGCCGGTCGGGCCGCTGTTGTCCGGCGAGCGCGTCATTCTAAACTTGCTGCAGCGGTTAAGCGGCATTGCCACCGTGACGCGGCAGGCCGTTGACTTGATTGGCCAAAGCCACACGCGCATTTGTGACACAAGGAAAACGACGCCGGGGCTGCGCATGCTTGAAAAATATGCCGTCACATGCGGCGGCGGCTACAACCACCGCTTCGGCCTGTACGACGGCGTCATGATTAAAGATAATCATATCGCCTTTTGTGGATCGATTGCCCGCGCTGTCAAAATGGTGCGGGAGCGCCTTGGACATATGGTGAAAATCGAGGTGGAGACGGAAACGGAAGACGAAGTGCTCGAGGCGGTCGAAGCCGGGGCGGACGTCATTATGTTTGACAACCGGACGCCGGATGAAGTGCGGGCGTTCGTCCGGCTTGTGCCGAAGCCGATCATCACGGAAGCATCGGGGGGAATTACGCTCGCGAATGTGGCGGCGTACGGCGCGACCGGAGTCGACTACATTTCGCTCGGATGTTTAACCCATTCCGCCCCGGCGCTTGATCTAAGTTTCAATTTGCGATAATGGAGGAGAGAACCGTGAACGTCCTTGAACAGTTGAAACGGATGGATGAGATGCCGGAATGGTATAAAACAATGGAACAAAGCGAGCTTGAAGCGCGGGCGCGCGCGGTGAAAGAACGGTTCGGACGGCGTCTTTTCATCCCGGGCCATCACTATCAAAAGGATGAAGTCATTCAGTTCGCCGACGCGACTGGCGATTCGCTTCAGCTTGCCCAACTCGCGGCAAAAAACAGCGAGGCGGAATATATTGTGTTTTGCGGTGTCCATTTTATGGCAGAAACCGCCGATATTTTAACGAGCGACGACCAAACGGTCATTTTGCCGGATTTGCGCGCCGGCTGTTCAATGGCCGATATGGCCGATATTTTTCAAGTCGAGCGGGCATGGGGGGCGCTTACTGAGCGGTTTGGCGAGACGATCGTACCGCTTGTGTACGTCAATTCGACCGCGGCGATCAAAGCGTTTGTCGGGCGCCACGGCGGGGCGACCGTCACGTCGTCAAATGCCAAAAAAATGATGGCATGGGCATTTTCACAAAAGGAACGAATTTTCTTTTTGCCGGATCAGCATTTAGGGAGAAATACAGCTTACGCACTTGGCGTCAGCCTTGATGAGATGGCGGTGTGGGACCCGCATGAGGAGACGCTCCAAGGCGCTGACGATCTCGACAAGGTGAAGGTCATTCTTTGGAAAGGGCATTGTTCCGTGCATGAAAACTTCACCGTCCAGCAAATCGAGCATATTCGGCGGATAAAACCGGGGATCAACGTGATCGTCCACCCGGAATGCAGCTGGGAAGTTGTCCAGCAAGCGGACTACGCCGGTTCGACAAAATACATTATTGAAACGATCCGCAATGCTCCACCTGGCACCCAGTGGGCGGTTGGAACGGAAATGAATTTGGTGAACCGGCTGAAGCACGAGCATCCAGACAAAGAGATCGTGTCCCTCAACCCATATATGTGTCCGTGTTTAACGATGAATCGAATTGATTTGCCGCATTTTGTCTGGGCGCTCGAATCGTTGGAACAGGGGGCGGTCGTCAACCAAATCACCGTTGCGAAAGACATTGCCGCAGAGGCAAAAGAGGCGCTCGACCGCATGCTTTCACTTGCCTAGCTTTTTCCCTGGCTTGATGAGAGGAATCTCGTTTGGCCAGGGATTTTTTTATCATAAATCAACGATCATCGTCATACATTGTGTTGAAAGACGATAACGGGAAACAAGCATCGGTTCGATCGAGCGTAAACAGTCTCGGTTTAGGAGGGGAACGGAGTGAAAATCCATATTGTCCAAAAGGGCGACACCCTTTGGAACATCGCCCAGAAATATGGAGTGGATTTTGAACAACTGAAAAAAATAAATGGGCATTTGAGCGACCCGAATATGATTATGCCTGGAATGAAAATCAAAGTGCCGACAGCAGGGGTGCCGATCAAAAAAGAGGCGAAGGCGCCTGGATCACCCAAAAACATGTATGTGAAAGAGCACCCCTACGCGGAGGCAAAGCCGTTTGTCTCATTCCACATGGATACCGAGCTTGACACCGCTGTCGCCCCTGCTCCGGAGGGCGGGGCAGCAGTAAAGAAAACGCCCAAATCGGTCGTAAAGGAAACGCCGAAAGCGCCGGAGAAAAAGGCGGAGACTATGCCAGTGAATGAAGCGCCGAAAACACCAGTGAACGAAACGCCAAAGGCTGTCGAGAAGGAAGCGCCAAAAACGGCACCAAAAGCAGTGGTGAATGAAGCGCCGAACGTGCCGGTAAACGAAACGCCAAATGTACCGGTAAATGAAACGCCAAATGTACCGGTGAACGAAACGCCGAATGCGCCTATCAATGAAGCACCAAAGGCCTCGATGGGTGAGGCGCCGAAAGCGGTGGTGAGCGAAATGCCCAAGCCTGTCGAGAAAAAAGCGCCAAAAGCAACGGCAAAAGAAGCACCAAAAACGCCGAAAGCGGAGGCAAAAGAAGGGGCAAAAGCGAAAAGCGCCTCTGTGCCGCCGCTTGTGCATACGATTCCGCCGGTGGCCCCGCCTCCTCAGCTTTCGTTCGCTCAATCGCTGGCCAACGTGCCGCCGATTCCACCGAAGCCGAGCAATATTTTGCCTGACGTGATGAAAGAGGAGGACAATGAAAGCCCAACTGAATGGAAAGGGGAACCGGCGGCTGAGAGCGAAGACGCGCCGCCGCTGCCGAACATTCCATACGTTCCTGTCGCCCCGCCGACGGCCCCAATATTTGGCACTGACCAAGGATGCACGCCAGTGACGCCAGTTTGGCCGGGGAGCGGATTTTACGTGCCGCCGCTGCCGATCATGCCGTCGTCCTATCCGCCATCGTCTGCACCGTCGGCCGTTGGGAAAAGCGGTGAAAGTCCGGAAAACGGTTCGGCGCCGTTTCCCGGCATTCACGAAAGCAGCAGTGAATCATTAGAGCCGCCGTTTTCTGGGCCTGGGGTTGCCGCTCCGTTTGTCCCGTCCACAGGGGGCGTTCTCCCACCGCCCGGCGCTGCAACGGCAGTTTATGCGCCGCCTGCGGCGTATACTTCGCCTGCCGGCTATCCGCCTTTTGGATATGCGCCGGCCTATGCGCCGCCCCCGTACTACGGAGGGTACGCCCTGCCGGGTCCATACGGATATGCGCCGCAGTCAGCGCCGCCGCTTCCGTGGCCAGGCGTCGTTTACCCGACAAGTCCAGCGGGATACGCGCCGCCATCCTACCCGCCATCATCCGCTCCGCCGACTGCCGGTCCGCGTTTGTTTAGCGAACCGCCGGATGAGGAGAGCGGGCATGGCGAGGAACAATAACCAAGTGAAAAGAGACGCCGCCGGCCGTCTCTTTTTTCTTCTTGACCGCCAATATGGGCTTGTTATTCAACAAGTTGTGGCATTGAAACCGCATGTCTTAGCCATTGCCGCCCGCCAAGGAATGTTTGTCGCCAAGGCGTATCGCTTTCCTGTTGCGGCCGCGCGGCAAGCCTGGCTTCTTGCCGCCTTAAGGAAGGCCGGTTTTTCCTCCGCGCCGGCTCCTATGCCGATCGGGCGCGGGGGAGTGGTTGAAGCCGGCGGATGCTATTGGCTGCTGACGGAATATGTAGCCGGAGCGCGTCCGCTCGCGCTTGCTGCTTGGGCTGACGCCGCCGACGGACTTCGTTTGCTTGAACGTTACCATACAGCAACGGCAAACATCGCCAGCAGCGAACAGGAGGCGATGGGGCTGCCGCGTGCGCAGCTGTATGACAAATGGCGGCGTCGCTATGAGGAGTTTTGCCGACATTTGCCTATTGTTGAAACGATCATGGACAAAGAAGACATTTTGTTTACGCTGCGCTGGGCGGATTACTGTCTATCAACATGTCGCGAGCATGCTCCAGAGTTGGCGGCGGCTTCTGCTGCCATCATTCATGGTGATGTCGCCTCCCATAATTTTTTGCGCACCACAACCGGCCATATGTACCTCATCGACTATGATGCGGCCGCTCTTGCCTCGCCCGGGCTTGACTATTGCCAATACGCCAATCGCCTTTTGCCGTATATCGGCTGGTCCTATTCAACACTTGCCCGTTTCGCTCCGCTTCGCCGTTGGTTGGAAACACGCTGGTTTTTGCATGCGCTCTTATTTCCGGCTGATGTGTTTCGCGAATGGCGGTCAGCCGCCGCACGCCGCCGCCCCCTTGTGTTTGACCGCAAGCGGAGAGAACGGTTTGTCCGCCGCCTTTATGCTATGCTACAATGAAGAATGGAATCTTTGGAAAAGGAGTCGAGGACGGATGCAAGAAAAAATTGACAAGCTCGTGCAATGGTTGCGTGACCAAGTCTCATCAGCCGGGTTGAACGGGGCGGTCGTCGGCATCAGCGGCGGCATCGACTCGGCGGTCGTCGCCCATTTGATTAAGCGCGCCTTTCCGGACAACTCGCTCGGACTCATCATGCCGTGCAAAAGCAATCCGAAAGATATGGAAGACGCGCTGAAAGTGGTGAAGAGTTGCGGCATCCGACATTTGATCATTGATTTGACCGAGGCGCACCGGACGTTGTTTGGCGCAGTCGAGGCCGAGCTGAAAGCCATCGGGGAGTGGAAGGAAGAACGTGCACGGCTTGGCGATGCCAATACAAGGGCGCGCTTGCGCATGACGACATTGTATGCCGTCGCCAACAATTACGGCTATCTCGTCGTCGGTACGGACAACGCCGCCGAGTGGCATACGGGCTACTTTACGAAATACGGAGACGGCGGGGTCGATTTAGTGCCGCTCATTCACTTTACAAAAGGCGAAGTGCGCGAAATGGGCCGCCTGCTCGGCGTTCCGGAAGAAATCATTGTGAAAGCGCCGAGCGCCGGATTATGGGAAGGGCAGACCGATGAAAGCGAAATGGGCACGACGTATGAAATGATCGATAAATATTTAAAAGGGGAAGACATTCCGGAACGCGATCGAAAAATCATCGAACAGCTTCATGAACGTTCGCATCATAAACGGCGCTTGGCGATCGCGCCGCCGAAATTTTAGCCGTTGCTTCATTGGTGTGAACTGACAGCGATAAACCCCCCGCGTTTTCCGTAAGCTAAACGTAAGGCTGGCTTCGTGCCAGCCTTGGGTGAAGGAAACCAAGGGGGGTTTTCCATTGAAATACGCGGTCAAATGGATCGGTGTGCTGTCGGCCGCCGGCTTGCTCGCTTCGTGCGCCAACTACGGGGCGAATGACGAAGGAGCTCAGCGCTACAACGATGCGGCGAGACCGATTGGCTATTACTCGACAGAGCGGGGCGACGATTTCCGCTATGGCCGATACGGGACGAATGCGCTCAATTATGACAACCGTTATATATGGGCGCGCCGCGGTCCGGTCACCGATTATTTGACGGACGGCGGCCGCCTCGGCGGACCGGCGGCGACCCGTTTTGACACCGACGTTCCGGCTCTTCCGCCCGATGTTGATTTCGGCGATAGCGATTACAACTATCACGGGCATTTGCATTCGTTAAACGTCGATCCGCATCCGTCGTACTATCGAAGCTATGACGGTGGTCTAGCGGAAAAACTTTCCCGCCGAGCTGCAGCGGTGAGTGGAGTGGACGATGCCCGCGCGGTTGTGTATGGCGATCAGGCGCTTGTTGCCATTGCGACAGACGACCGCCATCCGGAGCGGCTTGAGAAGCGTGTCGAGCAAGCGGTCGCTCCGTATGCCGACGGCAAGCGGGTGCGCGTCACGTCCAACCCAAGCATGTACCATCGCATCCGCACGATCGACAACGCGCTTCGACGCGGGACTCCGATCAATATGGAAGAAATCCGCCGTGACTTGCGCACCATTTTTATCGGCGACACGATTCAAGAGCGGCCGGAAAACAACCGGTGACAAAGGGCAGGGAAGGCGTCCTAAAAGACGGGGCGCCTTCTTTCCTTGCTGCTTCCCGCCGGGCTCAGCTGACATTTTCCGCGTTTTTTGCTATAGTAATAGTCGGAACATTCCGTTGTGATGAGAGGGGAACTTTCGATGGCTGGACATTCGAAGTGGAAAAATATCCAACGGCGGAAAAATGCCCAAGATGCGAAACGCGGCAAACTGTTCATGAAACTGGCGAAAGAAATTTACGTCGCTGCCAAAAGTGGCGGAGGCGATCCAGCGTCCAATCCGAGCTTGCGCCTTGTCATTGAGAAGGCGAAGGCGGCCAACATGCCGAGCGAAAACATTGAACGGGCGATTAAAAAAGCAACTGGAACCCAAGAACATACCAACTATGAGGAAATTCGCTATGAAGGATATGGACCAGGCGGCGTTGCCGTTATGGTCGTTTGCTTGACGGATAATAAAAACCGCACCGCCGCCAATGTGCGCGCGGCGTTTTCAAAAAACGGCGGCAATTTAGGGGAAACGGGATGCGTCTCCTATTTGTTCGAGCGAAAAGGGCTGCTCGTGATAGACCGCGAACAGCACAGCGTCGATGAGGATGAATTGCTGCTGTTGGCCATTGAAGCGGGCGCCGAGGAGATGGAAACAACGGATGAATCGTTTGAGATTTATACAGCGCCCGAATCGTTTGAAACGGTCAAAAACGAGCTGGAACAGCATGGATTCACGTTTGCGAGCGCCGAAATGACGATGATTCCGCAAACGTATACGATGCTTGAGGGCGACGATTTGAAAAAAATGTTGAAGTTGATCGATACGCTCGAAGATGATGATGACGTCCAAGAAGTGTACCATAATTTGGACGAATCGGTGCTTGAGGAGTAGCGGCGAAATATCAACGTTTTTCAAAAAGCACATATCCAAAAGATATGAATTGTTAAGATATACATTTTCATATTTCAAATTGAAAAGCGTTGATATACAAAAAATCGCTACCTTTTTGCTACGATATACATTTTTAAGGTCACTCAATGTATAGAAAATTTTTCTATACAGGGGGTGACCTTTTGTTTTGTATTTAGAGGATGTTTTAAAAGAGTTTTTATACCATATCGACATTCAAAATTACTCCAAGAGAACGCAAAAAGGGTACAGAAATAACAATTTAGCGTTTCTTAAATATTTGTCTAATGAATTTCAAATTGATGAGTTGGAAGATGTGCGAACACAACATATTAAATCTTATCTCATGTATCTCAAGAACAAAGGAAGAAAGGAATCATACGTCAACACTATTCTAAAAAGTATTCGTGCCTTTTTTAATTATTGCGTTGAAGAAGGTTATATTACACAAAAACAAAATCCATGTATAAGTGTGAAATGGATGAAAGAGCCAAAAACATTAATCAAGACATTTTCTGATGATGAAATTGTGAGAATGTTGAATGTTTATAAAATGACTACCTACATGCAAGCACGTAATAAATTGATTCTCATGATGTTCATTGACACGGGCATTAGAGCAACTGAACTTTGTCAACTCACGCATAATGACATATTTGAAACCACGATCAGAATACATGGTAAAGGCAACAAGCATAGATACATTTACATCAGCCCGATGCTGAAAAAGTACATGATTAAGTACGAGCGAATAAAAAATGAACACTTTAAAGATTCAATTCAAGAATATAGTAATTATTTTCTTTCGTATCGTGGCAAACCATTGACCGTTGAAGCGGTAGAAAGAGTGGTAAAAAATGCTGGAGAAAAAGCGAAAGTGCGGAAAAACATTCGTTGTAGTCCGCATACCCTGCGTCACTGTTTCGCACAACAACAATTAAGAAATGGATTAGATTTGTATAGTTTAAGTCGTTTGTTAGGGCACGAAGATATTCAAATCACTAAACGTTATTTGCAAAGTATTGAGGATGAACAAATTATTGAGATCGGAAGAAATACAAGTCCACTAATGAATCTAAAACGGAGATAATCAAATGGAAACTTTCGGCACACTTACATTTATCAATGAAAAACCATTTCTTGAACTCGAAATTGGGGAACTTGTTGCATTAAATAATTCGTTCATTGTAGAAGATTTAAACGGTCAAACAATTGCACTGAATGAAAGTTATGCAGGAAAGCAAATAGTAATCAGAAAGGCGGTAGCGTAAATGAAAACAATTAAAGTGACGGAAAAGGAACTCGCGACATTAAAATCAGCGGTTTGGGCGCAATTACAAAATATCAATCGTGACATCCGTATTGCACAAGAGAAAGGGAAAGATGCTTCATTTCTTCTTGAATTGAAAAGAGAATTTGAGGAAGTATTTGAAGCATTAAAGTATGCAAATTAAAGAAAGGACGAAAGGGGATAAGAACATGAAAGAATATCTAATTCTTGCAGACGTGAAAACAACAGTTTCTATGAAAGTGAAAGCAAATAATCAACAAGAAGCGGAAATGATTGCACAGCGCCAATTAAATGATTTATCAGTGGCAAATATTAAATTGCATATTGAAAACTTAAACGGTGAAGTTTTGAAGCCGAATGTCGAGAATTTTGAAATACAAATCAATAATATCGAAGAAGAATAACAAAAAATCGGGAGTGGATACCGCAAATATCCACTCCCAAAAGGATAGACACAACTAAACATACGCCTAATTAAATCCTACAATTTTTAAAAAGAGAAATCAAGTAGGTTTATTTAGTTGTGTCTGTCCTATCGAACATATGTTTGATAGGAGGCAGAAAAAATGAAAGCAGGCAATATTGAGCAATTCAAGCATTTGTCACAGTTTCGTGATTTAAAAGATTTTAACAATAACATCGAGCAGTGGATGATTGATGTAAAATCTAAATTCACTAAATCGGAACTGATCGCATTAAAGCGTTTAATTAGATTTAGCGCAAAAGTCGCTGGCGTTTGCAATGCAAAAATTCAAACGCTTGTTTCAGCATGTCATGAAGCAGGGCAGGAAATTTCACGTTCTACTTTTGAGCGTATGTTGCGAAAAGCGAAAAAATTCGGTCTTGTGATCGTCTACAATACACAAAAAGAAAACGGACGACAAGCACACAATGTCTATGTATTTCAGCGCTACACTTCTGTTGACGTAACAAAAAACGCGACAATTGACGGAGCAGAAAACTATCATTCTTCTTTTGAAACTAGCAATCATGATAATAATAAACGTACAGAAAACGTCGATCAGAATACACCATCTAAAAATATGTCTGACAAAAAATATCTCGACGCTTCATATACTTCTTCAAGAGTGCCAACACAGTTTCGTGATTTTGTACGTTGTTTCTGGAATGATTTTCAAATTATAGAAGAATTTTGGAAGGTTATTCAAATTCAAACATACTACTACACATATATGAGTGTTCGAGATAAAGTTGAACTTGCTATTTCAGCGCTAAAACAAATGATTCGCAATATCAAACGTGGGCGTAAAATTCAAAACATTTTCGGCTATTTCTATGCGATTGTGTCAGCGATGCTTGATCGTGAAGCACAAGAAGTGTGGCGTGAAATGATGGAGGATATAGAAGTAGCGTGAAAGTGACGGAAAAAACGGGAGAAATTAAGGATTTTTCACAGAATATATAATTATGAGGAGGTAAATTTTCAATTTACGTCAGAAAAGCGGGAGAAATTAAAGAATTTTTGTAGTATGAAATATAGTGAGGGGATATAATTTAAGGAAAAACCGTAAAAATTTTTCATTTCGCCTTTATATATTATTGAGGGGTATATACTTTACGCGAAAAAGTGACAAAAAAAGTACTTGAATTATTACTATATATAGAGTGGGCACTTCTCAAGAAAAATAAATTTTCAGAAAATTACTTTTAGCCCTAGAGCGACAAGGGATTGAAGCGATTTTGAGACAATACTTGTTTAAGGAAGGTAAACAGTCAATTTGCAAAAAATGCGATAGTTACAGGAAAAAATAGTGAAAAATTAGGACTTTTTCACAGAATATATAATTATGAGGGGTAAATCGTAAAAAAAATCGTAAAAAATTTTCATTTTAAAAGCTATATTATGAAGAGTATAAAATTTTTTAATAAAATATGTCGCTATATATGAAGGGGTAAAAGGTTGACTTTATTAAAAAATGTACTTATTTATGAAGAGGTATTTTTCATTCGTTGCCGATTCAATCGACAATGAATGAAGGGTATCTCCTTCGATATTTTGTTGTCTAGTGTCATATTTAATTAATTCTTGTTTCATTTCTTAATCCTCCACTTTCTTATTATTAGAGTGAACTTTGCTCACTCTTTTATTTTTAAAATCAACGTACAAGGTGTTTTATTAGATTCATCTTGTACGTTTATTTATAAATTTGCTGACTAATTCGCTGTTTTTTTTGATATTCGTTTGTGGCGGTTGGTCGGCTTTAAAATGCCTATAGGCAGAAAACGAATATCCTACATGCACATGATCTTTTTTTTCTGAAAGTGTTTTCTGCATGTGTATGTAGATAAAAGAAGCACGGGCGAAAAACACTTTCGGCTACACAATGATGAGGTTTGGGCATTTCGATTCGTTGTGTAGTATGTTCTGTGTATGAGGGATTTAATGGGTCAGTTGTTTCAACGATGCAAAAAAATGCTCATGAAGTGTAGAGTTTCTGCACTCCTTTCAACTTTTTGTTTTGCAACTTCTTCATTACTTCTTTGCTTTTTCGCCTCCATTTTCTTGAGAGTGGGCTTTTGCCTACTCTTTTTTTGTTTAATTTTTACTCATATTTTTTAATCTTTTTAGAAAGGAGGCGTTGACAAATGGACATTTCATCTATTTCAATTGAACAATTCGCAAGTAATGGAGTATTTGCGCTTCTTTTCGTATGGTTGCTTGTCGATACAAGAAAAGAAGCAAAAGAGCGTGAAGAAAAATTAATACAACAAATCGAAAAACAAAATGAAGCACAAGAACGTATCGTTCAAGCAATCGAACGAATCGAACAAAAAATTGAAAAATTGGAGGTGTCGATAAATGGCTGAAATTACAGCAAGTGCTTATCAAGCGTTAAGAAACTATATTCAAAACAATTGGAAATACATTGAACTTCGTGACGATATGGGTAATGCAATTGTACGTCTTTCGCCTTCTGACAGTCGGGTGAAATGGATCCACAACGCAGGCGATCAAGTATTAAAATTGCAAGTCGTCATTAAAGGTTCTGATGCTGATATTACGAAACCGAAAACATTTGCATCAAGCGCAATTTACGATGTTGCAACAGGCGGTCAACCTTATTCAATTGAATCATTCACACCTTTTACGATACAAAGTGACATGGATGAATTAACAGTGATTCATGAAATTCAAGTGCCGAAAGTGTGATAATTATGCTAGGCGCAGGAACGCAATCGAGTCCTTATATCATTCAAACACCGCAAGATTTACATAATGTTAGAAATAACCTAACTGCTTATTATGAATTAGGTAATGATATTGATATGGGCAGTTGGGGGAATTTTGTTCCGATTGGAAAAGATACAAAAACATTTTTTAAAGGAACTTTTGACGGTAAAGGACACAAAATAAAAAACTTAACTATTAGTGAATCAACGGGTTATGTAGGATTGTTCGGCTATATTAATAATGCTACAACGATTATTAAAAATGTTGGAATTGAAAATTGCAATATATCGGGCGGAAATGTTGCAAACTGGATTGGTGGAATTGTTGGTCAATTAAGTAACGGTACAATTGAAAACTGCTTTGTGACAGGAACTGTACAAGGAAAATATATGATCGGTGGAATCGTTGGTCAATTCCTAAATGGTACTATTAAAAATTGCTATTCACATGCAAGCATAACAGGATTTGGACGAGTTGGTGGATTAGTAGGTTACATTGGATCATCTACAGCAAAAGTTAAAAATAGTTATTCAACAGGAAGAGTAATACATACTGAAACAGGAACAGCATATCCTGCTGGCGGGTTAGTCGGAGATAATACTTCAACAACCAACGTATTTAATTCATACTGGGATATTAATACAAGTGGTCAAACAATCTCAGAGGGTGGAACAGGATTAACTACTGCACAAATGAAACAACAATCATCATTTGAAAATTGGGATTTTCTGAATACATGGGGCATAAATGGGGATTATCCATATTTGCAAGTGTTTGGAGTACCCACAAAAAAACAAACGGTCAACCTTCAATCATATGTAAATCCTTTATATTCAAAATTGAGTAAAACAAATAAATCAACGAAACAAACACAATCATTTTTAAATAACATTCAGACGCAAATACAACGTCATACACGCACGAAAAAGACAATATCGACTTATATCCTTCAAATTGAAACAAGCGTTCAGAAGTCAAATAGAACGGTTAGAAGTGTAACACAACAGGTCACAAGTTATATGAATCCTATTGGTTCAATTGTTGAACGCAAAACAAAGACAATTAAGCAATTATTATCTTATGTTGATAACATTCAATCCAATGTAAACGTAATTGCTCCGATAAGAAATAAAACTGTAAATGCTTATATAACTGTATTAGAAAATCCTTCAATTGTACAATTCGAGGAAAATTTTTCAAATACATATACTTTTGAAAATCATTCAACTGTACAGTTTGAAGATAATCTTTCCGATATATACGCAATTGAAAATCCTTCCAATGTGGAGTTTTAAATTAATTATGTATGGTGTGAAGATGTGGAGGTGATGTAATGGCACTGGCAGGCGATACAGTACGATTGAAATGTCATTTTAAAACGTTTGATTGGCAAAATATTGATCCTGCTGACGTGAAATTAAAGATTTATGATAAGAATAAACAATTGATTGAAGAAATTTTACTTACAGACAACGACAAAGAAAATGTTGGTGTCTATTTTTATGATTATGTACTCCCGACAAATCAAAGTGAAATTATCTTTGAATTTTCGGGAGTTTACAATAACAAGCCGATTCTTGTTAGAGATTCAGTCAAAATTGAATTTAATTAAAAAAAAGAAAATGGAGGGTAGATAGTATGAATGAAAATGAAAAAGTAATTCAAGAACAACAAGAAACAGAGCAACAAACAGCACAACAAACAGAACAGCAACAAGAACAAGAACAACAAGTCGATATGAAAACATATCTCGAACTTGTCGAGAAAGTATCTAAACTTGAACAGAAACTATCTGATGAAGCAGAAAAAGCGAAAAAAATCGCTGAAAAAGAGCAAGAACTATTTCAAAAACAAGTGCATTTGACATTGAAAGAAAATGGTTTGGAAAAATTTTCTGATATTGTAAAAGTTAATGATGAAAATGAATTGGCTGATGTTGTGAAGAAACTTCAAAATATCGTCAATGAAATTCGTATCGAAAGTGGTTACGTGCCTTCTGATCATGTCAAAACTGATGAATATAGCGTATATGAAAAGAAAAAAGATGTTGCAGGTATGATTAGCGCGAAATTATCGAAATTATTTCAATAATAAATAATATAGGAGGATGATATTATATGTTTAAATCTACTAATTTTACGAATGCTGAACTTGTCAATCTTTCTAAAGAAATCGCGGTCGTCGGAGTACAAGCAACACCGTTGACTTCTCTGCTTCTCGCAAAAGGGTTTGAAAAAGCGACATCTACAATTTACACATGGCGCGAAAAAACTCTTTCTCATGATGAAGATATTACGTTTGCAGAAGGTAGCGAAACAACTGTATTTACAGAAAGCGCACGTCGTGAACTCAACAATGTGCTTGAAATTTTCAAGAAGGGCGTGAGTGTTTCTGGTACGGCTCAAGCGATGCAAACAGCGCAAATTTCAAGCGAAATTAGTGACCGTCTTTTCGAACTCAAAGCAAACATTGAGAAAAAATTCATTAACGGCGTGAAAAATGACGGTTCAACAAGCGGAAAACGACAAATGGGCGGACTTATTTCGTTCGCTGATCCTGCGAACGCTGTCAATGTAACTGATACAGTCACAGAAGATACAATTAAAGAGGCAATGAGAAAACTTTGGATGCAAGACCTTGCTGAAGGTAATTATTACGCACTTGTTAATGCTGAAATTAAAGAACAAATTGATAATATCTACAAAGATCGTTATTCTTATCAACACAAAACTAACGAATTCGGGCTTGTAGTAGATTCTATTACAACGAATTACGGCACATTGAATATTCTTCTTTCTAAACATGTGCCGGCCGATAAAATGGTTGTATTTAATGACGCATATGTACGTGCTGTATTTTTGCGTGAGCCGATTTTTGAACCGCTTGCCAAAACCGGCGACAGCGTCAAAGGTCATGTCATCGCTGAAGCAACATTAAAGGTTGCAAGCCCGAAAGCCGTTGCGGTTGTAACGGTTGCTTAATTAAATACATAGCCAAAAAGGGGGCACTTGCTTAATGCTTGTGTCCTCTTTTTTTTATATATTTTTTACTCATATTTTTGAAGAAAAGGAGTGAAAGGAAATGAATATCAAATTGCGTGATGAGTATTTACTCAAGCGCAGAAAAAAGAGAATTTCACAAAAAGAACTGGCAGAATATCTTCAATGTTCACAATCACTTTTAAGTCGCTATGAACGCGGCGAATGTGGCATGAATCGAGAAAAAGAAAAGAGATATAGAGAATATATCGATCAAAAATAAAATTGACGTTTTATAGAAAAAAAGAAGATGGAGGTGAAAAAGTGAAAGAAGTAAGAAATACGTCATGACCGCCTCCTTTTACTCTAAAATCATAAAATTTTCTTTGGAGTAAAAGGAGGAAACAGCCCTTCAATAATGAAGGGTTGTCAAAGGGTTATTGACGAAAAAAATCAATATTTATTTTGAGTTTTTCTAAAAGGATGGCGGGAGTATTTCTCTTCTCTTCACTGTATTACATGAAAAAAAAATTGAAAGAGAAATTCCCGAAGTGGTGTAGTGATTATACACCGAAACAAAATACGCTTATTTTAACTGATGATTTAGATTCGCTTGTAGGTTGCGCTATTGAAAAATACGTCAAAGAAAATGAAATCAATTACTTTTACGATTTTAATAAGATATTCGTTGCTGATAAAGAAGATAAACGGAAAGCAGTCGCAATTGACCTTGCTTTGCATAAAGGAAAATCTTGGTGCAATCATGTAGTAAGAATTAATGAAAATGACTATGTGAATCCTCTTACTGCGAATATCAATGCTTTATTGAAGATACATGCAGGTAACTACACAAAGAAATATGCTATGTCCACAACATTAATCATGTGGAGTTTTTATAATTTACCTTTACCAAAAAGCAAAGAGGGTAAGATGATACTTCTTGCAATTGATTCAAGTTTTCTAGGGCACTATTCTGATGCGTTTAGAAAAGTACATAATACATATTTATATTTACTTGGCTTTGAAGAATTAATTGATTTACTCAATGAAACAACAAAAGCCGATTATTTGCATCTTCAACAAAAGTACAATCTTAAATCAAAAATTAAATTAAATAAAGAAGGATATTTAGAAACTGATATTGCCCTTGCAGAATTGCAAAGGTTTTTTGATTTTCCGATAGAGTTACCTAGTAAGCAATTTACATTACTGGCACAATTCAAAACACAAGATGACTATACATATCGTATTCAATCGAAAGATCAAATATCAAATTTAATCTCTTTTGCGCTAACTAACACAAGAAAAATGAAATATACGACACTTTGCTAGGAGGAGGTAATCAAAAATGGCTAAAAATTATTTCTTTTGTTACGACAAACGGCTGGCTGATTTTTTGAGATATGAAAAGAATATTGAATACATCACGAAAGCATATGCAGATCGAACACTGAAGAAATTCTATCTTTTTTCTGTAACGGATGAACTTAATCAAGCGATCAAAGAATATCATGCTAGTGTAAAATCGGGCAAAAAAGTGACGAAAAATACACTAGTGTAAAAAACGGAAAAATTTTTCCCAAAATTACACTAGGGTGGTGTAAAAATCGGAAAAATTTTGCCGATATTTACACTAGGGGTGGTGTAATTTTCGGCAAAAAAATGACGAAATTTACACTGTAATACATAGAATACTACAAATACAAAGAAAACTTACTTACATAGAAGGATAGTTGAGTAAGTTTTCAGTTTTAAGTAAGTAGTTATTCAAAATTAGTTATTCAATAATCAGTTAATCAAGAAAGGGGAAATTGTATATGTTTATTAAATGTTATAATTCATTTGCTGATTATTCTTCACAATACAAATTAACACAAGATGAATTTTATATTTATTGCTATCTTTACACAAATAGAACATATGAAGAATATGTATTAACCAGTGTTGACTTAATTCATCAGACATTAAATATTTCTTTTAGCAATAAAGAATACAGCAATAAAAAAATCATTATGAATTGCTTATTAAATTTAAAACAAAAAGATATTATTTCATTTGAAGCCGATCAATTTAAAAATAATAATGCTTTATATATTACGTTTAATGAAATTGAAGCAAAAGGATATGAAATGCTTTCATACGAAAAATTCCGTTCATTTAAAAACGCAACGGATTGCTATATTTATTTCTGTGTGGCACGTTATCAAAAACTCAATGGTTTTGAAGCGTCTTATAACGAATGGGCAAATGTGCTTGGTGTTTCGAGAAAAACGGCTATTGAAATGATTGAAGATGCGGTGCAACGAAAAATCATTTTCAAGGAAACTGGAACATATACAGATGAGATGGTTGAGGATAGACAGCAAAAGAAACAAGAAAAGAATAGATACTATATTCAGAAAGTCGAGCAAAAAGAAAATGTTGCCGTTAAATCAGCAACATCATCTAAAGAAAACGTTCAAACTGTCCAAGAAAATAATACTACAAATACAACTAATGAGCAAGAACAACGAGAGCATAACTGGTATATTAAAGATTCGCAATTAACTGCTAATGATTTCTACATTTACTTAACAACAAATGACGAGAAATTGAAAAAGCAAGCAGAATTTAGAATTAATGCGATAAGCAAAAATGACAAAGGTAAATATATTGTTGATTCATTAATGAAAGAAGCACAAGAAAAAGTAAAAGATGAGAAGCGGAAACAAGAACAAGAAATGCTGAAACAAATGACAAATGCAGTGCGTTTAAAAGATGGCACTATTGTTGCGGTTGATGAAAAGAATATTGATTCAATTGATGTGAATGAGGTTGAACATATTTTCTATTCGTATTATGATCAACATCTCGAAGGATACGGAGAAATTGAAGGATTCCAAACAGGCAAATTAATAAATGGTAAATTTGTGTATGATGATCGTCCAGATATGATTCAGAGAGGTTGGGAACTTTATAAACAACACGTGAAAACAGGTGAAATGTTTACATTGTCAAAAAGGAAAGAGATCAAAGATCAAGTATTTAATGAATTTTTCCCACAACGGAAAGAAGATGAAACAAATATTAATAAATTTGTAGAAAAGAAGAAGAAAGAAAGAGAAATAATTGATATTGCTTCTATTGTTGTACAAGATTGGGAATTAGACGAAAAGAAAAGAGAAGAGGAACAAAAAGAACGCCAAGGACGTCAATCAAGATTATTACAATTTCTTGATGAGATGGAGAAAAAGCGAAAAGTATATAATGATGACGATGATTTAAGTTTTCTCGATGAATTAGATTAATGGGCTAGCAAAATGCTAGTCCTTTTTTATTTAATCAAAAAAATAAGGAGGAATCTTATATGAAAGAGTTTCAAGAGATCATAGAAAATATTGAAATGATGCAAATGCGTTTGTCGCTAATGAAGTTAAATCTTTTAGAACAGCAATTGATTACGAAAGAAATATTGTCAGACATAAAACATTTAGAAAAACATCTTGGCTCAAAGGAGGATAAATAATGAACATTCACAAAGCACTGTCAAAACTAGAGTGGCGAAAACGAGCGTATTTTATGCGGAAATTTCAAATACGATCACCAAAGAATGAACATATTTTAAATATGACAGACGAAGAGTTTCTCAAGTGGGCAAATAGAAAGTCGATGATCGTCTTTCGTAACTGGGAGCAAACGGATGAGTATTTTGAATTGTACATTTTATACATGAAAGGCAAAATGCAACGTGATCTTGAAACTATATATGATGTTGTCTGCGAAAAGGCGAAACAGGGTGATGAAAAAGCAGTGAAATTGTTTTTGCAACTTCATTCAGAAGTACAAAAACTACAACGTGAAATGAATCGAAAGCCGAAAGTGAAGAAAGATGAGCCGGCACAAGAAATTGACGATGATGATGACGATTTAGAAATTTAAAACAGACATATTTTCGTTTTTAAAGAGTGTCACAGGAGGTGAAATTGATTGACTAAAAGATTGACAAAAGAGCAGAAATTACAGATTATTATGAACGATTTTAAATTGTTTGCGAAGAACTTCATTAAGATCGTTGACAATAACGGTGATACTGTACCGTTTATTTTGAACGCTGAACAGTCGCAATTTATAGATGAAATGTCAAAATATAACATCATTTTAAAAGGGCGACAAATCGGCTTCACAACACTTTCACTAGCATACATGCTTTATTCAGCATGCACAAAGCCCGATACAAATTATATTATTATGACGCATCATGCAAGCGTCAGTAAATCACTTTTCGTTAAATTGAAGAAAATGTATAAAAATCTTCCTCATGATAAATATCCGAATTTGTTTCCGAAAACATTACTAAACAACAGAGATGAACTTTATCTCGACAACGGCTCACGTATCATTATTGCTACTGCCAACGGTGAAGATAGTATAAGTGGAAATACCTTCCAAATGATACACCTATCAGAAATGGCAAAGTATCCTGCTGATGTACAGGAAGAAATCATTGCAACATGTATTCCGGCTTTGGCGAAAAATGAATCTAGTGCAATTATTATCGAATCAACCGCTTATGGCTACAACACCTATCAAGAAATGTTCATGAAGGCATATAGGGATAAAGAGAGCGTATGGAAGGCACATTTCTATTCATGGCTTGCAAAAGCGTATGAGAAACAGTTTAAACATACGTTCGATGAAGCAGAAGCGTGGTTTCGGGCTAATAACAACGGCAGACGAATGACATACGAGGATTTAGAGCCGGATGAGCGAATTTTGCGTGACAAATACGGTGCTACATATAGACAATTGATGTTTAGACGTTATTACATAGCGACAAATAGTTTGGAAAAATTTAACAGGGAATTTCCGACTACACCCGATATTGCATTTGCGGAAAGCAATAAGTCAATCTTTGACACTGCAAAGATTATTGAACGATTGCATTATGTGATACCGCCACTTGAAACGAAAGATGTATATGATATGTTGCCCGATATTTTAAAACCATACATAAACAAAAATCTTTTTATCTTTCATTTGCCGAAACCGAAAGTAAGGCATTTTGCAGGTGTAGACGTTGCATCGGGTCAAGGCGGCGACTATTCAACGATGAGTATTTTTGACGCTGATGGACAGCAAGTCGCTTCATTCTATGCAAATGATATTCCTGTTTACAAATTTGCAGAGATTGTTGATGCTTTAGGAAAGTTTTACAATTATGCTTTTATATGTGTAGAGCGTAACTCATATGGCTTGCCGTTGCTTGAACGTTTGAGAAAGGATTACGGCTATTTAAATCTTCTTAAACAAAAAGTATTCGATCAGCGAGGAAAACAAAAAATGCAACTTGGTTTTCAGACAACAAACGTTACGAAGCCGATCATCATAAATGACATGAAAGAGATGTTTGAACTTAGCATGATTAACATTGAGTGTGTACGGACACTGGAAGAAATGAAAATATATCAAGAAGATGCGAAAGGGCGTACAAATGCGAAAAAAGGCGCGAAGAATCATGACGATTTAGTGATTGCTGTTGCAATGGCGGTACAAGCGATGAAACAAGGAAAATATTATGTTGATATTTGATAAAAGGGGGAATTTCTAAATGAATCTTCAACAATACATAAAAGAATATCATGAAGGGCGCGATGATTGGTTTATTGAAGAAGTGCAAAACGTATCAGCACAACAAAGAATTATGAAAGTGATGAATCTTAAAGAGTATCTCGACGGAAAACATAAAATCCTTCAAAAGTCAAATGAAAAATTTGGCGGAAAAGAATATGAGCCGAGAAAGATTGTTTTGAATCATGCGTTGACATTATTAAATTTTCAAACGAGTTTCCTTCTTCAAAATCCAATAACCATTACAGGAAAAGAGCGCATTGTGAAAGAATATCAACGAGTAAATAAGCAAGGTAAATATGATCGACTAAATTATAAGATTTTAGATAAGATGCTCAAATACGGGCAAGTGTATGAGTATGTATATTTTGATAAGAATGTAATCAAAAGCAAACTCATTGATGCAAGCGAAGCGTATCCTGTATACAATGATGAGAATGAAATGATTGCATTTGTTCAAGCGTACACTGTGAACGGAGTAGATTATTATATTTTATACACAGATGATACGGTTGAAACTTATGATAATAAAGGCGGAGAATTGCGCTTAACAGGAAGATATGCGAATTTGTCGGGATTGCCTGTCGTGTATAAAACGACAAATGAAGTGAATGAGAATGAAGGTAAAAGTGAACTTGAGAAATGGATAAGTATTTTAGATTCACTTGAAGATTTATTGAGTAAAGCAACGGATGCATATTACAAATTTATAACAGGGATTCCAGTTATTACAGGGCAGCAGTTGAAAGGATCACTTCCAGTCGATATTGTAGGGGCTGGATTGAATTTAGATGACGGAGCAACATTTGAATTTGTAAGTAATAAGTTTGATTCACAAGCGTTTGATACATTATACGAAACATTATTGAATGCGTTGTATACAGTAGCACATTTGCCTGCAATTGCAGTAGGTAGAACAGATATTAGTAATGTAAGCACAGAAGCAGTAAAAATGTTGTATCAACTCGCGATGATGAAGGCAGGACAGAATGAACAATATATAAGAGAAGGTATTGAGCAACGTTTTGAGAAGATTAGACGATTGCTCGAATATAAAGGCGTAACGTTTAGTGATGAGGAATTTGATTCATTAGGGCTTGTATTCCAGTATGCGTTGCCAAGTTCGGATAAGGAAGTAATCGAGAACATGAAAGCATTGCGTGAAATGGGTGCATTGAGTTTGCAAACGATGCTTGAACAGAATCCGTATGTTAATGATGTGCAACAAGAGATGATGAGATTGAAGGAAGAAAATAACACAATATCCAGTGTTATTGATAATAATTAGACACAAGATGTTGTGTTTAATTAAAATGTAAACGTGAAAAGGGATTAGGTTGACAAATGATATATCCGCCTGCTCGCGCCTGTTATGAATAGACGCAAAAAGCCAATTAAAAAAAGGGGGGTGCAGGGCAGGGCAGGCGGTCAAGTCCAACTTTGGACTTACTATGCGTGCAGATCGACAAATTTGACGTGATTTTTTTTATACATTTTTTATGTAATTACTGTATATTTTAGATCAAAAATGATAGAATCAAAGTTTTATCGAAACTTATATTTCACAAAGTTTATGCATTAGTAGATCATTGATAAATAGTGGGTTTTTGATATGTTTTGCATAAAGTTTGTGAAAAAATATACCATATATGGTATAAAATCAAGTAGTTTTACTTGACAGAAAAACATTGATAAATCAATATTTGTCAAATAATGGTGTTTAACATAATGGCTATTATGTTAACAATAAAACGTTATGCCGATGAATACAATATGCATGATTTTGTATAAACGAAATACCCCTAATTGACAAAAATTGCCCGTAGCAAGTCATTTTACACACGCACGAAAATTTTTCTTTTAATTCTCTACCATCCAAAAACGTTGATTTTTCAATACTTTTCGCACATTCACTCTACATTCAAAAAACGCCTATATTTCAACGTTTTTTTAACATAGATGCAATATTGCTCGTTTCTATTAAAAATAAATGTGCTTTGCCTATGATTACCTATCTAAAAAAATAAAATGAAAGGAAATGATGTATATGACGAATCTTCAACGGTTGCTTTTAGAGATTCAAGATATTGATTTAGATCAAAACGAATTAGCGATTTATCTTCAAGAAAATGGCTTAAATGCTCATGACGAATATAATCCTTCAAGTGCAACGAATAAACGCAATATATATAAAACTGCTTTATCAATTCTTGAATCAATTGCGAATAATCCATCTTTAATGAAAAACTACAAACTCGATGATATGACCGTTACTGATTTTCACGAAAATTTATTGAATCGTATTGATCAACTCGAACGAAAAATCCGTCAAATGAAAACGGATGATGAAGAGCAAACGGGTAATGTATTTATGTTGTTTAAGTGATAGCGTGACATGATGTAACGCTGTCGAGAACGTTATTTTAATGTAAGGAGGTCTACAAAATGAATCCTTTTACAATAGATAATTCAGATTTTCAATTTCTTCTTGATTCAGTCGGGGAAACGGTTATCATCGACAATGTATCGAAAAAATGTATTGTAAATAATGCAGAAATCGGCGATTATGAAGAAAAATATATTTATACTCTCGATTCAATCCAGCGTGGGAATCTTATTGTGTACAATGGAAAAAACTATCTAATTGTGTCTGATATTACAGAAGGTAAAATGTATAAGAAAGCATTAATGCGAAAAACGAATGAAACGATACATATTGAACAAACAGAACAACGGCTAATCGGCTATAACGACTTCGGAGAGCCGATATATGAAACGATTGTTGTAGCGAGTATAGATGTTCCGATTATTGTTGACAAATACACTTTCAAGATAGATGATTTTGCGCCAATTAGAGTGCCGGAAAATCAAATTATTGTCACGATGCAAAATAATGAAACGAATAAAAGTAAATTTACTGTAAATACGACATTTGAAGTGATGGATAAAACGTGGAAAGTTATTAACGTTGATTTAACAAGAACGGGATTGTTGATATTGACGTGTGAATTGAGTTAATATAAAAAATTGTGAAGATATACGACATTTTAGTATTGCTTTTTCTAATAGAAGCGTGATATGATATACATAGCAAATTTTAGTACATTGAGTGACCGTTTAGGTATTGATATATCTATCACGCTTTTTTTAAAAAATGATGACGTCCAAGAAGTGTACCATAATTTGGACGAATCAGTGCTTGAAGAGTAGCGACGTCCGTCGGCGAGGCCGGCGGATTTTTTGTGCAGACGTTCCAAGGTCGCGGAACATAATCGAATATGATGATCGAGCGCCATTGGCTCGAATCCTCGCCCCACTTTTTGGATCCGCGGCAGCTTGTCTTGCAAAAAAGCTGATGGGGAAGGAATAAAATGGCGTCCGCTGGTGAAACTAGTGGTGTAAAGGAACCATCATCCGAGAAGAGAGGAACAAACGATGCGAATTCTTTTCTTCATACTGTGGATCGCCGCCATCGTGTCACCGGTTCATTCGGTCTCCGCTGAAGCGGTCAAGATGACGATCGTGCTCGAGCGGCAATATTTGGACGGAGAGATGAGCGAAGAGAAGGTCACCGAAACCGTCGATTCGCTGAAAGAAATATGGAAAAAATATCGCGATTGGCAACTCGTGACGCTCGATGATCAGACGATCGTGTTTCGCAAAACAATCAACGACATTTCCCCGTTGTTAAAAACAAACGGCTATTTCGGGATTACAGACGATGGCACGTTGTCTATTTTCAACGGCAAACCGGGCCGGTCGAGCGAAATCATCCAGTCGTTTTTCCAAATCGACGTGCAAAAGCTCGAAAGCCGCCAGCAAGAGAAGTTGAAGCAAGGAATTCGCGTCCTCTCGAAGGAACAGTATGAACAAGTGATCGAAATGTACCGCCATTTTGCGGTCGTCCAATAAGCGAAGCGAAAGCCCGTGGTGCAAAGCGCATCGCGGGATTTCTTTTTGCTATAATGGAATCATATGATACAATGAAAGGACGAAAAAAAGGAGAGGAGCAACCATTGATCGAGTTTATTCGTGGGTATGTTGATTACGTCTGCCCGGAATATATCGTCATCGACCATAACGGCATCGGCTACGAGATCTTTACGCCGAACCCGTTTGCGTTTCAGGAAAGCCGTGAGGTGGCGGTGACCGTCTATACATACGAATATGTGCGCGAAGATGTGCACGCCTTGTACGGGTTCCCAACGCGCGAAGAGCGCAACTTGTTCGCCAAGCTGCTGCAAGTGTCGGGCATCGGGCCGAAAGGCGGCCTCGCCATTTTGGCGGCTGGGCGTCCGGATGAACTGGCGCGGGCCATCGAGGAAGAAAACGAGGCGTTTTTATGCAAGTTTCCAGGTGTGGGCAAAAAGACGGCCCGACAAATGATTTTGGATTTAAAAGGGAAGCTCGGGACGCTTGCGGCGCCGGCGGATACGCGTTCGGCCGCGCCGCTTTCTGGTGCGCTCGCCGAGGCGGTGGCGGCGCTCAAGGCGCTCGGCTATGCTGAACGGGAGATTGAGAAAATCATTCCGGCGCTCCGCGAAGAAGTGATGTCGACGGAACAGTATGTGAAGCGGGCGCTGGCGCTGCTTTTGGGATAAACAGCGGCCAAAGGGAGGGATAACGGTGGAGGAACGGCTTGTATCTGGGGAGGTCTTAGGGGAAGAGGCTGTGTTTGAACCAAGTTTGCGCCCGCAATATTTGCATGAATATATCGGGCAAGATAAGATCAAAGAAAACTTAAAAGTGTTCATTGAAGCGGCCAAGCTCCGCGGAGAGACGCTCGACCATGTGCTGCTGTATGGACCGCCGGGGCTTGGGAAAACGACGCTGGCGGTGATCATTGCCAATGAAATGGGCGTCAAGCTGCGGGCGACGTCCGGCCCGGCGCTCGAGCGGCCCGGCGATTTAGCGGCGCTGTTAACGTCGCTCGAGCCGGGGGATGTGCTCTTTATTGATGAGATCCACCGGCTGTCGCGGGCGGTGGAAGAGGTGCTCTATCCGGCGATGGAGGATTATTGCTTAGATATCGCGATCGGCAGGGGGCCGGATGCGCGTACGCTCCGCCTTGACTTGCCGCCGTTTACGCTCGTTGGGGCGACGACGCGAGCTGGGGCGCTGTCAGCGCCGCTGCGCGACCGGTTTGGCGTCATCAGCCGGCTCGAATACTATCACGTCGACCAACTTGCCCAAATCATTGAGCGGGCGGCGGCCATCTTGCAAATCGGCATTGATCGAGAAGCGGCGCTTGAGCTTGCCCGCCGGGCGCGCGGCACGCCGCGCATCGCCAATCGCTTGCTGCGGCGCGTCCGCGATTTCGCGCAAGTGCGCGGGGATGGGGACATTACGCAGCCCCTCGCTGTCGAAGCCCTCGAGCGGCTGCAAGTCGACCGGCTCGGACTCGACCAAATCGACCATAAGCTGCTTTCAGCGATGATTGAAAAATTCGCCGGTGGTCCGGTCGGGCTCGAAACGCTGGCGGCTGTCATCGGTGAAGAAGCGCAAACGATTGAAGAAGTGTATGAGCCGTACTTGATGCAAATCGGTCTCTTGCAACGTACGCCGCGCGGGCGTGTCGTCACGCCGGCGGCGTACACCCATTTCGGAATGGAGGTGCCGAAGCGGTGAACAGCTTGCCGAAGTTGATCATGACGATCGGCGTTGTGCTCATCATTGTCGGGTTTGTCATGCAGTTTGTCAAACTCGGCCGCCTGCCGGGGGATATCGTCATCCGAAAAGGGAATATGACGTTTTATTTTCCTATTGTGACATCCATATTGCTGAGTGTTGTGCTCTCTTTGATTTTTTATGTACTCGGACGATTTCGCTGAAGGAAGGAGACGTTTATGAAAGTCGATTTGTTTGATTTCCATTTGCCGGAAGAATTGATCGCGCAAACGCCGCTTCCAGACCGGGCGGCGTCGAGGCTGATGGTGCTTGATAAACGCACCGGCGCCATCCGCCATGAAACATTTCGCAACATTATTTCGTACTTGAATCCGGGCGATTGCCTCGTCTTAAATGATACGCGCGTCATGCCGGCGCGTCTTTATGGGGAAAAAGCGGAAACAGGCGGAACGGTTGAAGTGCTGCTCTTAAAGCAGCTTGATGGCGACCGTTGGGAAACGCTCGTCAAGCCGGGCAAACGGGTCAAGCCGGGGACGAAGCTCACCTTTGGCGGCGGGAAGCTGGAAGCGGTCTGCCTCGATACGCTTGAACATGGAGGGCGAGTGCTCGAGTTTTCGTATGATGGCGTGTTTTATGAAGTATTGGCTGAACTTGGGGAGATGCCGCTGCCCCCGTACATTAAAGAAAAGCTTGACGACCCAGAACGATATCAGACGGTTTACGCCCGCGAAATCGGTTCGGCGGCGGCGCCGACCGCTGGTTTGCATTTCACCGAAGAGCTGCTTGATGCCATTCGCGAAAAAGGGGTGCAGATCGTCTTCATTACGCTTCATGTCGGCCTTGGCACGTTCCGGCCGGTGCAAGTGGACGAAGTCGAAAAGCACGATATGCATGCCGAGTTTTACCAAATGAGTGAAGAAACAGCGGAGACGTTAAACCGCGTTCGGGGGCAGGGCGGCCGCATCATTGCCGTCGGTACGACGTCGACACGGACGCTCGAGACGATCGCCGGCAAACATAACGGCCGGTTTGTCGCGGAAAGCGGCTGGACCGACATTTTCATCTATCCGGGCTATGAGTTCAAAGGCATTGATGGGCTGGTGACGAACTTCCATCTGCCGAAATCGACGCTCATCATGCTCGTGAGCGCGCTCGCCGGGCGTGAAAACATTTTGCACGCGTATGAAGTCGCGGTCAAAGAGCGGTACCGCTTTTTCAGCTTCGGTGATGCGATGCTCATCATTTGAGAAAGGAGAGCCACACGTTGACGACACCGATTCGCTTTGAACTGATCAAAACGTGCCGGCAGACGGGCGCACGTCTTGGCATTCTCCATACGCCGCACGGCTCGTTTGAAACGCCGATGTTTATGCCGGTCGGCACGCTTGCGACGGTCAAGACGTTGTCGCCGGAAGAATTGAAAGAAATGGGGGCCGGCGTCATTTTAAGCAACACCTATCATCTTTGGCTGCGGCCGGGGCATGACATTGTGGCGGAAGCGGGCGGGCTGCATGCGTTTATGAACTGGGATCGCGGCATTTTGACGGACTCCGGCGGCTTTCAAGTGTTCAGCCTCAGCGAATTCCGCCGCATTGAGGAGGACGGCGTCTATTTCCGCAACCATTTAAACGGCGACAAGCTGTTTTTGTCGCCGGAAAAAGCGACGGAAATTCAGAATGCACTAGGCGCTGACATCATCATGGCGTTTGACGAATGCCCGCCGTATCCGGCGACGTATGAATATATGAAACAATCGGTCGAACGGACGAGCCGTTGGGCGGAACGCTGCTTGAAAGCGCACCGCCGTCCGAAGGAGCAAGGGCTGTTTGGCATTGTCCAAGGCGGTGAATACGAAGAACTGCGCCGACAAAGCGCCCGCGATTTAGTGTCGCTCGACTTCCCTGGCTATGCGGTCGGCGGGTTGTCGGTCGGCGAGCCGAAAGAGGTCATGAATCGGGTGCTCGAGTTTACGACGCCGCTTCTGCCGGCGGACAAGCCTCGTTATTTAATGGGCGTCGGTTCCCCGGATTCGCTCATCGACGGGGCGATCCGCGGCATCGACATGTTCGACTGCGTGCTGCCGACGCGCATCGGCCGCAACGGCACCGTGATGACGAGCGAAGGGCGGGTGGTGATCAAAAACGCCCAGTACGCCCGCGACTTCTCGCCGCTCGATCCGAACTGCGACTGCTACACGTGCCGGAACTATACGCGCGCGTACATCCGCCATCTCATCAAATGTGATGAAACCTTTGGCATCCGCCTCACGTCTTACCATAACGTCTATTTTTTGATAAAATTGATGAAGCAGGTGAGACAAGCGATCCGCGAAGATCGGCTCGCCGATTTCCGCGAGGAATTTTTCGAACGCTACGGCTTCAATAAGCCGAATGCAAAAAACTTTTGACGACCGGAAAGGAGGGGGGATTGCATGAACGCGACCATCGCCAATTTATTGCCGATTGTGCTGTTTTTTGTGATTTTCTACTTTTTGCTCATTCGTCCGCAGCAAAAACGGCAACGCGCCATCCAACAAATGCAGGCGAATTTGAAAAAAGGCGATAAAATCATCACGATCGGCGGATTGCACGGCATCATCGACTCAGTCGATGAGGACAAAATCATCGTTCGCGCCGGCGACGGCACGCGGCTGACGTTCGACCGCTCCGCGGTGAGAGAAGTGGTGGCGGAAAGCAAGGCGTAGCGAAAGCGCGGCCATCGACGCCCAAGTCGGGCGCCGATTTGAACGGCGGCGCGAAAAGCGCGAGCGAGACGCGGTTTCGCTTCTTAACCATCGCGCTGCGTCCATCACAAAAGGTGTCCTGTTTGCTTTGAGGACACCTTTTGCTTTTGCACCGGTTTGTCGTTTTTACGTCCGTTCATGGCGCGACGATGACAAATTGACCCCGACGATGCCGCCCAAGGAAGCGGCGGCGAAAAAGACAAGGTGGTACAGCCATTGTTCGACGGTAAACGATTTTTCCATGCCAAGAAATTGAAATGAAAAGATGATCGCCGTAAATAAGAGGCCGGTCAGACCGCCAGCGAGCCATCCTTTTTCTTGGTTTTTTCCGCCGGCGACGACACCGCCGATAAACAGCGAGACGACTGAGGCGGCAAATATGATCCAGGTGAGCGACGATTCGTGAATGTCCGTCCATTTCAGCAACAACGAAAAAATGAAGCTGACGAGCGCCGCCAACATAAAAACTGTAGCGATTCCATACACCAGTGCGCTGCCAAGCCGTGACACCGCAATCCCTCCTTGGCCAAAACGCTTTTTACCACAATATATTCGCCACCGGACAGGTTTAGACGTTTATTTTCGCTTGTTTTTGCCGGCCAGCCAGTGCAGCCCCGGAAGGTAGACGAGCTCTTCGCGCCGGATGAGCCGGAACAGAATGAGGCAGGCGGCATATAGGGCGGCTGTCGCGGCCATGGCAAGCAGCGTCCAAAATGGTGCGGGCACGGCCAAAAGCGGATGGCGGAAGAGCGCATAGCCGACTGCGCCAGCGGCGATGATGGCGCCAAGCGCTTTGATGTACTCGCGCCCATCGATGGAAAACGACACTGCCTTGACGACCGTGGCAAAGTGAAGCAGTGTCACAAGAACGGTGCTGACTGCAGTCGCCAGCGCCGCCCCCATAATGCCCAAACTTGGACGGGAAGCAAGGACGAAGATGCACGCGAGCTTCACCATCGCTCCGATCAAGCTGTTCGTCATGGCGGCGTTTGCTAAGTCGAGCCCTTGCAAAATAGCTTGCAGCGGGCCTTGGAAATAGTAAAGCAAGAAAAACGGCGCCATGACTTGGATGAAGATCGCCGCTTCCTCTGTGCCGTACATCCAGCGCATAAGCGGTTCGGCGAACAAGTAGAGAATAACAGTGGAAAAACCGCCGGTGACAAGCGACAAGCGCATCGCCTGGGTGATCCGGTATTCGACCAAAAGCAGCTTATTTTGTGCCATCGCTTCGCTGATGGCCGGCACAAGTGCAGTCGAGAGCGCGTACGTAATAAACGATGGCAACGTCAATAACGGCAGCGCGTAGCCGACAAGCTGTCCGTATTGCTTCGTGGCAGTGGAGGCGGCGACGCCGGCCAACGCCAAGCTGTTGGCGACGACGATTGGCTCAAAAAACCAAGAAAGCGAGCCGATCAAACGACCGCCGGTCGTCGGCAAGGCAATGCGCATGAGGCGGACGAACGTTTCTTTGCCGGCTTGGACGTAGTGAAAAAACTTTGTCCGCAGGGGAATCGATTTTTTCACCTTAAATAAAAACAGCAAATACAGTAACGATGCCAACTCGCCGAGAACGGAAGATGCCATGGCGCCGGCGGCGGCATACTCCACGCCATACGGCAAAAGCGGCCGTGTGCATAAGGCGATCAAGCTGATGCGGACGATTTGTTCCAACAAGAGCGAATAGGCGTACGGTTTCATTTGCTGACGCCCTTGAAAGTAGCCGCGCAGCACCGAAGAGATGGCGACGATCGGCACGACCGGAGCGATGGCAAGGAGCGGATAGTACGTGCGCGGGTCGGTAAACATCGTCCGCGAAAGCCACGGCGCGGCGGCGATGAGCATCGGCAGGAGCACGACGCTTAACGCGCCCGTGGTAGCCAGCGACACGACGAGAATCTTTTTCACTCGTTGCCGATCGCCGGCTGCCTCCGCTTCGGCGACGAGTTTCGAAATGGCGACCGGCAGACCGATCTGCGTCGCGGTAATGGCCAAAACGAGCGTTGGCACGGCCATCATGTACAGCCCAACTCCTTCATCGCCGATCATGCGGGCGATGACAATTCGGTTGATAAAGCCGAGGATTTTCGTAACAAAACCAGCAGCGATTAAAATGACCGTACCTTGTAAAAATTTAGACATTTTCTCCCCCTGCCTTCTCAAATGCCTCCATCTTTTATACAATATATGCAAGGCCCATGGCCAAGCATGACAAGATTGGCCGGCGGCACTGGATATGAGGGGGGATGGGGGATGGATGAAAACCGAAAGCTGCGCGAACAACTCATGCCAGCACTTGAGTGCAAGTATGACGAGTTTCGTCTGCTCGGCTATACACAAGTGACGATGGATGGACTGTGGGAATGCTTATGTTCTCGCAAGTGGAAACATCGGCCGGCGGAAAAGAGGCTGCATGAGTTGGTCAGCGACATTTTCTCTCTTTCGCCGGGCGAGTATATGACATTTTTGACGATGCGTTCGTATAAACAACAGGCGGCCGGCGATGATGAGCTGGAGTGGGTTTTAAAGGAATTGTTATAGCCGAAAATTGACACTGGCCGGCTGCTGTTTCATAATGGAAGGCGAGGGTAATGTTTTGCTTGGTGCTATAGCGGACGGCGCCGAGGCAAGTTGAAGGAGGATCTTAAGGAGAAATGGTAAAACGAAGCCGCATCGTCGCCTTTTTTCTGCTCCTGCTTTTGTTCGCCGGAGTGATGGGGCCGACGGTTCAAGGAATTGTACATAACATCAAACTGGGCCTTGACTTGCAAGGCGGTTTTGAAGTGCTGTATGAAGTGAAGCCGGCCAAAAAGGGCGACAAGATTGACCAAGAGACGCTGCAAAGCACCGTCAGCGCGCTGAATAAACGGATCAACGTCCTTGGCGTCAGCGAGCCGCGCGTTGACATCGAGGGAGGAAACCGCATCCGCGTCCAGCTCGCTGGAGTGAAAGACCAAAATGAGGCGCGCGAAATTTTGTCCACACAGGCGAAATTGACGTTCCGCGACGTCAATGACAACGTGCTTATGGACGGGAGCGACCTCGTCCAAGGCGGAGCGAAGCTGTCGTTTGATGAAAACGGCCGGCCAAGCGTCGCTCTGAAATTGAAAGACGCCGACAAATTCCGTCAAGTGACGGAAAAAGTATATAAAATGGGGCCGCCAAACAACATTTTAGTCATTTGGCTTGATTTTAAAGAAGGAGTGGATTCCTACCGGAAAGAAGCGGGCAAAGCCGATCCGAAATTTATTTCCGCCGCTTCGGTCAATCAAGTGTTCAATCAGACGGATGTGTCGATCGTCGGCAATTTTACGGTCAAAGAAGCCCAGCAGCTGGCTGATTTGCTCAATGCCGGCGCGCTGCCGGTTGAGCTGCATGAAATTTACTCCACCTCCGTCGGTGCTCAGTTTGGAAAAAACGCCCTGCAAAAAACGGTATTGGCCGGCATCATCGGCGTGGCGGCGATCTTCTTGTTCATGATTTGGTTTTACCGGCTTCCCGGGATCATTGCCGTCATTACGCTGTCAGTGTACATTTATTTGATTTTGCTGTTGTTTGATTGGATGAATGTTGTCATGACACTGCCGGGCATTGCTGCCCTTATTTTAGGGGTTGGGATGGCGGTCGATGCCAACATTATTACGTACGAACGGATCAAAGAGGAGCTCAAGCTCGGCAAGTCGATGCTGTCGGCGTTCCGCGCCGGCAACCGCGGGTCGTTTGCGACGATTTTTGACGCCAACCTTACAACGATCATCGCCGGTGCTGTCCTTTTTATTTATGGGACAAGCTCGGTGAAAGGATTTGCGACGACGCTCATCATCAGCATCGTCGTCAGCTTCCTCACCGCCGTTTACGGCACGCGGCTGTTGCTCGGCCTGCTTGTGTCAAGCCGTTGGTTCGATAAAAAGCCGGAGTGGTTCGGCGTCAAGAAGTCAGAAATCTTAAACATTGCGGAAACGACCGAGGAAACGGAAGTGCCGACGAAGTTTGACCACTGGGATTTTGTCAAACATAGCAAAAAGTTTTTCGTATTTTCCAGCGTCTTGACGATCGCTGGCGTTATCTCGTTGTTCGCGATGGGGCTGAATCTCGGCATTGACTTCACGAGCGGAACGCGCGTTGAGGTGACGAGCAACCAGCCGATCGACGCCAAGGAACTGAGCGGCTATTTCGAGCGGCTCGGCTACAAGCCGGAGGATGTCGTTTTATCCGGCACGGACGGGAAAACAGGCGTCGTCCGTTTGATTGGCGTGCTCGATAAGCAAGAAATTGCCAAGCTGAAAAATGAATTGAAGCAAGTATACGGAAGCGAACCGAACATCAGCACCGTCTCGCCGGTCGTCGGCAAGCAGCTCGCCCGCAATGCGCTTATTGCTGTGCTGATTTCCTCGATCGGCATCATTCTTTACGTGACGATCCGCTTTGAGTGGCGGATGGCGCTGGCGGCGATCGTCGCTCTGTTGCATGACGCCTTTTTCATTGTCACCGTGTTCAGCTTGACGCGCCTTGAGGTTGATTTGACATTCATCGCTGCAGTGCTGACGATCATCGGTTATTCGATCAACGACACGATTGTCACGTTTGACCGCATCCGGGATTTAATGAAAAAGCGGAAAGTGAAAACGATCGACGACTTGAAACATATCGTCAACCGGGCGTTGCAGCAAACATTTACACGCTCGGTCAACACGGTATTGACCGTCTTGTTTACGGTCATCGCGTTGCTCCTCTTTGGCAGCGAGGCCATCCGCAATTTCAACCTCGCTCTGCTTGTTGGGCTTGTGTGCGGCGTCTATTCGTCGCTTTGCATCGCTTCACAGCTTTGGGTTGTTTGGAAGGGCCAGGAGCTTAAAAAAGGAAAAGGAGCCAAAAAAGCGGCGGCCGAGGCTGAACCGCAGGTGTAATGGCGGCGCTGGAAAAGTGGGGACGTTTTTTCCAGCGCTTTTTTCTTGCCATCAATGCTGTAAATAGAAAATGGATACACTAACATTCGAGGCAATATGGACAACACGCGGGGCTGTCAGACAGAAAGGTGAGGAATGGACATGGAAAACGAACAGCGATTCAGGCAGGCAAAAACGGCGGCGATGGTCGGCATTGTTGGCAATATGGCGCTATCCGCCGTCAAGGCGGCGGTCGGCGTGTGGAGCCAAAGCCGAGCACTGATCGCCGATGCCGCTCATTCAGCGTCCGACGTGGCCGGTTCGTTCGCCGTTTGGGTCGGACTGCGGGCCGCCGCGCGCCCGCCGGATGAGGATCATCCGTATGGGCATGGAAAAGCGGAATCCATCGCCGCCATTATTGTGGCGGTCCTTCTATTTCTCGTTGGGCTCGAGATCGGGCGCTCGGCGTTTCTGTCGTTTTTCACCCCGCTGTCACCGCCGGGAGCGGCCGCCATTTACGTCTTGTTGTTGTCGATTGCTGTCAAAGAAGCGATGTTTCGCTATAAATATCGACTCGGGAAAAAGCTAAACAGCGATGCGCTGATCATCAACGCCTATGAGCACCGGTCGGATGTATTTTCATCGTTTGCTGCGCTCATCGGCGTCGGCGCCGCCATCGTCGGCGGAAAATGGGAGATTGGCTGGCTTGTATACGCGGATCCGCTCGCCGGATTGTTCGTCTCGCTGCTTGTGCTGAAAATGGCATGGGACCTTGGACGCCAGTCGGTTCATACCGCGATCGATCATGTGCTTCACGAGGAAGAGGCCGGCTATTTGCGCGAGGCGGTCTTGTCCGTTCCCGATGTGCGGCAAATCAATGAACTGCATGCGCGCGAGCACGGCCATTACGTCATCGTCGATTTGAAAATCGCCGTCGATCCGCGATTGACGGTCGAAGAGGGGCACCAGATCGGAAAAAAGGTGAAAGAAAAACTGCTGACGCTGCCGCGCGTCCGCAATGTCATGGTCCACATCAATCCGTACAATCCGGAAAAAAACTCGTAACGTCGTTGCCTGCCCTTTTCTCCTTTTTGTATAATAAGGAGAGTTGAGGTGGGAGACATGTTGAAAGCGAAAACGCGTTGGGAGGTGGAGCGCCTCGATGAGCAGGCCGTGAGGCGGCTGGCTGAGGAAGCCGGCATCACGCCCTTATTGGCGAGGCTTCTCGTCCGCCGCGGGGTTCGGACGGCCTCGGAGGCGGCGGCGTTTCTCCATCCGCTTGAGCAACCGTTTCATGATCCGTTTTTGCTTGACGGGATGGAGCGAGCGATTCGGCGTCTAAAGCGGGCGATTGACGCGGGTGAACGCGTGTTGGTATACGGCGATTACGATGCCGATGGCGTTTGCAGCACGTCGGTGATGGTGAGTGCTCTCAAGGAGGCGGGGGCATCGGTCGAGTTCTACATTCCGAACCGGTTTACGGAAGGATACGGTCCGAACATGGCGGCGTTTCGCGCCGCAAAAGAGCGTGGCGTTTCCGTCATTGTGACCGTCGACAATGGGATTGCGGCGGTCAAGGAGATTGCGGCCGCCAACGAGTGGGGGATGGATGTCATCGTCACAGATCACCACGAGCCCGGTCCGGCGCTGCCGGAGGCGCATGCGATCATTCATCCGAAGCTGCCGGGAAGTACATATCCGTTTCGCGATTTAGCCGGCGTCGGCGTTGCATTTAAGGTAGCCCATGCCTTGCTTGGGCGAGTGCCGCGCCATTTGCTCGATTTGGCTGCCATTGGCACGATCGCCGATTTGGTGCCGCTCGTTGGGGAAAACCGCCTCTTGGCGGCGCAAGGGCTTGAAGCGTTGCGCATGACGAAGCGCGTCGGGCTGCGCGCTCTTTTTCGGCAGTGCCGCCTTGATGCAGCAACCATCAATGAACAGACCGTCGGCTTTGTCATCGCCCCGCGCTTGAATGCAGCAGGGCGTCTCGGCGGCGCGGATCCGGCGGTGGCGCTCTTAATGACCGATGATGAAGACGAGGCGATGCAGCTGGCAGCAGAAATGGACGAGTTAAACCGCGAACGCCAACAGCTTGTGGCGCAAATTGCAGAGGAAGCGGCAGACATGGTGCGGCGCCAATTCCCTCCCGAGGAACATCGCGTTTTGGTCGTGGCAGGCGAAGGATGGAATGCCGGAGTGGTCGGCATTGTCGCTTCCAAGCTTGTCGAGCAGTTTTACCGCCCGGCGGTCGTGCTTTCGGTCGACCGGGAGAAAGGGATCGCCAAAGGGTCGGCCCGCAGCATCCACGGGTTTGACTTGTTTGCCAGCTTGTCGCAATGCCGCGACTTGTTGCCTCATTTTGGCGGCCATCCGATGGCGGCGGGGATGACGCTGGCGCTTGATGATGTGGAAGAGTTGCGTCAACGGCTGAACGCCATCGCCGCCGAAACGTTGTCTGAGAACGATTTTACGCCGCCGACATTCATTGATGCTTCCTGTTCGATCGCTGAGTTGACGCTGTCGGTCGCCCGCGGCCTTGAGCGATTCGCTCCGTTTGGCGTCGGCAATCCGCGGCCGCTTGTTCTCATTGAAGGGGTGTCGGTTGAAACCATGCGGCGCGTCGGGGCGAACGGAGCCCATATGAAAGCTGTCTTTTCCCAAGACGGGGCCGCGGTCGACGCCATCGGCTTCGGTCTCGGGCCGTTATGTGAAGAAATCGCTCCGGATGCGCGCATTTCAGCGGTTGGGGAGCTGTCGGTGAACGAATGGAACGGGTTCGCCAAGCCACAGCTATCGTTGTGTGATCTGGCGGTCAGCGACTGCCAGCTGTTTGACGTCCGCGGCTGCCGCGATGTTCGTCCTCTTCTTGAGCGGTTGCCAAAAGAGAAGCGGTTGGTCGTCTCCTTTCGCCGCGAAACCGGGCAGCGCCCGGACGTGGCGCCATTTCGCGGGGAGCTTCATTGTGTGCTGACCGAAGAAGAGGCGGGTGCCTTATCGATTGACGACCGCTATGTCGTGCTGCTTGACGTGCCGCCGCGGCTGGCCTTGCTGTCGGCGCTTCTTAGCAACGGGCGGCCGGCGCGCATTTACGCGGTGTTTGCTCAGCCCGAGGCGCAATTTTTCCGCACGTTTCCGACGCGCGACCATTTTAAATGGTTTTACGCCTTTTTGCATCGACACCGTTCGTTTCCGCTCGCCAAGCGCGGCGGTGAGCTGGCCCGCGCCCGCGGTTGGACGGAAGAGACGGTTCATTTTATGGCCAAAGTATTTTTAGAGCTTGACTTTATTAGCGAACAAAACGGCGTCATTTCGCTCGTTCATCAGCCGGCGAAGCGCGATTTGCACGAATCGCCGACGTATCGCCGCCGGCGGGACGAGCTCGAGGCAGAGCATCAGTTAGTCTATTCCACTTACGAGCAATTGAAACGTTGTTTGGCGGAAATGACACGTTCGCAAACGCACGAGGAGGCAAACGTATCATGGACTTAAAACAATACATTACGATTGTGCCCGATTTTCCGAAGCCGGGCATCATGTTTAAAGATATTACAACGCTGATGGACAACGGTCCGGCGTACAAATACGCGACCGACCAAATTGTTCAATATGCGCGCGAAAAACAAATCGACATCGTCGTTGGTCCGGAAGCGCGCGGCTTTATCATCGGTTGCCCGGTCGCCTATGCGCTTGGCGTCGGGTTTGCGCCGGTGCGCAAGGAAGGGAAGCTGCCGCGCGAAGTCGTCCGCGTTGAGTATGGCCTCGAATATGGAACCGATGTCTTGACGATGCATAAAGATGCCATTAAGCCAGGACAGCGCGTGTTGATCACCGACGACTTGCTGGCGACGGGTGGGACGATGCGGGCGACGATCGATTTGGTGGAACAGCTCGGCGGAGTGGTGGCCGGATTGGCGTTTTTGATTGAGCTCACCGAGCTTGGCGGGCGCAAAAAGTTGGAAGGATACGATATTTTGACCTTGATGCAGTTTTAACATAGTTTCGAAAGAAGCCTCCCGCTTTGAAACGAAAGGAAAGTGGGAGATACATTTCGGTTGGCGATAGCCAGCCAAATATGATAATATATATAGTTAGAATGGACAACTTCGGAACGAAGGGAAGCGTAAAGGGGTTTGGTGTGTGGCTTACCGTTCAGCGAACACGCACAAGTCGCTTGAAGCCTCCACCTCTCCGCAAAGTGCAGGTGGCGGGTAGTTCACACAGTCGACATTGTTCGCTTCTTCGGATACAATAGAGAAAAAAGGGGCACTCACACATGAGTGCTCTTTCTTATTAACCGTTATGAACGCAACGGACGTCTGTGCTTTGCAACTTCAATTTTAATTGATTAAAAAGGTGATTCAACCCTATGGCCAATGAACAAGTGCTGACAGCGGAGCAAGTGTTTGAACGAGCGAGCTGCTATTTGTCGGAGCAGGACGTCGCCTTTTTGAAAAAGGCGTATGAGTTTGCCAAGCATGCCCACCGCGATCAGTTCCGAAAATCGGGCGAACCATACATCATCCACCCGATTCAAGTCGCGGGCATTTTGGTGGACTTGAAGATGGACGCGACAACGATCGCCGCCGGGTTTTTGCATGATGTCATCGAAGACACCGAGGCGACAAAAGAAGACCTCGAGCGCGAGTTTGGTCCGGAAGTGGCGATGCTTGTCGACGGAGTGACGAAGCTCGGCAAAATTAAATATAAATCACAGGAAGAACAGCAGGCGGAAAACCATCGGAAAATGTTTTTGGCGATGGCGCAAGATATCCGGGTTATTTTGATCAAGCTCGCCGACCGGCTGCACAACATGCGGACGTTGAAACATTTGCCGGCCGAAAAACAGCGGCGCATTGCCAACGAGACGCTCGAAATTTTCGCCCCGCTTGCGCATCGGCTCGGCATTTCGAAAATCAAATGGGAGCTTGAGGATACGGCGCTTCGTTATTTAAACCCGCAACAGTACTACCGCATCGTCAACTTAATGAAGAAAAAGCGGGCTGAGCGTGAGCAATACTTGGAAGAAGTCATTCAAGAAGTGCGCGAACGGCTCAATGAAGTGCACATTCCGTGCGAAATTTCTGGACGTCCAAAGCATATTTACAGCATTTATCGAAAAATGGTGATGCAAAACAAACAGTTCAACGAAATTTATGACTTGCTCGCCGTCCGCATCATCGTCAACAGCATCAAAGACTGTTATGCCGTCCTCGGCATCATCCATACGTGCTGGAAGCCGATGCCGGGGCGGTTCAAAGACTACATCGCCATGCCGAAGCCGAACATGTACCAATCGCTCCATACGACGGTGATCGGCCCAAAAGGCGAGCCGCTTGAGGTGCAAATCCGCACATTTGAAATGCACCAAATCGCCGAATTCGGGATTGCCGCCCACTGGGCGTACAAAGAAGGAAAGACGATCAAGCCGAACTCGTTTGAAGAAAAGCTGTCTTGGTTTCGGGAAATTTTGGAATGGCAAAACGATGCGAGCAATGCCGAAGAGTTCATGGAATCGCTCAAGATGGACCTGTTTTCCGACATGGTGTTCGTTTTCACGCCAAAGGGCGATGTCATTGAGCTGCCGGCTGGATCGGTGCCGATCGATTTCGCTTACCGCATCCATTCGGAAATCGGCAACAAGACGATCGGGGCGAAAGTGAACGGCAAAATGGTGCCGCTTGACTACAAGCTGCAAACGGGCGACATCGTCGAAATTTTAACTTCCAATCATTCGTACGGGCCAAGCCAAGATTGGCTGAAACTGGCAAAAACATCGCAGGCGCGCAACAAAATCCGCCAATTTTTTAAAAAACAGCGGCGCGAAGAAAACATTGAAAAAGGCAAAGAGATGGTGGAAAAAGAGGTGCGAAGCCTCGGCTTTGAACCGAAAGAAGTGATGACGGCCGACAACGTGAAGCGCGTCGCCGAAAAGTTCAACTTCTCGAACGAAGACGATATGTATGCAGCGGTCGGTTATCATGGCATCACAGCAGCGCAAATCGCCCATCGGTTGACGGAAAAATGGCGGAAGCAGCGCGATCTCGAGGAACAGCAGCGCAAGTTGGCCGAGGCGTTTTCCGAGGCAAAGCTGCCGGCAGGAAAAAAACGCGACTGTGGCATTCGCGTCCAAGGAATGGACAACTTGCTCATCCGTTTGTCGCGCTGCTGCAATCCAGTGCCGGGCGATGAAATTATCGGCTTCATTACCCGCGGCCGCGGCATTTCCGTCCACCGCGCCGACTGTCCGAATGTGAAAACGGAAGAAGCCGCTGATCGGCTGATTGCCGTAGAATGGGAAAGCGGGGCAAACGGCGAGCGCGAGTATAACGTAGACATTGAGATCACCGGATTTGACCGCCGCGGTTTGCTGAATGAGGTGCTGCAGGCGATCAATGAAACGCGCACTGATATTTCCGCCGTCTCGGGACGCTCAGACCACCGACATAAAATCGCGACGATCCATATGACGATCGCCATTCATAATTTGAGCCACTTGCAAAAAGTCGTCGAACGAATCAAGCAAATTCCCGACATTTATTCCGTTCAGCGCTTGATGAACAACTAAGGGCGGCGAAAGGAGGAAGGCGAGTGAGAGCGGTCATCCAGCGGGCGAAAGAGGCCAAAGTCACCGTCGACGGCGAGACGGTCGGAGCGATCGATGCCGGGCTTGTCGTCCTTCTTGGCGTCACACACGAGGACACAGAGGACGATGCTGCCTATTTGGCTGAGAAAATCGTTCATTTGCGTATTTTTGAAGATGAAGACGGAAAAATGAACCGCTCCTTGCTTGACGTCGGCGGAGCGGTGCTGTCGGTGTCGCAGTTCACCCTTTATGGCGACTGCCGAAAAGGCCGGCGCCCGAACTTTATGGCGGCGGCAAAGCCCGACCATGCCTTGCCGCTGTATGAAGCGTTCAATGCTGCCTTGCGTGAAAGGGGCGTCCATGTGGAAACCGGCGTATTCGGTGCGATGATGGACGTATCGCTCACAAACGAAGGGCCTGTCACTTTGATCATCGACACGAGTGAGAAACCGGGAAACCGATGAAGTTTCCCGGTTTCTTTTTTATTTTCCGCAAGAAATGGGAATGATGAAAACAGGTTGATCCGAAGGGAAAGGAGGAGCGCAATGCGGCAAACGAACAGAGGCGAGCAGGCGCACCGGTCGAACGATGTGCTGTCCGCTGACTTTCACGAATGGGTGCGGCTCGAGGCTCAATATAGCGCCTTTGAGTTGGCATCCGAATTCGGCGTGGCGCCGAAAGATGTACAAATGTTGAAAAAACAGCTGTTCCGCCCATAATGGACGGAAAACGGTCTCTTTGCAGTGATGTTTCATGTGGGTGGAAGCAACGCTTCGCCCGTAATAGGTGGACAGCGGCGGAGAAAACATCTCTTTTGTTCCTGCGGTTCTGAGAAGATGCCGGCGGACGTGGGAGAGAACGCATACGGGGCATAGGTTGCGCTCCTGCTGCAGAACGCTGCTTGACGTTGTCCACTGGTGAGGCTGGAAGGAACTTTGAGCGTATCTATTGACAAATGTGCACCTCTATACGATAATAAGTATCGAATTAAAATTATTATAAAATAACAGTTCCAGGAGGTAGATGCAGCAATGTCTCTCGTAGGAAAAAAAGTACAGCCGTTCCGCGCTCAAGCGTATCACAATGGTGAATTCATCGAAGTAACAGAACAAGACTTCATGGGGAAATGGAGCATCGTTTGCTTCTATCCGGCGGACTTTACATTCGTCTGCCCGACGGAGCTCGAAGACTTGCAAGACCACTATGCGACATTTAAAGAACTCGGCGTGGAAGTGTACTCGGTTTCGACCGATACGCACTTTACTCATAAAGCATGGCACGACACATCGCCGGCCATCAGCAAAATCGAATACGTCATGATCGGCGACCCTTCGCATCAACTGTCGCGCATGTTTGATGTGCTTGATGAAGAACAAGGATTGGCGCAACGCGGCACGTTCATCATTGACCCAGACGGCGTCATTCAAGCGGTGGAAATCAATGCAGACGGCATCGGCCGCAACGCCAGCACGCTGATTGATAAAATTAAAGCGGCACAATATGTGCGCAACCATCCGGGTGAAGTCTGCCCGGCGAAATGGAAAGAAGGGGCGGAAACGCTGAAGCCAAGCCTGGACCTCGTCGGCAAAATTTAAGGGGGCTTGGGCGATGCTGTTGGATGCTGACATCAAGGCGCAACTCGCTCAGTATTTGCAATTGCTTGAAAATGAGATTGTCTTGACGGTAAGCGCGGGAGACGACAACGTTTCCCGCGATATGCTTGCTTTAGTCGATGAGTTGACGTCCATGTCGCCGAAAATCAAAGTGGAAAAGGCAAGGCTTGAACGCACGCCGAGCTTCAGCGTCAACCGGGTCGGCGAAAACACTGGCATCACGTTCGCCGGCGTCCCGCTCGGTCATGAGTTTACCTCGCTGGTGCTGGCCCTGCTTCAAGTGAGCGGGCGGCCGCCGAAAGTGAGCGAAGACGTCGTGCGCCGCATTCAACAAATCCGGGGCAAACACCATTTTGAAACGTATGTGAGCCTAACGTGCCATAACTGCCCGGACGTTGTTCAAGCGCTCAACATCATGAGCGTGCTGAACCCCGACATTTCGCATACGATGATCGACGGGGCGGCGTTTAAGGATGAAGTGGAACAAAAAGGGATTATGGCCGTGCCGACCGTCTTTTTAAACGGCAAACTGTTCGCCAGCGGCCGCATGTCGATTGAAGACATTCTCGCGAAACTAGGAAGCGAGCCGGATGCCGCGTCGTTTGCCGATAAAGAGCCGTTTGATGTGCTTGTCGTCGGCGGCGGCCCGGCGGGTGCGACAGCCGCCATTTATGCAGCGCGCAAAGGCATCCGCACCGGCATCGTTGCGGATCGTTTTGGCGGGCAAATTTTGGATACGCTCGGCATTGAAAACTTCATCAGCGTCAAATATACGGAAGGGCCGAAGCTCGCGGCCAGCATCGAAGAGCATGTCAAACAGTACGATGTCGACATCATGATCCAGCGCGCCAAACGGCTTGCGAAAAAAGAGTTGATTGAAGTGGAGCTGGAAAACGGCGCCGTTTTGAAAAGCAAAACGGTGGTGCTTGCAACGGGCGCCCGTTGGCGCAACCTTGGCGTGCCGGGCGAGGAAGAGTTCAAAAACAAAGGCGTCGCCTACTGCCCGCATTGCGATGGTCCGCTGTTTGAAGGCAAGCACGTGGCGGTCATCGGCGGCGGCAACTCCGGCGTGGAAGCGGCCATTGACTTGGCCGGCATCGCCAGCCACGTGACGCTGTTGGAGTTCGCACCGGAACTGAAAGCCGACGCCGTTTTGCAAGATCGGCTGTACAGCTTGCCGAATGTGACGGTGATCAAAAACGCGCAAACGACGGAAATCACTGGCACGGATAAGGTGAACGGCTTGACGTACGTCGACCGGGCGACAGGGCAAGAACACCATATCGAGCTGCAAGGCGTGTTCGTGCAAATCGGCCTCGTGCCGAATACAGAGTGGCTTGAAGGAACAGTGGAACGGAACCGCTTCGGCGAAATCATCGTCGACAAGCGCGGCGCGACCAACGTTGAAGGCGTCTTTGCCGCAGGCGACTGCACGGACAGCGCCTACAAGCAAATCATTATTTCGATGGGCTCCGGAGCGACGGCGGCGTTAAGCGCATTTGATTATTTGATTCGCCATTAAGGCGACCACGGCGTCCCGCCAAGGCGGGGCGCCTTCTTTTGCATCAAAGGCCGGCCAAGCGGCGGGACGCTTTTTTTCAAGGCGGCTTGACAAACGGTCCGCTTTCTCCGTAATATAAAATTACAATTCAGATGGGTGATAGTGGACAACCGATGATGGAGAGAAGTAGGTAAGACCCACATGGCCAGAGAGGAAACGCCTTAGGCTGGAAGCGTTTCTCCATGATGGCTTAGCGAAAGACACTCCGTAGGTTTCCCTTTGAACGCGCGTGGCGTCAGTAAAAGGGAACGCGCGCCTGGCGTTAGCGGCGACAAGCGGAAGCCGGATGGCTTCAATTAGGGTGGCACCGCGGGAATGACGCTCTCGTCCCTATCAAGGGATCAGGGCGTTTTTATTTTGAGCAAAAGGAGGATCCGCATGGCGTTTCAAATTCCAAGAGGAACGCAAGATATTTTGCCGGGAGACAGCGAAAAATGGCAGTACGTGGAGCAAGTCGCCCGCGAATTATGTTCCCGGTACGGATATCGGGAAATTCGGACGCCGATTTTTGAACATACCGAACTGTTTTTGCGCGGCGTCGGTGATACGACCGATATCGTCCAAAAAGAGATGTATACGTTTGAGGACAAGGGAGGGCGTGCGCTCACGCTCCGCCCGGAAGGCACGGCGCCGGTCGTGCGGGCGTTCGTCGAGCATAAGCTGTACGGCAGCCCGAACCAGCCGCTGAAACTGTATTACAGCGGGCCGATGTTCCGCTACGAGCGGCCGGAAGCCGGGCGGTTCCGCCAATTCGTTCAGTTTGGCGTCGAAGCGATTGGCAGCAGCGATCCGGCCATTGATGCCGAGGTCATGGCGCTGGCGATGCATATTTACGAAGCGCTTGGCTTAAAACGGATCCGGCTTGTCATCAACAGCTTGGGCGACCTTGACAGCCGCCGGGCGCATCGCGAGGCGCTCGTGCGCCATTTTTCGGGGCGCATCCATGAACTGTGTGCCGATTGTCAGACGCGGCTCGAGACGAATCCGCTCCGCATTCTCGACTGCAAAAAGGACCGCGATCATGAACTGATGGCGACGGCGCCGTCGATTTTGGATTACTTGAATGATGAATCACGCGCGTATTTTGAGAAGGTGAAACACTATTTGGCCATGCTTGGCCTTCCGTTTGTCATCGATTCGCGGTTGGTGCGCGGGCTTGATTATTACAACCATACGACATTTGAAATTATGAGCGAAGCGGAAGGGTTTGGCGCAGCCGCGACGCTGTGCGGCGGCGGGCGCTACAATGGGCTTGTCGAGGAAATCGGCGGGCCGGAAATGCCGGGGATCGGTTTTGCGTTAAGCATCGAACGGCTGCTCGCAGCGCTGGAGGCGGAGGGGGTGGAGCTTCCGACCGGCGAAGGGATCGATTGCTATGTGGCTGCGCTCGGCGAACGGGCAAAAGAGGAAGCGATCCGCCTCGTCTATGAATTGCGCCGTGCCGGCTTGCGCGTTGATCAAGACTATGTCGGCCGAAAACTGAAGGCGCAGCTGAAAGCAGCCGACCGCCTCAAAGCAGCGTTTGTCGTCATGATTGGCGATGAAGAGCTCGACAAACAAATCGCGACCGTCAAGGAGATGGCGAGCGGCGAACAAACGAACGTGCCGTTCGGCGAACTGGCTTCATTTTTCACAGAACGAACGAGGAGAGAGGGGGAGTAAACGAATGAAACGGACATATTATTGCGGTGAAGTGCCGGAAACGGCTGTCGGCGAGCGCGTCGTGCTCAAAGGATGGGTGCAAAAGCGCCGCGACTTAGGCGGGCTCATTTTCATCGATTTGCGCGACCGGACAGGCATCGTGCAAATCGTCGCCAGCCCCGATGTATCAGCTGAAGCGCTGGCGGCCGCTGAGCGCGTGCGGAGCGAGTACGTGCTGAGTGTGGAAGGGACGGTCGTCGCCCGCGCGCCGGAGACGGTCAACCCGAACATCGCGACCGGCCGCATCGAAGTGCAGGCGGAGCGCATCGACATTATCAATGAAGCGAAAACGCCGCCGTTTGCGATCACGGATGACACCGATGCAGCGGAAGACGTGCGTTTAAAATATCGCTACTTGGATTTGCGCCGCCCGGTCATGTTTCGAACGCTGGAGCTCCGGCATAAGGTCACGAAAGCGGTGCGCGACTTTTTGGACAGCGAGCGCTTTTTGGAAGTGGAGACGCCGATGTTGACGAAAAGCACGCCGGAAGGGGCGCGCGACTATTTAGTGCCAAGCCGCGTCCATCCAGGTGAATTTTACGCCTTGCCGCAGTCGCCGCAAATTTTTAAGCAGCTGCTGATGGTCGGCGGGTTTGAACGCTACTATCAAATCGCGCGCTGCTTCCGCGATGAAGATTTGCGCGCCGACCGCCAGCCGGAGTTTACGCAGATTGACATTGAAATGTCGTTTATCGATCAAGAAGACATCATCGATGTCACCGAACGGATGATGGCGGCGGTCGTCAAAGCGGCGAAAGGAACCGACATTCCGCGCCCGTTTCCGCGCATCACGTATGATGAGGCGATGAGCCGCTATGGCTCGGACAAGCCGGATATACGCTTTGGCCTCGAGCTCGTCGACGTATCGGACATCGTCCGCGATTCCGCGTTTCAAGTGTTTGCCCGCGCAGTCAAAGAGGGAGGGCAAGTGAAGGCGATCAACGCCAAAGGCGCGGCGCCCCGCTATTCGCGCAAGGAGATCGACGCGTTGGGCGAGTTTGTCGGCCGCTATGGAGCGAAAGGGCTGGCGTGGCTGAAAGCGGAAGGCGATGAGCTGAAAGGGCCGATCGCCAAGTTTTTCACCGATGGCGAACAGGCTGCGCTTCGCCAAACGCTGGCGGTCGAAGACGGGGATTTGCTGTTGTTTGTCGCCGACCAAAAGGCGGTCGTGGCCGCGGCCCTCGGCGCGCTGCGGCTTCGGCTCGGCAAGGAGCTCGGCTTGATCGACGAAACGAAGCTCGCGTTTTTGTGGGTGACGGACTGGCCGCTGTTGGAATACGACGAAGAGGAAGGCCGTTATTACGCCGCTCACCATCCGTTTACGATGCCGGTGCGCGACGACATTCCGCTGCTTGAAACCAACCCGGGCGCGGTTCGGGCGCAGGCGTATGACCTCGTCTTAAATGGCTATGAGCTTGGCGGCGGCTCGCTCCGCATCTTTGAGCGGCACGTGCAGGAAAAAATGTTCCGCGCCTTAGGGTTCAGCGAAGAAGAAGCGCGCCGTCAGTTCGGCTTCTTGCTTGAGGCGTTTGAGTACGGCACTCCGCCGCACGGCGGCATCGCGCTTGGCCTTGACCGGCTTGTGATGCTCTTGGCAGGGCGCACGAATTTGCGCGATACGATCGCCTTCCCGAAAACGGCGAGCGCGGGCTGCCTGCTCACGGAAGCGCCGAGCCCGGTCAGCGAAAAACAGCTGGAAGAGCTGCATTTGGCTGTCGTGCTGCCTGACCAAGAATAGCTGCTCCGCCGGCAAGGAAACATCAGCGGCAGGTGTTCACAAACGCAAAAAAATATGATAGAATAAAGAACAACCAACCGTCCTAATGTGTTCGTCGCATCACCCATCGTTTTGACCGAACAGTTTATGATCCGGGAGTCCGGGGTTTCCAAGCGGCGTGCATGCCTCTTTGTCACAGGGGAAGCGCAAACCTTGGAACAGGGCACCCACCTATGGGAGAGCGGGTTCAAAACGAAGGCATCGACGGCACGATTGGGACTGGTGTACAGAGGAACAACGAAGAAAAACAACGATCCCCTATGCGGAGCGCATAGGGGGTTTGTTTTGCCAGCAAAATGCCGTTGCCACATTTACCGCCTTAATGTTAGGATAAAAGGCGGTATCAGACTCTAAACAAACGGAGAGGAGAACGATGCTGCATCAATTTTCCCGCAATGAGTTAGCCATTGGCCCTGAGGGGCTTGAAAAATTAAAAAACGCCACCGTCGCCGTCCTTGGCGTCGGCGGCGTGGGGTCGTTCGCCGTCGAGGCGCTCGCCCGTTCCGGAATTGGCCGATTGGTGCTTGTTGATCGCGATAACGTCGATATCACCAACATCAACCGGCAAATCCATGCGTTGCTCTCGACCATTGGGCGTCCGAAAGTCGAGCTGATGAAAGAGCGCATCGCCGACATCAACCCGGCGTGCGAGGTCATCGCGCTGCAAATGTTTTATACGGAAGAGACGTATGAGCAGTTTTTTGCCTATGATCTCGATTTTGTCATCGATGCGTCTGACACGATTGTGTATAAAGTGCATTTGATGAAACAATGCCTCAAGCGCGGCATTCCGATCATCTCCAGCATGGGGGCGGCGAACAAAATGGATCCGACCCGCTTTCGCATCGCCGATATTTCCAAGACGCACACCGACCCGATCGCGAAAGTCATCCGCGCCAAGTTGCGCAAAGAAGGGATCCGCCGCGGCATTCCGGTCGTCTTTTCCGACGAGAAGCCGGTGAAAATCCGCGAAGATGTCCGCCAAGTTGTCGGCAATGACGCTTCACCGATCCGCAAGGCGAAAATGCCGCCGTCATCCAACGCCTTTGTCCCTTCGGTCGCCGGATTGATCATGGCGTCCTATGTGATCAACCAATTATTAAAAGACGTTCCGATCGCCCGTGTCGGCGAATAAAACGAAGGGGCTGACCCAAAAGGGTGATTTTGAGTAGACAAAACTCGATAGATCGTTTCTTACATGAATTAAGAAAAGGTGTCCCGCCTTTTTTAGGACACCTTCTTCTTTTAATGGGAGGCATGTGAGATGCTAGGTGAAAAACTGCCTTTTAGAGCGGCGTTCTTCCTGTTAGGAGCGGGCGATCGGCTCATTTGATCCGCCTGCCTCAGCCAGCAGCAGTTGGGCGAGGGAGAGGCGGTCGCTTTCTTCTGCGGCAAGTTGGCGGGCGCGAGCCATAATTTTGACGAGCGCTTCGAAGTCTTCTTGAACCGTCGTCTGGCGTGCTTCAAGGCGTTCCAGCTTTTGCTGCAGTTGTTCGTTGCGTGTTTCCCATTCGATCCGCTCCCGTTTCAGCCGTTCGTTTTCTTTCCGAACCGCTTCGAGCTGTTCCGCATCGCGCCCTAGCGTCTGCAAAAAGGCAATGCATTGATCGAGCGTCAAGGGAGCGGCCGGCAGAAACGGTGATGATCCTTCGTCAGCCTTGCTTTCATCAGGGGCGGGAAGTGCCATGGCGGCCGCTTCTTTCTGCCATTTCTTCATCATCTCCAACGCTCGTTTCCGTTCTTTTCGCTGCTTTTTGGCCTGTTTGATCGCCTCAAGGTACCGCTTGCGCACTTCAGCGTTCCAGCGGAATCCGCATGCTGCCGCTGTGCGGTGCAGTTGTCTCCCAACGACTTCAAACGCAGCAAGCTGAGTTTTTCCCTCGCGTATATATTGCAGCACCGTTTCAGCCAACAGTACATCTTCTTCATGTGACCAAGCATCCTGTCTCGTTTTCATGTTGTCCACCCCATCAAATGGTAATGTTCATATGGTCATAGTTTTTCCGTTGGATTCCCACTTTAAACTTCGCTCTTTTCATTTTTCCCATTTTCATGTATCATAGAAGTAGTTTTGTATGACCGGTCAGTTCAAAATAATTGGACTGACCGGTCAAAATCGTAGGATGAGAGGTGGCACGATGACGTTTTTGACTAGGTTCAGTTTGAAAAATGCGGCAGCGGTGTTTGTATGTTCGTTTTTGCTCATGTTTCTAGGGCTGTATTCCTTCTCTTCCTTGAAGGTCGATTTGCTGCCGAACATTGAATTTCCCCAGTTGTCGATTGAAGCGGTCTATCCTGGGGCTTCTCCACAAGACATGAATGAGGAAGTGACGACCAAGCTCGAGGAAAAACTGAAAGCCCTTGACGGCCTTAAGCAAATGCAGAGCTCTTCCTACGAAGGAATGGCCGTTATTAATCTTGAATTTCCGTTTCGGACAGATATGGAGAAAATGGAGCGTCAGGTCGAATCGCTCATTGATAAGGCTGGATTGCCCAACAATGTACAAACCGAAGTCAATCGGTTTTCATTCAGTTCCATCCCGGTTTTCAACATTTCTTTGTTTGCCAAAAGTGGAACCGATCTGCAAACGTTGCTGGAAACCGAAGTGATTCCAGAATTGAATAAAATCGACGGGGTGAATTCCGTTTCGATCGGCGGAGACAGCGAGCGCCTCATCCGGATCACGGTTGACCGGAAAAAAGCCGTTCAGGCGGGATTGACCTTGTCAGAGATCAAAAACCAAATCAATGAAAAGGTGTTGGCGTTCCCAGCGGGAACATTGAAAACCGATACATGGCAAATTCCGGTTCGCGTCGAAGAAACATTGAGCACCATCCATGAGTTGAAAAATCTAAAACTCGTGCCCCCGGCTGTTCCTATAGCGGCAAGTGGATTGCAGCGCACCGCGCCCGTCAAGTTGGGGGATCTTGCGACGATTGAGGAAGTCAACGAGCAAAGCGAATTCACCCGGTATAATTTGAAGCCATCGCTGTCGATGGCCGTGACGAAAAAACAAGATGCCAATACGATTGAAGTAGCAGATCAAGTGATCAAAGTGCTGAATTCCTACAAACATCAGTTTGATTATTCCATCGGGTTTGATTCGTCGGCTGGCATTAAACAATCTGTTGAATCGCTTGTCCGTGAAGGGCTGCTCGGGGCGCTGTTCGCTTCGTTGGCCGTATTGCTCTTTTTGCGCAACGTCCGGGCGACCGTGATTGCAATCGTCTCGATTCCGCTCTCGTTGCTTGTATCGGCCATTTTTCTCAACCAGATGGAGATTACCCTCAATGTCATGACACTTGGCGGCATGGCCGTCGCCGTCGGTCGAGTCGTCGATGACAGCATTGTCGTGATTGAAAATATTTTCCGCCGCGTCCGCCGGGAGAAAACAGGCATGAGCGATGATTTAGTCGAGCAGTCAACGAAAGAAATTGTCAAAGCGATCGTGTCCTCGACCATCACAACCGTTGTCGTTTTTTTGCCGCTCGGGCTTGTTGGCGGGATTACAGGGGAGTTTTTCCTTCCATTTGCCTTGACGATTACGTTTGCTCTGCTGGCCTCTTTGTTGGTGGCTGTGACGGTTGTGCCGATTTTAGCCAAATTTTCGTTTCGCCGTGTGCCGCCAGAAGAGAAAGAAGGAGCCCTTCAGCGTTTTTATGGCCGAATCATTGAATGGGCGCTCAACCATAAAGCGATTGTCTTTGTGTTGTCGGTTGTGCTGTTAGTTGGTTCATTGGCGCTTGTACCGAGACTTGGATTTACGTTTTTGCCGAACGAAGAGCAGAAAACGCTGGTGGCGAGCATTGAACTGCCGGCTTCCACATCGGTGGTCAAAACGAATGATGTGTCGTTCGAGATGGAAAAGATGTTTTTAAAACGAAGTGATGTCGAGAGCGTCACCGCCGCGGTGGGAAGCCGCGATTTTCGCACCGGTTTGAAGCGGTCGAATCAAGCAAGCTATTATATTTTGTTAAACGATCGGGCGGATGTCAACAAGACGGTAGAGGCTTTAGAAAAAGAAATGCGCCGCATCGCGAATCAGCTCTCGCCCGGTGCCAAAGTAGGCGTGCAAGAGATGTCGAGCGGAGGGCCGCCAACGAATAATAACGTGAATATTGACTTATACTCCAATGATTTGGAGGCGCTCCAAACAGCCGCCAAGCAGGTCGAGACGTATTTAAAACAACGCGATGATGTCAAAGATGTGACGAATAACTTAACGGAAAAGCAAAAACAAGTGATTGTGTCCATTGATCCGGAAAAGGCGGCGGCTTATGGCGTTTCAGGCATGCAATTGCTCGGGGCGGTGGCCGATGCGACCCAACCGGTCGATGTGGGGACGCTGAAACTCGGTGACAAGAATGAGCAAGTCGAACTTTCGTATGATGAAACGTTGGGATCAATCGATGAGTTGAAAGAACTTCCGATCGTGACGAGAAATGGAGTGATTCCACTTTCAACTGTCGCCGAAGTGAAAGAGGCGGACGTGTATACGTCCATTCAAAAGCTGGACGGAAAAGTGTTTGCCCGCGTATCCGCCCAGATTGTCGGCGACAACATTCAGAAAGTAACGAATGATGTTACGAAACATGTAAATGATTTGAAGATCCCATCCGATGTCAAAGTGAAAACGGGAGGCGGAAGCGATGAGACGGTGCAGACGTTCCGCGAGCTCGGCGTGGCCATGGCGGCGGCCATTGGGCTTGTGTATTTGACGATGCTGATTACATTTGGCAAAGTGCGGGTGCCGCTGATCATTTTATCTTCCCTTTTGTTTGTTCCCATCGGTTCGCTGTTCGCTTTGTATGTGTCCGATGAGCCGCTTTCCATCAGCGTCATGATCGGCTTGTTGATGCTGATCGGCATTGTGACGACCAATGCGATCGTGTTGGTGGATCGAATCGGGCAAAACCGCGAACAAAAACGGATGACGGTGCGAAGCGCGATCATTGAAGCCGGCAAAACACGGCTGCGCCCGATTTTAATGACAGCCTTTGCCACCGTGACAGCACTCATTCCGCTTGCGCTGACGAATGAGGCCGGCACGTTGATTTCGAAAGGGCTGGCCATCACGGTCATCGGCGGTCTGACGTCGTCGACGTTATTGACGCTCGTGTTCATTCCCGCGATGTATGAGGCGTTTTTCTTCCGGACGGCAAAACGCGAACCGCTGGCGAAATGATCGGGCTGGATGGCTGGATGACAGGCCGTCCAGCATTTTTTTTTTTGGCAAGATCGACTATAATGGACATGAAAGAAGGAGTAAGGAAGAAGGAGAAAACATTGGGACGGAAAGAGGACATCATTGAAACAGCGATGAAATTATTCGCCGAAAAAGGCTATCATGCTACCTCCATGCAGGAAATAGCCGAACGGAGCGGAGTAGCCAAAGGTTCGATTTACAATTATTTTAAATCAAAAGAAGAGCTGGCTGTATCGATTTTCCGCTACCATTATGAAGTCTTGTTTCATCAACTTAAACAAATCGAGGCCGATCCCGCCTTAACCGCGCGCGAGCGGTTTTGCCGTCAGTTGACTGTACAAATCCAGTTGTTTGACGAACATAAAGAGTTAGTGCAAATGCAGTTGGGCGAACAAGCGGCGAAGGTGAGCGATGAAGTGCGGCATCTCGTGTTTCGCATCCGCGCCCATACGCTCCACTGGTATCGCCGGGCCATTGAAGACATATACGGCGAACAAGTGCGTCCAGTTTCATTTGATTGCGCGACGATGCTCAACGGAATGCTGAAAGAATATTTGATTTACTTGGCGGTAGACCGAAAGCCGCTGCTTCCTGAGAAGCTAGCGCCCTTCCTGCTCGATCGGCTTGATGCCATTGTGTCCAGCCTGCTTGACGGCAAGACGGGGTTGCTCGATGAAGCGATGATGGCGGATTATATTGCGGCCGCCACCCAAGAACGGAGCCAATGGAAAGAACGGGCCATCAGCTGTTTAGAGCGCATGGCGGCGATGCGTCCGGTTGAAGACGACATTCTTCGTTCGCTGCGCCTATTGAAGGAAGAACTCGAGAAAGGGGAGGCGGCTAGACCGTTTATGGTGAAAGCGCTTCTGCTCTATTTGGCGAAATACTCACTTCCGCTGTTCAATGAGTTGAAGGAGGCTATTGAACGCTATTTTCCGTAAACACCTCCCGCTCCTCTTTTTATTGAAAGCGGGGAACTTCTTTCCGAAACGATCGATGTTTCCGCCCAAACTCGCCGATGCACGAAAGCCGCCCCATACGCCGGCAGCTTGCCATGGCATTATATCCTCTCTAACCCGGAAGCTATTCCAAACGTGAACATAGGCGGGGCCGCCAAAGCGCGGGACGCACGGGAGTGGTTTGACTGGCAGCCTGCATCGGGCGGCTGTTTCCAACGATCAATCACTCTTCCCGCCTCTAAATGTTTGCACAGGCGGGAGATGTTGCCAAACAGAACGCGTCCATTTTCAGGGAGGGATCGGCATGTCCAAAATGACGGAGCCGCTTGCTTGGCGAATGCGTCCACGGACGATTGATGAAATCGTTGGGCAAGACCACGTGATTGGCCCGGGCACACCGCTGTATAAAATGGTAAAAAAAGGGTATGTCCCGTCGCTTTTGCTTTACGGCGAACCGGGAACGGGGAAGACGTCGCTTGCTTATGCCATCGCCCGCACCGCCGGACGGGAGCTTGCGGCGATCCATGCGACATCGGCTGGAAAAAAAGAGATCGAAGAGGCAGCGGAAGCGGCGCGATGGTCAGGGAACGTCGTGTTGTTTATCGACGAAATCCATCGGTTGAATAAAGCGCAGCAAGATGTGTTGCTTCCGCACCTTGAATCCGGGCTCATCACCTTGATCGGCGCGACGACGGAAAACCCGTTTCATGAGGTCAACCCGGCGATCCGCAGCCGATGTGGGCAAATTCAGCAGCTAAAGCGGCTTGAGCCGAGCGAGTTGCTCATCATTTTGAAACGGGCGCTCGCCGACCCGGAGCGAGGAGTGGGAGCGCAGACGGTCATCATCGATGACGCGTTGTTATGGCGCATCGCCGAAGCGGCCGGCGGGGATGCGCGCGTAGCGCTTTCGCTCCTTGAGGCGGCGGTTGCCGCTGCCGATGAGCAGGACGGCTGTTTTTATATTGACGAAAGCATCGTTGCCTCGTGTACAGCAAATCGTGGGTTTGCTCATGACAAATACGGTGATCATTATTATTCACTGCTGTCCGCGTTTCAAAAAAGCGTGCGCGGCAGCGATGCTGATGCCGCGCTTCATTATTTGGCTCGCCTGCTTGAAGGCGGCGATTTGGCCGCCGTCTGCCGCCGACTGCTCGTCATTGCCTATGAAGACATCGGACTTGCCAATCCAACAATGGGGGTAAAAGTGCAAGCGGCGGTGGCGGCGGCGGAACGCCTCGGGCTGCCAGAGGCGCGCATTCCTCTCTCCGTTGTGACGATCGAACTTTGTCTGAGCCCAAAATCCAACAGCGCCTACAAGGCGTTGGACGCTGCTATTGCCGATGTCCGTTCCGGCAAGCTTGGCGATATTCCGGATCATTTAAAAGACGCTCATTACAAAGGGGCGTCTGCACTCGGGCATGGACAAGGCTACTTGTATCCGCACGACTATCCGAACGGCTGGGTCGCGCAAGAGTATTTGCCATCCGCTCTGGAAGGCGTCCGCTATTATGAACCGAAAGAGCACGGCGAGGAAAAACATTATGCCAAAGTGTATCGGAGGCTTGAGCAATTGAAACAAGAGGACAAGGTTCGGCCGTGAAGCACTCGGGATTTTTATGGTATAATAACACAAGTGATTGGCTGAACAAGAGGAGGCGCTTGTTTCCCATGGTTGCGCTGGGGCATTGAGTTTGCCGGTTCGCTCGTCATGTCGCTGGGCATCGTCTTGACGATGAAGGCCGATGCGGGCTGCGCGCCGTGGGATGTTCTTCATATCGGGCTGCAACGAAAGCACGCTCTTTTTTTGTGTGACGATCAGTTTGATTGCCGGCCCGACGTTGCTGCAATGCCAAAAGGCCGCAAGCCGCCTGGTTGGATCGGCCGCCGGCACTCGGGCACAAGGGTTAAGCCGTTAGGAGGGATATGAATGAAGATTTCGACGAAAGGCCGCTATGGCTTGACGATTATGATCGAATTGGCCAAAAAATATGGCGATCGTCCGATCTCGCTTCGTTCAATCGCCAAGGCGAACAATTTATCCGAACATTATTTGGAGCAGCTCGTCACACCGCTGCGCAACGCTGGGCTCGTCAAAAGCATCCGCGGAGCGTATGGCGGTTATGTGCTCGCTGAACATCCGGCGAAAATCACCGCCGGCGACATTTTGCGCGTGTTGGAGGGGCCGCTCACTCCGGTTGAGGAGCTTGAAGAGGAAGAGCCGGCGAAGCGCGAGCTATGGATTCGCATCCGCGATGCGGTCGAAGAGGTGCTCGACAGCACGACGCTCGAAGATTTGGCGAAGTATAGCGATGGGGATGAAGGGGCATATATGTTTTATATTTAAGAGGGCGGTGAAAAACGGCTGATTCCCTTACTCAATGGGGGAATGGGCGAAAAGCAGGGTCGATGCAACAAGGTTTTTCTAATTGAGAAATGACATGGTAAAGCCGTATTCACGATTAAATCACCAGCCTCTTAAGCAACAGAAAGGAAAGGAGAATGGCCGTTGGAACGCATTTATTTGGACCATGCGGCAACCTCCCCGGTCCATCCGGATGTGGCAGCCGGTATAGTCCAGTGGATGACGGAACAGTTTGGCAACCCATCAAGCATCCATTATTTTGGCCGGCAGAGCCGCCGCGCGGTCGATGAAGCGAGGGCCGTTGTCGCCCGCTCGATTGGGGCGAAAGAGACGGAGATTGTGTTTACAAGCGGCGGTACGGAAGCGGATAACTTTGCGGTCATCGGAACGGCCGTAGCGAACCGCGGCCGCGGCAATCATATCATTACAACCGCCATCGAGCATCATGCGGTGTTGCGCGCTTGTGAATATTTAGAGACGCAAGGGTTTGAGGTCACGTATTTGCCAGTTGACGAACACGGGACGGTATCGGTCGAGGATGTCAAGGCCGCGCTGCGTGATGAGACGATTTTAGTATCGGTCATGTTTGCCAACAACGAAGTCGGCACGATCCAGCCGATTCGCGAAATCGGAGCGCTGCTTCGCGATCATCCAGCCTATTTCCATACGGACGCCGTCCAGGCGTACGGGCTTCTTCCGATCGATGTGAATGAATACGGGATCGATCTGCTGTCGCTTTCCGCTCATAAAATCAACGGCCCGAAAGGAAGCGGGGCTTTGTATGTCCGAGAAACGGTGCGCATCATGCCGCTCCTTTTCGGCGGCGAACAGGAGCGGAAGCGGCGCGCTGGCACGGAAAACGTCCCCGGCATCATTGGGTTGGCAAAGGCGGCGGAAATCGCCGAGCGGACAAGGGAGGAGAAACGTCGGCAGTATGCGGCGTGGCGCGAGGCGATGCTTGAAATTTTCCGCTCCTCAGGGATCGACTATGCGATCAACGGCCGCCCGGATAGCCTGCCGCATATTTTGAATGTCGCCTTCCCGGGAACGAATGTCGAATCGTTGCTCGTGAACTTGGATTTAGCCGGCATTGCCGCCTCGAGCGGGTCAGCATGCACCGCCGGGTCAATCGATCCGTCGCACGTGCTTGTCGCGATGTGCGGAAAAGAGTCGGAGCGCATCCGTTCGTCTGTGCGCTTCAGCTTCGGGCTCGGCAATACGACAGAACAAATCGAGCGGGCGGCCGAGGAAACAGTGAAGATTGTCAAGCGGCTCACAAACCGCTAAAGAGGGGGTGAAACAGCATGAACAAAGCGCCGTACGAAACGCGCGTCGTCGTCGGCATGTCCGGCGGGGTCGACTCATCGGTCGCTGCGCTGCTATTGAAAGAACAAGGATATGATGTGATCGGCATTTTTATGAAAAACTGGGATGACACCGATGAAAACGGCGTTTGCACGGCGACTGAGGACTACGAAGACGTTGTGCGCGTCTGCAACCAAATCGGCATTCCATATTATGCCGTCAATTTTGAAAAGCAGTATTGGGACAAAGTGTTTACGTACTTTTTGAACGAATACAAAGCCGGGCGCACGCCGAACCCGGATGTGATGTGCAATAAGGAAATTAAGTTCAAGGCGTTTTTAGAGCACGCCATGTCGATCGGCGCCGATTACATCGCAACCGGCCATTACGCCCGCGTCGAGTTTCGCGACGGCGAATATAAAATGCTCCGTGGAGCTGACCCGAACAAAGATCAAACGTACTTTTTGAACCAGCTCGGTCAAGTTCAGCTGTCGAAAGTGATGTTTCCGATCGGCCATTTGCAGAAAGCGGACGTGCGCCGGATTGCGAAAGAGGCTGGGCTGGCCACTGCTGGAAAAAAAGACAGCACCGGCATTTGTTTTATCGGCGAACGTGATTTCAAAGAATTTTTGAGCCATTATTTGCCAGCCCAGCCGGGAGTGATGAAAACGCTCGATGGCGAAGTGAAAGGGCGGCATGACGGCGTCATGTATTACACGATCGGCCAGCGCCACGGGCTTGGCATCGGAGGCAACGGTGAACCGTGGTTTGTCGTCGGCAAAGATGTGCGCGAAAACGTGCTCTATGTTGCCCAAGGATTTGAAAACGAATATTTGTATTCCACCTCGCTAAAAGCGGTCGATGTCAATTGGGTGTCTGACCGCAAGCCGGAAGCGCCGTTTCGCTGCACGGCGAAATTTCGCTATCGTCAGCCCGATGTCGGCGTGACGGTTCACCCGCTTCCGGACGGAGACGTGGAAGTCGTGTTTGATGCGCCGGCGCGGGCGGTGACACCGGGGCAGGCAGTTGTTTTTTACAACGGCGAGGAATGCCTCGGCGGTGGCACGATCGATGAAGTGTTCCGCAATGGCGAAAAGCTTTGGTATGTTGGTTGATGGCTGTGCTGGTGCTCAGGATCTTCAATCAGGCTTCAGGCTGGGAGGCCGTTGCTTGAAAATCACATTGAATCAGGGGGGATGGGCGGTGGCCAATTTCAACGAACAAGGCCTGGCGTATATGCGCGAGGGGAAGTATGAGGAAGCCATCCGCTGTTTTTCCGCTGCCGTCGAACAGCATCCGGACGATCCGGCCGGATACATTAACATCGGCACCGTTCTGGCCGCAGCTGGTGAGGAAGAAAAGGCGCTGGAGTGTTTCCGGCAGGCGCTCGCCCTTGACGAGCGGGCGGCGGCCGCCTATTACGGCATTGGCACGGTTTATTATCGACGCGGGCAGTTCGCCCAAGCGAAACAGATGTTTGAGCGCGCGCTTGGGCTTGGTCTTGACGATGCCGATACGCATTTTATGCTTGGCATGTCATTATGGCGGCTCGAGATGCCGCGGCTGGCGCTGCCGTATTTGCAGCGGGCGGCCGAGCTGAACGAGACGGACGCCGAAGCGCTGTTTCAGCTTGGCCTTTGCCTCGCCACTCTCGAGTATGTTGATGAGGCGAAGCGTTATTTCGAAAAAACGTTGGAACTTCATCCGCACCACGCTGATGCGTACTACAATTTAGGCGTCATTTATGCGTATAAAGACGACTTCAGCGCCGCCCGCGCCATGTTTGCCGCCGCCTTGGACGCCAAGCCGGATCACGTGCTTGCCGGATATGGAAAGAAACTGATGGAAAAGCGGCTTGCGCCGTAAAAAGGCAGGGGATGGCTGTTGCAAGAGCAACAAATGCTCGCTCTCGACGGACGCACGTTCATTAAAGGAGTATGCCTGGCCGTCATTTTTCATAATGAAGAAACGCTGTATACAGTCGTCCGTGTGCGCGTTGAGGAAACGAACGATGCGCCTGATGAGGACGAAGTCGTTGTCACGGGCTATTTTCCGCGCCTAAACGAAGGGGATGTCTACGTCTTTTATGGGCAGTTCCGCCATCATCCGCGCTTCGGCCGCCAATATGCGGCCGAACAGTTCCGCAAACAGCTTCCAAACACGAAAGAAGGAGTCATTCATTATTTATCGAGCGGATTGTTTAAAGGAATCGGCAAAAAAACGGCCGCCGCGATCGTTGAAGCGCTTGGCGAAAACGCGATTGCGGCCATTTTGCGCGATCCAGAGGTGCTTGAACGGGTGCCGAAGCTGACGAAGAAAAAAGCGCAGCAACTGTATGAATCGCTTCGCGCCCACGAAGGATTAGAACAGACGATGATCGCCCTCGCCCAGTTTGGATTTGGACCACAGTTGGCGATGAAAATTTACCAGGCGTATGGCGAAGAGGCGATTGACATCATCCAAGAGAACCCGTATCAACTCGTCGAGGACATTGAAGGAATCGGCTTTGGCCGCGCCGATGAAATCGGGCGCCAGCTCGGCATTTCCGGCAGCCATCCGGCCCGGCTGCGCGCTGCTTCGCTGTTTGTTCTTGAGCAGGCGTGCTTGCAGGAAGGGCACGTTTATTTGCGCGAGGAAGAGCTGATGGAGCGCATCGGGGGACTGCTTGACGGCAGGCCGAGCGGTGCGGTGGATGGACAAGCGATCGGCCAGACGCTTCTGATGTTAGGGGAGGAAGGGAAGCTGATCGCCGAGCAAGGGCGCTATTATCTCCCTTCCCTTTACTTCGCCGAGAAAGGGATCGTCTCCAATATTAAGCGGCTGCTCGGGCAAGCGCCGCCCGCGGCGTTTGCTGAGTCGGAGTTTTTGCTGGCGCTTGGGGAGCTTGAGGAACGGCTTGGCATGCAATATGCCCCCAAACAAAGGGAAGCGATCCAACAAGCGCTTTCTTCGCCGCTGTTCATTTTGACCGGCGGTCCGGGAACGGGGAAGACGACGGTCATCAAGGGCATCGTCGAGCTGTTCGCCGCCCTCAACGGCCTGTCTCTTGACCCGGATGACTATAAACAAGGCGAGCCGTTTCCGGTATTGCTGGCTGCACCCACCGGTCGGGCGGCGAAGCGGATGAGCGAGGCGACCGGGCTGCCGGCGGTGACGATCCACCGCTTGCTCGGCTGGAATGGGGCGGAAGGGTTCAGTCGTGACGAGAACGAACCGATTTCTGGCAAGCTGCTTGTCATTGATGAGATGTCGATGGTCGACACGTGGTTGGCCAACCAGCTGCTAAAAGCCGTGCCAAACGGCATGCAAGTCATTTTTGTCGGCGATGAGGATCAATTGCCGTCCGTTGGGCCAGGGCAAGTGCTGAAAGACTTGCTCCGCTCAGGCGTCATTCCGTTCGTTCGGTTGAACGAGGTGTACCGCCAGGCGGAAGGATCATCGATCATCGAGCTTGCTCATGAGATGAAGCGCGGCGTCGTGCCGGCCGATTTGACTGCTCCAAAGGCAGACCGTTCATTCATCCGTTGCCGTGCGGGCCAGGTCGTCGATGTCGTGCGGCAAATCGCGGACAACGCGCGAAAAAAAGGGTTTTCCGTCAAAGATATTCAAGTGCTCGCCCCGATGTACCGCGGTCCAGCGGGCATTGACCAATTGAACAAAGCGCTTCAAGAGCTGTTCAACCCGCCGGCTGAGGGGAAGCGGGAGCTGTCGGTCGGTGAGGTCGTCTACCGCGTCGGCGATAAGGTGCTTCAGCTTGTCAATCAGCCGGAAGATCATGTCTTTAATGGCGATATTGGCGAAGTCGTCGCCATTTTTTACGCCAAAGAAAATACGGAAAAGCAAGACTTGCTCGTCGTCTCATTTGACGGCATTGAAGTGACGTACACACGGCAAGATTTAGGACAAATCACCCATGCGTATTGCTGTTCGGTTCATAAGGCGCAAGGAAGCGAGTTTCCGATCGTCATTTTGCCCGTTGTCAAAAGCTATTATAAGATGTTGAAACGGAATTTGTTGTATACTGCGGTGACAAGAAGCAAGCAGTTTCTCATTTTATGCGGGGAAGAGGAAGCATTTCGATTCGGCGTCGCAAAACAAAGCGACGGAGCGCGCCAGACAGCGCTCGCTGAGAAGCTGGCGGGGACGGCGGCGCCGTTGATCGAGGTCGAACTGCCGCTTGAAGAGGCGAACATGGGGATGGAAAACGTTACGCCGTATGACTTTATGGGCAATGAGCCAAGCTAAAGATGGCTGGAAAGGTGGGAGAACGATGCGGACGTTTTCCGACATCAAGGGCCTTCCCATTTATGAGCAAATGACGGGAAAAATGGTCGGAACGATCACGGACATTTGGTTTACCAGCCATGGCACGGTCAAAGGGCTTGTCGCAGAACGGGGCGGCTTGTTCGGCCGCCGCCGCTATTTGCCGCTTTCAGCCGTGCAGTCGTTCGAAAACGACCGAGTCATCATCTGTGATGCAGATAGCTTCCAGCCGTTTCCTTCTCCTGACAGCGGCCACTCTCTTTACGGCGAACGCGGCCTCGCCGGCAGCATGGTTGTCGCCGCGGACGGAACCACAATCGGACTGTTGGATGACGTATATTTTGACGGGCAATTGGGCAAAATTGACGGATACGAGATCAGCGAGGGATTTTTTTCCGATTTGACCGAAGGAAAGAAACGAATGGAGCTTGCTCCGTTCACCGCCAGAGAAGGCGTGGTCACCATGGAAACAACGATGTAAGGAGAGTGGCTGTCAATGCTCATTTGCCCGAATTGCAAACGAAAAAATTTAGGGAAAATCGGCGTCAACCAGTACTATTGCTGGGATTGCTTTATTGAGCTGTCCGTCTCGAAAGGAATGATCCACGCCCATCAAGTGGAAGAAGACGGAACGTTGAGTTCTCTTGACGACTTGTTTGACGACCACGAACGCATGATCCAATTTTAGGGGGGACACGCATGAACCGGACGATGACGTCGCTGTTAGCAGTCGGGTTAGGCGTCGCCGCTTATCAGCTCGCCCAACGAAACAATTGGATGAACGGTCGCACGATGCGGAGGATGCGCCGCCGCTTGATGCAGGCGATCCGCTGACGGCGTTGCCGCCCTCGCCTTGTGCGGGGGCGGCGCCTTGTGATTGTCAAATAGTGCTAAAAGCGGTGAAGGCATATTTCCTCCCGCATCTCCTACACTAAACGGTAGGAGGTGTGGCGATGGGTGAGCAACAATGGCTGTCGTTCTTTCGCATCGGAAAATGGCTGCTTATGACAGCTATCATCTATTTGATCGTTCGGATGAAAGACGTTTGGTGGCCGGTCATCGATTTGATCGCAACGGTGTTGACCCCGTTTTTGCTGGCGTCGTTTATTACGTATTTGCTCTACCCCCTTGTGGAATCCATCCATCGCAAAGGAATGCCGCGCGCCCTTGCCATTTTGTTGATTTATTTGTTGTTTTTCGGTTTGGTCGGCTACGGCTTGTACCGCGGTGTGCCGCTATTCATCGCCCAGTTGCGCGAACTGGATGAACAGCTGCCGTCGTTGATGAATACATACCGTCAATGGGTGCGCCACATCCACGATGAGACGTCGAATTGGCCGCTGGAGATGCATACGCGCATCGAAGCGATGTTTGTGCAGTTTGAGAAGGCGGCTGCCGCCGCCGTCACGATGGCGATCCATGCCGCCAAGGCGTTGATCGGTTCCGCGGCAACATTTCTTTTGATTCCGTTTATCGTCTTTTATATGTTGAAGGATATCGACATGCTAAAAAAGGCGGTCTGGTATATGACCCCGAAGCGATGGCGCGAACCAGGGATGGCGTTTTTGAAGGATGTCGATGAATCGCTCGGCGGCTACATCCGCGGCCAGTTGTTCGTCTGTGCGGCGATCGGTGTGGCGGCGGCGCTCGGCCTGTGGCTTGCCGGCATGGATTATCCGCTGTTGCTCGGCTTTGTCATTGGCGTGACGAACATCATCCCGTATTTTGGTCCGTTGATCGGTGCGGTGCCGGCGGTCATTTTGGCCGCGACCGTATCGTTGAAAATGGTCGTTATCGTGCTCGCCATAATTTTTGCGTTGCAGTTTTTAGAGGGGAACGTCTTGTCGCCGCTGATCGTCGGCAAAAGCGTACATATGCATCCGCTTGTCATTATGCTTGCCCTCTTTGCCGGCGGTGAGCTCGCCGGCGTGCTCGGCCTCATTCTCGCTGTTCCGACGGCGGCGGTGCTGAAAGTGGCCATCGTCCATTGGAAAGAGCATTATGCTCCGCATTGACAAACGGCTGTTGCTTGTCTATAATCTTTCAATGAAAAAAGCGAATACATAACGCGATGACGGATCGAGTATGTTGCAGTCCATCTTAACGCGCGAGCTCGCGCACAGAGAGGAATTTCCGCGGCTGAAAGAAATTCCAGATGAAGGGCAACAGAAGGCTAATCCGGAGCGCAGGCAAAACCTGACGCAAGGCTGCGTTACGGCCAAAGAGGTGATGGGCGTTTTTGGCCCATAAACAGGGTGGTACCGCGAGCATAACTCTCGTCCCTGCAGGGGATGGGAGTTTTTTTATATAAAAAGGCGAAAGGGGAGGATCATCATGAAAAAGCTGACATCTGCCGAAGTGCGGCGCATGTTTTTGCAGTTTTTCCAAGAAAAAGGCCATGCGGTTGAACCGAGCGCTTCGCTCATTCCTGTCGACGATCCGTCATTGTTATGGATCAACAGCGGCGTCGCGACGTTGAAAAAATACTTTGACGGGCGCATCGTTCCGGAAAACCCGCGCATTTGCAATGCGCAAAAATCGATCCGCACCAACGACATCGAAAACGTCGGGAAAACAGCGCGCCACCATACGTTTTTTGAAATGCTCGGCAACTTTTCGATCGGTGATTACTTCAAGCGGGAAGCGATCCACTGGGCGTGGGAGTTTTTAACGAGCGAAAAGTGGATCGGCTTTGATCCGGAACGGCTGTCCGTCACCGTCCATCCGGAGGACGAGGAAGCGTACAACATTTGGCGCAACGAAATCGGCCTGCCGGAAGAACGGATCATCCGCCTCGAAGGAAACTTCTGGGACATCGGCGAAGGCCCGAGCGGTCCGAACACGGAAATTTTCTACGACCGCGGCGAGGCGTTCGGCAACGACCCGAATGATCCGGAGCTGTACCCGGGCGGGGAAAACGACCGCTATTTAGAAGTATGGAATCTCGTCTTTTCCCAGTTCAACCATAACCCGGACGGCACGTACACGCCGCTGCCAAAGAAAAACATCGACACCGGCATGGGCTTGGAGCGGATGTGCTCGATTTTGCAAGACGTGCCGACGAACTTTGAAACTGACTTGTTCTTGCCGATTATCCGCGCCACGGAACAAATCGCCGGCGAGCGGTATGGCGAAGATCCGGACAAGGACGTTGCCTTTAAGGTGATCGCCGACCATATTCGCGCCGTGACGTTTGCGATCGGCGACGGGGCGCTGCCGTCCAACGAGGGGCGCGGTTATGTGCTGCGCCGCTTGCTCCGCCGCGCGGTGCGCTACGCGAAACAAATCGGCATTGACCGCCCGTTTATGTACGAGCTCGTGCCGGTTGTCGGCGAAATTATGCACGACTACTATCCGGAAGTGAAAGAAAAAGCCGATTTTATCGCTCGCGTCATCCGCACGGAAGAAGAGCGGTTCCACGAAACGCTTCATGAGGGGCTCGCCATATTGGCGGAAGTGATCGAAAAGGCGAAAGCGCAAGGAAGCACCGTCCTTCCGGGGGAAGAGGCGTTTCGCTTGTATGATACGTACGGCTTTCCGATCGAGCTGACGGAAGAGTACGCCGCCGAAGCAGGGATGACGGTCGACCACGCCGGCTTTGAGCGTGAGTTGGAGCAGCAGCGTGAACGGGCGCGCGCGGCTCGGCAAGATGTCGATTCGATGCAAGTCCAAGGCGGAGTGCTTGGTGACATCAAGGATGAAAGCCGTTTTGTCGGCTACGATGAGCTTGTTGCCTCGTCGACGGTCCTCGCCATCGTTAAAGACGGACGGCTTGTCGAGAAAGTGAAAGCCGGTGAAGAGGCGCAGATCATCGTCGATGTGACGCCGTTTTACGCCGAAAGCGGCGGTCAAGTCGCTGACCAAGGCGTGTTTGAAAGCGAAACAGGAAGAGCGGTCGTCAAAGATGTGCAAAAAGCGCCGAACGGTCAACATCTTCATGCCATCATCGTCGAACGCGGCACAGTGAAAAAAGGAGCCCGCTATACGGCGCGCGTTGATGAGGCGAAGCGGGCGCGCATCGTGAAAAACCATACGGCGACCCATTTGCTCCATCAGGCGCTAAAAGACGTGCTCGGCCGCCATGTCAACCAAGCGGGCTCGCTTGTCGCTCCGGATCGGCTGCGCTTTGACTTCACCCATTTTGGCCAAGTGAAGCCGGAGGAGCTCGAGCGCATCGAGGCGATCGTCAATGAACAAATTTGGAAGAGCCTTCCGGTTGACATTTTCTATAAACCGCTTGAGGAAGCGAAAGCGATGGGCGCAATGGCGCTGTTTGGCGAAAAATACGGCGACATTGTCCGCGTCGTCAAGGTCGGCGACTACAGCCTTGAGCTGTGCGGCGGCTGCCATGTGCCGAATACAGCGGCCATCGGGTTATTTAAAATCGTCTCCGAGTCAGGCATCGGCGCCGGCACGCGCCGGATTGAAGCGGTGACCGGGGAATCGGCATACCGCTTTATGAGCGAACAGCTGGCCATTTTGCAAGAGGCGGCGCAAAAATTGAAAACAAGCCCGAAAGAATTGAATGCACGTCTTGACGGACTGTTTGCCGAGCTGAAAGAGCTCGAGCGCGAAAATGAATCGCTTGCTGCCCGCCTTGCCCGTATGGAAGCGGAGCACCTCACCCGCCAAGTAAAAGACGTGGGCGGCGTGCCGGTGTTGGCGGCAAAAGTGCAGGCGAACGACATGAACCAGCTGCGGGCAATGGCCGACGATTTGAAGCAAAAATTGGGCACGGCGGTCATCGTGTTGGCTTCGGTGCAAGGCGGAAAAGTGCAACTGATTGCCGCGGTGACGGATGATTTGGTAAAAAAAGGATTCCATGCCGGCAAGCTGGTGAAAGAAGTAGCGTCGCGCTGCGGTGGGGGCGGCGGCGGGCGTCCGGACTTGGCGCAAGCTGGCGGCAAGGATCCAAACAAGGTCGGCGAAGCGCTCGGTTATGTCGAAACATGGGTGAAATCCGTTTCCTAATTCGCGCGGATCGTGTACAATGGATGTAAAAGGACGGGGTGCCTGAATAAGGAGCGAGGTGGAAACGGTGAGCTCGTTTGATCAAACGATGCAGTTTCATTTTTCCGAGGAGCCGGCCGAGACGAACGTTCGCGAAGTGCTGTTGACGGTGTATGACGCCTTACAGGAAAAAGGCTACAATCCGATCAACCAAATTGTCGGCTACTTGTTGTCTGGCGACCCAGCTTACATTCCGCGCCATAAAGATGCGCGTGCGCTCATCCGCAAAATCGAACGCGACGAATTAATCGAGGAATTGGTGAAATTCTATTTACAGGGGCAACGAAAGGATTAACCGATGCGGACTCTAGGATTGGATCTCGGAACGAAAACGCTCGGCGTAGCGGTGAGCGACGAACTGGGCTTTACAGCGCAAGGATTGGAGACGATCGTCATTGATACGGAGCGCGGCGACTACGGCTTAAAGCGGCTGCGCTCCATCATTGAGGAATATGGCGTCGACACGATTGTCGTTGGGTGGCCGAAAAACATGAACGGGACGCTTGGGCCGCGCGCTGAGGCAAGCGAACGGTTCGCCGCCAAATTGCGCGAGGAGTTTTCTTTGCCTGTTGTGCTTTGGGATGAACGGCTGTCGACGATGGCTGCCGAACGGATGTTGATCGCTGCGGACGTCAGCCGGAAAAAACGGCGGAAAGTGATCGACAAAATGGCCGCGGCCGTCATTTTGCAGTCATATTTGGACAGTAAACGATGAAAATTGGAGGCGAAAACATGGAACACGGAGACCGTCATATTACCGTTGTCGATGAACATGGCAACGAGCAGCTGTGCGAAATTTTGTTTACGTTTGAATCGGATGATTTCGGCAAGTCGTATGTGTTTTACTATCCGATCGGCGTTGAGGCGGAAGATGAGAACGGCGAGACGGAAGTGCACGTTTCCGCCTTCATCCCTGGGGATGAGAACAAAGAAGGCGAACTGCTCCCTATCGAGACGGAAGAAGAGTGGGACATGATCGAAGAAGTATGGAATACGTTTTGCGCTGAACAGGAAGAGGAAGACGACGAATAACGGACAGCAGAGGGGTCCAAAAGGATCGGGGCCCCTTTTCTTATTGGTGTTTATGCATGAGGAAATGATCAGTTGTGTTTCATGAAATGGTTCAGACATCTTAGTTTGTTCAACAATCGTTGCGAAGGGCTTCGATTGACCGGCGCGTTTCCTCCCCTGGCCTTGCATTTTTTGACCGTCAAGGGCGAAAAATGCGGAACTTTGTAGTATAATATGGCCGGGTGAAAGGAGGACCAAGATGAAACAGAACGATTTTAGGGCGCCAGAGGCGCGGCTTGTACGGAAAATCGTCTTGATTGTCTGCGCTGTTCTGCTGGCGGCGCTTGTCATTGCCGGCGCCAGCAGTTTCTTATACATCCGCTCAGCGCTTAAGCCTGTTGATCCGGATGACCGCACCCCGGTCCATGTCTCGATTCCGATCGGTTCATCGGCGGCGGAGATTGCCGAGCAGCTCGAACAAAAGCGGCTCATTCAAAGCGCGGCCGTGTTTCGCTTGTACGTCCGCTGGAAAAATGAATCCGGCTTCCAGGCTGGGGAGTATGAACTGACGCGGGCGATGCCAATGGCGCGCATCATCGAGCTGTTAAAAACGGGGAAATCGCTGAAAATCGGGTTGAAGCTGACCGTTCCGGAAGGGTCGCAGTTGGTGCAAATCGCTGACCTCATTGCCGCGAAAACGGGCTACAAATACGAACAGATTATGAAACTGCTTAATGATCGCGCGTATATCGAACGGCTGATGAAAAAGCACCCGGATTTGTTGACTGATGATATTTTTCGGAAAGGCATCCGCTATCCGCTGGAAGGCTACTTGTTCCCGGCGACGTATGTGTTTGCTGATGAAAAGCCGCCGCTTTCCGAGATCATTGAGGCGATGGTGGCGAAAACAGCAGCTGTGCTCGACACATATAAGGCGGCGATGGAAGAAAAGAACATGTCGCCGCATCAGCTGTTGACGATGTCGTCTCTCATTGAGGAAGAGGCGACGGAAAAAGCGGACCGCGAAAAAATCGCCAGCGTGTTTTACAATCGGTTGCGCCGCGGCATGCCGCTTCAGACCGACCCGACCGTTTTGTATGCCCTTGGCCAACATAAAGAGCGTGTGTTGTATAAAGATTTGCAGGTCAATTCGCCGTACAATACGTACATGCATAAAGGACTGCCGCCGGGGCCGATCGCCAACGCCGGGGTCATGTCGATTGAAGCGGCGCTCGAGCCGGCGGCGACCGACTATTTATACTTTTTGGCAACACCGGGAGGCGAGGTCATTTTTACGAAAACGTTGGCCGAGCATAACCGGGAAAAGGCAAAACATATTGGGGAACAATAGATCAAAACGGGGAAGTTGATGGACGGCGGAGGAAAACGGCTTTGATGTAGTATAGTTGAATAGACCAATGACAAGAGTCCTTCGCGGCTCTTATTTTTCATGACGTTAGTAAAATAATGGATCATCAACACTTGTGGACGAGTGCTTTTCACTTTGTTGACGGCAGGGAGGAATTCCTCTTGCTTTCCAATGCCATGATTTCGTACTTGCAGCAGTTGCGTCCGGCGCTGGATGAGAATATTGAGGAGATGGAGCAGTACGCGTATCGGCATCGCATACCGATCATGGATCCGATGAGCATGGAAGTGTTGTTGTTCATCTTGAAGCTGATCAAGCCGCGCCGCATTTTAGAAATCGGCACGGCGATCGGTTATTCGGCGATCCGCATGGCAAAGGCGCTGCCGGATGCACGCATTGTGACGGTCGAAAAAGACAGGGAGCGGTATGAGCGCGCTTGTTTTTACATCGAAAAGACGAACACCGAGCGGCAAATCAAGGCGGTGTTGGGTGATGCGCTTGCGGTCGTGGACGATGTTGCAGCCACCGCGCCGTTTGATGCGTTGTTTATCGATGCCGCCAAAGGGCAATATGAGCGCTTTTTTACGCTCTATGAGCCATTTGTGGTTGCAGGCGGCCTCATCATCAGCGACAACGTCTTGTTTAAAGGGCTCGTCGCGGCTGAAATGCCGGCGGACAATAGGAGGCTTTGGAACATCGCCCAGAAAATTCGCCGCTACAATGAATGGCTTATGAGTCGAAGCGACTATGATACGGTCATCATTCCGGTCGGCGATGGACTCGCCATATCAAAAAAACGAGGTGAAGAACAATGAAAAAACCTGAATTGCTCGTCACGCCGACGAGCGTTGCCCATATCGACGAGCTGGCTGAAGCCGGAGCGGACGCGGTTATCATTGGCGAGCAGCGCTACGGTTTGCGGCTTGCCGGCGAATTTTCCCGCAAGGAGGTTGCTGCCGCCGTCAAAGCCGCCCACCGGCGCGGCATGAACGTGTATGTGGCGATGAACGCCATTTTCCATAACGACAAAGTGGACGAGCTTGGCGACTACGTCGCGTTTTTGGCTGATGTCGGCGCCGATGCCATCGTCTTCGGCGATCCCGCGGTGCTTTTGACCGTCCGAGAAACGGCGCCGCACATGAAGCTCCACTGGAGCACGGAGACGACAGCGACGAACTGGTATGCGTGCAACTATTGGGGCCGGAAAGGGGCGAAGCGCGCTGTCTTGGCTCGCGAGTTGAACATGGACGCCATTTTAGAAATCAAAGCCCATGCTGAAGTGGAAATTGAAGTGCAAGTGCACGGAGCCACGTGCATGTACCAATCGAAGCGCTCGCTGATCGGCAGCTATTTTGAATATCAAGGGAAAGTGATCGAAGTGGAGCGGAAGAAGTATGAAAAAGGGATGTTCCTGTACGACAAAGAGCGCGACAACAAATATCCGATTTTTGAAGATGAAAACGGTACGCATATTATGAGCCCGAACGATGTTTGTATAATCGATGAGCTCGGCGACATGGTCGAAGCCGGCATCGACAGCTTTAAAATCGATGGCATTTTGCATGAACCGCGCTACATTACGAAAGTGACGGAGCTGTACCGCCGCGCCATCGATTTATGCACGGCAGACCGCGAGCGATACGAGCGGGAAAAAGAGGAACTGCTTGCGGCTGTTGAAGCGCTTCAGCCACCGCACCGCCGCATTGACACCGGATTTTTCTTCAAGGAAACCATTTATTGAGAAAAGGAGGGAAGCGTCATGCTTTTAAAAAATGATCGCATCTCCGAGATCATTGACGGCAAGCGCGTCATTGTGAAAAAGCCAGAGCTGCTTGCGCCGGCCGGCAACTTGGAAAAACTGAAAATCGCTGTCCATTACGGCGCGGACGCCGTCTTTATCGGCGGCCAAGAGTACAGCTTGCGCGCCAACGCCGACAACTTTACGGTTGAGGAGATTCGCGAAGGGGTCGAATTTGCCAACCGGTACGGGGCGAAAGTGTACGTCACCGCCAACATTTACGCCCATAATGAAAACATTCCCGGTCTTGACGATTATTTGCGGGCGTTAGAGGATGCCGGCGTTTCCGGCATTATCGCTGCCGACCCGCTCATTATCGAAACGGCGCGTCGGGTGGCGCCGAAGCTTGAAGTGCATTTAAGCACGCAGCAGTCGCTCACCAACTGGAAAGCGGTCCAATTTTGGAAAGAGGAAGGGCTCGAGCGGGTTGTGCTCGCTCGCGAAGTGAGCGCAGAAGAAATCCGGCAGATCAAAGAGAAAGTCGATATTGAAATCGAGGCGTTCATCCATGGGGCGATGTGTTCCGCCTACTCCGGCCGCTGTGTATTGAGCAACCATATGACGGCGCGCGACTCCAACCGCGGCGGATGCTGTCAGTCGTGCCGCTGGGATTACGATTTATACCAGCTGTCTGATGGCCGGGAAATCCCGCTGTTCGCTGAAGGAGACGCTCCGTTCGCCATGAGCGCGAAAGATTTGAATTTAATCCGCGCCATCCCGGTGATGATCGAATTGGGTGTGGATAGCTTGAAAATTGAAGGGCGGATGAAATCGATTCATTACGTGGCGACGGTTGTCAGCGTCTACCGGAAAGTGATTGATGCCTACTGCGCTGATCCCGACCATTTCACGATCCGCGAAGAGTGGGTGCGGGAGCTCGAGAAATGCGCCAACCGCGAGACGGCGCCGTCGTTCTTTGACGGCTTCCCGGATTATACGAATCACATGTACGGGACGCACAGCCGGAAAACGACGCATGAATTCGCCGGTTTGGTGCTTGGCTACGACCTGGAGACGGGCATCGCCACCGTCCAGCAGCGCAACCATTTCCGCCCAGGCGATGAAGTCGAATTTTTTGGTCCGGAAATTGAAAACTTCACCCAAGTGATCGAGAAACTTTGGGACGAAGACGGCAACGAGCTCGATGCGGCGCGCCATCCGCTGCAAATCGTGAAATTTAAGGTCAAGCGCCCTCTCTTCCCGTACAACATGATGAGAAAGGAGAATTAAGATGGGGAAGAAGCCCGTTGTCATCGGCGTCGCCGGCGGTTCCGGCTCGGGCAAGACGAGCGTCGCCAGGGCGATTTACGATCATTTCGGCGACCGCTCGATCCTTGTATTGGAACAGGATTTTTACTACAAAGATCAAAGCCATCTCCCATTTGAAGAGCGGCTGAAGACGAACTACGACCATCCGCTGGCGTTTGACAACGACTTGTTGATTGAACATATCCATAAGCTGCTTCGCTATGAGCCGATTGACAAGCCGGTGTATGATTATACGCTCCACACGCGCTCGAGCGAAGTCGTGCGTGTGGAGCCGAAAGAGGTCATCATCGTCGAAGGAATCCTTGTCTTGGAAGACGAGCGGCTTCGCGATTTAATGGATATTAAGGTGTATGTTGACACCGACCCGGACATCCGCATCATCCGCCGTCTCATCCGCGATATGAAAGAGCGCGGCCGCACGTTCGATTCGGTCATCGAGCAATATTTGTCCGTCGTCCGGCCGATGCACAACCAGTTTGTCGAACCGACGAAGCGCTACGCGGATGTGATCATTCCCGAAGGCGGACAAAACGCCGTCGCCATCGATTTAATGGTGGCAAAAATTCGCACGGTTCTTGAACAAAAAGCGTTTTTATAATAACATAACAGAGACAAAACAATATATTATATAACAAGTAAGCGTACGAACAGCTGTTTTTTCTGTTCGTACGTTTTACATAATGCAGAATATATAGAGGAGTGAGATGAATGGCGAACGAAAAGCAGTATCCGATGACGAAAGAGGGAAAAGAGAAACTGGAACAAGAGCTTGAGTATTTAAAAACGGTCAAGCGGAAAGAAGTGGTGGAGCGCATTAAGATTGCGCGCGGGTTCGGGGATTTGTCGGAAAACTCGGAATACGATGCTGCCAAAGATGAGCAGGCGTTTGTCGAATCGCGCATCCAAATGCTTGAAAACATGATTCGCAACGCCGTCATCATTGAAGAAGACAAAGAAAATCCAGACGTTGTCTCGCTTGGCAAATCGGTGACGTTCATTGAACTGCCGGATGGCGAAGAAGAGACGTATACGATCGTCGGCAGCGCGGAAGCGGACCCATTTGAGGGGAAGATTTCCAACGACTCACCGATCGCGAAATCGCTTCTCGGCCGCCGCGTCGGCGATGAGGTGACGGTGCAAACGCCGGGCGGAGAAATGCTTGTGAAAATCGTAGCCGTCAAATAACAGAGCGGCTGACCGAGAGGAGAAGGCGCGCCAAGCGGGAAAATGGCCGCTTATCCACGTTTCAAATCGAAACACCTCGTCAACACTGATGATGAGGTGTTTTCTTTATGTGGAAAAAACGGATGCTCACCGTGCTTGCTCTCATTCAACTGGCGCTGTTGTTGCTTATCGGGCGGCTCGCGCAAATTCAGCTCATTGACACCGAGTCGTTTGCCAATCATAATTTAATTGCCGAAAGCGTCGCCCAGCGGACACAAGAACTCATCATTGATGACGGGCGCGGTTCATTTGTCGATCGAAATGGCGCGCCGCTCACGAAGCGATATGTGCCGTCGCTTGTCTTATTCCCGTTTTTAATGGCGATGAAATGGCCGGTGGAACAAGTCGCTCGGATCGCTGGCGTCTCTGAAGAAGAGATCCGTCGCCAGCTTGAGCAGGCGGACGGCCCGTTCGTCTTAGAGAAGGAAGGAGAGCCGCTCGCCTTGAGCGCCCAGCAAATGAAGCAAATTAACGATTTGCGCGTTCCGGGCGTCTTAGCCGTCAACAAGCAATATCCGCTGAAAACGGTGTACGCCCCGCATTTGCTCGGCTTCACCCGCCCGGACCGTGAGCTAATCAAGAAGCGTTATCCAAAGCGGCCGTTGCCGCCAAAGACTGAAGTGGGCATTCAAGGGCTTGAGAAGGCGTTTGATGAATTTTTGCTCGCTGACGGTGAAACGAAGCTGCTTTATCACGTTGACGCCGAAGGGCGGCCGCTGTTTGGACTCGATGTCAAATACAGCGACACGGGCAACCCGTTTTATCCTGTCACTGTGCAAACGACGCTTGACCGCGACCTGCAGCAAGAGATGGAACGGATCATCGACCGATACGGGCTGAGAAAAGGCGGCCTCGTTTTGCTCGATATTGATACAAACAGTGTGCTCGCCATGGTCAGCCGCCCGAACATGGATCCGCGCGATCCGTATAAAAACCGCGGTGCGGAAAACCAGACGGTGCTGCCGCAAATCCCCGGCTCGATTTTTAAAACGGTCATTGCGGCTGCAGCGCTTGATGAGGGGCTCGCCTCGTTTGGGACGACTTTTGACTGCAGCCGAAAGATTGACGGAAAAACGCGCGATGAGGAACATGATTACGGCATGCTTGATTTAGCGGACAGCTTTGCCGTCAGTTGCAACAATGCCTTCGCCACGCTCGGCAAGCAGTTGATCGAGCACGATCCGGATGCGTTTGAAACGTATGCGAAAAAACTCGGGCTGTATCCAACGGCCGGCTGGGAAGGGGCGGTGTACCACGAAGAGCATTTCCGTCAGTTCCCGGAGGAGCAGAAAGGAACCATTTGGCATGATCCGCGCGACAAGCGCGTGCCGCTTGCGGTGGCGCAAACGGCGATCGGGCAAAAAAATGTACGCGTCTCGCCGCTTGGCGTCGCCAACATGATGGCGACGATCGCCCGCGGCGGCGAAGCGCTGCAGGTGCGGGCCGTTGACAAAGTGCTGTACAAAAACGGTGCGACGCTCTTTTCGTTTCCGCCTCAACCGGTTTCAGACATGGCGCCGATCGCGCCGCAGACGGCCGAAGAGCTGCAGCGGCTTTTGCGCGGCGTTGTCACGAATGAGGATGGAACCGGCCGCCGTTTCCGTTCGCTGCCGTATCCGGTCGCCGGCAAATCCGGGACGGCGGAGACAGGAAAAATGGACGGCGGAGCTGAATTCATTAATAAATGGTTTGCTGGCTATTTTCCAGCCGACCGCCCGAAATACGCCCTCGCTGTCGTTGAGCTCGACTGCCCGAGCGGACGGACCGCGACGAATGATGTGTTCGCCGCCGCAGTCGAGGCGCTTTATGCTTATGACCGCGCCAAAAATGAAGCGAAGTGACGAACCAAATGTAAGGGGAATCCATTTTTCCGGCACGAACAACATCCAAAGAAGGGGGAGGAGATGGTGGCGCAAATAGGAACGCGCTTTGCCGCCCGGGCCAAGCGGCGGAGAATCAACCGTTGGCTCAATGGAGCCATTGCGGTTGTCGTGCTGCTCATTTTGATTGTGGGTGGGAACTTGCTGTTTGGCGATCAACCGAGCGAGAAGGCGGTCGATCGCGGAGCCGAGACAGAAGCAGCCAAGGCGAAGCGGGTGGAAGTGGAAACAGGTGAAGCGGTGGCGCCGGCGGAAGCCGAAACGCCCGCCGAGGAAGAAGGCGCTGCTTCCACCGATGAAACGAGCGAAGCGGGCACGACAGAAACGCCGGGCCCGCCGGGGTCCAACATTGAAAAAGAAATCGTCAACCCGGCATGGCAGCCGATCGGCACGACGCAATCGGAACCGCATGAAACGGTGTTTAAGAAAGATTCGGTCGACTGGAAGGAAATGCTCGATGCCGTCAGCTATGCGACCGGCATCGCTCCGGAGGAGATGATCGTTTGGTTCATCGGCAACAATGGACCGAACAAAGCGGTTGCGACGATTTCGACGAAAGATCAAACCGCCCATTACAAAGTGTATATTGAATGGGTGACGAACGAGGGCTGGAAGCCGACGAAGGTGCAAAAGCTGAAGCAAAAGCCGTAGCGGCATTGGCGTCGGAAAGCAGACAGGGGCTGACCCAAAAGGTCGTCTGCCTTCAAGATAGGCACAACATATAGTGCAGCAGAAGCAGTAAGTACGTATATATAGAGACGAAAGAGGGTGTCCCGATCCTTTTGGGACACCCTCCTGCTATTTTTTTGCTTTAAAATGGACAACTGCGCTGTACCACCGCTTTCCGTTTTCCATGACGTGCATTTGATGGGACACATGATGGACGGAAAGCAAAAGCGCCTTGTTATGTTCAATTTGTTCGTTGATGGTTTTCTCAAGCGTCCGCAAATCGTCCGCTTCAAAAAATTCGATTTTATCCTCGATCAAATCAAGGGAAATGTTCGGCATCGCTCTTCCTCCTTTCCATTGTCAGTGTAGCAAATTTTCCCGCTCTCATCCACCGCCGCACAAGGGGGAACAATACGAACGAAACCATGATCGTTGAACAAAGGAAAAACATATGCTACAGTAAGAACAGGCAATACGAAAAAAACATACTATATTTATAGGAATTATAAACTTTATTGGGGTGTGACCGTATGGGCAGAGAGTTTCTTGATTTGTTTGAGCAATGGGCGGAATCATACGACCGATCGGTCGAAGGATACGATGAGCAATATCGCGACGTATTTGCCGGCTATGACCGCATTTTAAGCATGGTCGCCGACAAAGCCGGCCAAGTCGTGCTCGAGTTTGGCGTCGGCACCGGCAACTTGACGAAAAAGCTTCTGGAGCGCGGCAAGCAGGTGTACGGGATCGAGCCATCGGCGCCGATGCGGAAAAAAGCGGCGGAAAAGCTCGGCGGGCGGGTGCTCATTATGGACGGCGACTTTTTGCAATTTCCGACACCGCCGGAGCCGATCGACACGATCGCCAGCACGTATGCGTTTCATCATTTGACGGATGCGGAAAAGGACGAAGCGCTGGCCAAATATAGTCAATTGCTCCATCCAGGTGGTAAAATAGTGTTTGCCGATACGGCGTTTCGCGACAAAGAGGCGTTCCGCCGGGCGATTGAGGAAGCCCGGGTGCGCGGCTTCCACGATTTAGCCGACGATTTGGAACGCGAATATTATACGACGCTTGATGTATTGGCATCACTGTTTTCCAAGCATGGCTTTTCCGTCTCCTTTGCACAGCAAAATGCATTCGTCTGGGTGATGGAGGCGGTGAAACAAACGACATAGAAAGAGGGAGAACGATGAAAGCAGCCATTATTGGAGCCATGGAAGAGGAAGTAGCGATTTTGCGTTCGCGCATGGAAGGACGCGAGGAAACGGTCATCGCCGGATGCGAATTTTCCAAAGGGCGCCTTGACGGTGTGGAGGCGGTGTTGTTGAAATCCGGGATCGGCAAAGTGAACGCTGCCATGGGAACGACGCTCCTTCTTGATCGCTTCCGCCCTGACTTTGTGATCAACACGGGGTCAGCTGGCGGGTTTTTGCCTTCGCTTCGCGTTGGTGATCTTGTCATTTCCGAGGAAGTCGTTCATCATGACGTCGATGTGACCGCGTTTGGCTACGCTTACGGGCAAGTGCCTGGCCTGCCCGCGCGCTACCGGGCGGATGAGGCGCTTGTTGAGGCGGCAAAGCGGGCAGCGGCGCGGCTTGATGGCCTGCAGGCAGTGACTGGTTTGATCGCCACTGGCGATTCGTTTATGAACGATCCAAAGCGAGTCGAATTTGTGCGCGGCCAGTTTCCGGAATTGTGCGCCGTTGAAATGGAAGCGGCAGCGATCGCTCAAGTGTGCGTGCAATTTGGAACGCCGTTTGTCATCATCCGGTCGCTGTCTGATATTGCTGGCGAGGAGTCAGACGTGTCGTTTGAACAGTTTTTGGAGACGGCCGCGAAACATTCGGCTGAACTTGTCTTGTCGATGCTTTCTGTCATGAAGGAGAGACGGTAGAAAACAAAGTGCCGCCGTCCGGCCGCTAAAATGAACGTGAAGAAACGGAGTGACTCCTATGCGGGTAGCGAAAAGCGTCCATGAGCTGGTCGGCCATACGCCAGTCATTGAGATTACACGCTTCCCCCTCCCGGAAGGCGTTCGGTTGTTCGCCAAGCTTGAATATTTCAATCCTGGCGGAAGCATTAAAGACCGGCTCGGGCAAGAGCTGTTGCGCGAGGCGTTTGCCTCAGGAAAACTGAAAGAGGGGGGCACGATCATTGAGCCGACAGCCGGCAACACTGGCATCGGTCTGGCGTTGGCGGCGATCGGCAAAAACGTGAACATCATTTTTTGCGTGCCAGAAAAGTTCAGCATCGAAAAACAGCAGCTGATGAAGGCGCTCGGAGCGCAAATTGTTCATACACCGACGGAAGAGGGAATGGAAGGAGCAATCCGCAAAGCGGAGGAGCTCGCCCGCACGATTCCGGGCGCCTATTGTCCGCAGCAGTTCCAAAATCCGGCCAACCCAAGGACGTATTATAAAACGCTTGGTCCGGAGCTGTGGGATGACTTGGACGGACAAATCGATATTTTTGTCGCCGGCGCCGGCTCCGGCGGTACGTTTATGGGGACGGCGATGTTTTTAAAAGAAAAAAACCCGGCCATTAAAACAGTCATTGTTGAACCGGAAGGCTCGATTTTAGGCGGCGGCAAGCCGGGTCCGCATCGGACGGAAGGGATCGGCATGGAGTTTTTGCCGCCGTTTATGGATCCGGCTTACTTTGACGCCATCTACACGATCGCGGATGATGACGCGTTCCGCCGCGTCAGCGAGCTGGCGAGACAAGAGGGGCTTTTGGTCGGCAGCTCGTCCGGCGCTGCGTTCCATGCCGCTTTGCTTGAAGCAGAGAAGGCAAAGCCGGGGACGAATATCGTCGTCATTTTCCCGGACGGGAGCGAGCGGTATTTAAGCAAACACATTTATGAAGGTGGGAGGTAACAATGAGGCGGAAAACCATGCTCATTCATGGCGGCATTCCGGGGGATCCGCATACTGGAGCGGTGTCGGTTCCGATTTATCAGGTGAGTACGTACAAACAAGAAGAAGTCGGGAAGCATAAAGGGTTTGAATACTCGCGCACCGGCAACCCGACGCGCGCTGCGCTCGAGAGGCTGATCGCCGATCTCGAGGGCGGCGAAGCGGGCTTTGCCTTCGCTTCCGGCATGGCGGCGATTACGGCCGTCATGATGTTATTTCAAAGCGGCGACCATCTGGTGCTCACTGACGATGTCTACGGCGGTACGTACCGCGTCATGACGAACGTGCTGAACCGGTTCGGGCTCGAAGCGACGTTTGTCGATACGAGTGATGTCGCCAACATCGAGGCGCACATCCGGCCGAATACGAAAGCCATCTATATCGAAACGCCGACGAATCCGCTGCTGAAAATCACTGACTTGCAAGCCGCCGCTGCCATTGCCCGTGCGCACGGGTTGCTATTGATCGTCGATAACACGTTTTCCACTCCATACTTTCAGACGCCGCTTGAGCTTGGCGCTGATATCGTCATTCATAGTGCGACGAAATATTTAGGCGGCCATAGCGATGTCGTCGCCGGGTTGGCGGTTGTTCGCACGCCGGAGCTTGCCGAACGGCTCCATTACGTGCAAAATTCAACCGGAGGCGTGCTCGGACCGCAAGATTCATGGCTATTGATGCGCGGGATGAAAACGCTCGCCGTGCGGATGGAGGAACATGAAGAAAACGCGCGCCAAATCGCTGCTTTTTTGGCTGAACACAAGGCGGTCAAACGCGTTCATTATCCAGGTCTTTCGGATCATCCGAACCACGAGCTGGCGAAAAAGCAAATGCGCGGATTTGGCGGCATGATTTCGTTTGATGTTGGCAGCCTCGAGCGCGCCGAGGAAGTGCTGTCGCGCGTTCGCTACTTTACGCTTGCCGAAAGCTTAGGGGCGGTCGAAAGTTTAATTTCGTTGCCAGGAAAAATGACGCACGCCTCCATTCCGAAGGAACGGCGTGAACAGCTCGGCATCACCGACGGCCTGATCCGTTTGTCGGTCGGGCTTGAAGATGTCAACGATCTGCTTGACGATTTGGCGCAAGCGCTTGGCTGAAATTGCCGCTCCCCTCTTCAGCCCATGTATGATACAGTGAAAGGGAAGAGGAGGGATCGGGCTTGAACGAACAGCAACGAAACGAGCTGCGGGCCAAGGCGGGCGATTGGAAGGCATACAGCCTCGTTTTGTTTGCGCTTGGGTCGTTTTTCTATTTCGGAGCGATGATTCCACAGGCGCTCGAGGCCGCGAAAAAACCGATCGTCTTGTTGGCGGTCGCCGGCTGTTTCGCTGCGTCGCTTTTCTGTTCGCGCCGCGCCGCCCGCTACGTCCGTCAGCTTGAGGAAGAAGAGAACCTGTTCGAACCATAAACCCGCCTTTTGCACGAAAGGCGGGTTTTTGCTTAGCCATGCTGACGTTCAAAGGAAAACGGGTTTTTGCGAAAGAATGGTTGACAATGGAAAAATTTTTGGATATAATTACCTTCGTAGCGTCATTTCCGAAGGGAGGTCGAAGACAATGACAATGATGATGTGGACAACAGTAACGCATCCATTCCATCCAATGGCTATTCGACCTTCCGCCGACCGGGAATGAACGTGCACCGATGACGAAAAACAGCGATCGGGCCGCAGAAGGGGAGTAGTCTCGCTTTCTGCGGCCTTTTTGTGCGCTTAGCCGCAGAAACGCCTTCCTTCTGCGGTTTTTTTTGCATGGAAAGGAGGTGTGGGGGCATGACGATCCATTTGTTTTTTATCACGATCACGATTGAGCGGAGAAAGCCGCGGCAGCGGAACAGCGAAGAGGAGCGGTTCGCACGCGCAGCCGAGGAAGAGTGGCTTGACCGCAAATGTTCTGCTTATCAACGGTTGTTTTAAACAATTGAAGATGAAAGGGGAGAAGATTCATGTCAATTGCACCAGTATGGATTGTGATGTGGATAAAACAGACGGGAGACTCGACTTGACTGAGGCTGAAGGAGGAGGAGGTGTGCTCCACATGCTGTTGTTGACGTTTGAATTTCACGAATTGTTCAAAATGCCAAAAGGGAGTTCTCTTTTTTCTTTGATAAAATAAAAATAGATGATCAAGCTAAGGAGGGAACGGGGATGTTTGCCATCGTGATGTCGATCATCATTACCGCGTCGATTGCGCTTGTTGTCGCCGCGGAAGTCAGCGTTGAGGCAAGAGCGTAAGGGCAGCGGTTTCCCTGCGTCGGGAGGGGGATAAGCAGGCGGAACGCATCAGCGGGACGTTGGCATTCATCGTTTTTGGTTGGCCAAGTTATGGCCGGCTCGTTTTCGAGCCGGTCTATTTTTGTCGTAAAGACACGGACAACATCACCCCTGCATATACATAACGATAGGCGGTTTCCGCCGATGACAGCAGGCGGGGGTGAGAGCATGTCCGGCATTTTCACGGCGTTTACGTTTCTGTTGAAAGAGCTGACGTTTCTTGTCTCGTATATTAAAAACAATGCGTTTCCCCAGCCGTTGAGCGCTCAAGAAGAGGAGAAGTATTTGGCGCTGATGGCAAAAGGCGACGAGCAAGCCCGCAACCGGCTCATCGAACACAACTTGCGCCTTGTTGCCCATATTGTGAAAAAATTTGAAAATACAGGAGAAGAGGTCGAGGATTTAATCTCCATTGGCACGATTGGCTTGATCAAGGCGATTGAAAGCTATTCGCCTGGAAAAGGAACGAAGTTGGCGACGTATGCGGCTCGATGTATCGAGAACGAAATCCTTATGCACCTGCGTTCGTTAAAAAAAACACGCAAAGACGTTTCGTTGCATGAGCCAATCGGCCAGGACAAAGAAGGAAACGAAATCAGCCTGCTTGATATTTTAAAAGCCGAAGGCGAAGACATCGTCGATGAAATCCACTTGAACATGGAGATCGAACAAGTCAAACAATATATCAGCGTGCTTGATGAGCGGGAAAAAGAGGTGATCATCAATCGCTTTGGCCTCGGTCGGCAACGGGAAAAAACGCAGCGCGAAATCGCCAAAGAGCTCGGCATCTCGAGAAGCTACGTCTCGCGCATCGAAAAACGGGCATTAATGAAAATGTTTCATGAGTTTTATCGGCAGGAAAAAGAAAAACGGCGGTCATAACGAAAGCGGGTTGCTGGTGCAGCGACCCGTTTTTTAACAGAAGAATAAAAATTATTTAAAAAAACTAAATTCCTTCATCCGCACCCTTTAATGAAGCGATTTCAACCAAAAATATTGACAGATTTTATTTTTAAAAGTAAAATAATTTTGTCGTCTTTTGTCTAAAATTGTCTAGAGGAGGCGAAAAAGCATCATGCGCAAGATCGGCTTGGCATGGCAAATTTTCATCGGCCTTATTCTTGGGATTATTGTCGGGGCCATTTTTTACGGAAATCCTAAGGTAGCGACGTATTTGCAGCCGATTGGAGATGTTTTTCTCCGTTTAATTAAGATGATCGTCATCCCGATCGTCGTCTCGAGTTTGATTGTCGGCGTCGCCAATGTCGGTGATGTGAAAAAGCTTGGAAAGTTGGGCGGCAAGACGATCCTTTATTTTGAGATCATTACAACGATTGCCATTATTGTCGGTCTCTTGGCAGCGAACATTTTCCAACCAGGCGTCGGCGTCAATATGAAGTCGCTTGAAAAAACGGATATCCAGTCGTATGTCGATACGACGAACGAAGTGCAGCACCATTCGATGGTTGAAACATTTGTCAACATCGTGCCGAAAAACGTGTTTGAAGCGCTGTCGACTGGAAATATGCTGCCGATTATCTTTTTCTCAGTGATGTTCGGGTTGGGTGTAGCCGCGATCGGTGAAAAAGGGAAACCGGTGCTTCGCTTTTTCCAAGGCACGGCGGAAGCGATGTTTTATGTGACGAACCAAGTGATGAAGTTTGCGCCGTTTGGCGTTTTCGCCTTGATCGGCGTGACGGTGTCGAAATTCGGCGTCGCTTCGCTCCTTCCCCTCAGCAAGCTTGTTGTGCTCGTTTATGCGGTCATGGCGTTTTTCGTGTTGGTGGTGCTTGGCGCTGTAGCCAAATTGGCGGGTATCAATATTTTCCACATTATAAAAATCTTAAAGGATGAATTAGTGCTTGCCTATAGCACGTCGAGTTCGGAAACAGTGTTGCCTAAGGTTATGGAAAAAATGGAGAAATTCGGTTGTCCGAAGGCGGTAACATCATTTGTCGTTCCGACCGGCTATTCGTTCAACTTGGATGGGTCGACGCTCTATCAGGCGCTGGCGGCTGTCTTCATCGCTCAACTGTACGGCATCGACATGCCGATTTCTCAGCAAATTTCGCTTGTGCTCGTTTTGATGGTGACATCCAAAGGGATTGCCGGCGTCCCAGGCGTATCGTTTGTCGTCTTATTGGCGACGCTTGGCACGGTTGGCATCCCAGTTGAAGGGTTGGCGTTTATCGCCGGCATCGACCGTATTTTGGACATGGCGCGCACAGTGGTCAACGTCATCGGCAATTCCTTGGCGGCCGTTGTGATGTCGAAGTGGGAAGGGCAATATAACGAAGAACAAGGAAAACAATACATTGCAGAACTGCAGCAAAGTGCTTAAGATGAAGATATAGAGGCGGCGAAAACGTTTAACATATCCTTGACGGAAAAGTCGCGCATCCATTTTTCGGCTGTCGAGGGTGTGGCTTGGAGGACCGAACAACCGCCCGCTTCACAGCCCCCACAAATGTGAAAGCTTCAAATGGCATCTATAAAGAAAGCGGTCTTCTGTCGACCGCTTTTTCATTTTGTTTGCTAGAAGCGTATAGTATAATAGAACAATGGGCAAAGGGAATCGAAAAATGAAGGAGGAAAAACGGTGCACGAAATCGTTCAATCGATATTTTCGTTTTTAACGAATTTAGGCTACGCCGGCATCGCCCTAGCCTTGATGGTCGAAGTGATCCCGAGCGAGGTCGTGCTCGCTTACGCCGGCTATTTAGTGTCGCGCGGAGAGGTTTCGTTCGTTGGGGCGGTGGCGGCGGGCGTGATCGGGGGGACAGTGGCCCAGCTGTTTTTGTATGGGATGGGCTACTATGGTGGAAGGCCATTTCTAGATCAGTACGGGAAATATGTATGGATCCAGAAAAAACATTTGGATGTGGCTGAACGCTGGTTTGCGAAATTTGGCCCTGGCGTCATTTTCAGCGCCCGGTTTATTCCCGTCGTCCGCCATGCGATTTCGATCCCCGCCGGCATTGCTCGGATGAAGTGGTTGCCGTTTACCATTTACACGGTGTTGGCCATCATTCCATGGTCCATCTTGTTTATATGGTTGGGAGAGCAGCTTGGCCAACGATGGCGGCAAATCGATGAGATGGCGGCGCCATATGTCCGACCGGCTATCGCAGCGGCGGTGGCGGTGGCGGCGATTTACATCGTTTGGCAACGACGGCGCCGCGCTGCAGACGGAGACGAATGCATGAAATAGTTGCCCGTCCGCATGCTGTCGGCTATATTTTATACATGAACCATCTTTTGGCTCAATTTTGATGAAAAATGAGGGACGACCGTGAAACGTTGGATTCTGATTGCGCTGCTATTCGCTGTGGGGCTATGGCTTGTGCCATACAGCGTGCCGCTTCTCTTCGCGCTTGCGACCGCGCTTTTGCTCGAGCCGTCCATCCGTCGATTGCAAGAAAACTATAAGCTGAAGCGGGCTCACGCCGTTACGGCGATTTTTTCATTGTTTATCATCATTCTTGGGCTTTCCCTTTATTTTCTAATCGTTATTTTTGTACAACAAGTGATGGCGCTCTCGCAAAAACTGCCTTACGTCTTAAGCGAAGCGACGAAAGTGCTCGACCGTTTCATTCAAACATGGCAGTCGTATTCCAGCTCCATTCCACAGGAAATCATCGACTCGCTTGAACGCGGCGTCAATACCGTCCAGCAAATGCTTTTGTCGTTTGCGACCAACTTGACGCAGTCGCTCGTCCATTATATTGCTGCCATTCCGGCGTTTTTGATTCATTTTTTAGTGTATTTGATCGCACTGTTTCTCATTTGCCTCGATTTGCCGCGGCTGAAGCAAGGTATGCGCCGCTACTTGTCCGAACGGACCGAACAGCGGCTTGGGATGGTCATCGCCCAGCTGAGCAAAGCGGGGATCGGCTTTTTAAAAGCGCAGTTTTTGCTGAGTTTAATTACGTTTTTCCTCGCGCTGGCCGGCCTTTTCGTGTTGGGGGTCGACTATGCGGCGTTGATGGCGCTGGTCATCGTCGTCGTTGATATTTTGCCGATTTTAGGAACGGGTTCCGTGCTCGTTCCGTGGGGGGTTATCAGCATGGCGAACGGCGACAATACGCTTGGCATCGGGCTCATCGTGCTGTTTGTCGTCATCACCGTCGTGCGCCGGATCATCGAGCCGAAAGTGTTTTCCACCAATTTGGGCATTTCCCCGCTCGCCGCGCTCGTCAGCGTCTATCTGGGATTTCAGCTTCTTGGCTTTATCGGGTTGTTCGTCGGGCCGATCGTTGTCATTTTGGTTGAGGCGCTTGCCAAAGCCGGAGTCATTAAATGGACGATCAAGCTTTGATTTTTTTCGAATAAAGGTCTTCGCGGACGACGGTGGAAAAAAACGGCGAACCGCCGGCTTTTTCGTTTGGGCATAAGCGAGGGGGAGCAAGATGATGGCTTAGAAAAAAGAAAAAACCGCCCGCTTGAAAGCCGGCGGTCACTGATTGGATGTGGACGAACCATTGACGTCGGTGCGCGGCAAAATCAAAATTTCGACACGACGGTTTTTCATCCGCCCGGCGGCGGTGGCGTTCGAGGCGATCGGTTTGTATTCGCCATACCCTTTGGCGCTGAAATAGCGCGGGTCGAGTTGCTTGTTTTCAAGCAGCACTTTCATGAAATTGACGGCGCGCATGACGCTCAACTCCCAGTTGGAAGCAAATTTCTCGTTATGGATCGGCACGTTGTCCGTATGGCCGCTGATAATGACATTGCGCGGCGGGTTCATGACGAGCAAAGCGGAGATTTCCGTTGCTAGACGCCGGTCTTTTATGCGCACTTCGGCGCTGCCGGAGTCGAATAAAATATCATCCAAAATCGTAATCGCGAGCCCTTCGTCCGTCAAGGAAGTCTGCAGCTTTCCCGTCAGCTTGTTGTTGCGGATGTAGCTGTCGATTTTCGCTTTGATTTGCCTTAATTCTTCTTTTTCCTTTCCACTTACGGCTGGGAGGGGCTGCTTTGCTTGATGCCGTCCTTCTTCGTCTTGGGCCGGCGGAGTGATCGGCTCGATCGGGCTTTGAAAGTCAAGAACGCCTGTTCCGCCGGCAAAGGCGGTGCTAAAGGCGCGCGCAATTTCTTGAAACTTCTTTTGGTCGATTTGGCTGCTCGCAAACAAGACGATGAATAGGGCGAGCAATAGCGTCAACAAATCGGCGTACGGAATCAGCCACGATTCGCTCATGTGTTCGTCATGCCCGCTCTTTTTTTTCTTAGCCATTGACTGTTTCCCCTTGCATCAGCACTTGGTGCCGCTCGCTTTCCGGCAAGTATGAAGCGAGTTTTTGTTCAATCATGCGTGGGGCTTGTCCTTCCAAAATGGACAGCACCCCTTCAATCATGATGTAGCGCACGCGCGCCTCTTCCTTTGATTTCCGGCGCAATTTGTTGGCAAACGGATGCCAAAGCACATAGCCGGTAAAAATGCCGAGCATCGTGGCGACAAAAGCCGCGCTGATGGCCTTGCCGAGTTCGGCGATGTTTTCCATATTGCCAAGCGCGGCAATCAGGCCGATGACAGCGCCAAGCACCCCGAGCGTCGGCGCATACGTGCCTGCTTGGGAAAAAATCGCGGCATTCGCTTCGTGGCGTTCTTCCATGGCAACGATTTCCTCTGTCATCACATCGCGGATGAACTCTTGCGTTTGGCCATCGATTGCCATGCTGAGTCCGTTGCGCAAAAACGGGTCGTCAATATCGTCCAATTTCGCCTCGAGCGCCAGCAGCCCTTCGCGGCGGGCAATATTCGCCCAATCGACGAACAGCGGAATCAGTTGTTCGACCGTTGGCGTCGCCGATTCTGTGAAAATGACTTTGAGCAGCTTTGGCACTTTTTTAATTTCCTGCGTCGGAAAGGCGATGACGACCGCTGCCGCCGTTCCGACGAGAATGATGAGGATAGCGGCCGGATTGATCAAGACAGCAGGCGAAACGCCCTTAAAGTACATGCCCAATCCGACGGCAATGAAGCCAAGAATGATGCCGATGACCGATGTTTTGTCCAAATGAATCCCCCCGCTTTTTCCATTACAAACGATCTGCGCCATTGGGCGCTTTTTATGAAGAAACCATATTTATCATATACTGAATATAAGAGGTTGAAAAGGGAAAAAGGTGTGACATGAGACGCAAAAAACTGCCCGTTCCATTTGGCCGACGGAAAGGGCAGCTCCAGTGATCGTCATATTTTTTTCAATTTAAACGTGCCGACCATTAAAAACGATAAAATGAGCGCCAAAAACATAAACGATTGCGGCGGGAAGTACGGGATGGCTAAATAACCGAGCGTCATCAGCACCCCTGCAGCGGTGATGGGCAGCCCCGCGAAGTAGCCGTTGTTTTCTGTGATGTTGAAGCGAGCGAGACGGAAGGCGCCGCAAGCGATATACAAAACGGTGAATACCGCGCCGGGTGCACCGAATTCGTGGAACAAGCCTTGGTACATCAGCAAGGCAGGAGCGACGCCGAAGGAGACGATGTCGCTCATCGAATCGAGCTGCTTGCCAAGTTCGGATTCAATGTTCATCTTGCGCGCGACAGCGCCGTCAAAGCGATCGACAAACGCGGCTAAAAAAACGAGCAGCACGCTCATATGAAGCTGCCCTTTCAGCGTAGCTAGAACGGAAAAGCCGCCGAGCGACAAGTTGGTCATCGTCAAAATGTTTGCCACGTTTGCTTTCAGCTTTTTTAACGTATAATCTAAATAGTCCGATAAGAACAAGTTTCCCCACTCCTTTTCCAACAGAAAACGCCAAAAGAAAATTCTACTACCATTATACTCATTTTGGCGGTAATATGGAAGGTAGTAACGAATGGCGATGTTGCGCTACTGGAGGGAACGTGCTTGCGAAAATGGCTTTATCGTTTGTTCATCGAGCTGACCAATCACTCGCTTTCTTCAAAGCTGCTCGCTGCGTTTGCGAAATCGCGCCTCAGCGGGCTATTGATATCATCGTATGCAAAAATTTATCATATTAACCAAGACGAAATGGAAAAAAGCCTAAAAAATTATAAGACGTTGCAGCAACTGTTCGTCCGCAGGCTGAAGGCCGGGGCGAGGCCGGTCGACGCTGATGAGCATACGGTCGTCAGCCCGGTCGACGCCGTCATTGAAGACATGGGCACGATTCGAGAAAACTGTGAAATGATCGTCAAGGGAAAGCCGTATTCCATTGCAGAAATGCTTGGCAGCGTTGAAGCGGCACAGCCGTATGTGAACGGGTTCTTTTTTATTCTGTATTTAAGCCCGAGCCATTATCACCGCATCCACAGCCCAATATCTGGAGTGATCGAAAAGCAGTGGGCGCTCGGCCGCAAGTCGTATCCGGTCAACCGTCTTGGCTTAAAATATGGACGTCGGCCGCTCGAGAAAAACTACCGCCTCATCACCGAGGTCACAGCCGGCGGCAAGCGCTTGGCGATCGTGAAAATCGGAGCCATGTTCGTCAACAGCATTGAATTGACCCATGAGGGTGAGCAGCTTGTAAAAGGAGAGGAAATGGCGTATTTTTCGTTTGGTTCAACGGTCGTCTTGCTGTTTGAACGCGGAAGTTTCGCACCTGACCCGCGCATTGTTGCGTCCATGCCGATCAAAGTCGGCGAGCGGCTCGGCTATTGGTGTCAGGCGCACGAACGCTAAGGCTTTCGGAAACAAAAAAAGCCCGAAGGCCTTCGTTTATGAGGACAGCTTAATTTTGTGGGTCAATGAACGGCGCTGGATTTCTTTTTCAATCAACTCGATGAATTCCGGACTGAGGTTGAGCTCTTTCGCCTTGAAATACGACTCGATCAACAGCTCGTCGGACAAATGTTTCATCGGGGGCGTCCTCCTTTTTGGGATGGAATATGACAAGCATGTCATACATATAATGGTAGGTTACTTACAATGTACCATGACTTGTAAGAGAGAACAACCGTTCTATTATCCACAGAAAACGGTGGATAACATGTGGAAAACATGTTTATAAAGTGGAGGAAGTGTGATGATCAGCTTGTGTATAATGTGGGCAACAGTTATCCACATAACGGAGGGATGCAAAATTTGTCGAAAGTTTTTTTCGTTCCTCATTGGCAAACTTTGTTTTGAAACAAACGCCAAAATTCGCTATGATGGGAAAAGCAAATGGAAAGGCGGGTGTCCGGCATGCTTCACTATTTTTTGCCAAGCCAGTTTGTCAAGCGTGTGATGGACATTACTCCCGATGAGCTGAAGCAAAAAGGAGTGAAAGGGATTATCACCGATCTGGACAATACGCTCGTCGAATGGGATCGGCCGAGCGCCCCCCCGGAGCTGGCCGCATGGTTTGATGCGATGAGGCAGGCGGGCATTAAGGTCGTCATCGTATCGAATAATAATAAACAACGCGTGCAGTCGTTTGCTGAGCCGCTTGGCATCCCGTTCATCTTTGCAGCGCGCAAACCGCTGACACGCGCGTTTTTGCAGGCATTAAAGATGATGGAGCTGAAGAAAGAGGAAGTCGTCGTCATCGGCGACCAGTTGCTGACCGATGTGCTTGGGGGCAACCGGCTCGGACTAAACACGATTTTAGTCGTCCCGGTCGCCCAGACGGACGGATTATGGACGCGTTTCAATCGAAAAATGGAGCGGAGAATTTTAAACGTGATGCGCAAAAAAGGGATGATTTACTGGGAGGAATGATCGTGGAGCCACAACTGCGTTGCATCGGCTGCGGAGCGGCCATCCAGTTTGACGATCCAAAAAAGGCGGGCTATGCGCCGAAAAGCGTGCTCGAGAAAGAGGCGGAAGAAATCATTTGCCAACGCTGTTTCCGCTTGAAACATTACAATGAGGTGCAAGACGTGCCGCTTGATGACAGCGACTTTTTAAACATGCTGCATCGCATCGGGGAATCGAAGGCGCTTGTTGTCAACATCGTTGACATTTTCGATTTCAATGGCAGCTGGATTCCGGGATTGCCGCGGTTTGCGGCTGAAAATCCGATTTTGCTTGTCGGCAACAAAGCGGATTTATTGCCGCGGTCGGTCAAATACCCGAAGCTGCTGCGCTGGATGCGCCGTATGGCGGAAGAGCTCGGACTGCGTCCGGTGGACGTCTGTCTCATCAGCGCGGCGAAAGGAATTGGCATGGCGAAGGTGATGGAAGCCATCGACCGCTACCGTGAGGGCGGTGATGTCTATGTCGTCGGTTGCACGAATGTCGGCAAGTCGACGTTCATCAATCGGATCATTGAAGAGGCGACCGGCAAAGGGAATGTGATTACCACGTCATATTTCCCGGGAACGACACTCGATATGATTGAGATTCCGCTTGAAAGTGGAGCGACGCTGTATGATACGCCGGGGATCATCAACCATCACCAAATGGCGCACTTTGTCGATGCGCGCGATTTGAAGATCATTACACCGAAGAGTGAAATCCACCCACGTGTTTATCAGCTCAACGAAGGGCAGACCCTCTTTTTTGGCGGCTTGGCCCGCCTCGATTACATCAAAGGCGGACGTCGCTCATTTGTCTGCTATATGGCCAATGAGTTGACGATTCATCGGACAAAGCTGGAAAAAGCCGATTCCCTTTATGCCAACCAGCTTGGCGATTTGCTGTCGCCGCCAAGCAAACGATATGCCGCTGAATTTCCGCCGCTTGTGCCGCGCTCGCTGTCGGTGAAAGAGCGGAAGACGGACATCGTCTTCTCTGGGCTCGGCTGGGTGACGTGCAACGACCCGGGCGCTCAGCTCGTCGTTCATGCGCCGAAAGGGGTCGACGTATTTATTCGTCAGTCGTTGATTTAATGAAAAGCGGGAGGGGAGAAACGTGGAAAAGGTATACGGGCTGCTTGGCTTTCCGGTCGAGCATTCGCTGTCGCCGCTCATGCATAATGAGGCGTTTGCCTGTTTGGGCATTCCGGCGCGCTATCATTTGTTTTCCGTCGAACCGGGGCAAGTCGGCGCGGCAATCGCCGGCGTGCGGGCGCTCGGCATCGCTGGGGTGAACGTGACGATTCCCCATAAAATGGCGGTCATTCCGTTTTTGGACGAAATCGATGACCATGCGCGCCGCATCGGGGCGGTCAACACGATCGTCAACCGGGGCGGCCGGCTTATCGGCTATAATACGGACGGGCCTGGTTATGTCCGCGCATTGGAAGAGGAAATGAACGTTCAGTTTGACGGAAAGCGGATTTTAGTGATCGGCGCTGGCGGCGGGGCGCGCGGCGTCTACTTTTCGCTGCTGCAGACGGGGGCATTGCGCATCGATGTCGCCAATCGGACGATGGAAAAAGCGGAACGGCTCATCCGCGAAGGGGATGAGCGCCGCTCGACGCATTTGTCGCTTGCCGAGGCCGAAACACGGCTTGCTGAATATGATATTCTGATCAATACAACGTCGGTCGGCATGCATCCGCAAGAGGATGAACAGCCGCTTTCGCTCGAGCGGCTGCGGCCGGGAACGGTCGTTTCCGACATCATTTACAACCCATTGGAAACGAAATGGCTGAAAGAGGCAAAAGCGCGCGGCGCCCGCACGCAAAACGGCATTGGCATGCTCGTCTATCAAGGGGCGCTGGCGTTTGAAAAATGGACCGGCCAATGGCCGGATGTCAAGCGGATGAAACAGCTTGTCATGGAAGCGTTGAGGAGGTAACATATGTTAACTGGGAAACAAAAGCGGTTTTTGCGCGCCCAAGCCCATCATTTGAAACCGATTTTTCAAGTCGGCAAAGGCGGCGTGACGGAAGCGATGACCGAACAAATCGCGGCGGCGCTCGAAGCGCGCGAACTGCTGAAGGTAAGCGTGTTGCAAAACTGTGAGGAAGATCGGTACACCGTCGCTGAACAGCTGGCGGCGGGAACGGGGGCGGAAGTCGTGCAAGTGATCGGCAACACGATCGTCTTATACAAAGAATCGAAGGAGCATAAACAAATCGTTCTGCCTGATTGACAACGGTACAGCCACGGCAGGCGGCGGGAGGAAAGAAGATGGGAAAAATCGGGATTTTCGGCGGAACATTTGATCCGCCTCATTACGGCCATTTGCTCATGGCGAATGAAGTGCTTGACGCCCTTCAGTTGTCAGAAATTTGGTTTCTGCCCAACCGCATTCCTCCCCATAAGCAGCACGAACAAGTGACAAAAAGCGAAGACCGGTTGCGCATGCTCGAGTTGGCAGTGGCTGGCCATCCGCGCTTTCACATTGAGACGATCGAGCTCGAGCGGGAAGGGCCTTCGTATACGTACGATACGGTCCGCCAGCTCGTCGCGATGCATCCCGATGACCAATTTTATTTCATCATCGGCGCTGATATGGTCGAATATTTGCCAAATTGGCATCGCATCGATGAGCTGATCAAGTTGGTGACGTTCGTCGGCGTCAAGCGGCCGGGGTTTTCGATGGAAACGCCGTATCCGGTCATCGAGGTCGAGGCGCCGCAATTTGCCGTTTCCTCCTCGCTCATCCGCGAGCGGGTGCGAAATGGACAGACGATTCGCTATCTTGTGCCGGAGGGCGTTAGACTTTATATTGAGGAGAAGGGGCTATATGGAGCGAGAACAAGCGTTATGGATCGTGAAACAACAGTTGACAGAGCAGCGCTACGAGCATACGCTTGGCGTTGTCGAGACCGCCGTTAAGCTCGCCAAACAATACGGCGCTGACGCGAAAAAGGCGGAACTGGCCGCGATTTTCCACGACTATGCGAAATTCCGCCCAGTCGAGGAAATGAAACAAATCATTTTGGCGCAAAATATGCCCAACGATTTGCTTGCTTACAACAGTGAGCTATGGCATGCGCCCGTTGGCGCCTATTTGGTGCAGACAGAAGTCGGCATCGATGATCCGGAGGTGCTGGACGCCATTCGCTACCATACGTCTGGAAGGGCGGGAATGACGCTGCTGGAAAAAATTATTTATTTGGCTGATTATATGGAACCAGGGCGGCGCTTCCCTGGCGTCGATGACGTACGGCGCTTGGCGGAAGAAGATCTCCACCGGGCGCTTTTGCAGGCGGTGAAAAATACGATCGCCTTTTTGCTTGAGAAGCGCCAGCTCATTTATCCAGATACGATTCATGCGTACAATTCACTTGTGCGCGAAGTGAAGGGGGAAGCAAAACGGTGACGGAACAAGAGGCGTTGCAGCTTGTCGTCCGCGCGGCGGATGACAAAAAAGCGGAAAACATCGTTGTCTTAAACATGAAAGGCATTTCGCTTGTCGCCGATTATTTTGTCATCTGCCATGGCAATTCGGACAAACAAGTGCAGGCCATTGCCCGCGAAATTCAAGACCAAGCCGAAGAACACGGCCTGCCGGTGAAGCGGATGGAAGGATTCCATGAGGCGAAATGGGTGCTTGTCGATTTGGGCGATATCGTTGTGCATGTTTTTGCCAAAGAGGAGCGCGAGTATTACAACCTCGAACGGCTCTGGGGGGACGCTCCGACGGAAGACGTCGCGGCTGTGTTGCAGCCATGACGTACGGCCGTTTCGCCGACTGGTATGATGTGCTGATGGCTGAGGCGCCGTACGGCGAGTGGCAGTCGTTTGTCGAGCGCTCCTTTGCCCGCTACGCCCAACGGCCGGGGCGGCGGGTCATCGATATCGGCTGCGGGACGGGAGAGCTGGCCATCCGCCTTGCCAACGCCGGTTGGCAAGTATCCGGCGTTGATCTTTCTGAACCTATGCTCGCCGTCGCCCAGGCGAAAGCCGAAGCGGCGGGAGTGGAGGTGCCGTTTTTCGAGCAAAACATGGCGGAGCTCGACGGGTTTTGTGATCTGGATGGCGCCTTCCTGTTTTGCGATGCTCTCAACTATTTAACGGATGAAGAGGATGTAAAGCGGACGTTCGCCGCCGTTTCCCGCGCCCTTGGCGCCGGCGGCTTGCTTTTGTTTGACGTCCATTCCGTTTATAAAATGGATGTCGTATTCCGTGACGCCGTATTTGCGGACCAAGGGGAGGACATCAGCTACATATGGACGTGCCATCCGCTCGATTGGCCGCACAGCGTCGGGCATGAATTAACCTTTTTCGTTCGCCGCGGCGATCGGTACGAACGTTTTGACGAATGGCATGAGCAGCGCACGTTCGAGCGCGCCGTTTACGAACAGTGGCTGGATGCCGCCGGCTTTGAGGTGCTTGAAGTGACCTCCGATTTCACCGATGCCCCGCCGACCGAGACGGCCGAGCGGCTGTTTTTCGTCGCGCGGAAGCGGTGAGTGGCGAAGAGCGAGAAATCATAAAAAGAAACGTGGATGAGGAAGATTTAGGGGGATTTTGGCTGAACATAAAGGAATGCAGGGGAAAAGCTCTATCGTTTTGCACCCAGCTTACTAGCTGGTTGACGATTGAAAGGAGTGTAATCAAGCGTAATTTGGAAGAAATCTTGTGCCTGGCTCAATAGCTGAATGAGAATCGAAACAAATAAAAACAAGCAGAGCTAAAAGGTTGAACGACGATGGAATCCAACGAAAAATCCGTAAATATGAAAACCCCAGCCGTACAAGCTGGGGTCCATTTTTTTATCGAACGAAGCAGGATTTTCGCTGGTGCTTGTCGAATAAATCAATCAAGGAAACTGTTGCCTCACCTTCTCCACGTCTTCTCGAAACTTCTCATGCGTTTTCGCCAGCACTTCTTCAAAAACGCCGTCGAGCCGCCGCTGGAGGACGGCGATGCCTTCCCCGGTGATTCCGCCTTTGACGCATACTTTTTCCTGCAAAGTTTGAAGCGTATACAAGTCCCGTCTCAGCAATTCCCCAAGGCCGATGATCATATCAGTCGCCAGCATCGTCGCCTGTTCCTTCGTGATGGCGGTTTTGGCCGCTGCGGCGTCGATGAAGCGCTGAAGCAAATAGCTGAAAAACGCTGGACCGCAGCTTGAGATGTCGGAAGCGACGCGGGTGATGGCCTCGTCGATGTACACCGGCGAGGCGATGCGCCGGAGAAGATCATCGATCGTTTGCCGGCAGGTGGTCGAACAGCGGGATCCGAAGGTGACAAGGATGCTGCCGGAGAGCGCCCGGTTGGCGATGCTCGGAATGGCGCGCACGACTTGGCAAGGGACGGCTGCTTCAAGCTGTTCGACGCTGATCGGGCTTGTGATCGATACGAGGCAATGCTCCTCTGTCCAGTGCGGGGCCAGTTGCTGCAATAATGGGTGGATGTCGAACGGTTTGACGCATAAAAAGACGAGGACGGATTGTTTGACGACTTCAGCTGCATCGGCCACCACTGTCATGCCGGGATACGCGCGTTGTATCGCGAACGCTTTCGCAAGCGTACGGTTCGTTATGACGAGCTGATCAGCTTGAACGGCGCCGGAGTCGAGGAACGCTTCGATTAAGATGGTGCCCATATTCCCCGTGCCGATGACGCCGATGTTCATGCGTTGTCCCCCCTCCCGGTTTTGGTTCACCGGAACTCTCTTTTTCGATATGTATGAGCAAAAGGCTCGGTTTATGACTTGAAATGGAAAGGATGGGATCGTATGTGGGAGCATGTGCAGGAGCTTGGAAAACGTTATGGGAAAGCGGGGGTGCTCTTGTTGTTTGCCGCGGCGGTGGGGTTGTGGGTGTTTCGTCATCCGACGGATGAAAAAGGGCAAATCGCCTTGCCAGCGGCGGCTGAAACGGATGTCTCTCTTCCGGAAAACAAAAAGGACGAATCGCCTAACACCGCTGTGGTGGATGTGAAAGGGGCCGTCGTGAACCCAGGAGTGTACGAGGTGGCGGCGGATGCCCGCATCCGCGATGTCATCGCCCTAGCCGGTGGACTGACGGACGAGGCGGATGAAACGAAAATCAATCTGGCGGCAAAAGTGCGCGATGAAATGATGATTTACGTGCCGACAAAAGGAGAAGCCGCACCGGCACCAGATGCTATCGGCAAGTCTCCGAGCGATGGATCTCGGGACGGACCGCAAGTGGCGATCAATACGGCGACGGAAGAGGAGTTGATGCAGCTTCCCGGCATCGGGCCAGCGAAGGCAAAAGCGATCGTCGCCTATCGCGAAGAACATGGGCCGTTTCAGCAAGTGGAAGATTTGCTGAATGTGGCCGGAATTGGCGAAAAAACGTTGGAGAAATTGAAACCATATTTGCTTGTGCCGTAAATGAGGAGAGAGCGAACCGCTTCTCGTTGATGAGCGGATCGGGCCGCGCAGACATGTTTTGGCGTTGACGGGGCAGGCGGCGGCCGGTAGACTGAAAGTATGGAAATGAGCGGAGGGACGTAAAATGGAACGAATCACGTGGGATCAATACTTTATGGCGCAAAGCCATCTGCTAGCGCTGCGCAGCACGTGCACGAGGCTTGCGGTGGGGGCGACGATTGTGCGCGACAAGCGCATTATCGCCGGCGGGTACAACGGTTCGATCGCCGGGGGCGCTCACTGCATCGATGAAGGGTGCTACGTTATTGATGGGCATTGTGTGCGGACGATTCACGCCGAAATGAACGCGATTTTGCAGTGCGCCAAGTTCGGCGTCCCGACCGAGGGGGCGGAGATGTATGTCACCCATTTTCCTTGCTTGCATTGCTGCAAAGCGATCATTCAAAGCGGCATCCGCGCTGTCTATTACGCCCAAGACTACAAAAACCATCCGTACGCCCTAGAGCTGTTTGCCCAAGCCGGCGTCCGGCTCGTGCAAGTGCCGCTGAAAACGGATGTGTTCGCCCTGCTTTCCAGCGGCGGAGGGGAATCATGAAAGGACAAGCCGTCTATCCCGCCGCGGCGGCGCTTTTTGCTGTGGCGGCGGCCTCTCCGTCCAAAACCATATGTCTTCTCCTTGCGGTGTACCTTCTTCTCCTTTTCATCCACCGGCCGCGTTGCTTTCTTCCTGCTTTGTCTGCGGCTCTCCTCTTTTTCGTCTATTTTCTCATCGTTGACCATCATAACAAAACTTCCTTTGCCGGCGGTCGCCACTGGCTTTCCGTTCGTTTTTCCGCTGCGCCCGCGATCGACGGCGACCGGCTGCAGGCGGCGGTGCAAGCTGGGAAGGAGCGGGTGCAGCTCCGTTACACCATTCGGACGGCTGCGGAAAAAGAGACGTTGCGTGCGCATCTTATGCCTGGAACAGTGTGCCGAGTGAGCGGAACGCTCGAGCGCCCCATGCCAGCCAGCAATCCGTATGCGTTTGATTACCGCCGCTATTTGCGCCGCCACCGCATTCATTGGCTCTTTCTCCCTGAGGCGATCGATCTTTCCGCTTGCGTGCGCGCCCGTCCCACCATCATCGAACGGCTTGAAGCGATTCGTGAGGCTGGCGTTCGCCGCATCGAAGATCGGTTTCCTTCGGAAGCGGCCGGCATCGCCGCTGCGCTCATTTATGGAGAGCGCCGTTCGTTGGATGAAGAGGTGATTAGCGACTATCAGCGGCTCGGGCTCATTCATTTGTTGGCGATTTCCGGCGGTCATGTCACCTTGCTTGTCAGCGCTGTGTTGGCTGTTGCCATTCGGTTTGTGACGCGCGAAGCGGCCGTGCTTGCTTTGTTTGTTCTCTTGCCTATGTATGCGGTGCTTGCCGGCGCTTCACCGTCGGTGCTGCGCGCCTGTGCGACCGGAATGATCGTATTGGCCGTCCAGTGGAAAAAAGGAACGATCCATCCGCTGGATGCGTTGAGTTGGACGGCGCTTGCCCTGCTCGCCTTTGATCCATATATAGTTTGGGATGTCGGTTTTCAACTATCGTTTTTTGTCACGTTTGCCCTTCTCGCTCATGTGCCGGTGCTCGCCTCTGTTCGTTCGATGCTCCAAAATTTGTTTCAGACTGCGCTCGTTGCCCAGCTTGCCGCGCTGCCGATTTTGCTTTACCATTTTTATGAAATTTCTGTTTGGAGCATAGGGCTGAATGTCTTCTTTGTCCCTTGGTATTCCTTTGTCCTTTTGCCCACTGCTTTTCTCTCCGCCGTTTTTTCCTTGTCTCCGCTCATTTGGCTGTTTAGCCGCCTCGTTGAGCTGACGGACGCGGTTGTCCGTTTTTTCTCGGTCGATCACTCATTTCTGCTTGTGCTCGGCCGTCCGGGGCCGTGGTGCTTAGCTGGCTATTTGACGGCTATCGCGGCGGCGTTTTTGGATTGGGAGCGAAGCCGCCTGTTGCGAGGCTTGGCGGCGGTGGCGGCGGCAACGGTGCTTCAGCTGGCCGCTCCGTATGTGGATCGGCAAGGGGAAGTGACGGTATTGGATGTCGGACAAGGGGACTGCATTTATATTGAGCTTCCTTACCGAAAAGCGGTCTATCTCATTGACACCGGCGGGACGCCGGGATGGGCGAAGGAACCATGGCGCAAGCGGTTGCGGTCATTTGCGGTTGGTCGGGACGTTGTCGTGCCGTTTTTAAAAGCCCAAGGAGTGAGAACGCTTGATCAACTGATTTTGACGCACGATGACGCCGACCATATCGGGGCTGCTCCTGAGGTGCTCAAAGCCGTGCGCGTCAAGAAGATTGTCACAAGTCCCGGAGCGCTGACGACCGTCAAGGCGATGGCGCGCCCGTTTTCTGTACCGGTCAAAACCGCTGTGCGGGGAGAAGGGTGGACGGAGGGGGGCGTGCGTTTTTTTGTGATCCATCCCGAAAAAGGAAACAACGAGGACAATAACGGTTCTCTTGTGTTGCTCGTTCGCCTCGGCGGATTGGCATGGCTGTTTGCCGCGGATATTGAAAAAGAGGCGGAGGAAGCGCTCATCCGCGCTTATCCGACGCTGCGCGTCGATGTATTGAAAGTCGCGCACCACGGCAGCAAAACGTCGACAACAGAACCGTTTTTGCGGGCGGTCAAGCCGCGGGCGGCGGTTATTTCCGTTGGCCGCGACAACCGCTACGGGCATCCATCCCCCGAAGTGCTCATGCGGTTGAAGCAACAGCAGGCGATCGTTTGGCGGACGGATGAAAACGGTGCGATTCGCTATCTGTATGATGAAAACGGCGGAACCTTTCAGGTGATGAAACCATAAGATGTAGTGCGCAAAAAAAAATAAGGATTGCTTATGTAAGCAATCCTTATCGACCGAAAAACTCGATCAACGTGGCGATGATGAACATCGTCGCAAAAAAGCCGAACGACACGATGAATCCGACGGCGGAATCAACGGCGTCATTGCGTTGGCTTTGCACTTCTTTTTCGAATACGTTCATCGCTTTTCCCCTCCTCGTGCAATCATTTTTAGTATAGACGAAAACGCGTGAAAAATCTACCGCCGCTCGTCCATTTTCCTTCCTTGACAACAGTTGACACAAATACTTTCCAACAGCCGGGAAAACATAAAAATAACCCGCTGGCCGATAAGGTCCTAGGACTTATAGGCCGGCGTTTATATAAAGGGGAACCGGTTTCTCGGCAGCCGGTTCCCTTGTAAAATGGCGAAAAACAGTGTATCTTTCTAGCAGAGACGTTTGCTAGGGAATGGAGACGGGAACATGCTGGAACGCGTATGGGGAAACATTGAAAAACGGCGGTTTTCTCCCCTTTATTTATTATACGGCAATGAACCATTTTTATTAATGGAAACGTATGAGCGACTGGTGAACGCGGCGCTTGGCGACGAGGAACGGGAGTGGAACTTGGCCGTGTACGATTGTGAGGAAACACCGGTCGAGGCGGCGCTTGAGGAGGCCGAGACGGTGCCGTTTTTCGGCGAGCGGCGCGTCATTCTCATCAAGCATCCGTATTTTTTTACGTCTGAAAAAGAGAAGGAGATCGAGCATGATTTGGCGAAGCTGGAGGCGTACTTGAAGGCGCCGTCGCCGTTTTCCATCGTCGTCTTTTTCGCGCCGTATGAGAAGCTTGATGAACGAAAAAAAATTACGAAGCTCGCCAAAGAGCAAAGCGAAGTCGTCATCGCCGCCCCGCTCGCTGAAGCGGAGCTGCGGGCTTGGGTGCGGCGCCGCATCGAGAGCCAAGGGGCGCAAGCAAGCGATGAGGCGATTGATGTCCTGTTGCGGCGGGCCGGGACGCAGCTTTCCGCTTTGGCGAATGAAATCGATAAATTGGCCCTGTTTGCCGGGCCGGGTGGAACGGTCGAGGCGGCGGCGGTTGAGCAGCTTGTCGCCCGCACACCGGAAGAAAACGTCTTTGTGCTCGTCGAGCAAGTGGCGAAGCGAGACATTCCAGCGGCGTTGCAGACGTTTTACGATTTGATTGAAAACAATGAGGAACCGATCAAAATTTTAGCGTTGCTTGCCGGTCATTTCCGCTTGCTTGCGCAAGTGAAGTGGCTCGCCTCCTTAGGCTACGGACAGGCGCAAATCGCGTCGGCGCTCAAGGTGCATCCGTTCCGGATCAAGCTCGCTCTCGCTCAAGCCGCACGCTTCTCCGATGCAGAGCTAGCGGCGGCGATTGACGAGCTTGCTTCTGCTGATTATGAAGTGAAAAGCGGGGCGGTCGATCGCCGGTTGGCCGTTGAGCTGCTTCTGATGCGCTGGGGCGCCCGCCCGGCGCAAGCGGGGCGTCACGGCCGGCGGTGAAGCGATCGACCGGCCGTTTGCCGTGAACAAAAGAAAAACAAAAAAACGACCTGGCGCCAGGTCGTTTTTGATTAGGAAGCTTGGATGCTGTTCAATTTTTTTGCTAAGCGCGATTTTTGCCGGCTGGCGGTGTTTTTATGGATAAGGCCTTTGCTTGCAGCTTTGTCTAATTTTTTCGACGCGATAATAAACGCCTCGCGCGCTTTTTCCACGTCTTTCAATTCAACGAGCGCTTCAAATTTTTTGATCGCTGTGCGCATGGCCGATTTCATCGAGGCATTGTGGGCGCGGCGTTTTTCGCTCGTTTTCGCGCGTTTGATCGCTGATTTGATGTTAGCCAAGTTCGTTCACCTCCATTACCATTCCTATTTCTGTTGTGAGCAACAGGAAGAACAAGTGTTATTCTATCAAACGTGTTTTGATTATGCAAGAGTGTTCAAGCGAAAATCCTTTACGAAACATGAATGACTGGGCCTGATTACGGCGACAATAAAAGAAAACGACAGAAATGGGGAGAAACGACATGGAACAGCCGCTCGATTTACGCCTGTACTCGGTGCGCACGGATTTAGCGATCGAAGCGCATGAGATCGCAGTCGAGGAGCGTTTGCAGCAAAAACAAGAAAGCGCCGCGCCGATTGAGGGAGTCATGATCCGTGACGAGGAGATCGACGGCGTCAAGCTGTCGCACGTGCATGTCATGGAACAAGGAGCGGCCTCGATCGGCAAAAAGCCGGGCCACTACGTGACGATTGAAGCGCAAGGCATCCGCGAACAAAACACCGAGCTGCAGCAAAAAGTACAGCGCATTTTTTCCGAGCAGCTCAGCGCCTTTTTCACGCGGCTTGGCATTCCGGAACAGGCGAGCTGCCTGATCGTCGGGCTCGGCAACCAAAACGTCACCCCGGATGCGCTTGGGCCGCTGACGGTGGAAAACGTGCTTGTCACGCGTCATTTGTTCCAGCTGCAGCCCGAAAGCGTCGAGGAAGGCTTCCGGCCGGTGAGCGCTCTCGCTCCAGGGGTGATGGGGATGACGGGGATTGAAACGAGCGATATTATCGACGGCGTCGTCCGGAAAACAAAGCCGGATTTTGTCATTGTGATTGACGCCTTGGCTGCCCGCTCGATCGAACGGGTCAATGCAACGATCCAAATTTCTGACACCGGCATCCATCCTGGCTCTGGGGTCGGCAACAAGCGGAAAGAGCTGAGCCATGAGACGCTCGGCATTCCCGTTATTTCGATCGGCGTTCCGACGGTCGTCGACGCTGTTTCGATCACGAGCGACACGATTGATTTCATTTTGAAGCACTTCGGCCGCGAAATGCGCGAAGGGAATCGGCCGTCAAGTGCGCTCGCCCCGGCGGGCTGGACGTTTGGGCGCAAACGAAAATTGACGGAACAAGACATGCCGTCGCCGCAAGAACGGTCGACGTTTCTTGGCATGGTCGGCACGCTTGGCGATGAAGAAAAGCGGCGCCTCATCTATGAAGTGCTCGCCCCGCTCGGTCATAATTTGATGGTAACCCCAAAAGAGATCGATTCGTTTATCGGCGATATGGCCAACTTATTAGCCGGGGGCTTGAATGCGGCGCTGCACCGTCAAGTCGACCAAGGCAATGTCGGCTCCTACACTCATTAGACAAAAAACGGTTCTATCTTTTCCCGCTTGGCCATACGTTAAACTGAGGAGACAAGCCGGGAAAGGGTGGGAATATGAAACGATGGCGCTCCCCAAACGTCGTGATCGCGATTCCAGGAGCCAGCATAAAGAAACTGTTGATGCTCATCATCCTTGGCTGCATGATGATGTTTATGCTTGTCGGAGCGCTCACATCGCTGCGGCCAGAATACCGTCCGTCGTCATCGTCGCTAAACGATATGGCGGCCCATTTTCCGGAGGAGACGTTCATTCGTTTGTTTGCCTTGGAAAATCGCTATTTTGCTCAACTGTTGCCGAAAGAGCGGCGGCAGACGAATTACTCATCGCTGCTGTTCCGCCTGGCGACGAGCATCAATCCCGATGACCCGCGCAGCCTGCTTGGCAGCGAGCTGCCGGGCTTTGCCCTTTATGACAGCAAAATTCTCATCGCTGGTGAAGGAACGGATTACACGAACATGCCATACGAATCCGCGCCGCCGCTTAGAGTGATGCTGGCGGAGCGGCAAGCCTCGGTGGAGGAGCTCGAACAGGCAAACAAGAACGAAGAGGAAAAACCGGTTCCCCCGCCATCGCGGACGACGGGAGGAAAAAAAGTGGTCTACATTTACAATACCCATACGCATGAGTCGTTTTTGCCGGCGCTCAAAGGGGTGACTGACCCGGATTTGGCGTTTCACCCGACGGTCAACGTCGCAAAAGTGGGGGAAAAGTTAGCGGAAGAACTGGAAAAGCGCGGCATCGGCGCTGAAGTGAGCAAAATCGACATTGTCAACGAATTGTTAAAGAAAGGAATGAAATACTCTCAATCGTATGATATGTCTCGGCAAACCGTGATCGCGGCAATGAAGCAAAACCGTGACTTGCACTACTTCATCGACATCCATCGCGATTCACGGCGGCGGAAATATACGACGGTTACGATCAACGGCGTTGATTATGCGCGTGTCGCATTCATTATTGGCGGAGAAAATGCGACATACGAGAAAAACTTGCAGCTGGCAACCGAGTTGCATCAGCTGCTGCAAAAGAAATATCCAGGGTTGAGCCGCGGGGTGATCGAGAAAAAAGGAGCCGGGACGAACGGCAAGTTTAATCAAGATTTATCAGAGAACGCGATTTTAATTGAAGTCGGCGGTGTTGACAATACGTTTACTGAGTTGTTTCGTTCCGTGTCGGCGTTTGCCGATGTGTTCAGCGACTATTATTGGCAGGCGGAAAAAGTCGAAGCGCCGGCTCCGGCGGAGAAAAAGTAAAGGAGCGTCACTTATGGCACGATGGTTCATCCGCTTTACTCTAGCGATCTTTCTTCTTTTTTTCGGCGTGTTGTTTGGCATGCAGCAGGCGCATGAGGGCATTGAACGGATGCGCGGTTACGCCGATCCGTCGTTTCCATCCGTCATCGATATGAAGAAAAGGGAAAATGGTGAGATGGAAGCGGCAGTGTTTGGCCGGCCGGTCGTTGCTGGAGATTTATTAGGAGAAAAGCAAGAAACGATTCGCGAGATGAAAACGTTCAACTTGTTCTCTAGGCTCGGGCAACTTTTTGCCGATGCCGTCACCGCGCTCATGGAAACGCTGTGTTCGCTCGTCGGCCGGGCGCTGGACTAGCCCGTTCATGTGCGGACAAAACAGGAACACAGGAACGTGCCGTCAACAATGGCGGCTTTTTCTTTTGGATGCCGTCCGCCCGCTGGAGCGCAAAGTGTTGCACTTTTCACATTGTCGGTTGTTTTTTGGCGCGGCTCTGGCCGTTTCGCGTCTTTCCGGAAAGCTCGAACGGCGGCTTGGTTTTTCGTTCATCATTGAATCTTCTTCGCGCTGTTGCTATAATCAAAGCTAGTGTAGTTTTGCGAAGAAGCAGGAGTGAGAGACGATGAACCGGGAAGAACGGTTGAAACGGCAGGAACGGATCCGCAATTTTTCGATTATTGCTCACATTGACCACGGAAAATCGACGCTGGCGGACCGCATTTTGGAAAAAACAGGGGCGCTGTCGGAGCGTGAATTGCGCGAGCAGACGCTCGATACGATGGAGCTTGAGCGCGAGCGCGGCATCACGATTAAATTGAATGCGGTTCAGTTGACATATAAAGCGAAAAATGGCGAAGAGTATATTTTCCATTTGATCGACACGCCGGGCCACGTCGACTTTACGTATGAAGTATCGCGCAGCTTGGCTGCTTGCGAAGGGGCAATTTTGGTCGTCGATGCGGCACAAGGCATTGAAGCGCAAACGCTCGCCAACGTGTATTTGGCGATTGATAACAACTTGGAAATTCTTCCTGTTATTAATAAAATCGATTTGCCAAGCGCTGAACCGGAGCGGGTGCGTCAAGAAATTGAGGATGTCATCGGTTTGGACGCCTCTGATGCTGTGCTTGCTTCGGCCAAAGTCGGCATCGGCATCGAGGAAATTTTGGAAAAAATCGTCGAGAAAATTCCGGCTCCTTCGGGCGATCCGGATGCGCCGCTGAAGGCGCTCATTTTTGATTCGCTCTATGACCCGTACCGCGGCGTCGTCGCCTATGTCCGCGTCGTCGACGGAACGGTGAAGCCGGGGCAGCGCATCAAAATGATGTCGACCGGCAAAGAGTTTGAAGTGACGGAAGTTGGGGTATTCACGCCGAAGCAAAAAGTCGTCAACGAATTGACGGTCGGTGATGTCGGCTATTTGACCGCCTCCATTAAGAACGTCAAAGACACGCGCGTCGGGGATACGATCACCGATGCCGAACGGCCGGCGGCCGAGCCGCTCCCAGGCTACCGGAAGCTTAACCCGATGGTGTTTTGCGGCATGTATCCGATCGATACAGCGCGCTACAACGATTTGCGCGAGGCGCTCGAGAAGCTGCAATTGAATGATGCGGCGCTTCACTTTGAGCCGGAAACGTCGCAGGCGCTTGGATTTGGCTTCCGCTGCGGGTTTCTCGGCTTGCTTCATATGGAAATCATCCAAGAGCGGCTTGAGCGCGAATTTCATATCGATTTGATCACGACCGCGCCGAGCGTTGTGTACAAAGTGCATCTCACCGATGGAAACGAAGTCGCTGTGGACAATCCATCTAATATGCCCGAGCCGCAAAAGATTGAGCGCATCGAAGAACCGTATGTGAAAGCGACGATCATGGTGCCAAATGACTACGTCGGGCCAGTGATGGAATTGTGTCAAGGAAAACGCGGCACGTTTGTCGATATGCAATATTTGGATGAAAAGCGGGTCATGTTGATTTACGACATGCCGCTGTCGGAAATCGTGTACGACTTTTTTGATGCCTTAAAGTCTAACACGAAAGGATACGCGTCGTTTGACTATGAATGGATCGGCTATCGGCCGTCCAATCTCGTCAAGATGGATATTTTGCTAAACGGCGAAAAAATCGATGCCTTATCGTTTATCGTCCATCGCGATTCAGCATACGAGCGCGGCAAAGCGATCGTTGAAAAGCTGAAAGATTTGATTCCGCGCCAGCAATTTGAAGTGCCGGTGCAGGCGGCGATCGGCAACAAGGTCATCGCTCGTTCGACGATCAAGGCGCTGCGCAAAAACGTGCTTGCCAAATGTTACGGCGGCGACGTATCGCGGAAGCGGAAGCTGCTTGAGAAGCAAAAAGAAGGAAAGAAGCGGATGAAACAAATCGGGTCGGTCGAAGTGCCGCAGGAAGCGTTTATGGCCGTCTTGAAAATCGACGACCAGAAAAAATAACAAGCAAGGCTGTCTCCGTTGGGGATAGCCTTGTTTGTTTCCTGAGGCGCCGGCCGGTTGAAAGGAGGAGGACTGATGGCCGTTTCAGCGTATTTTCATATTCCATTTTGCGCCCAGATTTGCCATTATTGTGATTTTAACAAAGTGTTCGCCGCCGGACAGCCGGTTGACGACTATTTGCGAGCGATGGACAAAGAAATGGCGTGGACGGCGGCGGAATTTGGCAACCAGCTCAAAACGCTGTTTATCGGCGGCGGCACGCCGACGGTGCTTGAGCCGGCGCAACTCGGCTGTTTGCTTGAGAGCATCCACCGCCATTTCCAGTTTGACCCCCAAACGGCCGAATTTACTGTCGAAGCCAACCCGGACGGCTTGACGAAAGAAAAGCTCGCTATTTTGCGCGATGCGGGAGTGAATCGGCTCAGCCTGGGGGTGCAGACATTTGATGAGCAACTTCTGCAAACGATCGGACGCACGCACCGTTGCCACGATGTGATGCAGGCGGTAGCCATGGCAAGAGAAGCGGGGTTTGAAAATATCAGCCTAGATCTGATGTACGGTTTGCCGGGGCAAACGCTTGAGCAGTTTACGAACGATTTAGAAGCGGCGTTTTCGCTTCATGTGCCGCATCTGTCTGCGTATTCCCTCATTTTGGAGCCAAGGACGATTTTTTATAACGAATGGCGGAAGGGCCGCCTTCGCCTTCCAGGCGAAGAAGTGGAAGCCGAAATGTACGAAGCGGCGATGGAATGGATGGCCGCCGCCGGCTATCGGCAATACGAAATCAGCAACTATGCTTTGCCGGGATTTGAAAGCCGGCACAACTTGACATACTGGAACAACGAGGAGTACTACGGCATCGGCGCCGGGGCGCATAGTTATATAAGCGGGGTGCGGCGTGAGAACATCGGTCCCGTTCGTCATTACATCGCCGCGGTTGAGCGCGGCGAATGGCCGCACCGCCGCGTTCATCGTTTGACGGTCCGCGAACAAATGGAAGAAGAAATGTTTTTAGGGCTGCGCAAAACGGAAGGGGTATCCCAAGCCAGCTTTCGGCAAAAGTTCGGCTGTGACCTCCACGACATCTTTGGCGAGGCGATCCGCCGGGAAATCGAAAATGGACGTCTTGAGGAAACGGCGACTCACGTCCGCTTGACAAAACGGGGCAAGCTGCTCGGCAATGAAGTGTTTGCCGCGTTCCTTGGCGAAATGTAAACATTGACATTTGCCGGGCAATTTGCTACCCTAGTAGTAGATTTAGCACTCGAATTGTTCGAGTGCTAACAGAGGTGAGACACGTGCTAACGGACCGCCAACTGCTGATTTTGCAGGTGATTATCGACGATTTCATTCGTTCTGGGCAGCCGGTCGGTTCGCGGACGTTATCGAAAAAGCATCAAATCGCGTTCAGCTCGGCGACGATCCGCAATGAGATGGCGGATTTGGAGGAGCTTGGCTATATTGAGAAAACGCACGTTTCTTCTGGCCGAGTACCGTCGGAAAAGGGGTACCGCTACTACGTCGACCATTTGCTGCCGCCGCAGCGGCTGACAAGGGCGGACATTCAAAAAATCCGCTCCGTGTTTGCTGAGCGCATTTATGAGCTGGAAAAACTGCTGCAAAAGTCGGCGCAAATTTTATCCGAGCTGACGAACTATACATCCATCGCGCTCGGGCCGACGTTTAAAGAAAGCAAGCTGAAGCGGATGCAAATCGTGCCGCTCAACGAACAGACAGCCGTCGCCATCGTCGTGACGGACACCGGCCATGTCGAAAACCGGGTCGTGACGATCCCGTCATCGATGAATGCAGGCGACCTGGAAAAAATGGTCAACATTTTCAACGAGCGGTTAAACGGCGTTCCGCTCATTGACTTGAAAGAAAAAATGGAGACGGAAGTGGCCGATGTATTGCGCCGGCACATCCGCAACTACGACAGCGTGCTCAATACGCTCATTGAAACGATCGATGCTCCTGAAGAAGAAAAAGTGTTTTTCGCTGGCAAGGCGAATATGCTCAACCAACCGGAGTTCAGCGACATCCAAAAAGTCCGCCCGCTTCTGAACATCATTGAGCAAGAAAAAGACATTTATCGCCTGCTTCGCAAGCAAACCCAAAAAGGGGTGCGGGTTTCGATCGGGCATGAAAACGAACTGCGCGGCATGGAAAACTGCAGCTTGATTACAGCGACGTATTCGGTCGGTGATGAGCCGCTCGGGTCGATTGCGATTCTTGGTCCAACGCGCATGGAATATTCGCGCGTCATCACGGTCTTAAACCGTGTCGCTTCCGATTTATCGGCCGCGTTGACGAAATGGTATCAAAGCCAATAAGAATGGCCATATTGGATAACGGATGGATCGTGTATCCATCCTTTCCTTGTGGCCATGGATACATAAAAGGGAAGAGCCCGGGCAGGGAGGTGAAAGCGATGGAACAAGGAGAAAAACAAGTGATGGAACAGGCTACATACGATGAGCCGGAGCGGGAGCAAGCGATCGAGGAAGAATCCGCCCCGCAGCTCGAGGAGGAATCAGGCGGCGCTCCGCTTGGAGAGGCAGGCGAACAAGCCGATAGGGAGGAAGCGGCGGAGCCGATGGAAAAAGCGCCAACAGCCGAGGAGTTGGCGGCGGCCAAGGCGCAGATCGCTGAATTGGAAGCGAAGCTTTCAGAGATGGAACACCGGTATCTCCGCCTGTACGCCGATTTTGAAAACTTCCGCCGCCGGACGCGCCAGGAGATGGAAGCAGCGGAAAAATACCGCGCCCAAAGCTTGGCGAGCGATTTGCTTCCGGTGCTTGACAACTTTGAACGCGCGTTGAAAATAGAGACGGACAACGAACAGGCGAAATCGATTTTGCAAGGGATGGAAATGGTGTACCGGTCGCTTGTTGATGCCTTGAAGAAAGAAGGCGTCGAGGCGATCGAGGCGGTCGGAAAGCCGTTTGACCCTTATTTGCATCAAGCCGTCATGCAGGCGGAAGCGGAAGGCTATGAGCCGAACACGGTCGTTGAGGAGCTGCAAAAAGGCTATAAGCTGAAAGACCGTGTGTTGCGACCCGCCATGGTCAAAGTGAGCCAATAATAGAAATGGAGGGTGATAAGCGATGAGCAAAATTATCGGCATCGACTTAGGAACGACGAACTCTTGCGTCGCCGTGTTAGAAGGCGGCGAAGTGAAAGTCATTCCGAATCCAGAAGGAAACCGCACGACCCCGTCGGTCGTTGCGTTTAAAAACGGTGAACGCCTCGTCGGCGAAGTCGCCAAACGGCAAGCGATCACGAACCCGAACACGATCATCTCGATCAAGCGCCATATGGGGACGGATTACAAAGTCGAAATTGAAGGGAAGCAATATACGCCGCAAGAAATTTCAGCCATCATTTTGCAATACTTGAAGTCGTACGCCGAAGACTATTTGGGTGAGCCGGTGACGCGCGCGGTCATCACGGTGCCGGCCTATTTCAACGATGCGCAGCGCCAAGCGACGAAAGACGCCGGCCGCATCGCCGGCTTGCAAGTCGAACGCATCATCAACGAGCCGACGGCCGCGGCGCTTGCTTACGGTTTGGATAAAGAAGAAGACCAAACGATTCTCGTCTATGACTTAGGGGGCGGGACGTTTGACGTCTCGATTCTGGAGCTTGGCGATGGCGTGTTTGAAGTGAAGGCGACCGCCGGCGACAACCATTTGGGCGGCGACGACTTTGATCAAGTGATCATCGATTATTTGGTCAATCAGTTCAAGCAAGAGCACGGCATCGATTTGTCAAAAGACAAAATGGCGCTCCAGCGTTTAAAAGATGCGGCGGAAAAAGCGAAAAAAGAGCTGTCTGGGGTGACGCAGACGCAAATTTCGCTGCCGTTTATCAGCGCGAACGAAAACGGTCCGCTCCACCTTGAGACGACGCTCACCCGCGCCAAGTTTGAAGAATTGTCGGCCCACCTCGTCGAGCGGACGATGGGACCGGTTCGCCAGGCGTTGCAAGACGCCGGCTTGACGCCAGCGGATATTGATAAAGTCATTTTGGTCGGCGGTTCGACGCGCATTCCGGCCGTCCAAGAAGCGATCAAGCGCGAACTTGGCAAAGAGCCGCACAAAGGCGTCAACCCGGATGAAGTCGTGGCGATCGGTGCGGCCATCCAAGGCGGGGTGATCGCCGGCGAAGTGAAGGATGTCGTCTTGCTCGACGTCACGCCGCTGTCGCTTGGCATCGAGACAATGGGCGGCGTGTTTACGAAGCTGATCGAACGGAATACAACGATTCCGACAAGCAAATCGCAAGTGTTCACAACGGCAGCCGACAACCAGACGACGGTTGACATTCACGTCTTGCAAGGCGAGCGCCCGATGGCGGCGGACAATAAATCGCTCGGCCGCTTCCAGCTGACCGGCATTCCGCCGGCGCCGCGCGGCGTGCCGCAGATTGAAGTGACGTTTGATATTGACGCCAACGGCATCGTTCACGTGCGCGCCAAAGATTTAGGAACGAACAAAGAGCAGTCGATTACGATCAAATCGTCGTCCGGCCTGTCGGAAGAAGAAATTCAGCGCATGATTAAAGAAGCGGAAGAAAATGCCGAAGCCGACCGGAAGCGGAAAGAAGCCGCCGAGTTGCGCAACGAAGCCGACCAGCTCATTTTCATGACTGAAAAAACGATCAAAGAGGTCGAAGGAAAAGTCAGCGCCGATGACATCAAGAAGGCGCAAGAGGCGAAAGATGCGTTGAAAGCAGCGCTTGAGAAAAATGACATCGAGGACATCCGCAAGAAAAAGGATGCGCTGCAAGAAGCGGTGCAACAACTATCGATCAAGCTGTATGAACAAGCGGCGAAACAGGCGCAAAGCGCAGGATCGCAAGCTGGCTCTGCCAATAATAAAGACAATGTGGTGGACGCCGAGTTTGAAGAAGTGAACGACGATAAATAATGCAACCGAAAGTCAAAGTCAGGCCTGCCTTGGCTTTGACTTTTTTTCTAGCATTGACATATTGCCTTGCTGCAGAGGGAAATGATAAAATTAAATTTATGTGAGTGAATCGGGAGTGGATGATCAACGATGGCGAAGCGCGATTATTACGAGATTCTCGGCGTCAGTAAAAACGCGACGAAAGACGAGATCAAAAAAGCGTATCGAAAGCTTTCGAAGCAGTATCATCCAGATGTGAACAAAGCCCCGGATGCCGCGGAGAAGTTTAAGGAAATTAAAGAGGCGTACGAAGTGCTGAGCGATGATGAAAAGCGGGCCCGCTACGACCGCTTCGGCCATGCCGACCCGAACGAAACGTTTGGCGGCGGATTTCAAGGCGGCGGATTTGATTTCGGCGGTTTTAGCGGCTTTGGCGGCTTTGAAGATATTTTTGAAACGTTTTTCGGCGCCGGTCCGCGTCGGCGGGCGAACGGTCCGCGCAAAGGCGCGGATGTCGAGTATATGATGACGCTTACGTTTGAAGAAGCGGCGTTCGGAAAAGAAACAGAAATTGAAATTCCGAGGGAAGAGACGTGCGACACGTGCCAAGGCAGCGGTGCAAGACCGGGTACAAGCCCGACGTCTTGTCCGCATTGCCACGGCAGCGGGCAAGTGACAAGCGAACAAACAACGCCGTTTGGCCGCATCGTCAATCGCCGAACATGTCCCGTCTGCGGCGGCACAGGCCGGTACATTCCGGAGAAATGCCCAACGTGCGGCGGCACGGGGCGCGTCAAACGGAGGAAAAAAATTCATGTCAAAATTCCAGCCGGTGTCGACGACGGGCAGCAGCTGCGCGTCGCCGGTCAAGGGGAGCCGGGGGTCAATGGCGGGCCGCCGGGGGATTTGTACATCGTCTTCCGCGTCGAACCGCATGAGTTTTTCCAACGCGACGGCGACGATATTTATTGCGAAGTGCCGCTGTCGTTCGCCCAAGCGGCGCTTGGCGATGAAATTGAAGTGCCGACGCTTCATGGCCCTGTAAAGCTGAAAATCCCAGCCGGCACGCAAACGGGCACGCGCTTCCGCTTGAAGGGAAAAGGGGTGCCGAACGTGCGCGGCTACGGCCAAGGCGATCAGCACGTCATCGTCCGCGTTGTGACGCCGACGAAGCTGACCGAAAAACAAAAGCAGCTGTTGCGCGAGTTTGATCGGCTCGGCGGAGACACGATGCACGACGGGCCGCACGGACGTTTTTTTGAGAAAGTCAAAAAGGCGTTTAAAGGAGAAGCGTAAGCGCGATGAAATGGTCAGAAATCAGCATTCACACGACGCATGAGGCGGTCGAGGCGATTTCGAACATTTTGCATGAAGCGGGCGCCGGCGGAGTCGTCATCGAAGACCCGTACGATTTGGTCAAAGAACGGGACGACTGGTACGGCGAGATCGTTGAACTCAACCCGGATGACTATCCGGAAGAAGGGGTGGTCATTAAGGCATATTTGCCCGTCAACAGCTTTCTTGGCGAAACGGTCGAACAAATTAAGCAGGCGATTAACAATTTATGGCTGTATGATATTGACCTTGGCAAAAATAAAATTACATTGAGCGAAGTGAACGAAGAGGAATGGGCAACGGCATGGAAAAAGCATTATCACCCGGTGAAAGTGTCGGAAAAGTTTACGATTGTGCCGACGTGGGAAACGTACGAGCCAGCGTCTAGTGATGAGCTGATCATTGAAATGGATCCCGGCATGGCGTTTGGGACCGGCACGCACCCGACGACGGTCATGTGCCTGCAGGCGCTCGAAAAGTACGTGCGGCCCGGCGATCATGTCATTGACGTCGGCACCGGCTCCGGCATTTTAAGCATCGCCGCGGCGATGCTTGGCGCTCGATCGGTGCGGGCGCTCGATCTGGATCCGGTGGCGGTCGACAGCGCGCGGCTGAACGTGAAGCTCAATAAGGTGCAGCATATCGTAACGGTCTCACAAAACAATTTGCTCGACCATATCGAGGAACCGGCTGATGTGATCGTTGCCAACATTTTAGCGGAAATCATTTTGCGCTTTACCGATGACGCCTACCGGTTGTTAAAGCCAGGCGGACGCTTCATCACGTCCGGCATCATTCAGGCGAAAAAGCAGGACGTCCAAGACGGGTTGCTTGCCGCCGGCTTTGCCATTGAGGAAATCAACGTGAGAGAAGATTGGGTGGCGGTTGTCGCCTGCAAACCATAAGCAAAGAAGGGATGGCTGTGCAGCGCTATTTCGTTTCCAGCCAGGCGCAACAAGGCGGGATCGTCGCGATCAGCGGCGATGACGCCCATCATATCGCCCGCGTCATGCGCATGAAGCCGGGGGATGGGATCGTTTGCGTCTTTCCCGACGGCCGCGCAGCGGTGTGCGAAATTGAACAAATTGCCAATGAGCATGTGCAAGCCCGTATTGTACAATGGAAAGAGGAGCAAAGCGAGCTGCCGGTGCGCATTTACATCGCCCAAGGGCTTCCGAGAGGCGAAAAATGGGAGCTCGTCATCCAAAAAGGAACAGAGCTCGGCGCCGCCGGGTTTCTTCCGTTCGAAGCCGCCCGCTCGGTTGTGAAATGGGACGTGAAAAAAGCGGAGAAAAAAGTCGAGCGGTGGAAAAAAATCGCGAAAGAAGCAGCTGAGCAGGCTGAACGAACGGCAGTGCCGGACGTGCGGGCCCCGCTTTCGTTTGCCGAGCTTCTTGCCTTTGGCGAAACGGTCGATGTTCGCTTGTTTGCCTACGAAAAAGAGGCGCGGGACGACCGGCATGCTGGACTTCCGGCGCTTCTTTCCCGCCTCCGTCCGGGTGGCGCGCTGCTGGCGGTCTTTGGGCCGGAGGGCGGGTTCAGCCCGGAAGAAGCGGAACGACTCGAGCAACACGGCTTTGTGCCATGCAGCCTCGGCCCGCGTATTTTGCGCACCGAAACGGCGCCGCTCTATTTGCTTGCCGCCGCTTCCTATGAATGGGAGCTGCGCGCACAAGGCGAAGAAGCGGCGCGTGGGCGATAATGGACCGTTTCGCGTCCTGACGGTTGTCCCCTGCATATTCGCTTGCGCCAGAACGTTGGCATGCAGGCGGTGGTTCAACCGAAACTAGGGCGAGAAGGAAAATGGACAAATTCCTCCCTGCTGGTCACCAAGCGGGGGCAGAGCGAGGTGAATAACATGCCAACAGTGGCTTTTCATACATTGGGCTGCAAAGTCAATCATTACGAAACCGAAGCGATTTGGCAGCTGTTTAAAAAGGCGGGATACGAGCGAACAGAGTTTGAAAGCCGCGCGGATGTGTACGTCATCAACACGTGCACGGTGACGAACACCGGCGACAAAAAAAGCCGTCAAGTCATCCGCCGTGCGGTGCGCCGCAATCCGGACGCCGTCGTCTGCGTGACCGGTTGCTATGCACAAACATCGCCGGCTGAGGTCATGGCCATTCCGGGGGTTGATATTGTCATCGGCACGCAAGACCGGCATAAAATTTTGGACTATGTGGAACAGTTTCAACGCGAACGCCAGCCGATCAACGCTGTTCACAACATTATGAAAACGCGTGTTTTTGAGGAGATAGATGTGCCGGAATTCACTGATCGGACGCGGGCGTCGCTGAAAATCCAAGAAGGGTGCAACAACTTTTGCACGTTCTGCATCATCCCGTGGGCCCGCGGTTTAATGCGTTCACGCGATCCGCAGGAAATCATCCGCCAGGCGCGCCAGCTGGTTGCCGCCGGCTATAAAGAAATCGTTCTGACCGGCATTCATACAGGCGGTTATGGCACCGATCTGAAAGACTATAACTTTGCCGCCTTGTTGCGCGATTTGGATGAGCAAGTGCCGGGGCTGAAGCGGCTCCGCATTTCGTCGATCGAAGCGAGCCAAATCACCGATGAAGTGATTGACGTCTTGAAGCGTTCAGAGAAAATTGTCCGCCATTTGCACATTCCGCTTCAGTCTGGGTCGAATACGGTGCTCAAGCGGATGCGCCGCAAATATACGGTGGAGTTTTACGCAGAGCGGCTCGCCCGGCTGCGTGAGGTGTTTCCGGAATTGGCAGTCACCTCTGACGTCATCGTCGGCTTTCCAGGCGAGACGGAAGAGGAATTCATGGAGACGTACAACTTTATTCGCGAGCAACGGTTTTCGGAGCTTCACGTCTTCCCGTACTCGAAGCGGACCGGCACGCCGGCAGCGCGCATGCCGAATCAAATTGACGAAGAAACGAAGCATGATCGCGTCCGCCGTCTCATCGCCCTTTCTGACCAGCTGGCGAAAGAGTACGCCTCTCGTTTTGAAGGGCAAGTGCTCGAAGTCATTCCGGAAGAGCGCGACAAAGAGCGGCCGGAGTTGTACGTCGGCTATACAGACAACTATTTGAAAGTCCGCTTTCCAGCGACGGAGGATATGGTTGGCGAGCTTGTCAAAGTGAAGATCACGAAAGCCGGCTACCCCTACAATGAAGGGGAGTTCGTCCGCGTGGTGCTCGATGAGATGGTCCGCCAGCCAAAGTGGGCTCATAACCCAGCCTGACCGCTGGGTTTTTTCTGTTTTTTTCGGGGACCATACGGGTGATGGCTAGTTTTTGCCTTGGCGTCATGGTATGATGATAGACGTCAGACCTTTTCGTGTAAATGGCAGAAAGGAGCAAATTCTCATGACGGTGAACATGGCCAAACTGATCGATCATACGCTGCTTAAGCCGGATGCAACGGAAGAACAGATCGTTCAATTATGCCAAGAAGCGAAGCAATACGGTTTCGCTTCCGTGTGCGTCAACCCGACATGGGTGAAGACGGCGGCGCGCGAGCTTTCCGGCACGGATGTCCGAGTCTGCACGGTCATCGGCTTTCCGCTTGGGGCAACAACGCCGGAAACAAAGGCGTTTGAAACGAACAACGCCATTGAAAACGGCGCTCGCGAAGTCGACATGGTGATCAACATTGGCGCGTTAAAAAGTGGGGACGATGATCTTGTCGAGCGCGATATCCGGGCAGTTGTCGAAGCATCGGCTGGCAGGGCGCTTGTCAAAGTGATTATTGAAACGGCGCTTTTGACCGATGAAGAAAAGGTGCGCGCTTGCCGGCTTGCGGTGAAAGCCGGCGCTGATTATGTGAAAACGTCAACCGGGTTTTCCGGCGGAGGCGCGACGGTCGAGGATGTTGCGCTGATGCGAAAAACGGTCGGCGATAGAGCAGGCGTCAAAGCGTCAGGCGGCGTCCGCGATCGGAAAACCGCTGAAGCGATGATCAATGCCGGCGCGACGCGCATTGGCACAAGCTCTGGAGTGGCGATCGTCACCGGCGGAACGGGCCGCGCTGACTACTAAACCCGGTTTCGGTCATGCAAAAACAGAATGGCCCTTTCGATGGCGCGGACAAATGGCAGGGCGGCCACTGAGCAAATGACGTTGAACAAAACGCTCACATGAGCGAGCTGCACATCAGGCGCTGGGCTGAGCCCGGCGGCGAGACGGGCGAGCGGCTCGGTCCAAAAGGCGAACAAGGCGGCGCCGGCGACGTTCAGCCATAGATGGGTGTAGGCGGTCAGCTGGGCCTCCTTGCTGGAGCCGATCGAAGCCAAAAGTCCGGTGATGCACGTACCGATGTTGGCGCCAAGCAACATCGCAATTGCCGCGGGCAGCGTCAACAGCTGTTCGTTTAAAAATCCCATGGCGATGCCGATTGTTGCCGCGCTCGAGTGAACGAGAGCAGTAAGGACAATGCCGACAAGAAGGCCGGCAGCGATGGATCGGTTTGTTTCTTTAAGCCATGCATCAACGAACGGGTGGGCGGCAAGCGGTTTAGCGAGGCTGCCAAAGCCGTCCATGGCAAACAGCACAGCGGCGAGACCGACGGCGGTCATGCCGATGCCGAGAACAAGGCGATGACGGCCGAAAAAAACAAGCAGCGCGCCGCTGACAAGAAGTGGGATGGCGCCATCACCGATATCGAGCGTCATCAGCTCGGTCGTGACCGTCGAGCCAATGTTGCTGCCTAAAATGATGCCGATCGATTGGCGGAACGATAAGTAGCCGGCGGCGACAAGGCCGACTGTCATCACCATCACCGCTGAGCTGCTTTGCAAGAGAGCGGTTGTCGCCAAACCGGCGACAAATCCTTGCAGCGGTGTGGCGGTAAAGCGCATGAGCCACTGTTTCAACCGATGGCCGGACAACGTGTAAAGTCCGGCTTTCATCATAAACATGCCAAGAAGGAACAAAGCGGTGTAAATGGCGAACAGCATGACAAATGATGCCATGGGCGCCCCCCTTTCATCTTAATATGTATGAGCCTTGTCCGCACGTAATGACCATTTTTTCAGCGTGGGGAAGAGGCGGCCGGCAGGATGCCGTTGCTTTTTTTATTGACCTTTTCTGTCAGCATGTATTATAATTGACAAGTACAATATGCAATGGTTGTTGTTCGGAGGGAGGGAAGCAGGATGTCCAAAACGATCGTTCGCAAAAATGAGTCGATCGACGACGCTCTTCGTCGCTTTAAGCGTGCCGTTTCGAAAACGGGCACTTTGCAAGAAGTGAGAAAGCGCGAATTTTATGAAAAGCCAAGCGTCAGACGGAAGAAAAAATCTGAGGCGGCTAGAAAGCGCAAGCACTAAGAGCATGCATTAAAGAGGGTGTATAATCGGTGAGTCTTCTCGATCGTTTGAATGACGATATGAAGCAAGCGATGAAAAACAAGGAGAAAGAAAAACTGTCTGTTCTCCGGATGCTGAAAGCGGCGCTGCAAAACGAAGCGATCAAGCTCGGCAAAAGCCCGCTCTCGGAAGACGAAGAGCTGACGGTTCTTTCTCGCGAACTGAAACAGCGTAAAGACTCCCTCCACGAATTTGAAAACGCTGGCCGTTCAGATCTTGTCGAGAAAGTGAAAACCGAAATTGAAATCGTTCAATCGTATATGCCAAAGCCGCTGACGGAGGACGAGCTGCGCGAATTGATCGAGCAGACGATCAAGGAAGTCGGCGCCTCTTCGAAAGCGGATATGGGAAAAGTGATGGGCGCAATCATGCCGAAAGTGAAAGGAAGGGCGGATGGTTCGCTCGTCAACCGACTTGTCCAACAACAGCTGTCATAAATGCAATGGGCCTTGCCGGCAGGCGGGCCCGTTGTTTTTGAAAAGCGGTGCTAGAACCCCCTTTTGTCTCATACATATGAGATGAAAGGGGGTTCTTTTTGATGGTGAAAAAATGGCGCCAGCAGATGAAGCGGTGGATGGCGGAAAAGCTTGAACTTCCCGCCGACATTATGATGGATCTGCCCCGCATTACGATGGTTGGACACATACATATTTACATTGAAAACCACCGCGGGCTGCTTGCGTTCAGCGATAAAGAGCTCCGCCTTTTGCTGCGGAACGGACAGCTCGTTGTCCGCGGCGAACAGTTTGTCATTAAAACGATTTTACCGGAAGAAATTTTGTTGGAAGGGAAAATCAACCAAGTCGTTTATATAGATGAATAGCGAGGAGGAACGGGGATGAAAAACGAATGGGTCGACACGCTCGCCGGCAGCGTGCGGGTCAAAGCGAGAGGGAAAGGGATCGAACGGTTGATCAACGCCTGCGTCCGCCAAGGGATTGCCGTCTGGAACGTGAAAAAGCATAGCGCGGATACCGCGACGTTTTTCATTAAGCTCAGCGACGTGAAACGGCTGCGCCATGTCGCCCGGCAAAGCGAATGCAAACTTTCGTTTGTCGGGAGAACCGGGCTGCCGTTTTTTTGGCGGCGGGCCTGGCGGAACAGCGGGTTTTGGCTCGGCTTGCTTCTTTTTATAGCGATTGTGTTTTTGCTTTCGAACATCGTTTGGAAGATCGAAATCGACGGGGCGGCTCCGGAGACGGAGCATCAAATCGCCCGCGAGTTGAAGCGAATGGGGGTCGAGCGCGGCGCATTTCAGTTTCTGCTTGATGCCCCGGAGACAATGCAAAAAAAGCTGACGGAACGCGTTCCGGACATCACGTGGGTCGGCGTTGAGTGGGAAGGGACATCGCTTCGCTTCCGCGTCGTTGAAAAAGAGATTCCGGAGCCGAAAAAACCGATTCCGCCACGTCATCTCGTGGCCAAAAAAGAGGCGGTCATCGCTGATTTGTTCGTTGAAGAAGGACAACCGCTCGTTTCCGTCAACGACTATGTGCAAAAAGGCCAACTGCTTGTTTCTGGCATCATCGGCGCGGAAGGGAGGACGAAGTTTGTGCCGGCGTCAGGGAAAGTGTTTGGCGAAACATGGTACAAGTCTACGGTCGTCCTGCCGCTCGAGACGACGTTTCATGTGTTGACCGGCAAGTTCACTGAACGGCATTATATCGGAATCGGGCGCTTTTTGATTCCTGTTTGGGGATGGAAGAAGCCGGTGTTTGCCCATACCATCGTTGAGACAGAAAAACGGCCATTTCGTTTTTGGAAATGGGACTTGCCGCTCTATTACGAACGAATCACGATCCGCGAGGCGGAAGAAGTGAAGCGGCGCTACACGTGGGAAGAAGCGTTCGCGGAAGCAAAAGAGATCGCCCGCCGCGAACTGCGGGCGAAATTGCCGGAGGAGGCCGCCATTCGCGGCGAAAAAGTTTTGCATCAGGCGAAAGAGAATGGTAAAGTAAGGGTAGAATTGCATTACGAAGTCATCGAAAATATTGCTGTACCACAACCCATCGTCCAAGGAGATTGAGAATGTCAGAGCAGTTTGTTACGATCAGCCAACATGTGCGAAACCCGCAGGAAGCGGCGGCGCTCTTTGGCGTCCATGACATCCATTTAAAGCGGATCGAGAAAGAGCTCGGCGTGTCGATTGTGACGCGCGGGGAAACAGTCAACGTCTCTGGCACGCCGCAGCAAGTTCAGCTCGTTGATGAATTGCTTCGCCATTTATTGATCGTCATTCGCAAAGGGGCGGCGGTCAGCGAGCGCGACGTTCTTTACGCCATTCAGCTTGCGAAAAAAGGAGCGCTTGACGGTCTTGTTCAGCTGTATGACGAAGAAATTACAAAAAATGCCAAAGGGAAGCCGATCCGCGTCAAAACGTTGGGCCAGCGCTATTATGTTGCGGCAATTGAACAGTACGACTTGACATTCGGCATCGGTCCAGCCGGCACCGGAAAAACATACTTGGCGGTCGTCATGGCAGTCAAGGCGTTAAAAAGCGGCAGCGTCAAGCGCATCATTTTGACTCGTCCGGCTGTCGAGGCCGGAGAAAGCCTCGGCTTTTTGCCAGGCGACTTAAAAGAGAAGGTTGACCCGTATTTGCGCCCGCTGTATGATGCCTTAAACGATGTGTTGGGAGCGGAGTATACGCAGAGGTTGATTGAGCGCGGCACGATTGAGATCGCTCCGCTCGCCTACATGCGCGGCCGGACGCTGGACGATGCGTTCGTCATCCTTGACGAGGCGCAAAATACGACGCCAGCGCAAATGAAAATGTTTTTGACCCGGCTCGGCTTCGGCTCGAAAATGGTCATTACCGGCGATATTTCCCAAGTCGACTTGCCGAAGGGCGTCGAATCGGGGCTTTCGGTCGCCAAGCGCATTTTGTCTTCCATTGGCGGCATTGCTTTTGTGTTTTTGGAACAGACGGATGTTGTTCGCCATCCGCTCGTCGCGAAAATTATTGACGCCTATGATGAGGCGGGCTTATAGATAGAACGAGAGCGACGGGATCGGCCTTTTCTTGCAAAGCGAGGGGAAAACCGGTGGGAAGGTTTCGTTTTTTTCTTGAGCGGACAAAAACAGTCCGCTTTGTCCGCTTTTGGCTGTTTTTGTTTTTGGCCGTTCTGTTGTTTGCCGTTTTATATTGGCAAGTGAAGCCGCGCCAGTATGAGCTGCGCCTGTTTGATATCGCTAAGGAAACGATTCGTTCGCCGGTGACGGTCGAGGACAAAGAGGCGACCGCCAAGTTGAAAGAAGAGGCGGCGGCGAAAGTAGCGGATGTCTATACGTTAAAAAAAGAATATGCCGAAAACCGGGTCGCCCTTCTTTCCTCGCTGTTTGCCGCGATTGAAAGCGTGCAGCACGAGGCGGAGCCGGATCGCCCGCTCGCCGATATGATGACCAAACTTGAGGAACGGCTGCCGCCGGAATGGCTTGCCTATTTGTCTGCCGCTGAATGGCAACGGTTGCTTGCCGCCTCGCCGGAGGAACTCAAAACGGCGAAGGAAGCCGCCTTAACGGCGGTGCATTCCGTCATGAGCGAGCGCATTTCCCAAGCCGAACTTGACACGGCGCGGGCGGAAGCGGCCAAAGAGCTTGAATACGCTGCGCTGTCGCCGCTGCTTCGCGAGGCGGTCGCCAAGCTTTGCCGACAGGCGGTTATTCCGAACGTCGTCTACGATCGGGCGGCGACGGAAGAAAAACGGCGGCAGGCGATGGATGAAGTGAAGCCGGTGAAAATTTTGCAAGGGCAAGTGATCGTCGAGGAAGGACAGTTTATTACGAATGATGTTTACCGCCGGCTCGAGCTGGTCGGCTTGCTTGGGAGCGGGCGTCCGTCTTGGACCGCCGCTGGGCTTGGGGTGTTCGTTTTGTTGCTGCTTGCTCCGCTCATGTACTATTTTCGGACGGAAACAACGAATGAAAAACTGTCGCTTTATACAGCCATTTTTACGTTGATGATGACGACAATGGCGCTCATTCGCCTTGTGCCATCCAGCGGCGCTGTTTCCATCGGTTGTCTTGTGCCGGCGGCGTTTGGGCCGATGCTCGTCCGCATTTTGCTCGGAGAGCGGCTCGCGATGATGACGGCCATCATCGGAGCAGTATGCGGCAGTTTGTTGTTCAATGAGGAAATGGGAACAGCCGGCGCGGTGTCGGTGTCGTTGATTGTTTACTTTCTTGCCGGCGGCTTGGCCGGTGCGTTTTGTCTGCCGAAGGAGCTGGCGAAAGCGAACATTTGGCGAGCCGGCGTGTTGGTCGCCGCGGTCAATATCGTTTCGCTTTTTTCGTTGTTGCTGTTAAAAAGCGGCCGCTATTCGCCGGCGGAAATCGGTTTGTTGGTGCTGATGGCGGCGGCCTCAGGGGTTTTTTCTGCCATTTTGACGATCGGTCTCTTGCCGGTGTTGGAGGCAGCGTTCGGCATTTTGTCGCCGCTTCGGCTCATTGAACTGTCCAATCCGAACCATCCGCTCTTGCGCAAGTTGCTCACTGAAGCGCCGGGGACGTACCATCATAGCATTATGGTCGCCAATTTGGCCGAAGCGGCGTGCGAGGCGATCGGCGCCGACGGCTTGCTGGCGCGCGTCGCCTGCTACTACCATGACATCGGCAAGACGAAGCGGCCGCGCTATTTCATCGAAAACCAAATAGGCGGCAATCCACATGACCATTTGTCGCCGCAGTTGAGCAAAAATATTATTATCGCCCATGTCGCCGATGGCGTCGCTTTGCTCCGCAAGCACCGGCTGCCGAAGGAGATTATTGACATCGCCGAACAGCACCACGGCACGACGTTGCTCAAGTATTTTTATCATAAGGCGCGCGAGCAAACCGAGTTTGTCTCGGAAGCGGAGTTTCGTTATCCTGGGCCGAAGCCGCAGACGAAAGAAGCGGCGGTCATCAACATCGCCGACAGCGTCGAAGCGGCTGTTCGCTCGCTATCCAACCCGTCGCAGGAAAAAATCGAGAAGATCGTCCGATCGGTCATCGCTGATCGTTTGCAGGACAACCAGCTGAACGAATGCGACATTACGCTGAAGGAGTTGGAACTCGTCGCCCGTTCGCTTTGCGAGACTTTAAACGGCGTCTTCCATTCGCGCATCGAATACCCAGAAGTACGAAAGGAAAAGGTGAAGCATGCATGACCATTCACATTGATGTTCTAGATGAAACAAACGAGGTGACCGCTGAGCAAATCGAGATGATCGAGCGGCTGCTCAGCGAGGCGGCGGCCCTTGAAAACGTGCCGGACGGGGCGGAGGTGAGCGTCACATTTGTGGACAACGAACGCATCCGCGCGATGAATCGCGACTATCGTGGCAAAGATGCGCCGACCGATGTGCTTTCGTTTGCTCTTGAGGAGGAAGGAGAAGAAGAGGTTCACATCGTCGGCGCTGATATGCCGCTGGTGCTCGGCGATATCGTCATTTCGATTCCGAAGGCGAAAGAGCAGGCGGCAGCCTATGGCCATTCGTTTATGCGCGAGCTCGGGTTTTTGGCTGTGCACGGTTTTTTGCATCTGCTTGGTTACGATCATGAGACAGAAGAGCAAGAGCGCGTCATGTTCGCCAAGCAGGAAGACATCTTAGCGAGGTTCGGGTTGACAAGATAATGCGCGGCAAACGAGAACGAGACCGGTTTGCTTGGGCGTGGGCGGGAATGAAGGCGGCGGTGAAAGAGGAAGTTCATTTGCGCTTTCATTTGGCGTCCGCTGTTGTCGCCTTTGCCGCCGGGTGGGTCGTTGGGCTGTCGCGCTGGGAGTGGATCGTGCTGTTCATGGTGGTCGGCACGGTTATTGCGCTTGAGCTCGTCAACACGGCTATTGAGCGCGCCGTCGATTTGGCAACGGGTGAGTTTCATCCATTGGCGAAGGCGGCGAAAGACATCGCGGCCGCGGCGGTGCTCGCGGCGGCCGGATTGGCGGTTGTGATCGGCATTTTGTTGTTTTGGCCGCATCTTCGCTAAACGAAAGAGAGAAAATTCTAATTTTTCTGTTACATTTTGATTTCAAATGATGAAATGAATGGCGTTTTTTTGTAAAATAAAAGAAAGCAGCGTTTGCTTGCAGGAAAGGAAGAGTCACTCGTGGAGATTGAACAACTCATTGCCGAAGCGAAAAAAGCGCGCGAACTCGCCTATGTGCCGTACTCGAAGTTTCCAGTCGGCGCCGCGCTGTTGACGAAAGGCGGCAGCGTGTACCGCGGCTGCAACATTGAAAACGCCGCCTACAGCGTGTGCAATTGTGCGGAGCGGACCGCGTTGTTTAAGGCATATTCGGAAGGGGAAAGGGAATTTGCCGCTTTGGCGGTCATTGCCGACACCCCCCGTCCAGTGCCGCCCTGCGGCGCATGCCGCCAAGTGATCGCCGAACTTTGCCCCGGCGATATGAAAGTCATTTTAGCCAGCCTCAGAGGCGATGTGAAAGTCATGACAGTCAGTGAATTGTTGCCAGAAGCTTTTTCAGCGGAGGATTTGCATGCGTAAAGAAGGATACAAATCAGGATTCGTTGCCATTATCGGAAGACCAAACGTAGGAAAGTCGACGTTTTTAAACCGTGTCATCGGGCAAAAAATCGCGATTATGAGCGATAAACCGCAAACGACGCGCAATAAGATTCAAGGCGTGTACACGGACGATGACGCGCAAATCATCTTTATTGACACCCCGGGGGTGCATAAACCGAAGCATAAGCTCGGCGACTTTATGATGAAAGTGGCGCTCAATGCGCTTCGCGAAGTCGATTTGATTTTGTTTATGGTCAATGCCGAGGAAGGGTTTGGGCGCGGTGAGGCGTTCATCATCGAACGTCTGAAAGAAGTGGATACCCCGGTGTTTTTAGTCATCAATAAGATCGACCGCGTCCATCCGGATGAATTGTTGCCGCTCATTGACCGATACAAAGATTTGTACCCGTTTGCTGAAATCGTGCCGATTTCGGCGCTGGAAGGGAACAATGTCGACCGCCTGCTGGAGCAAATTAAAGAACGGTTGCCGGAAGGGCCGCAATATTATCCGCCGGACCAGATCACTGACCATCCGGAGCAGTTTATCATCGCCGAGCTCATTCGCGAGAAAGCGCTTCACTTAACGCGCGAGGAAGTTCCGCACTCGATTGCTGTCGTCGTCGAACGCATCGAGCGGCGAGAAGGATCGGGAACGGTGTACATTAGTGCGGTGATCGTTGTGGAGCGCGATTCGCAAAAAGGAATCATCATCGGCAAGCAAGGCCGGATGTTGAAGGAAATCGGACAGCGGGCGCGCGCTGACATCGAAGCGCTGCTTGGGTCAAGAGTGTTTTTGGAACTGTGGGTGAAAGTGCAAAAAGACTGGCGCAACCGTCTGGCGCAGCTGCGTGATTTTGGATTCCGTGAAGACGAGTATTGACGGTTAGAAAATTTTACGCGACATAAACCGTTTTTGCCTGAGCCAACCTATAGGTAAACCACCAATACGCAATGCCTGCAGGCGGAAAGAGGTGTCATTCCATGCTTGAGTTTACGTGGAAGTTGTTTAGCCAAACAGGCAATATCGACACGTACCTCCTATTTAAAGAGTTGGAACGAGAGCAACAGTTTGGCGGTGAAGAGCAAAACGCTGAACAGAAGGAAATCGACCAACCGATCTCGTAGCATCGTTGTTGGTAGAAGCGGTGGTGATGGGATGTTCGAAACGTGTGAAGCGATCGTCATGCGAACGGTCGATTATGGTGAAACAAATAAAATTGTCACATTGTTTACCCGAGAATGGGGAAAGGTGGCTGCGATGGCAAGGGGAGCGAAAAAGCCAAGCAGCCGCCTTTCTGCTGTTACGCAGCCGCTCTCATACGGCCATTATGTCATCCGCCGCAGCCGCGGTGTCGGTGTTCTTCACCAGGGAGAGCTCATTGACTCGATGCGGGCGCTGCGCGAAGATTTGTTTGCCGCCGCCTATGCGGCGTATATTGTGGAGCTCACCGACAAAAGCATGGAAGAGCAAAAGCGCAATCCATACTTGTTTGAGCTTCTTTTGCAGACACTACAATATATGAGCGAAGGCCGCGATTTAGAGATTTTGACGTTCATTTACGAAATGAAAATGCTTGCGGTTCTTGGCATCCCCCCTGTGCTTGACCGTTGTGCCCGTTGCGGGGCGACGGAGGGGCGCTTCGCGTTTTCCGTCAAGGAGGCGGGCTTCCTTTGCCATCGCTGCGAGACGTCCGATCCCCATCGGTTCCCGCTCTCTCCGGCTTCCGCCCGGCTGTTGCGTCTCTTTTTTCATATCGATCTTGCTCGGCTTGGATCCATATCGGTGAAAGAAAGGACAAAGATGGAGCTGGGCGCCGTATTGTCCGCCTATTATGATGAATATGCCGGCCTGTCGCTGAAGACGAAGCGTTTTTTGCAACAAATCGGTGAACTGAAAGACAAGCTCAGCCCTGACGGAGGGCAAGGAGCATCATTTTCATTGTGAATGGGGCGTGTAGTATAATATAAAAGTGATAGCGTGTGGGACCTTTTTTGGCAAGGTGGTGAACGACGATCGAACTAAATAAGCGCCAAGAGCAGATTTTGCAAATTGTGAAAGACTACGGACCGATCACTGGGGAAAGCATCGCTGAGAAACTGAACTTGACGAGGGCGACGCTGCGGCCGGACTTGGCCATCTTGACCATGGCCGGCTACTTGGAAGCGCGGCCGCGCGTCGGCTATTTCTATACGGGAAAAACCGGCAAGCAGTTGTTCGCCGATAAAATGAAAAAGATGAAAGTCGAGGATTACCAATCGATTCCGGTCGTCGTCAATGAAAATGTGAGCGTCTATGATGCGATCGTCACGATGTTTCTAGAGGACGTCGGCACGCTGTTTGTTGTCGATGACGAGTCGTTGCTTGCCGGTGTGCTGTCGCGCAAAGATTTGTTGCGCGCAAGCCTTGGCAAGCAGGAACTGACGGCGATTCCGGTCAATATTATTATGACGCGGATGCCGAACATCGCCGTTTGCTACAAGGACGACCCGCTCATTGACGTAGCTGAACAGCTGATTGAAAAACAGATCGATGCCATGCCGGTCGTGCGCAAAACGGAGAAAGGATATGAAGTGATTGGCCGTATTACGAAAACGAATATAACGAAAGCCTTCGTGTCGCTAGCCAAAGAGGACTAATCCAAACAAAGGAGGAGAAGAATGAACCAGCGTCTTGTTTACGTCGTATCCGACTCCGGCGGGGAAACGGCCGAGCTTGTCGTCAAAGCGGCGGCCAGCCAGTTTCACGCCTCGCCGATTCAAGTGAAACGCGTTCCATATGTGGAAGATAAAACGACGTTGGCTGAAGTCGTCGCCTTAGCGAAAATGAACCGCGCCATTATCGCGTTTACGCTCGTCGTTCCGGAGATGCGGGAATTTTTGCTCGCCGAAGCGGCACGCGAAGGGGTCGTCGCCTACGATATCATCGGTCCGCTCATTGAAAAGATGAGCCATTTGTTCCAGCTGACGCCAAGATATGAGCCGGGTCAAGTGCGCGTACTTGACGAAGATTACTTCAAAAAGATTGAAGCGATTGAATTTGCCGTCAAGTACGATGACGGGCGCGACCCGCGCGGCATTTTGCGCGCCGATATCGTGCTCATCGGCGTATCGCGTACATCGAAAACACCGCTGTCGCAATATTTGGCGCATAAGCGGCTGAAGGTGGCGAATGTGCCGATCGTTCCAGAGGTCGAGCCGCCGGAGCAGCTGTTTCGAGTGGGTCCAGGAAAATGCTTCGGCTTGAAAATCAGTCCGGATCAACTGCTTTCGATCCGCCGCGAGCGGCTAAAATCGCTGGGCCTGAACGACCAGGCGATTTACGCCAATATGGATCGAATCAAAGAGGAGCTCGCCTATTTCGACGAAGTGGTGAAAAAAATCGGTTGCGACGTCATCGATGTGACGAACAAGGCGGTCGAGGAGACGGCGAGCATCATTATGAAAAAGTTGAAGCGCTAGCTTCGCCTCATCCGCACGATTTCTCGCTTGGAATCGTGCGTTTTCTTATGGCATATTGCCGCCACTTATATTATAATAAAAAATTGCGAGAAAAATGACCTATATAGGTTTAGAGCGGTCATGCGACGAGTAAACTATTTATAGCCGCTTGTCAAGAAGAACGAAAAAAAGATTTTCGACAAAGTTGTCAATCATTCGGCAAAAAAGCAGGATTTTTTTGCGATGGTGTAGAATAATAGGGGGTGTAAAGCAACCCTTGCTTCGAGAGCACGGTCATCTGGTGCATACGATCGTCAAGAAAAAAGTGAAATTTTCTTTTTCTTGCTGAAATATAATATACCGAAGCGCATCTTCGAGATGCACCGCCTTGATGAATCGTTGTCCAGACAGTGGGCTGAGGGGCGGAAAGCGGATGGTCAAGCCAGCTGACTTTACGGGCAAGGGGGCGAAACGAACGTTTTGAAAAAAATTGTCGAAATGGAAAGGAAAATCGGCTTGCTGCCGAGAATAAATACGATACGGGGTTGTTCGTATGGGACATCGCATTCCCGAGGAAACGATTGAAGCCATCCGCCGCGGCGTTGACATCGTTGACATCATTGGCGAATACGTCCAGTTGAAAAAGCAAGGCCGCAACTATTTTGGCTTATGCCCATTTCATGGAGAAAAGACGCCATCGTTTTCCGTTTCCCCAGAAAAGCAAATTTTCCACTGCTTCGGCTGCGGGGCAGGGGGGAATGCGTTTACGTTTTTAATGGAGATCGAAGGCATTCCGTTTGTGGAAGCGGCGAAACGTCTTGCGGCCAAAGCAGGGATCGACTTGTCCGCCTATGAGCTGGACAGCCGCGGGAGTGATGGCAGCCGAGCCGACGAGGCGAAGGCGATGGTCGAAGCACATACGTTGTTGAAACGATTTTACCATCATTTGCTTGTCCATACAAAAGAAGGACAAGCCGCGCTCGATTATTTGCAGGTGCGTGGGTGGACAAAAGAAACGATCGACCGATTTGAAATCGGCTATGCGCCCGATGTTCCTGATGCCGCCGTCAAGCTGCTGGAGAGCCGTTCGTTTCCGCTGGTGTTGATGGAAAAGGCGGGCTTGTTGGTGAAAAAAGAAGATGGGCGATACGTCGACCGCTTCCGGAATCGGATTATGTTTCCGATCCATGATCATCGCGGCGAGACGGTTGGTTTTTCCGGCCGTCTGCTCGGCGATGGGCAACCAAAGTACATGAACAGCCCAGAAACGCCGATTTTCCGCAAAGGCACGCTTTTGTATTTTTTTCACGAGGCGCGCGTGTCAATTCGCAAGCGTCAAGAGGCGCTGCTCGTTGAAGGGTTTGCCGATGTCATCTCTGCCGTGCAGGCCGGCGTTGACTATGTGGTGGCAACGATGGGAACGTCGCTGACCGAGGAGCAGGCACGCATTTTGCGCCGCCATGCGGAAACGGTCACGATTTGCTATGACGGCGACAGCGCCGGAACGGAAGCCGCCTCGCGCGCCGCCGAACAATTGAGCGCGTTCGGGTGCCGCGTGAAGGTAGCGTTGCTCCCGGACGGGCTGGATCCAGATGAATATATACGCACTTGCGGCGCCGACCGTTTTGCCGAAGAGATCGCCGCCGCCCGGCCGCTCATGGCGTTTAAAATGGATCGTTTGCGGCGGGGAAAAAATTTGCAGGAAGAAGGCGACCGGCTCCGTTATATCGAGGAAGCGCTCCGTGAAATCAGCAAGCTGTCGAGCCCGGTGGAAAAAGATTATTATATGCGCCAGCTTGCAGATGAGTTTTCGTTGTCGCTCTCGGCGCTTTACGAACAGCTGTCCCGCTCCAAGCCGGAACAGCCAAAGCTGCAGGTGAACGACGGCAGAAAACCGCTCCAGCCGGCATTGACGAAAAAATTGCTTCCGGCCTTTCAAAATGCCGAGCGGTTGCTGCTTGCCCATATGATGCGGAGCCGCGATGTGGCGTTCATTGTTCAGGAGCAGGTCGGCGGCCGATTTAATATCGAAGAGCACCGGGCGTTGGCTGCTTACATTTACGCCTTTTACGAGGAGGGGCATGAAGCCGACCCCAGCGCGCTCATGTCTCGGCTTCCCGGCGAGTTGCGGACGCTGGCGAGCGAGCTGTCGCTTTTGTTGGTCGCAGATGACGTTTCCGAGCGGGAGCTTGCCGATTGCATCCGGCATGTGTTGAATCACCCGAAATGGTTAATGCTAAAGGAAAAAGAGCAAGAAAAGACGGAAGCGGAGCGAAGAAAGGACTTTTTGACGGCCGCCCGCATCGCGAAAGAGATGATTGAGATGAAAAAAATGTTATCTTCTTCATAACATGGTGGTATGAGTTTTTAAAGGAGGTAATGAAATGGCTGAAAAACCAGCCCAATCAAAGCAGGCTGAAGCTGCCGGCGAATCGCTTGAACAAGTGAAAGAGCAACTCGCTGAGCTCGGCAAAAAGCGGGGAATCCTCACCTACGAGGAAATCGCTGAGCGGTTGTCTGGCTTTGATTTGGACTCTGACCAGATGGATGAGTATTATGAATACCTCGCTGAGCAGGGCATTGAAGTGATCAGCGAATCCGACCTTGAGGCCGATCCGGACATCGACGACTTGGCCAAAGAGGAAGAATTCGACTTAAATGACTTGTCCGTTCCTCCCGGCGTCAAAATCAATGACCCGGTGCGCATGTACTTGAAGGAGATCGGCCGCGTGCCGCTGTTGTCGGCGGAAGAAGAAATCGAGCTGGCGAAACGGATCGAGCAAGGCGATGAAGAAGCGAAACGCCGGCTGACGGAAGCGAACCTCCGCCTCGTCGTCAGCATCGCCAAACGGTATGTCGGCCGCGGCATGCTCTTTCTTGATTTGATTCAAGAAGGGAACATGGGGCTGATCAAGGCGGTCGAAAAGTTTGACTATCGGAAAGGCTACAAGTTCAGCACGTATGCGACGTGGTGGATCCGCCAAGCCATCACAAGGGCGATTGCCGATCAGGCGCGGACGATTCGCATCCCGGTTCATATGGTCGAAACGATCAATAAACTGATCCGCGTCCAACGGCAATTGCTCCAAGACCTTGGGCGCGAACCAACGCCGGAAGAGATCGCCGAGGAAATGGATTTGACGCCGGAAAAGGTGCGGGAAATTTTGAAAATCGCCCAAGAACCAGTGTCGCTCGAGACGCCGATCGGCGAGGAAGATGACTCGCATCTTGGCGATTTCATCGAAGACCAAGACGCGACATCGCCATCCGAGCACGCTGCTTACGAGCTGTTGAAAGAGCAGCTCGAAGATGTGCTTGATACGCTGACGGATCGCGAGGAAAATGTGTTGCGTCTCCGCTTCGGGCTTGACGACGGACGGACGCGGACGCTCGAAGAAGTCGGCAAAGTGTTCGGCGTAACGCGCGAACGCATCCGTCAAATTGAAGCCAAGGCGTTGCGCAAGCTGCGCCATCCAAGCCGCAGCAAACGGCTGAAAGACTTTTTAGAGTGACCCGTTTTGTTCGATAGTTTACTTCTTCGGAAGTAAACTATTTTTTCTTTCTTTATGGGAAAGGTGGTCTATCTATGAATCGGCAACGACGGGAAACGATCATCCAAGAAATTGAATATTGGAAACGTTCGCGCCTTCTGCCGGAACATTATTGCGACTATTTGCTCGCGTTGTACACGGAAGGAGGCGCCCGTTCGCACGGACGACGGTGGCGCAGCTCGCTCGCCGCTGGTCTCTGTTTATTGCTTCCAGCCGTTGCTCTTGTCATTTATTTTACTGAATTGTCATTCGTTTTGCAAACGCTCCTTTTCGCCCTATTTTTGGCTGCCTGCTTGTTCTTTTGTTGGCGGTGGCGGAACAAGCGAGAACTCCTTCACTTCCCGCTCATCGGAAGCGCCTGGATTTTGCTTGTGGCATCCATTTTTGAGGTTGATCGGTATTTTCCCAGGCAAACGGGTGCGCTAGTAGCTGTCGTGCTCGGAAACTGTGCTCTCTGGTTGGTTGTCGGCCGTCTGCTTCACCTTCGCTACTTTTCGCTTGCCGCTGTCAGCGGGGCGTTGCTTGTAGCCGCCGCCATCGGGTGGCACTGAGGCGTGTTGTTGCCATTTCGGCAACTTAGGGCTTTTCCTTGTCCATTATTTACAGTAAAATAAAATTGTTTGCAGCGTTCTTCATTATACATAAGGGAGGTAAAAGAGATGAACCGCAATCCACTCATCCCGTTTTTCATCATCATGGCATTCGGGATTGTGCTGACGTTCGTCTTGTCGTTTAAAGGGCTAGGCGATGCGAAGGAAATGGCCAAAGAGAAAAAAGGCGGCGAAAAAACGGAACAAACGGCCGAATTCAACCCAGAACAATTTTACCAACAAACGTGCTCCGGCTGTCACGGCCAAAACTATGAAGGCGGCGTCGGTCCATCGTTGAAAGGGGTCGGGCAACGGCTGTCGATGGACCAAATTAAAGACGTCATCCAACACGGGCGCGGCAACATGCCGCCAGGGCTTGTGCCGGCGGATAAAGCCGATGCCATGGCGAAATGGCTCGCCGGTTTAAAATAATGGATGGTGAACATCCCTTTGCTTTTTGGCAAGGGGATGTTTTGTTTAGTACAATAGAGGCGCGCGGTGTTGGAGAGGAAAGGAGGGGAAGGCGAACCGCCTTCGCGCTGCAGGTGGCCGAAGGTTGGTTGCCATTGCGGTGCTATGAACGAATTTCGCCTGTCGAAACGGCTGGAAACGGTCGCCTCATTCATTCCAAAAGGGGCGGTGCTTGCTGACATCGGGTCGGATCATGCGTATTTGCCTTGCTATGCCTGCTTGCACGGCTACGCATCAAAAGCCATTGCCGGCGAGGTGGCGGACGGGCCGTTCCGCTCAGCGCAGCAGCAAGTCGAGAAGTCCGGGCTTTCTCATCTCATTTCCGTGCGCAAAGGGGATGGGCTTTCGGTCCTTGCCCAGGGGGAGGTGAACTGCATCACGATCGCCGGCATGGGTGGAGCGCTTATCGCCCGCATTTTGGGCGACGGAAAGGAAAAGCTTGCCGGTGTCAAACGGCTCATTTTGCAACCGAATATCGGTGCCGAACTTGTTCGCCGTTGGCTTCTTGATCATGGGTGGGAGCTCGTGGCTGAGCGCATTTTGAAAGAAGATGAGCACATTTATGAAGTACTCGTCGCCGAGCCTGGCGCCCCCCGACGGCCGTATCGCCATCTCGAGGCGGAGCTGCTCCTTGGACCGTTTTTGCGTCGGGAAAACAGCGAGGTGTTCCGCGAAAAGTGGAAGCGCGAGATTGAAAATTGGAAACGGATCATCGCTGATTTGACGGTCAAAGGGCAAAGTGAAGCAGCTGAGCGGAAAAAGCATGAACTGGAAAGAAAAGTTCAATTGGTGGAGGAGGCGTTGTTATGAGCCGCGTTCCGTACGGCTATGAAATTATTCAGCTTCTTGAGCAGCTTGCTCCGAAACAGTTGGCGATGGAAGGGGATCGGATCGGTCTGCAAATCGGGACGCTGAACAAACCGGTCAAAAAAGTGATGGTCGCCCTTGATGTGCTTGAAGATGTCGTTGTCGAAGCGATCGATCAACAAGTGGATTTAATCATCGCCCACCACCCGCCGCTGTACCGCCCGCTGAAGCAGCTGCTGACTGATGGTGGGCACGGGCGGATGATTGCCGCGTGCGTCAAGCATGACATTGCGGTGTACGCCGCCCATACGAATTTGGATGTGGCCGATGGCGGTCTGAACGATTGGCTTGCCGAGGCGCTCGGATTGAACGATACGGCTGTGCTTGTGCCGACGTATACCGAATCGTTGAAAAAGCTCGTTGTTTATGTGCCGGTGACGCACGCTGCGGTGGTGCGGAAGGCCTTAGGCGACGCCGGCGCCGGACATATCGGTCGCTACAGCCATTGTACGTTCAACAGCCGCGGTGTTGGCACGTTTTTGCCGCACGAAGGGGCGCGGCCGTTTATCGGTGAGCAAGGGCGGCTCGAGGAAGTTGAAGAAGTGCGCATCGAAACGATCGTGCCGGCCTCTCTGGAACGGCAAGCGATTCAGGCGATGCTGGCTGTTCATCCGTATGAGGAAGTGGCATATGATATTTATCCGCTTGACAACGACGGCCGCCGCTTCGGGCTCGGGCGCATTGGCCGGCTGCCGCAGCCGGTGACGCTTGGCGCTTTTGCCGAGCAGGTGAAAGCGGCGTTTTCCGTTCCGGTGGTGCGTGTTGTGGGCCGGCTGGATGATCTCGTGCAAACGGTGGCGGTGCTCGGCGGGGATGGGAATAAGTTTGTTGCTGCCGCTGCATCGGCTGGGGCGGACGTATACGTGACAGGGGATGTGTATTACCACACGGCCCATGACGCCCAAGCGCTCGGCCTTCACATCATTGATCCGGGACATCATGTAGAAAAAATCATGAAAGAAGGCGTGGCCCGATACTTGACCGCTGAGCTCGCGAAACGTCAATGGGAGGCGGAAGTGGTCGCTTCTAGCGTCCACACCGATCCGTTTCAGTTCGTATGAACGGCCAACAAAAAGGGCTGTCCTGGATGAGCGGTTCAACCGTTTGTCCAAGACAGCCTCTCTTTGATGAAACAACCGTTACTCTTCTTTCTTTGTTTTCACTTTCGGCAAGATTTTTTGCAACGGCACTTTCCGTTCCCGCTTCCATGTCGATGGGTCGTTCGGGTCAAACTGCTCCAAAAAATCGATCACTTCTTTCGTAATCGGCGTCGGGGTGGAAGCGCCGGCGGTGACGGCGACTTTTTTCGCATTTTTAATCCAGTCGATGTCGATTTCTGTCACATCGGCGACGCGATATGCCTTTGTGCCGGCGATTTCTTCCGATACTTGGGCGAGGCGGTTCGAGTTGTTGCTGCGCGGGTCGCCGACAACGATCGTTACATCGGCTCCCTTCGCCTGCTCAGCGACCGCCTCTTGTCGAAGCTGGGTGGCGAGGCAAATTTCTTTATGCATCTCCACGTGTGGGTATTTTTCTTTCACTTTCGCCATGATGTCGGCGACGTCCCATTGGCTCATCGTCGTTTGGTTCGTCACCATGATGCGCTCATTGTGAATGGACAGCCGTTCGACATCATCGATGGTTTCCACAAGATGGATCCTTTCCGGATTGATGCCGACCGCTCCTTCCGGTTCTGGGTGTCCTTTTTTGCCGATATAGATGATATCATAGCCATCGGCGAGTTTTTGTTCGATGAGCCGATGCGTTTTTGTCACATCCGGGCATGTGGCATCAATCGTGACAAGTCCCTTTTCGAGCGCTCGTTTTTTCACTTCCGGTGAGACGCCGTGGGCGGTGAAAATGACGGTGCCATGGTCGATTTTTTCTAAAATTTCCAAGCGGTTTTCTCCATCAAGCGTGATGATGCCTTCTTCAGCAAACGCGTCCGTGACGTGCTTATTATGGACGATCATGCCGAGAATGTAAATCGGGCGCGGCAAAGAAGGGTCCAACGCCGCGTTGCGGGCGATGACCATTGCATCGACCACCCCGTAGCAATACCCACGCGGGGTAATTTTAATCACTTCCATCATATTCCCTCCCTGCCGCCGGCTGTGCGGCGGTTGTTCATCTTTCATTATATCGGAGCACCGGGAAGAAGACAAAGAATAACCGCCCTAAACAGCGGGTGCGCTGGGGCGGGGAAAGAAACTAGATATACAGTTTCGGCTTGGACGGCTTCGGGGCGGCCGGTGTTTCTTTTTCTTGCGGCTCTTCGCTCTTTGCCTGCGGAACGGAGCGTTTTTTTTGCGTCTGAGCGGCCGGCTTTTGTTTCGTTTCGTTGGCTGGTGCGCTTTCCGACGTTGTTTCGCCTTCCCCTTCGTCAGCCGGTTTCAACTCGCGGAAAATGCGGATCATCGCCGGAAGATTGCGGATGAGCGGTCCATACTGTTGCACCATCGGCATGACGTTTTGTGCGATGCCAAGCATTTTTTGCACGTTGTTTAACATGCCAACCAAGCCCCCGCCCGTGTTGGATGCGGCGGTGTTAGCGGCGTTGGGCAGCAACGGCAGCCCCCACGGAGACGATGCAGCAGCCGGCGGCTGTCCGCGCGAAAACAAGCGGGCCAAGAAGCCACCGGGGCCGCTGGGGCGAAAAGGCGGCGCCGGCATGCGGGCGAACGGGGCTGGCGGCCTTCCGGCAAACGGAGAAGGCATTATCGGGGGCCGACTGTATCTCATAGCAGCTTCCTCCTTTCGGTCGTGTGGATGAACGAATGTCCTCCTTTCTACAATATGCGGGCAAGGCGGGAAAGGTTTGTTGCAGGATCGTCTTTAGTTGCGGCGGGGAGCAGCGATTCGCTATAATGGTGAGGCGGACGAAGTGGTGCCCATATGCCATGTAAAACGTGAACGTTTACGCTTTTTTATCGGTATTTGATCGACTGTCAGGTGACCGAACCATACCGCTTCCATACCGATGCATGGATGGGTGAGACGGTTCGTTGTTCCGTCTTCCGCCGCGTCAAAGCTTGCCGCCGACAGTCGGAAAAATAAACGACGCGCTTTTGGGCCAACGAGATGGGAAACTTTCCAAATTTCGTTTATCGAAGGGAGTGGTGCTTCATGACAGAAACGCAGTTTACTCGTTTTCCGTTTCAACCGTTTATCATCGAAGCGATCAAGGCGCTTCGTTTTTATAAACCGACGGAAATTCAAGAGCGCATCATTCCGGGGGCGTTGCGCGGCGAAAGCATGGTCGGTCAATCGCAAACCGGAACAGGAAAAACACATGCGTACTTATTGCCGATCATTGAAAAAATCAAACCGGAACGCGCCGAAGTACAAGCCGTCATCACAGCGCCGACGCGCGAATTAGCGACGCAAATTTACCAAGAAACGCTGAAAATCACGAAGTTTTGCCCGAAAGATCGGATGATCGTCGCCCGTTGCTTGATCGGCGGGACGGATAAGCAAAAAGCGCTCGAAAAGCTCAACGTGCAGCCGCATATTGTCATCGGCACGCCGGGGCGCATCAACGATTTCATCCGCGAGCAGGCGCTTGATGTGCATACGGCCCACATCCTCGTCGTCGATGAAGCCGACTTGATGCTCGATATGGGCTTTATCACTGATGTCGACCAAATCGCCGCCCGGATGCCGAAAGACTTGCAAATGCTCGTCTTTTCAGCGACGATTCCGGAAAAGCTGAAGCCGTTTTTGAAAAAATATATGGAAAACCCGACCTTTGTCCACGTCGACCCGAAACAGACGGCGAACGAAAACATCGAACATGTGCTCATCCCGCTGCGCGGACGCGAGAAAACAAAACTTCTTCATGATGTGCTCCTCAGCTACAATCCGTATTTGGCCATCGTATTTGTCAACACAAGGAAAATGGCTAACGAGGTCGCCGACCGTCTCGCTGAACAAGGGTTGAAAGTCGGCGTGCTGCACGGCGATTTGACGCCGCGCGAGCGGAGAAAGATGATGAATCTCATCCGTGATTTGGAGTTTCAATATGTCGTCGCGACCGATTTGGCGGCGCGCGGCATCGATATTGAAGGCGTCAGTCATGTCATCAACTACGAGCTGCCTGATGATCTACAGTTTTATATTCACCGCGCCGGACGCACGGCGCGCGCTGGCTACAGCGGCATTGCGGCGACGATTTACGAGCCGTCTGACCAAGATGCGATTGCTCGATTGGAAAAAATGGGAATTTCGTTTGTCCACCGTGATCTCGTGCGCGGCGAATGGAAGGAGCTGCCGCCGTGGAACCGGCGGAGCAAGCGGGCGGGCGAAAAGGATGACGAATTGGCGTTGCTTTTCGCCAAACTGAAAAAAACGAAGCAGGTGAAGCCGGGCTACAAAAAAAAGTTGCGCGCGGAGTTGGAGAAGAAGAAAAAGCGGCTTGGCCGCTTCAAAAAATCATAATAGCCGTCCGCCTTTAACGCAAAGAAAAGGGAGAGAAGAACATGTTAAAAATCGGTTCACATGTTTCAATGAGCGGAAAGAAAATGCTGCTGGCCGCCAGCGAAGAAGCGGCCTCCTACGGAGCGAACACGTTTATGATTTACACTGGGGCGCCGCAAAACACAAAGCGCAAGTCGATTGAAGAGCTCAACATCGAAGCCGGACGCAAGCATATGCAAGCGCACGGCATCGAAGAGATTGTTGTCCACGCCCCGTATATCATCAATATCGGCAATACGATCAATCTCGATACGTTTTCGCTAGGTGTCGACTTTTTGCGCGCGGAAATCGAGCGGACGGAAGCCATTGGAGCAAAACAGCTCGTGCTCCATCCAGGCGCCCATGTCGGCGCAGGGGTGGAAGCCGGACTTCGCCAAATTATTCGCGGACTGAATGAAGTGTTGACACGCGAACAGACGGTTGAAATCGCGCTGGAAACGATGGCCGGCAAAGGCTCGGAATGCGGGCGAACGTTTGAGGAGCTGGCGCACATTATCGACGGCGTCGCCTATAATGATAAGCTGTCCGTTTGCTTTGATACGTGCCATACGCATGACGCCGGTTATGACATCGTTAACGATTTTGACGGCGTCCTTGAGGAGTTTGACCGGATCATCGGCCTCGGGCGGCTGAAAGTACTGCACATCAACGACAGCAAAAACCCGCGCGGCAGCCGGAAAGACCGCCATGAAAACATTGGTTTCGGCTATATTGGATTTCAGGCGCTCAACTATATCGTCCATCACCCGCAGCTTGAGGATATTCCAAAAATTTTAGAAACTCCATACGTGGGCGAAGACAAAAACAACAAAAAGCCGCCGTACAAGCATGAAATTGCGATGCTGCGAGCGCAGTCGTTCGATGACCAGTTGCTTGAAAAAATCAACGCTGGAGCGGAATGAAAAAAGGGCGGTGCGCCCTTTTATTTTTTTTGCACGAATTTCAAAAACAGCTCGTTCGCCTTTCGAGCGATGTCCGGCGAGGTGATTTTCGCCAGCTGGCGCACCCATTTTTTCCGCTCCTCGGGGTCAAAGACGTTAATGTCGTTCGTTCGGGCGAGATGAAGAATTTGTTTTGCTTGGCTCGTCGTGATGGGCAGGCCGTACTCTCGGCTGTACGAAACGAGTTCTTCCGGGGTGATCGTTTTTAATTTTTGCTTGACAAGTTGTTGGTAAATGTTCATATCAGCCGCCTCCTTACTTCTGTTCCATCATATGACGTGAATGGAAAAGACGTGTATGGTATAATAGAAAAAAACGAAAAGGGAAAGGGTGGTAGTTTGGCGCCAAAACAGCATAAAAAAGAACCGCTAGGCCATGTATTGTATCGCGTGTTGATGATCGCCATCGGCGCCTCTTTGGCGGCGTTTGCCATTGAGCGGCTGCTCGTTCCGAACAAAATGATCGACGGCGGCATCATTGGCATATCGCTGATTCTTGACTACTTGACTCCGGACGAATGGCGGCTGCTCAATTTCGCCACGCTCGTCATCCTCTTAAACGCCCCGTTCATGTATTTCGGCTACAAGCAAATCGGGAAAACGTTCATGCTGTCAACGATTTTAGGCGTCGTCATCCTCGGTGCCGCTGAACGGCTGTTTCACCATGTTTCCCCGCTGACAACCGAGCCGATTTTAGCCACCGTTTTTGGCGGGTTGTCGCTCGGGCTCGGCGTCGGATTGGTCATCCGTCATGGTGGATCGCTCGATGGGACAGAAATTTTAGGGATTTTGATGACGAAAAGAATCCCGTTTTCAGTGGGCGAGTTCGTTATGTTTGTCAACGTCTTTATTTTCGGCTGGGCGGCGTTTGTGTTTGGTTTGGAGCCGGCAATGTATTCGGTGATGACCTACTACATCGCCTCGAAAACGATCGATGCGGTCATTGAAGGGCTTGACGAGACGCGGGCGGCCTTTATTGTGACCGATCGTTATGAGGAAATTTCCGACGCCATTTTGCACCGGCTCGGCCGCGGGACGACGAAATTGCTTGGCAAAGGCGGATATACGGACGAGCAAAAGGAAATCATTTATGCAGTCGTCACGCGCTTGGAAGTGACAAAACTAAAATCGATCGTCAATGAAATCGACCCGGATGCATTCATCACCATTATGCCGACGCATGAAGTGCGCGGAGCCCGCTTTAAATCAGCGATTCACTGAGGTTTACAAAACGCGGGGGGTGGGATATACTTGTATAGGGATATAAATCGGAATGATTCTGAATTATCAAAGGAGAACAACCATGGAAAATGGATTTGTTGTGCAAATCGAGGATGTGTCGTTCCGCTATGAAAAAGAGAACGTGCTTGAGCATGTTAGTTTAACAGTGCCGAAAGGGGCATTTTTAGGATTGGTCGGCCCGAACGGCTCGGGAAAATCGACGCTGCTCAAATGTGTGCTCGGCTTGTTAAAACCGAACAGCGGCCGCATTTTTTTGTTCGGCGAGCCAATTGAATCGTTTCGCGAATGGCATCGGATCGGGTTCGTGTCGCAAAAAGCGAACAGCTTCAATCGCAGCTTTCCGGCGACGGTTGAGGAAGTGGCGGCGAGTGGATTGGCGGCCAAACGCGGCTTATTTCGGCCGCTGACAAAAGAAGACCGCCGTGCGGTCGAAGCAGCGCTCGCGGCCGTTGGGTTGAGCGGCCTGGCAAAACGCAATATCGCGGAGCTGTCCGGCGGCCAGCAACAACGGGTATTTATCGCCCGCGCATTGGCGAGCAAGCCGGATTTGCTCATTTTAGACGAGCCGACGGTCGGCGTGGATGCGCGCCATGTACACGAATTTTATGAACTGCTTGGCGACTTGAACCGTCGCGGTTTGACGCTTATCTTAGTGACGCATGACATCGGAACGATCACAGACCGGGTGACTGATATCGTCTGCTTGAACAAGCGCCTGTATTTCCATGGAAAGGCGGAAGAGTTCAAACATCTTGGCAACGAGGTGATTTCGCAGTTTTATGGTCATCCGCTCCACGTTCTCTCTCACGAGCATGAATGGGCGGAATGAAACGGTGATGGTGGAGGAATGACACGTGTGGGAAGCCATTTGGCAATACGAATTTTTGCGCAATGCGTTTGTTGCCGGCGTTTTGACCGGTTTTACGGCGCCATTGCTTGGCGTTTTTATTGTCGTTCGGCGGCTGTCGCTCATCGCCGATGCATTGAGCCATGTGACCCTCGCCGGCATTGCCGCCGGGCTCTTGCTCGGTTCAGCGGTGCCGGCGGCCGCCAGCTGGAGTCCGCTTTACATCGGCATGAGTTTTTCCGTCGTCGCGTCGCTGCTCGTCGAGAAGCTGCGCGCCGTTTACCGCCATTATGAGGAGCTTGCCATTCCGATCATTTTGTCGGCCGGCATTGGCTTGAGCGTCATTTTCATTTCGATGGCCAACGGGTTTACGACCGATTTATTTTCGTATTTATTCGGCAGCGTCAGCGCCGTCAGCCGTGCTGACGTTTGGACAGCGTTTGCTGTCGCCGCAGCTGCCGTGATGGTGATTTTGATGTTTTACAAAGAGCTGTTTCTTCTTTCCTTTGACGAAGAATACGCCCGTGTTTCCGGCGTTCGCACCACGTTGATCCACTTTTTGTTTATTGTGCTTGTTGCGCTCGTCATCGCTGCATCGATGCGCATCGTCGGCGTGCTCCTCATCTCGTCGCTCATGACGTTGCCGGTGGCGGCGAGCATCCGCATCGCCAAAAGTTTTAAACAGGCGATCGGGTTTTCGATTTTGTTCGGGGAGCTGGCTGTCATCGCCGGGCTCTGGGCAGCGTATGAGCTCGATTGGGCTCCAGGCGGGACGATCGTCATCGCCGCGATTGTCATTTTGCTTTGCGTACTCGGATGGAAAAGGAGGCGGCAGCGATGAATATCGATGAAGCGTTGCAGTTGATGAAAGAGAAAGGATTTAAATATACGGAAAAAAGGAGACAAATGTTGGAGTTATTTGCCGAAAGTGACAAATACTTGACGGCGAAAGACGTGCTGGAAGCGCTCCGTTCCGCCTATCCGGGCTTGAGCGTTGATACAGTGTACCGCAATTTATCGCTCTTTACGCTGCTTGGCATTTTGGAAATGACCGAGCTTTCCGGGGAGAAACATTTCCGTTTTGCCTGCGGCGCCCGCCGTCATCACCATCATTTCATTTGCATCCAGTGCGGAAAAACGAAGAACATTGATGCTTGTCCGATGGATAGGCTTGCAGCGCAGCTCGATGGGTATGAGATCATTGATCATAAGTTTGAAATTTACGGCACATGTCCGCAATGTCAACAACATCTCCCTGTATAAGCAGGGAGATGTTGTTTTATGGCCCGAGGCGCTGTTCGATTTCTCGCTTTGCTTCAAGCCAGTTGTTGACGCGGATGACGTTTTCCGGAAGCGGACCTTGGTTGTACGGAGTGTCAAACAAAATGACCGGAATGCCGCATGCTTCGGCGATGTCGCACGCGTTGTCGTATTTGTCTTCAAAGAAGGCAGACAGCTGATGCCGGCGGACAACAGCGATTTTATCGTGCGACCCGGTCAGCTCGATATGGTGATAATGGACGCCGTGCCGCCGAAACCAGCACTCGGTGAGATCGTACAAATGACGGCCACGAGCGCTGATGTAATACAGCTCGTATTTGTCTTTCCAGCTGTCGATTACTTCAAGCGCATAGCGGGCAAGCGGAGCCCTCTCATAAATATCCGCTTCGTTTTCCTCAAGCCAGCGATCCATTTCTTCCTCTGCCACACCGTATAACGGCGCTAAATTGTATTGTGTAATGTCGTTTAATGCGAGCTCTTTGCCGAATGCTTCGTTTAAATACGGAATGAACGTGCTCGGACATGTCACCGTGCCGTCAATGTCGATGCCAAGCCGTTTTTTCACCGCTTCCTCCTCCTGCTAGAAAATATTCACACTGATAAAATAACGCCGGTTTCTCATACTAATAATGCTTCTTACTTTAGGAAAGCGAGGGAAGCATATGGCAGACGACCGCGAGCGCACGTATAACGGAAGTTACGTGCAATCGATCGGAAAAGAAGAACCAGAACGCAATTTTATGGAAGAAGCAGCGGCAGAAGTCGCTGAACCGATTCGCCGCGGCGACGAACGGGACGAAGAACGTGCAGATGGCGCCGGGCTCGGCTGGCTCGCCTTAGCCCTGTCCATCATCGCCTTGTTTATCTGGCCGATTTTGTTAGGGGCAGCCGGCATTATTGTCGGGTTTATCGCGCGCCGGCGCGGCGCAGAAACGCTCGGGGCATGGGCCATCGGCATCGGCGTCATCGCTATTCTCGTCCGCCTGTTTATTATGCCGTTTTATACGTAAAAAAGCGAGGGTGTCCCCAAGCGGGGACGCCCTTTCTGGTTGTGCAGGAAAATTCCGCTCATTGGGCGTTGTGGCCTTTCAGAGCGGCTTTGTTTTCCCTTTGCTTGGCAAAATATTCTTCCGCCAGCTTGTCGATTTCTTTCTTCAGCTCTTCCACCATTTTCTCTTCCGGCACTTTCCGGACGATTTTGCCGTGGCGGAAGAGCAAGCCTTCACCGCGGGCGCCGGCAATGCCAATATCGGCTTCCCGTGCTTCCCCTGGGCCATTGACGGCGCAACCGAGCACAGCGACTTTGATCGGCGCGCGAATGCTGGCGATATAGTCTTCGATCTCGTTAGCGATGCGGATCAAATCGATCTCAATCCGCCCGCACGTTGGGCAGGAAATGAGCGTCGCCGCATTGGAAGCAAGTCCGAACGTTTTTAAAATTTCGCGCGCCACTTTGACTTCTTCAACCGGGTCAGCGCTTAACGACACGCGAATCGTGTTTCCGATGCCTTTGCTTAAAATGGCGCCGAGTCCAACGGCACTTTTGATCGTGCCGGAAAAAAGCGTCCCCGCTTCGGTGATGCCGACATGAAGTGGATAGTCGAACGTGCGCGCGGCTTTTTCATACGCTTCAATGGCGAGGCGCACGTCGGACGCTTTTAATGACACAATGATATCGTGGAAATCGAGTTCTTCCAAAATGCGAATATGGTATAGGGCGCTCTCAACCATGCCGTCAGCGGTTGGATACCCATATTTTTCCAAAATACGTTTTTCCAACGACCCAGCGTTGACGCCAATGCGAATCGGCACGCCGCGCTCCTTCGCGGCTTTCACGACCGCTTCGACTTTTTCGCGGCGCCCAATGTTGCCTGGATTGATGCGGATTTTGTCAACGCCGCCTTCGATCGCTTTCAGCGCCAATTTATAGTCAAAGTGGATGTCGGCGACAAGCGGGATGTTGATTCGTTTTTTAATTTCCGGTATCGCCGCGGCGGCTCGCTCGTCTGGGCAGGCGACGCGGACGATTTGACAGCCTGCTTCCTCGAGGCGATGGATTTGCGCCACCGTGGCATCGACATCATGCGTTTTCGTCGTCGTCATGCTTTGGATGATGACTTCGTTGCTGCCGCCGATTGTCAGCGGACCGACACGGACCGGACGTGTTTTTGAACGATGGATGATTTCACCCACGGGAATTCGCTCCTTTAACATTCAAGTCGCTTTCTGCATTATTGTATCAGTGCCATCCGCCGTTTGACAAGCGATTCGCCGGTCAGCGATAGATCGGCACTTTATAAGTTTTCCCGATTTTTAATGTTTGTGCCTGTTCGCCTGGATTTAACCGTTCAAAATCACGGATCAGCTGCTCGAGAGGAACGGGCAATGGACCTTCCAGTTCTTTCTCGACAATAGACAACAACGTATCGCCAGGGTGAACCGTGACGGTTCGGTATGGGATCGGTGCCCGGTTCGGTTGGACGTCGGCTGCCGCTGTTTCAGATGAAGGGTGAAGCGTTCCAATGGCAAGGTCGCGGTAAACGATATAACTGGAAAGAAAGAGAAGTAGGAGAAGAATGAGTTTTTTCATGGCGCTTCCTCCGCTTGCGTACATCTATCGTTCATTCATATGTATGCTTGTCCAGCGAAAATATGTCTTCCTGTCGTTGATTTCATGGGGAAAACACTTCAATAAAAGAAAGTCTCCGATTTGAAAAACGGCATAACAGTTCTTCTTTGCTTCAAAGCTCGACGGCTTTTTTGAAGATATTCCTGCTTTTGTCTTTACAGAAACTTAACAACGGCTTTATAAGGGCCTAACAATGTCTCGCTACAATGGTCTTGTACGTGGAAAGCACGAAAACAAAACGGGGGGATTTTTTGATGTGGAGCAAAAAAGTCAAATTAGGATTGGCCGCCTTGTTGATGACCGGCGTTTTGGCCGGCTGCGGGCAGACTGAAAACAACAACGCGGGCGGCAATGAAGGAACAGCAAAGAAGGAAGAAACTTACTCCGGCACGATTGCTTTGGCGGGATCTACCGCGCTTCAGCCGCTGGCCGAAGAAGCGGCGAACGCGTTTATGGAAAAATATCCGGACGTGTCGATCACCGTTCAAGGCGGCGGCAGCGGCACGGGCGTCAACCAAGTGGCAGCTGGCGCTGTGCAAATCGGCAACTCGGATGTGCCGGCGGCGGAGAAACTGGACGACAAGTCGAAAGCATCGGAGCTCGTTGATCATAAAGTGGCCGGCATTGCCTTTGCCATTGTGGTCAATGACGATGTGAAGGTCGATAATTTAACAACGAAGCAAATTCAAGATATTTTCAGTGGCAAGATCAAAAACTGGAAAGAAGTCGGTGGACCGGATGAAGCCATTCACGTGATCAACCGTCCGGCGTCATCGGGCACGCGGGCGACGTTTGAGAAAACGATCATGAAAGACGTGAAAATCAACGATTCGATCGGCACGGTCCAAGATTCAAACGGAGCGGTCGAGCAAGCGATCAGTTCGACGCCGGGCGCTGTTAGCTATGTAGCGATGTCGTATTTAATCGGGGAAAAGAAAAACTTGAAGACGGTCAAAATTGACGGCGCGGAACCGACGGTGGAGAACATCCGCACGGAAAAATACCCGTTTTGGTCGTATGAATACATGATTACCAAAGGGGAAGCGAAGGAAGAGGTGCGAGCGTTTATCGACTTTGTCAAGAGCGAAGAATTTGCGCCAACCGTCAAAAAGATGGGGTATATCCCGATGACGGAATTGGAATAGAGAAGGGCGGAAGGGCCGGCCTAACGAGCCGGCCTTTGACCATGGAGGGATGAAAACCATGCAACAAATGCATATGAAACGGCGAAATCGCTGGCTTGAAGAATACATCGGCCGCACGTTTGCAGTCATCTGCGGTTGGCTGATCATTCTGATTACGGTGACGATGATCATCTTCTTAGCGGTAAAGGGGATTCAGTCCTTTACGGACAGCGGCCTTTCGCTTTCTGATATGCTGCTTTCGGCGCAATGGGATCCGGACGGCACCCCGCCGAAGTATGGGGCGCTCATTTTTATCGTCGGCTCGATGCTCGTCTCGCTTGGCGCTTTGTTGATCAGTGCGCCGATCGCGTTGGCGTTGGCGATTTTCATGAACTTTATCGCTCCCAAATGGTTCGTTTCGTTGCTCAAGCCGGTGCTGGAACTGCTTGTCGGCATTCCGTCGGTGGTGTATGGCTGGCTTGGAGTGACGATTCTCGTTCCGCTCTTGCGCGAATGGTTCGGGGGCTCCGGCTTTAGTCTGCTCGCAGGAATCATCGTTCTAAGTCTGATGATTTTGCCGACCATCACCAGCATTGCGGCCGACGCCTTGGCCAATGTCCCGATGGCGTATATGGAAGCATCATACGGTCTTGGCTCTACGCGTTGGCAGGCGATTTCCCGCGTCATCGTTCCGGCGGCGAAAGCCGGGATTGCCACCGGCGTTGTTCTCGGCTTGGCGCGGGCGTTTGGTGAGGCGCTTGCCGTGCAGATGGTGATCGGCAATACGATGAAGCTGCCTTCAGGCCTTGACAGCCCGACGGCGACGTTAACCAGTATATTGACGATGGATATGGCGAATACGATCAACGGAACACCATGGAACAACGCATTATGGACATTGGCGCTCATTTTGCTCTTGATCTCGTTTTTCTTCATTGCCGTGATCCGTTTGGTCGGCCCGAGAAAGGAGCGATAAGATGACAGCGCGCATGATTGATAAAGTATGGACAGGCATTTTCTATGCAGTGGCTGTTGCGGTCATCGGGTTGCTTATTTTCTTTTTTGCCGTGGTGTTGTCGAAAGGAGCGGGGTTTTGGCAGCCTGAGTTTCTGTTCGGACGGCCGAGCAATACGCAAGCGGGCGGGGGCATTGGTCCGCAGTTGCTCAATTCGTTTTATCTGTTGGTTGTGACACTGCTTTTGTCGGTTCCGATTTCGTTGGGAGCCGGAATTTATTTGGCTGAATACGCCAAACAAGGGCGGATCGTCGGGTTTATTCGCCTTTGCTTGGAAACGATGGCATCATTGCCGTCGATTGTTGTCGGATTGTTTGGATTGCTGGCGTTTGTCACCTTGACGGGCTGGGGCTATACGCTGCTGGGTGGAGCGTTAGCGGTCACGATCATCAATTTGCCTGGATTGACGCGCATTTGCGAAACGGCGATTTTGGATGTTCCGGCCAATGTTAAAGAGGGGAGTCTTGCCCTTGGAGCGACGCGCTGGCAGACGTTGGTCAAAGCGGTGCTTCCGGCCGCCATCCCGCAAATGGTCACCGGCGTTATTTTATCGGCTGGGCGCATTTTCGGCGAAGCGGCTGTTTTCATTTATACCGCTGGGCTGACGACTCCGATGCTTCGTTGGGATGCGGATTGGGGCAGCCAAGCCAACCCGCTGAACGTGTTCCGGCCGGCCGAAACGCTGACGGTGCATATTTGGAAATTGAATTCGGAAGGCATTGTCCCAGACGCGAAGCTAATCGCAGCCAAATCGGCGGCTGTGTTGATGGTGGCCGTTCTTTTCTTCAATTTGGCTGCACGGCTCGCTTCTTCCTTGCTTGCGCGGTATTTCTCCGGGGGGCGGCGCGCGCGTCGAGCACGAGGAGAAAGAAGCAAAGCAGCGTAAGCACAAAAAAAGCTGTCCTGCATCGACAGGCAGCTTTTTTCTATTTATATTTCCCGTTTGGCTGATGGCACTTCCTTGACGGCCAAAAAGAGGACGACAAGCGAAACGAACCAATGGATCAACGCGCCGTAGGGCACGACCGCTTGCACCGTTTCCATCACGGTGAAAAAGACGGTCGACAGCGTAATGGCGTAAGCCGACATCACCCATGTATGACGGTAGCGCAACGTTTTGTCGAGCACGCCGGCAAGAATCAGGCCGAAAAAGGCAAAGATGCACACGCTGATAAATTTCCCGGCGCAGGCGAGCACGTATAAAACGAGCCCAAAAAGCGGGATGAGAACGGGCAGAAGAGATTCTAGATCCTTAATAAAGGCGCGTACATCTTGATCTGTAATTTTGATGTCAGGAAATGTTGCATAGCTATAATGCTGCGCCTGATGGCTCGCAACAAGCACGGCTTCGTGTTTTAACAGGGCAACCGCATTCGGAAACCGCTCCACTTCCTCTTTCGTCACTGTGCCGGTGCTGTCAAAAATGATCGTAAATCCGCCTTGATCAATATGAATCGGCGCGGCCGCCTCTGAGTGAAGTTCGCCGTTTTCAATCGAAAAAGACGGCAGCTCGTTATTCAATAAGGCGCTCGTTGTGCGGATGCCTTCCGTGAGCGACGAGGAGACATAGTAAAACGTTGGAAGAATGGACAACAAGGTCAGCAAAAACACATACCCGATCGTTTTCCCAATTCCTTGGAATCGAAAGCGGGCGATGTCTTTCGGAGAATATAAGCTTTTCCACAGCTGGACAAATACGTTCATCGCAGACACACCTTTCTTTGTCTCCTTTTCCATTGTAGCCGGGAAAGAGGAAGAATTCAACTTGGGACGAAGAAAAAAGCGGGCATCTTCCCGCTTTAGTCAGAAGGCAAATGAAAGGTGCCAAGCAAGGTGCGCCAATGCAACACGCGGTCATTCAGCGCATCGGCTTCGGAGCGAATGGCCGCCATGGCCTCGTGCTGACCGTCAGTAAAATTCGAAATTTGCTCCATCGAAGACGCAATCTGTTGGGCAACGGTGGCAATCTCTGTGATATGTTTTCGCATATCACTAATTTGCCGTTCGATGGCAACGAATTTTTCTGAAATTTGCAATGTATGTGCGGATGAATGAGACACCATTGTTGTGATTTCTTTAAAGGCTTGTTGGCTTTCCGTGAACGTTTTTTTCGTTTCATCGAGTTGTTTGGCGCTTTCCTTCATTGATTGAACGGCGGCCTCGATTTGGCTTTGCACATCTTGGACAATCGATTGAATTTGCGCCAACGCTTGTCCTGTTTGCGCCGACAGCACCCGGATTTCTTTCGCAACAACCGCGAATCCCCGTCCATGCTCTCCTGCTTTCGCTGCTTCAATGGCAGCGTTTAGAGCCAGTAAGTTCGTTTGTTCAGCGATGGTTCCGATTAGTGAAAGAATGCTGGTAATATGGCGTGAATGGTCTTTCAATGCATCGATTGTGTGCATCGTTTTTGCGATCGATTGTTGCAAGTAACCCATGTCGCTGTTTGCCCGTTGAACAAGCTGGTTGCCGCTTTCCGCTTTGGAATGGGCTTGTTCTGTGGAACGACGGGCTTCTTCCATTCGAAAGGACATTTGTTCCATTTCGTCTGCCAGTTGTTGAAAAAAAGAGGCGATGTCAGCCGATTTGCGTGCTTGTTGCTCTGCTCCGTACGCTGTGTCTGCCACCGCCGCGGCGATTTGTTCGGAAGCCGCTGTAGTCTCCGAGGATGTTTGGTTTAAAAGGTTCGTAGCCGCTGCGATTTGCTCAGAGCTGAAACGCATATGTTCGATCAGAACAGCCAAATTGCTGGACATCTGATGGAACCCGTCGGCAAGGGCAAGAATATCTTTTGTCGCTGCATGCAATTCAATGCGCGACCGCCAGTCGCCGGATCCAAGCCGTTCCATGGCTTGTTGGAGCCAAGCAATGGGACGAGTGGCGCGATGGATGATTCTCCATCCGGCCAGGCATACGGTCAAGACAGCGGCAACAGACCATGCCAGGTTTGTTGCTTGCTGTTTCAAAAGCGGCCACAGATAATCCTTTTCCGGAATGGCGATGATGTAGACCGCTCCCTGCAAATCGCTGGAACTGGAAAATGCAGCCATCCATTGATCTGTATACAAAACCCCTTGCTTCTTTGTTCAATATATCGCGCACGACTTGTTGGGACAGCGTTTGATTGGACGAGGATGGCCGTTTCGCCACCGTCTCTCCCGTTTTCGTTACAATCAATTGCACCGGATGAAGGTGTAAGGAGTGGAATTTCCGTTCATTTAAGATCAATGAGTAGTTCAGTTTTTGAGAAAATACTTCATTGGTCGTTGTAGCCTTTAAAACGGAAATTTTTTCAACCATGGTTTCGCTTGATAGCTGCAGTTGTTGTTGGATAGACTGAATAGCTGAATGGCGCCCTTGAATATAGCCGATGGAGGTGATGATAAGGGCTGACAACGTTGTTGTGAGCACCATGGCCATCATGACAATCGTCTCAAGTCGAAAGGCGCTCCATAAAGAACGAGATTGTTTCATTTCCATTTTCGCTGAGTTCCCCCCTAACCGAAAGCTACCTTTATACTATAACTTGCCATTATGAAGAAACGGTCAACGATGTGTTGAAAATATGTAAACAAAAAGCGAAGACAAGCAAATCGATTGAAACATTGTGCCAACTTTGGTAAGCTAATCTCAAACGGACGCCCTCTTGTCCGTGTTACATAAACCAAAAAGGAGGAGATTGTATGCCATTTGAATTGCCAGCATTGCCGTATCCGTACGATGCGCTTGAGCCGTACATTGACAAAGAAACGATGAACATTCACCACACGAAGCACCATAACACATACGTCACGAATTTGAATGCGGCGTTGGAAGGGCATCCGGATTTGCAAAACAAATCGCTCGAAGAATTGCTCAGCAATTTGGAAGCCCTTCCGGAAGGCATTCGCACGGCGGTGCGCAACAACGGCGGCGGCCATGCGAACCACTCGCTTTTCTGGACGATTTTGTCGCCAAACGGCGGCGGTGAGCCGACGGGTGAGCTGGCTGAGGCGATCAATAAAAAATTCGGCAGCTTCGCCGCGTTTAAAGACGAGTTTTCGAAAGCAGCGGCCGGCCGTTTCGGTTCAGGCTGGGCATGGCTTGTCGTGAACAACGGCGAGCTGGAAATTACGAGCACGCCGAACCAAGACTCGCCGATCATGGAAGGCAAAACGCCGATTCTCGGCTTGGACGTTTGGGAGCATGCGTACTACTTGAAATACCAAAACCGCCGTCCGGAATACATTGCCGCATTCTGGAATATTGTCAACTGGGACGAAGTGGCGAAACGGTACAGCGAAGCGAAAGCGAAGTAATCAACAAAGCGGGGCGAAACAAAACGCCCCGCTTTTTTAGCGACGGAGGGGTCAGGCAAAGGAAGTGGTTTTCTTTGCGCCGGTTGCATAGCCATAGTGGAAATGGCTACACTACCGGATAGATGAAAAGGGGAGTTGGCAATGGCATTTTTCCAAAAACTAACCGGCCAAGAACAAGTGAACCGCGACCTGTTGCTTTTGCTTTGCATCGGCGGATTTTACGCGCTCGGTGTTTCCCTGTCGAACACGTTTGTCAACATTTATTTATGGAAACAGACCGGCGATTTTCGCGATTTGGCGCTATACAATTTGGCGGTCGTCACGATGCAGCCGCTGACGTTTATTTTCGCCGGCCGGCTGGCAAAACAAATTGACCGCATTCTCGTTTTGCGGCTTGGCGTGTCGTGTTTAGCCGTTTTTTTTGTCACCGTTTTATTGGTCGGCTCTCGCGCCCATCAATATTTGCTTTTTCTTGGTGCGCTGCTTGGCGTCGGCTACGGTTTTTATTGGTTGGCGTTTAACGTGTTGACATTTGAAATTACCGAACCGGAGACGCGCGACTTTTTTAACGGTTTTTTCGGGGTGCTGACCTCATCCGCGGGCATGATCGGGCCGATGGTTGCCGGTTATATCATCTCATCGTTTTATGGAGCAAAAGGGTATACGTTCGTTTTCTCGCTGTCGCTCGGCTTGTTTCTTGTCGCTGTGCTGCTCAGCTTTTTCTTGAAGCGCCGCGCGGCCGCAGGGAACTATTTGTTCGTCCGCATTTTAAAGGAAAGGAATGAAAACCGGAACTGGCGGCTCATTACGAATGCCCACTTTTTTCAAGGATTACGCGAAGGCACGTTTGTGTTTATCATTTCCGTGCTTGTGTATATCACTTCTGGGAGTGAATGGGCGCTCGGCAAATTCGGGCTTGTCAACTCGTTCACATCGTTTGTCGCCTATTATGCCGTCTCCCGGCTGATCAAGCGTGAATATCGGATGAAAGCGATTTTGCTGGGAGGAGCGTTGCTATACGGAGCGATTTTTTTGATCGTCTTCCATCCAACCTATCCGCGCCTCATTCTTTATGCCATCACGATCGCCATTGCGTATCCATTGCTGCTTGTGCCGTATTCCTCCTTGACGTTTGACGTCATCGGGAAGAGCTGGAAATCGGCCGAGGCGCGCGTCGAATACATTGTTGTCCGGGAATTGTTTTTAAACGCCGGACGGGTGACATCGATTCTGGCCTTTTTAACGGCTATGGCGCTCTTTGGCGAAGAGGCTGGCATTCGGGTGCTTATGTTTGGGTGCGGGGCTGGGCATTTGGTGATTTATTGGTTTGTCCGCCGCATTCGCTTCACCGATGGCCGTCCGGAGCGCGATCAGCGCGAGAGGCTTTTGCTTCGGGCGAAGCTGGCCGGCGAACGGGGCGGTCCGTCGGTGTGAGGGGACAAGTTTTTCCCTAGCCATGACCGACTTTTTCTTTTACAATAGGGGGAGGAGAAGGAGGATCGGGGGATGAAACGGAAAAAGCGAGCGCAAGTGCCGATTCGGTTAAACATTTTGTTTTTCTTTGTTTTTTTGTTGTTTTCAGCGCTGATTTTGCGCCTTGGCGTCGTACAAATCGTCTACGGTGAAGATTATCGGCGCGAAGTGGAGCGGACGCAGGATGAAATCGTCAGCACGCCGGTGCCGCGCGGCAAAATTTACGATCGGTTTGGCCGCGTGATCGTTGACAACACACCACAAAAGGCGATTACGTACACGCGCTCCAAAACGACACAGCCGGAAGAAATATTGGACATAGCAAGGAAGCTTGCCCAATACATTGACATTCCCGATGCTGAGAAAAAAGTGACCGAGCGCGATATGAAAGATTATTGGATTTTAACGCATCCGAAAGAAGCGAAAAAGAAGGTGAGCGAACAAGAACGGAAAAAACTCGCTGACCAAGGATTGACGCAAAAAGAGATCGACAAAAAGGTGTACGAGTGGACGCTCGACCGCATCACCAAGCAAGATTTGGCGCAAATTTCGAAAGCAGAGCTTGAAGTGATCGCCATCAAACATGAGATGGAAAGCGGGTACGCCTTGACGCCGCAGACGATCAAAAGCAAAGGAGTGACCGACCGCGAATATGCGGTCGTCAGTGAGCATTTGAGCGAGCTGCCCGGCGTCAATACGACGGTGGATTGGGACCGGAAATACGTCTATGACAACACATTTCGCTCTGTGCTCGGCAGTGTGACGGAAGAAGACGAAGGCGTCCCGCGCGAACGGCTCGATTATTTTTTAGCCCGCGACTACAGCCGCAACGACCGTGTCGGCAAAAGCTATTTGGAGATGCAGTATGAAGAAGTGCTGCACGGCAAAAAGGCGAAAGTGAAAAACGTTGTCGATAAATCGGGCAATGTCATCTCGGTCGAGCAAGTGTATCCAGGCGAGCGCGGCAACGACCTCGTGTTGACCATTGATGCCGAACTTCAGCAAAAAGTGGAGCAAATTATTGAACAAGAGATTTTGGCCACGAAGCGCAAAGGTCGGTCGCCGCTCTTGGACCGGGCGTTTGTCGTCATGATGAACCCGAAGACGGGCGAAGTGTTGGCGATGGCCGGCAAACTTCTTCAAGACGGCAAATTTGTCGACTTTGCCATCGGCAACATCACGTCCGCCTATGCGATGGGATCGGCGGTGAAAGGAGCGACCGTTCTCACTGGCTTTCAAACTGGGGTGCTTCATCCGAATACGTATATAAAGGACGAGCCTTTGTATATTAAAGGAACCCCGGTGAAAAAATCATGGAAGACGATGGGGACGATCAACGAGCTGACGGCGCTCAAGCAGTCATCGAACGTCTATATGTTCAAAACAGCGATCGCCATTGGGGGCGGTGCGTATCGTCCGCACGCGCCGCTTCGCATCAATCCAGCGGCGTTTACGACGATTCGCCACTATTTCAGCCAATTCGGCCTTGGCGTGAAAACGGGCATCGATTTGCCGAACGAACTTAGCGGCTTCCAGGGACAAAGCACGCGCGGCGGATTTTTGCTTGACTTGGCGATCGGCCAGTACGATATGTATACGCCGATGCAACTGGCGCAATACATCTCGACGATTGCCAACGGCGGCTATCGGATGAAACCGCAGCTTGTCAAAGAAATTCGTGAGCCGTCGGCCGACGGAAAAGAACCCGGCCGAGTCATCAAATGGTTCGAACCGGTTGTGCTAAACCGGATTGATATGAAGACAGAATACATCAAGCGGGTGCAAGAAGGATTCCGCCGTGTGATGCAAGAGCCGGGCGGAACGGCGTATTCGTATTTCGCCAACGCTCCGTATAAACCGGCCGGCAAAACAGGGACGGCCGAAGCGTTTTATGACGGCCCGATCCAAAGCCGGCGGAATGATCCAACGTACAATTTGACGCTCGTCGGCTATGCGCCGTACAACGATCCAGAAGTGTCGTTTGCCGTTGTCGTCCCGTGGGCGACGCAAGGGGAGAGCGACGGGATTAATGACCGGATCGGCCGCCGCATTTTGGATGCCTATTTTGAATTGAAAGCGAAGCGTGCGGCTCAAGGCGGGAGCGGCTTCGATGCTCAAGGCGGCGCAGAGGCTGCCGATGCGCGCTGACATGAAAGGCGCCTGAACGGGCGCCTCTTTTTTTTGGGCTTGCAAAAAATGATGTTCGTTTACAAAAACTTTACATACCGTCCACACAGCGTTAACGATCGTTTTGTATGCTCATGATAGGAAAAACTCGATCTTCCGTTGCCAGTGAGGGCGGAAGGAAATGAAAGGAGTCACGCCGATGAGTATGATGGCGGTGGTGGAGCGCCGAAAAGAGGATATTCCTTCGGCGCAGTTGGTGAAAAAAGAGGTCGTTTACGAAACGAACGGACTGAACGTATGGTATGGCGAGCATCATGCGTTAAAACATATTCATCTGTCTTTTTATGAACGCGAGATTACAGCGATTATCGGCCCGTCAGGATGCGGCAAGTCAACCTATATCAAAACGCTCAATCGAATGATCGAGCTCATTCCAAACGTCCGGCTCGAAGGAGAGATTTTATATCGCGGCCGCCGCATTTTTGACACGTCATACCCAGTTGAACAGTTGCGAACGCAAGTAGGCATGGTGTTTCAAAAGCCCAACCCGTTTCCAAAGTCGATTTATGACAACGTCGCCTATGGGCCGCGCATTCATGGGATCCGCGACCGGCGGCGGCTCGATGAGATCGTCGAAAAAAGTTTGCGCCAAGCGGCGCTTTGGGAGGAAGTCAAAGATCGGCTCCATGAAAACGCCCTCGGTTTATCGGGGGGGCAACAGCAGCGGCTGTGCATTGCCCGCTGTTTGGCCGTCGAGCCGGATGTCATTTTAATGGATGAACCGACATCGGCGCTCGATCCGATTTCGACAGCAAAGGTTGAGGAGTTGATGGAGGAGCTGAAAACAAAATACAGCATCATCATTGTCACGCATAATATGCAACAGGCAGCCCGCATCTCTGATCGGACGGCGTTTTTCTTAAACGGAGAAGTCATTGAATACGGGGAGACAAAAATGTTGTTTTCTCGTCCAGCTGATCAACGGACGGCGGATTATATCGCTGGGCGGTTCGGATAAAAGCGGTCCGTGTGCGTCGGCAATGACGGACAAAAAAGTTCGTTTCAAAAAGGGAGTTTCTTTCGAAAGAACGGCTGTTTGATGCGCAGACACCGCCTTAAGAAAAGGGGCTGATCCCAAAACGCATTCCCGTTTTGGGTCAGCCCCCTTTCTTGTGTTATGGCTTGGCAATCAACCGGCCGATGGCGGCATAGTCCATATCGCTCCGCACGTTGTAGACACCGGGGCGGATGGAGCGCGTCAGCCCATGTTGCTCCAAGTAGTCGTTGAAGGTGCGGGCGCTTTGAATGATGCCAGCCTCTTCAAGTTCACGGGCAAATGTCTCTGGCGCATCTCCTTTCTTAATAACGAGTCGATAGACGTAAACGGTTTGCACTGATGGTTGGGACATCTGCTTGGCCGACGCTTTCGGGGCGGTGTTCGACTGAGCGCTGCGGAGTCTGTCGTATTCCTCTTTCGCTACAGCGACAAGTCCATGATGTTTGAGGAACGTCTTGACTTCCGCTTCCGTCGGTGCAGCCGGGGGCGCAACGTAATACGAGGCACCGATCAGCGCTGCCGATACAAGCAACCCTAGGGCAAACGAACGCATCAATCGCTTGTTCATCGGCGCAATCTCCTTACCGCCCGCTCGACTTCCGCAACGGTCAGCCCTGTCTCACGGGCGATGTCTTCGAGCGGGAATCCTTGTTTATGCAAAAACAAGATGCGCCGATCGGTCGGCGACAACGGTCCGTTGCGCTGCGGCGAAGCGAATCGTTGTCGCTCAGGGATGAGGAGCTCCTCCTCGATGACTTGCAGCCGCTTTTTGATTTGGTACGTTTCCTGCGCCAGTGAAACGGTCAAATGATCGATTTGTTCTTCGAGCGGTTTCAGTTCATCTTTAGCAAAAAAGGAAATGACAAGAAAAATAATGGCTAGAACTGCCAAGGCGATGATCGCATATTCTACCACGTGCATCCCTCCCCTTTTCACTATACCATATCATTCTCTGCTTGTGGTGCTCTTATTGAACAAAGATGAAATTTAGAGGTGGAAATCGCCGAAGAAAAATGGTATCATAGAAAAGTCCGATTATATAAAGTATAAAGCTCGTTTGGAGGGAAAAATGATGCGTGTGAACATTACATTGGCATGCACAGAATGCGGTGAACGCAACTATATTACATCGAAAAATAAACGCAACAACCCAGAGCGTTTGGAATTGAAAAAATATTGCCCGCGCGATCGCAAAGTTACGTTGCACCGCGAAACAAAGTAAGCAGTGGGAAGATGATTCCTGCTGCTTTTTATCTTTATGGGAGGAAAGGGAAGATGATGGACGACAAAAAGGAATGGCGCCAGCGTATGCTGAATCGGCTTCGCCAGCTTCCAACAGCAGAAAAAGAGAGGTACGATCGACAAATCGCCGCTCATTTATATCGATGGCCATTATGGCAAACAGCGCGGACGATCGCCATGACGGTGTCGAGAGAGATGGAAGTCAACACCTTGCCGATCATTGAACAGGCGTGGCGGGAAGGAAAAACGGTCGGTGTCCCGAAATGCGATCCAAAGGCGAAAACGATGTCCTTTCGGCGGCTCGAGTCGTTTGCCCAGCTCGAAAAAGCGTATGCCGGATTGTTTGAGCCGATTGAAAAGCAAACAACGCCGATCGGCCGCGATGAGTTTGATCTCATCATTGTCCCGGGGGTCTGTTTTGCCAAAACCGGCTACCGGATCGGCTATGGCGGCGGGTATTACGACCGATATTTGCCGGGAGCTTCGGCGGTGACGGCGGCGCTGGCTTACTCCTTTCAAGTGCTGGACGACATTCCAGCCGAGGAGCATGATGTGCCGGTGAAATTCATTATTACGGATCAAGGAGTTCTTCATTGTGAGCGATGAATGGTGGTATATCGCCGTCTCTGCCCTCGCCGCTGCCGGTGGGTGGTTGTTGCGGTCGTTGTCCACATCAGGGGCGGCGGCGGCCGTTGTCATTGGCGCAACGGTTGGATGCGGCTTTTCATGGGGCGGAATAGGGGTGTTAGGCTGCTTTTTTGTCAGCTCCAGCTTCTTTAGCCATATCGGAAAGCAACACAAGGAAAAACTGTCTAAAAAATTGGCGAAAGGTGGACAGCGCGATGCCATCCAAGTGCTGGCCAACGGCGGAGTGCCGGCCGTATTGGCGTTATTGGCCGCTGTCTGTCCCGACCCGATTTGGGACGATCTGTTTGTTGTCGCCGTCGCTGCAGCGAACGCCGATACGTGGGCGTCCGAAATCGGTCCTTTAAGCCCTTGGCCGCCTCGAGTTTGGCCGAGCTTTCGGCCGGTGGAAGCCGGCACCTCAGGCGCAGTGACGCTCCTTGGCACGGCTGCTTCGTTTGCCGGCGCATGGTTGATTGCGGCTGCTGGCGTGTTTTTTCTCGACGTCCAGTCCGTTTTGACTGCTGCATTTTTCGGTTGGCTCGGCAGCTGGTTCGATACGTGGCTTGGTGCGGCTTGGCAGGCGGCTTACCGTTGTCCGGCATGCGGGGCGACGACTGAGCGGAAACAGCATTGCGGGCAGGCAACCATTCATATGAAAGGCTGGCAATGGCTTGACAACGATGCGGTGAACGTTCTGGCGGTCATCGGCGCGGTGCTGGCCGCCTTCGCGCTGGCGCATTAGACGCGCTTCATATTTGGAGAGAAAAAGGGAAAAAGAATAACGAGCACGTCATATGATGAGGGGGAACAACGGATGAATAAATGGTCGTACTCGCTGCTTGTCGTTGCCGCCGGCTGGCTTGCTTACCGTTATCGCTACCGAATGGCCGCCTTTGCGTTGCGCGTTCCGTCGTTGCGAAAGCAACTGGTCCGATTTGCACTCCACATTCCGGCCGTGCGTAACGCCCTTGTTTCGCAAATGTTGCGTCCATGATGCGGCAGCGGTGGTTTTTTTGAAGAAGTCGGTTATGAAAAAATCGGCCGCAGCGGCCGGCGCCCGCAGGCCCATTCACTCCGGTTTGCCGGACGGTCGATGAGTTGGCTTGGCTTTGCTGCTGTTTGTCGGACTTGGCCTCGCCAGGGAAAGGGAGAGGAGAACGTGATTGGAACGATGGATGTACTGTTTTGGCAGCTTGTTCAGCGTTTGTCCTGCGGCGGCTACCGCATCGTGCGGATGTCTGAGCAGGCTGATGAAGTATGGCTGGAATCAAACCATTGGCGGCGTCCAACATTCATCCGCCTCGTGCGCGCCGACTTTGATTGGAGTCGATTGTTGCGCCTTGATATGGAATATACTTGGCAATTCGTTCAGCAAATGAAAGGATGGAATTTTAGCAGAGCGGGCCAGGTCATCAATGTTTATGTGATGGGGTATCCCCCGGTTGACGATTGGGAATTTCTTGTCGCCGAGCCGTTGATGCTCTCTGGGGTGCCCGCTGGCGCGTTTCATACGGTCCTCCTTCACAGCGGCAATATAGGCGAAATGCTGCCGCGGCTTGCGGAGATGACGGGCGTCGCGTTCCATTTTGAGCCGCTTGTGGAAACGTCCGATCCGTTTGCTGCCGCCGAGCGCTTAAAGCGAGAGGTGATCCGCGAATGGCGGCGCCGCCGTGAGGAGGAACGGCGCATTTTTGAGTATGGCAAACCGATGTTCACCCGCCTGTTCATCGTCGTGCAGGTTGCGATGTTTTTGGTTCTCGAATGGAGCGGCGGGAGCACGAATCCAGATGTGTTGATTCACTACGGCGCCAAATTCAATCCGCTCATTGAGGCAGGAGAATGGTGGCGGCTGTTGACGCCAATGTTTTTGCATATCGGGTTTTTGCACCTGTTGACCAACACGCTCGCTTTGCATTATTTAGGGGTCACGGTTGAGCGGCTGTACGGCTCGCTTCGCTTTTTATTCATTTACGTAACGGCCGGCTTTTTCGGAGCGCTGGCGAGTTTTTTGTTTACACCATCACTATCCGCCGGGGCGTCGGGAGCCATTTTCGGGCTGTTTGGGGCTCTTCTTTACTTCGGCACTGTCTACCGGCATTTATTTTTCCGGACGATGGGGATGAACGTCATCAGTTTAATCATCGTCAACCTGTTGTTTGGCTTGCTTGTCCCTGGCATTGACAACGCCGGCCATATCGGCGGACTGGTTGGCGGTTTTTTGGCATCCGGCGTCGTTCATTTGCCCAAACGCACTGCTTTCGGGCGGCAGGCGGGAGCATTGGCGGTGGCGGCGCTGCTTGTCGCTGCTGGCTTATGGATCGGATTTCGGTAAATGATCCCTGCTTTGCTTTGTTTGAAGTGGAAGGCCTCTTTTCGAAATGTGCTAAAGAAGCTGCACGAGCATCACTTTTTCCCCGGTTTTCGCTTCAATGAGAACGAAGAGCCTACTGTAATCTTTGCGAATGAGAATGAGCGGCATCGTGCTGCCGATGGGCGAGAGGATGGATCCATCCTCTTTTTTTATGCCAAGGATGTACGACTTGTACAATCCTTCCCAAAGACGGCCGATGACGGTTTGCGTTTTTGCCGTTGACAACCCTGGCAACGGTTGTTCCGAATAGGTGACGAGCTCCGGCAAATAAAGGGCGTAATAATCTTTCTTTGACAAAGAAAAGTGGGTGAGCAGCTCGTCCGCTTTATGACGAAGAAATTCATTCGTGGTTTTGTTCAAGACATGCTGCCATTCACGCTCGTCATCTGTTCTTGGCCGTCGGAACGATGTGAGCGGATGGTACGGCGAGTCAATGACGTACAAATAGTTGCTTGACATGGTTTGGCTGCTTGTGATGTTCTCTCCTTTATGCAGTTCGCCGTGATGGAACGAGACGGCTTGAAAAAAGTGGCTGTCCTGCATCCGGACCGTCTTTTCCGTGTCGATCACATCCGTGTTTGTTTTCCATTTTGACAACACATCGGCCAAGCGGCCATCAGCAAACAACAACGAGACGTCTTGACGCAAATAGGCGCGGCGGTTTAAAACGGAGGAGACTGACCAGCGGAGCGCGTAGCGCCCGCGTTCGCTGTCGCCCTTAAGCGCAAGCGATGTTTTCGCTTCGATGAACGCCGCTTCGCGATCAAGCGGGAAAAACTTGATCACTTCAGCAGTCTGATCGTGCCCCCACCGCGAGGCGAGCGCGGCGGCAAGGAAAAAAGCAAGCGCCGTGAAGGGAATCATCCATCGTTTCATGACATCCTCCCGGATTGGACAAGGTTTTCACCAATATATGCATCACAAGGAACATTTATGTATGAATGTCCTCATGTTTGTCTATGATGGGGAGTATACAGTGCAAACGATGCAGGGGGATGACGATGGAGAAACAGATGCCCAAACGCCCGGCGTCCCGCCGTCTTCATGACAACGCATCCTATTTGGCTGAACGGCTTGGAGTCGGCAAGAGTTTCGATGTCATTCGCCTTGATGTCGAATATGGCGGCCGGGCGATGGCATTGTTTATGATTGACGGATTTGTCAAAGACGATATTTTGCATTATTTGATGAGATATTTGTCCCGGCTCGAGGAACACGAACTGGACGTTCACCCACTTGAGAAGCTGCTGAAAAAACATCTTCCGTATGTCGAGATCGGGCAGACAGACGACTTGGAAGAAGCAGTCGCGATGGTGCTTGCCGGACCGACCGCGCTCGTTGTCGACGGAGTGGATCAGATTATTTTGATTGACGCCCGCACGTATCCGGTGCGCGGTCCGCAAGAGCCCGATACGGAACGAGTCGTGCGCGGGGCGCGCGACGGTTTTGTTGAGACGATCGTTTTTAACACCGCGCTGATTCGCCGCCGTGTTCGTGATCCATCGTTGCGTATGGAATATGTGCAAGTGGCGCGGCGCTCAAAGACGGATATTTGCATTTGTTATATTGAGGAAATCGCTGACCCGGAGCTCGTTCACCGCGTCAAACAAGCGATCGCGGCAATTGATACGGATGGGCTTGTGATGGCGGAGAAAACGGTTGAGGAGTTTATTTCTGGGCGGCATTGGAACCCGTATCCGGTCGTTCGCTACACAGAGCGCCCCGATACGGCGGCGGCTCATTTGTATGAAGGGCACGTGCTCGTCATTGTTGACGGGTCGCCAAGTGTCTTGATCACGCCGGCAACGTTTTGGCATCATTTGCAACATGCTGAAGAGTACCGAAATAAGCCGATCGTCGGGGCGTATTTGCGGCTCGTCCGCTTTTTGGCTGTTTGGGCGTCGGTGTTTTTGCTGCCGCTTTGGTATTTGCTTATGATCGAGCCGGAGCTGTTGCCGGGACCGCTCCAGTTTTTAGGAAAAGCCAAATTAGGAGATATTCCACTGTTTGTGCAAATTTTGATGATTGAAATCGGAATGGATATGCTGCGAATGGCTGCTATTCATACACCGTCTTCTCTGGCGACCGCGCTCGGCCTTGTCGCCGCGCTGATGATCGGCGGCATTGCGGTGGAAGTTGGACTCTTTTCCAATGAAGTGATTTTGTATTTTTCTGTTACGGCCATCGGTACGTTTGCGACGCCCAGCTATGAAATGAGCTTGGCGAATCGGCTCGTCCGCATCGCCTTGCTGATTTTGTCGGGCCTGTTCGGCCTGTACGGTTATGTCATCGGCATCACTGTTTGGATACTTGCCTTGGCGCGGATGACGTCGTTTGGCGTTCCGTACTTATGGCCGTTCATCCCGTTTTCCTACCGAGCGATGCGCGATGTGCTCATCCGGTCGCCGATGCCGCTTAAAAACCGGCGGCCGGCGATTCTTCACCCACGCGACCCTGACCGCTGACGCAGGCGCTGTTGCTTTAGCGCCTGCGTTTTTTGTCTTGACGGCCGTGGCTGTTTGCCGCTACATTAAAAGAGGAAAAAAGGAGAATGAGTGGCAATGAAGACCGTATATGACGTTCAGCAGCTGTTGAAGCAGTTTGGCACGATCATTTACGTAGGCGATCGGCTTGCTGATTTGGAGCTGATGGAAGAGGAAGTGAAAGAGCTGTACCAGTCTCAGCTGATCGATGCGAAACAGCTGCAAGCCGCTTTGTTTATTTTGCGGCACGAAGCGCAAATCGAGCGGGAAAAAAGGATGAAAAAAGGATGAGGATGCAAAATGGAACCATGGTTGGTAGGCATTGACCTCGGGGGCACGACAATCAAAATGGCGTTTGTCACCACCGAGGGTGACATCGTGCACAAATGGGAAATTCCGACGAACACCGCCAATCACGGTGAGTATATCGTCGCTGACATTGCCCGGTCGCTTGAAAGGACGCTTGTTCAGCTCGGCGGAACGAAAGAGAGGCTGTTTGCCGCCGGCATCGGCGCCCCCGGGCCGGTCGAAGAGGAAACCGGCATGTTGTATGAGACGGTCAATATTGGATGGACGAATTACCCGCTGAAACAACGGCTGGAAGAAGCAATAGGGCTGCCTGTGGCGGTTGATAATGACGCCAATCTCGCAGCGCTTGGCGAGATGTGGAAAGGAGCAGGGGGAGGAGCGCGCCATTTGTTGTTTGTGACGCTTGGCACCGGCGTTGGCGGCGGTGTGATTGCCAACGGCGCCATCGTGCGCGGCATAAACGGCGCCGGCGGAGAGATCGGACACATGACGATGATTCCTGATGGCGGCGCCCGCTGCAACTGCGGCAAAACCGGATGTTTGGAAACGATTGCGTCCGCCACCGGCATCGTGCGGATCGCCAAGGAGAAATTGACCGCAGATGAGCGTCCGAGTGAGCTTCGCAACGGGGATGTGACGGCCAAAGCGGTGTTTGACGCCGCCAAAACGGGTGATGCGTTGGCATTGGAAGTGGTCGATGAAGCAACGTACTATCTTGGTTGGGCGTTGGCGAATGCCGCCAATGTGACGAATCCGGAGAAAATTGTGATCGGCGGCGGCGTGTCCAAGGCGGGTGACATGCTTGTCGAGCGCGTGGCCGCCCATTTCCGCCGCTTCGCGTTCCCGCGCGTTGCCGCTGGGGCGGAGCTGGTTTTAGCGACACTGGGCAATGATGCCGGCGTCATCGGCGCCGCTTGGCTGGCAAAAGAGCTTGCCGGCGCGTAAACAACGGGAGGTGTCCCAAAGGGGGGATGCCTTTTTTTATTGCTTGATGATATGGGATTGGATAGTTTCATCATATGTAAATTGATACAGAGGCGTTTTGCTTTTCCGCTGATGCATGCCAGCCGCCTGCTAAGCGCTCATTTTTTGCCGTCTGCTGACATATTTTGAAGATAAAGAAATGGGGAAGGGGAGACGGCGCATGCATGTTCAAGCATGGCCCGGCGATACGTTTGAGAAATATGGACGATGGTTTTCCGTGCCGACTGAGTTGATCATCGACGCGAACCCGCACGTGGAAAAGGGAGGATTGAGTTCGGGGCAGACCGTTGTGATTCCAGGATATACGACGATCGATAAGTGGGAAGTGCTCGCTGACTGCCTGTCGCTGCCGACGGAGGTGCTGCGGCGGCTGCCGGGAGCGATGGCGGTCATCAACGGAACAGCGCCGCTGCCGAAGCGGATTTCGTCTCCGGTCGTCCGCAGCGTCCGTCCGTATGATTTTGCCGCTTTGATGGAGGATATCACCGCCCTCATCTGTCACTACCCGTTTGTGCGCCAGCGGACGATCGGCCATAGTGTTCTCGGCTTGCCGCTCGTTGAACTGCAAATCGGCCGCGGGCCGGTACGCGTGCATATGAACGGATCGTTCCATGCGAATGAGTGGATCACAACGGCTGTGATCATGGCGTTCATCGACGAGTACGTCAGGGCGCTGGTTAACGATGACGAGCTTGCTGGCCATCGGGTGCTTGATTATTACCATAAAGTGACTCTTTCCATTGTGCCGATGGTGAACCCTGACGGCGTCAATCTTGTGCTGAACGGCCCGCCGAAAGAAGAACCGCATCGGAGCGAAGTTGTCTGCATCAACGGTGGGTCGCTCGATTTTTCGCAATGGAAAGCGAACATCCGCGGCGTTGATTTAAACAATCAATTCCCAGCTAATTGGGAAATTGAACAGGCCCGCAAACCGCCGAAAGCGCCGGCACCCCGCGATTTTCCCGGTTTTTCCCCACTTACCGAGCCGGAGGCGAAAGCGATGGCGGCGCTCGCCGAGTCGGGCGATTTTGCGATGGTTGTCGCGTTTCATACACAAGGCAAGGAAATTTATTGGGGGTATGAAGGGTTCGAGCCGCCGGAGGCGGAGGCAACGGTTCAGGCGATGGCTGAAGCAAGCGGCTACCAGGCGGTTCGCTACATTGACAGTCATGCCGGCTACCGCGATTGGTTCATTCAAACGTGGAAGCGGCGCGGCTACACCGTAGAGCTCGGCGAGGGCGTCAATCCGTTGCCCCTCTCGCAGTTTGCGCAAATATATCGCGACAGCCTCGGCCTGTTTTTAGCAGCGCTCAAAATGGCATAAAAACGCAAGAGGCATGATTCGCCTCTTGCGTTTTCAGTGCATGCCGGTTGGAATGCCGTGATCCAAAATGGTCATGATGGTAAACCAGCCGAATACAGCGGCAGTGGCAAGTCCAAACAAAAATCCGAGCACGTTTTTCTCGCGCAATGTACGGAGCATTCCATAAAGGGCAAGCAGCGTCACAAGTGCAAAAATAATGACCGTACCCATGTTTTACCCCCTCATGAAACAGTATGTACAAACGTGTCCATTCTTTTTCATTGTAATCTTTTTTCCTCTATTTGTCGAGGTCCCTTTCTTTTTTCTCTTCCATCGCTTGAAAAAAAACAGTAAAATAAAGTTAACTATTGGACATGTCAAGGAAGGGAGGAGATGGCCATGAAATGGACGCGTATTCCCGTCGGCCCGATTCAGGCCAACGCTTACTTGTTGTCGTCTGCAGACCGACAATGTCTAATCGTTGACCCCGGCGCGGAAGGCGCGGCGCTCGTCCGCCGGATTGAGGAAAAAGGGCTGACCCCGTTGGCGATTTTGCTGACGCATGCGCATTTTGACCATATTGGCGGCATCCCGGACGTGCTTGCCCGCTGGGACATTCCCGTGTATTTGCACGAAAATGAAAAACAATGGTTGCAAGATCCGGCATTGAATGGCTCGCTTTATTTCGGCGGTCCGGTCGCTGTCCGTTGCGAACCGACATGCCTTAAAGGGCCGACGGTGCTGAACATTGGTCCGTTTGCGTTGGATGTCCGCGAAACGCCGGGTCACTCCCCGGGCAGCGTCTCGTATTACTGCAAACAAGCCAATATTGTGTTTTCCGGCGATGCGCTGTTTGCCGGCAGCATCGGACGTACGGACTTGCCAGGCGGCAACCATCAGCAGCTGTTGAAAAGCATTCATGACGAACTGCTTACGCTGCCGGAGGAAACGATCGTTCTTTCAGGCCATGGGCCAGAGACGACGATCGCTGCGGAGATGGATACAAATCCGTTTTTGCATGGGTTTTCGTAAGAAGAAAGTAAAAGACCGTCGTAAAAAAGCGTATCCGCGAGGTTCGGGCCAAGCGCCGTTTGGATCAGCAAGGTGACGAAGGCAAGCCAGCGGCTGGCCTCCAACAGTCGGAAAAACATAGCCGACACGATTTTGGGCCAACGAGAGGCGAAGCCTGCCAAGTTGTATTTATGCAGACCAAAAGGCTAGCTGGGCGGTGCAGCGGTTTGTGGGGGAAACACAAAAAACCCTTCTTAGCCGCGCCAAGAAGGGTTTTTGGGGGATGTTCTATCCACAAATGGGAGGGGATATAGTTAAGCTGCTACTATAACAATATATGATTATTTTCACTATGTCAATATTGAAATCCTCCACCTTAATTTCTAACAAACGTTTGAAATCATCAAAACGAGGTAGAAAAATGATGATGGATCGATTGTACGAACAGATTGCCGCGGCGCCGGGCGGGCGGGTGTCGTACGCCGATTACATGCAGATGGCTCTTTACGACGAACGATTCGGCTACTATATGCGAGAGCGGGCGAAAATCGGCAAGGAAGGCGATTTTTTTACGAACAGCTCATTCGCGCCGGTGTTTGGCAAAGCGCTTGCTTCGCTTTGGGTTCGGATGGTGGAACACAGCGGCCTGCCGCCGGCTGTTTGCGAGTGGGGGGGCGGAGATGGAAGATTGGCGCTTTCGGTATTGGAAGAATGGAAGAAAAAAAGTCCACACACATACGACCGCTTGTCGTATACGATCGTCGACCAAAGCCCGTTCCACCGCCGGCGCCAGCGCGAAACGCTTCAACCCGTCGCCGAGAAGGTGGAGCAATATGACGATGTCTCTCGCTGGCTGGCCGAGCGTGGGCCGTTTTCCGGCATCGTGTTTAGCAACGAATTTTTTGATGCGTTTCCCGTTCACGTCATTGTAAAGGAAGGCGGGGTTTTGTACGAATGTTTTGTCGCCGCCCGAGATGGCCGGCTCGTTGAAGAAAAGGCGCCGCTTTGCCGTCCCGCTATTGTCCGCTATTTAAATGAGCGTGGATTGGATCTTGCTGAAGGGCAAAGGCTTGAGGTGCCTCTCGCGATGAAGGCGTTTTGGCTCGAGGTTGGGACGCTGTTTCATCAGGCAGTGATGGTGACGATCGACTATGGCTATACGGACGAACAGTTGCGCGCCCCGGCGCGGCGGCATGGAAGCTTGCGCGGATATTTCCGTCATCAACTTGTTGCCGACCCGCTTCGCCATCCGGGGGAGATGGACTTGACGAGCCATGTACAATGGGATGCGTTTCGCTTGTACGCCCGTCAGGCTGGGTGGGAGGAAGTGGCGTTCGTTCGCCAAGACCGGTTTTTGCTCGCGGCCGGCCTTTTGCATGAATGGAACGTTTCAGAAGGCGGTGATTTTTTTTCACCGGCAAGCCGCCAAAATCGAATGATCCGCGCGCTGATCGCCGACGATGGCGTCAGCCGCTTTTTTGACGTGCTTATCTTGCAGAAAGAGATGAGTCTCTCCGCGCGCGACTTTTGGCCAGCGCCCGAGTTTTTGCCGGCCGATTAACGGCTTCCTTCGCCTATCTGCAATGGAGAAAAGGGGTTTTGGTCAAAGCGGCAAAAAAACAGGCAGGAGGTTCTGCCTGTTTTTTATTCCCCCATGCCGGGCACCATCATAAAAGTCGTCCAATACGTAAACGCCGCGAAGAAAATCGTCAAATACGCCCCGAAAATGTAAATGTACATTCTCTCGGTCAGCTTTAAAAAGCCGAGGAACAGGAAAAACACCGTTTGGCCAAAGAAGATGAGCGACGTCGTATGCATATGGCCAAGGTAAAACATGACAGCAAAAATGCCGGTCCAAAAGGCGAGCACGCGAAACATGCGGTCCATTATGTATCCCTCCTTTGCTTGTGCAAACCATTGGTCCTTACTTATTATAATGTACAATGATTGGGAATGTAAATAACGCTTTCGGACAAGTGGTAAGAAATGATGCCAATGCCGGCTGTTGATTGCTCCAAACAAAAAAGAAGGAAGGAGGGACGCTGTCACGGACAGATGACTATGCGGTAGGCGCAGCGGTGGCCGCCTTTCATCATATTTTCCGTTTCCGTTACTTCAGCACGGGCAAACAGCGTCTCGACCATTCCCTCCAAAAAGGCGTGGTGCATGCTGCAGACGGTATCAGGTGCTTGCGCGGCGATTTCTTTGAACGGGCAGTTGAAAATATCGAGGTATAGCACTTCTTTTTCTTCATCATAGTGCAATTGCGGCAAAAATCCAGCCGTTTCGGCCGCTTCTTCTATTATGGCGATTTTGTCCGCCATGGTGAGCGTGCTCGCTGTGCCGTTATGCGGCAAACGGCTGGCGATGAGCTCACGGCCGAACTGCTTTCCTGTTTCACGCAACGCCTCGCTTCCAATGGAACCGAGTTTGGCCATCGTTTGAATGGCAATGCGGGCGAGGAGTTGATAATCGCGGAACGGAAAGTACAGCCCGATCACTTCGTCGGACAAGCGGTACAGCCGGCTCGGCCGTCCGCCTTTTCCCGTTTTTTGCGTATCCGATACAACCATGCGAACGTCTTCAAGCTTCGTTAAGTGCAAGCGGGCAACGTTTGGATGGATATGGAATTTTTCTGCGATTTCTTGAACAGAAACTTCGCGATGAACTTTTGCTATATATTCATAAATATGAAATCTTGTCGGGTCAGACAATACGCTTGTGATTTTCAGCGCTTGTTCCATTGGTTTCCCTCCTAAAAATGAATCATTGATATGGTTATTATAATGAAATCGTCCAAAGCGAGGAATGATTTTTGTCACTATTGGCAGTAAGTGGACTGACATTCAAAAAAATTTCACAAAAAAGTTGTGCCAAAAAGCAGGATAACGACTCATGCTCGTCGAAATACAAAATAATCTGTCGAAAGGAGGGAACATGTGCTGAACGAGATTGAACAAACGGCAAACCGCCTTCTCGCCGAAGCGGTGCAGCGCCGCGCCTCGGATCTTCACCTCGTTCCGCGCCGCCGCGATGCCGCTGTTCGTCTTCGGCTTGATGGCACACTGGTCGATGTCGGCGTGCTTCCGAAAGAAACGGCGGAACGTCTCATCGCCCACTTTAAATTTTTAGCCGGCATGGACATCGGGGAACGACGCCGTCCGCAAAGCGGCGCCATGGAAGTGGCTGAGTTTGGGGAAACGGTGCATCTGCGTTTATCGACATTGCCGACGCTCTACGATGAAAGCCTCGTCATTCGGCTTCTGCCGCAGCGCCTCTCGTTGCCACTTCGCGAACTATCCTTATTCTTCCGCTCCACCGCACGATTATTTTCCTTCATGCAGCATCCGCAAGGACTCGTGCTGTTGACCGGCCCGACGGGGTCGGGAAAAACGACGACCCTGTACACCCTTCTTGATCTTTGCCAAGCTGAAAAGCAACGCAACATCATCACGCTTGAAGATCCGATCGAAAAACAGAACGAACGATTGTTGCAAGTGCAAATCAATGAAAAAGCAGGCATCACGTACGCCGCTGGGTTAAAAGCGGCGCTGCGCCATGACCCGGATGTGTTGATGGTCGGCGAGATCCGCGATCATGACACGGCGGCCATTGCCATCCGTTCAGCGTTGAGCGGCCATTTGGTCGTCTCGACGATGCATGCCGCCGATGCAGTCGGCGCCGTCTACCGGCTGCATGAATTCGGCATTCCGCTCGGCGATTTGGCCGAGACGCTGCTTGCGGTCTCTGCCCAGCGACTTGTCGAGCTTTGCTGCCCGCTGTGCGGCGACGATTGCCATCCATCGTGCGGCCGTCTTGGGCGACGCCGGCGCACGGCTGTTTATGAGTTGCTTTGTGGTTCAGCGCTGGAGGACGTGATTTGTTCCCTCTCCAATGAGAGAGGGAAGCCCAAGCGCTCTTATATGACGCTGGCTCGCTTGATCCGCAAGGGGATTGCGCTCGGCTACCTGCCCGTCCGCACGCTGGAGCACGTCGGAGGGGGAGAAAGATGAAGCGCAAAATGTGGCCGCTCGCTGAACAGGCATTGTTTTTCACCCGGCTCGGCCGGTTGCTCGAGCGCGGTTACCCCCTTGGACAAGCGCTTGAGTTTTTGGCCATCCAGGCTCCAACACACCGCCGGCTGGAAGTGGAACGCTGTCTGCAACAGCTGCGCGCCGGGTTGCCGCTGTTTGCGGCTGTCGAAACGCTGTCGGTCGACCGCATGGCGGTTAACCTTCTCTTTTTTGCCGAACGGCATGGCGATTTACCGCGCGGCATGGCAGAGACAGGGGAAGCGCTGGCGCAAAAAGCGCGCTTCCACGAGCAGCTGCGTCGCTTCAGCCGCTATCCGCTGTTCCTTCTTTCTTTGCTCATCATCATGCTCGTCTTGATGGAATGGTGGCTGCTGCCGCAGTTTGAACGGGCAGCGGCGGCGTTTTCCCCACAACGCGGGCACACCGCTTGGCTGCTTGCGGTGATCGCCCATGCCCCTATGGCGATGGCGGCCATCGCCGTCTTGGCGGTGTTCTCCGGGCTGTTTTACGCCGCTTGTTTCCGCCGCTGGCCGGTCTCCCGAAAACTTCAATTCGCTTTGCGAATTCCAGGACTTGCTTCGTTTCTGAGACTGTTCCTCACCTGCCTGACCGCCCGACAGCTCGGGCGCTTGCTGCAGGCCGGGTTGTCGGTTTATGATGCGCTTGGCGTGTTCAGCGAGCCGTCGTCCTGGCCATTTTTGCAAATGGAAGGCCGGCGCCTTCGTGAGGGGCTCTTGCGGGGTACGACGCTCGACGATCTCATTGGGACGGCCCGTTATTATGAACCCGAGCTGGCGCTTGTCATCCGCCACGGCCAGTCGAATGGCGAGCTTGGCAAAGAACTTGAACATTACAGCGAGTTTTTGCTGCAGGTGATGGAACAACGAATCGAGTCGGTCTTAAAACGCATGCAGCCGCTTTTATTGGCTCTCGTTGGTTCGTTTGTCGTCGGCATGTATTTGGCGATTTTGTTGCCGATGTTTTCTATGTTGAATGGAATGTAAATAATTACCATTCAAAAAGATGGGGCGACTCTGCAGGAACAAGATGCTCAATCTTGATGTGTTGGTTCCTTGAGAGAGGGGGCGCTCCTTCTCCCAAGATCCAATCCATGAACAGATTCGATGGTCAAGGAACGGATCGAACGGAACCGGTTATTCGCTAAGCCCTCTTTCTGAAATTTCGTATGCGAGGAGGAGTGACAATGAATCAAAAGGGATTCACATTGATCGAGATGTTGATCGTTATGATGGTGATTTCTGTTCTGCTACTGATTGCCATTCCGAATATTACAAAGCACAACAGCATGATCAATTCGAAAGGATGCGAGGCGTTTTTGAACACCGTGCAAGCGCAGGTGAAAGCGTATGAAATGGAACATAACAAAATTCCGACCGTGCAGGAATTGCTCGCTGGCCGCTATATCAAGTCGGACAAATGTCCAAACGGTCACGCGATCCAAATCAGCGCGAACGGTGATGTGAGTGAAAGTGGCTCGTAACGGCGGGTTTACGCTACTTGAGATGCTGATCGTTTTCTCGGTGGTGCTGGTGCTTGCCGCCCTGGCTGTTCCTACGCTTGGCAGCGCTGTGCGTCATCAAGAGGAGATGTATATGCTGGCTGTGCTGCGCGCGGATTTGTATGGCGCGCAGCAGCATGCCATCGCTCGGCGGGTGAATGTAGCCGTTTTTTTTACCGACGGTGGCGCTGGGTACAAGGCGATTGATGCAGCGAGCGGCCGGCAGGTTGTCGCTCGTTCGCTCCCTTCTCCGTGGCGGTTTCGGTTCGGCACGTTGCGCAATCCGCTCATTTTTACCGACAACGGCAACATTGAACAAGCTGGAACTATTTGGATAGGAGGTGGCTCAATGACTTATAAAGTCACCTTTTTGCTAGGGAAAGGGCGATTTTATGTGCAAAAAATGTAGCGCCGGATTTTTGCTTGTTGAAGCATTGTTCGCTTTGGCGCTGTTATGGACGACAGCAGCTGTTCTTCTTCCACTGTTGACGCAAATGGCGCATGAGCGCAACAGCCTCATTCTCGAAGAGAAAGCGCGCCGGCTGTTGGCCATCGCGTTGTATGAGGAGCCGCTTGCCGGAGAAACCATGATTGCTGATGGACGCACGGTATTTCAGCTGCAAGCGAGCGATGAAGGAGGGCGAATGTGGAAAGTATGCGTGCGTTGGAACGATTACGCCGGCCGCGAGATGGAGCGGTGCGGGTATGGCAAGCGGTAGCGGCAAAAGAAAACGGGTTTACGATGATCGAAGCGTTGTTGGCGCTGGCGGCTGCGATGGCGGTGGCGGCGGTCGTTCCGGCGTTGTTGTCCGTCCGCTTGCTGGCTCCAGAGCCGACGGACGCGTTTTCCCGATTGGAATGGCGGCTGTTTTTGCAACAGCTGCAAATCGAGCTGAATGAAACGAAGCAATGGTCGACTGGCGGCCGTGTCCTCTATTTGCAAAAATGGAGCGGCAAAACGGTCAGTTTTTCTGTTGTTGCGTCAAGAGCCGAACTGATCCGTCAGGTGAACGGCGCTGGCAATGAAACGGCGCTCCGCCATGTGCGCGCTGTTTCGTATCGCGCCGGCGCCCGCGGGATATTTTTGCAAGTGACGGCTGATGACGGCACCGTTTGCGAGGCGTTTGTGGCGCGGGCGTTTTAGCGGGCGGCTTGTACGGTGAGCCCTTGACCGCCGCTTCTCTCTTTTAGACTGGAAAAACGAGGGGAAGGGGAAATGGGTCGACAAAATGGCGTCATTTTTCCGATTGTGGCTGTTGTTGCTTTGTTGCTTGCCTTTTCTGTCACGCATGTCTTGCTCCTCTATGAAGCGGAGCGACAGGCGGCTTATGAGGCCCAGCAGGCAGCTGAAGCGGATGAGCTTGTGCAGATGGCCGTGTTTGACGTAAAAGAACGCATCGCATCTGCTGATCCGTCGACCGCGGGAGAGGCTGGGGAATGGACCTATCCGCGTGGAATGGCCGCCTATCGGTGGGGGCGGGAAGATGCAGCACACGTCCGGGTTTCTTTGTCCATCCGTTCGGCTTCTGGGCTGAGGCGCGTTGTCATGTTTACTGTCACGCTTCCGGCGCTTCATATTGTCGAATGGAGCGAGCAAAACGATTAAAAGAGGAAAGAAGCGGAAAAACTAAAAGAAAAAAGGGGGGGTTTGATGGCGGTCAACGATTATGTCAAGTTTGTCACCCAACAGTTTGTCGCCTACATGGACTTGCCGAAAGAGGAGCGGAGGCAGCGGCGTCAGGTGCGGAAACAAGAGAAGCTTCCCCTTTCATACCGCTTGTTTGGCATGGTGCCGCTTTCGCTTCGCTTGCTGTTTCGGCGCCGCCCGTAGCAGCCGCCCGCTGGCCTAGGCCGGCGGGCGGTTTTCGTGCCGACAGAAGGGGGGGTGAGCGCTCCGAGCCGGATGGACCAATCCCGGAGTTCATTCACGATGAGCGGGGCAGCAAATAAAACAGTCCGCCGTTGATGACGGAAACGGTGATGCGCGGCTTGTACTGCTTTTCCAACGCTTCCTTCTCAATATAATAGCACTCCGGCTTTTCTTCGCAGTCTTTGTAAAATTCATCAAGCAACGCCAAATCGTCGGCCCAGCGTCGGCGTGCCTCATCCGCCCACGCGTGGTTGTCGGCGGCGATGCGGCTGCGTATGTATTGCTCGAGACGGCCGATGCCGCTCCGCGGTTTAATGAGCGGGGAGATCGTGAAACAATAGTCCGGGATTTTCGGCGTCAGCCGCCGCTCGCCGAGCCGCTCGTGAAAGGACTCTATGATCGTTCCGCTAATGAGGTGAAGGCCAAGGGAGACGATTTCGTCTTTTTTTCGGTCGCATTCGTACGAAATCATGACGTTCATGCCGAGCCATGGATGGAGGGCGGCGTTTCCGTCCAAAGGCGCGCTTGGCTCCTCATACAGGCGGATGAAGCTGCCGCGTTTTTGCGCCGAGCGAAACAGCTGATGCAATCGGGGCGCACCGAAATGGAGGCGTTCTCCTTTAAGTTTGTCTGTTCGTTCATTGGCGCAGGTGATGAGCGTCAGTTGCATCGGCTGCGGGACGCCGCCTGTCCGCTCAATGTAATGCCAGTAAAACGGCCGATTCATCAGTTCTTTGTCCATTTCCGCCGTCAGCTGCACGGTGAGGTAATCGTCGTTCGCCTCGACAAACGTGCAGCCGTTAGCAGCAAAATAACGCTCGACAAAGCGGCGGATTTCATGTTGCTGCATGCCGCTCGCCTCCCTTCGTTCCAAGTTGCTCCGCCAGCTCGATCATCGCAACGATATTTTCCATTTTGATTTTCATCTCCCCTTCGCTCCGTGCATGAACAAAGGCGTCTTCGAAATAACGTTCCAGATTGGCGAGATTCATGTTCGCCAAAATGTCGTCCAGCTCGCCGACGACCCGCTCAAATAAGCGGATTTTTTCATACAGAAGCGTTAAAATATGCTCTTCGACCGTCTGTTTGACGGCAAAATTGTAAATGTAAACGTCATCCGTCTGGCCGAGGCGGTGGACGCGGCCGATTCGCTGCTCAAGGCGCATCGGATTCCACGGCAAGTCGTAGTTGATGACATAGCGGCAAAACTGCAAGTTGATGCCCTCGCCGCCCGCCTCGGTGGCGATGAACACTTGGGCGTGGTGTTTAAACAGTTCCTGCATCCAGTCTTTTTTGCCGCGCCGGAAGCCGCCGCGAAACGGAACAGACGAGATGCCGTGCTGCTTTAAAAACCATTGCAAGTAAAGCTGCGTCGCCCGATATTCCGTGAAAATAATGACTTTGTCATTGATGGAGCGGATGAGCTCAAGCGCTTTTTCCGCCTTGGAGTTCGTCGTGACGGCGTTGATTTTTTCCAAAACGCGCTCAAGCGGCTCTGGAACTGCTTCGCCGCATTTGTCGATCATGTTTTTGATCGTGAGAAACAGCGCCTCGCGGCTGCTGCACGCCTCGCGAAGAAGCGTGATGAGCGAAAACGAACCGGCGAATGATTCATGACGGAGCGCCTTTACCGCCTCATACAGCTCGCGCTCTTCATCCGTAAACTCGATCAGCACCGGCTCGACGTGGCGCTTTGACCATTCGATCGGCGTGTCGGCGCGGCGGTTGCGGATCATCACTTTGTTGACGAGCGCTTTTAAATGGTCGTTCGCCTGCACCGCCCGTGTTTTGCCGTATGTTTTCGCAAACTGTTCCGAGCTGCCTAAATGGCCGGGCTTCAGCAGCGAGACAAGGTTGAAAATTTCTTCGACCCGGTTTTGGATCGGCGTCGCCGTCAGCAGCAAACAAAACTTCTTTTTTAAATTTTGCACAAACTCGTAGTTTTTCGTTTTGTTGTTTTTCAGTTTGTGCGCCTCGTCAATGATGATCATATCGTACGGCTGCTCATAGATGATGTCGCGGTGCGGCGGCTTTTTCGCCGTATCGATCGAGGACACGACGATGTCGCACTGCTCCCAGACGTAACTCTTTTTCTGTTGGACGGCTGGGATGAAAAACTTTTCGTTCAACTCTCTCACCCATTGCGAAACAAGGGAGGCGGGAACGAGAATCAGCGCTTTTTTGACAAGCCCGCGAATCATATATTCTTTCAAGATGAGACCGGCTTCGATCGTTTTTCCAAGGCCGACTTCATCCGCTAAAATGGCTTTGCCGTTCATTTCCTCGACGACGCGGCGCGCCACTTCAAGCTGATGCGGAAGAATCGTTACATGTGGCAAATGTTTTAGCGCCTGCAAACCGTCAAATTCCGGCACGCTTATATGATGGGCGGCCTCCAGCGCCAGCTCGTACATTTCCCAACTTGCCCACGGCCCGTCTTTTTCGACGCGCGCTAAAAACTCTTCCTTCCATGTCTCATCCATTTTCAGGTCGATGTTCATCGGCATCCCTTCCTGTATCGCGAATGTTTATACGTTTTTTTTATGATATGTTAAACAAAATGGGAACATTTTTATATGAAATTCCTAATAAAGTTCGATCATTTCCTATTGCCCTTTGACTGTGATTGATGGTAGTATAAATTTAGAACATTCGCAGGACTCGTTGATCAGGGCGTTTGTTAGTATGCCCGATATGGAAACAATTTATTGATGGGCGGATGACGGCAAGGGGAGAGACTACGGAATGTAGCGCCGAAGGAGCAAGCGGAAACGCGAATCTCTCAGGCAAAAAGACCCTTGCTTGACGCAGCTCTGGAGAGCGCCTGCATTCACGCAGGCCACCCAAGAGGAAACCGATCGGCCCCACGGACCGCAAACGGACGCGCCAAACGGCCGGCGGGAAACTTTCAGGTGCCAGGACAGAGCCCCCTTTGATCGAAAGGGTGGAGTCTGTCTTTTTTTCTGCGATCGACGACAAGGAGGGAATGAGATGCTAAAGCGCACGCCCCTATTCTCGATGTACGCCCGTTACGGCGCCAAAACGATTGAATTCGGCGGCTGGGAAATGCCGGTGCAGTTTTCCAGCATCAAGGAAGAACATGAGGCTGTAAGAACGCGCGCCGGGCTGTTTGACGTCTCCCACATGGGCGAAATTGTCGTCCGCGGCCGTGGGAGCCTCGCGTTTTTGCAAAAGCTCATGACCAATGACGTCGCCAAACTGCGCCCCGGCCGCGCGCAATATACGCTTATGTGCAATGAGAACGGCGGCACGGTTGATGATTTGCTCATTTATCAAAAAGGAGAGAATGACTACTTGCTGGTCGTCAATGCGGCGAATACGGAAAAAGACTTCGCTTGGCTAAGCGGACATGTTGAGGGCGGCGTCGAGCTTCAAGATGTATCGTCCGAAACGGCTCAGCTTGCCTTGCAAGGGCCGGCAGCGGAGGGCGTCTTGCAGCGATTGACGGATTTTGATTTGGCGGCGCTGCGCCCGTTTTCATTCGCTGACGGCGTCGAAGTCTCGGGCGTGAAGGCGCTCGTTTCGCGCACCGGCTATACGGGGGAAGACGGGTTTGAGCTATATTGTAAAGCGGAAGACGCCGCCGCGCTATGGGAGGCGATCCTAGCCGCCGGAGCTCGTGACGGCGTTCTCCCATGCGGACTGGGGGCGCGCGATACGCTCCGCTTTGAAGCCTGCCTGCCGCTTTACGGTCAAGAGCTGTCCGACTCGATTTCACCAATTGAAGCCGGGCTCGGTTTTGCCGTCAAAACGGAAAAAGAGCCACCGTTTATCGGCCAAGCGGTATTGAAACGGCAAAAAGAGGAAGGGCCGCCGCGCCGGCTCGTCGGCATTGAAATGATCGACAGAGGCATTCCGCGCCACGGATACGTTGTCTTTGCCGACGGCGAAGAGGTCGGGTTCGTCACGACCGGCACGCAGTCACCAACCTTGAAGAAAAACATCGGCTTGGCCTTGGTGAAAGCGGATGTGGCCGCCATCGGCCGGGAGGTGGAGGTGGACATCCGCGGCAAGCGGCTGAAAGCGAACATCGTGCCGATTCCGTTTTACAGGCGGGCCAAGTGACGATTCCAAAGCGACAAGGAAAGGGGAAAAACGCAGTGCTCCATCGTTATTTGCCGATGACGGAAGAAGACAAACAGGAGATGCTGAAGACGATCGGCGTTGCCTCGATTGACGACTTGTTTGCCGATATTCCCGAACAAGTCCGCTTCCGCGGCAAGCTGAAGGTGAAACCGGCCAAATCGGAGCCGGAGCTGTGGAAAGAGCTTGCGGACTTAGCGGAAAAAAACGCCAACATCAAACAATATGTTTCCTTTTTAGGAGCCGGGGTGTACGACCATTATATTCCGGCTGTCGTCGACCATGTCCTGTCGCGCTCTGAATTTTATACGGCATATACGCCGTATCAACCGGAAATTTCCCAAGGCGAGCTGCAGGCGATTTTTGAGTTTCAGACGATGGTGTGCGAACTGACGGGCATGGATGTCGCCAACTCGTCGATGTACGACGGCGGCACAGCGCTTGCCGAAGCGGTGCTTCTTAGCGCCGCGCATACGAAGCGAAAGAAAGTGCTCATCTCGAACGTCGTTCATCCACAATATCGGGAAGTTGTGCGCACGTATGCGAAAGGTCAGAAGCTTGACGTGAAAGAAATTCCGTATGATGGCGGCGTCACCGACCTTAAGGCGCTTGAAGCGGAAATGGGCGATGATGTGGCGTGTGTTGTCGTCCAGTATCCGAACTTTTTTGGTCAAATCGAGCCGCTGAAAGCGATCGCGCCGCTCGTTCATGAAAAGAAAAGTTTATTCGTTGTCGCCAGCAACCCATTGGCGCTTGGCGTGCTGACTCCGCCAGGGGCGTTTGGCGCCGACATTGTCGTCGGGGACATGCAGCCGTTTGGCATTCCGACGCAGTTTGGCGGTCCGCATTGCGGCTATTTCGCCGTCAAAGCGCCGCTCATGCGAAAAATTCCAGGGCGGCTCGTCGGGCAGACGACCGATGAGGACGGGCGCCGTGGGTTTGTCTTGACGCTTCAAGCGCGCGAGCAGCACATCCGCCGCGATAAGGCGACATCGAACATTTGCTCCAACCAAGCGTTAAACGCCTTGGCCGCTTCCGTAGCGCTCTCGGCGCTCGGCAAGCGGGGCGTGAAAGAAATGGCGGCGATGAATATGCAAAAGGCGCATTATGCGAAAAGCGAGCTTGAAAAACGCGGGTTGTCGTCGCCGTTTGCCGGCCCGTTTTTCAACGAGTTCGTCGTCCGGCTCGGCCAGCCGGTTTCTGATGTGAACGATCGCCTGCTCGAAAAAGGGATCATCGGCGGCTATGACCTCGGCCGCGACTATCCAGAACTTTCCGGCCATATGCTGATTGCTGTGACGGAAGTGCGGACAAAAGAAGAAATCGATCGGTTTGTCAATGAATTGGGGGATGGCCATGCGTAATGATCAACCGCTCATTTTCGAACGAAGCAAGCCGGGGCGCATCGCCTACAGCCTGCCGGCGCTTGACGTGCCTGCTGTCGATGTCAGCGAGCTCGTGCCGGCCGACTACTTGCGCACCGAAGAGCCAGAGCTGCCGGAAGTGTCGGAGCTTGACTTAATGCGCCATTATACGGCGCTGTCGAGACGAAACCACGGCGTTGATTCCGGCTTTTACCCGCTCGGGTCGTGCACGATGAAATACAATCCGAAAATCAATGAAAACGTCGCCCGCCTCGCTGGGTTTGCCCACATTCATCCGCTTCAGCCGGAAAAGACGGTGCAAGGGGCGCTTGAGTTGATGTATGATTTACAAGAGCATTTAAAAGAAATCACGGGCATGGATGCCGTCACCTTGCAGCCGGCGGCCGGCGCCCACGGTGAATGGACTGGGCTGATGATGATCCGTGCTTACCATGAAGCAAACGGCGACTTCAACCGGACGAAAGTCATTGTCCCGGATTCAGCGCACGGCACGAACCCGGCGTCAGCGACGGTGGCCGGTTTTGAGACGGTGACGGTCAAATCGACGGCCGACGGACTTGTCGATTTAGAGGACTTAAAGCGCGTCGTCGGTCCGGATACAGCGGCGCTTATGCTCACGAATCCGAATACGCTCGGGCTGTTTGAAGAGCAGATCGTCGAAATGGCCGAAATCGTCCACGCAGCCGGCGGCAAGCTGTATTATGACGGCGCGAATTTAAACGCGATTCTTGGCAAGGCGCGCCCGGGGGACATGGGCTTTGACGTCGTTCATTTGAACTTGCATAAAACGTTCACCGGCCCGCATGGCGGCGGAGGCCCAGGCTCCGGCCCGGTCGGGGTGAAAGCGGACCTCATTCCGTTTTTGCCGAAGCCGGTCATCGAAAAAGGAGAAAACGGCTATTATCTCGATGACGACCGCCCGCAGTCGATCGGCCGCGTCAAGCCGTTTTACGGCAATTTCGGCATCAACGTCCGGGCGTACACGTACATCCGCTCGATGGGGCCGGACGGCTTAAAAGCGGTGAGCGAGTACGCTGTGTTAAACGCCAACTATATGATGCGCCGCCTCGCCGAATATTACGATTTGCCGTATGACCGCCATTGCAAGCACGAGTTCGTCCTGTCGGGACGCCGGCAAAAGAAACTCGGCGTCAGGACGCTCGATATTGCCAAGCGGCTGCTTGATTTCGGCTTCCACCCGCCGACGATTTACTTCCCGCTCATCGTCGAAGAGTGCATGATGATTGAGCCGACGGAGACAGAGTCGAAAGAGACGCTCGACGCGTTTATTGACGCCATGATCCAAATTGCCAAAGAGGCGGAGGAAAATCCGGAAATCGTTCAAGAAGCGCCGCATACGACCGTTGTCAAGCGATTGGATGAAACGACCGCGGCGCGCAAGCCGATTTTGCGCTATCAAAAACCAAAACATAGCGACAACTGACGTTTGATCATTGATGAGCGCTCGCTCCCCAACGGAGCGGGCCGTTTTTTGTACGGTGGATGAGCCATTGACAGAAATGCCAAATTAGTTTATTATATAAACTAATGGCCAGGGAAGAAACAGCATGCGTTCATATGGAGAAGTTAGCCTTAACAGTCGGCGCACGGGCGCTCGACGGCTTGAATGAAAAAGCGGATGGCCAAGAAGCCCACACGGCAGGAATCGACGGATGCAGAACGGCCATAGTGAGGCGCCCCTGCCCTTTCGCAAGACACATTCGATCAATCAAATGAAAAGGATGACAGAGACGTGAGGACAGGAAACATTTCCCTTGTCAAAAAAATGAATAAACAGCTCGTCTTGAAATTGATTCGCGACCAGCATCCGATTTCGCGCGCCGATATTGCGAAAACGACCGGATTGAATAAAGCGACCGTTTCCGCGCTTGTTGATGAACTGATCGCCGAGCATTTCGTTCATGAAAGCGGAATTGGCGAGTCAACTGGAGGACGCCGGCCGCTCATGCTTCGCTTCAACGCCGAAGCCGGCTCGCTTGTCGGCGTGGAGTTGGGGGTGAACTATTTGTATGCCGTGTTGACCAATTTAAATGCGGACATTCTTTGGGAGCAACGGCGTTCGTTCCGCCCATCCGAAGGGCAAGAGGCGATCATCGGCGAAATGATGGAGCTCATCGAGGCGGCCATCCGCCGGGCGCCAGCGACGCCGTATGGCGTGATGGGAATCGGCATTGGGGTGCCGGGCGTTGTCCATGCCGAGAGCGGGACAGTTGTGTTTGCCCCGAACTTGCGCTGGGACGATGTCGCCTTGGCGGCTGTTTTGCGGCAACGGTGGCCTGAGCGTCCTGTCATTGTCGAGAATGAGGCGAAACTGGCGGCGCTTGGAGAAAAGTGGTTTGGCGCCGGCCATGAGTTTGCCCATTTCGTCTATATTAGCGCCGGAATCGGCATTGGCGCCGGCGTCGTTCTTCACCATCAGCTCTATCGGGGTGTCAGCGGCCTAGCTGGTGAAATCGGCCATCATACGATCGATGTCAACGGCATTCGCTGCAGCTGCGGCAACATCGGCTGCTGGGAGATGTACGCTTCTGAAAAATATATTGAGCGGCGGTTAGCCGAGGAAGGGCGTTCCGAATGGCTCGGCGACCGTTTTTCTGTCGCGGCGATGGCGCTGGCCGCCGAGAGCGACGAGCAGCTGGCGCGCATTTTGGAGGAAACAGGACGCTATCTCGGCATCGGGTTGCTGCAGACGGTGTATGCCTACAACCCAGAAGCGATCATCATCGGCGGCTCGCTCGCCCAAGCCGGGGAGCACGTGCTTGACCCGGCGCGCCAAGAAGTGAAGCGGCGTATTCTTGTGAAAAAAGAAAGCGAGCCGTATATCATTCCGTCGGAGCTGAGGGAAAAAAGCTGCGCGATTGGCGCTGCTGCTTCCGTATTAGAGGCGGTCGTTTTGCCGCCGGAATTTGCGGCGGTCTAGCGCATGCAAAGAGGCGCCTGCCTGTTTTGGCAGAGCGCCTCTTTCGTTAACGGGTTACGCTTTTTTCTTCACTTTCCCGGTCCATGTTTTAAATCCGCCTTTTAAATGATACAAGTCGCGGTACCCTTTTCGATAGAGCATTTGTGCGGCACGCCCGCTGCGCAGCCCGTTTTGGCAGTACAAATAGATCGGCTGGTCTTTGCGCAATTCTTTCATGCGCATGCGAAGCTGCGTGAGCGGGATGTTGCGCGCCCCTAAAATATGTCCAGCCGCAAACTCATCTGGTTCGCGGACGTCGACGAGTTGCGCTTTTCGATAACCGGCGCGGAACTCTTCCTCTGTCAACGCTTTGACAATTCTCTTCTGCCAGAAGTACGTAATGACGGAATACACGATGATCGCGCCGAGAATAATGAGCAAAGCTTCCACCCGTCATGCCTCCTTTCGCTTCATCTGCTATTTCCTATTATATAAAGTCGCCGCCGGGAAGCAAAGAGATTTTCGCCATGCCATTTTTCTTTCCTTCACCGGCGTTGTTTGCTAAACTAGTAAAGGCGGCCGAAGGGTTCTGCCCTGAAGCGCCGCCATGTTGAAGTGAGGAACAATGGAGAAGGTGGAACGATGGCAAAAGAAGTATGGCGCTTTATCGATTCCGGCCATTGCCCGCCGGCGTTCAATATGGCACTCGATGAGGCGCTTCTCGATTGGCACAGCGAAGGAAAAATTCCGCCGACGGTTCGCTTTTACGGCTGGAATCCGCCAACCTTGTCGATCGGCTATTTTCAAAAAGTGGAGAAAGAAATTGACTTAGAGGCGGTGAAACGGCACGGCCTTGGCTTTGTCCGCCGTCCGACCGGCGGGCGCGGCGTCCTGCATGATCAAGAATTGACATACAGCGTGATCGTCTCTGAATCCCATCCGGCGATGCCAAAGACGGTGACGGAAGCATACCGCGTCATTTCGCAAGGAATTTTAGAGGGATTTCGCTATCTTGGATTGGATGCGTATTTTGCCGTGCCAAAGACAGAAGAAGAGAAAGCCGATTTGCGCAGCCCGCGCTCGGCTGTTTGTTTTGACGCGCCGTCATGGTACGAGTTGGTCGTTGAGGGACGGAAAATCGCCGGCAGCGCGCAAACGCGGCAAAAAGGCGTCATTTTGCAGCACGGATCGATCTTGCTTGATCTCGACGAAGAACTGCTGTTCAGCTTGTTTAAATACCCGAACGAGCGGGTGAAAGAGCGGCTGCAGCGGGAATTTAAAAACAAAGCGGTCGCCATCAATGAGGTGGCGGGCCGGACGGTGACGATTGAGGAAGCAAAAGAAGCGTTTTACAAAGGATTTGAAAAAGGATTGGACATCGTGTTGGAACCGTACACGCTCACTGACGAGGAGCGGGCGTATGTCGAAGAGCTGGCGCGGACGAAATACGAAAGCGATGAATGGAACTTCAAGCGCTGAGTAGCGGTGTGGTAAATCGTTCGTTTTCCGGCAAAAATGGCGGCACTCCCCTGTTTTTCTCTGCTTTTCGCCATGTTTTGCTTTTTTTGCTTGACAAAAATGAAATTATTCGTTCTCTTTAACAATATATAGTATGATTTTCGTAAAAAATCATACTATATATTGTTTTTTTCTGTTCGATATGGTAAGGTAGAGAAGACAGGACAACTTTGCCAAAAACATGAGAGATTATATAAAAGAGGAGAGATAGGAGAATGACGGTGGCGTCGTCCGAAAAAATGAAGATCAATATTGACAAGCTGAACGAGGACATCCGCCTATTTCCGCAAGTGCATCCGATTACGCCGGATATGCACATCACCCATAAAGGCGTATCCCGTTTGGTCATGTTGGACCGGTATTCGTTCAAAGATACGGAAAAGCTGACGCTCACACCGGGCGATTTCGTCGTGTTGACGATCAAGGAAGATCCGAAGTTCCCGGCTCGAGGGCTTGGATTTATCGTCGACATCGACTGGGAGGCGAAAAAGGCGCACGTGTTGATTGAGGATGAATACCGGCATGTGCTCGAAGGGGAAGAGGCGGAGACCGGCATTGTGGTTCGGTCGCTCGACATTATCGACAAGCCGCTCGAGATTTTCTATGAGCAAATTGCCAAGCGGAATGCGACCGGGCTGGCGGCGGTGGAAAAGACGGAAGAAAAGCGGAAAGAGTGGTTTGAAAAGTTTTATCAAGAGCTCGCCAGCTTGAATTTTGTGCCGGCCGGCCGCGTGTTGTACGGCGCAGGGTCGGGCAAGGAAGTGACGTATTTCAACTGCTATGTGATGCCGTTTGTCAAAGACTCGCGCGAAGGCATTTCCGAGCATCGGAAGCAGGTGATGGAAATCATGAGCCGCGGCGGCGGCGTCGGGACGAACGGCTCGACATTGCGGCCGCGCCATACGCTCGCGCGCGGGGTAAACGGCAAATCGTCCGGGTCGGTCTCGTGGTTGGATGACATTGCCAAACTGACCCACCTTGTCGAGCAAGGTGGCTCCCGTTGACTAGGGCGCAAAACGGCGGGAGTAAAATCTCGCGAATTGCTGGAACCCCCTAAAGCCAACTTGACCACAACGGAGCTGGCGACGGCAGACGTGACGGTTGGAAAACAAGTTGGATGCAACAATGGGCAACCAGCAGCCGAGCATCTCTGGAAACGGAGATGAAGGTTCAACGACTATTGAAACTTCCTACAGCCCTCGGTACAATCAGGGTAACGAACACTGTTTCGTGGGGGGAGGGCTATGGAAGGAGTAAATCGTATCCCGCGGCAACGGGGATACGAGGCGCGAGACAGGGAAGAGATAATGAAAACAGCAAAGTATCTGCATGAGGAGGGATATAGTCAAGTTAAAATCGCCATGATGTTGGGGATTTCTAGGGGAACCTTAATGAGATGGAATAAAGATCAGGGAGTATTCCAAACCAGAGCACCTGGAGAGGCTGGTAAGTTAGCAGTAAAAAAATACGGTTATAACGAGAACTATTTTTCCAATATCAGAACCCCGAATCAGGCTTATTTAGTTGGCTATATCCTAGGTGATGGAACGCTATATGATCGTAAAAAATCAAAACGACTTGTATTAACTGTGGCAGAAACCGATAAAGATCTCCTTTATAGTATAGCAAGGGAGATGAATATTGCCCCTGAAGCTGTGAAGTTTAGAAAAAATAATACATGTAATGAACAAAATAAGTATTCATTAACAATTAGTTGTACAAAAATCTGTAATGATCTCATGAGACTGGGAATATCCCCTAAGAAAACTGGGAAAGAGCCATGGATACAATTTAACAGTATTGAATTGCAATGGAGTTTTCTAAGGGGGATATTCGATGCTGATGGGAGTATTAGAGTGTATAGAAGGTATTATCGGGATAGGGAGAAGGACTACCTTAGGGTAAGGTTTGGTATTACTGGATCAAGACCATTACTAGAAGGAATCTTAAATTTTCTCAAAGCTAATGGAATTGCCCAAAATGTCAACTCCCTAACTGCCAAACAAGGTTGTTTTGATTTATATGTTTCCAGTATTAACGATGTAAAGAAAATATTCCATCACTTGTATCGATATGGAGACCTTAAGTTGAACCGTAAATACGAGATCTTCTCTTCCCTGATGATATAGTCTGATCTCCGACCGAAAGGCGGAGAGCTAGGCAGAAATGACCTAGCCCGCTCGTGGAAGCGAGCGAGTAACAATGTGCGCGGCGCCCAAATGATCATGCTTGCCGACTGGCACCCGGACATTATTGAATTCATCGTCTCAAAAATGCAAAACCCGCGCATTTTGCGCTACCTGCTTGAAAATATGGAAGACGAAGGCATCAAAAAAGCGGCGCGCGACAAGCTGAAATTCACGCCGCTCACCGAACGGGAGCGGGCGATGTACGAAGCGATCGTCCGCTATAAGAACGCGCCGGACTACGGCGGCTTCACGGAGGAAATCATTAAAGACGCGGAAGAAAAGCTGCGCACCGGCGGTACATATACAGTGCACAACCCTGACTTTTTAACCGGTGCGAACATTTCCGTCTGCTTGACGAAAGAGTTCATGGAAGCGGTCGAAAACGACGAAGAATATGCGCTTCGCTTCCCAGATGTGGAAACCTATTCCGAAGAGGAAATGCGCATTTATAACGAAAAATGGCATGAAGTCGGCGATGTGCGCGAATGGGAGAAAATGGGCTACCGCGTTCGCGTCTACCGAAAAATTCGCGCCCGCGAACTGTGGAAGCTGATCAACATTTGCGCGACGTATTCGGCCGAGCCGGGCATTTTCTTCATCGACAACGCCAATGAAATGACGAACGCCCGCGCGTACGGGCAAAAAGTCGTGGCGACCAACCCGTGCGGGGAACAACCTCTCGCACCATATTCTGTCTGCAACTTGGCCGCCATTAACTTGGCGAACATGGTGGACAAAGAACGAAAGGTCGTTGACTATGAAAAACTGAAACGCACGGTTGAAATCGGAGTGCGGATGCAAGACAACGTCATTGACGCGACGCCGTACTTCCTTGAGGAAAACAAAAAGCAAGCGCTCGGCGAGCGCCGCATCGGCCTTGGCGTCATGGGGCTTGCAGACTTGCTCATTTACTGCGAAAAAGCGTACGGTTCTGAGGAAGGAAACCAGCTCGTCGATGAGCTGTTCCGCACGATCGCCACGACCGCATATCGGGCGTCGATCGAGCTGGCGAAAGAAAAAGGCAGCTTCCCGTTTTTGGTCGGCGAAACGGAGGAAGAGACGCGCAAGCTGCGCGAAGCGTTCATCAACACCGGCTACATGAAACGGATGCCGGAAGACATTCGCCAAGATATTTTGAAATACGGCATCCGCAACTCGCACTTGCTGACGGTGGCGCCGACAGGATCGACGGGGACGATGGTCGGCGTCTCAACCGGGCTGGAGCCGTACTTCTCGTTCTCGTACTACCGGAGTGGACGCTTGGGCAAATTTATCGAAGTGAAAGCGGACATCGTCCAAGAATATTTAGACAAACATCCAGAAGCCGACCCGAACCACTTGCCGCCTTGGTTTGTGACGGCGATGGACTTGCCGCCGGAAGCGCACGCTGACGTGCAGTGCATCATTCAGCGCTGGGTTGACTCGAGCTTGTCGAAAACGGTCAACGCGCCAAAAGGCTACACCGTCGAGCAAGTGCAAAAAGTGTACGAACGGTTATGGCGCTGCGGCGCGAAAGGCGGCACCGTCTATGTCGACGGCAGCCGTGATGCGCAAGTGTTGACGTTAAAGGCAGAGGAAAATCAGATCGAAGAGCAGCTTGAATTGCTTCCAGAGGAGCTTGAGGAAAAAGAGACGAAACGCCCTGTCGTGCTCGTTGATACGATTCAAGACGTACGCGCCACCGATGTAACCATCGGTTCCGAAATCGGCAATATTTGCCCGATTTGCCGCGAAGGGACGGTCGAAGAGATCGGCGGCTGCAACACGTGCACGAACTGCGGCGCCCAGCTGAAGTGCGGGTTGTAATGGGAAAGGATTGGATGAAGGAAACGCTGGTTCTGCAAAGGAACCGGCGTTTTTTTACATAAAGGGGAAAAACGAAAATATAGTGGTAAAAGGGAGAAGGAAAGGGGGAGCGTCATGATTGTTCATGTCGTCCAGCGCGGGGAGGCGCTTTGGCAGCTGGCCCAGCGTTACCGCGTTCCATTCGAGCGGATTGTCGCCGCCAATGAACTGAGCGACCCGAACCGGCTCGCCATCGGGCAGGCGGTTGTCATTCCGGTTCCGTATCGCTATCATACCGTCCGTGCCGGGGAAACGTTATGGCAGATCGCCCGCGCCTATGGAGTGACGGTCGAAGCCATCGTGCAGGCGAACCGGATCGCCAATCCGGCGTTCATTTATCCGGGCACGCCGTTGGTGATTCCGGATCGCATTCATACGGTGGGCGCTGGAGAAACGTTAGGGCAAATTGCCGCCGCCTATCAAGTCAGCGTCCAGCAAATCATCGAGTTCAACCCAATCGCCGATCCAAATGTCATCGCTCCCGGACAGCGGCTCATCATCCCGCCGGCGAAGCCGCTCATTGAGGTGAACGCATTTACGGTGGATCAAGGGGAGAAAGGGGCGGAGCAAGTGCGCGAAGTCGGCCGCCATTTGACGTATGCTGCCCCGTTCGCCTATACGATCCGCTCCGACGGCGGGCTCAACCCGATCAATGATGCGGCATTCATTCAGGCGGCTTATGCCGCCCGTGTCGTGCCGATGATGACGATCACCAACTTTACGTATCGGGATCCGGGTTCAAGATTGGCGCAGACGATCTTGGCCGATGCCACGCTGCAAACACGATTGCTTGATAACGTCATTCAAGTGATGCGGGCGAAAGGATACCGGGCGCTGAATGTCGATTTTGAAAATGTCTATCCGTTCGATCGCGAGCGGTATAACGCGTTTTTGTGGCGGGCAGCGGCTCGGCTTCACGCGGAAGGATATGTGTTATCGACATCGCTCGCTCCCAAAATCAGCGCGGAACAAAAAGGATTGCTGTATGAGGCGCACGATTATCCGGTCCATGGGCGCATTGCCGATTTCGTCGTGCTCATGACCTATGAATGGGGCTACCGGTTCGGGCCGCCGCAAGCCATTTCGCCGGTGAATCAAATTCGGCGCGTGCTCGATTATGCGGTGACCGTGATTCCGCGGGAGAAAATCATGATGGGGTTTCAAATTTACGCCCGCGACTGGGTGCTGCCGCACGTGCCAGGGCAAGAGGCGGAAACGTTCAGTCCGAAAGAGGCGCTCGAGCGCGCCATTCGCTACGGAGAGTCCATCCAATACGATGCGGCGGCGGCTTCGCCGTTTTACCGCTACACGGACGAACAAGGCCGTCAGCACGAAGTATGGTTTGAAGACGCCCGCAGCGCGTTGGCGAAATTTGACTTGGTGAAAGAATACGGATTGCGCGGGATCAGCTACTGGGTGCTCGGGTATCCGTATCCAGAAAACTGGGTGCTGTTGGAAGACCACTTCCGCATTCGGAAACAGGGATAAGCTGGACGGCTGGAGCGTATGCGCCGATCATCGGGCATGCGCGTTTATTTTGGTTGTTGGCGTTCGAGCTGCTTTTTTAGTTGATCGATTTCGAAATCGTGCTGACTGATTTTATGCTTCAAATAGTCAATCGCCATGTTCACACGGCGCCAATCATGTGGCACGCCCCCGGACATGCGCTGATGGCCGACCGGCTTGTCCTCCGTTTGTTCGAAATGGCTGCGCGTCGCGCTGAGCAAACGGTCCAACATTTCCTTGAGGCGCTGCTGCTGTTCTTCAAGGCGTTGCTGTCTGGCTTCCAGGCGGCCGAGACGTTCATGAATCCGCTGCAGTTCTTCTTTCAGCACCGAGCGAAGCAGTTCGGCAAGCTCATGGGACATCGCCGCTTCCTCCTTTCCGTTTCATTTTTAGTATATCATTGCTGGAGCGCTTGCGTCATGATGGATGGCAAAGTAGCGAGAAGGTTTGGAAAGGAGATCCGTTAAAGTAGAGCGAATACAGTATAAGGAGGGGATCGATCGAGTTCTCTTGGGATGCGGTGAAAGGGAGAATGTGGGAAATTAAGGAGAGGATCGAGTTGAACTTCACGTGGGTCGCTGAACGATTTCGATGTTTTGGTGTTTATGAATGCCGTGGATCTAGTCCGTTGTATGAACACCTTTCTTTCCACATTGCTGCGGATGAGAAGCTTCTCAGTCTTGCTTCGCATGCCCGCAGCGGTCAGCCGATTCCCAACTTGTTGTTTGGGGCGGTGCATGATTTATTGCTAAAAGGGTATCAACATGAGTTGCGCGAGTTTTACGGAAGCATCGTTAAGAAGCCACGGGCACCAGAAGCTGCTTTTCCTTATTTCCGTGATTTTTGCCTTTGCTACTGGGAGGATATAAAAGACATTTTGGTTCACCGGCTTGTACAAACCAATGAAGTCCGGCGTTGTGCGTATTTATATCCGGTGTTTTGTTGGATCTATGAACAAGTGAAAACGCCTCTGTCACTTATTGAAATTGGCACAAGCGCCGGTCTGCAGCTGGCTTGGGATCAGTACCGGTACGAGTATGGCCGGCAGGGTTCATACGGAAATTTAAGCTCTGATGTCGTTATTACCTCAAGCATTCGTGGAAATCGATGGCCATTCTTGTTGCCGGAAAGTCCGCCGGTTGCCGAACGGATCGGTATCGATTTGCATGTGATTGACTTGAAAAAAGAGGATGATCGAAGATGGATGGAGGCGCTCATTTGGCCTGAACATCAGGATCGGCGCCAGCTGTTTGTCCAAGCGGCTCGTCGACTGGAACAAGTGCCGGTGCGCCTGATCGAGGGAGACGGGGTCAACCTTCTTGCTGAGATCGTGGCACAAGTGCCGTCCGAGACCGTTGTTTGTGTCTTCCACACGCATGTCGCCAACCAAATGTCAGATGAGGAAAAGCATGTATTGCTTGAGCAGATTCACGAAATCGGCCGTCAGCGGGATTGGTTCCATGTGTATAACAACATGTGGGATCGGAAATTGCATCTGGATGGCATGATTGGCAGCCGAGAATACCAGCAAATCGTGGCGGAAACCGATGGGCATGGTCGTTGGTTTCGGTGGGAGATGAACAGATCAAATTAGGGGCAATGAGCCTTCCATGAAAAATGATGCCAAGCAAAAGAAGTACGCGATTTCCCTCCATCCTTGAACCATACTAACATCGAATATGGAAACTTGGAGGGAAACGAATGAAACCGTTTGTGCCCAAACTTGTGTATTTCGAGCCGGAGGCGTTGTCGTACCCGCTCGGGAAGGAACTGTATGAGAAATTTACGCAAATGGGCATCGAGATTCGCGAGACGACGTCGCATAACCAAGTGCGCGGCATTCCGGGGGAGACGGAGCTGGCACGGTATCGAAACGCGAAAGCGACGCTCGTTGTCGGCGTGCGGCGGACGCTGAAATTCGACTCCTCAAAGCCGTCGGCGGAGTACGCGCTACCGCTGGCGACCGGGTGCATGGGCCATTGTCATTATTGCTATTTGCAGACGACATTAGGAAGCAAGCCATACATCCGCGTGTATGTCAACTTGGACGACATTTTCGCCCAAGCGCAAACGTATATTGACGAGCGCGCGCCCGAGATTACGCGCTTTGAGGCGGCGTGCACGTCGGACATCGTCGGGATCGATCATTTGACCCATTCGCTCAAAAAAGCGATTGAGTTTATCGGCGCGACCGACTACGGGCGGCTCCGATTTGTGACGAAGTACGAGCATGTCGACCATTTGCTTGATGCGAAGCATAACGGCAAGACGCGGTTTCGCTTCAGCGTCAACTCCCGCTATGTCATCCGCCATTTTGAGCCGGGAACGTCGTCCTTTGATGCGCGGCTTGCGGCGGCGCGCAAAGTGGCCGGTGCCGGCTATAAGCTCGGCTTTGTCGTCGCGCCGATTTACCGGCATGACGGTTGGGAGGAAGGGTATTTCGAATTGTTTCAGGAGCTCGCTCGGCAATTGGAAGGGGTGGACTTGTCGGATTTGACGTTTGAGCTCATCCAGCATCGGTTTACCAAGCCGGCCAAGCGGGTCATCGAGCAGCGTTACCCAAAAACCAAGCTCGATTTGGACGAATCGAAGCGCAAGTATAAATGGGGGCGGCACGGCATCGGCAAATATGTGTACGTTGACGAGGAAGCGCAAGAGCTGGAGGAAACCATGCGCTCGTATATTGCTCGCTTTTTTCCATCAGCCCAAGTGCAGTATTTTACGTAATGTCCCCTTCATGGTATAATGGGATTGATTGCTATTTTTTGTTTGCCTGGGCGGCCGACTGGCCCGGCAGCGTCTAGCCGAAGCGGGCAAAGCGGCAATGTTCATGAGAGATGCTGACGGCCGCTGCACTTGTCTACGGCAGACAAATGTAATGGGAGGGGACAAACGTTGCCGACACCAAGCATGGAAGATTATATTGAGCAAATTTACATTTTAATTGAAGAAAAGGGCTATGCCCGCGTCTCTGACATCGCTGAAGCGTTGTCCGTCCATCCCTCCTCGGTGACGAAAATGGTGCAAAAGCTCGATAAAGATGAGTATTTAGTGTATGAGAAATACCGCGGACTCGTCTTGACGCCAAAAGGAAGAAAAATCGGCCAGCGGCTCGTCTACCGCCATGAGCTGCTTGAGCAGTTTCTCCGTTTGATCGGTGTCAGCGAAGAAAACATTTACCGCGACGTGGAAGGGATTGAACACCATTTGAGCTGGAACGCCATTGACCGGATCGGCGATTTGGTGCAGTATTTTCAAGAGGACGAACGCCGCCTTGAAGAGCTGCGCGATGTCCAAAAGCGCAATGAACAAGGAGAGTAAGCCGAGGCTTGCTCTTTTTTGTTTGCCGTACTAAATGCCTTCCTTTTTTCTTACATATGTATAAACGGCAAAAAGGGGGAGGCGGCGGTGGACATTGATCTTGTCTTTTCCGGCGGCGGGGTGAAAGGGTTTGCGTTGCTTGGAGCGTATGAAGCGATTGAGGAAAAAGGTCTGCGCTGGAAGCGGCTTGCCGGCACGAGTGCGGGAGCGTTGCTTTCGGCGCTGCTATCGGCAGGCTACAGCGCCCGCGACATCGCCCGACTGCTTGAGGAGTTGGAGTTGGAGCAGTTTTTGGATGAACGGCCGCTATGGATTCCGTTTTCGCTTTGGAAATGGGTGCGCCTGTATTGGCATCTTGGGCTGTATCAAGGAAAGGCGTTTGAGCGGTGGCTCGAGGCGACGCTCGCTGCCCGCGGCGTGCGGACGTTTCAAGATGTGCCGGCCGGCAGTTTGTATATCGTCGCTTCCGATGTGACGAACGGGCGCATCGTCGTGCTGCCGGACGATTTAGCCATATACGGCATTGACCCTGGGTCGTTTTCCATCGCCAAGGCCGTGCGGATGAGCATCAGCATTCCTTATTTCTTTGAGCCGGTCCGCCTCCGCGGGCGAAACGGTGTATTCCTCATCGTCGACGGCGGGGTGTTGAGCAATTTTCCGCTGTTTTTGTTTGATGAAGAAAAGAAGAAAAAACGGCCGGTGCTGGGCGTTCAGCTGAGCCCAAAACCAGGGGAGCGGCCGAAACGAACGATCACCAATGCGCTCGATTTGTATGAGGCGCTGTTTGCCGCCATGAGAGAGGCGCATGATGCGCGCTACATTTCGCGTCGCCATGAAAAAAACATCGTCTTTTTGCCGGTGGACAACGTTATTTCTACAGAATTTTCCATCGACCTGGAAGCGCGCCGGCGCCTGATCGATTACGGACGCGAGCGGACGCGGCAATTTTTGCGCCAATGGGCGTACTAGACGGGAAAGCGGCAATAGGACACACCTCTGCCGCCGATTTTTTAGCTGAACGGCAGAGGCAAACAAAAAAGAATCAAGCTAAAATGAAGCTCGATTCTTTTTTTTGCCTTTTTTGCCCTCGATCACGGTCAAGTGCGGAATGGCCGTCCGTTTTTTCAGCGGCCGCTTCAGTTTCGCCGGCTTTGCTTGTTTGCGCCCGGAGCGGGGATGGAGCTTTTTCGACTGCCGCACCGCCTTTAAATACGATAACCGATGTTGATCGGTGCGGCGTTGGTAGACGAACCGGTAGAAAAGATAAATGGCGGCCAAAAACAGCGCAACAAACAACAGCTGGCGGAACAGCACCGTCGGATGGGCAAAAAGGGTATAGACAATGCCAAGTGTTCCAAGCAAAATCATAAGCCCGACAAGCGGATGAATGGCCCGGCGCCGCAATGAGTCCACCCCCTTTGATCGATTACTGCACCGCTTGTTTTCTTTCGGCTTCCGCCTCCAAATCGAGAAGCCGCTGAAACGAGGCGATGGCCACTTCCACTTGGTCATCATCCGGTTCTTTTGTCGTCAACCGCTGCAGCCATAGCCCGGGATAGCCGAGCCAGCTTAGCAGCGGAATATCCCTCAATTTATTTGTAAACTGCAACACTTCAAACGAAACGCCAAGCACGACAGGAATTAAAGCGAGCCTGTTTGCGATTCGCAGCCAAAGCGGATCCGTCGGCACGAACAAATAAAGGAATAAGCTGATCATGACAGTAAATAAAATGAAGCTGCTGCCGCATCGGTAGTGAAGGCGCGAGGCGCGCTGGACGTGCTCAACAGTGAGCGGCCACCCCGCTTCAAAGGCGTTGATGACTTTATGTTCCGCCCCATGGTATTGAAACACGCGTCTAACAAGCGGCGTCAACGAAATAAAGTAAATGTAGCCGAGCAAAAGAGCAAGCTTAAAGGCTCCTTCAAGCAAAATTTGCCCCATTTTCCCTGGTACGAACGGTTTCAAGGCGTCGGCGGCGAGCGCCGGAACAAGCGTAAAAATGGTTTTGGCGAATAAAAACGATAGCACGCCGATGACGGCGGCGCCGAGAATCAGCCCGAATTTGGAACGGCTTTCTTCGGTGGCCTGTTTTTCGTCCGAGGACGCCTCATATTGTTCGCTGGCAAACTGCAAATGCTTGGCCCCGTTCGCACTCGCTTCCATAATGGCGACAATGCCGCGGACAAACGGAATTTTCTTCAGGACGGCCAGCGTCGGATGGCTGCGGCGAGGCAACGTGAAATAGTCAATCGTTCCATCATGGCGGCGAATAGCGGTGACGGAGTGCGTCTTGCCGGCAAACATTACCCCTTCCACAACTGCCTGGCCGCCGTATAACGGTTTCTCCATTGATTTCATCAGGCCAACACCAACCTATTTTTTATATTTATTATTTTATTCTACAAGAAACGTCCGGAAACCTCTAGGTTGATGCTATTGTTATGATTTCCAAAAAATCCATGATTTACACAGGAGTGGTCATTTTTTCGTTTGATTCATGGGATGATCGGCTGTCGGTCATACTAACAGACAAGGAGGTGCACGATGATGGCGGAACAAAAAGGGAAGCTTGAGCAGGAGAAGACGGAGCGGCCGATGACGCTCGTACAGAAAACGATCATCATCGGGTTTGTCGGCGGGGTGTTTTGGAGTTTGATCGGCTATTTGGCCCATTTTTTCCACTTCAGTGAAATCAGTCCGAACATGATTCTCATCCCGTGGGTGGCCGGTGACTGGAAATACGGGAAAGCCGGCAATTATGCGGCTATCGTGTTGATTGGTATCATTTCCATTGCAGCGGCGCTTTTGTATTACGCGTTGTTGCGAAACATCCGCGGCATGTGGGCTGGGATTTTATACGGCGCTGCGCTTTGGGTGATCGTTTTTTATTTGTTTAATCCGCTGTTTCCAAACGTTCAGCCAGTGGCCGACTTGGAAATCAATACGATCGTGACGACGCTTTGTTTGTACATTTTATATGGCGTATTTGTCGGCTATTCCATCTCGTTCGAAACGCAAGAAATGAATCGGCTGTCTTCAAGCATGGGGAAGGAAGCGGCAAACGAAGGAAGCTGACGCCGCATTTTGGCCCCGAAAGCAAGCGTCAAGCGGACGTCTGGCGGAAACTGTCATCTTTATGGTAAAATAGAGAAGGTTTTGGTATGCTTTTCGCATCATGGCGGACGTTGCGTAAAACCGGCGCCTATATAAAGGGCGCTTGTATCGCCTTGGCTGCAACGATTTTCTGTTCCCGCTGCCGGTGGCAGGGGAAGTACATTTTCTGGGAAGAGGAGACGGGAGTATGGAAAAGTTGGAAAAACTCCGGGTGCTTCTTGACGAACAGCACATCGACGGGGTGTTGGTGACAAACGGCTACAACCGCCGCTATTTGACCGGGTTTACCGGCACGGCCGGCGCCGTTCTTGTCAGCCGTCAAGGAGCGGTGTTGATTACGGACTTCCGCTACGTCGAACAAGCATCGAGGCAAGCCGAAGAGTTTGAAGTCGTTCAGCACAGCGGGCCGATCATCGAAGAAATCGTCAATCAGGTGCAGCGGCTTGGCATCAAGAGGCTCGGCTTTGAGCAAGAACATGTCACCTATGCAGCATACAAGTCGTATGAAGAAGCCATCCGCGCTGAACTTGTGCCGACGTCCGGGCTGGTGGAAAAATTACGCTTGATTAAGTCAGAAGCAGAGATTAAGATATTAAAGGAAGCAGCGGAAATCGCCGATGCGGCGTTTTCGCACATTTTGTCGTTCATCCGTCCGGGCGTCAAAGAAATCGAAGTGGCGAATGAGCTGGAATTTTTTATGCGCAAGCAAGGGGCGTCTTCGTCCTCCTTTGATACGATCGTTGCTTCCGGCTACCGTTCGGCGCTGCCGCACGGGGTGGCGTCAGAGAAGACGATCGAGCGCGGCGAGCTTGTCACATTGGATTTCGGGGCCTACTATAAAGGGTATTGTTCCGATATGACGAGAACGGTCGCCGTCGGCGACATCAGCGTCGAACTGAAAACGATTTATGATATCGTCCTCGAGGCGCAGCAACGAGGCATGAACGGGTTGAAAGCGGGCATGACCGGCAAAGAGGCTGATGCGCTCACGCGTGATTATATCCGCGAAAAAGGGTATGGCGACTATTTCGGCCATTCGACCGGCCATGGGATTGGACTAGAAATTCACGAAGGGCCGACGCTTTCGTTCCGTTCGGATGTCGTGCTTGAACCAGGCATGGTCGTCACCGTCGAGCCGGGCATTTACATCCCGGGGCTTGGCGGGGTGCGCATTGAGGACGATGCGGTCATCACCGCTGATGGGAACGAAGCGCTCACCCATTCGCCAAAAGAACTGATTATTTTATAATGGATTGCGTGAGGAGGATTTCGGCCGATGATTTCAGTCAACGATTTTCGCACAGGACTTACGATTGAGGTGGACGGCGACATTTGGCGCGTCCTTGAGTTCCAGCACGTCAAACCGGGCAAGGGGGCGGCGTTCGTCCGTTCGAAGCTTCGCAATTTGCGCACCGGCGCCATTCAAGAGCGGACATTCCGCGCTGGCGAAAAAGTAAACCGAGCGCAAATCGACACGCGCAAAATGCAATATTTGTACGCCAACGGCGACCAACACGTTTTTATGGATATGGAAACGTACGAACAAATCGAGCTGCCGGCGAAACAAATCGAGCATGAACTGAAGTTTTTGAAAGAGAATATGGAAGTATTTATTATGATGTACCAAGGCGAAACGATCGGTGTCGAGCTGCCGAATACCGTGGAGCTGAAAGTGGTTGAAACAGAGCCCGGCATTAAAGGCGACACCGCTTCCGGCGGTTCGAAGCCGGCGAAGCTCGAAACCGGCCTTGTCGTTCAAGTGCCATTTTTCGTCAACGAAGGCGACACGCTCATCATTAATACCGCCGATGGCACGTACGTTTCGCGGGCGTAAGCGCAAGTCCGACAGGCACCGTCCCGGACACCTTCCGGGACGGTTTTTTTATGCGCAAAATGGGTGCCGGTTGGCTCCTCCATCGTTTTCCTCAACAAAAACTTCTTCTGAAACGGCTTGTTTCCGCATACGTTTGTACTAATCGATCCCATTTGGCAAAACAGGAGGGGAACATGAAACATTGGCTGCGATCGATCGACCCGTCCGTTATGGCCATGGCCGGCATGCGGATGATGTCGGCGTTCATTGAACTGAGCGCGGCGCTGTTGATGCTTGTGTTCAATGACGTGAAAAAAGCGCTTGCCATTAACGCGGCACTCGCTGTTGTCGGTCCAACCGTCATGATCGTGACGATGGCCATTGGACTGCTTTCACTTGCGGACGAGCTCTCGTTTTCCCGGCTTGGGCTTGTGGCGCTCGGGATCGCGCTCATTTTGTTCGCGATTTACAAGTAAGGCATAAACGGCGCATTCCACCCATACATATGAACTAGTCCACAAGAAAAGGGGGAGGGCCATGGAAGCGGTGTGGGGAATTTTGCCGAAAACGATCGCCGCCGCGTTGCAGCACCATCTTTCTTCATGCCGACGCGGAATCGAAGAAATCCGCATCCGCGTCTCCCGGCCGCTTGAGGTGATCGTCGATGGAACGGCCCGGTTGCTGCCGTATGAAGTGACGAAAGAAGACGGTGTACATTTGCTCAATAAATTGAGCCATTATTCGATCTATGCCGTCGAAGAAGAGCTGAAGCGCGGATTTATGACGATTGAAGGGGGGCATCGCGTTGGGCTGGCTGGCAAAGTCGTTACGGAAGGGGGCAAGGTGAAAGCAATTCGCGATGTTTCCTCGTTTAACATTCGCATCGCCAAAGAGCAGGTCGGCATCGCCGAGCCGCTGATTCCGTATGTGTACGACGGACACTGGCGCCATACGATGATCATCGGCTCGCCGCAGACGGGAAAAACGACTCTCTTGCGCGATGCGGCGCGATTGATTAGCAGCGGGATAGGATGCATTCCAGCACAAAAGGTGGCGATCGTTGACGAACGATCGGAAATCGCTGGCTGTGTGAAAGGAATCCCTCAATTTTCGTTCGGTCCGCGCCTTGACGTGTTGGACGCCTGCCCGAAAGCGGAAGGGATGATGATGATGATCCGCTCGATGAGCCCTGATGTCATGATTGTCGATGAAATCGGGCGTGAGGAAGACAGCGAGGCAGTGCTTGAAGCGGCCAGCGCCGGTGTCTCTGTATGGACGACTGTGCACGGCCGCAACATTCAAGACGTCTGGCAGCGTCCGACATTGCGGCCGGTGATGGAACAAAAGGTGTTTGAACGGTTTGTTGAGCTGACGAACATCCCCCATCCCGGCTCAATCCGGCGCATTCTCGACGCCGGCGGAACGGTGCTGTATGAGCGGGCGGTGGTCCAGCGATGAAATGGTTTGGCGCTCTGTTGATTCTCGTTGCCTCGACATGGTTGGGGTTTGCCGCCGCCCGCGTGTTGCACGAGCGGCCCCGCCAGCTCCGCCAGCTGAAAGCGGCGCTAAGGGCGTTTGAGGCGGAAGTGATGTACGGCCATACGCCGCTCGCCGACGCTGCTATGCATCTCGCCCGGCAAACGGCCGCCCCGTTATCCGAATTGTTCGAGCGGTTTGCCGCTGCGTTGTGCACGGAAGAAACGAGCGCCGCCGAGGCGTGGGAAAAAAGTTTGCGGGCTGTATGGGGAAAAACTGCCCTAAAGCAAGGGGAATTTGAAGTGATGAAACAATTTGGCGCCACGCTCGGCCAATATGACCGGTTCACGCAACAAAAGCAGATTGCGCTGGCGCTCGCCCATCTGGAGCGGGAGGAAGCCGAAGCGCTCGACAACCAGGCGCGCTATGCGAAGATGGCGAAAAGTTTAGGCGTGTTGGCCGGCCTGCTGCTCGTTATTTTACTCATGTAGACAGGAGGCAGGAGAATGGGCATCGATGTCGATCTCATTTTGAAAATCGCTGGCGTCGGCATCGTCATCGCGTTTTTGCATACGGTGCTTGATCAGATGGGGCGGAAAGAGTATGCCCAATGGGTGACGCTGCTCGGCTTTATTTATATTTTGTTTATGGTCGCTTCCATCGTCAGCGACTTGTTCCAAAAAATCAAAGATGTCTTTTTGTTCCGCGGGTAGGGGGGATCGACCATTGACATTTTGCAAATCGTCGGCCTCGGGTTGATCGCGACGTTTTTGGTCGTGCTGCTGCAAGAGCAAAAGTCGAATCTTGCCTTTTTGTTGATCGTGTTTGTCGGCTGCACCATTTTTCTATTGTTGGTTGATCAAATCAGCAGCATTTTGGCGATGTTGCGAAAAATGGCCGAAGGCGCCCATATTCAGATGGTGTATTTAGAGACGATGTTGAAAATCATCGGCATTGCCTACATTGCCGAGTTCGCCGCGCAAATTTCCAAAGACGCCGGCCAAGGGGCGATCGCCGCCAAAATTGAGCTCGGCGGCAAAATCGTCATTTTGGCGCTGGCTGTTCCGATTTTAACCGCGATCATCGAAGCGGTCATCAGTCTTATCCCATCGGCACGCTGAAGGGGGGAACGGATTGAAGCGAACAGCGTTCCTTATTGTCGGGCTGCTTTCTCTCTTTTTTTGTCCGTTGGTCGTACAAGCCGCAAGCGATGAACCATCGGTCAGCGAGCAGCTCGCTCAGCTCGATGTGAGCGATATCCGACGCTATTGGGAAACGATCGTCAGCGAGTACGGCGGATTTTTGCCGGAAAGCGAGAAAGGACCGCTCACCGATTTTTTAAGCGGCAGCAAGCAATGGTCGCCGGCCGAATGGCTGAAGGCGCTCGCCCGCTATTTGTTTTATGAACTGCAGGTGAACGGCAAATTGCTCGGCACACTCATTTTGCTTGCTGTCTTCAGCACGGTGCTGCAATCGCTGCAAAATGCATTCGCCCAGCAGGAGGTAAGCAAAATCGCCCAAGCGGTCGTCTATATGGTGCTCTTGTTGATTGCCTTAAACAGCTTTCGTCTCGCGGCGGATTATGCGCTTGAGGCGGTGCGGACGATGAGCCATTTCATCATTGCTCTCGTTCCACTGTTGCTCGCCCTGCTCGCCACTTCCGGCGGGGTCGCGTCGGCGGCGTTTTTCCACCCGATCATTTTGTTTGTGATGAACATCACCGGCACGGTCGTCGAATACGTCACCTTGCCGCTTTTGCTTCTGGCTGCGTTGCTTTCTGTCGTCAGCACGCTCAGCGACCGGTACAAGGCGACTCAGCTCGCCGATTTGCTCAACAAAGCGGCCCTCGGTTTGCTCGGCCTCATTTTGACTGTGTTTCTTGGCGTCATGTCCGTGCGCGGGGCAACAGCGGCTGTGGCGGACGGCGTGGCGCTCCGGGCGGCGAAATTTGTCACTGGCAATTTCATCCCGGTCGTCGGCAAGCTGTTCACCGATGCCGCCGATACGGTCGTTGCGGCCTCGATGCTGCTGAAAAATACCGTCGGATTGGTCGGGGCGGCGATTTTGTTAATGATCGCCATCTTTCCAGCGGTGAAAATTTTCACCATTGTCATCGTCTACAAGTTATCGGCTGCTGTTCTGCAGCCGCTTGGCGGCGGACCGGTGCTTTCGTGCCTTAACATCATCGGCAAAAGCATCGCCTACGTGCTGGCGGCGCTGCTCATTGTGTCGCTCATGTTTTTCTTGAGCCTCACCGTCATGGTGATGGCCGGGAACATTACGATGATGGTCCGCTAGGAGGAGCGCTATGCAGCTAGTCATTGAGTGGGGGACAAACATCATCTTGTTTTTGTTGTTTGCTGTCATCATCGATTTTTTGCTGCCGTCGGGGACGATGCAAAAATACGTGAAAATGGCTGTTGGGCTTATGCTCGTTCTGGTGATGCTCGCTCCGGTGCTCCGGCTCGCTTCCGTTGATCCCGAGCAGCTCATGGCGTCGGCGCTCGTCCATTTTTCCAACGGCCGTAAAGGAGAAGAGGCGATAAAAAATCAAATCGAACAGCAGAAAAAAGAAATACAAGCCTCGCAACGCGCATATATTTTAAAACAAATGGCTGTCCAGCTCGAAAACGATGCCAATGAGGAGTTGATGGAAAAGTATGGACTAAAAGCGGATGTCAACGTTTACGCTAACCCAGGCGACGACTGGCGCATGCCGGATGACATCAAGACGATTGAGGTCGTTCTTTCGAAACAGAGGTCAGCTGGTTCGGTGGAACCGGTTGTCATCGATACGACGAAGCCGCCGGCTTTGCCGGAAGGCGATGCTTCGCTGGCAGAAGAGGTGCGCGCCTTTCTTGCCGGCCGATGGGAAATCGATGAAGATAAAATTCACGTGCAATTTAAAGGGAGGGAATAGAGGGGGGATGTTGCCGCTCATCAAACGGCTCTTTTCTCCATCGCCCAAAGACGGGCAAGGAGAAGGAGTACAGAAAAAATGGCCGTTTTCGTACGTCGTCGTCCTGTTGTTGGCCGGCGTCGCCTTGATGGCGGCAAGTCATTGGGCAAACAGCGGAAAGGAAGCCGAAGCGAAGCCTTCCACCAGGCAGCCGTCCGCTCCAGCCGAGCCGGCATTCCTGGCAAGCAAGGAAACGAAAGAGAAAGTGATCGCCGCCTATGAGGAGCGGTACGAAAAAGAATTGAAAGCCGCGCTTGAGGCGATCGAAGGGGTCGATGATGTCACTGTTGTTGTGAATCTCGATTCCACGGAGCTGAAACTGTATGAGAAAAAGCGTTCGACCCAGCAGCAAACAACGGAAGAGAGCGACAAGGAAGGCGGGAAGCGGACGATCGAAAACGAGTCGACCAATGAAGAAGTGATCATCATTCACAACGGCGAAGAAGAAACGCCGCTTGTCGTCGCCACGAAAAAGCCGGACATCCGTGGTGTGCTCGTTGTCGCCAAAGGGGCGGATAATTTGCAAATCAAAAAATGGATCGTCGAGGCGGTGACGCGCGTGTTAAACGTTCCGAGCTACCGCGTCGCTGTCTTGCCGAAAAAATGACCGGGTAAGGGGAGGAGTCGGCATGTTGAAAAAACAAACCGTATGGTTGTTGACGATGTTGAGCTTGGTCGTTGTGTTGTCGGTCTATTACGTGACGGCGCCAAAAAACATGAACAACAGCCCGGCATTTACCGCCAACGAGAAACCAGAAAAAACAACCGATCAGCCGAGCGTCGCCGTCGAAGAGGCGAAAAAACCGTCCGCATCTGGCGAAACGGGCGACGACTTGTTTACGGCGCTGCGCATGAAAATTGAGGATGAACGGAGCCGGCTGCGCGATGAACTGAACGCCATCGTCGCTTCAGCGAACGCGACGGCGGAAGAAAAGAATGAAGCGCTCGATAAAATTGAAAAATTGCAGGCATTGTCCGAAAAAGAAGCAACGTTGGAGACGCTCATCAAATCGAAAGGCGGTTATGAAGACGTGCTCGTGCGCGCCGATGACAACCAAGTGCGCGTGACGATCAAAGCGAAACAAAGTTCAGCGAAATCAGCGAATGAAGTCATTCATATGGTGAAAAAAGAAATACCTGATGCTGAATACGTGACGGTTGAGTTTCAGCCGGCTGGATAAACGCGCTGCTCGATAGGGCAGCTTCTTTTTTTGCGGAAAAGTCTTTTGTTTGTCCTACGGTTGTGTGTATAATCGTTATGAACACGTTTGAGCACCGCCTGCCAGGAACGGGCTGCACGATACTTGGAGAAAGGTGTGAGATCGATGAAAATTCAAGAGATCCGCGAATTGATCCGCTTGGTTGACCAGTCCTCGATCGACGAATTTGTATATGAGCAAGGCGAAACCAAAGTACATATGAAAAAAGGAACGAGTGCTGTTGCCGCTACACCGGCTGCGGCCGCCCAGACAGCGGTCGCACAGCCGGCGCCTGCCGCTTCGACGGCGGTGGAACCAGCTCCGGCAGCTGCTCCCGTTCAAGCGCCGGCCCCGGAAGCGCCGACTCCGAAAGCGGAAACGCCGGCGGTCAAAGAGGCAAAGCCAGCTGTTGAAAGCAATTTGCATCAAATTACTTCGCCGATGGTCGGCACGTTCTACGCAGCGCCGGCGCCGGACAAGCCGCCGTATGTCAAACCGGGCGACAAAGTCAAAAAAGACACGGTCGTTTGCATCATTGAGGCGATGAAACTGTTTAACGAAATTGAAGCGGAAGTCGATGGCGAAATTGTCGAGGTGCTTGTGCAAAACGGCCAGCTCGTCGAATACGGCCAACCGTTGTTTTTAGTCAAGCCTGAATAAGGGAGAGAACGGACGATGATCAAAAAAGTGTTGGTGGCGAACCGCGGAGAAATCGCCGTCCGCATCATCCGCGCCTGCCGCGAGCTCGGCATTGAGACGGTCGCTGTCTTTTCGCAAGCCGACCGCGATGCCTTGCACGTGCAGTTGGCTGATGAGGCGTACTGCATCGGGCCGACTGCTTCCAAAGACAGTTACTTAAACTTTACCAGCATTATGAGCGTCGCCACATTGACCGGTTGCGACGCCATTCATCCGGGATATGGGTTTTTAGCGGAAAACGAAGCGTTTGCCGAGCTGTGCCGCGAGTGTAATGTCACATTCATCGGCCCAAGTCCGGAAGCGATTGCAAAAATGGGCATTAAAGACATCGCCCGTGAGACGATGCGCGAGGCGGGGGTGCCGATTGTGCCCGGGTCGCGCGGGGTTATCGAAAGCCTTGACGAGGCGCGGGCGATTGCCCAAGAGATCGGCTATCCGGTCATCATCAAAGCGACGGCCGGAGGCGGCGGGAAAGGGATCCGTGTCGCCCGCAATGAAGACGAGCTCGTCAAAGGCATCAACATCACCCAGCAGGAAGCGGCGACGGCGTTCGGCAACCCGGGCGTCTATATTGAAAAATATATCGAAGATTTCCGCCATGTTGAAATTCAAGTGCTTGCCGATTCGTACGGCAATACGATCCATCTTGGCGAGCGCGACTGCTCGATCCAACGCCGGCTGCAAAAACTCGTTGAAGAGGCGCCGTCACCGGCGCTTGATGACGAGATGCGTCGGAAGATGGGCGAGGCGGCCGTCAAGGCGGCAAAAGCGGTCAACTACACCGGCGCCGGCACGGTTGAATTTATTTATGACCACCGGAACAAGCAATTTTACTTCATGGAGATGAATACGCGCATTCAAGTCGAGCATCCGGTCACCGAACTGATCACCGGCGTCGATTTGGTCAAGGAGCAAATCCGCATCGCCGCTGGCGAAAAGCTGTCGATCACCCAAGACGACGTTACGTTTAACGGTTGGGCGATCGAATGCCGCATCAATGCGGAAAATCCGGCGAAAAACTTTATGCCGTCGCCGGGGAAAATCGCCATGTACTTGCCGCCTGGGGGGCCGGGCGTGCGCGTCGATTCGGCCGCCTATCCAGGCTATACGATTCCGCCGTATTACGATTCAATGATCGCCAAACTGATCGTTCACGCGCCGACGCGCGAGGAAGCGATCGCCCGCATGAAACGAGCGCTTTCGGAGTTTGTCATCGAAGGCATTCATACGACGATTCCGTTTCACATAAAATTAATGGAACATGAAAAGTTCCAAAGCGGCGAGTTTAATACGAAGTTTTTGGAGTTATATGATATTATGAAGGCAGAATAGGAGGTGCCTTATGTCTGAGCATGTCTTTGAGACAGAACAAGCGTATCCGGCGCTCGGCAAGGTGGAAATTGCACCGGAAGTGATCGAGGTGATCGCAGGCATTGCCGCATCAGAGGTCGACGGCATCGCGCAAATGCGCGGCAATTTTGCCGCCGGCGTCGCCGAGCGGTTTGGAAAGAAACACCATGGAAAAGGCGTCAAGGTTGATTTGCGCGACGACGGCGTCGTCATCGATCTTTATTGCCTCGTCCAGTTTGGCGCATCGATTCCGAACGTGGCGAAAAAGGTGCAGGAAAATGTGCGCCAGGCGCTTTGGAACATGACCGGCCTCGAGGCGAGCGAAGTGAACGTTCATATCGTCGGCGTCCAGTTTGAGGGCGGCAAGCAGGAACAAGGTGTGGTCGAACAGTGATCTCGCAAGGCAGCTGCTTTTTCGGCGGCTGCCTTTTTGTTTTTTTGGCCAAAGTTTGTTATTGTAATGAACGAGGCCGTTGTGGCGCAGCCAACGGCAGCGCAAATGATTTGTGGGAAAAGGCTGGCTTTTTCCGAAAAATATGATATGATTTCATTGTGAATGTTCGTTTTTTTGGAAAGGGGGACCGCCATGAAGCGGCATGAAGCACGGGAAAAGGCGCTGCAGGCGCTGTTTCAAATCGATGTCGGACGCATTCCTCCAGATGAGGCGCTCCACAATATCACGGGCGGCGGCGACATCGACCCGTTTTTGCGCCAGCTCGTCTTTGGCGTCGTCGAGCATCAGGAGGAGATTGACGAGCTGTTGCGCGCCAATTTGGAAAAATGGACGCTGGAACGCGTCGCCAACGTTGACCGCGCCATTTTGCGCATGGCGACGTACGAGATGAAATACGCCGATGATGTGCCGGTAAGCGTCAGCCTCGATGAGGCGGTCGAGCTGGCGAAAAAATTCGGCGATTGGAAATCCGGAAGTTTTGTCAACGGCGTGCTTTCGAAAGTGAAGGCGGCGCTGCAAAAATAAAACCGGCTGCATCGCGGGCGGATATCGAACGATGAACGAGGAGAGGGGAACGAAACACGATGACAGCACAAATCATTAGCGGAACGGAGATGGCGAGAACGATTCGCGCCGCATTGGCGGGTGAAGCCGCACAGTTGAAAGCGGACGGCATTGAGCCGGGGCTGGCCGTCATTCTAGTCGGCGACGATCCGGCGTCGCATTCGTATGTAAAAGGAAAACAAAAAGCGTGCGCCGAGGTCGGCATTCGCTCGTTCCTTTACACGTTTCCGGCGGCGGTCGACGAAGAAACGCTGCTGGCCAAAATCCGAGAGTTAAACGTCGATCCAGCGGTGCACGGCATTTTAGTGCAGCTGCCGCTGCCGGATCACATTTGTGAATGGTCGGTTATTGAAACGATCGCACCGGAAAAAGATGTCGATGGGTTTCACCCGATCAATGTCGGAAAAATGATGATCGGCCAACGGGCGTTTCTCCCGTGCACTCCGCATGGCATTTTAGTGATGGTGCAATCGGCCGGCATTGACATCGCCGGCAAGCACGTTGTCGTCGTCGGCCGAAGCAACATCGTCGGCAAACCAGTTGGCCAGCTGTTTTTGCGCGAACATGCCACCGTCACCTACACTCACTCGAAAACGCCGGATTTGGCCGCCATCACTCGGCAGGCGGACATTTTGATCGTCGCTGTCGGCAAGGCGCGCCTCATTGGCCCGGAACACATCAAACCCGGGGCGGTCGTCATCGACGTCGGCGTCAACCGGCTTGAGAATGGCAAATTGTGCGGCGATGTCGATTTTGATGCGGTGAAAGAAGTGGCTGGCTATATTACGCCGGTGCCGGGCGGAGTCGGGCCGATGACGATTACGATGCTCTTGCACAACACGATGGAAGCGGCCCGGCAGCTGGCTGCAAAGTGAGGGCAAGGATCAGTGGAAGTCAAATATGTGACGGTCGGGGCGTTGACGAAGTACATCAAACGCAAGTTCGATGTCGATCCGCATTTGCGCGATCTATGGGTGAAGGGCGAAATTTCGAACTTTAAGCAGCATTCGCGCGGTCATATGTATTTTACGTTGAAAGACAGCCAAGGGCGCATTGCCGCCGTCATGTTTGCCGGCTACAACCAACATTTGCCGTTTCGTCCTGAAGACGGGATGAACGTGCTGGCGCGCGGGGAAATTTCCGTCTATGAACCGAACGGCAACTATCAGCTTTATGTCAAAGAAATGCAGCCGGAAGGCGTCGGAAGCCTCTATTTAGCCTACGAACAGCTGAAGCAACGGCTCGAAGCGGAAGGGCTGTTTTCCCCAGTCCATAAAAAGCCGCTTCCGGCCTTTCCTCGTTGCATCGGCGTTGTCACATCACCGACTGGAGCGGCGGTGCGCGATATTATGACGACGATTCGCCGCCGCTATCCGCTTGCCAAAGTCATTTTGTTTCCAGCGCTCGTTCAAGGGGACGGGGCGGCGCTGTCGATCGTGCGTGCCATCGAGCGGGCGAATGCGTTCGGAGAGGTGGATGTGCTGATTGTCGGCCGAGGCGGCGGCTCGATCGAAGAACTTTGGGCGTTCAATGAAGAAATCGTCGCCCGCGCCATCTTTGCCTCAAAAATTCCGATTATTTCCGCTGTCGGCCATGAAACGGATTTTACGATTGCCGATTTTGTCGCCGATTTGCGGGCGCCGACGCCGACGGCAGCAGCCGAGATGGCGGCGCCGCATGTTGGGGAGCTCGCTGAGCGGCTCGCCGAGCGGAAATGGCGGCTTATCCGCGCCATGAAAGAGCGGCTTGCCGCCGAGCAGGAGAAGCTCCGCCGTCTGCAGGCATCGTATGCCTTTCGTTATCCGGAACGGCTTTACGAACAAAAAGAGCAGCAGCTTGATGCGCTGCTTGAGCGGCTTGGCCGCAGCCGTGAGCGGCTTGTAGATCAACAGCGCCAGCGGTTGCATGAGCTTGATATGAGACTATGGCGGCATCATCCGGCCGCAGAGTTTGAGCGGATGAAAGAACGGCAAAAGGCGGCCGCCAACGCGCTGGAAAAAGCGGTGCGCACCGTGTTGGAGCGCCATCGGTTCCGCTTTTGCGCCAACGTTGCGCGTCTTGAAGCGCTCAGTCCGCTTCGCATCATGGAGCGCGGCTACAGCCTCGTATATAACGAGCACGGCGAGCTTGTGAAACGAATCGGGCAGCTTCGGGTCGGTGAACATCTTTCCGTCCAAGTTCAAGATGGACGAGTTCGTTGCCAAGTGACGGGAGTGAAGGAGAGTACGGTATGAGTGAAGAAAAAGAGATGACGTTTGAAGAGGCGATGAAAAGACTGGAGAAAATTGTCGAAAAGCTCGAGGAAGGGAACGTGCCGCTTGAGGAGGCGATCGCCTTCTTCCAAGAAGGCATAAAACTATCCAAGCTTTGCCATGATAAATTGCAGCATGTGGAGAAACAGTTGGAGTACATGCTCCGGGAAGACGGCGAGCTTGTCCCTTTTTCGCCGGAGGAGGAGTGACAGGTGGCGCAGCTTTCGGTTGAACAGTTTCTCAACGAACAAAAACGGGCCGTCGAGGCGGCGCTTTCTTACTATATGGCGCGGCTTCGTGGACCGGAGACGCTGAAAAAGGCGATGTCCTACTCGCTGGAGGCCGGCGGCAAACGCATTCGCCCGCTTTTGTTGCTGGCGACGGTCCAAGCGCTTGGCAAAGACCCGGCGATCGGCCTGCCGGTCGCTTGCGCCATTGAAATGATCCATACGTACTCGCTCATTCACGATGATTTGCCAAGCATGGACAACGATGATCTGCGGCGCGGCAAACCGACGAACCATAAAGTGTTCGGTGAGGCGATGGCCATTTTGGCCGGCGACGCTTTGTTGACGTATGCCTTTCAGCTGATCGCCGAAATCGATGATGATCGCGTGCCGCCTTCCGTCCGGCTGCAGCTTATCGAACAGCTGGCGAAAGCGGCCGGACCGGAAGGCATGGTTGCTGGACAGGCGGCTGATATGGAGGCGGAAGGAAAAACGCTGGCGCTGGCGGAACTGGAATACATCCACCGCCATAAGACGGGAAAAATGCTGCAATACAGCGTGCACGCCGGCGCCCTGCTCGGCGGCGCCGACGACCGGCAGATGCGCGAGCTCGATGAGTTTGCTGCTCATTTAGGTCTCGCCTTTCAAATTCGCGACGATATTTTGGACATTGAAGGGACCGAAGAGAAAATCGGCAAGCGAGTCGGCAGCGACCACGATAACAAGAAAGCAACGTATCCGGCGCTGCTCTCGCTTGATGGCGCCAGAGAGAAGCTGACGTTTCATATTGATGCTGCGAAGCGCTATTTGCGGCAGGCTGGGGTGGATGGTGCTGCCCTTGCCTACATTTGCGAGCTTGTCGCGGTCCGCGACCATTGATGGGGGCGGCGGCCTCTTGTTCCCGTTGTTCGCTTTCCTTCGGGGCGGAGGCGGCCCTGTTTTTTTGATTGTTTTCCGCCGGGCGGCCGCCACAAGTTTTCTATCCATCACGAGCCGCATTCTAGTGGTGACGGGCTGCGTTGGCGGGGAAAGTCGATTTTTCGCGCCGGATCATGTATAATAATACTACCTGTGATGGAGGAGAACCGGCTCGGAAAACGACGAAATGAAAGCGAGTGATCTTCGTTGGACTTGACGAAAATTGACCATCCACGCGTTGTCAAAAACATGTCCATCCTTGAGCTGAAGCAGTTAAGCGCCGAGATCCGGCGGTTTTTAATTGAGAAGCTGTCGAAAACCGGCGGGCATATCGGTCCGAATTTAGGGGTCGTCGAGCTGACGATCGCTCTCCACCGCGAGTTTGACAGCCCAAAAGACAAGCTCATTTGGGATGTCGGACATCAGTCATACGTGCATAAAATTTTGACCGGCCGCGCCGCCCAATTCGACACGCTCCGCCAATACAAGGGGCTGTCCGGGTTCCCGAAACGGAGCGAAAGCGAGCATGACGTGTGGGAAACGGGCCATAGCTCAACGTCGCTGTCTGCAGCGATGGGAATGGCGATCGCCCGTGATTTGAAAGGGACGGATGAATACATCGTGCCGATCATCGGCGACGGGGCGCTCACCGGCGGCATGGCGCTGGAGGCGCTCAACCATATCGGGCATGAAAAAACGGATATGATTGTCATCTTGAACGACAATGAAATGTCGATTGCCCCGAACGTCGGTGCGTTGCACAACATCCTCGGCCGGCTGCGCACCGCCGGCAAATACCAATGGGTGAAAGACGAACTGGAGATGCTGCTCAAGCGCATCCCGGCGGTTGGCGGCAAGCTGGCGGCGACCGCCGAGCGGCTAAAAGACAGCTTGAAATATTTGCTTGTTTCCGGCGTCTTTTTTGAAGAGCTTGGGTTTACGTATTTAGGTCCGGTCGACGGCCACGATTTTGAGGATTTGCTTGAAAACTTGCGCTACGCGAAGAAGATGAAAGGTCCGGTTCTTGTGCATGTCATCACGAAAAAAGGGAAAGGATACAGTCCGGCGGAAAACGACAGAGTCGGCACGTGGCATGGGACCGGGCCGTACAAAATCGAAACGGGCGCTTTTGTCAAAACGAAAGAGGCCGGTCCGTCATGGAGCGCGTTGGTCAGCGAAACGGTGCGCCGGCTCGCCCGCACCGACCCGCGCATTGTCGCGATTACGCCGGCGATGCCGGTCGGCTCGAAGTTGGAAGGGTTCGCCAGCGAGTTCCCAGATCGGATGTTTGATGTTGGCATCGCCGAGCAGCACGCGACAACGCTCGCGGCTGGATTGGCGACGCAAGGGATGAAACCGTTTTTGGCCATTTATTCGACGTTTTTGCAACGAGCCTATGACCAAGTCGTTCATGATGTATGCCGACAAAACTTAAATGTCTTTTTCGCCATTGACCGCGCTGGGTTGGTCGGGGCGGACGGCGAAACGCACCAAGGGGTGTTTGACATCGCCTTTTTGCGTCATGTGCCGAACTTGGTGTTGATGATGCCAAAAGACGAAAACGAAGGACAGCACATGGTGTACACCGCCCTTCGCTATGACGACGGGCCAATCGCCATGCGTTTTCCGCGCGGCAACGGGCTTGGCGTGCCGCTTGATGAGGAGCTGAAAGAAATTCCCATCGGCACGTGGGAAGTGTTGCGCGACGGTCGCGATGCGGCGATTTTGACGTTTGGCACGACGATTTCAATGGCGCTTAAGGCGGCTGATGAGCTGGCGAAAGATGGCGTATCGGTGAAAGTCGTCAACGCTCGTTTTTTGAAGCCGATGGATGAAGCAATGCTTCACGAACTGCTTGAGAGCCGCCTGCCGATCCTAACGATCGAAGAGGCGGTGCTGCAAGGCGGCTTTGGCAGTGCTGTGCTGGAGTTTGCTCACGACCATGGTTATCACGGAGCGGTCATCGAACGGATGGGCATCCCGGACCGCTTTATCGAACATGGAAGCGTCAGCGAGCTGCTCAATGAAATCGGGCTGACGCCGACCCATGTCATCGACCGCATCAAAATGATGGTGCCAAGAAAACAGAAAAGGGCTTGAGACATGAAAGGGAAAAAAGAACGGCTCGATGTGCTGCTTGTTGAACGCGGGCTGGCGGAAACGCGGGAAAAGGCGAAGCGGGCGATCATGGCCGGGCTTGTCTATTCCAACGACGTTCGACTCGATAAGCCCGGGGAAAAAGTGCCGATTGACATTTCGCTTGAGGTGAAAGGCAACCCGCTTCCGTACGTCAGCCGCGGTGGATTGAAACTGGAAAAAGCGTTGCGGGAGTTTCACATTCGCCTGGAAAATAAAATTGTTCTTGACATCGGCGCGTCGACCGGCGGTTTCACCGACTGTGCCTTGCAGCACGGGGCGAAGCTGTCGTATGCTGTCGATGTCGGCTACAACCAGCTTGCCTGGAAGCTGCGTCAAGACGAGCGCGTCGTCGTGATGGAGCGAACGAACTTCCGCTACGTGACGCCGGATCAGTTTACGAAAGGGCTGCCGGAAATAGCCGTTATCGATGTCTCGTTTATTTCGTTGCGGCTTATTTTGCCGGTTGTCAAGACGGTCATTGTGCCGGGCGGCGATGTGATTGCTCTCGTCAAGCCGCAGTTTGAAGCCGGCAAGGAAAAGGTCGGCAAAAAAGGGATCGTGCGCGATCCGGCTGTTCATGAAGACGTGCTTGAGTCGATCGTTCGGTTCGCATGTGCTGAAGGATTTGATGTTTTGCACTTATCGTATTCGCCGATCACCGGCGGTGACGGCAACATTGAGTTTTTGCTCCACGCCGTTTATTCGGGGGAAAGTCGTGAAGGGGAAAACCGATTGCCGACACCGATCGCTTATATAGTGCGCGAGGCGCATGCCCGCCTGCGCGCCGGGAGGACAGAAGCGAACGGTGAATAGCGCCGGCGGGATGAAACACAGCGTGGCATGTTGCAAGCGGGGAGGTGGCGCAATGTGAGCAAAGGGCAAAGGCATATTAAAATTCGCGAAATCATTATGAACCATGACATTGAAACGCAAGACGAGCTTGTCGATCGGCTGAGAGAAGCTGGCTTTAACGTCACTCAGGCGACCGTCTCGCGCGACATTAAAGAGATGCAGCTCGTCAAAGTGCCCATGGCCAACGGCCGCTACAAGTACAGCCTTCCGTCCGACCAACGCTTCAATCCGTTGCAAAAGCTGAAACGGGCGCTTGTTGATGTGTTTGTGAAGCTTGACGGAACGGGCAACTTGCTCGTCTTGCGGACGTTGCCGGGCAACGCCCATGCCGTCGGCGTCTTGCTCGACAACTTGGATTGGAACGAAATCGTCGGTACGATTTGCGGCGACGATACGTGCCTAATCATTTGCCGGACGCCAAAAGATGCGAAAAAAGTGTCCGACCAGCTGTTGTCTATGCTCTAGTCGAGGACCGGCCCAGCTTCCGTTCTGCGTTCAAGGACGGAACGACGGGGACGGTCCTCGCTTGCGAATTCGAACATATGTGCTATAATCAAAAGGAGAATCAATCGGACAGGCAAGGAGTGGTGAAATGCTCGCCGAGCTGTCGATTAAAAATTTCGCCATTATCGAGTCGCTCTCGCTGTCGTTCGACAAAGGGCTGACGGTGTTAACCGGCGAAACGGGAGCCGGCAAATCGATCATCATCGACGCCATTCATTTGTTGATCGGCGGACGCGGCTCCGCTGAATTTGTCCGCTTCGGAGCCGAAAAGGCGGAAATCGAAGGGTTGTTTTTGCTTGATGATGACCGCCATCCGTGTTGGCAAAAATGCGCGGACGTTGGCATCGACGCCAGCGACGGCATGATCGTGTTGCGCCGCGATATTTTAGCCAATGGCAAAAGCGTCTGCCGCATTAACGGCAAGCTCGTCACCACGGCGGTGTTGCGCGACATCGGGACGACGCTTGTTGATATTCACGGCCAGCATGAACATCAAGAACTGATGGATCCGTCCCGTCATCTGCCGCTTTTAGACGAGTTCGGCGGCCTAGAGGCGGCAGAGGCGCTTGCCCGCTACCGCGCCGTTTATGAGCGGTATGAGGCGCTCGGAAACAAATTAAAAAAGCTGAGTGAAAATGAGCAGCAAATGGCGCATCGGCTTGATTTGCTGACGTTTCAGTTGCGCGAAATCGAGCAGGCGGCACTCGAGCCGGGCGAGGACGAGCGGTTGATGGAAGAAAAAGTGCACATTGTCAATTTTCAAAAAATTTACACCGCGCTGCAGAAAAGCTATGAGGCGCTGGCCGGCGATGGGCGCGGACTTGATTCCGTCGGGGAGGCGATGCGCCATCTCGATGACGTTGCGGGCATGGACGCAGCGCTCAAAGACGCGCATGAAACGACGGCGAACTGCTACTATTTGCTCGAGGAAGTCATGTATAAGCTGCGCGATCAAATTGAGGAGATGGAGTACGACCCAGCGCGGCTCGATGCCATTGAAAGCCGCCTCGCGGAAATCGGACAGCTCAAACGGAAATACGGGGCGACGATCGCCGATATTTTGCACTATGCCGAGACGATCGCCGAGGAAATCGAGACAATCGAAAATCGCGAAACGCATGTGCATGAACTTAAGCAGCAGCTCGCTTTGGTGACGGACGAGTTGCTCACAGAGGCGAAAAACGTCACCGCTGTTCGGCAAACGTATGCCCGGCGCTTGATCGAGCGCATTCATCAAGAACTGAAAGACTTATACATGGACAAAACGAAATTTGACATCGTATTTGCCAAGCGCGAGGGATCGCTTGACGCCCCGTTGGTCGACGGCGTGCCGGTTAAATTTCAGGAAGACGGCATCGATGTCATCGAGTTTTACATTTCGACGAATGTCGGCGAGCCGTTGAAGCCGCTTGCCAAAGTTGCTTCCGGTGGTGAGCTGTCGCGCATTATGCTGGCGTTGAAAACGATTTTTTCCAAACATCAAGGAGTGACGTCGATTGTTTTTGATGAGGTCGACACCGGCGTCAGCGGACGCGTTGCCCAGGCGATGGCGGAAAAAATTTACCGCATCGCCAGCCAGTCGCAAGTGCTTTGCATTTCCCATCTGCCGCAAGTCGCCGCGATGGCGGACACGCACTTGTTGATCACCAAAGAGACGGACGGAGAGCGAACAAAAACGGTCGTGAGAAAACTCGATGAAGAGGAGAAAGTGAAGGAAATCGGGCGGATGATTTCCGGTGTTGAGATGACGGAATTGACGAAACGTCATGCGAAAGAATTGTTGGAGCTGGCGGCGAAAATGAAACATTGATTCCTGTTTCCTCTGTTTGTCGAGGGGAAGCGCATCCCTCTCAAAGCGGGCCGATTCCGTCTGCCTGTTCTGCCTTGGCGCTCGCTTTCCCTAAAGAGAGCTACGGTGTTTCATAAAGATAAGCAAAGAGCCGCGCGGCTGTCCGGATGCAAGTCCATCCAATTCCGGACAGCTTTTTTATCGGCGTGGCGATTATATTTTCCCCGGTTCAGGCAAAATTAAAACTGTAACCGTTTTTGTATGGTGTAGGCGGGAGCGAGGAGAGTGGACGACATTGAATAAAGAAACGGCGCGAAAAATCGCAGGAGTGCTTCTCCTTGGCATATTGACGGCCATGGCTTTTTCCAAACCGCTGAAGGAATATTGGCAAATTCCGAAGCAGCTTGTCCTGTTTGAAGGCGATGCGGTTGAATTTCCTGCCGCTTCCCTTCCCGTGCAAGCGGCCGTCAATGACCGAAACGCTCCCAAAACGCTCAACATTGAGCGAAAAAACGGTTCTCTGTCTGTAAAGGCGAAACGCCGCGGACATGAAACGATGGTGTTGCAAGTTGCCGGAATGCCGATCAAGCAAGTGGATGTCAATGTGCTGCCGACGCTCAAAGTCATTCCCGGCGGGCAATCGATCGGTGTCAAGCTCAACACTGTCGGCGTTCTTGTCGTCGGTTACCACCTTATCGAAACCGAAAACGGGAAAAAATCGCCGGGAGAGGCAGCCGGCATTCAAGTCGGCGACATCATTATCGGCATTAACGGCCAAAAAATCGAAAACATGAGCGACCTCTCCCCTTTCATTGAGGAGGCCGGCAAAACTGGAAAACCGCTTCATCTAAAAATTCTGCGCGATCAGCACTCCATGACGGTGAAGCTCGTTCCGCTGCGAGACAAACATGACGATGTGTACCGCATCGGTCTGTACATTCGCGATTCGGCTGCCGGCATTGGGACGATGACGTTTTATGACCCTAAATCGAAAACCTATGGCGCACTTGGCCATGTCATCTCTGACATGGATACGAAAAAGCCAATTGTCGTGCAAAACGGGCAAATTATGCGTTCGACCGTTACATCGATCGAAAAAGGAACGAGCGGCAATCCAGGTGAAAAATTAGCCCGCTTTTCCGACGGTGAAGAAGTGATCGGCACGATCACCACCAACAGCCCGTTTGGCATTTTCGGCAAGCTGATCAAACCACTGCCAGCCGGACCATTCACCAAGCCGATTCCTGTCGCGCTCGCCAGCCAAGTGAAAGAAGGACCGGCAAAAATGTTGACAGTCGTGGAAAACGATAAAGTCGAACAATTTGATGTGGAAATTGTCAGCACCATTCCACAAAAATTCCCAGCAACAAAAGGGCTGGTGATCCGCGTGACCGACCCACGTCTGTTAAAGAAAACGGGGGGGATTGTCCAAGGGATGAGCGGCAGTCCGATCATCCAGGACGGAAAACTCGTCGGTGCAGTGACGCACGTTTTCGTGAACGATCCGACATCCGGCTATGGCGTCCACATTGAGTGGATGCTGCAAGAGGCAGGCATCGATCTATACGGTAGACAAAAGAAAGCGAGCTGATCACGTCGGCTCGCTTTTTCCTGGCAGCCAACATTCGATATTCTTGTGTATATTTGTAATTTGGTGAAAGGATGAACGATTATTTATTTGATCACCATTCATCTCTTCCTGATCATCTCAAGACCAATGCGAAATGCTATGAGCGGCTTAATTGATTTTGCCATATGCATGGGGTTGCCAGTAAAAATTTTTCAAAAAGGCGGCAAAAATTTTGCTGGTTTGGCATAGATATTTGGTGAAACATCCGTTAAAATGAAATGTGTAAAGATTTTTCGACAAACGCATCGTTTTTCAAAACGAATATTGTCTAATAAGCTCATTTTTTGTTATAATTTTTATTTCTTGAAAAATAAAAGGATTTTTTGCTGTTGCTGTCGAATGTAGGTTAACGGAATGTTACATAGCAAGAACAAGTGGGGGAGGACGATCGTTTTGAGCATTAAGGTGTGCATTGCCGATGATAACCGCGAATTGGTGACATTGCTTGACGAATACATCTCGAGCCAGCCGGACATGGAAGTAGTTGGCATGGCGTATAACGGCCAAGACTGCCTTCATATGCTTGAGGAAAAGCGGCCGGATATTTTGCTTCTGGACATCATTATGCCGCACTTGGATGGGTTGGCTGTGCTTGAGAAAGTCCGCGCAGGTTATGAGCATCAGCCGAGCGTCATTATGTTGACGGCGTTCGGCCAGGAGGATGTCACGAAAAAGGCGGTGGAACTTGGCGCTTCCTATTTTATTTTAAAACCGTTCGACATGGAGAATTTGGTCCATCATATTCGGCAAATTCATGGCAAAACGACGCCGATCATCAAAAAACCGGCGGCTTCCGCCTATCAAGCGCGCGATAACAAGCCGAAAAACTTGGATGCGAGCATTACGAGCATCATTCATGAAATCGGTGTCCCGGCGCATATTAAAGGCTATTTGTATTTGCGTGAAGCGATCGCGATGGTGTATCACGATATCGAACTGCTTGGCTCCATTACGAAAGTGTTGTATCCGGACATCGCCAAAAAATACAATACGACGGCCAGCCGCGTCGAGCGCGCCATTCGCCATGCGATCGAAGTCGCTTGGAGCCGCGGCAACCTCGAATCGATTTCCTCGTTGTTCGGCTATACGGTGAGCGTCTCGAAGGCGAAGCCGACCAACTCTGAATTCATTGCCATGGTGGCCGATAAGTTGCGGCTCGAGCATAAAGCGTCGTAAGTGGCAATGAGAAAACGGTGCTGCATCGGCAAGACGCCCCGCGGATGGGGCGTCTTTTCTTGCGGGTGATCAAGTTCTTTGCGGTTGATATTGCGCAAAGTTGATCAACCGTATAACGGCTTGATCCTGCTAGGGGCAGGCAAAAGCGGCACCGGCGGAATGGGCGGCTTCGCCTTCCAAAGGCAAGGCGATTAAGAGGAACCGTTTTCTTTTTCTTTCTTCTCCAATTCAAGCAGTTTGTTCATGAGAATGTGCGGCGGCATATGCATGATCTGCTCGATCGGCACGCCGAGCGCTTTGGCCAGCTTTTGCGCCGTTTCCAGTGAAATTCTTAACGGTTGCATCATCTCACCTCATTTGTTCATAGTATTACAATAGTATAACCGACCACCGCCGGCTTCGGCCAGCTTGTTGGCTGAAGGGCGAATGAATGTGAAGGGAAGAAAACAAAATGACATTGATTTTTGCCCACCGCGGGGCGGCAGGGACACACCCGGAAAACACGATGGCGGCGTTCATCGAGGCGGAAAAAGCGGGAGCGGACGGCATTGAACTCGATGTGCAGCTCACAAAAGATGGCGAAGTAGTCGTCATTCATGACGAAACGGTCGATCGGACGACAAATGGAAACGGCTGGGTGAAAGACATGACGTACCGAGAGCTTCGCCGTTTGAACGCGGCGGCCATGTGGGACGGCAAGCATGGCCATTGTCCGATTCCGCATCTTGAGGAAGTGCTCGCTTGGTTGTCATCAACACGAATGGTGGTTAACATCGAGCTGAAAAACAGCTTGATCGCTTACGAAAAGCTCGAGCAAAAAACGATCGCCCTCGTGCGCCGCTATGGGCTTGAAAAGCGGACGATTTTGTCATCGTTCAACCATAATAGCATGCGCCTTTGCCGGAAGCTTGCACCGGAAATCGAGACGGCACTCTTGTACATTGAGCCGCTGTATGACCCATGGACGTATGTGCGGGCGATGAACGCCGACGGGGTGCATCCACACCATCGGACGGTGACGGCGGAATTTGCCGCCGAAGCGCGGCGGCGCGGGGTGGCGGTCCGCCCGTTTACGGTGAATAAGCGAAACGTGATGAAAACGATGTTTGCTTATGGCGTTGACGCCGTCTTCACCGACTACCCGAGCCAAGCGAAGCAATGGAAAGAGAAAACGCCTTAACGAGAGACGTTAAGGCGTTTTTTGGCTTGCCTTGAAATGGATGTTTTCCAATGCAATAGGCATCAACGTTCCGAGTCAAGGTGTTTTTCGTTTTCGTTGAAAACGCGCCTGCACCTTGTTTCGCTTCCGGTCGCGGTGCAGCAAAAATCCCCCGATAAACGCCAGCCCGACCGCAAACAGCGCGAGCCCGGCGAGAAATTGCAGCCATAAGGCAGAAAACAACGGCCCGCTGATGCCAAACAACGCATCGCGCATCCACTTGATGCCAAGCGCCGCTCCAAGCCCGGGAATGACTAAAATCAACAGCGCAATCATTCGCTCCATGGCGTCGCGTTCCTTTCCAAAAAGAGTGGCCTTATCGACTATCATAGCGTGTATTGCCGATTTGTCAAGGAAAGAACCGATCAAGTATGATAGAAGTGTCTGCAAAAACTGGCATAGGATAAAGCGTGGTGGACGAATATGAAGAAAGTGATCATCATTGGCGCTGACTCGCGTGGGACATCGCTGTTGAAGCTGCTCCATGGGGCATCAGGATTCGAAGTCGTGGCGGTCGTGGATGTAGATGAACACGCTCCGGGGTTGCAGCTGGCGCAAAAATGGGGGATTGCCGCCGCGAGCGACTGGCGTCCATGGATGGCCCAACCGCTTGATTTGATCATTGAAACGACAGGCAGGGCGGATGTTCTGGAAGAAATCCGCCACCGGGCGCCCGAGGGGGCGAATATTGTTCCGAGCGCGGTCGCGCGGATGATGGCCGAGCTCGTTGAGGAAAAAGAAGCGCTCATCGCCGAGCTGAAAAGTGAAGCGGCCCGGCGCGCGCTCATCTTTCATTCATCCCATGATGGCATGATTGTCGTAGATGAATATGCTTGCATTACCGATATGAATCAAAGCGCGGCGGAGCTTCTTGGAGTGGACAAAGACGAAGTGATTGGCAGACATATTTTGGATGTTTTGCCGTCAAGCGGCTTACCGCGCGTGCTGAAAACGAGGCAGACCGAATTTCATCAGGAAGTGGAGCTGGCCAATGGAAAAAAATTGATCACCACCCGCATCCCGATCATCGATGACAATGGCAAGCTGTTTGGAGCGCTCGCCGTGTTTAAAGACATTACCGAACTGGTTGCTTTGGCGGAAGAAATTACGGACTTAAAAGAAGTCCGCATGATGCTTGAAGCCATCATCCACTCGTCGGAAGAGGCGATTTCCGTCGTCGATGAAAATGGGAACGGCATTTTGATCAACCCGGCGTATACTCGGCTTACCGGCCTGACAGAGGAAGACGTCATCGGCAAGCCGGCGACGGCCGACATCGCGGAAGGGGAAAGCATGCACATGCAAGTATTGAAAACGCGCCGCCCGGTGCGCGGGGCGCGCATGAAAGTCGGTCCGAAAAATCGGGATGTCATCGTCAATGTCGCGCCGATCATCGTCGATGGCGTATTGAAAGGAAGCGTCGGCGTCATTCATGATGTGTCAGAAATTCAGCGGCTGACGGCGGAGCTCAATCGGGCGCGGCAAATCATCCGTACGCTTGAGGCGAAATATTCATTTGCGGATATTGTCGGTGAGTCAGAGGAGATGAAGGTGGCGATCGAGCAGGCGAAACTGGCGGCGAAAACGCCGGCGACGATTTTGTTGCGCGGGGAATCAGGGACGGGCAAGGAGTTGTTTGCTCACGCCATTCACAACGCGAGCGACCGAAAGTATAACAAGTTTATCCGCGTGAATTGCGCGGCCATTCCGGAAACATTATTAGAAAGCGAACTGTTTGGCTATGAGGAAGGAGCGTTTTCCGGTGCGCGGCGCGGCGGCAAGCGAGGGTTGTTTGAAGAAGCAAACAACGGCAGCATTTTTCTTGACGAAATCGGCGAGCTGTCGGCCAGCACGCAGGCGAAGCTGCTCCGCGTTTTGCAGGAGCGGGAAATCGTTCGCGTCGGCGGGACGAAGCCAATCCCGATCAACGTCCGCGTCATCGCCGCCACGAACGTCAATCTTGAAAAAGCGATTGCCGAAGGTGCATTTCGCGAAGACTTATACTATCGGCTCAATCGGATGCCGATTTATATTCCGCCGCTGCGCGCCCGCAAGGAAGACATTCCAGCGCTTTGCCGGCATTTGATCCAGAAACTGAACCAAGATTACGGGCGCAACGTCGAAGGGGTGACGGATGAAGCGATGGCGAGACTGCTCGCCTACGATTGGCCCGGCAATGTCCGCGAGCTCGAAAACGTGCTCGGGCGGGCGATGATTTTTATGAAATTTCATGAGGTAATGATCGATGCGACGCATTTGCCGCCGCTCGCCGCGCCATCGGCGGCGCCGGCGCATCGAGTGGAAACGGAAGAGGAGATTCGGCCGCTTGAGGAAATGATGGGCCAATACGAAGCGGGCTTGATCGAGCAGGCGCTTCGCCGCCATCACGGCAATAAAACGGCGGCTGCCCGGGCGCTTGGCATTTCGGTGCGCAACTTATATTACAAGCTGGAGAAATACGGACTTGACAAAAATAGCACGCAATAATTTGCGCACAATGAAAAATATTGCACATACCTATTTGTGAAGGTAGTGTATTTTAAAGCGCTTTCAGTTATTTTTAGTTGGCACAGTTTTTGCATGAAAAGATCATGCCGCACGATTTGCAGAAAAGGTTGGTGCAGATGATGAAGCTTGAATCGTTAGTGGAAGAAGCAAGACAAGGCCAAGGCCGGACGGTGGCCGTGGCGGCGGCGGAAGATGAAGAAGTGATCGAAGCGGTGGCGATGGCGCTTGAACACCGTCTCGGACGCTTTGTGCTCTATGGCGATCGGGAGCGGCTCGGACGGCTGTTGAAGGAAAAAGGATGCACCCGCTTTTCCGACGTCGATGTCGTTCATGCGAATTCGACCGGGCAAGCCGCGGAGCTCGCCGTGCGCGCCGTCCATTTGAACGAGGCGGATGCGTTGATGAAAGGGCATGTGCCGACAGCAACGCTGCTGAAAGCCGTCTTGAACAAAGAGTACGGGCTGCGCACCGGAAAGGTGTTGTCCCATGTCGCGGTGTTTGAAGTGCCGGCGTTTGACCGGCTTGTCATCGTCACCGATGCGGCGATGAACATCGCTCCGGATTTGGAACAAAAGGTGCAAATTGTGAACAATGCCGTCATCATCGCGCGTTCCATCGGCATCGAGCGCCCGAAAGTCGCGGCGCTGGCGGCGGTGGAGACGGTCAATCCCGCTATGCCGGCGACTGTCGACGCAGCCGCGCTCGCGATGATGCAAAAGCGGGGGCAAATCGAACATTGCCTGCTTGATGGACCGCTTGCGTTAGACAACGCGGTGTCGATGGCGGCGGCGAAACATAAGCGGATTGAAAGCCAAGTGGCCGGACAGGCTGACATTTTGCTTGTGCCGGACATTGAATCCGGCAACATGCTGTACAAGTCGCTCGTCTATTTTGCCAAAGCCAAAGTCGGCGCCGTCATCGCCGGGGCGAAGGCGCCGATCGTCTTGACATCGCGCGCCGACTCAGCGGAAAGCAAATTGTATTCGCTCGCCCTTGCCATCTGTTCAGCAGCGAAATGACAAAGAAGGAGGCCATCTGAGATGGAATTGTTCAAATATATGGAAGCTTACGATTATGAGCAAGTGCTGTTTTGCCAAGATAAAGAGTCAGGGCTGAAAGCGATCATTGCCATTCATGACACGACGCTCGGCCCGGCGCTCGGCGGGACGCGCATGTGGATGTACAATTCGGAAGAAGAAGCGCTTGAAGACGCCTTGCGCCTCGCCCGCGGCATGACGTACAAAAATGCGGCCGCCGGCCTTAATTTAGGCGGGGGCAAGACGGTCATCATCGGCGACCCGCGCAAAGATAAAAACGAGGCGATGTTCCGCGCGTTCGGCCGGTTCATTCAAGGGCTGAACGGCCGCTACATCACGGCGGAAGACGTCGGCACGACCGTTGCCGATATGGACATCATCTATCAAGAAACCGACTATGTCACCGGCATTTCGCCGGAATTCGGCTCATCCGGCAACCCGTCGCCGGCCACCGCTTACGGTGTCTATCGCGGGATGAAAGCGGCGGCGAAAGAAGCGTTCGGCAGCGATTCGCTCGAAGGAAAAGTCGTCGCCGTCCAAGGAGTCGGCAATGTCGCCTACCATTTATGCCGTCATTTGCACGAAGAAGGAGCGAAACTCATCGTTACCGACATCAACAAGGAAGCGGTGGCGCGCGCAGTCGAGGAATTCGGGGCGAAAGCGGTCGATCCGAACGACATTTACGGTGTGGAGTGCGACATTTTCGCCCCATGCGCGCTCGGCGGCATTATCAACGACCAAACGATTCCGCAGCTGAAAGCGAAGGTGATCGCCGGCTCGGCGAACAACCAGCTGAAAGAGCCGCGCCATGGCGACATGATCCATGAAATGGGCATCGTCTATGCACCGGATTATGTGATCAACGCCGGCGGTGTCATCAATGTCGCGGATGAGCTGTACGGCTACAACCGCGAACGGGCGATGAAAAAAATCGAGCAAATTTATGACAACATCGAAAAAGTGTTCGCGATCGCCAAGCGCGACAACATCCCAACGTATGTGGCCGCCGACCGGATGGCCGAAGAACGGATTGAAACGATGCGCAAAGCGCGCAGCCAATTTTTGCAAAACGGCCATCATATTTTAAGCCGCCGCCGCGCTCGCTGAAGGCGGGAAAGGGGCGGCCTTCCGCCCCGCGACGGATAATGGAGGGACAGCAACGATGCAAGAGCAGAAGTTTCGCATTTTAACGATCAATCCAGGCTCGACTTCAACGAAGATCGGCGTCTTTGAAAACGAACGGCCATTGCTGGAAAAAACGATTCGCCATGAGGCGGACGTGCTTCGGCGATATAAAACGATCGCGGGCCAATATGAATTCCGCAAGCAAACGATTTTGCAAGCGCTCGATGAAGAAGGGATCAATTTATCGAAGTTGAGCGCTGTCTGCGGCCGCGGCGGGCTCCTCCGCCCGATCGAAGGCGGAACGTACCGCGTCAATGAGGCGATGCTTGAAGATTTGCGGCGCGGATATTCGGGCCAGCACGCGTCCAACCTCGGCGGCATTTTGGCGCATGAAATCGCCTCAGCGCTCAACATTCCGGCGTTTATCGTCGACCCGGTCGTCGTCGACGAACTCGAGCCGATCGCCCGGATCAGCGGGTTTCCACTCATTGAGCGGCGCAGCATTTTTCACGCGCTAAACCAAAAAGCGGTCGCGCGCCGCGTCGCCAAACAGCTGGGCAAACGGTATGACGAACTCAACTTGATCGTCGCTCATATGGGCGGCGGGATTACGGTTGGCGCCCACAAGCAAGGAAGAGTGGTGGATGTCAACAACGGCCTTGACGGCGAAGGCCCGTTCAGCCCGGAGCGCGCCGGGACGGTGCCAGCCGGCGATTTGGTTGCTTTATGCTTCTCGGGCGAATACTACCGTGAGGAAGTGATGCGCATGCTCGTCGGCCAAGGCGGGCTTGTCGGCTACCTCGGCACGAACGATGCCGTCAAAGTGGAAAACATGATCGAAGCTGGTGATGAAAAGGCCAAGCTTGTGTATGAGGCGATGGCGTACCAAGTGGCGAAAGAAATCGGTGCGGCAAGCGCCGTGCTTGCCGGCAAAGTCGACGCTATCATTTTGACCGGCGGATTGGCGTACGGCAAATCGTTTGTGGAACAGATCACCCGCCGCGTCCAATGGATCGCCAATGTCATCGTCCATCCGGGCGAAAACGAACTGCAGGCGCTCGCTGAAGGCGCGCTTCGCGTTCTGCGCGGCGAAGAAGAGGAAAAAGTCTATCCAGGCGAGGTCGTTTCGCCGGTTCCGGCCCGGCGTTGATGCGGCAACGGACAGAAAGGGGAAGGCAAAATGGCAAAAGAATACGATGTCGTCATTCTCGGCGGGGGTACGGGCGGCTATGTGGCCGCCATTCGCGCCTCGCAGCTCGGGTTGAAAACGGCCGTTGTGGAAAAAGGGAAGCTTGGCGGCACATGCCTGCATGCTGGCTGCATTCCGTCCAAAGCGCTGCTCCGCAGTGCGGAAGTGTACGCGCAAACGAAAAACGGCGAGGCGTTTGGCGTCATCGCCGACGGCGTGCGCTTGGATTTCGCCAAAGTGCAGGCGCGCAAGGCAGCGATTGTTGAGCAGCTCCACAAAGGCGTGCAGCATTTGATGAAAAAAGGGAAAATCGATGTGTATGCCGGCATCGGCCGCCTGCTCGGCCCATCGATCTTTTCCCCGCTGCCAGGGACGGTGTCGGTCGAAATGAACGATGGCAGCGAAAACGAAATGCTCGTTCCGAAATTTGTCGTCATCGCCACGGGTTCGCGTCCGCGCACGCTGCCGGGGCTGGAGCCGGATGGCGAATTCGTGATGACGTCCGATGAAGCGCTGCAAATGGAGGCGCTCCCATCGTCCATCTTGATTGTCGGCGGCGGCGTGATCGGCATGGAATGGGCGTCGATGTTGAACGATTTCGGCGTGGATGTCACTGTGCTTGAGTATGCCGACCGCATTTTGCCGACAGAAGATGAAGATGTGTCAAAAGAAATGGAAAAACTGCTCCGCCGCCGCGGCGTCAACATCGTCACCGGAGCGAAAGTGCTGCCGGAAACGCTCGAGAAAAGAAACGGCGTCACGATCCAAGCGGAGCATCAAGGCGAGCGGAAAACGTTTACGGCCGACAAGATGCTTGTTTCCGTCGGGCGGCAGGCGAACATTGAGGGGATCGGCCTCGAAAACACTGAGATTGTCGTCGAGAAGGGGTATATTCAAACGAACGCGTTCGGCCAAACGAAAGAATCGCACATTTACGCGATCGGCGATGTCATCGGCGGCTTGCAGCTCGCCCACGTCGCCGCCCATGAAGGGATCGTCGCCATTGAACATTTAGCCGGGCGCAATCCAGCGCCGATTGACTATACGATGGTGCCGCGCTGCATTTACACCCGTCCGGAAGCGGCGGCGGTCGGCTTAACCGAGCAAGAGGCGAAAGCGAAAGGCTATGATGTCAAGGTCGGCAAATTTCCGTTTAAAGCCATTGGCAAGGCGCTGGTGTTCGGTGAGGCGGAAGGGTTTGTGAAATTCATCGCCGACCGGAACACGGACGATCTGCTTGGCGTCCATATGGTCGGGCCGCACGTGACCGATTTGATTTCCGAAGCCGGGCTCGCCCGCGTGCTTGATGCGGCTCCGTGGGAAGTGGCCCATGCGATCCATCCGCACCCGACGCTGTCAGAGGCCATGGCGGAAGCAGCGCTGGCGGTCGATGGCAAAGCTATTCATTTTTAACCGATTTCGCCGTATGCGCGCGGCGTGTGATCATTGGTTGACTATGTGAATCTAAGGGAGGTTGTTGCGATGGCGCAAAACCGTCATCAAGCACTCGGATTAAGCGATGACACGGTGTTGGAAATGTATGAAACGATGCTTCTCGCCCGCAAGCTCGATGAACGGATGTGGCTGTTAAACCGCGCCGGGAAAATTCCGTTCGTCATCTCGTGCCAAGGGCAGGAAGCCGCGCAAGTCGGAGCGGCGTTCGCCCTCGACCGGACGAAAGACTATGTCTTGCCGTATTACCGCGACGTGGGTGTTGTCTTGACGTTTGGCATGACGCCGAGAGAATTGATGTTGGCGGCGTTTGCCAAGGCGGAAGACCCGAACTCCGGCGGCCGGCAAATGCCCGGGCATTTCGGGAAAAAGAAGAACCGGATCGTCACCGGCTCCTCGCCTGTGACGACGCAAGTGCCGCATGCGGTTGGCTTTGCCTTGGCGGCGAAAATGGAAAAGAAAGATTTTGTCGCCTTCGTCACGTTCGGCGAAGGGTCGTCAAACCAAGGCGATTTCCACGAAGGAGCGAACTTTGCCGGCGTTCACAAGCTTCCGGTCATCTTCATGTGCGAAAACAACAAGTACGCCATTTCCGTACCGATTTCCAAACAATTGGCATGCGAAAAAGTGTCGGACCGCGCCATTGGCTACGGCATGCCGGGCTATACGGTTGACGGCACCGATCCGCTTGAAGTGTACCGCGTTGTGAAAGAAGCAGCTGACCGCGCCCGCCGCGGCGAAGGACCGACGCTCATCGAGGCGGTGACATACCGCCTGACGTCGCACTCGTCGGACGACGACCATCGCGTCTACCGGACGGAAGAAGAGCTCGCCGAAGCGCGCGCCAAAGACCCGATCATCTCGTTTGCCCATTATTTAAAAGAGGTCGGTGTCTTGACGGACGCGTTAGATGAAGCCATTCAGGCGCGCGTCATGAAGGAAGTGAACGATGCCACCGACTATGCAGAAAAAGCGCCGTATGCCGAGCCGGAGCATGCGCTTCGCTACGTGTATGCTGAGGAGTAAGGGAGGGGGACTTGACGATGCCTGTGATTTCCTATATTGATGCCGTGACGATGGCCATTCGCGAAGAGATGGAGCGTGACCCGCGCGTCTTTGTGCTGGGGGAAGACGTCGGCCGGAAAGGCGGAGTGTTCAAAGCGACGCAAGGATTGTACGAGCAGTTCGGCGAAGAGCGCGTCATCGACACGCCGCTCTCGGAGTCGGCGATCGTCGGCGTCGGCATCGGCGCGGCGATGTACGGCCTGCGTCCGATTGCCGAAATTCAGTTTGCCGATTTCATCATGCCGGCGGTCAACCAAATTATTTCTGAAGCGGCGCGCATCCGCTACCGCTCGAACAACGACTGGAACTGCCCGATTGTCATCCGCGCCCCGTACGGCGGTGGGGTGCATGGCGCCCTATACCACTCGCAGTCGGTGGAAGCGATTTTTGCCAATCAACCCGGGCTGAAAATCGTCATGCCTTCGACGCCGTACGATGTGAAAGGGCTGCTCAAAGCGGCCATTCGCGACGAAGATCCGGTGCTCTTTTTCGAGCATAAACGCGCCTACCGCCTCATTAAAGGGGAAGTGCCGGAGGATGATTATGTGCTGCCGATCGGCAAGGCGGACGTCAAGCGTGAAGGCGAGGACATCACCGTCATCACGTACGGGCTGTGCGTCCATTTTGCCTTGCAGGCGGCCGAACGCGTCGCCCAAGACGGCATTTCCGTCCATCTGCTCGATTTGCGCACCGTCTACCCGCTCGATAAAGAAGCGATCATCGAAGCGGCGAGCAAAACCGGAAAAGTGCTGCTCATTACCGAAGACAACAAAGAAGGAAGCGTCATGAGCGAAGTCGCCGCCATTATTGCGGAACATTGCCTGTTTGACCTCGACGCGCCGATTATGCGCCTCGCCGGTCCGGACGTTCCGGCGATGCCGTACGCGCCGACGATGGAAAAGTTCTTTATGGTCAACCCGGAAAAAGTAGAAAAAGCGATGCGCGAACTAGCGGCGTTTTAACAGACGAACAAAAGGCGTCTCCAGCTTGGAGGCGGCAGGAAAGCACGGGATGTTCGGTTAGGGAGTCATTCCATCCTAATGAAGGGATTCCCCACAAACGCCGGCTTCGAAGCCAACCCTAGACGGCGAGGGGACGTCACGGCGAAGACATTGCAACAGAGATAGGAGGGTATCGATGTGGCCATCGAACAATTGACGATGCCTCAGCTCGGGGAGAGCGTCACTGAAGGCACCATCAGCAAATGGCTCGTTTCCCCGGGCGACAAAGTGAACAAATACGATCCGGTCGCCGAAGTGATCACCGATAAAGTGAGCGCGGAAATTCCGTCGTCGTTTGCCGGCGTCATTCGCGAATTGATCGCCAACGAAGGAGAAACGCTTCCGGTCGGCGCGCCGATTTGCACGATCGAAGTCGAAGGCGCCGCACCAAGCTCGGAAGCGAAGCCGGCGGAGGAAGCGCCGAAAGCGGAAGACAACGCGAAGCCAGCGGCGCCGAAAAAGGCCGGCCGGGCCAACAACGGCCGCTATTCGCCGGCCGTGCTCCGCTTGGCGCAAGAACACGGCATTGACCTCGAACAAGTCGAAGGCACCGGCCTTGGCGGGCGGGTGACGCGCAAAGATTTGCTGAAGCTGATTGAGTCCGGCCAAATTCCGAAAGCGGGAGCGGCATCGGCGGAACAAGCGGCGCCAAAAGCCGAGCCGCGAGCGGAACAGCCGACTCCGGCCGCCGCAACCGTTCAACCGTCTGCCGCGGCCGCACAAGCCGCGCCGCCGAAGCCAGCGCCGCCAACGATCGAAGCGGGAGCGGGTGACATCGAAATTCCGGTCACCCCGGTGCGCAAAGCGATCGCCGCCAACATGCTCCGCAGCAAACACGAAGCGCCGCACGCGTGGACGATGGTCGAAGTCGACGTGACCGACCTTGTCGCCTACCGCGATGCGATCAAAGACGAGTTCAAGCGGCGTGAAGGCTTCAATTTGACGTATTTCGCCTTCTTCGTCAAGGCGGTCGCCCAAGCGCTGAAAGAATTCCCGCAGCTGAACTCCGTTTGGGCGGGCGATAAAATCATTCAGCGCAAAGACATCAACATTTCGATCGCCGTCGCGACCGATGATGCTTTGTTCGTTCCGGTCATCAAGCACGCCGATGAAAAAACGATCAAAGGCATCGCCCGCGAAATCGCCGAACTGGCGGCGAAAACGCGCGCCGGCAAACTCCGCCCGGAAGATATGCAAGGCGGCACGTTCACCGTCAACAACACCGGCGCGTTCGGCTCCGTGCAGTCGATGGGCATTATCAACTATCCGCAAGCGGCCATTTTGCAAGTGGAAACGATCGTCAAACGTCCGGTCGTCAAAGATGGCATGATCGCCATCCGCGACATGGTCAACTTATGCTTGTCGCTTGACCACCGCGTCTTGGACGGCTTGATTTGCGGCCGCTTCCTCGCCCGCGTCAAAGCGATTTTGGAAAACATGAACAAAGACAACACGCCGATTTATTAACGTTTCCCCCCATCGCCATCGGTTGGCGGTGGGGGTTTTTGCATGGCGCGATTTCAAACTTCTTTCACAAATGTGAGGTATAATGAGGGCAGAAACGAACGTGCGGAGGAGAAAAACGAGATGAAACGAGCGAGCGTGTGGATGCTGTTGGGTTGCTTCTTTCTGCTAAGCGGCTGTGCCCATCCGTCGTTTCCCCCGGTGGCTGATTCGCTTTCCGTTGTCATCAGCCTTGAGGTCAAAGGGGGAACGGTCACCTTTTTGAACGCGAAAAATGGCGGCAAGGTCGCCCGTTGGAACATCAACGAACCGTTTCAAGGCGGGGCGTTGAGCCCGGACGGCCGGACGCTGCTTTTGTACGGGCGGGATCTTGACGGCGTTTACCGGTACGACCTCGCGACTGGGAAGCCGCTCGCCCAGTGGAAAACCGGGAGCGGTATTGTGAGCGCTGCTCCATCCCCGGATGGCCGCACGTGGTTTTTTGGCGACAGCAAACATCGCGCGGTGCGCGTTGTGAGCCGGGACGGGAAAGAGATCGCCCGCCTTTCGGTCGGACGCTCCCCGATGACGCTGCTTGTCAATCGCGCTGGAACGAGGTTGTATGTGATCGATTTTCAAGACGAACGGGCGTGGATCATCGATGTGGACCGCCGCCGCGTCATCCGTTCGTTTGCCGTGCCGAAATTTGCCTTAGGTGGAGTGGTGCGCGAGCGGCAAGGGGAGCTGTGGGTCGGCGGGCACGGCAGCGGAAGCCGTGTGGAAACGAACATTCATGTCTACTCGCTGCAAGACGGCCGCTTGCTCCGGACGATCGCCGCGCCGGTGATGCCGGTGGATTTTGTTGAAACAGATCGCGGCGTGTTTGTGCTAAGCCATGGCTCGAACACGGTTTATCGGGTTTTGCCAAGCGGGAAGCGGCTCGGATCCGTCTCTGTCGGCGCCAATCCGTTTGCCATGGAAGCGGCAGGAGGCCGTTTGTATATCGCGAGTTATGACAGCGATGAAATCATCGTGGTCGATGAAGCGACGCTGCGGCCGCTCGCCCGCTGGAAGACGGGCGACGGTCCGCTGCAGCTGCTCATTCGGGAGGGACGAACATGAGCGAACGAACCATTTTAATCGTGGATGATGAAGAAGAAATGCGTCTGTTGGTCAGCATGTATTTAGAAAACGCCGGCTTTCGCTGCTTGGAAGCGGAAGATGGGGAGGAGGCGCTGGCGCTGCTTTCCCAACATTCGGTCGATGCCGTCCTGTTGGACGTTATGATGCCAAAACAGGATGGCTTCGCCGTCTGCGCCCGCATTCGTGAGCAGTCGGACGTGCCGATTTTGTTTTTGACTGCGCTTGGCGAAGAATGGGATAAAGTGAAAGGGTTCAAGCTAGGCGGCGACGATTACATCGTCAAACCGTTCAGCCCAGGAGAGCTCATCGCCCGTCTCGAGGCGGTGCTGCGCCGGGTGCGGCGCGGGCGCGAGAACGACGGGCGGCTGCAGTTTGGCGACCTCGTTATTGACGAAAAAGGACGAACCGTGACCGTTGGCAGCGAACCGGTGAAATTGACGTTGAAAGAGTTTGAGCTGTTGCTGTTTTTGGCGAAACACCGTGGGCAAGCGTTCAGCCGCGATGACTTGCTCGTCCATGTGTGGGGGTATGATTACACCGGAAACGCCCGCACCGTTGACACTCATGTGAAAACATTGCGCATGAAGATGAAAGACGCCGGTCGCCACATTCAAACCGTCTGGGGCATCGGCTACAAATTTGAGGGATGAGAAATGAAACGGCTCCGCTTAGGGCAAAAAGTATGGCTGTCGATCGGCGCCGCGGTCGTGGCGACGTTGGCGTTTTCCTTTGGCCTTTTGAATTATTTTTACCGGACGGTGTACATGAAAGAAGTCGAACGAACGTTGATCGCGGAAGGGACGAGCCTCGCCCGTGACTATCGGGGCGGGGCGATCGCTCGGGAATACCGCCGGCAAATCGAATGGTATGACGAAAAATCGACGGCCACCATCCTATTGATCGACAACCCGCGCGAACTGAGCGCCTGCTTTCCGTTTCCGGTCCACTATGACGCGCTCGTGAGCGGCCGCGACCGGGAAACGCTGCTAGCCGGGAAGCCGGTTGTCAAAACCGGCTACGAAAAGCGGTTTGGCCGCCGCGTGATGGCGGTTGTTGTTCCACTTTTGGACGGCAAGCGGCTTGAAGGAGCGATTTACTTGTATTTGCCGTTAGCCGACGTCCAAGAAGCGACGAAACGGGCAGCCGCCGCGTTTTGGCCGTTGGCCGCCGCATTCGCCGCCGCGCTTTTGGTTGTCGGCCGACGGATGGTGCGGCAAATGGTCGAGCCGCTGCAGGCGATGGAACGGGCTGCTGAGCGCATGACGGAAGGACGCTACGAAGCGGGCATCCCAGTGCGGAGTGATGATGAAATCGGACGCCTGGTGCAGGCGTTCAACCAAATGGCCGACGCCATCGCTAAAGAAGACGAGCGGAAACGCGAGTTTTTAGCGAACGTCTCGCATGAATTGCGCACACCGCTCAGCTATATGAAAGGGTACAGCGAAGCGCTCCTGGCTGGCCTTGCGAAAACGAAAGAAGAAGAAAAGGCGTACCTTCGCCTCATCCACCGCGAAACGGAACGGATGGAGCGGCTTGTCCGCGATTTGCTCGATTTGGCGCGCCTTGAAGGGCAAAGCGTGCCGCTCGAGCGCGCGCCGGTGGCGTTCGCTCAAGTGATCGAAGATGTCATCGCCATGTACGAACCGATCGCCGCGCAAAAGCGGATCAAACTGTCATGCGGGTTAGACTATGACGTCATCGTCAACGGCGACGCCGATCGGCTCGAACAAGTCGTGCGCAACTTGCTTGACAACGCCATCCGCTATACTCCGGAAGGCGGCGCGGTGACGGTGCGGCTTTCCCGCCTGTCGGAAGCAGAAGGAGAACTCGTGATCGAAGACACGGGAAAAGGCATCCCGAAAGACCAGCTCCCGCTTCTTGGCCAGCGCTTTTTCCGCGTCGACCGCGCCCGCACCCGCAAAGAAGGCGGCACCGGCTTAGGGCTGGCCATCGTCAAGCAAATCGTCGCCCTTCATGGCGGCGCCATTCAGTTCGACAGCGACCTCGGCCGCGGAACGACGGTATCTGTCCGCCTGCCGCTCGTTGGGGAAGGGGAAGAAACATACGTTCAAGACAAAGGAACGGATGGTGTATCATCAATATAAAAATTAGGAGGCAGGTGGAGGAAATGGGTTCAAGGGAAAAGGAACAGGCCCCGATGACCTACAAAGAGTATGCGACATGGCCGGAAGGAAAACGGTGCGAGGTGTTGGACGGGAATATCATCAGCATGGCGCCGTCGCCAACACCGGAACACCAATCGATTTCGCTCCAGCTTTCGATCGAATTCGGAATGTATTTCAGAGGGAAGGATTGTCGCGTGTTGGCCGCCCCGATCGACGTGTACCTTTTTGAAGATCATCGCAAGGGATGGATGGATGAAAACGTCCGAAATTGGGTATGTCCCGATCTTGTGGTCATCTGTGACAAAAACAAAATTCAAAAAAACTGCATTGTCGGTGCTCCAGATTTGGTCATCGAGATCTTGTCTCCCGCTACGGCCAAAATCGACCGGATGGACAAACGGATCGCGTACGAGCGGGCTGGGGTGAAGGAATATTGGATCGTTGACCCGGCGAATCAAGTCGTGGAAGTGTATTTGCGTGAGAAAACAGGGAAGTTCGAACTTCGCGGAGTGTACAGCCGCGATGACACCGTTCCCGTTCATGGATGGGAGGATTTGTTCATCGATTTACGAAACATTTTCGAATGAACAAATGGCCATTGACATCTTCGCTAGGCAGTATGTTGTCTAGAAGGCTGGTGAAAAACCGCTGTCGCACACCAATCGGCGGCATTTTCATTCAAAAAAGAAAGCTGGTTCTGCAAAGTTTCTCTAATTGAGAAATGGATGGAATCAGTAGCATTTTGCACTAAATCACCAGTCTCCTAGAAGGCCGGTGAAAAACGGCTGAGTTCCTTCATCAATGGGAGAACACGTGAAAGGCAGGACCGATGCACCAAGGTTTTTCTAGTTGAGAAGTGACATTGCAAAGCTGGATCCAGGATTAAATCACCAGCTTTCTAGGTTTCACCAGCCGATGTCGCATTCATTGGACGGCTTAACGCAACGAACGCGGAACAAACGCTGCTTGATTTTGATAGCGCTAATCGTCGCATTCATTCGACGGCCTAGCGCAACGAACGCGGCATTGGCGGTTGATGGGGAACGTTCAGGGAACGACTCTTCGGTTGAATCATGTGGTCGGAAACAAAAGCGCACCTTCGCGGTTTTGTGCGCAGCTCCCCTTTGCCAACAGCCAGGAACAAGGTGTTTTGTTCATTGCCCAAACGCGGCCGATGTACTACAATAAACATAGAACCCGTTTTTTCCCACCAAAGCGCGGCTTCATTCGGTTGACGTGAGGTGCCATCGGGTGTGGCTCGTTTTCAGGTGGAAAAACGAAAGCGGTTTCTTTTTTGGCAGAAAGACGCGAAAGGGGATGGGGAAATGAGCGATGTCGCGAAGATGAAGGAAGCGGCGTTTCCGGCTCCACCGATGGAGGAGTGGGAGCGGGAAGCGGAACGGTCGCTGAAAGGCAAGCCGCTCGAGCGGCTTGTGACGATGACGTACGAAAACATAGCGGTGAAACCGCTTTATACGCGCCGCGATGTAGAGGCGCTCGGCCCGCTGGAGCAGTATCCGGGCTTTGGTCAGTACGTGCGCGGGGCGCGGCCGGAAGGGTATCGGGGCGAGCCGTGGAAGGTGAGCCAAGAGATTTCGGCGGCAAGCCCGTCCGACTGGAACGAGGCGGTGAAGCATGACTTAGCGCGGGGACAGACGGAAATCCATTTCGCTCTCGGGCGGCTGCCGTTTGCCGTCGAGTCGGTTGAGGATGTGGCCGCGATGTTGGATGGCGTGCCGCTTGACCGCTATTCGCTCCGTGTGGACGCCGGGGCGCGGTCGCTTCCGTTTTTGGCGCTTTTGGCCGCTTATTTCAAGGAACGGGGCGTCCCGCTATCGAGCGTGCGCGGCGCCATTGGCATGGATCCGCTCGGCGCTTGGGCGGAACAGGGGACGCTCCCGTGTTCGCTTGAGCGGCTGTATGATGAAATGGCGGAAGTGACGAAGTGGACGACGGAACAAATGCCTGCCGTTCGCACGATTTTCGTGCGCGGCGAGCCGTACCATAACGGCGGGGCGAACGCCGTGCAGGAGCTCGCGTTTTCGTTGGCGGCGGCCGTCGAGTACATCCGCGCCGGGTTGGACCGGGGCTTGACGATTGATGACATCGCGACAAGGATGCAAGTGTCACTGGCGGTCGGAGCCGACTTTTTCATGGAAATCGCCAAGCTGCGGGCAGCGCGGCGGTTGTTTGCGCAAGTGATCGAAGCGTTTGGCGGCGGCGAATCATCACGGCGCATCGAACTGCATGTGCGCACGTCTCCCTTTACGAAAACGGTGTACGATCCGTATGTGAATATGCTTCGCGCCGGAGCGGAAGCGTTTGCGGCCGTTGTCGGCGGCGCCGATGGCGTGCATGTGTCGCCGTTTGACGAAGCGATCGGGCTCGCTGATGCGTTTTCGCGGCGCATCGCCCGCAACACGCAGCTCATTTTGCTTGAAGAGGCGCATCTCGCCCAAGTCATCGATCCGGCGGGCGGCTCGTATTATGTGGAGACATTGACGGCAAAACTTGCCGAAGCAGCGTGGAAGCTGTTCCAGCAGGTGGAGGAAAAAGGCGGCATGAAACAAGCGCTTCAAGACGGCTTCGTGCAGTCGGAAGTGGCGGCGGTTGCCAAGCGGCGGCTTGAGCGCGTCAAACAGCGGAAAGAAAAAATCGTCGGCACGAACGTGTACGCCAATTTGGAGGAAACGCCGATCGAAAAGCCGAAGCAAGCCGCAGTGAACATGGTGCTGCCGTTGGATGAACAGCGGGTGGCCGATATTCGCAGCACGCTTGTCAGCGGAAAGTGGATGGAAACGATGATTCGTGCGGCCCGCCGTCGAGCAACCGCTCGGGAAATGGCAGCGGCGCTGGCCGATGGGAAGGAGGCGGCGGCCATCGCGCCGATTCGCGCATGGCGTTTGGCTGAGCCGTTTGAGCAGCTGCGGAAGGCGGCCGAGGAGCATGCGGAGCGCACGGGAAGCCGGCTTTCCGTTCACTTGATCAATATCGGGCCGCTTGTCCGCCATCAGGCGCGCGCCGATTTCATCGCCGGGCTGTTTGCGGCCGGCGGGGTGGCGGCTGAGCGAAGCGACGGCTTTGCCTCGGTCGAGGAAGCGGTCGAATGGGTGCGGAACACGAACGGGACGCATTATATCGTGTGCGGCGTGGATGACGACTACCCGGGGTTCGTTCCGGCGTTGGCTGAGGGGTTCAAGCAAGCCAAGCCGAACGCGAAGCTGTATGTCGCCGGAAAACCGCCGGAAGAGCTCGAGAACACGTACGCGGATGCGGGTGTGGATGGGGCAATTCATCTCGGTTCGAACGCGTACGATGTGATCGTGGCGTTTCTCACGGAAAGAGGGGTGGCGTTGGATGGCGAAGTACGTTGATTTTACAAAGATGACGCTTTCCGCGGCAGCGGCCGATGTGGAGGAGAAACAGTGGAGAGACGCGGTGGAGCGGCGCGTGCAAGCGTCGATCGATGAACTGTTGTTTCAGACGAACGAACACATTGCCGTGAAGCCGCTTTATACAAAAAATGACATCGATGGGCTCGATTTTCTTGATTATATGCCCGGGCTGCCGCCGTACTTGCGCGGACCGTACCCGACGATGTATGTCGTGCGGCCGTGGACAATCCGCCAATACGCCGGTTTTTCGACGGCGGAGGAAAGCAACGCGTTTTACCGGCGCAACTTGGCGATGGGGCAAAAAGGGCTGTCGGTCGCCTTTGACCTGGCGACGCACCGCGGCTATGACTCCGACCATCCGCGCGTCGTCGGCGACGTCGGCAAAGCAGGGGTCGCCATCGATTCGGTGCTCGATATGAAAATTTTGTTTGACGGCATCCCGCTTGACCAAATGTCGGTGTCGATGACGATGAACGGGGCGGTGCTCCCGATTATGGCGTTTTACATCGTCACCGCCGAAGAGCAAGGAGTGACGCAAGACAAACTGTCGGGCACGATCCAAAACGATATTTTGAAAGAATATATGGTGCGCAACACGTACATTTACCCGCCGGAGATGTCGATGCGCATCATCGCCGACATTTTTGCCTATACGGCCAAATACATGCCGAAATTCAACAGCATCAGCATTTCCGGCTACCATATGCAAGAAGCCGGGGCGCCGGCTGATTTGGAGCTGGCGTATACGCTCGCGGACGGGCTTGAGTACGTGCGCACCGGCTTGAAGGCGGGCATTGACATCGACTCGTTCGCCCCGAGGCTGTCGTTTTTCTGGGCGATCGGCATGAACTACTTTATGGAAGTGGCGAAACTGCGCGCGGCGCGCCTCATGTGGGCGAAAATGATGAAAACGTTCAACCCGAAAAATCCGAAATCGCTCGCGTTACGGACCCATTCACAAACGTCAGGCTGGAGCTTGACCGAGCAAGATCCGTTCAACAACGTTGTGCGCACGCTCATCGAAGCCCACGCGGCGGCGATGGGGCATACGCAGTCGCTCCATACGAACGCGCTCGATGAGGCGATTGCCTTGCCGACCGATTTTTCGGCGCGCATCGCCCGCAATACGCAGCTGTACTTGCAGGAGGAGACGGGCATTTGCCGGACGATCGACCCGTGGGCTGGTTCGTATTACGTCGAGACGTTGACGAACGAACTGATGAAGCGGGCGTGGGCGCATATTGAAGAAATCGAAAGTCTTGGCGGGATGGCAAAAGCGATCGAAACCGGCATTCCGAAAATGCGCATTGAAGAAGCAGCGGCCCGCCGCCAAGCGCGCATCGATTCAGGGGCGGAAACGATCATCGGGGTGAACAAATACCGTCCGGAAAAAGAAGAGCCGATCGACATTTTGGAAGTGGACAACACCGCCGTGCGAAAGCGGCAAATCGAACGGCTGAACGAGCTGAAGGCGACCCGCGACAACGAGCAGGTCGAAGCGGCGCTAGAGGCGATTACGAAAGCGGCGGAAACGGGCGAAGGGAACTTGCTTGAGCTCGCCGTCCAAGCCGCGCGCGTCCGCGCCACCCTCGGGGAAATTTCGTACGCCATTGAAAAAGTGGCGAAGCGTCATCGCGCGGTCATCCGTTCGATCAGCGGCGTCTACAGTTCGGAATACAAAAACGAAGCGCAGCTCGAACGGGTGAAGCGACGGGTGGAGCAATTCGCCGAACTTGAAGGGCGCCGTCCGCGCATCTTGATTGCGAAAATGGGGCAAGACGGCCATGACCGCGGGGCGAAAGTGATCGCGACCGCGTTTGCCGATTTAGGGTTTGACGTCGATATCGGCCCGCTCTTCCAGACGCCGGAAGAAACGGCGCGTCAGGCGGTCGAAAACGACGTGCACGCGGTTGGCATCAGCTCGCTCGCCGGCGGACATAAGACGCTCGTGCCGCAGCTTGTGTCGGAGCTCGAAAAACTCGGCCGCGATGATATTTTAGTCATCGTCGGCGGCGTCATCCCGCCGCAAGACTACGCGTTCTTGTATGAACACGGCGCCGCCGCCATCTTCGGGCCAGGCACGATCATTCCGGAAGCGGCGGACAAAGTGCTCGATGAAATTTACGCCCGGCTCGGCTATGAGGACGTGAGCGAATGAACGGCGAAGAGAAACGATGGGAACAGACAAGCGCCCAGAGCGCGGCTTCGGATGGGCCGCCGCGCCGCCCGGAATGGGCGGACGGCGAGAGCGCGTCATCCTACGTGCACGCCGAACGCCCGCCGGCGCCAAAGCGGATCGTGAAGCGGAAAGAGCGGTCGGTGGACGAGTACGTCCAAGGGGTGCTCGCCGGCGACCGCACGATGTTGGCGCAGGCGATTACGTTGGTCGAAAGCAATGCGGCTCGTCATATCGATCTCGCCCAGCACGTGCTTCATGCCCTGCTCCCGCACGTCGGCCGCTCGATCCGCATCGGCATCACCGGGGTGCCGGGGGCGGGGAAAAGCACGTTCATTGAAGCGTTCGGGACGTTTTTGTGCGAACAAGGGCACCGCGTCGCCGTCTTGGCCGTCGACCCGACGAGCTCGTTGACCGGCGGCAGCATCCTCGGCGACAAAACGCGGATGGAGACGCTCGCCCGACATCCGCTTGCGTTCATCCGTCCGTCGCCATCCGGCGGGGCGCTTGGCGGCGTGCACCGGAAAACGCGCGAGACGATGATGCTGTGCGAAGCGGCCGGCTATGACATTATCCTCGTTGAGACGGTCGGCGTCGGCCAAAGCGAGTTTGTCGTCCGCGGGATGGTCGACTTTTTCCTCCTGTTGGCGTTAACCGGCGCCGGCGACGAGCTGCAAGGGATGAAGCGCGGCATCATGGAGCTTGTGGACGCCATCGTCATCAACAAGGCGGACGGCGATAATAAAGAAAAAGCGAAAGCGGCGCAAAAAGAATACAACCAGTTTCTCCATTACCTGCGCCCGGCCACGCCCGGCTGGGAGACGAAAGCGTACACGTGCTCGGCGCTGCTGGGCGAAGGGATCGCCGACATGTGGCGCGTCATCCAAACGTTCGTCGAGACGACGAAGCGATCCGGCGTCTTTTTCGACCGCCGCCGCCAGCAGCAAAAAGACTGGATGCACGCCATGATCAAAGAATATATCGAAACGCGCTTTTTCACTGACCCGATCGTGAAAGAAAAGCTCCCAATGCTCGAGAACAGCGTCATTTCCGGCGCCAAGCCGGTCACCGCCGCCGTCAAAGAGCTGATCGAGGCGTATGAGCGGAAGCGGAGCGGCGAACTATGATATGATAAAGGGAAAGCGAAGGAGGTGTCACGATGTTCCAATTTCAATTTCCGCTCTATAGCGACATCGTCGAACAAGCGCGGCGCGAAGCGGTCGAAGCCGGATTTGAAGAGCTGCGCACGCCGGAAGACGTCGACGACGCGTTTCGCCGTCCGGGCACAACGCTTGTCCTCATCAACTCCGTGTGCGGCTGCGCCGGCGGCATCGCCCGTCCCGCAGCGGCCCACGCCGTCCACTACGACAAGCGTCCGGATCATTTGGTGACCGTCTTTGCCGGCCAAGACAAAGAAGCAACGGCCCGCGCGCGCGAGTATTTTGTCGGCGAGCCGCCGTCCTCGCCGTCGTTCGCTCTGCTAAAAGACGGGAAATTGTGCGCCATGCTCCACCGCCACGACATCGAGGGGCACGAGCCGGTGGCGGTCGTGCAAAAGCTGCAGGCGCTGTTTGACGAATATTGTGAGGAAGTGTGAATGGAAACACCCGAAGCCAAAGAAGGCTTCGGGTGTTTGTATGATTGGTGGAGATGATGTTCATGAACATTGGACAAAAGCAGGGGCCAATCATTGTGTTTGCTTTCGCTCCGTGTTATGATGGTTAGTAAAGCAACCAAGAAATTTGGTTATGTTTCAGGAAAGAGAGGAATAATATGGTACCATCAGATTCGATGACAAAGGAGAAGGTACCGATGGACAAACTCCCAGATGACAAGAAAAAACGTGTGAAGCGCATTGCTGTATCAAGTAAAAAACAAATTACAATCCCTAAAGATTTTTATGAGCAATTAGGAATTGGAAATGAAGTGCTGATTGAGCTAGCGGATAATGTGAAAATTTTTACGAAGAGCTGCAGCGTTATATGAAGACGAACCGAGCGCCGTTTTCGAAGGCATAGATCTATTTAAGACAATGGCTAAAGGAGAACGGTGGCATGGATGAGCAGGAATTGATTAGACTATTGCACCAGCATGCGTTTCGGTTGCTGTTGTATTTGAAAAACGTCATTGCCGCGTCGAAGCAAGTGGCGGAGTATATTGACGACATTGTCGGCGTTTACTCATGCGACGTGCTTTTTTCGCCGTGCTGAACGAGACGATCCGGCGGGAAATCGAGCGCGATGGAAAGACGATTGATGAGAACGCCTGCTCATAAAACGTGCCTCTTTTTTGTGTCTAGCACGGTCTATCCCACATGAGCGGACAGCCGTCTTTTTTTGCCCCTCCGCGGCGGTTGGGGCAGATGGGCTTCAGGATGCAGGGCGCGTGAGCCGAAGATTGTCCGTTTTTCCTTGCATCGAAAGCGCCGTCATCGGTACAATGAAGTCGGCAACCATTGGCAAAGGAGACGGCGCGATGAAAATCGGCTATCGGACGTTGAAAACGGCGGTCGGGGCGGCGCTGGCGATCGCCATCGCTCAGTTTATCGGCCTTCACAACTTCGCTTCTGCCGGCATTATCGTCATTTTGTGCGTTCAAGTGACGAAAAAGCGGTCGCTTGAGACCGCGCGGGCCCGTTTGGCGGCGTGCGTTGTCGCGATCGGGTTTGCGGCGTTGTTTTTTGCCGTCTTCGGTTACCATCCGTGGACGATCGGGCTGCTGCTGTTAGTGTTTATTCCAGTGACCGTCCGGCTGAAAGTCAACGAAGGCATTGCGACTAGCTCGGTGATCATTTTGCATTTGTATGCGGCCAAGGAGATCACATGGGAATGGGTCGTCAATGAGCTGCTGTTGGTCGCTGTCGGCATCGGGGTGGCGCTCATCGTCAACATGTACATGCCGAGCGCCGAGAAGCAGCTCAAAGAGTACCAGCGCATTGTCGAGGATTTGTTTCGCATCATTTTAAAAGAAATCGTGCGCTATTTGCGCACCAATGAGCTCGATTGGGATGGGAAGGAGCTGCCGCTTGCCGCGGAGATGCTTGAGCAGGCCAAAAAGCTAGCGATGCGCCACGCCGACAACCAACTATGGAGGAACGAAGATGAATACGTCCGCTACTTCCGCATGCGTGAGCGGCAGCTGGAAATCATCGAGCATATGCTTCCACTTGTGACGTCGCTGACGTACACGGTTGAGCAGCGGATGATGATCGCCAATTTTATCGACGAATTAAGCGACGCCATTCACCCGGGAAATACGGCCGATCGGTTTTTGCGGCGTCTTGCCGAGATGCGCGAGCAGTTTAAGGAGATGCCGCTGCCAACGACCCGCGAGCAGTTTGAAGAGCGGGCGGCGCTGTTTCATTTAGTGCGCGAATTGGAGCGATATTTAATCATCAAAAGCCAATTTCATCCCGGAAACGAACCAAAACAGCAGCGGCTTAAGGCATGATACAGGGCATATGTCCATCCGTTTTGGCGCACACTATGGCCAAACGCTCAAACAAAGGATGGACTGATGATGCGAATTTGGTTGGTCATTTGTCTGGCGATGGCTGTGGTGTTCGCGGCGCCTTTTCAGGCGGCGGCGGAGGCGAAGCCGCTTGTGATTGTGAACAAAGCGCTCAATCAACTGGCGCTCGTCCGCGACGGCCGCATCGAAGCCGTTTATCCGGTGGCAACGGGGGTGAATGCCGAACTGACGCCGGAAGGACTGTTTACCGTGACGGTGAAGGCGAAAAACCCGTATTATCGGAAAAAGAACATCCCGGGCGGAGCGCCAAACAATCCGCTCGGCACAAGGTGGATCGGCTTTAACGCGCGCGGGACGGACGGGCGCATCTACGGCATTCATGGTACGAACAACCCGGCGTCGATCGGCGGCTACGTTTCGCAAGGCTGCGTGCGCATGCACAACCGCCATGTTGAGCAGCTGTACGAACGGGTGTCGATTGGCGCCAACGTGCTCATTCTTCGCAGCAACGAATCGTTTTACGCCATTGCCAAACGATACGGCGCCGTCGAATGAAAAACGCAAGCTTCCGGTTTTGGAGCTTGCGTTTTTTACGGAGTGCGGTTAAAACCACATGCTGATGCCGGCAAGAAGCGTCGTCAGCAGCATGCAAATGAGCATCAAATAGACAATGAATTTTTGTGTTTTGCGCGACAACGGTCCGTCCTCCTTCCGTCCGCTGTTCTACGTTTATTGTAACGGCAAACAGCAGGGCGGACAAGGAAAAACAAAAAGCAGGATTTTTTGTCGAAACGGCGAATCATACATGGTTGGATGGATCATTTTGCAGCAAAGGGGTTGCAGACGATGCAAGTGAAAAAAGTCGACCATATCGGCATTGCTGTCCGCTCGATCGAGAAAGCGCTTCCGTTTTATACGGATGTGCTCGGCCTGCCGTTTCTTGGCATCGAGGAAGTCGAGTCGGAGCAGGTGAAAGTGGCGTTTTTGCAGGCCGGAGAGGCGAAACTGGAGTTGCTCGAGCCGCTGTCGCCAGAGAGCGCGGTGGCGAAATTTATCGAAAAGCGCGGTGAAGGGATCCATCACGTGGCGCTTGGCGTCGAGGACATCACCGAGCGCATCCGTGAGCTGAAGGAGCACGGCATCCGCATGATTCAAGATGCGCCGAAACGCGGCGCCGGTGGGGCGCTCGTCGCCTTCATGCATCCGAAATCGACCGGCGGCGTGTTGTATGAACTTTGCGAGCGAACGAACCAAACGGAGGGACACCGATGAGCGACATGTACGACAAAATCAACGAACTGTATGACCGCCGACGTGAGATTGAACTGGGCGGCGGCGACGAGAAAATCGAACAGCAGCACGCGAAAGGGAAGCTGACCGCGCGCGAGCGGATTGACTTGCTTTTGGACGAAGGAACGTTTGTCGAACTCAATCCGTTCATCGAGCACCGTTGCACCGATTTTGGCCTTGGGGAAAAGAAGGGGCCGGGCGATGGGGTCGTCACCGGCTACGGGAAGATCAACGGCCGCACGGTGTTTGTGTTTTCGCAAGATTTCACCGTTTTCGGTGGGGCGCTTGGGGAAATGCATGCAAAAAAAATCACGAACATCATGGATTTGGCGGCGAAAACCGGGGCGCCGGTCATCGGCTTGAACGATTCGGGCGGCGCCCGCATTCAAGAAGGGGTCTTGTCGCTGGACGGGTACGGGCACATTTTTTACCGCAACGCCATTTACTCCGGGGTTATTCCGCAAATTTCCGTCATCATGGGGCCGTGCGCCGGTGGAGCCGTCTATTCGCCGGCCATCACCGATTTTGTGTTCATGGTCGAAAAAACGAGCCAAATGTTCATCACTGGCCCGAAAGTGATTGAAGCGGTGACCGGGGAGAAAATCAGCGCCGAAGATTTAGGCGGCGCCCGCGTGCACAACACGATCAGCGGCAACGCCCACTTTGCGGCGGCGAATGAAGAGGAGGCGCTCGCCGAGGTGCGGCGGCTGCTTGGCTATTTGCCGTCAAACAATAACGAAAAGCCACCGTTTGGCCCGATTCCGGACGGGGACGACTACCGGCCCGATTTGGCCGATGTCGTGCCGATTGACGCCGTCCGCCCGTACGATGTGCGCCATGTCATCGCCCACGTCGTTGATGACGGATCGTTTATGGAAGTGCAAAAAGATTTTGCGAAAAACATCGTGATCGGCTTTGCCCGCATCAAAGGCGAGGTGGTGGGGCTTGTGTGCAATCAGCCGAAGTTTATGGCCGGGGGGTTGGACATCGATTCGTCCGACAAGGCGGCGCGGTTCATCCGTTTTTGCGATTCGTTCAACATCCCGATCATTACGTTTGAGGACGTCACCGGCTTTTTCCCGGGCGTCAAGCAGGAGCACGGCGGCATCATCCGCCATGGGGCGAAAATTTTGTACGCCTACTCGGAAGCGACGGTGCCGAAAATCACCGTCATTTTGCGCAAAGCGTACGGCGGTGCGTACGTCGCTTTAAACAGCAAATCGATCGGCGCCGATGTCGTCTATGCGTGGCCGAACGCCGAAGTGGCCGTCATGGGGCCGCAAGGGGCGGCGAACATCATTTTCGCGAGCGAAATTGAAAACAGCCCGAATCCGGAAGAAACGCGGGCGCAAAAAATTGCCGAATACCGCGAGAAATTCGCCAACCCGTACGTCGCCGCCAAATACGGCATGATCGATGACGTCATCGACCCGCGCGACACGAGAATCAAGCTCATCCAAGCGCTCGAGATGCTTCGTCATAAGCATGAAGAGCGGCCGAAGAAAAAGCATGGCAACATTCCGCTGTAAGCGATCGAAGAGGGCGTCTCCAAAAGCGATGGAGCGCCTTCTTTGTCATTACGAATGCCTATAAAATAGCAGGCAGCATTTTTCTTATGGATGGGATTGTTTTTTTCTCTTTGGCAACGAAAGACGGGGACAAGGGGTCCGCCGCCTCCTGCTCAGCGTCCAGTTTGGTGTTGGGCGAGAGATTCCGGTATACTGAAAAGGGAAACTATACATAGGAGGACGAATGCGGATGGTGAACGAGCAACGTCTTGTCGACGAATTTTTGGAGCTCGTGCAAATCGATTCGGAAACGAAGCATGAAGGTGAGATCGCCAAGGTGCTGAAACAAAAGTTTGAAGCGCTCGGCCTTGAGGTGATCGAAGACGATGCGGCCGCGAAAACAGGGCATGGCGCCGGCAACTTGATTTGCACGCTGGCGGCGACGAAAGACGGAGTCGATCCGATTTACTTCACATCCCATATGGATACGGTCGTGCCGGGCAAAGGGGTAAAACCGTCGATTCGCGATGGCTATGTCGTCACCGACGGAACGACAATTTTAGGCGCCGATGACAAAGCCGGCTTGGCGGCGATGTTGGAGGCGATTCGGGTGTTGAAAGAGCAACACATCCCCCACGGCTTGATTCAATTCGTCATCACGGTCGGGGAAGAGTCGGGGCTCGTCGGGGCGAAGGCGCTCGATCCGTCGTTGCTCAAAGCGAAATACGGCTATGCGTTGGACAGCGACGGCAAAGTCGGCAACATCGTCGTCGCCGCGCCGACGCAGGCGAAGCTGAAAGTCGTCGTGCACGGCAAAACCGCTCATGCCGGTGTGGCTCCCGAGCGCGGGGTGTCCGCCATTACGATCGCGGCCAAAGCGATCGCGAAAATGCCGCTCGGCCGCATCGATGAGGAGACGACGGCCAACATCGGCCGCTTCGAAGGCGGCACGCAAACGAACATTGTCTGCGATCGCGTCGATATTTTAGCGGAAGCCCGCTCGCTCGTCCCAGAAAAAATGGAAGCCCAAGTGGCGAAGATGAAAGAGGCGTTTGAAACGGTTGCCGCGGAAATGGGCGGTCGCGCCGATGTCGAGGTGGAGGTGATGTATCCAGGCTTTCAATTCGGAGACGGCGACCATGTTGTGGAAATTGCCAAACGGGCGGCGGCGAAAATCGGCCGGCCGTGCGAGCTGCAGCGAAGCGGCGGCGGCAGCGATGCCAATATCATTGCCGGCTTCGGCATTCCGACGGTCAACCTTGCTGTCGGCTATGAAGAAATCCATACGACGAACGAGCGGATGCCGATTGAAGAGTTGGTCAAACTGACGGAAATGGTCATCGCCATTGTCGAAGAAGTCGCCAATGCTGAGTGAGCATCCCGAGGACGGATGCTCTTTTTTCTTCGGACGCCGAAATCCGCTGAACATTCAGCCGGAATCGGCCGATAAAAAAAGCAGACACGATGTCAATCATGAGAGAGGTGGCAGGGGAATGGACAAATATGTGGTCTTTCGCGTTGAGCGGGAACAGTACGCCGTTTCGATCGCGTATGTCGTCTCCATTGAAAAAATGACGGCGCCGACCGCGGTGCCCCATATGCCGGACTATATGGCCGGCGTCGTGCGCATCCGCGGCGAGCTCATGCCAGTGCTTGATATGCGGAAGCTGTTGTACGGCCGGGCCATCGAAGAAACGGACCAGACGCGCCTTGTCGTGGCTGCGGTTGATGGTTTGTCAGTGGCGTTTATCGTCGATGAGGCAAAGGAAATCGCTGATATTGAGTCTGGGGCGATTAAACCGCTTCAACTGATGTCCGCGGAGCGCACGCCGTATCTTGTCGGGATGGCGACGCAAGAGGACCGGCTGTTGACCGTGCTTGACCCGCGCGTCTTGTTTGCCCATTTGGATGAGGCGGAAGAGATTCGTGCGCAAGTGGCCGCTGCCCGAGCGGCTGCCCAAGAGAATGAGGCAATATAGGTGTTGGCCTATACCGTTTTTTCTTCCGCGCATATCCTAACCATGGAAATGAACTTCAACCGATGAAGAGGAGGCGCATTCCATGGTTCGACCGTTTGGCCCGTATCCGGGCGGCTTTTATCCGCCTTACTATGGCGGCTACGGCCACTATCCGTATGGCTACTATCCTTATTGGTACGGGGGATATGGCGGCTATCACCACTTTCCATACGGGATGCATGATGGCCACTATCCGTTTTCGCCGTACGGCTTCCCGCACTATGGAGGCTACTAAGCATGAGGGGCGTTACGCCCCTTTTCGTATGAACATGCCAAACAAAGCCCGTCTTGCCGCCCCGTTCCTAAATCGGTTTAGAAAAACTTGCAGGCAAGTGTAAACGTATGGTATGTTGTTTGATGAACAAACCAAAACGGAAAGGGACGTTGGACAATGGTGAAACAGCAAATCGGCGTCATCGGACTGGCGGTCATGGGGAAAAACTTGGCGCTCAACATCGAAAGCAAAGGCTATTCGGTGGCGGTGTACAACCGTTCGCGCGAAAAAACGGATGAGTTTTTGCAAGAAGCGAAAGGAAAAAACATTGTCGGTACATACAGCATCGAAGAATTCGTCAACGCCTTGGAAAAACCGCGGAAAATTTTGCTGATGGTGAAAGCGGGAGCGCCGACGGACGCGACGATCGAACAGCTGAAGCCGCATCTGGAAAAAGGCGATATTGTCATTGACGGCGGCAATACGTACTTTAAAGATACCCAGCGCCGCAACAAAGAGCTCGCTGAACTCGGCATTCACTTTATCGGCACAGGGGTGTCCGGCGGTGAGGAAGGGGCGCTGAAAGGCCCATCGATCATGCCGGGGGGACAAAAAGAAGCGCATGAGCTCGTACGCCCGATTTTTGAAGCCATCGCCGCCAAAGTCGACGGCGAGCCGTGCACGACGTACATCGGTCCGGACGGCGCCGGCCATTACGTGAAAATGGTGCATAACGGCATCGAATACGGCGACATGCAGCTGATCGCCGAAGCATACTTCCTGCTCAAACATGTGCTCGGCATGGACGCCGCTGAACTGCACGAAGTGTTTGCCGACTGGAACAAAGGCGAATTGAACAGCTATTTAATCGAAATCACCGCTGACATTTTCACGAAGATCGATGAAGAAACAGGAAAGCCGCTTGTTGATGTCATTTTGGACAAGGCCGGGCAAAAAGGAACGGGCAAATGGACGAGCCAAAACGCGCTCGATTTAGGCGTGCCGCTGCCGATCATCACCGAGTCGGTATTCGCCCGCTTCATCTCGGCGATGAAAGACGAGCGCGTGAAAGCAAGCAAAGTGCTGGCAGGCCCGGCGGTGAGGCCGTTTGAAGGCGACCGCGCCCACTTCATCGAAGCGGTGCGCCGCGCGCTTTATATGAGCAAAATTTGCTCATACGCCCAAGGGTTTGCGCAAATGAAAGCGGCGTCTGAGGAATACAACTGGAACTTGCGCTACGGCGACATCGCCATGATTTTCCGCGGCGGCTGCATCATCCGTGCGCAATTTTTGCAAAAAATTAAAGAGGCGTACGACCGCGATCCGGAGCTGTCGAACTTGCTCTTGGATCCGTACTTCAAAAACATCGTCGAAAGCTATCAAGACGCGCTCCGCGAAATCGTCGCCACCGCGGCGATGCGCGGCATTCCAGTGCCAGGATTCGCCAGCGCCCTCGCCTACTATGACAGCTACCGAACGGCGGTGCTCCCGGCCAACTTAATCCAAGCGCAGCGCGACTACTTCGGCGCCCACACGTACGAACGCGTCGATAAGGAAGGCATTTTCCATACGGAATGGTTGAAGTAAGCAAAAAACCCTTAGAGCCGCATGAGGTTCTAAGGGTTTTTGGCGCTTGATGAAACTTCTCTCCAACCGTTGACACTGCATGTAAGTTGCCCGACATCGTCGCCCGGCGGACCTTTCCGTTCACGCTGGGCATCTGATTACGTGCGTCGATAAATGGCATCGCCGACAATAATCGTGATTAAAGAGATCAGTATCGTCAATTTGACCGCTTTGTAGTCTAAAAGCGCAGCACTTGTTCTTCAAACATGTAGATGAAAAAGAAAATGATCATCAGCACGGCGAGAAATAAGGCAAATCGTTTTTTTCGATTCATGAAGAGAAGTTCTCCCTCTATCTCCCCTTAATATACTTACAATGAATTTTTATTGGAAAATTTTTAAAAAACAAGAGCCTTTATTCCCATTTTTAAACCTGTAGATGAGCAAATTGGCTAACATACATTGACAATTAAACAAAAAAGAGACATGAACCGGACTCCTCGGTTGGAATCGATGTACCACCAACTGCCGACAAGGAGGTCCATGCCTCATGGATCGGTGAGCACATGATCAAGGAAGTGAGACAACCTGATCCTTTCCTCCCCGGCCCTCTAGGAGGGCGGTGATTTCAGGAAGCATGCCGCTTCCCGGCATCATTTCTCAAATAGAGAAGCCTTGTAGCATCGAGGCTGCTTTTCACACGTTCCCTCGTTGATCAGGGGAAACGGCGGTTTTTCACCAGTCTTCTAGGTGCTACATTCTGCACGAGCCCCGTTCTAAGCTCATAGCGCCTCACGAAGCAGCTGTTTGTCATAACGTACAGCCAACATGCCAAACAGCGAATAGCAGACCGTGTAAATCGCCATCACCGTCAACATCGGCGTCCACAGTTCGGTGCCGAAAAAGAACCAGCCGGAACGGACGGCAAAATAGCTGTGAGACAATCCAAGAAGCAACGGAACCCCAAAGTAGAACAGCTGTTTCTGTCGGATGCCCCTGAAAAAGTCTTTTTCGGTGAATCCGAGTTTGCGCAAAATGGTGTAATTCGGCCGCTCTTCTTCGCCGGCGCCCATTTGCTTAAAGTAAAGAATACAGCCGGAGGTGACCAAAAAGGCGAGCCCTAAAAAGGTGACAACAAACATGATCAATCCGAATGTCTGTTTTTGATGGCGGCTCATGATCAGGCGCGAATCGGCGATGGAGGAAAACTCCATGCGTTGAAACAGCTGATCAGCCCGCTCGATATTTGTTTCGTCAGTCAGGTGAATTCCGATATGCACCTTTTTCGTTTGTGGATCGGTTTCTTTTTGCAAGCGAGCAAACATCGTTTGATCGACGACGACGGTGGGCATGCCGTGCGTGAAATGGTAGTTGACGTAATAGCCTTTTTTCATCCCAAGGTAATGAAGTGGGACCATGCGGCCGTTTTCTTCTAAGCGAATCGTTCCCGTTTCTTTAAACGGCAAGAATTGGCGGAGAATGTCCTGATATCCCGTCAGCACTGCTTCCCCGGGCTTGACATCGATGCGGCCTGTACTTGTGTCGCTGATCACCGATAGCAGCGCGGCGGACGGCTGAAACTGGAGCCGGCTTTGATCAGCGATGTCTAAAATCATTGAAATATCAGTCGGTGCTTCAATGACATCGATCATCGTTTCCCGATAGCGAATATCATGAGATCGCAGCGCCGCCGTAAAACGGGCGGCATCTTTTTTGTCCGTGAACGCAAAGTCGGCGGCGACGTAGTTTTGCGCGGCCTGTTCGGCTGAATAGTAGGAAATATAGCTTAACGAAATCAACCCGATCGCGATGGCCGACACGGTCGTGATGATGGTGAGCAGCAAGGCATTTGATTTGATGCGAAACATAAGCGATGACATGGAAAGCACGTCGTCGATCGACAAATAACCGCCTTTCCGCTTCCGCCATAGGTGGAAGAGAAAGCTGATCGTTCCTTTAAAAAACAAGTAGGTGCCGATGATGACCGCGCCTAAAATGAATGCCATGGCCATGAATAAGCCTTGAACGCTCTTCCAGTCGCTGCTAAACAATTTCAACGATATACCATAGCCGCTGCCGATGAGGATGATCCCGGCCATTCCCACGACCATGTTCCATACGGATACATGTTTTGCTTCGGTTGTGGATGTCGTGCGGAACAAGGATACAATCGTCTGTTTTTTGAGAAACAAGCGGTTCATACCCATCATGAAGACATCGATCACGCTAAACACAATCAACGTTTGCACCAATGCTCGGCCCGAAAAGGAAAGAGACGCCTTGACTGGAATATCGATGATTTTAAACAAAATCATCATCAACAGCTTGGAAGCGGCAAATCCCATCAATATGCCGATGATCAGCGTGCCGTAATAAAGAATGACGTTTTCGGCCGCCAGCATCAAAAAGATGTTTCGTTTCGTCATGCCGATCAGCTGCAAAAGAGCGATCTCATGGCCGCGCCGCTGGATAAACAAGGAATTGGCGTACAAAAGAAAGACGGCGACAATCACGATAAGAAGCACCGCGCCCGTGCGGACGGCCGCCGCCCCTTTCACTCCCCCTTTGATGGCATCAAGGGATGGGTCGTACTGCAATGTCACGAACGCGAAATACAAGGCGGAAGCAAACATCAAAGCAAACACGTACAAATAATAATGTTGGATGTTTTGTTTCAAGTTGCGGAACAAGAGTTGCTTCATGCTCATGGCCGAACACCACCTAGCACGCCTTGTGTTTGCATAATGGCTTGGAAAAACTGCTGCTGCGTTTCGGTTCCTTTATACAGTTGCGTATACAATTGTCCGTCTTTGATAAAAACGACACGGCTCGAGAAACTGGCCGCGACCGGATCATGGGTGACCATGATGATCGTCGTCTTCCGTTGTTTATTGAGTTTTTGCAGCTTGTGCAATAAATCGGAAGCTGATTTCGAATCGAGTGCGCCGGTCGGCTCATCGGCAAAAATGATGCTCGGCTCATGGATGAACGCCCGCGCCGCGGCCGCGCGCTGTTTTTGCCCCCCAGAAATTTCGCTTGGATAGTGGTTTTGGATGTCAATAATGCCAAGTTCAGACGCCAATTCGGCAAATTTCTTTTCCGCTTCTTGCTTGGGCGTTTTCGTAATCGATAAAGGCAAAAGGACATTTTCCTTCACCGTCAGCGTGTCAAGCAAATGATACTCTTGAAAAATGAATCCGACATGGCGCTTGCGAAATTCCGCCAGCTCCCGGTCTTTCATGGCGACGATGTTGTTTCCTTCGATGAAAATCGCGCCCTCGCTCACCCGATCGATGGAGGAAAGGACGTTGAGCAGTGTCGTCTTCCCTGATCCCGACGGGCCCATGATCGCGAGAAACTCTCCTTTCTCCACGCGCAAATCAATGCCTTTGAGCACTTCTTGTTGATTTTTCTTTGTTCCGTAAATTTTGCGGATGTTGGTTGCTTCGAGTATCGTCATTTCCTGTTCCCCTCCTTCGTTTCTATCATAAACAAAACGGTTCTTTTTCTCCTTTGTTTGCTCGAACAAAACAAGACAGCATGTGACAGTTTTGTCACATGCCGTGCATTCGGATCAGGTCGTTTTCCTGGGGAAATACGATCGTAAAGACCGTCCCGCGCCCCGGTGAAGATTCGACGTGAAAGTCAAGCAGAAGCGGTTGGGCGGCTTTTTTCGCCAAATACAGCCCCATTCCCGTCGCCGCTTCGTTTTGGTGTTCGGCAGTGGAGGTGAAGCCCTTGTCAAAAATGCGCGGCAAGTCCTTCGGATCAATGCCGCGGCCGAAATCTTGAATCTGCAAGTGGATATGGCCGTTTTCTAGAAAACTTTTCACGATAATGTCGCAAGACTCGCTATATTTCACCGCGTTCGTCACGATTTGCCGGATGATAAACGAAAGCCATTTGGCATCGCTGAGCACCGTGCGGACGTTCAATTGCAGATCAAAGCCGATGCCTTTTTGCATGCACCATGGCTGCAACGGTTTGATTTCATTGATGAGAAGCGGCTTGAGCTCGACGTGTTCGATGTATAAATCGTTTTCCATGTGAGGGAGCCGCCGCTGATGGAGCTGCTGATCGAGCAGCAAATGAATGCGCAGCCATTCGTATAGGAGCGATGATTTGGTGTTTTCCTCCTCGACTCGTTCGATCATGAGCCGCATGGCCGTCAGCGGCGTTTTCATTTCGTGAATCCATGTCAGCAGTTCATCTCTCTCTTGTTCCAACGCTGTTCGGCAGACGGTCAGTTCCTGTTTCCATTGGTCCATTTGGCTGGCCATGGCGCGCTCAACGATGCGTTCGAACGGACTTGCCGCCTGCAGGCTGGAAGCGGGGTCCAAGGCAAGATGGCACGTTTGCAGCCGTTGATAAAATGCCGTTTCTTTTTTCCAACGGATGATGGCAAAGACGGCAAAGAGGATGGATGTTAAAAAGACGATATAAAGAGCGGAGGAAAAGGGAATCGTCGGATCAAGATAAGCGACAAACAGAATGAACAGCTCGAGGAACACAAAGAAGACAAGCCAGCTTTTTCGTTCCATCAAGTAGTCTTTGATCATGAGCCGATCCCCTCTTCCTTTGCCATATACCCTTGTCCCACTTTCGTTTCGATGAAACGGCCCAAGCCCAGTTCGTCAAGCTTTTTCCGCAGCCGATTGACATTGACGGTCAGCGTGTTGTCGCTGATAAACCGTTCGTCTTCCCACAGCTGTTCGATCAGTTCTGTCCGCGTTACAATCGTGTTTTTCTTGTTCAACAGATGTTTTAAAATCAACAGTTCGTTTTTCGTCAGCTCCACCGTTCCTTGTTCATTGGTGACCGTGCTTTTGGCATAGTCGATGGTGGCGCCGCACCACGTTTGCAGGTGGATGGGGCCTGTATTGTAATCGTACACGCGCCGGAGCAGCGCCTGGATTTTCGCGATCAGCACGTCAAAATGAAACGGCTTTTGGATGTAATCATCCGCCCCAAGCTGCATGGACATGACCATGTCGGTCGGATGGTCGCGCGACGATAAAAACAAGATCGGGACGTTCGAATGCGCGCGGATTTGGCGGCACCAGTGAAATCCATCAAATTTCGGCAGCTGGATGTCAATGATGACAAGGTGTGGCTGGCAGTGCGAAAATTCTTCCATCACCCGGCTGAAATCACGGATGCCGCAAACGTTGTATGACCATTGTTCGAGACGTTGTTTGATTTCTTGAAACAACGTGGCGTCGTCTTCAATGAGTAAAATGTTCAATTTTCTCTCACCACACTCGTTTCGATTCAACACTCTGTTTTCATTATACTTGTTTGAACGCAGGGGGAAAAGAAGCCTAGAAAGCGGGTGATTGAAGGAGCATGTTGCTTCGCCGCCTTGTTTCTCCAGTGGAGAAACCTTGTGGCATCGGCTTCTCGTTTTATGTCATCCGACGTCGGCTAGGGGCCATTGCTGTTTTTCACCGCCCGGAAGATGGGAAAGCAATGAGAGACAAACATGATCATGTTCGTCGCCTTGCCACTCATGAAAAAACAGCGATTGGCGGCAGTTGGTGGGCGCGGCCGAACGGCGGGCGTATGGCAAAAAGAGCTTGAAGTGATGAGCAACGATGGGCTATCATGGATATGAAGGATGGTTCAGGAATGGGCCAATAGCGGCGCTTGATTGTTTGCGCGATGCTATGCGCAAGGAATGCATTGAAGTTAGAAATCATCGTTCGACGGGGGAGTGGAATGGGAACAACATTCAGGAAAGGTTGTTTATTTTGTCTCTTCTTGTTTATCTGTCTTGTCCATGTGTCTCCTTCCGCTAAAGCGGAAGCGGCCGGACCGCGTACGCAACAGCTTCCTGGGCGCGTGCTCGATTGGGTTATGGACGATCAAAACGGGTATATTTATGCGCTCACGGAAAAAGGGACGTTATTGTTTATTGAAGCCGGCACATTGTCGATCAAAAAGCAAGAAACCGTTTCTCTGCGGGCATACAGCGCTTTATGGCGGAAATATGCCCAACGGTCGATCACTCTTCTTTTGCGGGACGGGAAGCTGTATGTACCGTCTGAAACATCGATAGACGTTTTTGACGTCAAAACGAAACGGCTGATTCAACGAGCCCCGTATAGCGGATTGCCGTTTGGCCTGTTGGGCAACAAAATCGTCACTTTCGGAGAGCGGTACGGGCGCGGGAAGACGACGTATGAGATGTATATGTGGGATTTGGCGGCGAAACGCCAAACAAGCCGGCTGATTGCTGACCCCAACTTTTCTGCCGTTTTTTCAGCGGAAAATACGTTGGTGTTCGATGAGAAGCGAGGTCTTGCTTTCATCGGCCGCAATTTTGCCATTCCTGATTTAGCGGTGTTGCGCCTGTCCGATTTGAAGGTGGTGAAGCGAGTTTCGTATCAAGGGCCGAGGGGCAGCGAGCCCACCCATCCGCTCATCGTTGACGGAAACGATGTGTTTTTTGCGGGTCGGCGCATTGATGCCGGAAATATCAACATGGTGCACGACTGTTATAACGGCCCTGTTTTGGATGTTCAACGGACCTACGTTGTGACAAATGAGGCGGTGTATGACCGTTACACCTCTGCCAAGGTCAGCGCGCTCCCGTTCCCGACGAACTATGCGCTGATGGATGCGAAGTACAATTTGTACTTGATCAAAGAAGGTGAAAATCGAATTTACAAATATCCATTGCCGGCCGATGAGAGCTATTACGTTCGATCGTCCCATTATGCTTTCACCAATGTGCCGATTTCCCGTTTGGCTTATGATTCATCGACCGGATGGTTGTATGTGTTGTCTGCTGAAGACAGCAAACTGTTTGTCATTCGCGCCAGCGACATGAAAATAGTGAAAGAAATTCATCCCGGACCGCAGCCGACGGATATAGAAATTGATGGCGGCAAGGTGTATGTTGCGCTGTCGGGAGCGACGAAAGTGGCGATTTACGACGCCAAAACCATGCGGTTTCTTGGAACGGTGCCGCTGATCGCTGCTCCGCGCACATTGGCGATTGGGGGCGGGAAAATTTTCTTCACCGACAATAGCCGCACATTGATGGGAGCGATTGCCGTTTATGATATGAAAACGAAAAAACAATGGCGGATCCCGAAGGCATTCATCAACCCGATGATTGTGTATGACAAAAAACAAAATGTATTGTATGTCGGACAGGAAGGAACATCGGATCACGACCTGTATGCGGTGCGGCTTTCCGATTGGCATGTTTCGGAACTGTTGTCCCTCCCTGGAGGGGACGATGCCTTTTTTATGAACGGCGGGGAGATTTTTTACGGAACGGCGCGCATCCATCCAGCCCATTCTGGCGCATTGGTGGCCGCACAATTTCCGGAGCCGCTGCGGGCGGCGAGCCGTCAATATATCATTACCAGTCGAGCCATTTATAACCGGGCAACAGGAACGAAAATCGCCGATTTGTCATCGGAAGCGTTGCTTGCAGCGGCTGGGGATGATGGAATGATCTTCACGTATCAAAAAGTGGTTGCCAACCATTATTTGATTAAGCAAAAACCGTCTCGATAAACCGCCGTTGCTTGGGGAGACGGGTGCTTTGCCAGAGCGGCATGGAAAAGAAGCGAACCAAAACGTGTTCACAACGTCTAGACGGGCTCGCACCTCCGCCCGTCTAGTTTTATAACGCTGCCATACAAGCAGTCAAGGACGCATCAAAATGCAGTCGCCTCATGACGTCTAGTTTTATAACGATGCCATGCAAGGATGATGTTTAAGGCGTTCAATCACGGAAACACGTCCGTTCACAGATAGGAGGGTCGTTCCATGTCACAACAGCGCAAATCGATCATCCCCGACGGCTTTTTATGGGGCGGGGCGGTGACGTCGTTCCAGACGGAAGGGGCGTGGAATGAAGGAGGCAAGGGGTTGTCGATCGTCGATGCGCGCCCGATTCCGGAAGGCCATTCCGACTGGAAAGTGGCGGTTGACTTTTACCATCGCTACAAAGAAGACATCGCTTTGTTCAAGGAGCTCGGCTTTACCGCCTACCGGACGAGCATCGCCTGGACGCGCATTTTTCCGGATGGGGAAGGGGAGCCGAATGAAGCGGGCTTGGCGTTTTATGACGCCGTGTTTGATGAATTGAGGGCGAACGGCATCGAACCGGTCATTACGCTGTACCATTTCGACTTGCCGCTGGCGTTGGCCAAGAAATACAACGGCTTTGCCTCGCGGAAGGTCGTTGACTTGTTTGAGCGGTACGCGCGCACCGTGTTTGCGCGCTACCGTGGGAAAGTGAACTATTGGCTGACGTTCAACGAACAAAACTTAGTGCTCGAACAACCGCATTTATGGGGGGCGATCTGCCCGGATGATGAAGACCCGGAAGCGTTTGCCTACCGCGTCTGCCATCACGTCTTTCTCGCCCACGCCAAGGCGGTGAAGGCGCTGCGCGAGATCGCTCCCGAGGCGAAGATCGGCGGGATGGCGACGTATTTGACAACGTATCCGGCGACATGCCGCCCGGAAGACGCTTTGGCGAACGTGCAAGCGAAAGAGCTGTTCATTGATTTCTTCTTTGATGTGTTCGCCCGCGGCGTTTATCCGCGCTATGTGACGAATCGGCTGGAGAAAAAGGGGATCCGCTTGCCGCTTGAGGCAGGCGATGAGGAATTGCTGCGCACGCAGACGGTCGATTTTTTGTCATTTAGCTACTATCAAAGCCAAATCGTCCGCCATCAGGAACAAGATGAGCGGATCATCAAAGGGCTTGAGCCGAACCCCCACTTGCCGAAGACGAAATGGGGCTGGGCGATCGATCCGCTCGGCTTGCGGATTGCCTTAAAAGACGTGTACGCCCGCTACCAGATGCCCATTTTCATCACCGAAAACGGCATCGGGCTTGAGGAGGAGCTAAACGAGAACGGCACGGTCGACGATGACGAGCGGATCGACTATATGCGCCGCCATATTGAACAAATGAAACTGGCGATCGAAGAAGGGGTCGAGGTGATCGGCTATTTGATGTGGGGAGCGACCGATCTGTTAAGCTCGCAAGGCGAGATGCGCAAGCGCTACGGCGTCATTTTCGTCAACCGCGATGATCAAAACTTGCGCGATTTGAAACGTTATAAGAAAAAAAGCTTCTACTGGTTCCAGCGCGTCATTCGCACGAATGGGGAGGAGCTGTAAAGCAAGAACGAGTTTCAAAAGAGGGGCTGACCCAAAAGGTCGCCTGCCTTCAAGATAGGCACAACATACAGTGCGGCAGAAGCAGTCAGTACGTATATAGCGATGAAAGAGGGCGTCCCGGTCCTTTTGGGACACCCTCTTTTTACCAGTCCTTAGGGCGACCGTGGCGAATGTTCAATCGTTTAAAATGTTTGTCCCAAGTAACGACATCTTCTGGGGGATTCGCTTTTGCATGAGCGGCGATATACGCGTCAATGAAATCGACCTTTTTCTCGCCGTAATCTCGAAGCGCTTGTTGCACAACATCTTTTTCCTCTGTTTCGATCCCAATCCCGTTGGTAAACTTTAATAAGGCGGCGGAAATGTCGGACGGCGATGCTTGATAGACGGAAGCCAGCACCCAGCAACATTCCGCGACGACGAGCGGATTAAGGCGCAAAATCAATTCTCCTGCTTCTACTTTCTGCAACATGTCCCCAACTTCTTCCGCAAGCTCTTGGGGATGGCCGGTCATGATTCGAATCACGACATTTGTGTCAATCCATAGCTTGCGAGCCACTTAGTTTTCCTCCCCGTCTTTCAATTCTTTTGCTCCCATTGTACGATATACTTCATCTCGGATTTCCTCAATAGGGCGGAACGGCTGATTGGTTTTGAGAATGCCGATTAATTGTGACAAGCGATATTTCTTCGTGACTTCCACTTTTACTTCTCCATCTTGGTTGACAATAAACGTCAGATCATCGCCTTCGGTGAGGCCTAATGTTTTCCGGATTTCAGCAGGAATGACCACTTGCCCTCGGCTGGACAGCTTGCTTGTCGCTTTCATGACGACCGGCGATGATTGTGAAATATTCCTTTTCTCCATTGGTGCGTTTCGCTCCTTCTTTTCAATACTTACTTTTATTATATGTCTTATTTGTATGCTTAATCAATCATTGGAAATCATATTATTTTTTGTGTAGTAAGAAGTTGTGTGGGGGACAACAACAATGATGAGAATGGACGTTGAACGCTCTCTTACCTACGCTCATGCGTGGAAGAGGGGAGGCTTCTCGGTTTGGAATGATAAAACAGCTGGCCCCATCAAGGGACCAGCTGTTTTTACAGCTCACGGTCAAACAGCAAGACGCGCGCCGGGGCGGCGTCGGTGCCGACGAGTTTGAGCGGAGCAGCGACCATGAAATAGCGGCCTTCGGGGACCTCTTTTAGCCGCAGCCCTTCGATGACGATGACGCCGGCCGAAAACAATGTTTTATGGGTCGGGTGGCCCTCTTGCGCCCGTTCGATGCCGAGCGCGTCGATGCCGACGCCGCGGATTGGTTTGGCGGCCAAATAGCGGGCCGCGTCCTCGGCGACGAAAATAAACTCGAAATTGAACGCATCCTCAAACGAATTTTTCGTTTTAAACAGAACGAAGTCGCCTTCCTGAATGTCCAGATGAGCGATGTCGTCTTTCGTGATCCGGTCGTTGACATGCGTCAAATCAAACAGTTTGCACGGGCCGACGAGGCGGTCAAGCGGAATCGTTTCAAATGTCGCGCCGCCTTCGACCATGTGAAGAGGGGCGTCAATGTGCGTGCCGGTGTGCACGTCCATGTCAATGCGTGATTCAGTCACATAGCCGTTCGTCACCGTCGTGCGCTTCGGCTGTTTTTCCGGTTTGTTTTTGTATACCGGCATGCCTTCGTAAATCGGGGCGGTGACATCATACATCTTCATCGTTCCTTCACTCCTTTGCTTAAACGACGGCGGGCCAGCGGTCGAAAAACGGCTTGCCTGTCAGGGACTGGCGTTGTTGGGCGACGGCTGAGCCCGCTCTTTGTTTTTGCCCGTTATCGTCCAGACGAACGGTGATGAAAAGGGATCGCTTGACAACGTCTCGCCGAAGGGAAACGGCTGTGGATCGCCGGCCTTCTAGAAAGCCAGCGATCAACGGTGCGTGCCGCTTCATTTCGTTGTTTCCCGTTTTTGCGGCTCGGTTTGCGCCAGCCGATGTGAGCGAGGGGCGAGCGCTAGTTTGCCCCGGCCTTTTCGGAACGCGGGTGGCTGATCGGCCACCAATGGAAGCCGTCTTTTTGCAATAGTTCATCGGCCGCTTTCGGCCCCATCGAACCGGCTTCATAGTTCGGGAAATCGGCGGCTTTTGTGTTGGCCCACACGTCAGAAATCGGGTCGATAAATTGCCATGACGCCGCCACCTCATCCCAGTGGGTGAAGTTCGTCGCATCGCCGCGCATGCAGTCGTACAGCAGCTTTTCGTACGCTTCCGGCGTGTTGATGCCGTCGATGCAGTTGTTGCAGTAATCGAGTTGAAACGGGGCGGTTATCGTCGTTGACTCCCCGGTTTTTTTGCCGTTTAAGTGAAGGGTGATCCCTTCATCCGGCTGAATGTGGATGACGAGCAAGTTCGGGGCGATCGTTTCGTTTGTCCGGTAGTATAAGTTCATCGGTACATCTTTGAATTGGACGACGATTTTCGTTGATTTTTCCGCCATTCGTTTGCCGGTGCGGATGTAAAACGGAACGCCGGCCCAGCGGAAGTTGTCGATCAGGAGCTTCCCGGCGACAAACGTTTCCGTGTTCGATTCCGGATCGATGTTCGGCTCCTCGCGGTACGCTGGAACGGCTTTGCCGTGGATCACCCCGCTCCCGTATTGGCCGCGCACGAAATAGCGGTCGACTTCATCGTGGAAAATCGGGCGCAAGGCGCGCAACACTTTCACTTTTTCATGGCGGATGTCATCGGTCGTTAATTTGATCGGCGGTTCCATCGCCAAAAGAGCGACCATTTGCAGCATATGGTTTTGCACCATGTCGCGCAGCGCCCCGGAATGGTCGTAGTAGCGGCCGCGGTCTTCCACGCCGAGCGTTTCGCTCGATGTGATTTGAATGTTGGCGATGAACCGGTTGTTCCAGAGCGGCTCGAAAATGGCGTTCGCGAAGCGGATGACCTCGATGTTTTGCACCATTTCTTTGCCGAGGTAATGGTCGATCCGGTAAATTTCCCGTTCGGAAAAAACGCGGCGAATCTCGTCATTCAGCTTCTCGGCGCTCGCCAAGTCGTGCCCGAACGGTTTTTCGATGACAAGCCGCTTAAAGCCGCGCGTTTCCGTCAATCCTTCCGACTGCAAGCGGGAAGTGACGGTGCCGAAAAATTCCGGAGCCATCGCCAAGTAGAAGATGCGGTTGCCTTCGGTCTCGTATGTGCCGTCGAGCTGTTCGAGGAGCGACTTTAAGCGTTGGTACGACTCGGATTCCGTCACGTCGAACGGATGGTAATAGAAATGGGAGGTGAATCGCCCGTCGGCGAGCTTTTGGTGAAACGCCGTTTCGACCGAGTCGCGTACATAGTTTCGGAACTCGTCGACCGACAACGGGCGGCGCGCGACGCCGACGACAGCGAATCGCTCGTTCAAATGCCCTTTTTCATACAGGCGGTAAAGAGACGGAAACAGTTTCCGTTTTGCCAAATCTCCCGTCGCTCCGAAAATGACGATGATCGATTTCGGGTTCATGTTGTCCACCATTATGTACCTCGCTTTAGCCAAATTTATCTCTTCAGTGAAATCATTGTAGAGATTTGCCGGCTGGAACGCAAATACTTTGTTGCGTTTCGGCGGCAGAGACGTTTGCCGGACGGAACGCAAGGATTTTGTTGCGTTCCGGCGGCCAAGCGCGCTCATTCATAAAGCCGCACGGTGCTGAGCCTGCGGTTGTAGAGCGCAAAAGAAAGTTGAAAAGCTGTTCCGACATTGGTACGCTAACAACAGACAATGATGACCGAATAAGGAGTGAAAAACGTTGGAACTGTTGTTTTTAGGCACGGGTGCCGGCGTGCCAGCGAAAGAGCGCAACGTCTCATCCGTCGCCTTGCAGCTGCTCGACGAACGGGGGGCGACATGGCTGTTTGATTGTGGCGAAGCGACGCAGCATCAAATTTTGCATACCGCCATTCGTCCGCGCCGCATCGAGCATATTTTTATTACGCACTTGCATGGCGATCATCTATTCGGCTTGCCGGGGCTGCTCGGCAGCCGCTCGTTTCAAAGCGGCGAGACGCCGCTTACGGTTTTCGGCCCGAAAGGCATTCGCGAGTTTGTGGAGACGGCGCTTTCTGTCAGTGGGACGCGGCTGCGCTATGAACTGAACATTGCCGAGATCGAGGAAGGCGTTATTTTTGATGATGAAACGTTTCAAGTCATCGCGAAACGGCTCGATCACGGCATGCCGTCTTATGGCTTCCGCGTCGTCGAAAAAGACTTGCCCGGCCCGCTCTTGGTTGACCGGCTGCGAGCGCTCGGCGTCCGCCCCGGCCCGATTTATCAAGAGATTAAGCAAGGAAAAACGGTCGTGCTCGAGGACGGTACCGTGCTTGACGGACGCGAGTTTGTCGGCCCGCCGCAAAAAGGGCGAATCGTCACCGTGCTAGGCGACACCCGCTTTTGCGAAGCGGCGATTGAACTCGCCCGCGATGCCGATGTGGTCGTCCACGAGGCGACGTTTGCCGCGGCGGAACAGCGGTTGGCCCATGACTATTTCCATTCTACGACCATCGATGCAGCCGAGGTGGCGAGGCGGGCGCGGGCGAAACGGCTCATTTTAACCCATATCAGCTCTCGCTACCAAGGTGCGGCGGCGCTGCAGCTCGTCGCCGAGGCGCGCAGTGTATTTCCGAATGCCGAACTCGCCGCGGATTTCGCCTCGTTTTCGATCCCGCGCGGTTAAAACCGCCAGCCACGCTCATATTGGACGGGCGCTGCGATTTTGACACCCAGCTCTCTCGCCGCGGCGTATGGCCAATACGGGTTGCGCAGCAGCTCGCGCCCCAAAAAGACGAGATCGGCGCGTCCGTTTTGCAAAATTTCTTCCGCTTGCCAGCCGGAAGTAATGAGCCCGACAGCGCCGGTCGGGATGTCTGCTTCGCGGCGGATCAGTTCGGCAAATGGCACTTGGTAGCCGGGATAGACGTTCATGCGAGCCGGCACGACGGCGCCGGAGCTGACATCGATGAGGTCGACGCCTTGTTCTTTCATCCGTTTGGCGTACGGAACGTAGTCGCTGGCTGTCAGCCCGTCCGGATGGTAGTCGGACGCTGAGATGCGCACAAACAGCGGGCCGTCCCACACTTCGCGGACCGCATCGATCACTTCGCCCAAGAAACGGTAGCGGTTTTCCGGCGAACCGCCATATTCGTCTTGGCGGCGATTGGCGAGCGGCGATAAAAATTCGTTAATGAGGTAGCCGTGGGCGGCATGGATTTCGATAACGTCAAAGCCAGCTTTCTTCGCCCGCCGTGCGCCATTTTGGAATGCTTGCACTGTTTCTTCAATGTCGGCTTTTGTCATTTCTTTCGGCGTTGGTGATGAGTCATCAAACGGAATGGCCGATGGGGCGATGATCTCTCCCGGCACTTGCGATTTTCGGCCAGCGTGGGCAAGCTGGATGCCGATGGCGGCTCCGTGCTCTTTCACAAGCCTAACGAGTTCGCGAAGCCCGGCGATATGGTCATCGCTCCAAATGCCTAAGTCGCGTTCAGAAATGCGGCCTTGCGGCGTCACGCCGGTCGCTTCAACGATAATCAAGCCGACTTGGCCGACGGCGCGCGCCGGGTAATGGATTTTATGCCATGTGCGCACCGTGCCGTCCTTTGTCTCGCATGAATACATGCACATCGGCGACATGACGATTCGGTTTTTCAGTGTCAGCCCGCGGATCGTATACGGCGAAAACAGCATCGTGTTCATGACAAGCAGCTCCTTTCTATGCCAATGAATGGTTCATGACTGATGATAGCATGCCGCTTGTCAAAAACAAAATGAAACGGATTGCCGCTCTGTTCGGACTAGGTGGAAAAAGAGCGGCGCGCCCCGGAGGTCCGCCGTTTTTACGCTTCGGCGATGGCGGCGAGAAGAGCGCTGCCGAGCTCTTCGGAGCGGGCCGTCGCCCGGCGGATGCAGGCGATGACCGCTTCTTGGAACTGGTATTGCTCAAGCACGCCAATGCCGGCTTCAGTCGTGCCGCCTGGGCTCGTGACTTCGCGGCGCAGGACGGACGGATGTTTGTCGGACGCTTTTAGCATCTCGGCTGCGCCGATGATCGTTTGCAAAATGAGCCGTTTGGCGACATCGCGCTCAAGGCCGATGTCGGCCGCCGCTCTTTCCATCGCTTCGACCAAGTAGTACACATACGCCGGACCGCTTCCGGACAGGCCGGTGACCGCGTGCAAGTCGCGTTCCGGCACAACAGCGACGATGCCGACCGTTTCAAACAGTTGTTTGGCAACCTCAAGATGTTCTTTCGCGGCGAAGCGGCCGCCGGCGATCGCGGTCGCCGATAAGCCGACGGCGGCGGATGTGTTGGGCATCGCGCGCACGACAGGGATGTCGCGTCCGGCGAGCCGTTCGATCGTTTCAGTCGTGACGCCGGCCAGCAGCGAAAGGATGAGCGGGTTGGCACAAAGGGCAGGGGCAATGGTGTTCATCGCTTCGGCAACGTCTTTTGGCTTCATTGCCAAAACGATGATATCCGCCTGTTCGGCGGCTTCACGGGCGCTTGGGGCCACCCGCACCCCGTAGCGGCGCGCCAGTTCCTCGAGCCGGGCGCGGTTTTGGCGGTTGGCAACGACAATGTGCGCCGGATGGCAAAATACCTTCGTCATGCCGGCGATGAGCGCTTCCGCCATCGAGCCGGCGCCGATGAGCGCGATCGTCCGTTCGTTGTTCATCATTCCACTCCTCCTTGCCTCGGTGTATTCATCCAAAAGAAAAAGGCTTCCCGTCCTGCAAAAGGACGGAAAACCTTCGTTTCCGCGGTACCACCTTTTTTGGCCTGGCTTGGCCCAAGCGCCAAACAGGCCCGACTCTGCCCCGATAACGCTGGGGAGGCGTTTAGGTTGGCCTAACAGCTCCTAGGGTAGGTTCAACCGCAAAGAGGGCAGCAAAGCCTTCCAGCCACGGGCTTCGCTCTCTGGTGCCGTTTGCGGTTTACTGGCCCTGTTCATCGCCGGTTTTGCCGTATCCGTGATGTTATTAGTCATTATGCCGCGGGACAGGCGGCGTTGTCAAGAGAGGAGCGCGAATTTTTTTGCAATTTCGTCGTGCAGAAGAAAAAGGCATGACAAACGGATGAAATCGGTGTAAACTGTAAAATACAAGATTAATGAATAATCATTCATTTTGCGATGAAACGGTTCGAACGGGATGATTCATGAACTTAAGGAAAGAAGGGAATGCGATGAATGACGAGCGAGTGTATCGGATCACGGTGCCGACGCCGTTTCCGGTCGGCGATGTGCATATGTACGTGATTGCCGGCGATCGGTTGACATTGGTCGACGCCGGGGTGAAAACAGAGGAAGCTTGGAAGTTGTTTGTAAAGCGCCTGAGCGAGATCGGTTATGCGCCAGAGGATATCGAACAAATCGTCATTACTCATCATCATCCCGACCATGTCGGCTTGCTTGATTATTTTCCGCATGCACCGATCATCGGCCATCCGAAAGCCGATCCGTTTTTGCGCCGCGAACGTTCGTTTATGGAGCGGTATGTCCGCTTTTTTGAAGCTTTTTTCGCCGAATGCGACGTCGACCGCCGCTTGTTCAACCAGATGTCCAAAGAAGGCGGATCGCTTCGCTACGCAAGCCGGCGCGGGCTTGACATCATGGTGATGGAAGGGGACGCGGTGCCGGGAATGCCCGGGTGGCAGGTCATCGAAACGCCGGGGCATGCGCAAAGCCATATCGCCCTCTACCGCGAGGCGGACGGGTTGTTGATCGGCGGCGATCATTTGCTTGTTCATATTTCCCCGAATCCAATGATGGAGCCGCCGGCGGAAGGGGAGACGGAACGGCCCAAGCCGTTGTTGCAATACAACGAGTCGCTTGAGAAAATGCTGCAATACGACATCGTTCGTTCGTTAAACGGCCATGGCGACGATGCGACCGATATTCCGGCGCTCGTTCGCGAGCGGTTGGATAAGCAGCGCCAGCGCGCCGAGCGGGTGCTCGAAATGGTGAAAGAACGTCCGCATACGGTGTTTGACGTGTGTCAAAAGCTGTTCCCCACGGCTTACGAACGGCAGTTGATGCTGACGATGTCGGAGACGATCGGCCAGCTTGATTATCTCGAGGCGAACGGATACGTGACGAAAAAACAGGAAGACGGCCGTTACGTTTACGAAGCGGCGGGGGTGTCGGTGTGCGGTTGAAGGGGTGCCATGTCGTCATTACTGGAGCGTCGGGAGGAATTGGCGAGCAAATCGCCTATGAAGCAGCGCGCCAAGGGGCGGTGCCGGTGCTCTTGGCGCGCAGTGAAGAAAAGCTGAAAGAAATCAGCGCGCGGATCGAAGCGCAAACCGGCATTCGCGCCCCGTATGCATCGCTTGATGTCAGCGACCGCGACATGATCGAGGCGGTCGTTTCCCAACTCATTGCGGACCTTGGCGCGATCGATGTGTTGGTCAACAACGCTGGGTTTGGCGTCTTTCGCTATGTCGAGGACATCGACTTGGAGGAAATGGAGAGAATGTTTGCTGTTAACGTCTTCGGCCTCATCGCCTGCACGAAGGCGGTGTATCCGCACATGAAAGAGCGCAAGAGCGGCCATATCATCAACATCGCCTCGCAGGCGGGAAAAATCGCCACGCCCAAATCAAGCGTCTACTCCGCGACGAAACATGCGGTCCTTGGTTTTACGGACAGCCTCCGCCTTGAGGCGGGGCGCTTTGGCATTTTTGTCACCGCCGTCAACCCCGGGCCGGTGGAGACGAACTTTTTTTCGACCGCTGATGAGTCGGGAGAGTATGTGCGCAATGTCTCGCGTTGGATGTTAAGTCCGGAGGCGGTGGCAAGGCGCGTGGTTGCCGCGATGATGACGCCGACGCGCGAGGTGAACATGCCGCGTTGGATGGATTTCGGCAGCCGGCTGTACCGGTTCGCTCCGGGGCTTGTGGAAAAGGTGGCAAAGCGGGCGTTTTTCCAAAAGTAAACGGCTGGCCTCGTGTGGCCAGCCGCGTCATTTTTGCATGCGGCCGCATCAAGTGCCCGCCATAAACCGGTAGACGGCGTCATGGACAAGCTCATACACGTCTGCACTCTCGCACGTTTCTTTTGCTGCGGCGATTTGGGCGCAAAGCTGCCGGAGATCATCCTCATCAAGCGGCATCATCTCGTCGCTATAGCCATAGTGCCGTAAACAGTTGCGCACTTGTTTTTGCAGCCATCGTTCATCCATCGGTTTCACCGTCCGTTGCGAAACTTGGGCAAGGAAATCGTTGTCTTTTGATGTGGGAAGGAACGACCGCTTGTCACTGTTCATCCGTTTCCGGGGACGGAGCGCGGACGACCGACTGAAAGCGGCCTTTGTGCGAACCGTCGCAAAACGGTTTGTTGTTCGACAGCCCACAGCGACAGAGCGAAAACGTTTGTTTTGTCACAAACGGCTTTCCTTCTCCATCGAGCAGTTCCACCTCACCGGTGACCCGCAGCGAGCCGTTGTCGTTCACTTTGATTTGCACTTTTGCCATCGGGTTTTCCTCCTTTTCGTTTTGACAGTCTTGCGTGCCGACAGGTAGAATAGTAAAGAAACAAACGGAAAAAGGAGCAACGATGAGCGTGAACATCACGTTTACTGATGCAGCAAAAGAAAGGCTTACCCCTATTGTAGCCAAATCGGGGCGGCAGTTAAAGCTCAAATATGACACCGACGGCTGCGGCTGTTTGGTCGATGGCGTGCCGGCGCTATGGCTCGTTGACGAGGCCGATGAGGACGACCTTGTCGTTGAGACAAACTTCGTTCCGGTGCTTTTAGAGCGGTCGCGGCTCATCTTTTTTGATGAGACGATGACGATTGATGTCAAGCCGGGTACGGCCGCCTTTCAGCTAAAAAGCCCCGGGCAAATGCTGAACGGACATATGCCGCTTGTGAAGGTGGGATCGGACGATGAACGGTAAACTTCGGCAGCTTGCGGAGACGGCGAAGCAAAAAACATGGGTGTCATTCACCCATGAAAACGACCCGTACAGCCTGCTTCATTGGTCGGTCGCCGGTCCGTACCAAGACAAAAAGGACGTGTGGCTTTTGCAAAATGAGATGACATTTGAAACGAGAGAGTTTGCGACGCTTGATGACGCGATCGCCTGGCTCGGCGAGCATATGCCGCACATTACCGAGGTGCTGTAAAAACCGTAACCGGGCCGGTTACGGTTTTTCTATGATCTTTCTTATTGCGGGCTGTTTTGCCGCTTTGTCGGATGGATCGCTTTTTCCAGCTCTTCTTTGGCGATTACCGGTTTGACCGTATCGGCGGACGGTTTTCCTTTTTGAGCGCGGTTTTTCGTCATCGGTCATCTCTCCTTTTCCATGTCGTTTAGTTGTATCGTTTGACAAACAAGCGGCTGTTATGCAAGGGGGTGAAAAATGGTGAAAACAGATGCGGGGCGGAAAAAAGAGCGAGAGCAGTCGACGGTGACGCTTGCTGACCGGCTTGGCGCCGACATCGAAGCGAAGCTGCTTGCGAAAAAGAGGGCGCTTGCCGAGGAACAACAGCGGCAACGGGCGGCGGAAGAAGCGCGGCGCCGCGAGGAAGCGCGCCGGCGCGACGAGCGGAAGTCGTTTGCTGAGCTGCTTGAAGAAAGCGAGCTTGACTGGCGCAAGTTTAAATAAAAGGAGGACACGATGGATGAGGCAAAAAACTGCGGCGGCGGGTACAGCGGCTTCTCCGGCGTTTATGGTGGCGGCGGTCGTGATCTTGGCCGCCAACTTGCGCGCGCCGCTCACGACGGTCGGGCCGCTCGTTCCTGACCTGCAGCGGGAGCTGGGCCTTTCCCACACGGCGGCTGGGGCGTTGACGACGATTCCGCTGTTGGCGTTTGCCTTGTTGGCTCCGGTGGCGGCTGTGTTCGCCCGACGGTTCGGAATGGAGCGGACGCTGTTCGGTTCGCTTGTTGTGCTGCTTGCCGGCGAACTCGTTCGTCCGCTTTCGGGAGGGGTTTTTCTATTTCTCGGCACGGCGCTGATTGGAGCCGCCATCGCGGTCGATAACGTCCTCATGCCGGCGCTGATCAAAGACGCGTTTTCTCACCGGATCGGCTTGATGATGGGCGTTTATACCGTAACGATGAACATGAGCGCCGCCTTCGCTTCCGGTCTTGCGGTTCCGCTCGCTGATGAGTGGGGGATCGGCTGGGAAGGAGCGCTTCGCTTTTGGGCGCTGGTTGCCGCGTTGGCGCTTGTTGTTTGGCTGCCGCAAGCTTGGCGCCAGAAGTCGAGCGCGAGCGGCGTCCCGGCGGGAAGCCGGCGCTTTTCGCTTTGGCGCTCGGCGCTTGCCTGGCAAGTGACGCTGTTTATGGGACTGCAATCGTTGTTCTTTTATTGCCTTGTCACGTGGCTGCCGGAGCTTGGCCAAAGCAAAGGCTTGGCGGCCGATACCGCCGGATGGCTGCTCTTTTTCTTCCAGTTTGCCCAGCTGCCGATGATGTTCGTCTCACCGATGCTCGCGGAGCGGATGGACAATCAAAAAGTGCTGATCGGTTCGGCGGTGCTGCTCATGGCGTTTGGAACGGCCGCCTTTGTGGCTGGCCAAGGTTGGCTGCTTTGGGCGGGGGCGCTTTTGGCCGGCATCGGCGCCGGCATGGCGTTTTCGCTGGCGATGATGCTGTTTACGTTGCGCACGCGCCGTCCGCTGGAAGCCGCCCAGCTCTCGGCTATGGCCCAATCGGTCGGCTACTTGCTGTCGGCGGCCGGCCCGCCGCTGTTTGGGGCGCTGTATGATGCAGCTGGTCATTTTCTCCCTCCCCTCGTTTTATTGCTAGCCGTTTGCGCGGCCATGATCGTGTTTGGCTTGGGGGCAGCAAGGGACAAGTATGTAGATGATGAGGTTGCCTGATGAAAAGGGAAACAGGATGAAAAAAGAGCCCACAAGCGGCCATGTTGGCGCTGTGGGCTCCTTTTTTCATCGGTGCATGTCATAGATCGAGCGCTTCGTTACTTGTTTTAACCATTCGTATTCGTCAGCGTCAAGCGGCGGGGCGGAAGCGGCGGAGATGTTTTCCTCGAGCTGTTCGAGCCGGCTCGCCCCCGGAATGACGGCGGCAACGACCGGATCATGCAGGCAAAATTGCAGCGCGGTCGCGGTCAAGGAACGGCGGCCGGCCGTTTTTTCTTTCAGCTTCGGGATGAGCGCCTGCAAGTCTTCGTATGAATAATCGAGGTAGCCGTGTTCTTTCACCGCCGCCTGCGCCGCTTCGAGCGGGCGGTTGGTGAGCAAGCCTTTAGCGACCGGACCGCGGGCGATGACGCTGATTTGATGTTCGCGAAGCAGCGGAAACCACTCTTCCGGGCGGCGGTCAAGCAAGCTGTATTGCATCATGACGCTGACGATGTTCGAGCGCTTCACGTATTCGCGGATGACGTTGGGGCGGATCGAGGAGATGCCGTACCAGCGGATGACGCCTTCTTGCTTCAGCTCTTCGAACGCTTCAATCGTTTCGTCGATCGGGTCGTCGATCGTGCCGCCATGGAGCTGGTATAAATCAATGTAGTCCGTTTGCAGGCGGCGCAGGCTGTCTTTGACCGCTTGTTTGATATAGGCTTTTGACGGATCCCAATCCCAGCCGCTTCCGTCCGCGCGCCAACGGTTGCCGACCTTGGTTGCGATGATGACTTGGTCGCGTTTTCCTTTCACCGCTTTGCCGACAAATTCCTCGTTTAAGCCGCGGTCGTATAAATCGGCTGTATCCAAGTAGTTGATGCCGCGCTCCAATGCTTCATGAATGAGATAGATGGCATGGTGTTCATCCGTGCCGAGCGACATGCAGCCGAGCCCGATTTCGCTGACGTATAAGTCTGATGTGCCGATGCGGCGCTTTTTCACTTTGCCAGCCTCCTTTGTCCATTGATGATACGTTCATTGTACAACGGAGGCGAAAAAATGGCCAACCTTGTAGTACAATGGAAAAGAGTCCATCAATCGATAGGGGAGAAGAAGAGATGGAAAAGTTGTATGAAAAAACGGTTCGCAAAGAGAAACTGTTCAGCGGCCGCATCATTGACTTGTATATCGAGGAAGTCGAGCTGCCAAACGGGAAAATGAGCCGACGCGAGGTGATCAAACACCCGGGGGCGGTGGCGGTGCTGCCGCTGTTGCTGGACGGGAAAATCGTTCTTGTCCGCCAGTACCGAAAAGCGCTCGAGCGCGCATTGGTCGAGATTCCGGCGGGCAAGCTAGAACATGGGGAAGAGCCGCTCGCTTCCGCACGCCGCGAGCTTGAAGAAGAAACCGGCTACCGGGCCCGTTCGCTGCGCCATCTCATTTCGTTTTATACATCGCCCGGTTTTGCCGATGAGCTCATCCATTTGTACGTCGCGGAAGGGCTCGAAAAAGTCGAAGATGGCGCCGGGTTGGATGAAGATGAGTTTGTCGAACTGTTGGAAGTGACATTGGAGGAGGCGCTTGCGATGCTTGAACGCCGCGACATTTACGATGCGAAAACGGCATACGCCTTGCAATATTTGCAGCTGCGCCGCGCGCTAGGGGAGCAAAATGGCGCATAACAAAAACGAGGGCGGCCTCGGCCGTTATTACGCGGATTTACATATCCACATCGGCCGCACCGCTTCCGGCCGCCCGGTGAAAATTACTGGGGCGCGGACGTTGACGTTGGCCAACATCTTGCGTGAGGCGGCTGAGGTGAAAGGAATCGACATCATCGGCGTCATTGACAGCCATGTGCCCGAAGTGCTGGACGAGCTGGAGCAGGCGATGGAGAAGCACGGGTGGCGCGAACATGAGGGGGGCGGCGTCAGCGCCGGAAAGGTGACGCTTTTGTTGGGCAGCGAAATCGAAGTATATGACGGCCATTGCCATGGACCGATCCACGTTCTCGTTTTTTTGCCGACCGTTCAGGCGATGCGCACGTTTTCCCGCTGGCTTGGCCAACGGGTGAAGAACATATCGCTCAGTTCGCAGCGCATTTACGCATCCGGCCGCGAGCTGCAAGCTGCCGCGAAAGAGCAGGGCGGCTGGTTCATTCCCGCGCACGCGTTCACCCCGTTTAAAAGCTTGTACGGAAAAGGAGTCCAGCACAGCTTGACAGAAGTGTTTGACCCGGATCGGATCGATGCCATTGAGCTTGGGTTAAGCGCCGATACGGCGATGGCGGACCAGATCGCTGAATTGCATCGCTACCCGTACGTAACGAATTCCGATGCCCATTCATTGCGAAAAATCGCCCGCGAATATGAGCAAGTGCGGCTCGCCGCCCCGACGTTTGCGGAGTTGGAAAAAGCGCTCCGCGGTGAAGACGGGCGTACGATCATCGCCAATTACGGCTTGAATCCAAAGCTTGGCAAATATCACCGAACGGTGTGCGAGCGCTGCCTTGCGCCGGTCTCGCCTGAGGCTGAGCGCTGTCCGGCGTGCGGCCATCACCGCTTTGTTAAGGGGGTATTCGACCGGCTTGCGGAGTTGAAAACAGCGGAACGCGGGCCGAAGCGGCCGCCGTATATTTATCAAGTGCCGCTTGAATTCATTCCCGGCCTTGGCCCGAAGGCGTATGAAAAGCTGCTCGCCCGTTTTGGCACCGAAATGCGCGTTCTTCATGAGGCCGCGGAGGAAGAGATCGCGGAGACAGTGGGAGAAAAGTTGGCCCAACTGATCGTCCTTGCCCGCAGCGGTGCGCTCCATATCGAGGTCGGGGGCGGTGGGAGATACGGAAAAGTGCGGGAGGGGTAACCGCTCGGGCAGCGCTCCTGCCGTTCCTCATCATGCCGTGCGTGTTGTTTGGCCCGGCCATGCGCCAATGGACCGAGGCGGCTTGCCGTCCGTGGAGTTGGCCACACGTCGGTGTTGAGCTGCTTTTTCATTGCATGACTGGCCTTTTAGAAAAATAGTCATACCGACAGCGGATGGACATACAATCTACTAAGAGACAAAGTAGGAGGACGAAGCACAATGAGAACCCATCCGCTGAAATCGGCCGTCGCTGTTCATTGGCGTGAACATGCTTCGCTGTATGTGTTTGTCATCGTCCTGTTTCTCATGGGCGTCATTTTCGGCGCCATTGTCGTCAACAGCCTCGGTTTCAGTCAAAAACAAGACTTGTACTATTACTTGACGCAATTTTTTGGACAAGTGTCAAAAGACAATATCGCAAGCGCCCATGATATGTTTCGGCAAAGCTATATGCACAACGTTAAATATACCGCGTTGATGTGGGTGCTTGGCATTTCTGTCATTGGCTTGCCGATCATTCTTGTTCTGCTGTTTTTCAAAGGCGTCGTCGTCGGCTTTACGGTCGGTTTTTTAGTCAATCAAATGGGTTGGCGCGGGTTTCTTTTGTCGTTTGTGTCCATCATGCCGCAAAACTTGGTGGCCATTCCACTCATGATCGTCATGGGCGTCATTTCTGTTTCATTTTCCTTGCACATGGTGCGCAACCAGTTTATGAAGCGGCCGCATGGATCGATGTTTCCGATGGTGATGCGCTACGCAGCAGCGATGGCGGCTGTTGCCCTCGGACTGCTTCTTTCCTCGGCGGTTGAGGCGTATCTTTCGCCGGCATTAATGAAACAGGCGGTTCACTGGACCATGAATTTAATCATAATCAATATTATATAATAATCATTATCATTTCTTGATAATAGTGATTTTACTTTGATACTTCCCTCGTGCATTTGTTATAATGATGGGTGAATGGCGAGGGAGGAATGAAAAGATGGAAGATCGTGTGGAACGAATCAAGAAGCAGCTGCATTCGGCGGGGTACAAGCTGACGCCGCAGCGGGAAGCGACGGTAAGAGTCCTGCTTGAACATGAAGAAGACCATTTAAGCGCGGAAGACGTCTACCTCCTCGTGAAAGAAAAATCCCCAGAAATCGGGTTGGCAACCGTTTACCGGACGCTCGAACTGTTAACTGAGCTGAAAATTGTCGATAAAATCAATTTCGGGGACGGGGTGTCGCGCTATGACCTTCGCAAGGAAGGAGCGGCCCATTTCCACCACCACCTCATCTGCTTGGAATGCGGATCGGTGGCGGAAATTCAAGAAGATTTGCTTGAGGATGTCGAAGCGATTGTTGAGGAGAAGTGGAAATTTAAAATTAAAGACCATCGTTTGACGTTCCACGGCATTTGTCACCGTTGCCAGCAAAAGCATGAAGAAAAATAAAAAACCTTTTCCAACGGGAAAGGTTTTTTGCGTATAAACAACGAAACAAATGGCATATCCTCATACTAGCAAGCTGACAAGCAGCTGATAGGGAGGATGCCATGAAAACCGTTTGGCAAATGGTGAAAGTGTTTCTTTTATTTACGGGATGCACCATTTTATTTTATTATAGTCTTGTATGGTTTAACCGCGAGTACGAGTATTACCACCGATACGATGAGCCGAAGGGATCGGCGGTCAAAGTATCGGCGGCGGAAAGTGCGCCGCCAAGTTGGCTCGACCGGCTGTTATTTTTTTATCGCGATGGGGAGTAGAGAGCGTTGGAATACGAGTTGAAAGATTTTCTGCATTATTTGACGGTGGAGCGGAATTTGGCGCACAATACGATCGTCTCATATGAACGCGATTTGAAAAAATACGTCCGCTATTTGCGCCAAGTCGAGCAGCTTCAGGCGTGGGGCGAAGTGGAGCGCCTCCATATTCTCCATTTTTTAAAGTTTTTAAGCGAACAAGGGCAATCAGCAAGGACGATCGCCCGCCATTTGGCGTCGATCCGTTCGTTTCATCAGTTTTTGCTAAGGGAGAAAATCGCGGCGCAAGATCCGACCGTCCATATTGAAACGCCGCAGTTTGAACGGACGCTGCCAAAAGTGCTGTCGGTCGAGGAAGTGGAAGCTCTGCTTGCGGCGCCGCAAACCGATACGCCGTTTGGGCTGCGCGACAAGGCGATGCTGGAGCTGTTGTATGCGACCGGCATGCGCGTCAGTGAGCTTGTGCAGCTCAACTTAAGCGATGTGCATTTGGCGATGGGGTTTGTCCGCTGTTATGGAAAAGGGCGGAAAGAGCGGATCGTGCCGATCGGGCGCATGGCGATTGAAGCGCTTACCCACTATTTGGAGCGAGGGCGCCCGCAGTTGGTCAATCCGCGCCGGCGGGCAACGGAGGCGCTGTTTTTGAACCATTACGGCCAGCGGTTGACACGGCAAGGGTTTTGGAAAATTTTAAAGCGCCTCGCGAAAGAAGCCGGCATTGAAAAAGAATTGACGCCGCATACGCTTCGGCATTCGTTTGCGACGCATCTGTTGGAGAACGGAGCCGATTTGCGTGCTGTTCAGGAGTTGCTTGGGCATGCCGACATTTCGACGACGCAAATGTATACGCATGTGACGAAAACGCGCCTCAAAGACGTGTACAAACAGTATCACCCGCGCGCCTAGCAGTTGCCGTATGCTAGGCGCTTGCCTGTCATTTTAGTTGTCAGACTTCTGACCAATTGGCTATAGGCGTGTTTTCGTGAAAATACGGGAACGATAGAAAGAGACTCCATATTCATTGCAGGCAGGGGGAATAAATGTGAAAGCGACGTACCGGCGCGTCTTTTTGATTGTGATGGATTCCGTCGGCATCGGCGAGGCGCCGGATGCCGAGAAATACAACGACAAAGGAGCGGATACGCTCGGCCATATCGCCGAGCATCGCGGCGGCCTTCATCTGCCGAATATGGCGAAGCTCGGCTTAAGCCATATTCGTGAGATCAAAGGGGTTCCGAAAGTCGATCGCCCGCTGGCGTACTATACCAAAATGAAGGAAGCCTCCGCAGGCAAAGATACGATGACCGGCCATTGGGAGCTGATGGGCCTTCGCATTGACAAACCGTTTCGCGTGTTTCCGAATGGATTTCCGGATGAATTGATCGCCGAGCTTGAGCGGCGCACCGGCCGGAACGTGATCGGCAACAAACCGGCGAGCGGAACGGCGATTATCGAAGAACTTGGCGAAGAGCATATGAAAACAGGGGCGCTCATCGTCTATACATCAGCCGACTCCGTTTTGCAAATCGCCGCCCATGAACAAGTGGTGCCGCTTGAGGAATTGTACCGCATTTGCGAAATCGCTCGTGAATTAACGCGCGACGAGCCGTATATGGTTGGGCGAGTCATCGCCCGACCGTTCATCGGTGCACCCGGCCATTTTGAACGAACCGCCAACCGGCACGACTATGCGCTTAAGCCGTTCGGCCGAACGGTGATGAATGAATTGAAAGACGCCGGTTATGAAGTGATTGCCATCGGGAAGATCGCCGATATTTACGACAATGAAGGAGTTACCCAATCGTTGCGAACGACATCCAATATGGACGGAATGGATAAGCTCATCGACACGCTCGGCATGGACTTTACCGGGTTGAGTTTCGTCAATCTCGTCGATTTTGACGCCAAGTACGGCCATCGCCGCGATCCAAAAGGTTACGGCGATGCACTGGAGGAGTTTGATGCCCGGCTCGCCGATGTGCTGCCGCGTCTGAAAGAAGACGACTTGCTGATCATCACGGCCGATCATGGCAACGACCCGGTGCATCACGGAACCGACCATACGCGCGAATATGTGCCGCTTTTGGTGTACAGCCCGCGCTTTCAAGGCGGAAAGCCGCTCCCGATCCGGGAGACGTTCGCCGATGTCGGCGCTACGATTGCGGATAACTTCCAAGTCAATCGGCCGCCGCACGGCATCAGCTTTTTGGCTGATCTGGATTAATTTTGGATGAGGAGGAAAAGAGGATGGATCGGCAAGCCATTGAAAAAGCCGCTCGTCATTTGCGGCCATTGATGCCCGCGCCTCCTAAAATCGGCCTCATTCTCGGCTCGGGGCTCGGTGTGCTCGCGGATGAAATCGAAGAGGCGGTTCGCATTCCGTATGAGGAGATTCCCGGCTTTCCGGTGTCGACCGTTGAAGGACACGCTGGACGGCTCGTGTATGGCCGGCTTGAGGGGGCGACCGTTGTCGCCATGCAGGGGCGGTTTCATTATTATGAAGGGTATTCGCTTCAGGAAGTGACGTTTCCCATCCGGGTGATGAAGGCGCTTGGCGTCCGGGAATTGATTGTGACAAACGCTGCCGGCGGCGTCAATGAACGATTCCAGCCCGGCGATTTCATGATCATCTCCGATCACATCAACCTGCTGGGCACAAATCCGCTCATAGGGCCGAATGATCCAGAACTCGGCCCGCGTTTTCCGGACATGACGGAAGCGTACAGCCGGCGGCTGCGCGAGCTGGCCAAGGAAACGGCGGCGAGACTGAGCGTTCGTGTGCATGAGGGGGTGTATGTCGCCAACACCGGGCCGTCGTACGAGACACCGGCAGAAATTCGCATGGTGCGTACGCTCGGCGGTGATGCGGTCGGCATGTCGACCGTTCCGGAAGTGATCGTCGCCCGCCATGCGGGCATGGAGGTGCTTGGCATTTCGTGCATTTCGAATATGGCGGCAGGGATGTCGGATTCCCCGCTTCACCATGATGAAGTGGTCGAAACGGCGGAGCGGGTAAAGACGGATTTTTTGCGGCTCGTGAAAGCGATTGTCGCTGAAATGGCGAAATCAAAATGAAAAAGGTGATCGCGATGCGAATGGTCGATTTGATTGCGAAAAAGCGCGACGGAAAGGCGCTGACGAAGGAAGAAATTGAGTGGATCATCCGCGGCTATACAAACGGGGACATTCCGGATTATCAAATGAGCGCGCTCGCGATGGCCATTTATTTTCGCGGTATGACGGACGAAGAAACAGCGGCGTTGACAATGGCGATCGTGCATTCCGGCGAAGTCATTGACTTGTCACGGATTCGCGGCGTGAAAGTCGATAAACATTCGACCGGCGGGGTCGGCGATACGACGACGCTCGTGTTAGGGCCGCTTGTTGCTTCTGTCGGTGTACCGGTGGCGAAAATGTCTGGGCGCGGCCTCGGTCATACGGGCGGCACGATCGACAAACTGGAGTCCGTACCCGGGTTTCATGTCGAGATCAGCAAAGACGAGTTCATTCGACTTGTGAATGAAAACGGAATCGCTATTATCGGCCAAACGGGCGATTTGACACCAGCTGACAAAAAGCTATATGCGCTTCGTGATGTGACGGCGACCGTCAACAGCATTCCGCTCATTGCCTCATCGATCATGAGCAAAAAAATCGCTGCCGGGGCGGATGCCATCGTCTTAGATGTGAAAACAGGCGCCGGGGCGTTTATGAAAGAGCTTGACGAGGCGCGCCGCCTCGCACGGGCGATGGTGGACATCGGCAAGCGCGTCGGCCGCCGGACGATGGCGGTCATCTCTGACATGAACCAGCCGCTCGGCTATGCCGTCGGCAACGCCTTGGAAGTGAAAGAGGCCATCCATACGTTAAAAGGAAATGGTCCGCGCGATTTGACCGAGCTATGTTTGACTCTCGGCAGCCATATGGTCTATTTGGCGGAGAAGGCGCCGTCGCTTGATGAGGCGCGCCGCTTGCTTGAAGAGGCGATTCGCAGCGGGGCCGCCATCGCGGCGTTCAAGACGTTTTTGGCCGCTCAAGGCGGAGATGCATCGGTCGTCGACGATCTGGACAAACTGCCCAAGGCGGCCTATACGTCGACTGTCACGGCGGCTGCCGACGGCTATGTCGCCGAGATGGCCGCCGATGACATCGGCACAGCCGCCATGTGGCTCGGCGCCGGCCGGGCGAAAAAAGAAGACACGATCGATTTGGCGGTCGGCATTGTGCTCCATAAAAAAATCGGCGACCGCGTGCAAAAAGGGGAAGCACTCGCCACGATTCACAGCAACCGGCCAGATGTGCTTGACGTGAAAGAAAAGATCGAGGCGGCTATTCAGCTGTCGCCGCAGCCGGTTGCTCGGCCGCCGCTCATTTATGAGACCATCGTATAGAGAGGGGCGCCGGCGATCCGCAAGGAAAGAAGCAATTACTCAAGAAGAAAACGCCTGAAACACGTGTTTCGGGCGTTTTTTTTGTTTTTTGGAAAATGAGATGTTTTTTGTATAAAAATATCTTGCCTGGAAAAAATGTCATGTATAAAGAATGGAGGTTTGGGAGATGAAAACGACAGTCACTCGTCTTCTTTTATTGCCGTTTCTTCTTTTTCTTCCTCTTTCTGCCCATGCCGAGGCGAAAGAGATGAAGGAGGCGAAGGTGAAGCTGGCCGATGAGGCGAAATCAGCCATTTTAATCGAACGCGACACCGGCAAAGTATTGTATGAAAAAAATGCCCATGAACCATTGCCGCCGGCAAGCATGACGAAAATTATGACGATGTTGTTGATCATGGAAGCCATCGATGAAGGAAAGCTGTCCTACAATGAAAAAGTGCGGGCGAGCGAATACGCCGCGTCAATGGGTGGATCGCAAATTTTCCTTGAGCCGGGCGAGCAAATGACCGTCGATGAGCTGCTGCGCGGCATTGCCATCGGTTCGGCCAACGACGCGTCGGTCGCTATGGCTGAGCAGATCGCCGGGTCGGAAGAAGCGTTTGTAGAAATGATGAACGAAAAAGCAAAACAACTTGGTTTAAAAAACACCCATTTCGCCAATGCGACCGGCCTGCCGGCGGAACATCACTACAGCAGCGCTTATGATATGGCCATGATGGCGCGCGAACTGTTGAAGTATGAAGATATTACGAAATATACGAGCAAATACGAAGACTATTTGCGCGAAAATACGGACAAAAAGTTTTGGCTTGTCAATACGAACCGGCTTGTCAAATTTTATCCGGGTGTTGATGGCCTAAAAACCGGATATACAGCGGAAGCGAAATATTGTTTGACCGCCACGGCGAAAAAGAACGGCATGCGCGTCATTGCTGTTGTGTTTGGAGCGCCGACGCCGAAATCGCGCAATGCTCAAATTACGAAGATGCTCGATTACGCGTTTTCCCAATATCGGACTCATCCGGTGTACAAACGGAATGAAACAGTTGCCCGTGTCAACATAAGCAAAGGCAAACGGCCATCCGTTGAAGCGGTGACGTCGGAGCCGGTGTCGGTGCTGACGAAAAAAGGGCAGTCGGTCGAGCAAATCGAGAAAGTGATCAGAGTGAAAGACGATGTGAAAGCACCCGTTCGCAAAGGCGATGAGATTGGCGTTCTCATTTTAAAGCAGGATGGAAAAGAAATTTTGCGCAGCCCGCTTGTCGCCAAGCAAACAGTCGAAGAAGCGAGCTTTTGGGACTTGTTTAAGCGGGTGTTTAGCCGCTTTGTGCAGGCGGGATAATGTCAAGTTTTGCCGTCTTTTTGCTCTCTTTGGCGAACGACCACTAGTTTTGTCGGGCGGCAGGATTTCCAGTGGACTGCAGCGAAATGTCTCCATATCCTGAAATGGACAAGGGGGAACACGCTGTGAGTCTCGCGATCGACTTGGAAGTGAAGCAAGATGTGCTCATCGTTCGCCTGTCTGGGGAGCTTGACCATCATACAGCCGAAGAATTGCGTGAACAAGTGACGGATGTGCTCGAAAACCGAGCGATCCGTCATATCGTGCTCAATTTAGGGCAATTGACGTTCATGGATAGTTCCGGCCTCGGCGTCATTCTCGGACGCTATAAACAAATCAAAAACGTCGGCGGGCAGATGGTCGTATGCGCCGTATCGCCGGCCGTCAAACGTCTGTTTGACATGTCGGGGCTGTTTAAAATCATCCGCGTTGAGGCGGATGAACAATTCGCCTTGCAAGCATTGGGGGTGGCGTAAATGCGCAACGAAATGCACCTCCAATTTTCTGCCCGCAGCGAAAATGAATCGTTCGCCCGCGTGACCGTGGCAGCGTTCGTCGCTCAGCTTGACCCGACGATGGACGAACTGACGGAAATTAAAACGGTCGTCTCGGAGGCGGTGACAAACGCGATCATTCACGGCTACAACAACGACCCGAACGGCATCGTCTCCATTTCCGTCATTATTGAAGACGGTGTCGTCCATTTGACAGTGAGAGACGAAGGAGTCGGCATCCCTGACATCGAAGAAGCGCGTCAGCCGCTGTTTACGACAAAGCCGGAGCTCGAGCGGTCAGGAATGGGGTTTACGATTATGGAGAATTTCATGGATGAAGTCATCGTCGAATCGGAAGTGAACAAAGGGACGACCGTGTATTTGAAAAAGCATATTGCGAAAAGCAAAGCGCTGTGTAATTGAGGGAGACATGCCTATGGATGTCGATGTCAAGCAAGATCAGACGCCAATCAAAGACCAGGAGATGAAAGAGCTGATCCGCCGCAGCCAAGAAGGCGACCAAGAAGCGCGTGATGAAATTATTGAAAAAAACATGCGCCTCGTCTGGTCGGTCGTCCAACGCTTTTTAAACCGCGGCTATGAAGCGGATGACTTGTTTCAAATCGGCTGCATCGGCTTGTTAAAGTCGGTCGATAAATTTGATTTGTCGTATGACGTCAAGTTTTCGACGTATGCTGTGCCGATGATCATTGGGGAGATTCAGCGGTTTCTTCGCGACGACGGCACCGTCAAAGTGAGCCGTTCGCTGAAAGAAATGGGCAACAAAATCCGCAAGGCGAAAGATGAGCTGTCGAAAACGCGCGGGCGGGCGCCGACGGTTACGGAAATCGCCGACCATTTAGGCATTTCGCCAGAGGACGTCGTTCTCGCCCAAGAGGCCGTCCGCACGCCGACGTCGATTCACGAAACGGTGTACGAAAACGACGGCGATCCGATCACGCTGCTTGATCAAATCGCTGACACCGACGAGGCGTCATGGTTTGACAAAATCGCCTTAAAAAAAGCGATCGAAGAACTCGACGAGCGCGAGAGGCTCATTGTCTATTTGCGCTATTACAAAGATCAAACCCAGTCCGAAGTGGCATCGAGGCTTGGCATCTCTCAAGTGCAAGTATCCCGGCTGGAAAAGAAAATATTGCAGCACATAAAGGACAAAATGGATGGATAGTCCATTTTGTCCGCATGGGTGTGTTCAAAATGGATGGATAGTCCATTTTGTCCGCATGGGTGTGTTGATTAACCCATCAAAACCGGATGAGAAGACTCTGTTCCGAACTTTTCTACCGTAGTGGACAACAAAATGGACGGATGTCAATTCATCGGCGGTGAACCATGAATTGCATCCGTCTTTTGGTGTGCAAGCGCATCTTGGAACGATTTTTCCGGAGCAAGCAACAAAAGTCTAAAAAAGAATGGGCGTTTTTTGCCCATTCTTTTCTATTTTTATGAAATCAATGGTGAACGCCGACAGGCCGCATGATTGGTGTTTTTGCCAACCAAACTAAAGAAAAACAAAATGGGGGCAAAGGTGTGAAGCAAATGGCCAACACCGTATTTATCAAGCCGCGCCATCGCGTGCAAGTCAAGCCCGGGGCGGTGGTGACGCTCGGACAGGCGGCGCAAATCGCCGCGCCGGATGGCGGGCTCATTCCGCGGTTGAAGACGATTCCGCTCTATCGCATCCAGCCTAGCGATAAAAATATCGTCATCATTGATACGATGCAAATGATCCGGGCTGTGCTTGATGTGGATTCGTCGCTTGATGTGCAGATGATTGGTCCACCACAGACGATCATTGAAGTCGTCTATGAAAAACGGAAGGTTTCGACCGCTTCCTTCGTTCTCGTCTGGCTTCTTTTGTTCGTCGGTTCGGCGATGGCGATTATGAACTTTCACGAGGACGTCAGCATGCAACGGGTGCATCGCCATCTGTACGAGATGATGACCGGCCAAGCGGTCGATAAACCGCTGCTTTTGCAAATTCCATATTCGCTTGGGCTCGGCATTGGGATGATTTTATTTTTCAACCACTGGTTCCGCAAACGAATCAACGAGGAGCCCAGCCCTCTTGAAGTCGAAATGTTCAACTACCAGCAGGCCATTGACCAGTATGTCATTTTGCATGAAAACAAGGAAAGCATGAGGCACCTTGACGACGCTTGAGATTTTGCTGGTAGTGTTCGTCGGCTTCGCAGGAGGGTTGGCGGTCGGAACCGGATTTGTCGCCTTTTTGGTCGTGCTTGGCGTCATCCCGCGCCTGACGCAGCTGACGAAAACGCCAAAACGCATTCACGCCTATGAATGGGGGGCTATAGCTGGCGCCATCGTTGGCGGTTGGATGAGTTTGCGCCATTCGGTCTGGCATTTATCTAAATATTGGATGGCCCCGATCGGGTTGTTGCATGGCGTGTTTATCGGAATGCTCGCTGCCGCTTTAACAGAGGTATTGAACGTTTGGCCGATTTTAGCGAAGCGGATCGGCATAGATGATAAAATCGTCATTTTGCTCATGGCCATCGCTTTTGGCAAGGTGGCGGGCTCGTTGTTTCATTGGCTTTATTTTGTCGATCACTTTCGCTGACAAAGGGGGAAGGAAACGTGGGATTAAAATCTGATTATGTCCGCGAGGTGAAGGCGTTTCAGCCTTCTCCCCCATACGCCGCCAATGCGGTAAAAGCGTTTCTTGTCGGCGGGGCGCTTTGTGCGCTGGCGCAATGGCTCGCTGATTGGTATGGCAGAACGTTTGCCGCTTCGCCGCTCGAGGCCCATCTATGGGCGTCTATGGTGATGGCTGGATTGGCAATTGTGCTGACGGCCATCGGGAAATATGACGATTTCAGCCAATTTGCTGGCGCGGGGGCGACGATGCTCCTTACAGGGCTGGCCAATGCGCTTGCCAGCGCCGCTATCGAGCATCGAAGCGAAGGATGGACGGCCGGGGTGGCCGGACAGATGTTGAAAGCCGGCGGAGCAGCGGTCATTTATGGACTGGTTGCCGCCTATGTGCTCGGCCTTCTTTGGCCGCAATGAAAAGAGGGATGGGCCATGAAGCGTGTCGGGAAGCAAACATGGGTGTTTGATGACGATATTTACATTCAGGCGGCCGCCGCGGCGGTCGGGCCGCTTGAAGCGGATGGGCCGCTCGGAAGCTACTTTGACATTTGCCATCGCGATGTGTATTGCGGCGAAGCGACGTGGGAGCTCGCTGAGCGGCGGCTGATGCGGGAGGCGGTGGATTGCTGTTTGCAAAAGGCGGGCATCTCCGCCGAAGAAGTCGATTTGTTTTTGGCCGGTGATTTATTAAACCAAAATGCGACATCGAACTATGTCGCCCGTGAGCTGCCGATCCCATTTCTCTGCTTGTTCGGCGCTTGCTCGACTTCGATGCAGACGCTGGCGGCCGCCGCCGCTTTCGTTGCCGGTGGATTGGCTGACCGAGCGCTTGCAGCCACAAGCAGCCATAACGCAACAGCGGAGCGGCAGTTTCGCTATCCGACTGAACTGGGGGTGCAAAAGCCGAAAACGGCGACGTTTACGGTCACCGGCGCCGGTGCGGCGCTCGTCGGTCGAGCTCCAGGGCGTTGGCGCATCCGGGCGGCGACGATTGGCAAAGTCATTGATGCCGGCTTGAAAAACCCGCTCGATATGGGGGCGGCCATGGCCCCGGCGGCAGCCGATACGATCGAGCAGCATTTCCGTGACTTAGGCGCATCGCCAAGCGATTACGATTTGATCGTCACCGGCGACTTGTCGCGCGTCGGCAGCGTCATCGTCCGCGAACTGCTTGCTGAATCAGGCTGGGATGTGACCGACGTTTACAACGATTGCGGGCTGATGATTTATCGGCCAGATCAAAAGGTGTTCGCCGGCGGCAGCGGCTGCGCGTGCTCGGCGGTCGTCACGTACGGGTATTTGCTTCAAGAGCTCGCCCGCGGGACGTTTCGACGCCTGCTTGTCGTCGCTACTGGAGCGCTCTTGAGTCAAACGATGGTGCAGCAAAAACAGTCGATCCCAGCGATCGCTCACGGCGTCGTCATTGAAGCGGCTGGACAGGAGCCGGATTTGCCGCCGTAGGACGTCTTTTATTTGGGAACGATCAGGAGGGAATGTGACATGGAATACGTCCGCGCCTTTCTCGCCGGCGGGCTGCTGTGCGCCATCGTTCAGCTCATCATCGACCGCGGCAAATGGACGCCGGCTGGCGTCGCTGGTTCGCTTGTCGTCCTTGGCGTGCTTCTTGGCTTTAGCGGCGTCTATGATTCATTCGTCGCTTGGGCTGGCGCCGGGGCGACGATGCCGCTATGCGGATTTGGGTATTGGTTGGCGAAAGGGGCCATGGCAGAACCGCGGCCAGAGGGATTTGTGGAAACCGGAGCAGCGGTGTTCCGATTTGCCGGTGCCTTGTTCGCTTTTATCGTGGCCGGCTCGTTAGCCGCGGCGCTTACTTGCAAACCGAAAGGGTAGAGATGATGGAAAAACGACGAGTCATTTTAGTAACGGATGGGGACGAGTTTGCCTGCCGGGCGATTGAGCGGGTCGCCGCGGAGATCGGCGGCCGTTGCATTTCCCGTTCGCAAGGCAATCCGACGAAACTGAGCGGCGAACAGTTGGTTGAGCTCATTTTGCAAACGCCGTACGATCCAGTGTTTGTCATGTTTGACGATTGCGGCGCCCTCGGGGAGGGGACCGGAGAGCAGGCGCTTCGCTATGTGGCGACGCATGAGCAAATCGAAGTGCTCGGGGCGCTGGCGGTTGCCTCCAATACGCACCAGCATGAATGGACAAAAGTGCATGTGAGCGTCGACCGTGACGGTGTGATGACTGAATATGGGGTCGATAAAGAAGGCGTCCGGGACCTCGAGATCGGGCGGATCAATGGCGATACCGTCTACTGCCTTGATCGGCTGAACATTCCGCTCATCGTTGGCATCGGCGACATCGGCAAAATGGGGTACCGCGACCATGCGAAATACGGAGCGCCGATTACGCGCAGGGCGGTCGAGTTAATTCTCGAAAGGAGTGATGGCCATGCCGGAAAAAGAAAAGAAACCGAAAGCGCCGATCGCGAAACGGCTCGTTGACAACGCGAATTTTTTGCAACAGCGGATCGGCGTCGGGACAAGCTTTGATTTAGGCGTGCGGAAAATCCATGTCCTAAACCGGGAAGTACATATTTACTACTGCAACGGTTTATGCGACACACAATACATTATCGAATTGTTAAAACAAATTGTGCGCGTCAACGATGATGAACGCCAGGCGTCCCAAGCGTGGCAGATCATCGAAAATCGGCTCGTCCATCAGCAAGTCAGTCCGGTGACGAGCCTCGACGAAGCGGTTGACAAGCTGCTGTCGGGCTTGATCATCGTCTTGATTGAAGGTGAATCGACTGGATTTGCTGTCGACGTCCGCAGTTATCCGGGTCGTCAGCCGCAAGAGCCGGATACGGAAAAAGTTGTGCGCGGCGCTCGCGACGGGTATGTTGAAAACATTATTGTCAACACGGCGCTCACCCGCCGCCGCATCCGCGACGAGCGGCTGCGTTTTGAAATTTTGCAAGTCGGCGAGCGGTCGAAAACGGACGTATGCATCGCCTATATTAAAGACGTCGCTGACCCGGGGCTTGTTGAACTCGTCAAGAAAGAGTTGCAGCAAATCAACGTCGACGGATTGACAATGGGCGACAAAACAGTCGAAGAGTTTTTAGTCAAGCAAGGATACAACCCGTACCCGCTCGTCCGTTACACCGAAAGGCCGGATGTAGCAGCGACGCACTTGCTTGAAGGGCACGTGCTCATTATGGTCGACACATCGCCAAGCGTCATCATCACGCCGACAACCTTTTTTCACCACGTCCAGCATGCCGAGGAATACCGGCAGTCGCCAGCGGTCGGGACGTTTGTGCGCTGGGTGCGGTTTTTAGGCATTTTGACGTCGTTGTTTTTGCTGCCGCTGTGGGTGCTGTTCGTCCTTGAGCCGTCGTTGCTGCCCGAATCGTGGGCGTTTATTGGGCCGAACAAACAAACGAACATCCCGATCATTGTGCAAATTTTGCTCGCTGATTTTGGAATCGAGTTTTTGCGGATGGCAGCCATTCATACCCCAACGCCGCTATCAACCGCGATGGGTTTAATTGCCGCTGTCTTGATCGGACAAATCGCCATCGATGTAGGGTTGTTTGTGCCGGAAGTGATCTTGTACATTTCGGTGGCGGCGATCGGGTCCTTTGCGACGCCAAGCTATGAGTTGAGCGTGGCAAATAAGATTTCTCGATTGGCATTAGTCATTCTTGTCGCCTTGTTTAAAGTGCCCGGGCTCGTCATTGGCACGACCGTTTATTTGCTTTGGCTGACCAGCATCCGCTCGCTTAATACGCCGTACTTATGGCCGTTCATCCCGTTTGATCCAGCGGCATTTATGCAAATTGTTGTCCGCCGTTCGGTCGCCGGAGCGAGAGTGCGTCCGAGCATTGTTCACCCGCAAGACCGGCAAAAACAACCATCATGACAAGAACGATCCACTTGGAAGCGGCCGCTTCCATCTATTGGCGGTCGCTTTTTTCGTTTTAGCGCTATTGCAACTTTTGTATAATTATGATAAGTTATATTTAATTGCTTGCACTGATGACGTTGCCTCCGTGCAAGCACGTTTGCACGGGCGGAATGGGCGGGTGTGCGGCCTTCCGTTTCAAGGCAGAGCCGATGGCGCCCTGCGGTTTTCCATTTTGTAAAGGCAGTTGCCGATTTTGCAAACTGTCTTTTTTGCTTTTGCCGTGCGATTTCGATAGAGGAATGAGGGGTTTGCGATGTTTTTTCACGGGACAAGCCGAGTCAATGAACAGGGACATTTGGAAATCGGCGGCGTCGATGTGGTCGAGTTGGCCAAAACGTATGGAACGCCGCTTTATATTTATGACGTTGCGTTGATCCGCGCGCGGGCGCGCGCGTTTAAAGAAGCGTTCCGACGCCGCGGCGTGCGGGCGCAAGTCGCGTATGCCAGCAAGGCGTTTTCCACCGTCGCCATCGTGCAGTTGGCCGCTGAGGAGGGACTGTCGCTTGACGTCGTTTCAGGCGGTGAGTTGTATACGGCGCTCGCGGCCGGCTTTCCGCCTGAGCGCATCCACTTTCATGGAAACAACAAAAGCCGCGACGAATTGGCGATGGCGCTTGAACACGGCATCGGCTGCATCGTTGCCGACAACTTTTACGAGCTCGAGCTGATTGAAGGGTTGGCGGAGTCATTCGGCCGAACGGTGCCGGTTTTGCTCCGCGTCACGCCGGGAGTTGAGGCGCATACACACGATTATATTTTAACTGGACAGGAAGATTCAAAGTTCGGCTTTGACTTAAACAACGGTCAGGCGGATGAAGCGTTCCGGCGCGTCATGGCGTCGGCTGCGTTTCAGCTGCTCGGTGTTCATTGCCATATCGGCTCGCAAATTTTTGAAACAGCTGGGTTTGTGCTTGCGGCGCAAAAAGTGTTTGCCAAGCTGGCTGAGTGGAACAGAGCGTACGGGTTTATCCCTTCGGTCGTCAATCTTGGCGGCGGCTTTGGCATCCGCTATACGGAGGAAGACGACCCGATTCCGGTGACAGCGTACGTCGACTGCATCGTGGAAGAGGTGAAAAGACAGGCCGAAGCTTGCCGCTTGCCGTTGCCAGAAATTTGGATCGAGCCGGGCCGGTCGCTCGTGGGTGATGCTGGAACGACGATTTATACGATCGGTTCGCGCAAAGAGGTGCCCGACGTCCGCACCTATATTGCCGTTGACGGCGGCATGAGCGACAACATTCGGCCTGCACTCTACGGGGCAAAATACGAAGCTGTGTTGGCCAATCGAGTGTTGGATGAACGGACGGAAGTCGTGTCAATCGCTGGGAAGTGCTGCGAGTCGGGGGATATGCTCATTTGGGATCTTGCGTTGCCGGAGGCGAAGCCGGGCGATTATTTGGCTGTTTTTTGCACCGGCGCGTACGGTTACTCGATGGCGAACAACTACAACCGTCTGCCGCGCCCAGCCGTTGTGTTCGTTGAAAACGGCGATGCCCAGCTCGTTGTGAAACGAGAGACATATGAAGATTTGATCCAACATGATTTGCCTTTGAAAACGAAAGTGAAAAAGTGAAGGCCGCCGGTTGAAAAGAGAACGGACTTCACCAAAACAAGGCGCCCGTTGCTTTTTGGGCGCCTGCTTTCTTTTATTGTTGATTTGAAGAAAATGCCGATTTGATCGCGTTCCAAATTTCTTTGAAGATGTCGATAAGGTTTTGAATGAACGTTTTCCCTTCTTCTGACCGCAAAAACGCCGACAGCTGTTCTTTCGCTTTGCTCAACTGGTCGTTGACTTGATCCCAGTTGATGTCGGCGTTTTGCATTTTATGAAAGAGAGAAATAAGGCTGTTGATTTCATTCTCGCTCAGCGTAATGCCAAGGTCGTTGGCGATTTTTTCAATCAAAGCGCGCAAATCTGCATCTGTCTTCGGCGGGTGGTTGGCGATTTCTTGTTTGATTTTCGCCAGCAGGGCGACCGCTTTGTCCGCGCCGATCGAATCGGCGAGCTTCGCCGTCTGCACCATTTCCTCGTTCGCCACTTTTTTGACATCATCAGGGATGGCTTGGTCCGAGGAAATTTCATACGCCTTCATCAGCCCCGTCAGCGCTGCGGTGCCGGAAACCGGGAATGGGGCGGTGATGTAAATATCGGCATCTTTCACCCCTGCGGTGATCAAGGCGTTTGTATACATCTCTTTCGTCACCCATGTGATGTTGTGCGTTTCGACATGAAGCCCCGAGCCGGGCTCTTTTATCGTGATCATCGACGATGAGATGGCGCGCGTGCCGATTTGCGCTTTCGGAATGAGTCCGTCCAAATATTTATGTTCTTCAGCATTCGAGACGGTGACCGTCTGTGCCCCGTCCGGCGCTTTCATTTCCTCAAGCACTTTTTGTTTTTGTTCATTGGTTAAGTTTTCACCAAGTGTGACAATGACGTCGCCCGGAGCGGCATCGGCCGCTGCGATGCCCGGAGATGCCAGCAGCGCCGCTGCCAGCAGCGATGAAGCGATCGCTCGTTTCACATCACTCGCCTCCTATTTACGAAAAATGCATTATCATTATACCGTACGCTAGCCTGCTTGGCTATCGGAAAAACGCGACGCGGTCAGGCGACGCACGAATTGGAAAAGACATTTTTTCTTTTGTTTCACTTGGCAACCATGGTATGATAAAAGCAGCTGTGATGTCCAAAAGGAGCTGAATGCTTGTGGCGAAAAAAGGATATATTTTAATGGAAAATGGAGGAAAAATAGAGTTTGAGCTGTTTCCGAATGAAGCGCCAATCACAGTCGCCAATTTTGAAAAACTGGCGAATGAAGGATTTTATAACGGGTTGACGTTTCATCGCGTCATCCCTGGATTTGTCAGCCAAGGAGGATGTCCACGCGGCAACGGAACGGGCGATGCCGGGTATACGATCCCGTGCGAGACGGACAACAATCCCCACCGTCACGTTGCTGGGGCGATGTCAATGGCGCACCGCGGCCGCGACACTGGGAGCTGCCAGTTTTTCATCGTCCACGAACCGCAGCCGCACTTAGACGGGGTGCACACCGTTTTTGGCCAAGTAACATTCGGCATGGATGTGGTCAAGGCGATGAAAAACGGCGATGTGATGAAGGAAGTGAAAGTGTTTGATGAACCGTAAACAGCGCATGAGCGAGGATGATCGGATTGTTCGAAACAACTGGCGTTTGTTTTTCTTTTTGCTGGCGGCCAGCCTGTTGTGGGGAGCAGCATATTGGATTTGTATAGATGCTACGAAGATGTAACATATCCTTGACGGAAAAGCGGTTTGTCCATTTTCGACAGTCGATCCCGTCCTCGGCAAAAGCTGCAAATGGTAACGCTTCAAATGGCATCTATATGGATTGCCAATTGATGATGCCTTGCTGTGAAATGTGGTATAATGAGCATAATGAATATAGCCATGCATCCTTCGGGGCAGGGTGAAATTCCCGACCGGCGGTGATGGGGCTTTCCGTCCCTCAGCCCGCGAGCCGAAAGGCAGGATCCGGTGCGATTCCGGAGCCGACAGTATAGTCTGGATGGGAGAAGGATGCCAATATGCGCACGGCTGTTTTCGGCCTGTTCAGACCGCATGGGCAGCGTCTGTCGGCCGACTAGGCATGGCAGTATCTTTTGCTTCCGACCGGCCGGTATAACTTGGATAACGAACATGTGTTTGTTTTGCGCATCATTGGCCATTCTCTCAACAACAATAAAACCCCCGGGGGATTCCTGGGGGTTTTGATCGTTAAGGGGGGAATGTCGTGCATAACGATGAACATTATATGCGGCTTGCACTCGAGGTGGCCAAAGCCGGAGTGGGGCAAACGTCCCCCAATCCTGCCGTTGGCGCGGTCGTTGTCAACGGTGGGACGGTCGTTGGGCTTGGCGCTCATTTGAAAGCGGGTGAGCCGCACGCTGAAGTCTATGCGATCCGCATGGCCGGTGAGAAGGCGCGCGGCGCGACGGTGTACGTGACGCTGGAGCCGTGCAGCCATTATGGAAAAACGCCGCCATGCGCCGATTTGCTCATCCAAGCCGGCGTCCGTCGCGTCGTCGTTGCCACGACCGACCCGAATCCGCTTGTCGCTGGAAAAGGGATTGCCAAGCTGCGCCAAGCAGGCATTGACGTTGATATCGGCGTATTAAAAGACGAAGCAGACGAACTGAATCGGATGTTTTTCCACTATATCGCAACGAAAACGCCGTTTGTGACATTGAAGTTCGCGTGCAGCCTCGACGGCAAAATCGCGACGGCGACGGGGGAAAGCAAATGGATTACGTCTGAAGCGGCGCGCGAAGACGTGCATCGCCTCCGCGCCCGGCATGATGCCATTTTGGTCGGCGTCAACACCGTTTTGACCGACAACCCGAAGCTGACCGTCCGTCTTGGGGAAACGCGGAAAAACCCGTTGCGCATCGTTTTGGATACAACGTTGCATACGCCGCTTGATGCCCATGTCGTCGCTGACAAGGAGGCAGAAACGTGGATCATCACCGGCAGCGGCGTCAGTCGGGAACAGATAGCGGCATACGAGCGCTTCGGAGTGCGCGTATTTTCGATGCCGACGGAGCGGATCGATGTCTGCGATGTGCTTCGTCTGCTTGGCGAGCAGAAAGTGATGTCGCTGTTTGTCGAGGGCGGCTCGCGTGTTCATGACAGCTTCCTCCGCGCGGGAGTGGTCAATGAGGTCATCGCTTATATCGCTCCGAAGCTGATCGGCGGCTGCGGGGCGCCGACGCCGGTCGGAGGCCTTGGTTTCGCTCGGCTTTCTGAAGCGATGGAGCTTGACATCCGCTGCATCGAGACGATCGGCCCGGATATTAAAATCGTCGCCGCGCCGAAACGGAAGGGGGAATCGTTGTGTTCACGGGCATTATTGAAGAGATCGGCACGATCGAACAAATGAAGCAAACCGGCGACGCCATCGTGATGACGATCGGCGCCAAGCGGGTGCTCGAAGATGTGCGCCTTGGCGACAGCATCGCCGTCAACGGTGTCTGCTTGACTGTCACATCGTTCACCGAACGGCAGTTTACGGTCGATGTCATGCCGGAGACGGTGAAAGCGACGGCGCTAAAGACATTAAAGCCGGGATCGAAGGTGAATTTGGAGCGGGCGATGGCGGCCGGAGGACGGTTTGGCGGCCATTTCGTCACTGGGCATGTGGACGGCGTCGGACGCATCATCCGGCAGTGGCCGAAAGCAAACGCCGTCTACTATGAAATCGAAGTGCCGACCTCACTGCGCGCCTATATGATTGAGAAAGGGTCGGTCGCTGTCGACGGGACAAGCCTGACGATTTTCGGCCTGAGCGAGCGCACGTTCATCGTTTCACTCATTCCTCATACGCGCGAGGCGACGATTTTAGGCGAAAAGCGGCCGGGTGATCTCGTCAATATCGAGTGCGACATGATCGGCAAGTACGTCGCCGCTTTCCTCACCGCGAAAGCAATGCCGCCCTCCAAATTGACGATCGAATTTTTGGAGCAACACGGCTATAAATAAGAGGAAAAAGGGGGCAAGCTGGATGTTTGACACGATTGAAGCGGCGCTTTCAGCGCTGAAAAACGGCGAAGTGATCATCGTTTGCGATGACGAAGACCGCGAAAATGAAGGCGATTTTGTCGCGCTGGCCGAAAAAGCGACGCCGGATGTCATTAACTTTATGATTACTCATGGCCGCGGGCTCGTCTGCGTGCCGATTACGGAGGAGCTGGCGGCGCGCCTTGATTTGGAGCCGATGGTCACCCATAACACCGACGCGCACGGCACAGCGTTTACTGTCAGCATTGACTACAAAACGACGACGACAGGAATCAGCGCCTATGAACGGGCGGCGACGATTCAGGCGCTGCTCGACCCGAATGTCAAAGCAAGCGACTTTAGACGGCCTGGACACATTTTTCCATTGATTGCGAAAAAGGGCGGCGTTCTTCGGCGCGCCGGCCATACGGAAGCGGCGGTCGATTTGGCTCGGTTGTGCGGCGCGAAGCCGGCCGGCGTCATTTGCGAAATCATTAAAGAGGATGGAACGATGGCGCGTGTTCCTGATTTACGGCGCATGGCCGACCAGTTTGGGTTGAAAATGATCACGATCAAGGATTTGATCGCCTATCGGAGCCAGCGGGAAAAGCTGGTGAAACGGGAGGTGGATGTTTGGCTGCCGACCGAATTCGGCGAATTTCGGGCCATCGGCTACACGAACGTGCTTGATGGGAAAGAGCATGTGGCGCTTGTCAAAGGAGAGATCACCCCGGATGAGCCGATCTTGGTGCGCGTCCATTCCGAATGCTTAACCGGCGACGTATTTGGTTCGTACCGGTGCGACTGCGGTCCGCAGCTGCATGCGGCGCTCAGGCAAATCGAAGCAGAAGGGCGCGGGGTGTTGCTGTACATGCGCCAAGAAGGGCGCGGCATCGGCCTTATGAACAAGTTGCGCGCTTACAAGCTGCAGGAGCAAGGCTATGACACAGTCGAGGCGAACGAAAAGCTCGGCTTTCCAGCTGATTTGCGCGATTATGGCATCGGGGCGCAAATTTTGAAAGATCTCGGTGTAACGAAAATGCGCCTGCTCACGAACAATCCGCGCAAAATCGCCGGTTTGAAAGGGCATGGACTCGAAGTGGTTGAACGGGTGCCGCTCGAGATGCCAGCGAAAAAGGAAAATGAGAAATATTTGCGCACGAAACATGAAAAATTAGGGCATATGCTTCATTTTTGATGATGGGAGGAACAATGAACATGCGTGTCATTGAAGGAAATTTAGTCGGCACCGGGTTGAAAATCGGCATCGTCGTCTCCCGGTTTAATGAGTTCATCACCGGTAAGCTTTTGTCAGGGGCGATCGACGGCTTGACGCGCCATGGCGTGAGCGACCATGACATCACGGTCGCCTGGGTGCCCGGTGCATTTGAAATCCCGCTTGTGGCGAAAAAAATGGCCGAATCGAAGCAGTTTGACGCTGTCATTACGCTTGGCGCTGTCATCCGTGGGGCGACGAGCCATTTTGACTACGTCTGCAGCGAGGCGGCCAAAGGCGTTTCCCACGCGGCGCTTTCTAGCGGCATTCCGGTTATTTTCGGCGTTTTGACGACCGATACGATCGAACAAGCCATTGAACGAGCCGGCACAAAAGCGGGCAATAAAGGATGGGAAGCGGCGGTTTCGGCGATCGAAATGGCGAATGTTCTGCGGGCGCTTGCGTAATTTGCGTAAAAAGGCATGAAATGGTTCACAATATCGGTGAGAATGTTTATAATACGTATAGAGAAAATGACAAAAACTTTTCCATTTCGGAAAAGCGCTTGTCGATAATGAGGGATTTTTATGTTAATCCGTTACCGAAAAAATTACGAGAAAATCGCCATGGGGCTGCTGTCGTTTATGCCGACGGAAAAAGATCTGAAACGGCTGCAGCAGACGATGAAACAGTATGAAACGAACAGCGATTGGCAGCTGTTTTTATGGAAAGAAGGGGATGACATCGTCGGCATTATCGGCGTCCTGCTGCGCGCTCCCGATGTTGTGGAAATCCAGCACATCAGCGTCAATCCGTCATACCGCCATCAGGGAATCGGAAAACAGATGGTCAAGGCATTGAAAGAGGCGTACCCGGGTCGCCGATTGTGCGCCAACGAATGGACTGCCTCGTTTTTTGATAAATGCCATGCATGCAACGAATAGCGAATCGAACGCGATGTTGCGTTCAGGCGGGCGGCGGAGGGGGAGAAAAGCCATCCCCTTCCGCTTTGGCCCGCTTTTTTTGTTCGCGTGTGGCGATGATGTCGGAGCGGTCGCGTCGCCGGTGTTTATCTACAAGATCAAGGTTGGCTAAGTCGCTTGCTTGTCCCCAAACGAGCTGCCGATGGGTGCAGGCAGCCTGGCATTGCTCGTAAAGGGAACGATCACGAATCGGCAGTTCGACGCTTTCGTACGGTTCGCCGCGGGCGATCCGCTGAGCCGTTTCGTCGAGCAAGCGGGCGAGCGCCTCCTCATCGAGGCCGAGCCGCCGGATCATCTCTTGCGCTTCGTCAAGCAGCGCCCGCGCCCGTCGAATGAGGCGCAGCGCTCCCGAGACGTTGCCGCGCCGGTAATGGTAAAAAGCGACTGCCGTTTGAATGAGCACAAGCCAACCTTTTTTTCGACCGTCTTGTTTCCAATGTTCCTCCAAAATTTCGTGACATTCAAAGTAATCGCGGTCGCTATGGAAATGGATTAAATACTCGATATATGCTTTTGGGTACATTGGCCATCATTCCTTTCAAAAACGGGCGCGTCATGTGAGAACGGACGGCTCTCCTTCGATTATACGACTTTGGCGGCTTGCGGAGCAAAAAAAGCTGTTTTCCGTTCGCTTTGCCGCTTCGTTATGATACAATAAATATATTGCAGCTGGGGACGAGCCGGACGGTGGCTCTGGAAAAATGGTGGGATGGATGTGCAATTGCCGTACAACGTCAAAATCGAAGCGTTTGAAGGGCCGCTTGATCTGCTTTTGCATTTGATCAACCGCTATGAAATCGATATTTACGATATTCCGGTCGCGCAAATTACGGAGCAGTATATGGCGTACATTCACGCTATGCAGGAGCTTGAGTTGGATATCGCCAGCGAATATTTAGTGATGGCGGCCACCTTGCTGGCGATCAAAAGCAAAATGCTGTTGCCGTCCTCTAATAATGAGGAAGCTGTCGACGGCGACATCGAGTGGGTCGATGACGGCGACCCGCGTGAGGAGCTGACGCAGCGGCTGCTTGAATATAAAAAGTTTAAAGAGGCGGCGCGCGAACTGAAGCGGCGCGAAGAGGAGCGGGCGCTTTTGTTTACAAAGCCGCCGAGCGACTTAAGTGGATACGTTGATGAGAAAAAGGCGGCGCCGCTTGATGTGAACGTATATGATATGCTTGGCGCCTTGTCAAAGCTGTTGCGCCGCAAAAAACTGCAAAAACCGATGCGGGCGAAAATCGCCCGCCAAGATCTTTCCGTCGAACAGCGCATGGCGGAAATTTTGCATGAACTAAAACAGGCGAACGGGCGGAAAAACTTTTACGAGCTGTTTCCGTCCTACGATCGTTCGTATATCGTCGTAACGTTTTTGGCCATTTTAGAGTTGATGAAGCGAGGCGAAATTATCGTTGAGCAAGAACGGAATTTCAGCGATTTGTTTCTTGCGGTGAAACCAACCGGCTGAGGCGGTGCGGTTTGGCCGCGGCGGTTTGCTGCGGCGGGCCGCTTTTCTTTTGTTGTTTGTTTGCCCATGCCATGATAAGACGGAGAGTTGACTCACATTGGGAGGAGAAGGCTTGGGAAACGACGAAAACAGGAAGAAAGGAGGAGGAGCGCCAACGGGTTTGGCGCGGCAGAAGGACGATGGAACAAAACGGAACGGGAAAAACGGGCGGCGCCGGCGCGCTCAAGCCGGCAAAGGCGATTGTAGAAGCGCTGTTGTTTGCTGCCGGTGACGAAGGACTGTCGCTTTCGCAAATTGCTGCTGTATTGGAAGTCAGCGAGCTGGAAGCAAAGGCGGTGATCGCTGAACTGCAGGAAGACTACCGCCGCGAAGAACGCGGCATCCAACTGATGGAGCTGGCCGGCGTGTTTCTGCTGGCGACGAAAAAAGAGCACGCTCCGTACTTAAAAAAGTTGGTCGAGGCGCCGGGGGCGTCGCCGCTATCGCAGGCGGCGCTTGAGACGCTTGCCATTATCGCATACCGCCAGCCGATTACGCGCGCGGAAATTGAGGAAATTCGCGGCGTAAAAAGCGACAAACCGTTGCAGACGCTCATGGCGCGGGCGCTTATTAAGGAAGTCGGTCGCGCCGAAGGAACCGGGCGGCCGATTTTGTACGGGACAACCCCGGAATTTCTCGATTATTTCGGGCTAAAAACGCTTGAGGAGCTGCCGCCGCTGCCGGAATGGACGGATGATGGCGAATCCGAGCGGGAAGCAGATTTATTTTTCGAAAAATTGGCAGAAAATTTGAGCGACAAGCAGCCGGAATATGGTAAACTAAAGAAAAACGGCTGATCGGGAAGGAGAGCGCTCATGAACGTTTGCCGCCTGTACGGTGAAGAGCTGCAAAAGTCGCAATCGAACACGTTTGAAGACTATTTCAACCGCTCGGAAGTCACGTACCGCGACGGGGGCGAAGAGCGGACGCTGTCTGTGTTGTATTTGCGCCATTTTGAGGGGGCGCTGCTTGATTTGCTGCCGTATGAAAGCGATCCTCTGTTTACGGCTAACGGGCGCGACATTCATTTGCGCGACATCATTGCTCTTGTCTGTTTATGGAAAAATCCATTGTATCGGCAGCGAAAGCGCGTTTATATTCATGATGAAGAGGAATTGCGCCGTTATTTTGTTGAGATAGACGCCAAAACGCTGCAGGCGCTCGTCGGTGAATGGGCGGAAACCGGCACATGCCGCCTGCCGGAGTGAGCCTCGTAGCGAAACGAAAGCGGGGGCGGTTCTTTGCGTGGCCGATCAAGGGCCGCGTGGAATGGCTGCTCAAGCTGCTATACGTTCAAGAAAAAGCGGTTCCTTCGGGCGAACCGCTTTTCTTATGGACTATTGTGTGCGCGGCTTTGCCGGATCGCACGCCGGCGGCTTCACTTCGCCGGTTGTTTCCTCCAGCTTTTGCAAGTAGTAGCATTCTTCGTGCGCCATATGGTCAGCCATCAGCGGCGACAGCACGCCGAGCACTTCTTGGTTCAGTTCCATGTCTTCAAGCTCATGCAAAAAGCTTTGGAAAATGGCCATCTCAAGTTCAATTTTCGTTGTCTTTCCTCAATGATGACTGACCTCGCTCTTATATGTATGTGTAGCTGGAAATTTGGGTGAATGCGGACAAGAACGATTTGCCCATGAAAGCATACGATATGGCGAACAAAACAGGAGGAGGTTTTTACCAAATGGATGATCAGGTGTTGTTCGCCGAATACGCGGCTAGGGTGAACGAATGGGGAAATCAAGTCAAGGAGACGCTCGCTTTGCGTGGGGCGAGCACGGAGGGCGCTTCGTCGTTGCTCGAGTTTATTGCCGAGCAGGATGGCGAGTGGACGGAAGAGGCTGTCCGCGAGCTTCAGCGCCTTGCCGATGATGTGTATGTCGGTGCGCTTCGCCAATATGTGATGGAAGCGGCTGCGTGGGGAAGACAAGTTGAGCAGGCGCTGTCTGCGCGCAGGACGACTGAGGATGTCGGGCTTTCATCTCTGTTGGCGTACATCGATGGACACGGCGATGAATGGACCGAAGAAGCGATTTACGAACTTCAGCGTCTTGTCGATGACGTATATACGCGGGGCATGCGCCTGGCTGATTCGTCAACTGCCGAGCGGGAAGAAGAGGCGACGCAAGAACAAGTCAAAGGGGAATCGGTGTTGCCTGAGCCGGAGGGTGAAAATAAAGAGAACGAAGACGGATGGCTTGACACCAGCGGGACGGCGGAGCGGATTGAGGACGGCCAAGAGCCGGCTTTTATGGTGGAGTTCTCCGACTCGTTGCCTGATATCGCTGACGGCGAGCCGGGCCAAGCGGACGACGTGACCGATGGAAAGCAGCGCTGGGTGGATGCAGACGACAGCGGTGAGCCGCGTCAACAAGTGGCGCCCGGCCGTCATGTCTTGCCGCCGCTGCCGTATCGTTATGATGCGCTCGAGCCGCATATTTCCGAAGAAATCATGCGCCTACACCATACGAAGCATCATCAAAGCTATGTCGACGGTCTCAATCAGGCGGAGCGGATGATGGCCGAGGCGCGCCGGACGAACAATTTTGATCTGTTGAAACATTGGGAGAGGGAAGCGGCGTTCCACGGCTCCGGGCATTATTTGCATACCATCTTTTGGTACAACATGCATCCAGAGGGCGGCGGCGAGCCGCGTGGGGACCTGAGGGCGCAAATCGAGCGCGATTTTGGCAGTTTTGCCGCCTTTCGCCGTCATTTCACTGAAGCGGCGAAAAGCGCCGAAGGGGTCGGTTGGGCGTTGCTCGTTTGGGCGCCGCGAGCGCACCGGCTGGAAATTTTGCAGGCGGAAAAACACCAGCTCATGGCGCAATGGGATGTGATCCCGCTTCTTGTGCTTGATGTGTGGGAACATGCCTACTATTTGCAATACAAAAATGATCGGGCGGCGTACATCGAGCATTGGTGGAACGTCGTCAACTGGCGCAACGTCGAGGAGCGCTTTCATGAGGCGCGGAAGCTTCGTTGGCAGCCGTTTTAAACGGGCTGGGGGGACCCCCTGCCCGTTTTTTTTGTTGGGGAGAGGAGGCGCTGCATATAGATGCAACGAAGAAGTGGAACAGATCCTTGACGGAAAAGCGGTTTGTCCATTTTCGACTGTCGAAGCAAGCCTGTGGCTTGCCTTCGTCACGCCAAGGCGTGATGGAAGACCGAACCACCGCCTGCTTCACAGACCCATCGATGGGTCTGGAAGCGGCGTTGTTCGGTCGCTCGACAGTCAATCCAATCCTCGGTAAAAGCTGCAAATGGTAAAGCTGTAAATGGAATCTGTACAGATCAAGCAGGACACCTGTCCACCGTTTCGGGGAGCGGCTTTCTCTTTGCAGGGAAAATGTCATCAACGCGCCCAGAACAAGCGCCAGAGCGGAAGGCTGTCCCCCCTTGCAACGACATTTTTTCATCATATTTGTCCCATCGAGGCATACACTTGTACAAAACGCGGCTTTGGGGTTCAGCCTGTTTCCGCTGCGACGTTTCTTTGGCTGCGGCCCGTTCAGCCTAATCGGAAAGGAGGAACAGGCGATTCCTCCTCGCTCCTTCAAGGAGGGGGGATCCTCGCCGATATGAGATGAATAAGCAGAAGCGGCTCATTGCGCTTATTCTTGCACTCGCTGCGGGGATCATGGCATTTGTTCCAGAGCGGATGCGTGCTATGGATGGAGTGAGCGCAAAAAGCGCGATTTTGATAGAGCAGCATTCCGGGCGGGTTTTGTTTGCCAAGGATGCCTATACAAAACGGCGCATCGCCAGCATTACGAAAATTATGACGGCCATTTTGGCGATTGAATCGGGGAAGATGGACGACACAGTGAAGGTCAGCGCCCGCGCTGTCCGGACCGAAGGGTCGTCGATTTACTTGCGCGAAGGGGAAAAAATCAAACTGCGCGATTTGGTATATGGGCTGATGCTTCGTTCCGGCAACGATGCGGCGGTTGCCATCGCGGAACATGTTGGCGGCAGCGTTGAAGGGTTTGTTTTTTTAATGAACCAAAAAGCGGCTGAAATCGGGATGCGTGATACCGAGTTTGCCAATCCGCATGGACTCGACGATGCGGAAAACCATTATTCGACTGCCTATGATATGGCGTTGCTTATGCAATATGCGATGAAAAATAAAGAGTTTCGCCGCATCTCGGGGACGAAGGTGTACCGCGCCCCCGCTCCGCCTGGCGAAGACGGCGCGCGTGTGTGGCGGAATAAAAACAAGTTGTTGACCAGTCTTTACGAATATTGCACCGGGGGCAAAACCGGCTATACGAAACGGGCGCACCGCACGCTGGTGACGACAGCGTCCAAAGGAGGCATCGATTTGATCGCTGTGACATTGGATGCACCGGACGATTGGAATGACCATATCGCTATGTACGAGTATGGATTTTCCCATTATCACATCGCCAAAGTGAGCAGCGAGCGGGTGGTCGACAAAATTTCTGATCCATTTTACCGCGGGCGGCTACAGGCGGTCCGCGATTTGCAATATCCGGTGACCGATAAAGAGGAGAACGGGCTGCGAGTGAAAGTGTATTTGCTGAAGCCGCGCAAGAAATGGGAAAAATACCCAGAGCAAGCGCCGACAGAGGTCGGGAAGGCGGTGCTTTATTTGCATCAAAAGGCGGTTGATTCGGTGCCGTTGTTGTATGAACCGGGAAAGGAAGGAAGCGGCCGAGGGCTTTTATGGCAAGCATTTCGCTTTTTAGGTGTGAGAAGCGATGGTTAATCTCATTTGGGTGATGATGGCAGTCATCGGCATTGTCTTTGCGGCAGTCAACGGAACGATGGATGAAGTGAACAAAGCAGTGTTTGAAAGCGCCAAAGAGGCGGTGACGATCAGCATCGGCATGATCAGCATTTTAGTGTTTTGGCTCGGATTGATGGCGATCGCTGAACGCGCCGGCTTGCTTGACAAAGCGGCGCGTCTGTTTATGCCGCTTGTGCGCCGCCTGTTTCCGGAGGTGCCGCTCGGTCATCCCGCGCTCGGCTATATCGTCTCGAATATGGTCGCCAACATGTTCGGCCTTGGCAATGCGGCGACGCCGATGGGCATCAAGGCGATGGAACAGCTAAAAAAGCTCAATGGCGGCCGTGACGAGGCGAGCCGATCGATGGTGACATTTTTGGCCATTAACACATCAAGCATTACGCTCATTCCAGCGACCGTCATCTCGATCCGCATGACGTACGGTTCAGCGGCGCCGGGCGAGATCATTGGGACGACGATCGTTGCCTCAACGATTTCGACGATTGGGGCGGTACTAATTGACCGGTACTATTATTGGAAACGGATGCGGAAAGGCAGGAAGCCATAATGGCCATCGTCCAACTTCTTTCCGTTTGGTTGATCCCTGCGCTCATTGCTTTTATTTTGCTTTACGGTACAGCAAAGAAAGTGCCGACGTACGAAGCGTTTGTGGAAGGCGGCAAGGAAGGGATCGAGATCGCGTTTTCGCTCATCCCTTATTTGGTCGGCATGTTGGTGTCGGTCGCCATTTTCCGCGCCTCAGGGGCTCTTGATGCCATGATGGAAGTGATCAAGCCGCTGGCTGATGCCATTGGACTGCCGGCTGAGATCGTTCCGCTGGCGGCTCTTCGCACGATTTCCGGCACGGCGGCGCTCGGCATGACGACCGATTTGATTGCCACGTATGGCCCGGATTCGTTCATCGGCCGCCTTGCCTCTACGATCCAAGGCAGTACGGAGACGACGCTTTACGTGCTCACCGTCTATTTTGGCGCCGTTGGCGTCAAAAAAATGGGTGATGCGTTAAAAGTCGGCATTTTGGCCGACATTCTCAGCTTTATTGTTTCTGTTTTCATCGTTTTGTTTGTATTCGGGCGCTAGCGGCGCTTCCGTTTTGTTTTCCCGCCCAATGGGCGGTTTTTTTTGTGGCGGGCCAAAGAGAAGGGGGAATCATTTCCCTTCGTATGCCTGTGGTGTTGAAGCGGGGGTTTCTTGGCTGAAAATGATCAAAATAGAGAAACGCCCCGCTTGTATCTGTCCGACGGAAAGGGTAAGATGATGAAAGAGGTGAGAGAGAATGGAACGGTTGCAAAAAGTGATTGCCCGCGCCGGCATCGCGTCACGGCGCAAGGCGGAAGAACTCATTTTGCAAGGCCGGGTGAAAGTGAACGGCCGCGTCGTCACCGAGCTCGGCGTCAAAGTCGGGCCGCGCGATGATGTCGAAGTCGACGGCATTCCGGTCGAGCGTGAGGAGCCGGTCTACTATTTGTTGTACAAGCCGCGCGGAGTGATCTCGAGCGTAAAAGACGACAAGGGCCGCAAAGTGGTGACTGATTTTTTCAAAGATCTGGACAAACGTATTTATCCGATCGGACGGCTTGATTACGATACGTCCGGCTTGCTTTTGTTGACGAATGACGGCGACTTTGCCAATTTGCTCATGCATCCGCGCTATGAGATCGAGAAAGTATACGTCGCCAAGGTGAAAGGCATCCCGACGCGCGAGCAGCTGAAGCAGCTCGAGCAAGGAGTGATGCTCGAAGACGGCATGACGGCGCCGGCGAAAGTGAAACTGCTCTCGGTCGACCGAACAAAGCGGACGGCGATTGTCGAAATCCGCATTCATGAGGGGCGGAACCGGCAAGTGCGCCGCATGTTTGAGGCGATCGGCTGTGAAGTGTTGAAACTGAAACGGGAACGGTATGCGTTCCTCGATTTGAAAGGGCTGCGCCCTGGCGAATACCGCGAGCTGACGCCGCATGAGGTAAAACTTTTGCGCGCGCTTGCCCAGTCCGGAGGAAGAAAATGACGAAGATTGTCACATAACGTTCATAATCCTTGAGCATCAACGAGCGAGGGACTTTGTTATAATGGAAAATGGGAGATTGTGAACCGCTTGCCTCCCCTGCGGCGTTGGCTGTAGGGGAGGAGAAACGTAAAGGGGTTTGAGCGATGAAAAAACAACAGCGTTTCGTGATGAGAACGGCGATTTTGCTCGTGTTGCTCGCGGCGGTCGGCTATACGATTTACACCAACTTTTTCACTGAAAAAACGGCGGTCGCCGTTGGTTCGACGGCGCCTGATTTTGTGCTGACCGATTTGAAAGGACATGAACATCGTCTCTCCGACTATCGCGGCAAGGGCGTTTTTTTGAACTTTTGGGGAACGTGGTGCAAGCCGTGCGAGCGGGAAATGCCGTACATGAACGAGCTGTATCCGATCTATAAAAAACAAGGGGTCGAAATTTTGGCCGTCAATGTTGGTGAGCCGAAGCTGAACGTTCGAAAATTTGCCGAGCGGTTCGGCTTGACGTTTCCGATCGTCATCGATCGTCAAGATCAAGTGTTAAATGCCTATAATGTCGGGCCGTTGCCGACGACGTTTTTGATCGACAAAAACGGTGAAGTCAAGCAAATCATTGAGGGAACGATGACGAAAGAAGACATTGAGCGGCATCTAGAAAGCATCAAACCATAAGGAGTTTTGCGCCATGGAACAAGTCAAATGCGAATGCGGCCACGTCAATCCGCACGGTACAGCGTTTTGCGAGTCGTGCGGCAAACCTATGGCGGACGCGGGAGAGAAACCGCTTTTGGACATGCGCTACGAAGGGAGCGCGCGCCGGTCACAGACGTATAAAAAAACGATCATCGACCAAATTTGGGCGTTTTTCTCGTCGGTCAAAGTCGGCGTCGCACTCATTGTCATGACGCTCATCGCTTCGGCGATCGGCACGATTTTTCCTCAGCAAATGTACATTCCACCGAACGTCGATCCGGCGGAGTACTACAAGCAGCAGTACGGCTGGGCAGGGAAGCTGTATTATGAGCTTGGCTTTAACAATTTGTACGGCTCATGGTGGTACATTTTGCTCATCGCCTTAATCGGCGTTTCGCTCGTCATTTGCAGTTTGGACCGTGTTGTGCCGCTGTACCGAGCTTTGAAACGGCAAGGGGTGAAACGCCATCCCCGCTTTTTGGAGCGGCAGCGGCTGTTTGGCGTTTCACGCGTGGCGGATTTGGACAAGACGGTTTCTGCGCTGAAAGAGCGGCTTGCCGCGCGGCGCTACCATGTGCGCGAGGAGGATGGCCACCTGCTCGCCGAAAAGGGGCGGTTTTCCCGCTGGGGGCCATATGTCAATCATATCGGCCTCATCATTTTCTTAATTGGAGCGATGCTCCGTTCGGTTCCCGGCATGTACATTGATCGAGTGATGTGGATTCCGGAAGGAGAGATGAAAGAAATTCCTGGGACGAACGGACGCTATTTTTTAAAAAGCGAAAAGTTTATTTTTGAAACGTATAAAAAAGGCGAGGACAATGGGGTGTTCAACGCGGCCATCGACCGCGTCGGCAACGGAATGATCGCGAAAAACTATCAAACGAACGTCGTGTTGTATAAACGCGTCGGCCCTGTGATCCCCGGCGCGAAGCCGAAGCTGAAAAAAGTGAAAGAGTATGCGATTCGCGTCAACGAGCCGCTGAAGTTCAACCATTATGCGCTTTATCAAGTTGATTTCCGCTTGAATGAGCCGAAAGCGATGTCGTTTGCGCTCGCAGACAAAAGGACAGGGAAAACGTTTGGCACGGTGACGGTCGATTTGTACGACCCGAAAGAAACGTACGATCTTGGAAACGGATATCGCGTTGAGCTATTAAGCTATTTTCCTGACTTTGAATTTGATGAAGATGGCAATCCGTCGACGAAATCGCGCGTGCCAAACAACCCGGCGTTCGTGTTCAAAATGTATGCTCCGGATCGTCCAAAGGGGGAAACGAGCTTTGTCGCTATCCAGCAGACGATCGAGCCGTTTGGCAACAACAAGTACAAAATGGCGTTTGTGGGGCTTGAGACGCGCAACGTTTCCGGCTTGACCGTCCGCCGCGACTTGACGCTTTGGATTTTAGGGTTGGGCGGTGCGATTTTCATGATCGGGCTCATTCAAGGAATGTATTGGAACCACCGCCGCATTTGGGTGCAGCGGGTGAATGGCGAATTATGGATCGCGGCGCATACGAACAAAAACTGGTTCGGCTTGAAAAACGAGCTGCGCCGATTGCTTGACGGCATCGGCGTCGCAATGCCGGTCGATCGGCTCGAGGAAGGAAAAAAAGCCGGACAAGGGGGACAAGTCCATGGACATGGCACAGCTTAGCAGCACATTGCTATATATCGCGTTCGTTCTATATTTGATCGGCACGTTCTTTTTCGGCGGCGCCATTCGCGATAAGCGCACACAGACGGCAGGGAAAGACCGCTGGTCGCAGCTTGGCATCGCGGTGACGATCATTGGTTTTCTTGCACAGCTTGGCTATTTCATCACGCGCTGGATCGCCGCTGGGCATGCGCCAGTGAGCAACTTGTTCGAGTTTACGACCTTTTTTGGCATGATGCTGGTCGCTGCCTTCATTATTATTTATTTCATTTACCGGCTGAGCGTGCTCGGGTTGTTTGCCCTTCCCGTTGCTTTGCTCATCATCGCCTATGCGAGCATGTTTCCGCGCGAAATTTCGCCGCTCATTCCCGCCTTGCAAAGCGATTGGCTGCACATCCATGTGACGACGGCGGCGGCCGGCGAAGCGATTTTGGCGATCAGTTTTGTCGCCGGACTCATTTATTTGATTCGCGTCGTCGATCAATCGAAGCCATCGAAGCGGACGTTTTGGCTCGAAGTGGTCATGTTTTGCTTAATTACCACGCTCGGCTTTGTCATCGTTTCGACCGCGTTTGGTCTTTCCGGCTATGAGGCGAAGTTTACATGGATTGATAAAAACAAACAGCCGGATGAGATGATCTACGAGATGCCGGCGCTTGTCGGACCGCATAAAGGAAAGCTGGCAAAAGAAAGCGCTGACCGCATGAAGCCGTTCGTTGAAATGCCAGCCATCATCAACGCAAAAAAGCTCAATACGGTCATTTGGTCGCTTATGGCCGGAGCTGTGCTGTACATGGGGCTTCGCCTTCTTTTGCGCAAGCGAATCGCCGCGGCGCTCAAGCCGCTGGTGAAAAACGTCAACTTGGATTTGACTGATGAGATCAGCTATCGGGCGGTGGCGATTGGCTTTCCAGTGTTTACGCTCGGGGCTCTCATCTTTGCCATGATTTGGGCGCAAATCGCTTGGACCCGCTTTTGGGGCTGGGATCCGAAAGAAGTATGGGCGCTGATCACTTGGCTGTTTTACGCCGCCTTTTTGCATCTTCGTTTGTCAAAAGGTTGGCACGGTGAAAAGTCGGCATGGCTCGCCGTCATCGGCTTTGCGATTATTATGTTTAACTTGGTGGCGGTCAACCTCGTCATCGCGGGGCTGCACTCGTACGCCGGAACATAATGGAACAACAACCGGATGCTCTGTTGGCGAGCATCCGGTTTTTCGGTAAACTAGAAAATAGGGATGTTTCCATTGATGATGGGAGGGTGCAAAGCATTGGAAAAACAAGAAAAAACCATCCGTATTTTAGTGGTTGACGATGAAGAGCGCATCCGACGGCTCTTGAAAATGTATTTGGAGCGGGAAAACTATGTGATCGATGAGGCTGGCGACGGCAATGAAGCGCTGGAGAAGGCGTTGACGAATGATTATGACGTCATTTTGCTCGATCTGATGCTGCCGGGCAAAGATGGAATTGAAGTGTGCAAAGAAATCCGCGAGCAAAAAACGACGCCGATCATCATGTTGACGGCAAAAGGCGAAGAATCCAACCGCGTGCAAGGGTTTGAAGTCGGCACGGATGATTACATTGTCAAGCCGTTCAGTCCACGCGAAGTTGTGTTGCGGGTAAAAGCGTTGTTGCGCCGCGCGGCGAACGCCGCCTACGCGCCGGTGGAGACGACGGCGAAAGACGTGCTCGTGTTCCCGCACTTGACGATTGACAACGATGCCCACCGGGTGACGGTCGACGGAAAAGAGGTCAGCTTAACGCCGAAAGAATACGAACTGCTTCTCTTTTTGGCCCGTTCGCCCGATAAAGTGTTTGATCGGGAGCAGCTGCTCAAAGAAGTCTGGCATTACGAGTTTTTCGGCGACTTGCGCACGGTCGACACCCATATTAAACGACTGCGCGAAAAGTTGAATAAAGCGTCGCCCCAGGCGGGGAAAATGATCGTCACCGTCTGGGGCGTCGGCTACAAGTTTGAGGCAGTGAACGACTGATGTGGCTGTTTCGCAGTGTTGTCGGCAAGCTATGGTTTACGATTTTGCTGCTCGTTTCGTGCGTGCTGTTTATTTTAAGCATTTTGCTCATTAAATTTTTGGAAGATTATTATGTGCAGGAAGCGGAAAACGACCTGACCCGTCTGGCGACAAAAGTGGCCGAGGTGATGCACGATTACCGCGACGAAGAGCTCGCCCGCTCGATCGCCTGGACGCTTGTGGACAATCGAACGAAAGCGGTCATCGTCGCCGATGAGTCGCACTATTGGTATTCGCCTGGCGACGCTGGTTTGAACAATATGCCGCTGTCGTCCATCCGCCAAGATCGGGACTTGCGGCGTGTGCTGACAGACGGGAAAACGGTGAAAAAGCGTTTGTATATGCCAAAGTGGCAGCCAAAAGAAAAGCTGCCCCGTGATATGATTATTGTCGGCGTGCCGATGTCAATGCCGGATGGCAGCCGCGGCGCTGTGTTTATCTATCAATCGCTCGAGGCGATCGCCGACGCGACGGAGCGGACGAAAGAGTTAATTTTTCTCGCTGCGTTTATCGCCATTGTCATGACGACGTTTTTTGCCTTTTTCTTATCGACGCGCATCACCGCTCCGCTCCGGAAAATGCGGCAAGCCGCGTTCGAAATGGCGCGCGGCCACTTCGATATGAAAGTGCCGATTTTAACGAATGACGAAATCGGTGGGCTGGCGATGGCGTTCAACCAAATGGGGCGGCGGCTGCAGTTTAACATCAACGCCTTAAACCAGGAAAAAGAACAGCTCGCCAGCATTTTAAGCAGCATGGCCGATGGCGTCATTACGTTTAACCGCGATGGGGAAATGTTGATTACGAATCCGCCGGCCGAGCGGTTTTTGCAGGCGTGGTATTTCGAGCAAGGAAACGGCGCGGAAGCGATGGCGCCGCTGCCGCCGCAAGTGAAAGAGCTGTTTGCCCGCGTCGTTCGCGAGGAGAAGGAGCAATCGACTGAAGTGACGCTGCAAGGGCGGACGTGGGTGATTTTAATGACGCCGCTGTACGGCAAAACGATGGTGCGCGGCGCGGTCGCCGTTTTGCGTGACATGACCGAAGAGCGGCGGCTTGACAAACTGCGCAAAGACTTTATCGCCAACGTTTCGCACGAATTGCGCACGCCGATTGCTATGCTCCAAGGCTACAGCGAGGCGATCATCGACGATATCGCGGCGAGCGAAGAAGAGAAGAAAGAGATGGCGAAAGTCATTTATGACGAGTCGCTGCGCATGGGCCGCCTTGTTAACGATTTGCTTGACTTGGCGCGCATGGAAGCTGGTCATATTGAGCTAGAGTACGAACAAGTCAAGCTTGTTCCTTACATCGAGCGGGTAATCCGCAAGTTTTACGGGCTGGCGAAAGAAAAGCAGATTGAGCTGACAGCCGAGTTTCGTGATCGGGACATCGAAATCTCTCTCGATCCGGATCGGATCGAACAGGTGCTGACGAACTTAATCGACAACGCGATCCGCCACACGGAATCAGGCGGCACCGTTCGCCTCATCGTCGAACCGAGCGGCGATGGCGTGACGATTCACGTTCAAGACTCCGGTTCCGGCATTCCGGAGGAAGATTTGCCGTTTGTGTTTGAGCGGTTTTACAAAGCGGACAAAGCGCGGACGCGCGGACGCGCGGGCACCGGACTCGGTTTGGCCATCGCCAAAAATATTGTCGAGGCGCATAAGGGGCTCATTACCGTCCATAGCAAGCTGAACGAAGGAACGACATTTTCCTTTTATTTGCCGGCTCACGGACCGAAACGGACGTAGGGCCGTTGGAAAGAAAGGGAAGCCACGGCTTCCCTCTTTCTTTCATGCTGAAGCGAACTGGTTGAAGGATTTGTGTTAGTGGTATAGACAACTAGAATATATAATGTTATAATGAGAGACAGAAAGTGGGGAATCGCGATGAAGCGGTGGATATTGAAAAATGCCGCGGTGTATGCAGAAACAGGAACCATTGAACAAGGGTATGTGCTGATCGAAGGGGAAAAAGTGGCCGCGATCGGGCCGATGTCGTCATGCCCAACTGATGCAGGGGCGGAAGTGATCGAGCTTTCCTCGCGGTTTTCCATCGTGCCGGGATTCATCGACGTCCATATTCATGGGGCGGCTGGGGCGGATGTCATGGATGCGACCCCGGAGGCGCTTCACGCGATGGCCAAGGCGCTGCCGGCGGAAGGGACGACGAGTTTTTTGGCGACGACGATGACGGCGCCAAGCGAACAAATCGAAGCCGCGCTTCGCAACGTCGCTCGCTATATGGCGGAGGAGAACCGGCCGGGAGCCGCCGAAGTGCTCGGTGTTCATCTGGAAGGGCCGTTTTTGTCGCCGAAGCGCACCGGGGCGCAACACCCGCGCCACCTCGTCGACCCCGACGTTTCGCTGTTTCAGCGCTGGCAAGAGGCGGCCAGCGGCCACATTCGCCTTGTCACCCTTGCCCCGGAGCGGGAGGGGGGGCTTGAGTTGGCCGCTTATTTAAAGAAAACGGGGGTCATCGCTTCGATTGGCCATTCCGATGCCGTTTACGACGAAGTAAAAGCGGCGATTCAAGCAGGAGTGACGCACGCCACCCATTTGTTTAACGGGATGCGCGGCATCCATCACCGTGAACCGGGTGTTGCCGGTGCTGTGCTGATGTTTGAAGAAGTGATGTGCGAACTGATCGCGGATGGGCTGCATGTTGCGCCGCCGATGGTCCGCTTTGCTTATCGGAATAAAGGAAGCGATGGACTCATCTTAATCACCGATGCCATGCGGGCAAAATGTCTAGGTGATGGGCGGTATGAACTTGGCGGCCAAGAGGTGACCGTCCGCGGTCAAGAGGCGCGGCTTGCCGACGGTACGCTGGCGGGAAGTGTACTCAAGCTTGCCGAGGCCATCCGCCGTGTGCTCGATTACACCGGCTGCACGATTGAAGAGGTGATCCGCATGGCGAGCTGGAATCCGGCAAAACAGCTTGGCATCCTTGATCGAAAGGGCAGCTTGCGATCCGGCAAAGACGCCGATGTCGTCGTGTTGAATGAACGATATGAGGTCATGATGACGTTTTGCCGCGGCGCTCTTGCTTATCGCAAGCGGGATGAAAGGGGGGAGAGCGATGGCGTTGAAGCTTTTGGAAACCGCTGACTATACCGAGATGAGCCGCCAGGCAGCGGACATCATCATCAAACAAGTCAAGGAAAAGCCGAATGCCGTTCTCGGCTTGGCGACCGGCTCGACCGTGCTCGGTGTGTACCGCGAATTGGCCGCCGATCATCGGCAACATGGGACATCCTATCGGCTCGTGCGCACGGTCAATTTGGATGAGTATGTCGGGCTCGGTCCGGATCATCCGAACAGCTATCGCTATTATATGAATCAGCATTTGTTTGCCCAATTGGACATCCCGCTTCATCAGACACATGTGCCGGATGGCTTGGCTGCTGATCTTGACGAAGAATGCCGCCGCTACGAGCGGCTCATCGATGAATTGGGCGGCATCGATTTGCAGCTCTTGGGCATCGGCCGCAACGGCCATATCGGCTTTAACGAGCCAGGAACGCCGTTTTCATCGCCGACTCATGTCGTCAAGCTCGCCTTGTTGACGCGCGAAGCGAACGCCCGCTTTTTCCCGTCGTTGGATGATGTGCCGCGCTATGCCATAACGATGGGAATTGCGACCATTTTGCGGAGCCGCCGCATCGTGCTGTTGGCGTCAGGGGAGGAAAAAGCGGAGGCCATTGCCCGGCTTCTCGAAGGCGTTGTCACACCGGATTTGCCGGCTTCGGCGCTTCACCTTCATCCGGACGTGATGATCATTGCCGACCGAGAGGCGCTCTCGCTCATCCCAAAGGAAAAGCGGAAAGGGGATGCGCCATGATCGATAAACAGTCGCCGATTCCGATTTACTATCAGCTCGAGCAATATATAAAAGAAAAAATCGAAAAAGGGGAGTGGCGGCCGGGCGAGATGATTCCGTCGGAGCGGGAGTGGGCAGAAACGTATGACATCAGCCGGATGACCGTTCGGCAGGCGGTCAACAATTTAGTGAACGATGGCTATCTCGTCCGCCGGCGCGGGAAAGGAACGTTTGTCGCCGCCAAAAAAATCGAGCAGCCGCTGAAAGGGCTGACGAGCTTTTCCGAAGATATGCGGGCGCGCGGCATGGAGCCCGGCACGATCGTCCTTCGCTTTGAGACGGTTCCGGCTTCCGAGAAGCTTGCTGAAGGACTTGGCGTCACAGAAGGCGATGACCTTTATGAAGTCCGCCGCCTCCGGTTGGCCGATGGCTTGCCGATGGCGCTGGAGACGCTCTACATTCCCGTCCATCTTGTTCCCGGATTGACGCATGATGTTGTAAGCGGTTCCGTCTATGAATTTATCGAAAAGGAAACAGGATTGATCATCGGTTCTGCTGTTCAAACACTGGAAGCGTCCGTCGCCCGCAAGCTGGAGGCCGAGCATTTGCAAGTGAAAGAAGGGGCGCCGGTGCTGCTGCTTGAGCGCCGCACCTGCCTCGCCGACGGCCGGCCGCTCGAAGTCGTCAAATCGGTGTACCGCGGTGATCGGTACAAATTCATCGTTGAAATGGAACGGCGAAAATAAAAAGGGAGGAATGGATGGTTATGTTAGGATTTTTGCAGCGTCTCGGAAAAGCGTTAATGCTGCCGATTGCCGTTTTGCCGGCGGCTGGATTGTTGCTTCGGCTTGGTCAACCGGACTTATTAGATATTCCATTTATCGCTGCTGCAGGTGATGCGGTGTTTTCCAACTTGGCGTTGATTTTCGCCATCGGCGTGGCGATCGGTTTTGCCAAAGACGGCAACGGCGCCGCCGCTCTGGCCGGCGCGATCGGCTACTTTGTGCTAACGAAGGGCGCTGCCGCGATTGATAAAGACATCAATATGTCTGTATTAGGTGGCATCATCTCCGGGGTGATCGCCGGACTTTTATACAACCGCTATCATGATATCAAGCTGCCCGACTGGCTCGGCTTTTTCGGCGGCCGGCGGTTTGTGCCGATCGTGACATCGCTTGTGATGCTCGTGCTTGCTCTTGTTTTCGGCTACATTTGGCCGCCGATTCAAGACGGCATCAACGCGGTTGGCCATTGGATCGTTGGCGCTGGGGCTGTTGGCGTCGGCATTTTCGGGTTCTTAAACCGGCTGCTGATTCCTGTCGGATTGCACCATGTGTTAAACAGTTTTGTCTGGTTTGTCTTTGGCGAATATAACGGCAAAACCGGCGATTTAAGCCGCTTTTTCGCCGGTGACCCGGATGCGGGCATTTTTATGGCCGGCTTCTTCCCGGTGATGATGTTCGGTCTCCCGGCGGCAGCGCTGGCGATGATCGCCGCGGCGAAAAAAGAGCGGCGCAAAGCGGTCGCGGGCGCGCTCCTTGGCGTGGCGTTGACGTCATTTTTAACCGGGATTACGGAACCGATCGAATTTTTGTTTATGTTTTTATCGCCGCTCTTGTACGTCGTTCATGCCGTGTTGACCGGCTTGTCGCTCGCAGTGGCGACGGCGCTTGACATCCACCACGGGTTTACGTTTTCGGCTGGGGCGATTGACTTTTTCTTAAACTACGGCATTGCGCAAAAACCGTATTTATTGATTGTCCAAGGACTCATCTATGCCGTGATCTATTTCGTTGTTTTCTATTTCTTGATTACGAAGCTTGATTTAAAAACGCCGGGGCGTGAAGACGACGTAGAAGGCGAGTTTACCGACAGCGGAGCGGCGCAGTCGGGGGTCAAATACGAGGACCTTGCTGCAAACTATATCGAAGCGTTGGGAGGAAAGGATAATCTCGCACAAATTGACAATTGTGTCACACGCTTGCGCCTAAAAGTGAAAGACATGTCAAAAGTCAACGAAGCAGAATTGAAACGTTTGGGAGCGAAAGGTGTGCTTCGCCTCAACCAAACGGACTTGCAAGTGATTGTTGGCACGGATGTCGAATTTTTAGCCAATGCGATGAGAAAACAGTAAAAAGCGAAATGGTTGGGCCGTTCAATGGTTGGCAAACATGAAACTTTTTTTTGCCCTCCACGTATGACTATAGAGGATGCGGTGCTCTGCCAAAACAACCTGCGTTGCTGCTCGTTGCGGAGCGGCGCGAGCCAATGAAAAATGGAAGGGGTCGGGGCGAGAAATGAGCATGTTTGGAAAAGTCGCGGCCGATGTGCTTGGATTGAGCGACATCGGTTCGGTCATTCAGCCGAAAGACTACGACAAAGTCGACGCCGATGATTACGTGATGCACGAGGATGGAGAAAAAATTTATTTCCTTATTAAATCGAAATCCGATGAGTATTGCTTCACCAACCGCGCGCTCATTCATCTGGACGGCACGAGTGCAACAAGCAAAAAACGGACGCTGCGCCGCTACGATTACTATAAGCATCCGATTTCCGACGTGTCGCTCGAGACGGCCGGAACGGTCGATTTGGACGCGGAAATCAAATTCAAAATCGGGTCGCACGCCTACTCGATTGATGTGCATAAAAAACATATCGAGGAACTGAAAGATTTGTATAAATCGCTGCTTGCGATCGCCGACATTTGCCGCGAAAATGAAATGAAGCTCGACTATGCCGAGCGGAGCCTCGAGCTGGCGACCAAGGTGTTTGCCAACATGCGCAGCGACGGCGCCAATGTGTCGGCTGATTTTCAGGCCGTGAATGAATACGCGTTTCGATGGCTGACGGAAGCGAAAAAGAACTATACGATGAAAGATTTCGGCTTTGTGTTTGAAAAATACATCGAGCAGTGAGGAGATGAAGCTTGCATTCGGGAAAGACGCCGGGCCAGAGGGGGGCGTCTTTCCTGTTTTTCAAAGGAGCGCATCGTTGCCAAACGGTGAAGGGTGCGAGAGTGGAGATAGGCAACGTGGCGGCGTTTTGTGACTTCATGCGGACACGAACGCTGAGCCGCCGCAAGGAGCGGCGCTTGCTTGTTGTCGCCCGGTCGCAAATTGATGGTTGTCAAATGATCGATGTTGCTTTAATATAAAAATGTCCATATCCGAATTATTTAGTCGATTCGCAGCAAGGTGCCGAAAAGGCTTAATAGGGAATCCGGTGGGAATCCGGAGCTGTCCCCGCAACTGTCAATGCGGACGAAATGAAATCGCCACTGTACGGACGGATGGCTTGCGCTGTTTTCCGTACGGGAAGGCTTCAGAGTAGGATGAAGCATGAGCCAGTAGACCTGCCTTGCTTGCCGCAGTTTCCGAATCTTCGGGGGGTGAGACGCGGAAACAGTCGCACAGGGCATTGTTGTGCCCATTGGCGGTCTGTTTCACGCTCATTCCCCGACCGGACGGAATGGGCGTTTTTTATTGTACATACATCACTGAAGGGGGAATGACGGATGAAGCGTTGGGCATGGCCGGCGGTGGTGGCGGTGTTCTTCTTTTTGGCTGCCGTGCTGGTCGGTTGCAGCAGCGGGGCGAACCATAACGCCGAGCCGGTGAAACAAAAGGAGCCGAAAACGGAACAAGCAGCGTTTCCGGTGACGGTGAAAGACGGGCTTGGGGAAGATGTCACCATCAAAGCGGAACCGAAAAAGATCGTCTCGCTCATCCCAAGCAATACGGAAATCGCCTATGCGTTGGGGTTGGGCGATAAGATCGTCGGCGTCAGCGATTTTGACAATTACCCTGAAGACGTCAAAACGAAAACGAAAATCGGCGGGATGGAATTTAATGTCGAGAAAATCATTTCCCTCAAACCGGATCTTGTCTTGGCTCATGCGTCAAGCGCCCATAACTCGCGCGATGGCCTGCAGCAATTGAAAGACGCCGGCATCACCGTGCTTGTCGTCAATGATGCGAAGTCGTTTGCTGATGTATATGCGTCGATTGAACTGATCGGCAAAGCGACGGGGACAGCGGACAAAGCGGAACAAATCATTCACGGCATGAAGGAGAAATTGACGCAAATCAAGGAAAAAGCAAAACAAATTCCAGCCGATAAGCAAGCGAACGTTTGGATTGAAGTGTCGCCGCCGCCGCAGCTGTATACGGCCGGCAAAGGGACGTTCATGGATGAGATGCTTCAAGTGATTTCAGCGAAAAACGTCGCCGGCGGCTTGGAAGGTTGGCCGATGGTGACGGAAGAAAAAGCGGTGGCCTATAAGCCGGATGTCATCATCACGACATACGGCGGGGCGAAGCAAGTGCTTGCGCGTCCCGCTTGGAAAGACGTGCCGGCGGTGAAAAACAAGCGGGTGTATGACGTCAACACCGACTTAGTGAGCCGCCCGGGCCCGCGCCTTGTTGAAGGGGTCGAGGAACTTGCCAAAGCCGTTTATCCGGATGTGTTCAAGTAAAACGCTGATGTACGCTTTGGCCGTTACAACGGCCGTCCTTTCGCTGCTCATAGGGATATCGACAGGATCGCTGTCGATTCCCTTTTCTTCTATTATTGGCATTCTCGCCGCCGAATGGTTCGGGGTGCCGCTTCCGTCTGACATTCCGGCCGATTGGGTGTCCATTGTCACGGCCATTCGCCTGCCGCGCGTCGTGCTCGCTTTTTTGGTTGGCGCTTCGTTGGCGCTTGCCGGGGCGGCGTTTCAGGGACTTTTGAAAAACGCGCTCGCCGACCCGTACACGCTCGGCGTTTCATCCGGCGCCTCGGTCGGGGCGGTGCTTGTCATCTTTCTCGGATGGCAATGGCCGCTCTTTGGCACGTTTACATTGCCAGTTGTCAGCATTTTATTTGGCATGGCGACGCTTGCCGCTGTCTTGGCGTTCACCCGCGCCGTCGAGCGGCGTATGTCGGTGGAGACGATCATTTTAGCCGGCATTATTTTCGGCGCGTTTTTCAGCGCCTTTATTTCGCTCATGATCGCCTTGACCGGAGAAGAATTGCGGCAAATCATCTCCTGGCTGATGGGGAGCGTGGCGATGCGCGGCTGGAAATACAGTGGATTGCTGTTTCCGTTTTTCCTCATCGGCGCCGTGGTGTTGATCGCCAACGGCCGCGAGTTGAACGCCTTTGCTTTTGGCGAAGCGGCGGCGCTTCATGTCGGTGTTGACGTTGCGCGCCGGAAAATCATCATTTTGACAGCGGCCGCGCTGCTCACCGGCGCGGCGGTGTCGGTGTCGGGAACGATCGGCTTTGTCGGGCTTGTCGTTCCGCATATGGTTCGGCTTGTTTGCGGGCCGAACTATCGGGTGCTCTTGCCGCTGTCACTCTTGTACGGCGGGGCGTTTCTTGTGCTTGCCGATGTGGCGGCGCGGACGATCATTGAGCCGCGCGAACTGCCGATCGGCGTCATTACGTCGCTCATTGGCGCTCCGCTGTTTGCAGTGTTATTTTTCCGAAAAACAAGGCGAAAGTTGGGATGATGATGCTCGAGGTGCGCGCCGTATCCCATCGATATGGGCAAAATCAAGTGCTGGATCATGTGACGTTTTCTGTGGAAAAGGGCGAAATATTCGGCATTTTAGGGCCAAACGGCAGTGGGAAGACGACATTGCTCAAGCTTATCAGCAAAGAGCTGCCGTTGACGAGCGGGGAGATTGTCATCGATGGCCGGCCGCTTTCGGCGCTGTCTGCGAAGCAATGGGCGCGGGTGGCTGCCGTCCTGCCGCAGACGGCGGAGGCGGCGCACGGCTATACGGTGAAAGAAACGGTGGCGCTCGGCCGCTACTCCCATCAGCGCGGCTTGTTTCCGGCGTGGACGAAAGAGGATGAAGCGGCGGTTCAAGAAGCGCTTGCCGCCGTCGGCTTGACCGATAAAATCGATGAGCCGCTTGAACGATTGAGCGGCGGGGAGCGGCAGCGCGCCTACTTAGCGCGTGCGCTCGCCCAAGAGCCACAGCTGCTCTTGCTGGATGAACCGACGAATCATATGGATGTGAGCGGGCAAGTCCGGCTTTTGGACCGGCTCACGGAGGCTGCGCGCGCCCGCGGTCTGACGGTCGTCGCCGTCTTTCATGATATGAACGTCGCTAGCTTATATTGCGACCGGGTGCTTGTGTTAAAAGAAGGAAAAACAGCGGCGCGTGGAACGCCGACAGATGTAATGCCGCCGACGCTGCTTTACGAAGTGTTTGCCGCGCCGATTGTGCGTTTGGCTCATCCGGCGGTGGCAAAGCCGACGTTTTCATTTGTACCGAAAGGGAAACAAGGAGAATCGCCGGCCGGGGGGTTGCGTTTGTCCTTTCTTGATGACGCCGCTGTTCTTGCCTCCTGCCAGCCGCTTCGCGTTTTGTCTTCCGCATTGATCGGTGCCGGGTTTCAATGGGCGACCCATTTTGTCAACCGTCAAGTCGGGTTGGATTACGATTGCGGCGATGCCGAAGGAGACATGCGCCGCTATTTGGAGCAGCACGGGTTTTCACCGGAACGGACGATCGGCATGATGACGGCGGTTGACGTTCGTGACGCTGTGTGGCTTCAAGAGGGAGAGGAAGCGTTTTCGGTTGCGGTCATGGCGACGGCGGGCGTCGGCAATGCGGTTGATGCCGCTCGGGCGTGGCAGCATCAGCCGCTTGCGGAAAGGCCGGGGACGATCAATATGGTGATTGTCATTGATGGGACGCTTACCGACGCCGCGTTCGTGCAAGCGGTCATGACCGCGACGGAAGCGAAGGCGAAAGCGCTCGCCGATCGTTCCGTTTGCGACTCAGAGACAGGGACGCTTGCCACCGGCACGTCGACCGATTCGCTCGCTGTGGCGGCGACGCAAACAGGGCGGACGTTTGCCTATGCTGGAACGGCGACGGAACTCGGGCGCGCGATCGGACGGCTCGTGTATGAAGCCGTAGCGGAGGCGCTTGATCGCTACAAGCGGCGGAGGGAGCAGCGATGATGCACTTGCTGGCCATGACGTTGGCTTTGCTGGTGGATGCGCTGCTTGGCGACCCGCCTTGGCTTCCGCATCCGGTGCGGGGCATGGGAACGTTGATTGCTTGGTTGGATCGGCATTGGAATCGGGGAACAAGGAGGCGGGTGAAAGGCGCGGGGGCCGTAGCAGCGGTTCTGGCTGTCGTTTACGGGTTGTCGGCGTTGGTCGTTTATACGGGCTACGCGCTGTCCGTATACGTAGGGGTGGCGGTCGAGGCGGCGCTCATTTTCACTGCCATTGCGGCAAAAAGCCTCGCTGAAGCGGCTGAAGATGTGCGCCGGCCGCTTGAAGCGGGCGATCTTCCTGAGGCGAGGCGGGCGCTGTCGATGATCGTTGGCCGCGACACTGAGCGGCTCAATGAGGCCGGCATCACCCGCGCCTGCGTCGAAACGGTGGCGGAAAATACGAGCGACGGCATCACCGCCCCGCTTTTTTACGCAGCCATCGGTGGCGCGCCGCTCGCCATGCTGTACAGGGCGGTGAACACGTGCGACTCGATGATCGGCTATAAAAATGAGAAGTATCGCGAATTTGGCTGGGCGGCCGCCCGGCTCGACGATGTGCTCAACTATATTCCAGCGCGGCTGACAGCGCTCGTGATGGTATTGGTCTTTGGCGGCCGCCGGCTTCGTTTGGCGTTGTCGATCTTGTTTCGTGATGCCCGCCGCCACCCAAGCCCGAACAGCGGTTGGCTCGAGGCGGCGATGGCCGGGCTGCTTGGGGTGCAGCTGGGTGGAACGAATACATATGGCGGTGTCGTCTCCGAGCGGCCGAAGCTTGGCAATCCGGATGTTCCACTGCACTCGAGTCATATTCGCCAGGCGGTCGGCATCATGATCGGAACGGTGCTTGTCTTTACGTTATGCCTATGGATCGGGGGGATGATCGTTGCGTTGGCCGGCGCATGGAGCGAATCCGCTTACGCTTTATGAGCAGTGTGGGCTGTCGGCTCCAAGTGAATATATCGATTTCAGTGTCAACACGAACCCATATCGGCTGCCGCCGTCGGCTTGGCCAGACGGCGGGGAGTGGGCTCGCTGGGCAGGCGAGTACCCGGATCCGGAAGCGAAGGCGATCAGAGAGCTTCTTGCCAAGCAAGAGCGGATTCGTCTGGAGCAAGTGTTGGTGACCAACGGGGCGGCGGAGGCGATTTATTTATTGGCTTCTATGTTCGCCGGCCGGCGCGTCGGCGTCTTGGAGCCGACGTTTTCCGAATACCGGCGCGCCAGCCTTGCCTATGGTTGTGAAGTATCATCGTTTATAGCCCATGAGCAGTACGGCTTTGCGTACGATATGGACCAAGCGGCGGCATGGGCGGCGGAGTGTGACGTCGTCTTTTTCTGTCATCCGAACAATCCGACAGGAACGGCGATGACGGAGCGGGAACTTCATGCGTTCATCGCCGCAGCGAACGATGCGGGGACGTATGTCGTTGTCGATGAAGCGTTCTATCCGTTTTGGCGCGGCGGATTTACAGCCGTGCAGTGGTTGGACCGCTATCCGCGCCTCATTGTGCTTCGATCGTTGACCAAGATTCACCATCTCGCTGGCGCGCGCCTCGGCTATGTGGCAGCGGCCGACGAGGCGGTGATCGCCTCATTGCAAACGCGCCAGCCGCCTTGGAGCACAAGCCGCATTGCACAACAACTGGCACTTCGCTTCGCCGTGATGGAATCGTTTGTGGAGTGGACGAAAGAACGAATCGCCGCCGAGAGGGAGCGAGTGTTTCGGTCGCTGCCGGCCGACCGGTATGCCGTCTCGCCGTCGGTCGTCAATTTTTACTTGCTGCGGCCGCTTTCCGGACGGACAGAGGATCTGTTTTTCTATTTATTGCGGCAAGGAATCGTTCCACGCCATACGATGAATTTCCCTGGATTGGACGGACGTTACGTGCGGCTTGCGGTCAAAACGCAGGTGGAAAACGACCGGCTGCTTGAGGCGCTTGCGGGGTGGAATGGGGGATGATGGTGTTTGTCAGCGGCGCTGTGCGCAGCGGCAAAAGTGAAGCAGCGGAAGCGTGCGCCATCCGACTTTCTGGCGGCGGTCGGCTTCACTATATGGCTGCCGCGCAGGCAGTGGATGATGAAATGAGGGAGCGCATTCGCCGCCATCAAGAGCGGCGCGCGGCGCAAGATGTGTGTTGGACGGTGTGGGAAGCCCCGTTCTCTTCTTGGGAGATTGCCGCTTCCCTGCGCCCTGATGATATCGTTCTTCTTGATTGCTTGACCGCTTGGCTCGCCCACGAGTTGTTCACTGGTGGCAATTGGAAAACAGACGCGGCCGCTCAAGCTGTTGCTTGCCGCATGCTCGATGAAGTGCGGGCTTGGGCGGATGCCTGCCGCGCGGTTGTGATCGTATCGAACGAGCTGTTTTCTGGGGGAGTTCCGGATAACCCCGGCACGTTTCGCTATATGAAAACGCTTGGTTGGCTTCACCAGCAACTCGTGGCGGAAGCGGCGGCCGCCGCGGTCGTTGAATGCGGTCTTCTCCGCGTGAAAAAAGGACGGTGGCCGAAATGAAGCTGGCATGGAACGGTTGGCTGTTGGCGCTGCAGCTGTTTACCATCATCCCCATCCGCCGTTCGATCGAATGGAACGCTGCCCATGTCCGTTGGCTTGTGCGCTGCATGCCGCTTGCGGGGGCGCTGATCGGGGCGTTTTCAGCCGGAGTGTACGCGCTCTTTTCTACATTTTCATTCGGTTCGCCGCTTGTTTGGTCGCTTTTTCTCCTTTGGTTCGGCATTTGGATGGCCGGTGGGCTGCATGCCGATGGGTTTATGGATGCAAGCGATGCGTTTTTTTCATATCGCGATGTGAAGCGGCGGCAAGAGATCATGTCCGATTCGCGCGTCGGCGCGTTTGCGGTGTTGTCGCTTATTTGTTTGTTGTCATTTCGTTGGCTGTTTCTGTACGAATCGCTTCAGGTAGGCGTTCCGCCGGCGCTGTTCGCCGCTGTTCCGCTGTTGTCGCGGGCTGGGGCTGCCTGGCTTCTTTCCGCCGGCAAGCTGGCCAAACCGACAGGAATGGCCGCATCGCTGCGCGAATATAGTTCATGGTGCGATGCTGTTTGGGCGCTTGGACTCGCTTTTGTCTTGCTTTTGCTTCTTTGTGCATTCACCGTCATTTCAGTGCAAACAGGGGCAGCGTTGGCCGCCGCGGTTGCCGTTTTGGCAGCGGCAGCGAAGCCGTGGGCGGAAAAACAGTTTGGCGGCATCACTGGAGATGTAATCGGGGCGTTTATTGAGGGGGGAGAGCTGCTGCTATGGGGCGTCATTTGGCTGTTACACTCATCCGTCATGGGATGACGGAACAAAATCGAAAGAGGGCGTATATCGGTTGGCTCGATGCGCCTCTTGCTGAAGGGGAGATCGCGCGGCTTGGCCGGTTGCGATGGGAGCCGCCTGAACCGGTGGACGTTGTGGTCACAAGCGACCGTTGCCGCTGTCGGGAGACGGTTGATTTGCTGTTCGGCGGACGCAGGGCGGATTGGTGCACCAGCCGCTGGCGCGAGCTTCACTTTGGCGTTTGGGAAGGCAAAACGTTTGCTGAGCTGGAAGCAGAGCCTGCCTATCAGCAATGGCTTGCGTCACCCTTTTCCGCGGCGCCGCCCGGCGGGGAGCGTTATGACGACTTTCAAGCGCGCATCCAACAGGCGCTTGCGGAGACGATTGCTTTCGCTGAGCGGACGGGCGCCCGTCATGTGGCGGTCATCACCCATGGCGGCCCGATTCGCCTCCTGCTCGAACAGTATGCGCCGGATGCCCGTTCGTTCTGGGAATGGACAGTGCCGTTTGCCGGCGGATATACGCTTGAATCGACGATCGAACGCTGGAAAGGGGGAGAGCGGTGCATTTCGTTGTCGGCGGTGCGTTTCAAGGAAAGGGAAAATGGGTGCAGCAACAGTACGGAATAAATGATGGCGTTCATATTGTATGGCAGAACGGCTATTTGGAGCCATACGGGCCGCCGGGCGGCATCCCAACGGCCAAAACAGTTGTTTTTGACGGATTGGAAGCCGCCATCCGCCTCCGGCCGGACGTTAAAGAGTGGGAAGCGTATTTTCGCGCTTGGCGACAGTGGGAAGAAGCCGAGCCGGGCCGCACGGTCGTCTGGATCGGCACCGATGTGACGCAAGGCGTCGTTCCGGTTGACCCACAAGAGCGGCGCTGGCGCGACGCAGTGGGAATGTGCTATCAGCAGCTTGCTTCCATGTGCTGTCGCGTCGATCGGGTTTGGTGCGGACTTTCGGAACGATTGAAATAAAGGGGGAGAGGACAAATGAAATTGTATACGCGAACGGGAGACAAAGGAAAGACGAGTTTAATTGGTGGACGCGTTGACAAAGACCATTTGCGCGTCGAGGCGTACGGGACGATCGATGAGGCGAATTCGTTCATCGGCTGGGCGCTTGCACTGCTTGCTGACGATGAGCGATTTCGCGACCTTTGCGCCGAGTTGCAGAAAATTCAGCATGAACTGTTTGACTGCGGCGGCGACTTAGCCATCGTCAACGGCAAGATTCCGTATAAAGTGACCGAGGAGATGGTCACATTTTTAGAAGAGCGCATTGATGCGCACGTGCAAGAGGCCCCGCCGCTGCAAAAATTCATTTTGCCGGGCGGATCGAAGGGGGCTGCGGCGCTTCATATGGCGCGCACGGTGGCAAGGCGGGCGGAGCGCTGCATCGTTTCTTTGCAAAAAGCCGAGCCGATCAACGACGTTGTTCTAAAATATATGAACCGCCTGTCCGACTATTTGTTCGCCGCTGCCCGGGTCGTGAACGCCCGCTTAGGGGTGAAGGACATCGAGTATGAGCGGAGCGCCATCGTGTTTCGCGACAAGGAGGAGAAGCAATGAGCCGCCGCTTGGCTTGGACAGCCGTTTGTTTAGCGCTTTCGGCGATTGGATCGTTCATCAAGCTGCCGACGTTTGTCGGCAGCATCGCTTTGGACAGCGCACCAGCGCTTGTCGCCGCCGTGGTTCTTGGCCCGCGCGCCGGAGCGGCGGTCGCTGGACTGGGGCATTTGGTTTCGGCGTTGATCGGCGGTTTTCCGCTCGGCTTGGTTCATTGGTTTGTTGCTCTTGAGATGGCGGGGCTTGGCGCCCTGTTCGCCGTGTTGCATCGGCGGGGATGGAAAATCGGCAGCGCTGTCGTCTTTTTCATCGGCAATGCGTTTTTGGCGCCGCTGCCACTTGCCGTTTCGTTCGGCTGGCCGTTTGTTTTTGCCGTCATTCCGCCGCTTTCGGCAGCCGCAGCGGTCAACGTGTTGATCGCAGCAGCCATCATGCCGATTGTCGTCCGGTTGGCGGCGAAAGCGGGGGTGAAGGCGCCGCATGCGTGATGTGCTTTTCCTTCCGTTTGCCGACGGCATGGAACTCGCCGTTGCGGCCGACGGTTCGGCGGCGATCGGGGACAAGCCGGGCGATGTGGTGTCCGTCCCGGTGGATGTTGTCGCGTATTTTTCCGCCCGCGTCGCCTTGATGGAGCTGTTGAGCGTCGGGGCGGAAGCGAGGGCGGCCGTGCTGCAAAATTTCATTGCCGACGACCGCTGGGAAGCCCTTTGCCGCGGCGTTGAGCGAGCATGCCGAGAGCTGGCTCTTTCCCTCCCGATCACCGGGAGTACGGAATCCAACTTTCCAACCGTTCAGTCGGCGCTTGGCGTGACGGCGCTCGGGACGGTGGCCAACGAACGGAAGCGGATCGGCATTACGCCGGAGACGGCGAAGTTTGCCGTCATCGGCCGACCGCTCGTCGGGGCTGCTGTGTTGGCCCGGCCCGAATGGGTGCTGCCGCTTTCCCTTTTCGCCGAGCTGATTGTTTCGCCCCATGTGTATGAGCTCGTGCCGGTCGGATCGAAAGGCGTTTTTTACGAATGGACAGAGCTTTTGGCTGCCAATCGCCTCCGCTTTCGCAGTTGTTCGTGTCCGCTGTCGCTTTTTTCATCCGGGGGACCGGCAACCGCTGTGCTGATCAGCTATGACCCAGCCGGCGAATGGAAGCTGAAACAGCAGGCCGGACCGCTCTTTTTTCCGCTGTTTGCCGAGCGGTAGCCATGTGCCCATTTCCGTTCAAAAAGTGGTTTTCTTTTTCATCGTCACCCGTTATCATGAAGATAATGGGATTTTTTTTGGCTGGGCTGTCGATCCAAACAAGGCGGGAGGGAAGGCAATGCCGCCGCTTTCGCGAAAAAAGAGCAGCAGGGGCAGCCCGATGATCAAAAGCAGATGAATGGCCGCGGTCCATAGGGAAGATAGGGGGAGAGAAACGATGGACCCCGTCTTTGAGCAGTTGTATGAAAAATATCACGATGACTTGTTTAATTTTTTGTTTTACATGGTGCGGAATCGAGAGCAGGCCGAGGATTTAGTCCAAGAAGTATACGTAAAAGTGCTTCGCTCATATAAGCGGTTTCAAGGGCAATGCAGCGAAAAAACGTGGCTGCTGTCCATTGCGCGCCATGTGGCCATCGATTTTTTCCGCAAGCAAAAGCGACGGCGCCAATGGGCCAATGCGCCGGAGTGGAGTGAGGAGCACATCGGCGTCGACGAGCCGATGCCCGAGGAAATTGCGATTCAAAAAGAGGAAATTCAGCTCATGTATCGCTGCTTAGCGCGTTGCACCGTTGATCAACAGCTTGTGCTCATTCTCCGGTTCATTCAGTCGCTGTCCATTGCCGAGACAGCAGCGGCGCTTGGCTGGACGGAAAGCAAGGTGAAAACAACGCAGCACCGCGCGCTAAGAGCGCTGAAACACTATATGGAAGAAGAGGCGGAACGAGGGGGGTGGCGGCGTGAAAAAGCTCAATGGGAATGAGCGATGCATCGAGCATGACCTTGAACAGCTGCCCATCATCAAAGACCGGCGCACAAAGGAGGAAGTGTATGCCCAGCTGGCGCGCGCCCAGCGGCTGGAGCGCTGGAAACGGCGCTGGCTTCCAGCGGCCGCATCGGCGGCCGTGCTTGCAGCGTCGGTTTATGCTGGCACGCATTTCGCCGTTCCAAAACGCGCGGACAACAATGAGGCTTTGTCATTCTCTGTTCAGACGCTGCAGGCCGATCAAGTTTCTTCCCATTCGAAAACGATGATCGCCGCCGAAACAGCTTTGCCGGCTGCGATCGAATCAGGAAATGTGATGATTGTCGCTCTGCCTGATGGCCGCATCGGCCGCGTCGTGCCGGTGGCCGTGCCTCTTCTGGGGCGTCTTGCTCCGGCAGAGCGGCTGCCCGCGGCGCTGCGACAGCTTGACCGCGCTCCATTTAAGCAAGCGGCGGCATGGTTTGAAGGCGTGAAGATGACCCCAGCGGCCGGCGATGGGAGCGTATGGTTCGTGCGCGTCCCGGATGGCCATCGTGTATTTGCTGCCGGCCATAAGGAGCAACGTCTTTTTTTGGAAGCGGTCATGGAAACAGTGCGGCAAATGGGCGGGCGGAGCATTCGCTTTTTCACAAGAGAGGAAGAAGGACTTGATTTACCGGTGTTTGGGCGTCTAAGAACGACAAAAATCAGCCAGCAGAAGCGCATATACTATCAAAACCGCTTTTCCTCCTTCGGCCATGCGGTGCTCATTCCAACGCCAAGCAACGCCCGTTCGTTCTCCGAGGCGTTGCAACAGATGAAAAAATCGGCCCCCTCAGGGCTTGAATCCGTCATTCCGCGCGGAGTGGAAGTGGGGTCAGTTGATGTTGACGGGCGTCATGCGGCTGTTCGTCTTCATGTTTCCACCCTGCCGAGTGCGGATGAAGCGGCGTGCATGGCAGAGGCGGTGCTGTTGACAGCAAAAGAGTTTGGCTTGCTTGACGTGACCTTCGAGGCATCCGGCTTATCGTTTCTCGGACCGTATCCACTCGGGGAGCGGATCAACGTGCCCAGCGGCCCGAACGCCGCTCTGCTGATGGCATCCAGCCCATAGTCGCCTGTTCGTGCCTTGGCTGTCTTTTGTTTTGTTACAGTTTTGTAAATGTCTCTGTCACGCTGTTCTATCGGTGATGGTTTTGACATAAGACATAGATGGCGCAAAGAAGAGGAGGGATGGAGCATGGAAGATATGGTAACGCGGCTTTTGGCGGTCGCCGGCGTAGCGGCATGCGTCGGGCTGTTGTTTCTCGTCGGGGCCAACGGATGATTGGATGAATATTCGCAAAACGGTTGTCCTTTCTTGCGGCAATGCGTTATAATGAGAAAAACAGCAGGAGAGGAGAAACGCCGATGTTGACCGATTACCACAACCATTTGGAACGCGGGACGCTGACGCTTGATTATTTGCGCCAGTTCACTGACGAAGCGGCGAAAAAAGGCATTCAGCATTTCGGCATTTCCGAACATGCGTACCATTTCTATCAAACGAAAAACATTTTGTCCAACCCATGGGTCGAAGCGCGCCGGTGCTACGATATGGCTGATTACGTCCGGCTGTTCCACGAAGCGTGGGATGCAGGCATCGATGTGAAAATGTCGATTGAAATGGACTATACGCCGGGCAAACATGAGGAGATGGCTGCTTTCATCCGTTCGTACGAGTTTGACTATGTCATCGGTTCGATCCATTGGGTCGACGATTTCGGCATCGATTTAGTCGAGTACCGCCACGAGTGGGAGCGGCGCGATTTGTATGATACATATCGCAAATATTTCGATCAGGTCGTTACGCTTGCCGAGTCAAATTTGTTTGATATTATCGGCCACCTCGATTTAGTGAAAATTTTTCAATATGTTCCAGAAGATGAGGAATTTTTGCTTGAACAATATGACCGAGCGACAACCGCGCTGGCCAATTCGAAAACGTGCGTGGAAATCAGCACCGCGGGGTTGCGCAAGCCGGTTGGCGAACTGTATCCGGATCCGCGCTTGTTGAAAATGTGCTATGACAAAGGCATTCCAATCGTGTTATCGTCCGATGCGCACGTGCCTGAACATGTCGGCGCCGATTTTGACAAAGCGGTTGAACTCGCCCGCAGCATCGGCTATACCGAGCTCATGACGTTCTCGAAAGGCGAGCGGAAGGCGGTGCCGCTCGGTTAGCTGCACTTGGCGCTTAAGAAAATAGTGTGCTTGAGAGGAGAGCGGACCGATGGAAGGGGCGAAAGCAATGGATTTGCAGAAGCACTTATATGCCCTCGAACGGCGGCTGTTAGAGCCGGGTGTGCGCACATCGCCAGCGGAGCTCGACGCGCTGTTGGCGGACGATTTTTTTGAGTTTGGCAGCTCCGGAAACGTCTGGTACAAACACGATAGTGTCGAAGGCGGCGGACTTTCGGTACGGCGCATGACGATTTCCGATTTTGCGATACATCCTTTAGCAGATGGGGTGGTGTTGGCGACATATCGCCTCCACGATGAAACGAGGGGTCAGCTCACGCTGCGCAGCTCGATTTGGAAGCACATCGACGGAAGGTGGCAGCTGTTTTTCCATCAAGGCACGATCACGAACCAGTAAAAAGGAGAACGGGATGCCCCGTTCTCCTTTTCTATGACTTTGTTATACTTCGATTTTTTTCGCCGCTTCAATGTCTTCGATGTTAACGAGCAATTCGAGCAGTTCGTCATCAAGTGGCTTGTCGAGCGACAGCATCATGATCGCCTTGCCGCCCACCTGTTGCCGCCCGACTTGCATGGTGGCGATGTTGACATCGTGCGCCCCCAACACGTTCCCGACTTTGCCGATCATTCCCGGCCGGTCTTGGTGCTGAATGTACAACAGATGTCCTTCTGGGGCAAAGTCGATGGCGACGCCGTCAAAGTGGACGATGCGGTCGCCATAGTTCGGCACGTGCGTTCCTTTGATGGTGAACGTTTTGTTTTCACCGTGGACGGTGAGGGAAATGCAGTTCGCATAGCCGTGCGTTTCATCGGAAAATTTTTCGCCGTATGTGATGCCGCGTTCTTTGGCGATCATGGCGGCGTTCACCTCGTTGACTGTTGAGGCGACGCGCGGCCGCAGGAAGCCGGCAAGCAGGCTGCGGGTGATGTACGTCGTCTCGAGATCGGCGACCGTGCCGGCGTAGGTGACCGACAGCTCTTGCACCGGGATGTTCATAAACTGCGAGGCGATCAAGCCGAGCTTCCGGCCTAAATGATAGAATGCTTGAATTTTTTCATAGACGTCTTTCGACAACGCCGGCAAGTTGATCGACGAGGTGACCGGCCGTCCTTCAAAAAAGTGGAGCAGCTCTTCGGCGACTTGGGTGGCGACGTTCAGCTGCGCTTCGACGGTTGACGCCCCTAAATGCGGCGTGACGATCACATTGTCAAACGAAAGCAACGGATGATCGCCCGGCGGCTCTTGTTCAAAGACGTCGAGGGCGACGCCGGCGACATGGCCGTTTTCCAAAAACGGAATGAGCGCTTGTTCGTCGATGATGCCGCCGCGGGCGCAGTTGATCAAATAGACGCCCCTTTTCGTTTTCGCCAAGTTTTCCGCGCCAAGCAATCCGCGCGTTTCTTTCGTGAGCGGTGTATGAACGGTGATGATGTCAGCCACGGCCAGCACTTCGTCAAGCGAGTGAATCGAAACGCCGAGTTTTTCGGCCCGATCTTTTGTTAAAAACGGGTCGTACACGTGCACGCTCATGCCAAAGGCGCGCGCCCGTTTGGCGACTTCCGAACCGATGCGGCCGAAGCCGATGATGCCCAATTTCTTGCCAAACAGCTCATTGCCGACAAACGCGGAGCGGTTCCACTCTCGGGATTTGACGGAAATGTGCGCCTGCGGGATGCGGCGGACAAGCGCGGCCATCATGGCAAAGGTATGCTCGGCGGCCGAAATCGTATTGCCGTTTGGCGCATTGATGACGACGATGCCGCGTTTCGTCGCTGCATCGACATCAATGTTGTCGACGCCCACTCCGGCACGGCCGATAATTTTTAAGTTCGGCATCTTTTCCAATAGTTCTTCGGTCACTTTGGTGGCGCTGCGCACGAGCAAAGCGTCAAATGTGTGCAATTCCTCTTCCGCTTCGCTCACTTTCTTTTGCACGATGTCAATGTGCGCCGATGCGCGGAGCGGCGCCAGCCCCTCTTCGCTGATGGCGTCAGAAACGAGTACGCGAAACACAGTAGGTGCCCCTTTCTGTTTCAAGGATGTTAAATTTCTGATAATTTAACACGGGAAAGCGGTTTCTGTCAATGGGGGAAAAAGAAGTCATACAAATGAAAACGTTTTTTTGATCAAAAATGTTCGGGTTTGGAAAAAGAAAAGCGCCCATATCAAACGATATGGGCAAAATTGTTCGGAAATAGAAAAACGGCGTCTGGCGAAATGAGGTGTTGAACGGATTACTTGTTTTTCTGCTCGTTGTAGCGGGCGATGCATTCATCGATCAATTTGGCTGCCGCTTCCGGGCCTTCCCATGTGCCGATTTCCGTCCGCTTGCCTTGCAGGTCTTTGTAGCGTTCAAAGAAGTGGGCGATCTCTTTCAGTTTGTGCTGCGGAAGGTCTTCAATCGATCTCACTTCGTCAAAGCGCGGATCTTCGACCGGAACGCCGATCAATTTTGCATCTTCTTCACCGCTGTCGACCATGTTCAAATAGCCGATGACGCGCGTGTCGATGACGCAGCCCGGGAACGTCGGGTTCGTTGTGATGACCAAAATGTCGAGCGGGTCGCCATCCAGCGCCAATGTATTTTGCAAATAGCCATATTCGGCCGGATAAAACATCGGTGAATACAAGACGCGATCGAGCTTGAAAATGCCCCGCTCTTTGTCGAATTCGTATTTGTTTTGGCTTCCGGTTGGAATTTCGATAAACGCTTCGACAATTTTATTTTCGAATGCCATAACCCGTTCCTCCTTTGTTGGTTATGTATACATGAAAACTTGTCCACCCTAGCAGGCGAGGCGGACAAGCCAATCTTATTGTAGCACGTTCGCCCAAGATGCGCCACTTATGATAGGCCATTTTTTCACGCTGGCATCAAAAAACCCCTCTTGCCGCCAAGGCAAGAGGGGGAATGTCAGTCGAATTTATTCGGATCGCCGTCAAACGGCTCGTCAGCGACTTTAATCGACTCGGTCGGACAGCCTTCGAAGGCGTCCATCATATCGTCAATCAAAATCTCCGGCACTTCGACGATGCCTTGGTTGTCATCGAGGGTGACGTAGGCAATGCCGTCCTCGTCGTAGTCGTAAATGTCCGGAGCGGCGGCGCCGCAAGCTCCGCAGGCGATGCAAGTCTCTTTATCCACAATCGTATACTTTGGCATAAAAATCGAACCTCCTCAAGTTTATTGGAAACGGACGGGCCATCTCCGTGTTGCCTGCTCGGAAATGAACTTTCACTTTTATAATAAGACCGTACGGCCGGCTTTTCAATAAAAAAATCGCTCTCCTGTATTTTTACACATATGCATCTTCTTTAACACATTCACCGAGAAGTCTCCCACCTCGAAATGGAATGTAGGTGGGAGAGGTTCATTTTTGTTATCATGTGGTGGAAATGTCAACGACGCGATTTTTTGCCGATTGGCCCGCTTTTTTTGCTACAATAAAGGCAGGGAGGAAGGGCCATGCAGCACAGTTATGCGTCGTTTTTGCTTGCCTGGTGTCTTCGCCAGTTTCGCGGCGAACGGACGCTGGCGGCGGCGTATCATTTATTTTCGGGAAAAAAATCGGCGCAGACGCTCCAAGACAGCAAATGGTTTCAGCTTGAGCCACTGTTTGGCACATGGAAGAATGTGACGATGGCAGCGCTCGAGGAGGCGGCAATGGCGCTTGTCGAACAGCGATTCGCTTTATCCGAGGAACAGCGGACATACACGTTGACCGTGGCAGGGGAAGAATGGCTTGCCGAGCAAGCGACGCTTTTCCCCCGCCATCTGAACGGCTGGCGCTATCATGAGGTGGAACCGCTGTTTTGGCAGCGTCTTTCCTTGATCGGGCAGACATTGTCAAACCTCGTCTATGGGCGGCGTTTTGCACCGATTTGCCGCGACGAGCGGACGCTTCAATGGGTGAAGCAATACTTGCTTGCCAAAGGATCGCGCCAGATGTTGACCGAGGCGCTGTATCAGGAGCTCATCCGGCTGCTTGAGGCGGTTTCGGAAGAGGCGGCGGCGATCTTTACGCTGCGTTTGACGAGCGCGGTCCGCATCGGTTGGACGATGGAGCAAATCGCGGCCCATTTGAAAAAAGACGCGCTCTACGTGCAGTTTCAATTCCGCAACGTGCTCCATTACATCATGGCGGAAGCTGAGGCTGGACGCGCTTCGATGATGGCCGAATTGATGAGCGGGCTGGCGCCGGCGGTGCTGACACAATCGGCGCAAAAAACGTACGAATGGCTGCGGAAAGGAAAAACGATGGAAGATATTGCCGCGCTTCGCCGCTTGAAGCGAAGCACGATTGAGGATCACCTTGTCGAAATCGCTGCCAATGTGCCCGGTTTTTCGATCGCCCCGTTTGTCGATGATGAAAAGGCGGCGGCCATTCGAGCGGCGGCGCAGGCGCTCAGGACGCGGAAATTGAAAGAGATTCGCGAGGCGCTTGATGGCAAGGTAAGCTATTTTGAAATTCGGCTCGTGTTGGCAAAGGAAGTGGGACGTTGGACGAGTTGACGAAAACGCTGCATATGCAGTTCGGACATGCTTCATTCCGTCCGGGGCAGCGGGAAGTGGCGGAAGATGTGCTTGCTGGGCGTGACGTGCTGGCGATGCTGCCGACCGGAAGCGGCAAGTCGCTCTGCTATCAGCTGCCAGCGTATTTGCTTCAAGGCAGTGTGCTGATCGTTTCACCGCTTGTGTCGCTCATGGAGGACCAAGTCGAGCAGCTGCGCCGGCGCGGGGAAAAGCGAGTGATTGCTTTTCACAGCCTGCTTGATGCTGAAGAAAAATGGCAGGCGCTGGCCTCGCTTGAAACGTTTCGTTTTATTTATGCGTCGCCGGAGATGCTGCAGTCGGCCAAATTTTTAACGGCGCTTCGGCGCGTATGCATTTCGCTTTTTGTCGTTGATGAGGCGCACTGCATTTCTCAGTGGGGATATGACTTTCGCCCGGACTTTTTAAAGCTTGGGGAGATCCGGCGCGCACTCGGGACTCCGCCGTGTTTGGCGTTGACGGCGACGGCGCCGCCCGAGGTGCAGGAGGATATTATTCGCACGCTTGGGATGGATGGCGCCCGCCGCCATATTCATTCCGTCGACCGTCCGAACATCGCCTTGTGCGTGAAGCATTGTTCATCAACGGAGGACAAAGCGGTGCGTTTGACCGATTATGCCAAGCGTCTCGAAGGCCCGGGAATCATTTATTTTTCGAGCCGTCAATGGGCGGAACAGATGGCGCGCCAGCTCGAACAGTGCGGCGCGGGGCGAGTCGCCTATTACCATGCCGGCATGGACGGGGAGCAGCGGTTGCTCGTACAGCAACAGTTTTTATATGACCAGCTGGACATCGTTTGTTGCACAAGCGCATTCGGCATGGGCGTGAACAAAGAAAACGTCCGGTTTGTGTTTCATTTTCATATGCCGGCCCAGCTCGAGGCGTACGTGCAGGAAATCGGGCGTGCGGGGCGTGACGGAGCGCCAAGCCTTGCTGTGTTATTTTATGCGGACGGCGACCGGGCCATTGCCCAGGCGGTGGCGGAGGCGGAGCTGCTAAGTCCGCGCGGGCTGCGTGAGTGGTGTCGGCGGCTGCCGGAAGGAGCAGGATGGGAAGCGGCGATGGCGGCGCTCGAGGATGCCGGATTCACCGACATACAAAAGCGGTTGTTGGCGTATTTTTTAGAACAGGGACAACGAGCGATGCCTGGTTGGCTGACAGCGGAGGCGAAAGAGCGGCTGTACGGCAAGATGGCAGCCGCCATCGAGGTGCGGCGGCGCTGGAAGCGGAAAAAACTGCAGGAAATGGATGCATGGGTGCACTTGTCTTCGTGCCGGCGTCAGGCGCTTGTCCGCGCGTTTGGACAGGAGTTGACGGGTCGGCGGGATGTCTGCTGCGATCGCTGCGGGCTATCGCTTGACGGCTATGAACGAGCCGTCCGCCGTCCGGAGGCGGCGCCGGTTCGCCATTGGCGCGAGGAGTTATGGGACATGCTTTTTGGCGAGGGACGGACGAATGAAGCGGCAAAGTGAACAAATCCAGCAGATGACGGAGCGCGAGGTGCTTTTTCACCTTTATGTCACGCAAGGGTTGCTGCTTCTTGCCGCCGGCGGCTGTTCGCTCTTTTTGTTCGATGGGGCGGAGTGGCGCCGGCTTTGGCGGTTTGATCTCACCGATGTGCTGTTATACGGAGCGGGCGGGGCGGCGCTCGTGCTGGGAGTCGATTTTTTGGCCATGCGCTATTTGCCGGATGATTGGCATGACGACGGCGGGGTGAACGAAAAAATATTCCGCGGCCGCTCGATTCCGCATCTCTTTTTTTTATGCGCGCTCATCGCTGCGACGGAAGAATGGCTGTTTCGCGGCGTTGTGCAGACACATTGGGGGGTTTGGGCGGCAAGCGTCGTGTTTGCCTTGTTGCATGTTCGATATTTGGAAAAATGGTTTTTGTTTCTCATGGTGATGCTTGTCAGTTTGTTTCTCGGCATGTTGTATGAGCAAACCGGAAGCTTATGGGTGACCATCACCGCGCACTTTTTGATCGATTTCGTGCTTGCGTTGCATATTCGGTCGGGAGAGGAGTGAAGCCATGGGAAGGGCAGAGGAGCGCCGGACGCGGCGGAGCCTGAGGTTGGACGAGAGCACACCGTCATCGCGTATTAAACGGCGGCGAAAAAAAGAAGAGCAAAAGCGAAAATACGTTCCGTCTCGTCTGCTTCTGTTCTTGTTTTTGATCTTGCCGGCGGCTGTGTTGACGATCCATCATGTCCAATCGAAGTCGGGCTCTGTGACGGTCGTCCGTCATGAAGAAAGAGGGGGAGAGACGGTGCGCATTATTCGAGACGACGAAGTCAAGGGGATAGAACAGGCGGCCAAACCGAAGCAAAAGAGCGCCGCCGATCGGGGAAACGTCAGCGGTTGGGAAAAGACTGACCAATGGGGAAAGACTGATGATGAACAAGGAAAAATCATCACCCATGTCGTCGCCGCTAATGAAACGCTCTACAGCATCGCCATGAAATATTACGGCACGCCTGATGCGATTGATCTCATTAAAAAGGAAAACGGCCTATCGACCGGCCGCCTTCAGCCGGGGCAAACACTGCGCATCCCGCTTCGCGGCGAACAGTAAGCGGGACGCCTTTTTGATCCAATATTATCCGTTGCCCTCAGCTTTTTGTTCTAACGCCACCGTCTGCGGCATATGATGGACAATAGAAATGGGACAAGGGGGAGAGGAGATGGTCCATTTCCCGGATGAGTTTCCCATCGATGAAGTGGCGAAAGAAATGCTGGTTGCGGTTATTGAAAAAAAGAAAAAATGGGAGCGGTTTGAAAAGCGGGTGCTGCTCTTGCAGGCGGCCGCGTTTTCCGGTTTGGCCATTTTCCTTCTTTATCTTTTGGCCAAAGCGGCGGCTTTTGAAACATGGGGCGAGCGGATCGCCTGGTTTTTCGCCGCGCCGGCCCATGTGTTCATTCTGCTTCTTCTAGGCACCGTTTATTGGGCGGCTGTCTATTACAAGGGAAAAAGCGAAAAGGCGGAAGACGACTTTCACGCTCTTCGCTGTGAAATCATTCAAAAAAGCATCGATTTATGGAAAGATGAGGAACAATGGAGTCGGCGTCATCGGCTTTTTGAATGGATGAAACGGGAATACGATATCAATCTTTATTATGAACAAAGCTGAGCGGGAGACCGTGGCCGGCTCATTCGACTAGAACACTTTTTTATGGCTGCGTTCCTCTTTTAAAATTTCGACCGCTTCCCGGAATCGTTGGGCATGGATGATTTCCCGCTCGCGCAAAAAGCGGAGTCCGTCGTTTAAATCCGGGTCATCGCTCATGTTGATGATCCATTGGTACGTGGCGCGCGCTTTTTCTTCGGCGGCGATGTCTTCATACAAGTCGGTGATCGGGTCGCCTTTCGCCTGAATGTATGTCGCCGTAAACGGATTGCCGGCGGCGTTATGGTAAAAGAGGGCGCGTTCATGGTCGACGTAATGCGGCTCCAGCCCAGCTTCTTTCAGCTGTTCCGGCGTTGCGTCTTTCGTCAGTTTATACACCATCGTCGCGATCATTTCGAGATGGGCGAGCTCTTCGGTGCCGATGTCGTTCAGTAATCCGATCACTTTTGACGGGAGTGTATAACGCTGGTTTAAGTAACGAAGCGCAGCGGCCAGTTCTCCGTCTGCCCCGCCGTACTGTTCAATTAAATATTTCGCCAGCCGCGGGTTGCACGTGCTGACGCGGACTGGGTACTGCAGCTTTTTCTCATAAATCCACATGATCTGTTCCTCCTTGCATTCGTAATGGGCCGGCTACACTTGCCAAGGCCACGGCGCGTCGTCCCAGTTCCATGGGTAATTGGAATAGCTATGGCCAAACTGCTCAAGCGGACCATAGGCAGCTTCAAACTGTTTTTTCAGCTGCTTTCGCTTTTGCGCGAGTTGGTTAAATTGTTGAATTGCCTGGTAGTCGTTTGGATGGGTGTCCAGATAGAGCGTCAGTTCAACGAGGGCAAAGTCGACCGCTTGCAGCTCCTCAAGCTGCTCGTAATACTCTTTCGGCATTTGTTTCATGAGCCATCACCTTTTGCCTTTGTTTCGTAAGGGCTGTAATATGGATCGTAAAACACTTGCCAAAGCGTTCCTTTCATTAGCGCTTCGCGAAGCGGAAATTGCGGTAAGTTCGGCGGTTGGAAGCCGACGTATAAATTCGGCGCCGTGACGTACGTTTTGACGCGGATCGGCGGGCACGGGTCAAACGGGCTGATGTACGGCTCATATTGTTTGCGCGTTGTAAACATACAACCCCTCCTTTTTGGCAAAGTTCAGTCTATATGTATGATGGGGCGATGCCGTTCATGCCTGTTTGTCATGGTGAATCGTTAAGATGAAAAGGCAGCGAAACGTTTTATGAAAACTCCACACAGACCGTCCCATTGAGTATCGCAGGGATGCTCAAGGCTGGATTCGCCCTTGACCAATACCCGCCAAAGGTGAGGAAGAGTCGTCAAGGGCGATGGGGACAAAAAAGAAAATGGGGGGAAAACATGGGCCGCCTATGGGTGACCGCCATGGCCGCCATTTTATGCACACATTTGTTTTTTCGCTGGCTGCCGCCGCTTAAGCCGTTTTCCCCAACCTTGTTTTGGACGCAGCTGTTGTTTTCACCGCTTCGAACATGGCTTGCTTTTGCCTGTTTTTTGCTCGGCGTCGCTGCCAATGGGATGCTTCTTTGCATCGCTGTAACCGGGGCGATGCATTTGTTGTCCGGCCGAAAGGTTCGCCTCGGCGAATGGATGCTCAGTTTGGCGGCGCTCGGCCATTTTTATTGGGCGTTTCGATTCCATTGGCGATTGGCGGCATTTTTTTTTCGTTTTTTCCTTCTTTTATGGTATGATGATGTTAAGAGGACGCCGGCTGCCCGAAGACGGCCGGCTTTAGCAGGAGGAAGTATGGTCATCGGGGGAGTGATCACGGGTATTCTGCTTTTGCTTGTCTATATGTGGAAAGAAGCGCACAGCAGCCGGATCCGTCATGTGACGCTGCCGTTCCCTTCTTTTTCTGGACATTGGCCGCCGCTGACGATTTTTTTTATTTCCGATATTCATCGGCGGATCATTTCGGCACGCATGCTGGAAAAAGTGAAAGGAAAGGCCGATCTCGTCGTCATTGGCGGGGATTTGGCCGAAAGAGGGGTGCCCGAAGCGCGCGTCCGCGAAAATGTGCGCCGGTTGCAAGCGGTCGCTCCCGTGTATTTTGTCTGGGGAAACAATGATGACGAAGTCGGTTACGATCTTCGCTCATTGCTTTTGGAAGAGGGCGTGCATGTGCTCAAAAACGAGGCGAAAGTATGGGAGCATGGCGGCGTGCCGATCGCGCTCATCGGCGTCGGCGACGTGAGTCGGAAGGAGGCGGATATCGATCGGGCGCTTGCAGGCGTGCCGCCACAATCATTGCGGATTTTAGCCTGCCACAATCCGGCGATCATCGTCCGCTTAAGAGACGAACAGCGCATTTCGCTCGTGTTGAGCGGCCATACCCACGGTGGGCAGATCCGGTTGTTTTCGCTTGGATTGTATGAAAAAGGAGGGCTCAAATGGCACGGCAGCACCGCGCTGTTGACGAGCAATGGCTACGGGACGACCGGGGTGCCGCTTCGCCTCGGAGCCCCGGCAGAGACTCATCTCATCACGATTGTGCCCGGAAAGCCGGCAGCCGAGAAAAAATGCTTGTCTAAAACGGGGAAAACGATGTAAACTCATTAATAACAACAAACGAACCAATTGCCGCTTGCGACATACAATAACGGTAAGAGATGGCTCTGTAGGTAAGGAGGGGTGCCGATGCGTCTTGAGCGCTTGACCCACAACAAAATCAAAATTTTCCTGACGTTTGACGATTTGCTGGACCGCGGGTTGACGAAAGACGATTTATGGAAAGACACGTTTAAAGTCCATCAGCTGTTCCGCGATATGATCGAGGAAGCAAGCGAAGAGCTCGGTTTTGAAGTGAACGGATCGATCGCGGTCGAAGTGTACTCTTTACCGGCGCAGGGCATGGTCGTTATCGTTACGAACGAAGGCGACTACGACGACATGGAAGAAGAATTCGCCGACGATTATATCGAAATGCAAGTAACGCTCGATGAGAGCGATGACATATTTTACGAATTCCAAACGTTTGAAGATGTCATCCAGCTCGCTCATCGCCTGCATGCGGTCGGTTGCCTCGACGGCACGCTCTATTCCTATCATGGCCGCTTTTACTTGCATGTTCCCGAAGAACCCCCGATTCCGCTCGACAACTTTGTCGCCTTGCTGGCCGAGTTTGGCAACCCGGCTACGATAACGATACATCGTGTGCAAGAATATGGGAAGCGGCTGATTGAACGCCGCGCGATCGAACAGCTCGTTCGTTATTTCCGCGCCAATTAAAGGTATAGAAAGGCTCCTTGAAATGGACAAGGAGTCTATTTTTTTGCGCCGACTGTTTGACGCCGCTTCGCCATTTTTCCTTTGCATCCGGCCACAGAAGGTGTATACTATGACATGAAAGGCGACAAATTATTATAGCGAGCTTATAGGAGGTTTACGTATGGCAGCCGACAAGCATACGGAAGAGAAAGAACAACAATACGACGTGTTGGCGTCGACACAAATTGTTATACATAGAGCGTTGGAAAAGCTCGGTTACCCGGAAGAAGTGTATGAGCTGTTGAAAGAGCCGATCCGCGTGTTGACGGTCCGCATTCCGGTGCGCATGGACGACGGGTCGGTGAAAATTTTTACCGGCTACCGCGCGCAGCATAACGATGCGGTCGGCCCGACGAAAGGTGGCGTGCGTTTCCATCCTGATGTGACGGAACGCGAAGTGAAAGCGCTGTCGATTTGGATGAGCTTAAAGTGCGGCATCGTCGACTTGCCGTATGGCGGCGGCAAAGGCGGCATCGTCTGCGACCCGCGCACGATGTCGTTCCGCGAGCTCGAGCGGCTAAGCCGCGGCTATGTGCGCGCCATCAGCCAAATCGTCGGACCGACGAAAGACATTCCGGCGCCGGATGTGTTTACCAACTCGCAAATTATGGCGTGGATGATGGATGAGTACAGCCGCATCCGCGAGTTCGATTCGCCCGGTTTCATCACCGGGAAGCCGCTTGTCCTCGGCGGTTCGCACGGCCGGGAAACGGCGACGGCCAAAGGAGTGACCATTTGCATCCGCGAGGCGGCGAAAAAACGCGGTTTGTCGCTCAAAGGGGCGCGCGTCGTCGTGCAGGGGTTCGGCAACGCTGGCAGCTATTTGGCGAAATTTATGCATGACGCCGGGGCGAAAGTCGTCGGCATTTCCGATGTGTACGGCGCGCTGTACGATCCGAACGGGCTCGATATCGACTATTTGCTGGAACGGCGCGACAGCTTTGGCACGGTGACGAAGCTGTTTAAAAATACGATCTCGAATAAAGAGCTGCTTGAGCTTGATTGCGACATTTTGGTGCCGGCGGCCATCGAAAACCAAATTACGGCGGAAAATGCTCCACGCATCAAGGCGAGCATCGTTGTCGAGGCGGCGAACGGACCGACGACGCTCGAGGCGACGGAAATTTTGACGCAACGTGGCATTTTGCTCGTTCCGGACGTGTTGGCAAGCGCTGGCGGCGTCACCGTGTCGTACTTTGAATGGGTGCAAAACAACCAAGGTTACTATTGGACGGAAGAAGAAGTGGAACAGCGGCTTGAAAAAGTGATGGTCAAGGCGTTCAACAACGTGTATGAAATGGCGCAGACGCGCCGCGTCGACATGCGCCTTGCCGCCTACATGGTCGGCGTTCGCAAAATGGCGGAAGCGTGCCGGTTCCGCGGCTGGGTGTGAGCGCAGCAAGCGCCGATGTTTGCAAGCTTTCGCGAAATCCCCTATCATAAGATAGGGGATTTTTTGCTTCGTGCGAGGTGGCAAGAATGGTGAAAGAGGAGAAAATTATTATTGTCGGCGGCGGGCCGTGCGGGCTGGCGGCGGCGATTGCTTTGCAAGACGCTGGATTTTCGCCGCTGGTGATCGAGAAAGGAAACATCGTCCATTCGATTTACCGTTTTCCGACGCATCAGACGTTTTTCAGCACGAGCGACCGGCTGGAGATCGGCGGCGTGCCGTTTATCACGGAGAATCGGAAGCCGACGCGAAATCAAGCGCTTGCTTATTATCGGGAAGTCGTCGTTCGCAAGCAAGTGCGCGTCCATGCGTTTGAAGAAGTGAAAGCCGTCAAGCCGCAGAAAGACGGAACGTTTTTCATTGAAACGACAAAAGGGACGTACCGCGCGCAATATGTCGTCATCGCCACCGGCTATTACGACCATCCGAACTATATGAACGTGCCAGGGGAAGAACTGCCGAAAGTGATGCATTACTTTAAAGAAGCGCATCCGTACTTCAACACCGACTGCGTCGTCATCGGCGGGAAAAATTCGAGCGTCGACGCGGCGATGGAGCTCGTAAAAGCCGGGGCGCGCGTCACGGTGCTGTACCGTGGAAACGAGTATTCGAAAAGCATTAAGCCGTGGATTTTGCCGGAGTTTGACTCCCTTGTAAAGAAAGGAGTCATCCGCATGGAGTTTCGCGCTCATGTGAAAGAAATTACCGAAGAGGCGGTCGTGTATGAAGTGGACGGGGAAACGAAAACAATCAAAAACGACTTTGTGTTTGCCATGACCGGCTATCATCCAGATCATCGCTTCTTGATGAACATCGGGGTGCAGATCGATCCGGAAAGCGGCCGGCCGCATTACGATCCGGAGACGATGGAAACAAATGTGCCGGGGGTGTTTATCGCCGGAGTGATCGCCGCCGGCAACGATGCGAACGAGATTTTTATCGAAAACGGCCGTTTTCATGGGGGTCGCATCGCTACCTGCATCGCCAAGCGTGAGCGGGAGGCGTCACCCAAGCAGCTGCAGTAGTGCTTCATTGGCCAATACCTTAATGATGTCAGGCGCGTTGATGAATCAATAAAAACCAATTAAGAGGGCTCTGTTCCCAGCTTTTCTGCCGTAGTCGGCAAGCGGTTCGCTGGCCGACTGGGCAGGGCATATGAAGGCGCCCCCTCTTCGAACAATGAACGTTTTGCGGGCACATTCCATTGGCCCGCCGGCGTTCTTGTTCGAGGGAAGAGGCAGAAAAGCGTGTATCCAGCCATATGATGTGGTGTTTTTTAGTAAAATAAATAGATAATCAACACTTTGTGTAATGATGCTAAAGAGAGAAAGCGAGGGTGGCTTGCGTGACGAAACGGAAAGTGGTGCTTCTGACAACCGGCGGCACGATTGCGAGCAAGCGGAGCGAACGTTCCGGCCGCCTGCGGGCGGGGGCGCTAAGCGGCGAAGAACTCGCGGCGCTGTGCCATTTGCCGAAAGAAATTGAAATCATCGTGGAAAGCGTATTTCAATTGCCAAGCATGCATTTGACGTTTTCGCATTGGCTTGAGCTGAAAAAACGGATTGAGGCGCATTTCACCGATCCAACCGTTGATGGCATCGTCGTCACTCACGGAACAGATGCGCTCGAAGAAACGGCCTATTTTCTTGATTTGACGATCGATGATCCGCGGACGATCGTCGTCACCGGTTCGCAGCGGGCGCCGTCTGATTTGGGCAGCGATGTGTACATCAATATCCGCCATGCGATTTACGCCGCGTGCGCCGAGACGCTGCGCGGGGCGGGGACGGTTGTTGTGTTCAATGAACGCATTTTTGCTGCGAAATACGTGAAAAAAGAACACGCCTCGAATATTCAAGGATTCAACGCTTTCGGCTTCGGCTATTTGGGCATCATTGACAACGATGAGGTGTACGTGTATCAAAAGCCGATCCGACGCGAATATTACAAGCTTGTGCGCCCGCTTCCGCCGGTGGACATTGTGAAATGCTACTTGGAGGCGGACGGCAAGTTCATTAAAGCCGCCCGGGAAAGCGGAGTCGCTGGCATCGTGCTCGAAGGGGTCGGCCGCGGACAAGTGGCGCCCAAAATGGTCGATGAAATCGTCAAAGCCATTGAAGTGGGCATCAAAGTCGTGGTGACGACGAGCGCCGAGGAAGGGGCGGTGTATACAACGTACGATTACCTCGGCAGCGCCTATGATTTGCATAAAAAAGGCGTCATTCTTGGCAGCGACTACGATGCGAAAAAAGCGCGCATCAAGCTTGCTGTCGCCCTCGCTGCTGACGCCGATTTCGATCGTTTGTTTGCTTATTAATCGATTTTTTCTTTTTTGCTCCCTCGTTTCATCGTCTTTGGCGAGGAGGCCCACACTTCAACGACCGAAGGGAGGAAGCGGGGGAGGAATCGTTTTTTTGTATCACTAAAAATGTGATAGACTATACTTAGTGAAAGATTAAGATAGAAGTAAAATGACAAAGAAACGGGGACCGGGGATGTTTTCGTTGATTTCCGCCGGCGTCGCCCCCGGGGTGGCGCTGCTTAGTTATTTTTATTTAAAAGACGAGTATGAGGCTGAGCCGCTTTCGTTTGTGTTGCGCATGTTTTTGTTCGGCGTTTTGCTTGTGTTTCCGATCATGTTCATCCAATACGTGCTGGCGGCAGAAGGGATTGTCGCGTCGCCGGCAGCTGAGGCGTTTCTTTCCGCCGCGCTCCTTGAGGAGTTTGTCAAATGGTTTGTCATTTATTTTTTTGTGTATGACCACGACGAATTTGACGAGCCGTATGACGGCATTGTGTACAGCGCCAGCGTCTCGCTCGGATTCGCGACGCTGGAAAACATTTTGTACTTATTGGCCAACGGAGTGGAGACGGCCATTGCCCGGGCGCTTTTGCCGGTGTCCAGTCATGCGCTCTTTTCCGTCATCATGGGGTTTTATTTCGGCAAGGCGAAGTTTGCTGCAAAAAAGCGCCGCTATTATTTATGGGCGTCGTTTTTGTTGCCGTTTTTCCTTCATGGCGTCTATGACTGGTTGTTGCTCGCCAAAGAGCGATGGGGCTATTACATGGGGGTGTTTATGCTCTCCTTATGGTGGGTGGCGTTGCGCAAAGTAAAACAAGCGAAAGGATACGCCCGCTGCCAGGCGGTGCCGCCTGCGAAAAGCCAAGCGTAAAAGCTTTGGCTTTTTTCTTTTTTTCGCATAAAAAAGGGAAACGGAAGGAAAATAGGGGTAAAAACGGTGAGTGTTGACGGGAGGTTCACATATGGCAAGGAAATGGGTCCTATTCATCGCATTGGCTGTTTGGACATGCATGTACCCATCAGGCCATGCTTCAGCGTTTTCCCCGCAAGTGATTCAGCGCGGAGCGGTGGGCGATGATGTCATTGAGCTGCAGGCGCGGCTGCAATACCTTGGGTTTTACAACGGCAAAATTGACGGTGTGTTTGGCTGGCGCACGTATTGGGCGCTGCGCAATTTCCAATACGAATACGGCTTGCCGGTCGATGGACTAGCCGGATCGGAGACGAAACGGAAGCTTGTGAACGCTTCAAAATATTACGAGCAGTTTGTGAAAGAGCAAATTCGCCAAGGGAACGATTTCACCCATTACGGCGGCATTCCGCTCAGCCAGCAGGTGAAAAAACGCGGCGGTTCAGCGGGTTCAGTGCGGGCGGCGAAAACGACGGCGTCGAACGTGCCGAAAGGGTTTTCGCAAAACGATATTCGGCTGATGGCCAACGCCGTTTACGGGGAAGCGCGCGGGGAGCCGTACATCGGGCAAGTAGCGGTTGCCGCCGTTATTTTAAATCGGCTGAAGCATCCGTCATTCCCGGATACGGTTGCTGGGGTCATTTTTCAGCCCGGTGCATTCACAGCGGTCGCCGATGGGCAAATTTGGCTGACACCGAATGAAACGGCGAAAAAAGCGGTGCTTGATGCGATCAACGGCTGGGATCCGACCGGCGGAGCGATTTACTACTTTAACCCGGCCACGGCGACGAGCGCTTGGATTTGGAGCCGCCCGCAAATCAAGCGGATTGGAAACCATATTTTCTGCAAATAACAGGAGGGAGACGAGATGGTGCGAAACTTACTGATTGCGGCGCTTGTCATCGCTGTCGTCGGCACTGGTTACTGGGGCTACCGCGAGCATCAGGAAAAAAACGCGATCTTAATTCATGCGGAAAACAATTACCAGCGCGCGTTCCACGATTTGGCCTACCAGATCGATTTGCTGCATGACAAGCTTGGAGCGACGCTGGCGATGAATTCGCACGCCTCGTTGTCGCCGGCGCTCGCCGAAGTGTGGAAAATCGCGTCTGAAGCCCATTCCGACGTCGGCCAGCTGCCGCTGTCACTTTTGCCGTTTAACAAGACGCAAGAGTTTTTATCGAAAATCGGCGAGTTCAGCTACCGGACGGCCGTGCGCGATTTGGAAAAAGAGCCGTTGACGGAGGAAGAGTACAAGACGCTCGAGGCGTTGTACAAAAGCGCCGGCGCGATCCGCCAAGAGTTGCGCAACGTGCAGCATTTAGTCTTAGAAAACAATTTGCGCTGGATGGACGTCGAACTGGCGCTGGCGACGAACGACGAGAAAGGCGACAACATCATTATTGACGGCTTGAAAGCGGTGGAGAAAAATGTTGATACATTCTCAAGTTCGTCCGAGTTCGGCCCGTCGTTCATCGGTCTTGCCAATGAGGAAAAAGGCTTTGTCCGCGCGAAAGGACGCCCGATTTCCAAAGCGGAAGCCAAACGGATCGCCCGCGAGTTTCTTGGATTAAAGGGAACAGAGAACATCAAGGTGACGGAAAGCGGCAAAGGGGCGGACGAACGATTTTATAGTTTGACGATTCACGATCCGAAAACAAAAGGCGACATTTATATGGATGTGACGAAAAACGGCGGGTATCCGATTTGGGCGTTAAACAGCCGGCCGGTCGGCAAGCCGAAGATCGGCTTGCATGAAGCGGCCAACCGCGGAATGGCGTTTTTGAAACGGCACAAGTTCACCGGCTTTGAGTTGTACGACAGCACGCAATACGATAATGTCGCTATGCTGACGTTTGTCAAAAACGAAAACGGCGTCCGCATTTACCCGGAAGCGATCCAAATGAAAGTGGCGCTTGACAACGGCCATGTCGTCGGCTTTACAGCGCGCGACTATTTGTCATCATCCATTCCGCGTCCGCTGCCAAAACCGACGCTCACCGTCGAGGCGGCGAAGAAAAGGTTAAACCCACATTTGAAAGTGATGGAAGAGCGTCAGGCGGTCATTATGAGCGATTTGCAAAAACCGGTGCTTTGCTATGAGTTTTTAGGAACGCTGGGCGATGAAACGTATCAACTGTTCATTAACGCCGCAACCGGTCTGGAAGAAAAAGTCGAGAAACTCGAAAGCGTGGAGCCGAATTACGGTTGAAAACAAGGGAGGGAAAGCTGGGACTGTCGGCTTTTCCTCTTTTTTTGGTCAAAGGCAGCCGGGCGGTATGGTATAATCGTCATGGGACATCATGCGGGTCAGCGAAACGATCGTCAGTTCGGTAGCTGACTGAAAAGGGGAAAGGGAACATGATGATCAAAATCGGAGATTCGATCCGGCTTGAGCCGTCGGACGGCTCAGCGCGGCAATACCGCAGCAAAGCGCTCGCCATCGCCGACGGGGCGGTTCATATCAGTTATCCGATCGATGAACAGAGTGGAAAGACGGTTTATTTGTTGAACGGGATGCAGTTTAAAGCGAGTTTTGTCGGGCAAGACGGCGGTTTATACATCTTTGATACCGAAGTGAAGGGGAAAATCCGCGATCCGCTGCCGATGGTCGTCTTGGCTTACCCGGGCGAGGAATACGTCGTGCGCATCCAGCGCCGCCGTTATGTTCGGGTGAAAGCGAATGTCGATGCGGCCGTCCATCCGTCTGACGGCGAGTTCGCCCCATTTACGACGATGACGGTGGATATCAGCGCCGGCGGCGCCGCCCTCCTTGTGCCGCCCTCGCACGCTTCGCTTCTTCGCCCCGGCATGGCGGTCGAGCTCTGGCTCGCGTTGGCGATGCGCTCCGGCGAATACCATTACGTGCAAACGAAGGCGTCGATTGTGCGCATCGTTAATGACGAGCGCGGCATAGCGAAACTGTCGGTGGAGTTCACAGACCTCGCCCCTCAAGACCGCGTCCGGCTCATTCGCTACAGCTTTGAACGGCAGCTTGAGGAGAAAAAATGGGAGAACGAACAGAATAAATGAGTTTGGGGCGTGGAATACTGCTAGACACAACGGGAAGCAGGAGGTTTGCGCCATGAAACGGGTCGAACAGATGTTGTGGAAGCTTGTCGTCATCCAGGCGATTTGTCTGTTGATCGCCCAATGGCTTGTGTTGTACACGCCAGCGGCGTTGTATATCGGCAAGGTGTATGAATACGAAGGTGTAGCCAAGCCGGAAAAAACGAAAACAGTTGAAACGGCCGTCGACCGCTGACGGCGGATATGGTACAATGAACATGGAGACATGCAGGGTTTTCCTGCATTTTTCTTTGTGCACTGATCAAGCCATTTTCAGCAAAACAGGAGGAAATGATGAAACGACGAATCAGCATCGCGATCGATGGACCCGCCGCGGCGGGGAAGAGCACGGTCGCCAAACGGATCGCTCAACGGCTTTCCTACGTATACATCGATACCGGCGCCATGTACCGCGCGCTGACGTATCGGGCGCTTGTATGCGGCGTCGACATCCATGATGAACAGGCGCTCCTGTCGTTGCTTCGCGATACGTCAATTGAGCTGAAGCCGTCGCCGCATGGGCAGATCGTTCTAGTCAATGGCGACGATGTGACCGACATCATCCGCGGCGAGGCGGTGACGAATGCGGTGTCGCTTGTCGCGAAGCATCCGCTTGTACGCGAGGAGATGGTCGCCCGCCAGCGCGCCTTGGCGGAAGGGGGCGGCGTCGTCATGGACGGGCGCGATATCGGGACGCATGTGCTGCCGAATGCAGAAGTAAAAATTTTCCTGAAGGCTTCGGTCGAGGAGCGAGCACGGCGCCGGCATGAGGAAAATCTCGCCCGCGGCTTTCCATCCGATCTCGAAAAACTGAAAGAAGAGATCGCTCGCCGCGACCGGCTCGATTCGGAACGAGAGACAGCCCCGCTCCGCAAGGCGCCGGATGCGGTGGAAATCGATACGACATCGCTGTCAGTTGAGGAAGTGGTGGAGCGGATTATGGAGATTGTCAACGAAAGGATTGGATGACGGTGGACTTTTATTCATTCGCCAAGGGGATCGTCAAGGGAGTGCTCACCCCTTTTTACCGCATTCAAACGATCGGGATTGAACAATTTCCAAAGGAAGGCGGCGTGCTTCTTTGCGCCAACCATATCAGCAACCTAGATCCGCCGGTCATCGGCATCACGGCGCCGCGGCCGATTCGGTTTATGGCGAAAGAAGAGCTGTTTCGTGCTCCGGTCGTAAAAACACTCGTTAGAAGCTTGCATGCCTTTCCGGTCAAGCGCGGCATGAACGACCGCCAGGCGCTGCGCACCGGGCTTGAGGTGCTGAAGCAAGGCGAAGTGCTCGGCATTTTTCCGGAAGGGACGCGCAGCAAAGACGGCCGACTGAAAAAGGCGCTGCCCGGCGTTGGCTTTTTCGCTTTGCGCACCGATGCCGCCGTTGTCCCGTGCGCCATTGTCGGCCCGTACCGTCCGTTTGTGCCGCTTAAGGTTGTGTACGGAGCGCCGATCGATATGGCGCCGCTGCGCGCGCGGAAAGCGAGCCCGGAAGAAGCGGCCGATTACATTATGGATCATATCCGCCGGCTCCTCGAAGAGCATCAGCGAACATGAAAGGAACATGCTGTTCAAGGCATCCCTTCCACCGTCTTAATGAGCATTATAGTACATGTTGATTGAGAAAATATGGTATACTAATTAGAAAAGCGTCCTTATTTTGCCGACAGCCGGCCGCGGCCTCGGCGCGAGGCGCGCTTTTGACAGTTGTCAGTCGATGAAGGAGGGTTTTTGCGATGACAGAAGAGATGAATGTGCAAGTCAATGTGTATGAAGTGGGCGATATCGTCCGCGGCAAAGTGGTGAAGCTTGAGGACAAGCAAGTGCTTGTCGAGGTGGAAAACAGCAAGCAAAGCGGCATCATTCCGATCAGCGAGCTGTCGAACTTGCATATTGAAAAACCGAGCGATGCCGTCGCTGTCGGCGATGAAGTGACGGCCAAAGTCAAGAAAGTGGAAGAAGGAAAAGACGGGGAAGAAGGGTTGCTCATTTTATCGAAAAGAGCGGTGGACGCCGAGCGGGCTTGGGAAGATCTTGAGCGCAAATTTGCAAGCGGCGAAACATTTGAAACGGTCATTAAAGACATCGTCAAAGGCGGTCTTGTCGCCGACGTCGGAGTGCGCGGCTTCATCCCGGCGTCGCTTGTCGAGCCGCATTACGTCGAAGATTTTTCCGATTATAAAGGAAAAACGCTCGCCGTGAAAGTCGTCGAGCTTGATCGTGAGAAAAACCGCGTCATTTTGTCGCATCGGGCGGTCGTTGAGGAAGAACAAGCGCGACAGCAAAAAGAGTTGCTCTCCCGCCTTGAGCCGGGGCAAGTGTTGGATGGCGTCGTCCGCCGCATTGCCGATTTCGGCGTCTTTGTCGATGTCGGCGGGTTTGACGGGCTCGTACATATTTCCCAGCTTTCCCATACGCGCGTCGCTCATCCGTCGGAAGTGGTGAAAGAAGGCGATGCGGTGAAAGTGAAAGTGTTGGCCGTCGATCCGGAGAACGGGCGCCTGTCGCTGTCGATCAAAGAAGCGCTGCCGGGCCCATGGGAAGGCCTCAGCGAAAAAGTGAAACCGGGTGATGTCGTCACCGGGACGGTGAAACGACTCGCTTCGTTCGGCGCGTTTGTGGAAGTCTTCCCAGGCGTCGAAGGGTTGGTGCATGTGTCGCAAATCGCCAACCGCCGCATCGGCTCGCCGCATGAAGTGCTGAAAGAAGGCGATGAAGTAAAGGCGAAAGTGCTCGACGTCAACGAGGCGGATCACCGCCTTTCCCTCAGCATCCGCGCGCTGCTTGAGGAAGAGGCGGCCGCGCCGGCTGAGGACTACAGCCAATATACAAGAACGTCGGAAGCGCGTGGTTTCCAGCTCGGTGAAGTGATCGGCGAGCAGCTGAAAAAATTAAAATAATGCAGAGCCGCAAAATCAACTAGCTGGCAAAACAAAGCGAAAGCTCCCTTTTGCCCGATGGTTTCCTCCATCGGGTCGGAGGGAGCTTTTTTGCTTGATTCATTGCAATGAAGAAACAGTAGGCAGAAAACTCATATTTTACCGTTAAAACGGAAACCTTACGTATTAGGATGGTAAGGAGGGAAGGACATGCCGTTTTTGCCAACGCGGAGGAGAAACAATCAGCCGCTTCCCATAGAAGACAAGGAAGAAGAGCAGCAAGAGCTTCTAACGGTCGATCTCAATGAAAACGTAGAGAAAATCAAAACGATTTATCAGGATTGTATGGATGTCGTCTTTCGAAAGTTTCAAATGTTTGCTGACACTGATGCGGTGATCATTTATATCAACGGATTGGCGAATATCGAAGAAATTCATGAACATGTGCTTGAGCCGTTGATGGAGCATGGTTGGGTCGATGGAAACGGCATGCCGCCGGCTGAACAGCTCGTTGACATGAAGCGCTTTATCGAACAGCGACTGCCTGTCTCGAAAGTATATCGGGCGCAGACGGTAGCGCAGTGCATTGAGCATCTTGCAGAGGGGAATGCGGTGCTGCTTGTCGACGGGCAAAGCGAAGGGGTTGCCCTAGGCTTGTCCAAATGGGAAAAGCGGGCGATTGAAGAACCGGTGGCGGAATCGGGAATCAGGGGGCCGCGCGAAGGATTTATTGAATCGCTCGAAACCAATCTCTCCTTACTGCGGCGCCGAATCCGCAGTCCACTGCTGAAAGCCAAAGCGATCGCTTTAGGCAAGTATACGAAAACGGAAGTCGCTGTTTGTTATATAGAGGGCGTGGCTGCGCCGGCGTTGGTCGCTGAAATCGAACAGCGGCTCCGGCGCGTGGAATTGGACGGCGTGCTGGAAACAGGGTATATCGAGGAGATCATCCAAGACCACCCGTACTCCCCGTTTCCGCAAGTGTTGAATACCGAACGGCCCGATGTGGCGGTGGCCAGTTTGCTTGAAGGGCGCATTGTCATTGTGCAAGACGGCACTCCGTTTGTGCTTGTGATGCCGGTGTCGTTTTATTCGTTGATGCAGTCGAGCGAAGATTACTATCAACGTTCATTGATCAGCACGCTGATCCGCCTGCTCCGGTATTTGTTTTTATTGGTGTCGCTCTTGCTGCCATCGGCGTACATCGCTATTTTGACCTTTCACCAAGAAATGATTCCAACGACCCTTTTATTAACCGTCGCTGCGTCAAGGGAGCGCGTTCCTTTCCCGGCGTTTGTCGAAGCCTTGATCATGGAAATCGTCTTTGAAGCGCTGCGTGAAGCCGGTGTGCGGCTTCCCAAACAGGCGGGGGCAGCCGTCAGCATCGTTGGCGCGCTTGTCATCGGCCAGGCAGCTGTTCAGGCCGGCCTTGTCTCCGCACCGATGATCATGGTGGTGGCGCTGACGGGGATCGCATCGTTTATGTTTCCGCGTTTTACTGCGGCCATCGCGCTGCGCATGCTGCGCTTTCCGATGATGATTTTGGCCGGATCGTTAGGGCTGCTGGGCATTATGCTTGGGCTGCTTCTGATCCTGACTCATATGGCGTCTCTTCGTTCGCTTGGCGTTCCGTATCTTTCAGTGCATGTTCCCAATGCCGGCCATCATATGGATGACGTGCTGATCCGCACTCCGTGGTGGAAAGCAAACGCTGATTCGCGCGTGAATGAGCGGCGCAGCCAACAGACGGCAAAGGAGTGAAAAAGACGGTGGAAAAGGAAAAAATCACGTCCGTCCAAATGATGTTTCTTCTCTACCCGACTGTTATCGCCACCGCTATTTTGATCGTTCCGGGAGTGACGGCCCACCATGCGAAACAAGATATGTGGATTTCGCCGCTGTGGGCGTCGCTTGCCGGCTTTTTGGCCGTGTACATCACGGTGCGGCTGCATCGCCTCTACCCGAAAAAAACGCCGATCGAATACAGCGTGGACATTGTTGGCCAGTTTTTGGGGAAATTGATCGGATTGATTTGGTTGTTTTTCTATTTCCATGTAACGGGAATTGTTATTCGCGAGTATGGAGAGTTTGTCGTGGGCAACTTTTTGTTTCGCACGCCCATCAGCGTTGTGATGGGAAGCATGGTGTTTGTCTGCGCCGTGGCGGTTCGCAGCGGGCTTAACGTGTTGGGACAGCTCGCGCAATTGCTGGTTCCGTTTGTCATTATGCTGCTGATGATGATCGTCATTTTGTTGCTTCCGGATATCGACTTGAGAAATATGCTGCCGATCATGGAAAAAGGGGTCATGCCGTCGATTATGGGATCGGTGATTCCGCAAGGCTGGTTCAGCGAATGCTTTTTGATGGCTTTTTTGCTTCCTTATGTCATTGATCAACATAACGGGCCGAAGTGGGGGAACATGGCCGTTGTGTTCATTGCTTTGACCTTGCTTATGACTAATTTGGTCACCCTGTTGGTGTTTGGAGCGATTACCGCCCATTTTGTGTATCCGGTGATGACTATCGTTCGCTACATCAGTATTGCTGATTTTTTGGAACACCTTGAAGCTGTGGTCATGGCGCTTTGGGTGGTTGGCGTTTTTTTAAAGATTTCTGTCTTTTATTATGCCATAGCCGTAGCCATGGCTAAATGGCTGAATCTGGAACATTACCAGCCGCTTGTGTTTCCGGTTGGATGGATTTTGTTGTTCATGTCCATTTGGGCGACGCGGGATTTAATGGAATTGACCCATTTTGTCGCCACGACCGGCCCCTTTTATTTGATGTTTGTCCAAATCATTCTTCCGTGGCTTCTGCTGCTTATTGCTAAATGGAGGAAGCGGGCCGTTTCATCATCTGACGCTGTTTTGCAGGAACACGGGAAGTAGTAAAGCCCCTTATCATTGAGCGAAAAAGGATGAACCGACATGATCGCCTGGAAACAATGGAGACTGATGGTTTCCTTTCTCTTTATGATTGCCCATTTTGCCCTGCTTTGTGGGTGCTGGGATCGCGAGGAGGTCAATGATCTCGCGCTCGTGCTCGGAATTGGCATTGATCGGACGGAACAAGGGAAGATCAGGATGACCGTAGAGATCGCGGTGCCGCGGACAATCGGGGGACAGATGCTAGGGGGAGGAGGCAGCAGCAACGAGGGAGAGACGATCGTGCGTTCGGGAACAGGCGTGACGATTGGGGATGCCATCGCCCAGCTGCAGGAGCGGCTGTCCCGCCGCCTGTTTTGGGGACATACGAAGGTCATTGTGTTTGGCGAAAAAGCAGCGAAGGCGGGCATTCGCGAACATCTTGATTTTCTCGCCCGCCACCCGCAAACCCGGATTCGGTCCAATGTCTTTGTCAGCCAAGGCACGGCGAAGAGCGTGCTGCAATTGGTTCCGATCATCGAGCAAAGTTCATCAGAAGCGTTGCGGGAATTGGCGGAATCAAGAACACTGCTGAAGAAAACGGTGAAAGAAACGCTGCAAATGCTAAGCAGCGAGGCGCAAACCATCGTGCTTCCCATGGTCAAAGTGCTGCCGCCGGAAAAAGGGAAAAAACCAATTCAAACGATGCCCTTTATTTATGGAACCGCCATTTTTAAAAAAGATCAAATGGTCGGCCAAATTGACGACTATCTCACTCGCGGCTTGTTATGGATTCGAAATGAAATCGAGCAAGCGCATATTACCGTGGCCGTCAAAGGGGAGCAAGGGAACATCACCTCGAGGATGATTCGTTCGCGCACCGTTCTCATGCCGAAATACGAGCAAGGAAGGTGGAAAATGACCATCAAGGTGACAACGGAAGACGACATCATCCTCAACGGAACGAAGTTGGACTTATTAAGCGCCAAGAACATTCAAAGGGTCAAAGCGCAGCTGGAGAAGGATATTAGCCGGCGGATGCGGGAGGTCTTGAACAGCGTGCAGAAAGAAATGAAAATTGATGTGTTCGGCTTTGCTGATGCGTTTTACAAAAAATATCCACATCAATGGCACCGCATGAAACCACGCTGGGAGGATATTTTCCCCAACCTGCCTGTTGAGCTGAACATCACAGTGAAAGTGCGCAGGCCGGGAATGAATTTCTCTCCGCAAGGCGTGCCGGAACCAGAGGTGAAAAAATGAACGCTTGGCTGATCCTAGGAATGCTGCTGATTGTCGGACTGATTTGGTGGTATGAGTGGTCGCGGCTCGGAAAGGCGCAAAAAAGAGAAAAAACGGCAGTCGCTGTTCTGCTTTGCTTAGGCGCCGTGTTGGCCGCCATGTTGATCATCAATCCGGATCTGCCGGGCCCGTCACAAATGATTCACGCTCTGTTTCGACCTTTAGGGGAAATACTTGAAAAATAGGGAACATCATTTGTTCTCGTTTCTGAATGGTGTTGGCGCACAAATGGAAAGCTAGCCGCAAAAAAACACGGCTAGCTTTTATATATGACAGCGATCCTCTTCGCTAGGTGATCGATCCAAGCGCTGTCCTAAGGACAGTGTACGGAAACAAGAAGGCTCCTGCCTAAAACAAGCTTGCTCCGATTCGAACTTTGCAGTGGAATTCTGTCGCTGTTGCTCGCGTCCGGACAAGGGCGGCCGCAAGGGAAGATAAGAGCCGTTTTTTCTCAATGGCTGTTTCGTTCCCGCGCTTCGTCCGGCGTGTCGAGCCGAGCCGCTCCTTTATAGGAGAGGGACTGGTCGCGGTCTGACTCGACGCGCCGCGATTGCTTCAGCTTTTTTTCCTGTCGATCTTTTCCCATTTCATCATGGCTCCTTTCTGCTTCGGTACAGCGATCATTTTTACTATGAACGAAAGCTGTTTTTTCTATGCGGGAATGAACGTTCATAAAAGATGACATAATGGACATAATAAGGAGTGGAAAAGATGGAAGGAGTCTATTTTTATTTCTTTTTTTGGGCGTTATGGATTGTAGCGACATTTTTGATGAAAAAGACCGTCGAGCGGACGAAGCTGGCTGCGTTTTCGCTATTCATGATCAGTTCGGCTTCCATAACGGTGAAGATCAGTCCTATTCAGATGGGGGCGTCCTTTTTTGTGCTTTTTTTCTCCTCTTGTTACGTGGCGGTCACACAGCGGCCATGCGGATGGCTGCGGATGGCGCTGTCAGCGACCGGCTTGGCGTTTGCCTATGCCGCTTTTCGTCTGCTTGCCTTGTTTGATCCGGTCTGGATTTGGCTTGACGGCCAATGGATGCTTGGCTGGTGGCTCGCTTTCGTCAGCGCCTTGTTTCACCGCGATGCAACAGCCCGCCTTCTTTGTCTGGCGCTCGGCGGATGCCAAGGGGAAATCGTGTATGCCATGGCTGTTTCCCGCATGACACCGGATGATGTGATCGGGGCATTTTCATTTTTGGATGCAATGTCGATCAGTGCGTCGTGCTTGCTCGTTTGGGAATCGATCCGCTTCCTCTCGCTGCAGCTTGAGGAAAAACGGCCTGTAAGGAGGATGAGGCAGCCGTGAACGAATACACGTTTCCGATTTTATACGGTGTTGCCGCTGGGGTGTTGACGCGGCTTTATTTGTTGCGCACCGATTACCGGCAATACCCGACGTATTTGCACGGTCGGACGATCCATATCGCCTTAGGGGCCATTGCCGCCGGCCTGGGAACGGTCGCCGTGCCGGCGATTATGGAAAAAGAGTTCGCAGCGATCACATTTTTGGCCTTGGCCGCCTCACAATTTCGCGACGTGCGCAATATGGAGCGCAATACGTTGAATGAATTGGACCAGTATGAACTCGTGCCGCGTGGAAAAACGTACATTGAAGGGATCGCCATCGTGTTTGAGGGGCGGAACTATTTAGTGATTTTTGTTTCCTTCCTATCAACGCTTGCCTATTTAGTATGGAATGTGTGGGCGGCTGTCTTGGCGAGCATCATTGGCTTGATGGCGGCGCGGCGGTTTATGAGCGGAAGCCGGCTGAAAGACATTGCCGACGTCCAATATGTCAAGCCGCATTTTGAAGGGGCAGGGCTGTATGTTGACAACATCTACATCATGAACATTGGTTTGCCGGCTCGGCGCGAAGAAATTTTGCGCTATGGAATGGGGTTTATTTTAACGCCGAAAAATTTCAACGCCCGCACGACGATCGCCAACCTCGGGCAGCGGCAGGCGATTTTGCATGACGTATCAACGGCGCTCGGCATTTATCGCGATTCAGGGACGCCGGCGCTCGTGCCGCTCGCGAAGCGGGACTTAAATGACGGGCGCGTCGGTGTTTTTATTTTGCCGCAAGTAGAGGATGTCGAGAAGGCGAAGGCGGTCATTGAAAACGTTCCGGTGCTCGAGAGCGCCATCCGCATGCCGGCGAAACGGCGCTGGAAGCGAAGAGGGGGCGGCGGTGATGACGCATGAAAAAATGATTTTGGCCATTGTGACGACCAAGGGCGAAACTGTCGCCGGCGGCGCGCCGATCTTTATTTGCCAGACAAAAGAGGAAATGGAACAGATCGCCGCCAATTTAGAGGCGATTTTGGATGGCATCGCCCATGAATTGAGCGAGGGGCTTCTTATTATCGTCAAACATTAGTTGTTGAGCGTTTCGCTTTTTGATAAAATAAAGCAGCTGCAGTATGCCCTTTTCGAAAAGGGCGTTTTTTCACGAGGAACGATATAAAAATGTCGATAAAGGGTGGTAGCATGGCAAATCCAGTCGTGGCCATTGTCGGCCGTCCGAATGTGGGGAAATCGACGATTTTCAACCGCATCGTCGGGGAGCGCATTTCCATCGTCGAAGACGTACCCGGAGTGACGCGCGACCGCATTTACAGCCGGGCCGAATGGCTGAACCATTCGTTTTACTTGATCGATACCGGGGGCATTGACATCGGCGACGAGCCGCTGCTTGTGCAAATTCGTCAGCAGGCGGAAATCGCGATCGATGAGGCGGATGTCATCATCTTTATGACAAACGGCCGGGACGGCGTGACCGCGGCCGATGAAGAAGTGGCCAAGCTGCTTCGCCGGTCGAACAAGCCGGTTGTGCTCGCGGTGAACAAAATCGACAATCCGGAGATGCGCGATTTGATTTATGACTTTTATGCCCTCGGCTTTGGAGAGCCGTATCCGATTTCCGGAGCGCACGGGACGGGGCTTGGTGATTTGCTTGACGCCGTCGTCCGTCATTTCCCGAAAGGCGGCGGGCAGGAGTATGAGGAAGACGTGATTAAATTTTGCCTTATTGGCCGGCCAAATGTCGGCAAATCATCGCTGGTCAATGCCATTTTAGGCGAAGAGCGGGTCATCGTCAGCGACATCGCCGGTACGACGAGGGATGCCGTCGACACCTCGTTCGTGCGCGAAGGGCAGGAATATGTTATCATTGATACGGCAGGGATGCGCAAGCGAGGAAAAATTTACGAAAGCACGGAAAAATACAGCGTCTTGCGCGCGTTAAGGGCCATTGAGCGCTCGGACGTCGTGCTTGTCGTGCTAAACGCCGAAGAAGGCATCATCGAGCAGGACAAAAAAATCGCCGGATATGCCCATGAGGCCGGACGCGGCGTCATTTTGGTCGTCAATAAATGGGATGCGATTGAAAAAGACGACAAAACGATGGTCGAGTTTGAGCGGAAGATTCGCGATCATTTTCCATTTTTGGATTATGCACCGATTTTATTCGTGTCGGCGAAGACCAAACAGCGGCTGCATAAGCTCTTGCCGCTCGTCCGGCTTGTGAGCGACAACCATGCGATGCGCGTCCAGACCAATGTGCTCAATGAAGTCATTATGGATGCGGTGGCGATGAATCCGACGCCGACGCACAACGGCAAGCGGTTAAAAATTTATTATATGACGCAAGTCGCCGTCAAACCGCCGACGTTTGTCGCGTTTGTCAATGATCCGGAATTGATGCATTTTTCATATGAACGGTTTTTGGAAAATCGCATCCGTGATGCGTTCGGTTTTGAAGGCACGCCGATTAAAATCATCGCCCGTCCGCGGAAATAAGAAGGAAAGCGCCAAGAGAGCTCGCGAAACCCACGATTCTTCCTTGGCTGGAGGGAAGGGCGCCGGCAGCGGGAAAGCGGGGCCGGGCGTGCTCATCGGCGACAAGCGCCGCGGGATTCACCAAGGGGCCGGAATCAAGCAAACCGGCCGAGCGCGCTTCTGCGCGGATGGATGGCGGGAGCGGAAGCCATAGCCGTGAAAGCCGGATGGACGAGAACGAAGCGATGCGGCTGCTCTTTTTCGAGATTGCGACAATCGGACGAAGGAAGTGGGAAACGATGGAGAATATCGCCGTACTGGGGGCGGGAAGCTGGGGCACGGCGTTGGCGCTCGTTTTGGCCGACAACGGGCACCGCGTCCGGCTTTGGAGCCATCGGGCGGAGCAAGCCTGGGAGATCAACGAACGACGGACGAACGAAAAATATTTGCCAGGCGTCCGTCTGCCGGAAGCCATCATTGGTTACGATGATCTTTGCGCTGCGCTTGACGGCATTTCCATCGTCGTGCTGGCCGTACCGACGAAGGCGATCCGCGATGTGCTCAAACAAGCGCGCCCCTGCTTGACGGCACCGATCACGGTCGTTGCCGTCAGCAAAGGAATCGAGCCGGGGACGCATAAGCGGGTGTCGGAAATGGTCATCGAGGAAATGGGCGAATGGCTTGTGGATGTTATTGTCCTTTCCGGGCCGAGCCATGCCGAAGAGGTCGTGCTCCGGCATCCGACGACCGTGGCGGTATCATCGCCCAATATGGAAGCCGCGCGCCGCATCCAAGACATCTTTATGAACCATCACTATTTTCGCGTGTATACGAACCCGGATTTAATCGGCGTCGAAGTCGGTGGAGCGCTGAAAAATATCATCGCCTTGGCCGCCGGCATCAGCGACGGGCTCGGCTACGGGGATAACGCCAAAGCCGCTCTTATTACCAGGGGGCTCGCCGAGATCGCCCGCCTCGGCTGCGCCCTCGGCGCTAATCCGATGACGTTCGCCGGTTTGACCGGAGTCGGCGATTTGATCGTCACGTGCACGAGCGTTCATTCCCGCAACTGGCGGGCCGGCTACATGCTCGGTCAAGGAAAAAAGCTGGACGAGGTGCTCGAGAGCATGGGAATGGTCGTCGAAGGGGTGCGGACGACAAAAGCCGCCTATGAACTGGCGAAAGAGCTTGGTGTGAAGATGCCGATCACCGAAGCTCTCTATGACGTATTGTTTGCGGGAAAAGACCCGAAAGAGGCGGTCGATTCGCTCATGGCGCGTGGAAAAAAGGAGGAAATGGACGACTTGAACCATATTTTTGCCGAACAAGAATGATGAAAATAGGCCAATGGCGGTACAAGTCGTCTTCGTTTTGCATACAATATGGCGAACCATCATCGGCTTGAGCTTCCGGAAGGGTATGAGGCGATGCTGAAGTAAAGAAAGCCCCGCTTTACTTCAGCTTTTTTTTTGCCAATGCTATAATTATAGTTGTCGAAAAAAAGGAGGGGCCCCCATGTCACCGGCGTTAGCGAAAATGTGGATCGCCATCGCCTCGATGGTGTTTATGTTTATTTCTGTCGGCTTCATTTATTTAAGCCGCTATAAGGTCAAGATGAAATGGCTTCGCTTCCTGTTGGCGCTCATCGCCTACATTCTTTTAATTTTCGCCGGCATCATCATCATTTTCGTCGTATTCAGCGGACCAACACCGCAATAGGCAAAAAGGTGGGAAAGATGAAACGAATCGCTCGCTTGTTGTTGTCATGTATATGTTTGGCCATGATTTCCGGCTGCCTGTATCCACAAGAGCGGTTGAAACAAAACCAAATTCCTTACAAAGACCAAGTGGCGGCCGTCCAATCGGCAGTTGATGAATACCGGAAGGCGACCGGCGGGCTTCTGCCGATCAAAACACGCGACATGAACACGCCGATGTATTTGAAGTATCCAGTCGATTTTCAAAAACTCGTTCCCCGCTATATGCAGGAGCCGCCGGGAAACGCCTATGAAAGCGGGGGCGTCTTCCAGTATATGATCATCAATGCGGAAACGAACCCGACGGTCAAGCTTCTTGATTTGCGATTGGCTGAGCGCGTCCGTGATTTAAAGCTGCGGCTGCGCATGTATACGGACAAGCATAAGTATCCGCCGTTTCAAGACGTCGTTGCGCCGGGCGTATTTACGCTCGATTACAAAAAGCTCGGTTACAAAGAGCCGCCGTATGTCGTCAGCCCGTTTTCCGGCAACAACTTGCCGTTTGTCATCGACGGGAATGGGGAAATTTATATCGACTATCGTTCTGATTTGTATGCGGCGTTGAAAAAATATGCGCACCACTACAAGCCAGGCGACGACATTCGCCCGATTTTGACTGACCATTCGCTTTTTGTGCCGGCGTACTCGTTGCCCTATACGATCGATGCCAAGACGAATGAACCGATTTTTTTCATAAAATGAGTCATCTTCCCTTCTCTAGGAAAATACATTCTAGAGAAGGGATTTTTTCTATTTTAGTCATAACCGAATCGGACAACATCATATGCATATAGTGTCCTGCTCTATTGGTTCATCTCGCTGTTTCTAATAACGACCGAAGAACTGGAGGGGAGTCATTTGGAAAAGGTCGATATTTTTAAAGATATCGCCGAGCGGACTGGGGGCGACATTTATTTAGGGGTGGTCGGCGCCGTCCGCACCGGAAAATCGACGTTTATTAAACGGTTTATGGAGTTGGTGGTCATTCCGAACATTAAAAACGAAGCCGATAAAGCGCGCGCCCAAGATGAACTGCCGCAAAGCGCCGCCGGCAAGACGATCATGACGACAGAACCGAAGTTCGTGCCAAACCAGGCGGTGACGGTGAAAGTGGATGAGGGTCTTGAAGTCAACATCCGTCTTGTCGATTGTGTCGGTTACGCTGTGCCCGGCGCAAAAGGATATGAAGACGAAAACGGGCCGCGGATGATTCACACGCCTTGGTATGAAGAGCCGATCCCGTTCCAAGAGGCGGCGGAAATCGGGACAAGAAAAGTCATCCAAGAACATTCGACGATTGGAGTCGTCATTACGACAGACGGCACGATCGGGGAAATTCCGCGTCAAGACTACGTCGAAGCGGAAGAACGGGTGATTGGCGAGCTGAAAGAAGTCGGCAAGCCGTTCATTATGATCGTCAACACTGTTCGGCCCCACCATCCGGAAACCGAAGCGCTTCGTCGCGAGCTTGCCGAAAAGTACGACATCCCGGTGCTCGCCATGAGCGTGGAAAGCATGCGCGAAGCCGATGTGTATAACGTGCTTCGTGAAGCATTATATGAATTTCCGGTGCTTGAAGTGAATGTCAACTTGCCGAGCTGGGTGATGGTGCTTCGCGAAGATCATTGGCTGCGCGAAAGCTACCAAGAAGCGGTTCGCGACACCGTCAAAGACATTAAACGGCTGCGCGACGTCGACCGGGTTGTGCAGCAGTTTGCCGAGTACGATTTCATCGAAAAAGCGCAGCTCGCCGGCATCGAAATGGGGCAAGGGATCGCCGAAATTGACTTGTACGCGCCGGATGAGCTGTACGATCAAATTTTAAAAGAAATCGTCGGTGTCGAGATCCGCGGCAAAGACCATCTGCTTCAGTTGATGCAAGATTTCGCCCATGCGAAGGCGGAATATGATCAAATCGCCGACGCCTTGAAAATGGTCAAACAAACCGGCTACGGAATCGCTGCTCCCGCTTTGTCCGACATGAGCCTTGACGAACCGGAAATCATCCGCCAAGGGTCGCGCTTTGGCGTCCGTCTGAAAGCCGTTGCGCCGTCGATTCATATGATCAAAGTCGACGTCGAATCGGAGTTTGCGCCGATCATCGGCACGGAAAAGCAAAGCGAAGAGCTCGTCCGCTATTTAATGCAAGACTTCGAAGACGATCCGCTGTCGATTTGGAACTCTGACATTTTCGGACGTTCCCTCAGCTCCATCGTCCGTGAAGGCATCCAAGCGAAACTGGCGCTCATGCCGGAAAACGCCCGCTACAAGCTGAAAGAAACGCTTGAGCGCATCATCAACGAAGGCTCCGGCGGCCTCATCGCGATTATTTTATAGAAAAGCGGAGGCCGCGCGCCCAAGCTCCCGAGGAAAAATGTTCCCCGCCCGCAGAAGTGCTTGCACTTCGAGGGCGGGGGTTATTTTGCGGAAGGGAGCTAGCGGCCGGAGCTAGACAGAAAAGAAAAGCGGAGGCCGCGCGCCAAGCTCCCGAAAAGGGGGCTTTTTTTGATGCCATTTTTTCAGTTGCTAAGCGGCAAAGGGAAAAAATCGCCAAAACCCTTGAGAAATCAGGATTGGCACTTGATTATAGGCATGGCGTTATGGTAATCTTTTATCTGAAATCGTTGTTTTGGTGAAATATGCCTAAAATTGGCCGTTTTTGCGAAAAAAGATGTTGAATTTCCGCGGTCAATTGGTTAAGATTAGGCATGTCACCGCCTGTTGGCGGGAAGAAGGCGGTTTCCTTGTCCTTTGCTTCGTTTGCGCTCGGCAAAAACAGGAGAAGCCCAAACGGTTGGGAAGAGGCTTCAGCCGGCGGCATAGGCGCATCTCCTGCGGACTGTCGCGAGGCAAACATAGAATGATTGGTTGCGCCGGCGCGGCGCGCGAGCCTTCTTGCCGCTGGAATTGGATGTCTATGTATAGAAAAGCAGAAAAGTGTGCACAAATGGTAGTAAACAAGACCAGCTCCTTGGGAGGAGGTGAATGGCATGAACAAAACGGAATTGATCAACGCGGTCGCTGAAACAAGCGGTCTTTCGAAAAAAGATGCAACAAAAGCCGTTGATGCGGTGTTTGATTCGATTACAGAAGCGCTGCGAAAAGGCGATAAAGTGCAATTAATCGGTTTTGGAAACTTTGAAGTGCGCGAGCGCGCCGCCCGGAAAGGACGCAATCCGCAAACGGGCGAAGAAATGGAAATTCCGGCAAGCAAAGTTCCTGCATTCAAACCGGGCAAAGCGTTGAAAGATGCTGTCAAGTAAGCCTACATAGCAGGAGCGCAGAAGGGAAGGGCAGGTGATCCACCGCCCTTCTTTTTTGTTTTTTTTGGCTCCCTATGCTAGAATCGGATTACATGCAGCTTTTATGATGCAGGAGGATGTTGTTTGTATGCCAGAGATCAATGTTGCGCAAATTGAATATGCGGTCCGCCTCATTCTTGAGGCGATCGGGGAAGATCCAGACCGCGAAGGGCTCGTCGATACGCCAAAGCGGGTGGCGAAAATGTATGCCGAGGTGTTCGCTGGGTTGCAGGAAGACCCGAAGCAGCACTTTCAAACCGTATTCAGCGAGGAACATGAGGAGCTTGTGCTCGTCAAAGATATTCCGTTTTATTCGATGTGCGAACACCATTTGGTGCCGTTTTTTGGCGTTGCTCACGTCGCCTATATTCCGCGGGGAGGGAAAGTGACCGGACTGAGCAAGCTTGCTCGAGCCGTTGAGGCGGTGGCGCGTCGCCCGCAGCTGCAAGAGCGCATCACGGCGACGATTGCTGATTCGATCGTCGAGGCGCTTGAGCCGCATGGGGTGATGGTCGTCGTTGAAGCGGAGCATATGTGCATGACGATGCGCGGGGTGAAAAAACCGGGGGCCAAAACAGTGACAACCGCGGTGCGAGGCGTGTTTGAAACAGATGCCAACGCCCGCACTGAAGTGCTTTCGTTAATCAAAGCGTAAGGAGGGAAGAGGATGTACACAAACAGCGATTTTGTCGTCATTAAAGCGCTCGAAGACGGGGTGAACGTCATCGGGCTGACGCGCGGCGCGGACACAAGATTTCACCATTCGGAAAAGCTTGACAAAGGCGAAGTGTTGATCGCTCAGTTCACGGAACATACGTCGGCGATCAAAGTGAGAGGAAAAGCGTATATTCAAACGCGCCACGGTGTGGTTGAATCGGAAGGCAAAAAGTAAACCGGCAAATTTCTAGCAAACTAGAGCGTTTTCGACAAAATTATGTTATAATGAGTCCGTCATGGCGGTGCGGATATTTTTGGGGGGACAAGGGTGAGAAGAGTGAATGACATCATGGTGAAATTGGCGTCATTGAAGGAACAAATCGAACGGCAGCTGGACCATCCGTATTTGCGCGCGCATGTGCCGACGCCGGCTGTCGACGAAGATCGGCTGCTGCTTTCGCTGTCGATGATGACTGATGCTTCGGCGGCGCCGAATGAGCCGGACCGGTGCATCATCGCCATGATGCTCATGCAAATCGCCCTTGACACCCATGATCAGGTGACAGACCGCGGCGGCGATTTGCGGACGCGGCAGCTTGTCGTTTTGGCCGGCGACTTGTACAGCGGGCTTTATTACGACTTGCTGGCGCGCTCGGGCGATGTCGCGCTCATCCGTTTGTTTGCCGAAGCGGTCCGTGAGATTAATGAGCAAAAAGTGCAGCTGTACGAAAAAAAGGTGGAGCGGATCGAGACGCTGTTCGCCGCGGTCGGCACGATCGAGTCGGCATTGCTTGTGAAGCTTGCCGAGCGCATCGGGGCGCCGCAATGGGGGGAATTTGCCGGCCATTACTTGCTGTTGCGGCGCTTGCTGCTCGAGCAAGCAGCGTTCGTCCGCACCGGGTCATCGGTGCTGTTTGAACAAATGGCGCATATCGCCTTTCCGTGGGCTAAAGGGCTGACGAAAGAACAAAAGCGGCATTTGCTTCGCCTTTGCGAGCGTTATATCGACCATTGCAAGGAAGCGCTGCTTTCGGCCGACTTGCCGATGAATGACCTGCTGCGGTTCCGTATGGCGGAACTTGCCGGCCGATTTCAAGCCATTGTCAAAAAGTCGGTGGAAGAAGGGTAGAACGATGCATCAATCGAAAGAAGAACGAGTCCATCGCGTATTTGAAAACATTTCTGCACATTATGACCGGATGAATTCTGTCATCAGCTTCCGCCGCCATTTGAAATGGCGCGAGGACGTCATGCGGAGGATGAATGTGCAAAAAGGGAAAAGGGCGCTCGACGTGTGTTGCGGAACGGCCGATTGGGCGATTGCGCTGGCTGAGGCGGTTGGACCGAAGGGGGAAGTGTACGGTCTTGACTTCAGCGAAAACATGCTGAAAGTCGCCGAGCAAAAGGTGAAGGCGCGCGGCCTCGACAACGTCAAGCTCATTCACGGCAACGCCATGCGGCTGCCGTTTCCCGATAATTCGTTCGATTATGTGACGATCGGCTTCGGCTTGCGCAACGTCCCTGATTATATGACGGTGCTGAAAGAAATGCACCGAGTCACCAAGCCGGGCGGCATGACCGTCTGTCTGGAAACGTCGCAGCCGACGTTGTTTGGTTTCCGCCAGCTTTACTATTTTTATTTTCGGTTTATTATGCCGCTGTTTGGCAAACTGTTGGCGAAAAGCTATGAGGAATACTCATGGCTGCAGGAATCGGCGCGTGAATTTCCAGGACGGGACGAGCTGGCCGAGATGTTCCGCGAAGCCGGTTTCGTCGATGTCGAGGTCAAACCGTACACGTTCGGCGTAGCGGCCATGCATTTAGGCTATAAACGATGAGTCAAGGTGAACACCATGAAGTTAAAGGCGATGTATTCGTTTTTAAGCGATGATTTGGCGGCGGTCGAAGAGGAGCTCGAGCGGACGGTCCGGTCGGAATACGGGCCGCTGGGGGAAGCGGCGCTCCATTTATTGCAAGCGGGCGGAAAGCGGATCCGTCCCGTTTTTGTCTTGCTGTCCGCCCGTTTTGGCCATTATGATTTTGAACGGATTAAACATGTAGCCGTAGCGCTTGAACTCATCCATATGGCATCGCTCGTTCACGACGATGTCATCGATGACGCCGACGTTCGGCGCGGCCGCCCGACGATCAAGGCGAAATGGAGCAACCGCTTTGCCATGTATACAGGTGATTACCTCTTCGCTCGTTCGCTTGAGCGGATGGCGGAGCTTTCCAGTTCGCGCGCTCATCAAGTGCTGGCGAAAACGATCGTGGAAGTGTGCCGTGGGGAAATCGAGCAAATCAAGGACAAATACCGATTCGACCAGCCGCTTCGCACGTACTTGCGGCGCATCCGCCGGAAAACGGCGCTATTGATCGCCGCGAGTTGCCAGCTTGGCGCCCTTGCCGCCGACGCGCCGGAGGCGGTGGCCAACCGACTGTATTGGTTCGGCCATTACGTCGGCATGTCGTTTCAAATTACCGATGACATTCTTGATTTCACGGGTACGGAAGAGCAGCTCGGCAAGCCGGCTGGAAGCGACTTGCAGCAAGGAAACGTCACCCTCCCGGTGCTGTATGCCCTTTGCGATGAACAGGCGCGAGCGAAAATTACGGCCGTCAACGCGGACACTGACGCCAAAGAAATGTCAGCGGTGCTGGCGGTCATTAAACAGACGGATGCCATCGAACGATCGTATGCGCTAAGCGACCGCTATTTGGAAAAAGCGCTCCGCCTGCTTAACGAGTTGCCGGCCAACGAAGCGCGCACGCTGCTCCATGATCTCGCTCTCTACATTGGGAAAAGGGATTATTAGCGCTTTCAAGGACGCTGTTGCCAACGGCGTGGAACCATGATACTATGATGGGTGGGAACCCGTTTCCCAGTACATACGACAGTAGAGGTGGAGAGCGAATGGCAGAACGGACATTCATCATGGTGAAACCGGACGGGGTTCAGCGCAATTTGATCGGCGAGATTGTCGCTCGCTTTGAAAAAAAAGGCTTCCAGCTTGTCGGCGCGAAGCTGATGCAGGTGTCGCGCGAACTGGCCGAGCAGCATTACGCTGAGCATAAAGAGCGCCCGTTTTTCGGCGAGCTCGTCGACTTTATCACCTCGGGGCCAGTGTTTGCCATGGTGTGGGAGGGCGAGAACGTGATCGCCGCCGCCCGGCAAATGATGGGGAAAACGAATCCGCAGGAGGCTGCCCCTGGCACGATCCGCGGCGATTTTGGCCTGACGGTCGGCAAAAACGTCATCCACGGCTCCGACTCGCCGCAAAGCGCCGAACGCGAAATCAACTTGTTCTTTAAAGAAGAAGAGCTCGTCCGCTATTCGAAACAGATCAACGCATGGCTGTACTGATGCGAAGACCGGCCGCCATTCGGCCGGTTTTTGCCGTTTTTGTATATTGACAGGGGAGAGGAACAGGCGACGATGGACGATTACGCACAGTTCATTGCCAAAGTGAAGCGAAAAACAGGCATTGACTTATCACTATATAAGGAGGCGCAGATGAGGCGGCGTTTGGCGTCGTTGTACATGAAAAAAGGGCTAAAAAGCTTTGCCGAGTTGTTTGCGGCGATGGAGAAAGAGCCAGCGCTATGGCATGAATGCTTGGATCGGATGACGATCAACGTCTCGGAGTTTTACCGGAACGCCAAGCGTTGGGAAGTGCTTGAGCACACCATTTTGCCGCGGCTCTTGGCGGAAAACCCGCGCCCGAACGTGTGGAGCGCTGCCTGCTCAACCGGCGAGGAGCCGTATACGCTCGCGATGGTGCTTGCAAAACGATTGCCGCTTCACCGCGTGTCGGTGTTGGCGACCGACATTGACGATAATGCGCTCGTCCGCGCGCGTCTCGGTTTGTACAGCGAGCGGTCGCTTGTAGAGCTGCCGGAGGAAATGAGAAAAAAGTTTTTTACGAAAGACGGCGAGTATTATAAAATAAACGAAAAGATTAAACAAACGGTCAAGTTTCAAAAGCACAACTTGCTCGCGGATCCGTTTCCTTGCAACATGGATTTGATCGTCTGCCGCAACGTGCTCATTTATTTTACGGAAGAGGCGAAGCGGATGCTGTATCGCAAATTTCACGACGCGCTCCGGACGGGAGGTGTGCTGTTTGTCGGCAGCACCGAGCAGATTTTCAATCCCGGCTTGTACGGTTTTGAAGTCGAGGAGACGTTTTTTTACCGAAAAAAATAGCTCACGCCGGCTTCTTTTTTTCCTGAAACTATTTTCATTTTTCGAATTTATGATATATTTTTACTTAAACGCGTTAAAGACCTGAAGGGAGAGACAAACATGCGGTATTTGACGGCAGGGGAATCGCATGGGCCGCAATTGACGGCCATTTTGGAAGGAGTACCGGCCGGGCTCGCGCTATGCGCCGAGCATATCAATAAAGAGCTGGCGCGTCGGCAAAAAGGGTACGGACGCGGCCGCCGCATGCAGATTGAAAAAGACGAAGTGAAAATCACAGGCGGCGTCAGGCACGGGAAAACGCTCGGCTCGCCGATTGCGCTCGTTGTCGAGAATCGCGATTTTAAACATTGGCAAACGATTATGGCGGTTGAGCCGATGGATGACGAAGCGGAAGTGAAGCGGAAAGTGACGCGTCCGCGCCCAGGGCATGCTGATTTAAACGGCGCCCTGAAATACGGACATCGCGACATGCGCAACGTGCTCGAGCGCTCGTCAGCAAGAGAAACAACGGTGCGTGTGGCGGCCGGGGCGGTGGCAAAACGCATTTTGGAAGAGGTCGGCATCCGCGTCGCCGGCCATGTCATCGAAATCGGCGGCGTGCGCGCCAAGAAGCTTGATTATCGTTCGCTTGAGGAATTGCAGGCGGTGACGGAAGAATCGCCGGTGCGCTGCTTTGACCCGGAGGCAGGGAAAAAAATGATGGAAGCGATCGATTGGGCGAAGAAAAACGGCGATTCGATCGGCGGCATCGTGGAAGTGATCGTTGAGGGCGTTCCGGCTGGAGTCGGCAGCTATGTCCATTACGACCGAAAGCTTGATGCAAAAATCGCCGCGGCGATCGTCAGCATCAACGCGTTTAAAGGCGTTGAATTCGGGATCGGCTTTGAAGCGGCGCGCCTCCCGGGAAGTGAAGTGCACGATGAAATCGTTTGGAGCCCGGAAGAAGGCTTTTCGCGCCGAACGAATCGGGCGGGCGGCTTTGAAGGCGGGGTGACGACCGGGATGCCGATCGTCGTTCGCGGAGTGATGAAGCCGATCCCGACGCTGTACAAGCCGCTTCAAAGCGTGGATATCGAGACGAAAGAGCCGTTTGCGGCAAGCATTGAGCGATCGGATAGCTGCGCCGTGCCGGCGGCGAGCGTTGTCGCTGAGGCCGTTGTCGCCTGGGAAGTGGCGGCGGCGATCGTTGAGCAGTTTGGGCAGGATCGGATGGACTTGATTAAAGAAAATGTGGAACGCGCCCGCCGCTATGCAAAGGAGTTTTAACCATGATCGAACGGACGATTGAAACGGCGACGAAGCGCTATCCGCTTCTTTTGGGCGATGGAGCGGCCCGCGAGTTGCCAAAGTTGCTTCGATCGCTCGCCTGCCCGCCGGGGACAAAACTTTTCATCGTTACCGACGATACTGTGGCGCCTCTTTATTTGGATGAGGTGCGGGGGTTGCTTGCCGCCGCTGAGTACGACGTGTACACCTACGTCATTCCGAGCGGGGAGGCGGCCAAGTCCTTTGATAATTATTACGCCTGTCAGACAGCGGCATTGCAGTGCGGCCTTGACCGCCGTTCGGTCATCATTGCGCTTGGAGGCGGCGTTGTCGGCGATTTGGCCGGGTTTGTCGCCGCCACCTATATGCGCGGCATCCGCTATATACAAATGCCGACGACCCTTTTGGCCCATGACAGCGCCGTCGGCGGCAAGGTCGCCATCAACCATCCGCTCGGCAAAAATATGATCGGCGCTTTCCACCAGCCAGAGGCGGTCGTGTACGACATCTCTTTTTTGCGTACTTTGCCCGATCGCGAGCTTCGGTCCGGGTTTGCCGAGGTGATCAAGCATGCGTTGATTCGCGACCGCTGCTTTTACGAATGGCTGCGCGCGGAAATCAAGACGCTCGCCGACTTGCAGGGCGACAAGCTCGCCTATTGCATTGAAAAGGGCATTGACATTAAGGCGTCCGTCGTCCGTGAGGATGAAAAAGAAACCGGGGTGCGCGCCCATTTGAATTTCGGCCATACGCTTGGCCATGCGCTGGAAAGCGAGTTAGGCTACGGCGTGCTCACCCATGGGGAGGCGGTCGCGGTTGGCATGCTGTTTGCGGTCTTTGTCAGCGAACGATTTTACGGCCGGTCGTTCGCCGAGCATCGATTGGCTGATTGGTTCGCAGGATACGGCTTCCCGGTGTCGCTGCCGACAACGGTTCAGACGCGCCGCCTGCTTGCGAAGATGAAAGGCGACAAAAAAGCGTACGCCGGCACAGTGCGAATGGTGCTTCTTTGTGAGATCGGTGACGTGGAAGTGGTGGAACTCGAAGATGACAACCTGCTCACGTGGCTGGACGAGTTTTCCAAACAGGAGGGGAAAGGATGATTCGCGGCATTCGCGGAGCGATTACGGTGGATCGAAATGACGCCGAGGAAATCGTGGCGGCAACTGAAACGTTGCTTCGTGAAATGATCCGCGCAAACGATGTCGCCGCTGCTGATGTGTCGTTTGTGCTCATTTCCGTCACCGACGACATCACCGCCGCGTTTCCGGCGCAGGCGCTGCGCCGTTTGGACGGCTGGACGTATGTACCGGTCATGTGCATGAGGGAAATTCCGGTGCCTGGTTCCTTGCCGCGCTGCATTCGCGTCATGATGACGGTGGCGACTGAGAAACACCAAGAAGAGATCTGCCACGTGTATTTAAAAGGAGCGGTTGTGTTGCGCCCGGATTTGTCGTTGACAAAAAAAACTGAAATGTAATATAGTTAAAATAACTTCTTTGCCCCCTTAACGCAGCGAGGGGTGTTGGAAGCTGAGCAAGAGTGGAGAGCGAGCGTAGGGTAGATGAGAATGAGCGAGTTTAGCTGAGGTGAGCGTTTTTTCATTCGCCGGCATCTGCCCAAAGACGGTCGTCTTTGGGCGTTTTATTTTCCCCTCTCTTTTTTCGCCTCATAAACCCTCATTCTCCGCCCGCTGATCATGAAGGGAGGAGAAGTGATGTCTGCTGATGGGCTGACCGCTTTTTTGGCAGAAGCGAACGAATTTCGCACCATCCCGATTGTGCGTAAATTTGTAGCCGATGTCATTGAGCCGCTCGGCGTGTTTGCCAATTTGCGCGAGGAAGCCGTGTTTTTGCTTGAAAGCAAGGATGACGAATCGCCATGGGCGCGCTATTCGTTCATTGGCGTGGCGCCGTTTTTGACGCTGGAGAGCGAAACCGGCGAAACGTTTTCGGTGAAAGACGAAAACGGGAACAAACCAATCACCGCACCGACGCTGAAAGAAGCGTTTCAATGGGTCGAGCGGACGCTTGCCGTCAAGCCGCTCGCCGAGACGGTGCCGTTTACAGGCGGTGCAGTTGGGTTTTTAGGCTACGATTTCATTTCCGCCATCGAAAAAGTGCCGCGCCATCAAAACCGCGATTTGCCGATGAAGACGGCCTATTTCGTGTTTTGTGAATCGTTGTTTGCGTTTGACCACCAAAAGCGTGAATTGCTCGTCATTCACTATATTCGGTTGAGCGGCAACGAAACGGAGGAAGAAAAAATCGAAGCGTACCGCGCGGCCGAACGGCGCATGGCCGATCTCGCAGCGAAAGCGGCCCGCATCCGCACCGAGCAGCCGCTCTTGCCGGCGGAAGGCGAATCGGGGCGGCCCGCCTCGTTTGCCAAAGCAGTGTCCAACTATGACAAAAAACAGTTTTTGCGCGATGTGGAGACTGTGAAACGGTACATCGCGGCCGGTGATGTGTTTCAAGCGGTTCTGTCCCAGCGCTTCTGCGTGCCGGTTCAAGCCGGAGGCTTTGCCATTTATCGGTTGCTCCGCTACATCAACCCGTCACCGTACATGTTTTATTTCCAGCTTGGCGATGTGGAAATTGTCGGCAGTTCGCCGGAAAAACTCGTTCAAGTGCACCGTGGGCGCGTTGAGATCGATCCGATTGCCGGCACACGGCGGCGCGGCCGATCGCCGGAAGAAGATGAGAGGCTGGCTGATGAGCTGTACCACGACCCGAAAGAACGGGCTGAGCATTATATGCTTGTCGATTTGGCGCGCAACGACATCGGCCGGGTCGCCAAGTACGGAACAGTCGAGGTGCCGGTGTTGCTTCAGATCGGAAAGTTTTCACACGTGATGCACTTAATTTCCAAAGTCGTCGGTGAACTGGACGACAACGTTCACCCGATCGATGCACTCCTTGCCGCCTTTCCGGCTGGAACGGTGAGCGGGGCTCCGAAAGTGCGGGCGATGCAAATTTTGCAGGAACTCGAGCCGACGGCGAGGGGGCTGTATGCCGGAGCGATTGCCTATATCGGGTTTGACGGCAACATCGATTCATGCATCGCCATCCGGACAGCGGTCGTGAAAGACGGTTATGCCTATGTGCAAGCCGGCGCCGGCATTGTCGCCGACTCCGTTCCGGAACTGGAGTGGAAAGAGACGCGTAATAAAGCGAGCGCCTTGATGAATGCGATTGAACAAGCGGAACGACTATTTGCGAAAGGGGAGAGGGTCGTATGTTGAAGCAGCTGCTTTCGAAATGTGCGGAAGGAGAAGCGTTGACGGAGGACGAAGCGTATGCGGCGATGAATGTCATCATGTCCGGCGAGGCGACGGACAGTCAAATCGCCAGTCTGTTGTCCATGCTCCGCCTGCGCGGAGAGACGGTCGATGAGCTCGTCGGATTTGTGCGGGCCATGCGCGACCGGATGACTGCCATTGAGGCTAGTGATGATGTCATCGATACGTGCGGCACGGGCGGCGATGGGGCGGCGACATTCAACGTTTCCACCGCCGCGGCGATCGTCATTTCATCGCTCGGTGTCAAAGTCGCTAAGCACGGCAACCGCGCTGTTTCGTCAAAAAGTGGCAGCGCCGATGTGCTCGAGCGGCTCGGCATCGACATTCCAACGTCGCCGTCGGCGGCCAAACAGGCGTTGGAAACGAAAGGGTTGGCGTTTTTGTTCGCCCCGCTCTATCACGCGGCGATGAAACACGCCGCCGGGCCGCGGAAGGAAATCGGGTTCCGCACCGTTTTCAACTTGATCGGCCCGCTCGCCAATCCGGCGCGTTGCAAGCGGCAAGTCGTCGGCGTCTATTCGACCCGCTACGCTGAGAAATTGGCGGAGGCGATGCGCCGCCTCGGCTCGAAACATGTGTTGTTTGTCACCGGGCGCGATGGGCTTGATGAATGCAGCATTGCGGCAGAAACGGATGTTGTGGAATTGAAAGACGGGGCGATCCGCCGCTTTGTCATCGCTCCAGAAGATGTTGGCTTGCCGCGCGGCAAGCTTGCCGATGTGCAAGTGCGCGATCCGGCAGAGAGCGCCGCGCTTCTTGAGGCGGTGATGGCGGGAACAGCGCCGGAGAGCGCCATCAATATCGTTGTGCTGAATGCCGGCGCCGCTCTGTATGCCGCCGGCAAAGCAGAAACGATTGCCGAAGGAGTGGCGAGAGCGAAAGAGGCACTTTTGTCCAAAACCGCATACGAACAACTGCAACGCCTGCGGGCGAAGGAAGTGGTTCATGATGCTTAGGGAAATTTTAGCAGCCAAACGGGAAGAAGTGGAAACGTTGACGCTGCCGGCGCCATGGCCAGAGCGAAAGCGCCGACCATTGGCAGCGGCGCTCCGCCGGCCGCGGCGGATGCTTGGCTTGATCGCTGAGGTGAAAAAAGCGTCGCCGTCAAAAGGCATCATTCGCCCGGATTTTGACCCGGTGGCCATCGCGAAAGCGTATGAACGCGCCGGTGCCGACGCCATCAGCGTGCTGACGGATGAACGGTATTTCCAAGGGCATCGCCGCTATTTGCAAGCGGTGAAAGAAGCGGTTAATGTTCCCGTGCTCCGCAAAGATTTCATCATCGATCGGCGGCAAGTCGAAGAAAGCGCCCGACTCGGGGCGGATGCGATTTTATTGATCGGCGAGGCGCTCCCACCGGAAACACTTGAGGAGCTCTATCATGAAGCGTACAGCTCGGGGATCGAATGTCTGGTCGAAGTGCATGCGAAAGAGACGCTCGAGCGGATTTTCGATCGGTTTACGCCGGAGATCGTCGGCATCAACAACCGCGACTTGCATACCTTTGTGACAACGCTTGAGGCGACCAAAACGCTCGCTCCGCTCATCCCGCCATCGTGCATCATCGTCAGCGAAAGCGGGATCGGTTCCTACAACGATGTGAAGACGGTTGAATCGTATGGAGCACAGGCCATGCTCGTCGGCGAGTCGCTCATGCGCCAAGACGATGTGGAGCGGGCGGTCTATCGGCTGTTTGGGGAGGAAGATGGGGATGATTCGAATTAAATATTGCGGCAACCGTTCGGCTGAAGACGTGCAGGCTGCTATCGTGAGCGGGGCTGATTACCTCGGTTTTATTTTCGCCGAAAGCAAGCGGAACGTCTCTCCGAGTGAAGTGCAACAGTGGCTTGCGCCCCATGAGCTTGGCGCCAAACAGCTTGTCGGCGTCTTTGTCAACGCTCCCGTTGAACAGATCGCCGCTGTCGCCGCCGAGCTGCCGCTTCATGTCATCCAATGCCACGGCCGGGAAACGCCGGCGGAGCTGGCGGCAGTGAAAGAGACGGTGCCGTTTTCCGTCTGGAAGACAATCCACCATGGCGATAGGGCGCTTGCGGCGATGAGGCAGTACGCTGGCATTGCCGATGGCTACGTTGTCGACAGCCGCGTCGCCGGCGCCTGGGGGGGGACGGGCATCGCCTTTGACTGGACGGCAGTGCCAGGCTATTTGGAAGAGGCGGCCCGCCAAGGCGTGCCATGCTTCATTGCCGGCGGCATCACTCCGGACAATATTGATCGGCTGCTTGTCTATCGACCAGATGGCATCGATATCAGCAGCGGCATTGAAACGGATGGACGCAAAGATCCAGCGAAGATGAAGCAAATCGAAGAAAAAATCAAACATCACGAGTGTTGATGATTCGCTATGTACGGAAAAACATAGAAATGATATGGCTGAACACAAGCTTTTCCGCCCTCTTCTCCCGAACAAGAGCGTTGGCTGGCAAACCGAATTGGCCCGCAAAGCGCTCATTGTTCGAGGAGGGCATGCGGCAGCATGTCCAGGGCAAGCGAACCGCTTGCCGACTACGGCAGAAAAGCTCGGAATAGAGCCTTCTCAACAGACTTTTGATTGGTTAATCAACACGTCTGATCAAACATTATTCTTAAAAACGAAGGGCCAAAAGACGGCGCTGACGCTCGGACGATTGACCAACCGCAGGACTTTGAAGAAATGCGCCTCTTCGTTTTTCAACTTTTATGAAGGAGAAGGTGGGGTTAGATGATCGAACACGTTCCGAATGAATACGGCCGGTTTGGCGATTTCGGCGGCAAGTTTGTCCCTGAGACGCTCATGCTTCCGCTTGAAGAAATCGAAGCGGAGCTTGACAAAGCGCTTGCCGATGAATCGTTCAAACAAGAATACATTCGCATTTTGCAGCATTACTCCGGCCGTCCGACTCCGCTCACATTCGCGTCGAATTTGACACAACGGCTTGGGGGCGCGAAAATTTATTTAAAGCGCGAAGATTTAAACCATACGGGCGCCCATAAAATCAACAACGCGATCGGCCAGGCGCTTTTGGCAAAACGGATGGGCAAGAAAAAGCTGATCGCGGAAACCGGCGCCGGCCAGCACGGCGTCGCCGCGGCGACGGTAGCCGCTCATTTCGGCATGGACTGCATCGTCTTTATGGGCGAAGAAGACATGAAGCGCCAGGAGCTGAACGTATTTCGCATGAAGCTGTTGGGCGCCGAAGTCGTGCCGGTTTCAAGCGGCAATCGAACATTGAAAGATGCGACGAACGAAGCGATTCGCTATTGGGTCGCCCACTGCGACGACCATTTTTACATGATCGGCTCGGTCGTCGGTCCGCATCCGTATCCGAAAATGGTGCGCGAGTTTCAGCGTGTGATTGGCGATGAAGCGAAAGAACAGTTTCTCGCCCGTGAAGGGAAGCTGCCGGATGTCATCGTCGCCTGTGTCGGCGGCGGCAGCAACGCCATCGGCATGTTTTACCCGTTTTTGCAAGATGACGTCCGTCTTGTCGGCGTCGAAGCGGCCGGCAAAGGGATCGACACTCCGCACCATGCGGCGACCATCACCAAAGGGACGAAAGGAGTCATCCACGGGGCGATGACCTACCTATTGCAAGACGAGTACGGGCAAATTCTCGAGCCGTATTCGATTTCTGCCGGCTTGGATTACCCCGGCGTCGGGCCGGAACATGCGTATTTGGCGAGCATTGGCCGCGTCTGCTACGAAAGCGCGACCGATGAAGAAGCGATCGCCGCGTTCCAATTGTTGGCGCAAACAGAGGGCATCATTCCAGCCATCGAATCGGCCCATGCAGTGGCAAAAGCGGTTGAACTCGCCCGCCGGATGCCCACGGATGAAACGGTGCTGATTTGCCTGTCCGGCCGCGGCGATAAAGATGTGCAAACGATGATGCGCTATCTTGGCGCGAAGGAAGGTGAAGACATTGCCGCTGTCCGTTAATCCGCCGCTATTTATCCCGTTTATCGTCGCCGGTGACCCGACCCCCGCTGTGACGATCGATCTCGCCTTGGCGCTTGAGGAAGCCGGTGCTGACATATTGGAGCTTGGCGTGCCGTACTCGGACCCGCTCGCTGATGGACCGACGATTCAACGCGCCGCCGCAAGGGCGCTTGACGGGGGCATGACGCTGCCGAAAGCCATTCAGCTTATTGGCGAGATGCGAAAAAAAGGGGTAAACATTCCGATTATTCTCTTTACGTATTACAATCCTGTGTTACAATTAGGAGAAGAATCCTTTTTTGCTTTAGCGCAGGAAAATGGCGCCGACGGCGTGCTCATCCCGGATTTGCCGTTTGAGGAAAGCGGTCCGCTCCGCGAACTTAGTGAACGGTTTGACATCCCGCTCATTTCGCTTGTCGCACCGACGTCGAAGCAACGGATCGAACGGATCGCTTCGGCGGCGCAAGGATTTTTGTACTGCGTCTCCTCGCTTGGCGTCACCGGCGTGCGCGAGACGCTGCCGGAGACGCTCGGCGACTTCCTCCGTGAAGTGAAGCGGCATAGCCGCGTCCCGGTCGCCGTTGGCTTTGGCGTTTCGGCGCCGGAGCAAGTCGCGATGTTAAAAGAGGTGTGCGACGGCGTTGTCGTCGGCAGCGCGCTTGTGCAAAAAGTCGAGCAGCTGGCTCCGAGGCTGCAGGCGCTGGATGAAAGGGGAGCAGCCGTCGCCGAGTTTGCTGCCTATGCCCGTTCGCTTGCCGCGCCGCTTCGGGAGCCGTGTTCTTCGCGCTAAAAGTTCCGAAATTGGAGGAGTTGGCGACAATCATGCAAGTAAAGGAATCGCTCCGGGGGCTTTCTCCGTACCAGCCGGGAAAATCGATCGAAGAAGTCAAGCGGGAATATGGCTTGTCTGAGATTATCAAACTTGCTTCTAACGAGAATCCGTACGGTTCGTCGCCAGCGGCAAAAGTAGCCATCGCCGCTGAGCTTGACCGTCTCGCCGTCTATCCGGACGGTTACGCCCGCACGTTGCGCGAAAAAGTGGCGAAGCATCTTGGTGTCAAGGAAACACAGCTTCTGTTTGGCAACGGTTCGGATGAGGTGGTGCAAATTTTTTGCCGCGCCTTTTTAGAGCCGGGGACAAACACGGTCATGGCGGCGCCGACGTTCCCGCAATACCGGCACAACGCCGTCATCGAGCGGGCTGAGGTGCGCGAAGTGCCGCTCGTTGACGGACGGCACGACTTAGAGGCGATGCTTGCGGCCATCGATGAAAACACGCGCATCGTTTGGATTTGCAACCCGAACAACCCGACGGGCACGTATGTGAATGACACCGAGCTGCGCTTCTTTTTGGATCGCGTGCCGCCGCACGTGCTCGTGGTCGTGGATGAAGCGTACTACGAATATGCGACGGCGCCCGACTACCCGCAAACGGTGCCGCTGTTAAACGAGTACGAGCAGCTTGTCGTCATGCGCACGTTCTCGAAAGCATACGGGCTCGCTGCGCTCCGCGTCGGCTACGGCGTGGCGAGCGAGACGCTCATCCGCGCCGTCGAGCCAGCGCGCGAGCCGTTTAACACGTCGACCATCGCCCAAGCGGCCGCGGCGGCCGCCCTTGACGATCAAGCGTTCATCCGCGCCTGCGTCGAACGAAATCGTGCTGAGCTTGAACGGTATTATCGCTTTTGCGAGGAGAACGGTCTGAAGTATTACCCGTCGCAAACAAACTTTTTGTTCATTGATTTCGGGTTGGATGGCGACGAAGTGTTCCGATATTTGCTTGAGCGAGGCGTCATTGTCCGCTCCGGTCAAGCGCTTGGGCTGCCGACCGGCGTGCGCGTGACTGTTGGCACGAAAGAGCAAAACGACCGGGTGTTGGAACTCGTTTTGCAACTGCTTCGGGAAAAACAGCTCGCTTGACCGTTCAGCGGCGGGATAAATAGAAAAGATCAGCCCGCTGCTTTTCGCAAGCAGCGGGCGCATCGTTGCATAAAGTAGGTGGGACGATTGGAAGGAAACGTGTTCATTGTCGGCCTCGGCTTGATCGGCGGATCGATTGCACTGGCGATTAAAAAAGCGCATCCGGAGGCGGTGATCATCGGCTACGATGTCAATGAGCGGCAGCTCGGTCTGGCCCGTTCGCTCAAAGTCATCGATGAAGCCGCACGCTCATTGGCAGAAGCGTACGAACGGGCGGATTTGATCGTTTTGGCCGCCCCGGTCATGCAGACGGAGGCGCTGCTTTCATCCATGCCGCTTGAGCGGCTGAAGCCGGGCGTCATTGTGACGGATGTGGGCAGCACAAAGCGGCGCATCGTCGAACGGGCGCGCCGCCTGCTTGAGTGCGGCGTGGCTTTCATCGGCGGCCATCCGATGGCCGGGTCGCATAAAAGCGGGGTGGCGGCGGCTAGAGCTCACCTGTTTGAAAACGCCTTTTACATTTTGACGCCGACGGACGATGTGCCGTCGCAGCAAGTCGAAGCGTTGAAACAGTGGCTTGCGGGAACGAAAGCACAGTTTGTCATCTTGACGCCCGAGGAACATGACCGCATCACCGGGGTCATCAGCCATTTTCCGCATCTGATTGCAGCGAGCCTCGTCCACCAGGCGCGCGAGTACGAGTGCGAAAATGCGCTTGTCAGCCGGCTGGCGGCCGGGGGCTTCCGCGACATCACCCGCATTGCGTCGAGCAATCCGGAAATGTGGCGCGATATCTTGATCCATAATAAGCGGGAGATGCTGGCTTTGTTTGACCGATGGATGGCGGAGATGGAAAAGCTTCGCTCCTTTGTCGAAGAGGAAAACAGCCCGGCCATTTACCATTACTTTCTGGAAGCCAAGCAGTTTCGCGACGGACTGCCGACACGGACAAAGGGGGCGATTCCGTCGTTTTACGATTTGTATGTCGACGTGCCGGATTATCCGGGCGTCATCTCCGAAGTGACCGGCTATTTGGCCGAGGAAAACATCAGCATCACGAACATCCGCATCATTGAAACGCGCGAAGAAATTTACGGCGTGCTCCGCCTCAGCTTCCAAAGCGAAGACGATCGGGCGCGGGCGAAAGCGTGCCTTGCGAAACATACGAGCTACGCCATCTATGAAGGATAGCAATCAAAATGGTGGAGGGGTTCCATGCAGCTGCCAACGAACGTATCATCACTCCGGGGAACGATTGAGGTGCCCGGCGACAAATCCATTTCCCATCGCGCTGTCATGCTTGGGGCGCTTGCTTCTGGACGAACGGTGATTGACCATTTTTTGCCTGGGGCGGATTGTTTAAGCACCATTGATTGTTTTCGTAAACTTGGCGTCGACATTCGCCGAGACGGAACGACCGTTGTTGTCGAAGGAACCGGCCCTGATGGATTGCGTGAGCCCGCCGCTGTGCTTGATGTCGGCAACTCTGGGACGACCGCGCGCCTGTTGCTTGGCATTTTGGCCGGCCAGCCGTTTCACGCCTGCTTGGTCGGCGACGAATCGATCGCCAAGCGGCCGATGGGGCGAGTGACGGAGCCGCTTCGCCAAATGGGGGCACGCATTGACGGACGTGAAGGAGGGCATTATACGCCGCTTTCGATTCGCGGCGGCGCGCTTCGCCCGCTCCGTTACACTTCGCCGGTGGCGAGCGCACAAGTCAAATCAGCCGTTTTGCTTGCAGGCTTGTTCGCCGACGGCGTAACGTCGGTCACCGAGCCGCACCGCTCGCGCGACCATACGGAGCGGATGATTCGATTGTTCGGCGGCGAGGTGGGTGTCGACGGTTTGACGGTTTCGGTCGCTGGGCCGCAGCGCTTGCGCGGGACGCACGTTTACGTTCCCGGCGATATTTCGTCAGCCGCCTTTTTCCTTGTCGCCGGCGCCATTGCGCCAAACAGCGAAATTGTGCTGAAAAACGTGGGCTTAAATCCAACGCGGACCGGCATCATCGATGTGCTTGCACAAATGGGGGCGGATATTGCGATTGACAACGTCCGCCACGAGGAAACCGAGCCGGTCGGTGACATTACGGTCCGCACGTCGACGCTTCGAGCAGTCGAAATCGGAGGGGATCTGATTCCAAGATTGATCGACGAGATTCCGATCATTGCCTTGCTCGCGACGCAGGCGGAAGGAACGACCGTCATCAAAGACGCGAGCGAATTGAAGGTGAAAGAGACGAATCGGATCAATACGGTCGTCACCGAGTTGAAAAAATTCGGCGCCGACATCGAAGCAACCGACGATGGTATGATCATCCGCGGCAAAACGCCGCTTTATGCCGACGGGATTGTTGTCGACAGTCATGGCGACCACCGCATCGGCATGATGCTCGCCGTTGCTGCCTGCATCGCCAAAGGGACGGTCCGTCTCGAGCGTTCGGAAGCGGTCGCCGTTTCCTATCCGACGTTTTTTGCTGATCTCCGTTCGCTGCTGTAAGGCCTCCCGCCCCAAGAGGGCGGGCGGTCATATTTTGTGTTGTTCGTTCATATATTGTCAGTGAGAGGAAGGGCTCCGCATTTTTGAAAGCGGATACATTTCCTGTTTCTGAATGAAGAAACAACGCACCTTCCAGACGGCGAGCGGTTTGGTTGCGGAAACGGCCATGATCGATTATCATCATTCATGTTCCCATTGTAACAGTACATAACGATTTGAATGGCAAAGGCGGATGGCCGCCTGCCGCAAGAGAGGGCTGACGAAACGATGACACGCGTCGAACAAATCATTCGCTTAGTGGAAAACGGAAACGTCGACCAAGCATTGACGCTCGTGCCGAAAGTGAAAAAATATGGAAGTGATGAAGAAAAATACGCGCTCGCTGACTGTTTGTACGGATGGGGAATGCCGGAAGAGGCAAAGGAGCTGCTTGAGGAGCTGGCTGCCCGCTATCCGGATGACAGCGACATTCGCTTGTTTTTGGCGGAAGTGTATACGGAGCTTGAAGCCGAAGAGGAAGCGCTCGCCATTTTGTCGGAGATCGACGAAGACGATCCGCAGTTTGTCCGCGCGTGCCTTCTTGCCGCCGATTTGTACGAAATGCAAGGACTGGCGGAAGTGAGCGAGCGGAAGCTGCGTCAAGCGTACGAGAAAGCCCCAGATGAGCCGATCGTGCAGTTTGCGTTGGCTGAGCTGTATTTTTCGCACGGTGAATACACAAAAAGCGTGCCGCTTTATGAACAGGTGCGGAAGACGAACAAGGAGATGGCTGGCGTCTTAATTACCGAGAGGATCGCTGAGGCGCTCAGCCGTTCCGGGGAATTCGAGGCGGCGCTTCCGTATTATGAGGAGGCGCTTAATGAAAAAATGGACAGCCGGACGCTGTTCGCCTACGGATTCACTGCGTTGCAGGCCGGCTATACACAAACGGCCATCGATAAGCTCAGCGCTTTAAAAGAGCTCGATCCGGATTACACTTCGCTTTACCTTTATTTGGCGAAAGCGTATGAACAAGAAGGGCGGCTCGTGCAAAGCTATGAGACGGCGCTTGAGGGCATCGGCGTCGACGAATGGAACAAAGAGCTCCGCCTTTACGCCGGCAAACTGGCGCTCAAGCTGAACAAGCCGGAGGAGGCAGAGGAACACTTGAAAAAGGCGCTTGAGATCGATGGCGGATACATCGAGGCGCTCACGGTTTTATCGGCGCTTTGGCTAAACGAACAGCGCTATGAGGATGTCGTCGCGCTTCTTGAGCAGGCGATGGCCGATGGCGAGTACGATCCGCAGTTCGAATGGGACCTTGGGCGCGCCAAACATCGGCTTGAGATGTACGACGATGCATTAAATCATTACGGCGAGGCATATAATTTCTTTAAGCACAATGTTGAGTTCCTCGAAGAGTACGGATATTTTCTCATCGAGGAAGGAAATCGGGCGGCGGCGAAAGAAATATTTCAACAGATCGTCCGTCTCGACCCAACCCATACGGAGGCGGCGGAGATGCTGCTTGAGCTCGAAGAGTAGGGGAGAAGCGGTGGCCCAACCTCTTTCTTGGAAACCGATCGAGGGGGAAGCGCACAATGACGCACGTATCCGTCAATGAGAAAAAAGAGTTTATCCGTTGGTTTTTAAGCCATTACCAGTTAAAACGGCGCGAGTGTGTCTGGATTTTAAACTATTTGATGAGCCATGATCAGCTCATGCAAAAGGTGCATTTTGTCGAGAATGCCCAATATTGCCCGCGCGGCATCATTATGTCGACCCATTGCGTCGACGATGTGCCGTTCCGCTTTTACAAAGGCAATGTGATGACGACCGATGCAGAGAAATCGTTCCACGACATCCGTTTAAACCGCGACGAAGATATTTACATTCAACTGAATTTCCGCGCTTCTTTTCATTCGCCGCAATATGTCGCTGTGCTTGAGGAAAACCCGTATGCGCCGAAGCAGGCGCAAGTGAGCGAAAACGACCAGCGCCTTGCCGAGCAGTTTTTGGAACGCTCCATTTATGAATTCCGGCGCGGGCGGCTCATGAAGCTGATCGATGAGGCGCTTGACCGACATGATGAAGAGGCGTTCCGCCGCCTGACCGATGAATTAAACAAATTGTAAAAACCTTGCCGCCGGCAAGGTTTTTCTTTTGCCGAAAAATATGGTATGGTGATGAAGGGAAGAAACTTTAAGGCAAAGGAGAGTGCGAATGAAGTGGACAGGCGAGGACGTCGCCCTCTATGAACAAGAGCGCGACTACATCGACACGGCGCTTCTTCCGCTTCTGCCGGTGGCTTTCGGCCAAGGAGCGAAGCGGCTCGCTTCCGGCGGGGAGCTTGTCGGGCTCATTGCGGCTGAGGTCGAGCGACAGCTGAAGGGCCGGGTGTTTTTGTTGCCGTCGTTTGTGTATTTTGCCGATGAGCCGCGAGCGCTGCTTACTGAAAGGCTGGCGGATTGGACCAACCGGCTTAGACGGGAAGGAATGAAGCATTTGTTTTATGTGACGTGCGACCGTTCGTGGCAAGAGGGCGAAGAAGCCGACCGCGTTTGGGTCGTTCCGGTTGTTCCGCTCGAGAGCATGGGTGAATCGTACAAGCACGAGCTTGTCAGAGAGCAGGCCGCCGAGCTGCTCCGCTTTCTCGTCGGTCGCTGGATGCAAGAGTAGACGCGGCAAAGTCCGACGTTTTGCCGCCTGCGATATTGACCTTGTCCAGCAATTGAGCTATCATTAGAATGTCCTAGTTTTCCATATGTGTTATACATACAATCGTCCGGTGCGGACTTGATTTTGCATAGAGGGGGGAAGACGATGAGCGACAACAAACATCGCGTAACGAGACGTCAGTTTTTAAACTACACGCTGACCGGCGTCGGCGGTTTTATGGCGGCAGGGATGCTCATGCCGATGCTTCGTTTTGCTTTCGACCCGATCTTGAAGGATGAAGCAGGGACGGAGATGGTCGCGGTAGCAGACGTCAAAGAGATTACGACCGAACCGAAGCGCTTCGACTTTAAAGTGAAGGTGAAAGACGCTTGGTACGAGTCGGAAGAGCCAAAATCAGCATGGGTGTATAAAACGGACAAAGGGGAGATCATCGCCCTGTCGCCGATCTGCAAACACCTCGGCTGTACGGTCGACTGGAACACGGACAAGGAACATCCGAACCAATTTTTCTGCCCATGCCACTATGGGCGCTATGAGAAGGATGGCACGAACGTTCCGGGAACACCGCCGCAAGCTCCGCTTGACCGTTATGAGTACAAAGTGAAAGACGGCAAGCTGTATTTAGGCAAGGCGAAACCAAGAAAGGAGGCGTAATGCGTGTTAAACAAGCTGTACGACTGGGTGGATGAGCGCTTAGATATTACGCCTTTGTGGCGGGATATTGCCGATCACGAAGTTCCGGAGCATGTCAACCCGGCCCATCACTTTTCTGCCTTTGTCTATTGTTTCGGCGGGCTGACGTTTTTTGTCACGGTCATTCAAATTTTGTCCGGCATGTTTTTGACGATGTACTACGTCCCGGATATTAAAAATGCGTGGGAATCGGTGTATTATTTGCAAAACGAAGTGGCGTTCGGCCAAATTGTGCGCGGCATGCACCACTGGGGGGCGAGCCTTGTCATCGTCATGATGTTTTTACATACGCTGCGCGTCTTTTTCCAAGGGGCGTATAAAAAGCCGCGTGAAATGAACTGGATCGTCGGTGTATTGATCTTTATGGTGATGATGGGTCTTGGCTTCACCGGCTACTTGTTGCCTTGGGACATGAAAGCGCTGTTTGCGACGAAAGTTGGTTTGCAAATCGCGGAAGCGACGCCGCTCATCGGCCCGGCGATCAAGACGCTGTTGGCTGGGGACCCAGAAATTGTCGGTGCGCAAACGCTGACGCGCTTCTTTGCCATTCATGTCTTCTTCTTGCCGGCCGCTTTACTCGGCTTAATGGCAGCGCACTTTTTAATGATTCGCAGACAAGGCATTTCCGGTCCGCTATGATCGGTCGGCCCGACGTTTGCAGGCGATAGAAAAAAGGAGGGAACCACGCAATGCATCGCGGAAAAGGAATGAAATTCGTCGGCGATTCCCGTGTTCCCGCGGTGAGAAAACCGAATATTCCAAAAGACTATTCGGAATATCCCGGGAAAACGGAAGTGTTTTGGCCGAACTTCCTGCTCAAGGAATGGCTGGTCGGCTCGGTCTTTCTCGTCGGTTTCTTATGCTTGACGGTCGCCCATCCGTCGCCGCTTGAGCGGATCGCCGACCCGACGGACACGACGTACGTGCCGCTGCCTGACTGGTATTTCTTGTTCTTATACCAATTGCTCAAATATTCGTATGCGTCTGGGCCGTATACGGTCGTCGGCGCGATCATCATCCCAGGATTGGCGTTCGGCGCGCTCTTGTTGGCGCCGTTTTTGGACCGCGGCCCGGAGCGTCGTCCTTGGAAGCGTCCGGTAGCGACCGGGATGATGCTGTTGGCGCTTGCGGCGATGATTTATTTGACATGGGAAGCGGTCGTCACGCACGACTGGAAAAAAGCGGCTGAACAAGGGAAAATTCGGGCGGAAGTGAAAATTGACACGAATGCGGAAGGCTATAAAATCGCCCAAGCGAATACATGTACATCGTGCCACGGACAAAACTTGTCCGGCGGCGCTGGTCCGTCGCTCATCGGCACCGGCTTGAAACCAGAAGAAATCGCGAAAATCGCGAGAGAAGGGAAAGGCAACATGCCGCCTGGCGTCTTTAAGGGCACGGATGAAGAGTTGAAAAAACTGTCCGAATTCATCGCCGGACTAAAAGCGGAATAATCGTTTCGACACGAAAAAGCTGACTCGCGTTAGTCAGCTTTTTTCGTGCCAACATGAAACCGAGGCGAGGTGCAGATGATGGCATGGTTTTATGCGCTGTTGGCTTCCCGGCCGGTTGTTTGGTTGCTCTTGTTCGCCAACGCGGCCGGCACCATCTATGGATATTATTGGTATCGCTATCAACTTGCCGATACGCCGCCCGTCTTTTTGCCGTTTGTTCCTGACAGTCCGACGGCGAGCCTTTTTTTTCTTGTTGTCCTTGTGGCATGGCTTTTCGGCAGGTCGGCGCCGCTTTTTGAAGCGTTGGCTTTGGTGACGCTTGTTAAGTATGGAATTTGGGCAGTCATTATGAATGTGCTCGTTTGGCGCGTCACCGGCACGCTCGATTGGGCCGGCTGGATGCTCATCGTTTCGCACGGGGCGATGGCGATCGAAGGAATGCTGTATGCCCGGTTTTATCGATTCCGCTTCCTTCACCTTATGCTAGCGGCCGTGTGGACGCTGCATAACGATGTCATTGACTACGTGTTTGGCATGATGCCGCGCTACAGTGTGCTAGCTGACTACGCCAACGAAATCGGCTATTTTACGTTTTGGTTGAGCATCGCATCGATTGCCGTTGCGTATCAGCTTGGCGTTCGCCTCCGGCGCCAGCCGCTTCTGCCGGGCGGCATGTCTTTCCGGCAGGCATCAGAGTAGAGCGTTGAACACAAGGAGGAACGTTGGGCGGCAGCTTTCTATATAGCAGTTGCCTGGTCTACTCTTGTCCACTCCTTCATACATTGTACTAGTGGATGAGGGAGGGACGATGATGAAGCGAATCGGGCTAGCCATGCTGTTGTCGCTCGCCTTTTTATGGCCAGCACCCATTGGCGCGGCTGGACAAACAAACGGTTGGGAGCAGTTGGATGATATTTCCGACGAGGCGCTGCAATTGGCGAAAAACGGTCGTTTTGCCGAAGCAAAAGAAGTGCTCCGCTATTTTTCTGAGCGGTTTTTCGCCCTTGGGGCAAAAGAACGGTTGAAATCGGCCGATGAATTGCGGGCGGTGACCGTGACGCACGAGCAGGCAGTCAAGGCGATGACGGCGCCGATCTCCGCGGAAGACAAAGTGGCGGCAATCACCCAGTTTCGCCTTGTTGTTGACGCCATCCATTCGACATACCAGCCGCTTTGGACGGAGATGGAACCGGCTGTCATGGAGGCGTTTGCCGCGGTCGAAAAGGCGGCACAACAAGGCGAGCAGAAAGCGTATGCCGCTGCCCTTCGCCAGTTGCTTGACCGTTATACATTGATCGAGCCGAGTGTGAAAATTGACGTGCCGCCGGATATCGCGACAAAGGTCGATGACGATCTGGAGGCGCTGCAGGCAGCCGCGTTTTGGCAACGCAGCGAAGACGAGCAGCGCGAGCAACTCGCCGATGCCCGTCAAGATCTTGAAGCGCTGTTTGCCGGGGTGAAAAAGGACGAGGCTGATCCGTCGCTGATTTGGGTGATGATTTCCACTGGCGGAGTGATCGTGCTGACGCTGACGTACGTTGGCTGGCGGAAGTACAAAGGAGAAAAGGAAGAGAAGCGAGCGCGGCAGCCGGAAGACTAAGCGCCGGCGCTTTTTGCGAGGGGGAAGCGTTTCCCCCTCTTTTTTGTTGTCCTGTCGCTTTGTGCAAGCACTTCCTCCGCACTTTCAAGCGGCGCTTGTCGGGCTTGTTCGGGCTGGACTTTCGCGCCAGCGGATTTTTATGGTTCCAGCGGCCGCTTTTGTTCATCAAGCGTAAACCCTTCACCGAGCACATCATGCACATCGGTGACTGCGACGAACGCATGTGGGTCAACGGATATAATGACACTTTTTAAGCGCGGCAGTTCGTTTTTGGCGACGACGCAATACAAAACGTCACGGTCGCGCTTCGTATACGAGCCGCGGCCTTTGAGCACGGTGACGCCGCGTTCCATCTCCGTCAAAATGCGGCTGGCGATCTCTTCGCTTTTTTCCGAGATGATCGTCGCTCCTTTCGCTGCATACCCGCCCTCTTGCATAAAATCGATGACCCGGGCGGCGATAAAAACGGCGACAAGGGTATACATGGCCTCGCGATAGGATAAGTAAAGAAGAAGCGAAAGCGTGATGACGGTGGCGTCAAAAGCAAACATCGTTTTTCCCATGCTGATGCCTTTATATTTATGGACAAGGCGGGCGATAATATCGACGCCTCCGGTTGTGCCGCCGTAGCGGAAAATAATGCCGAGGCCGACGCCGATAAAGACGCCGGCAAACAAGGCGGCGAGCGTCATGTCATGTCGAAGCGGCATATGAATCATGTAACGTTGAAAGATGGACAAAAATACAGAAACGGCGACCGTGCCGATGACGGTATAGAGAAACGTCTGGCGGCCGAGCAGTTTCCAGCCGATGAAAAAGAGCGGGATGTTGAGCGCCAAGTTGGTGACCGCTGGATCCAGTCCGAACAAAAAATAAAGAAGGAGCGTAATGCCGGTAAATCCGCCTTCCGCCAAATTGTTTTGCATGTTGAAATGAACGAGCCCGAAGGCGAAAATGGCGGCGCCAAGCAAAATAAACACGCAGTTTTTGATCTTTAGTCCAAAAATCATACCGTCCCTCCGTCCGCAAAAATAGTCGGCGCCCTTAATTATAGAGGAACTCGTCCGTATAGGCAATGATGAGCGAAAACGGACGGAATGGACAGCGGGCGAAAACATTTGTCAAATGCGCCGCTTTTCGCTAACATGGAAACAGGCGAGGTGACAAGCCATGCAGGAGAAAACGATGAAACAAATGCAGCAGGAAGTGGATGACTATATCGGCCAATTCAAAGAAGGCTATTTCAGCCCGCTCGCCATGCTGGCGCGGCTGACGGAAGAGCTCGGCGAGCTGGCGCGAGAGGTGAACCACTACTACGGGGAAAAACCGAAAAAGGCGACCGAACAAGAAAAAACGGTGGAAGAAGAGTTGGGCGATTTGCTGTTTGTGCTCATTTGCTTTGCCAATTCGCTCGGCATTGATTTGCAGGCGGCGCACGACCGGGTGATGGACAAGTTCCGCACCCGCGACCGCGACCGTTGGACGCGGAAGGAGGAAGGGTCATGACGATTCGCATTGTCATCGCAGGGCCGCGCGGCCGCATGGGCCGAGAAGCAGTTGCGCTCGTGCAGCAAACAGATCACTTTGAACTAGCCGCGGTCATCGACCGTCGTTACGATGGACAAAATTTAGCGGAGATCGACGGATTTTCCGGCGTCAACGCCCCGATTTACACCGATGCGTCCCGCTGTTTTGACGAGGTGAAGCCGGATGTCTTGATCGATTTGACCACGCCGGAAGCCGGAAAGCGGCACACCGAGCTGGCGCTGCGTCACGGCGTTCGCCCTGTCGTCGGTACGACCGGATTTACGCCGGAAGAGATCGAGCGGTTGACCGAGCTGGCGGAAGAGAAAGAAGTCGGCGCCATCATTGCACCGAACTTTGCCATCGGAGCAGTGTTGATGATGAAATTCGCCCGCATGGCGGCCAAATATTTCACGGATGTGGAAATCATTGAATTGCACCATGACCAAAAGCTTGACGCTCCGTCGGGAACGGCGTTGAAGACAGCGCAGCTCATTGCCGAAGTGCGACCGTCGAAAAAGCAAGGCCACCCGAACGAAAAAGAAACGCTTGCCGGCGCGCGCGGAGCCGCTTACGACGGCATTCCGATCCACAGTGTCCGTCTGCCGGGCTTTGTCGCTCATCAAGAAGTGATTTTCGGCGGCAACGGCCAGACGTTGACGATCCGCCACGATTCGTTCGACCGCCGCTCGTTTATGTCCGGGGTGAAGCTGGCAGTGGAAACAGTGATGCATTTACATACGCTTGTCTATGGGCTGGAGCATATTTTGGAATAGTGTGCAAACTGCGCAAACGGGGGAGAACGGAATGAAAATCGCGTTGATTGCCCATGATCAAAAAAAGGAAGAGATGGTCGCCTTTGCGACCGCCTATGCGCCTGTGCTGGCAAACCACGAATTGTACGCCACCGGCACGACCGGCTTGCGCATCCAGGAGGCGACCGGTCTTTCGGTTCACCGTTTCCAATCAGGGCCGTACGGAGGCGACCAAGAAATCGGGGCGATGATCGCCCGCAATGAAATGGATCTGGTCATTTTTTTCCGCGATCCGCTCACCGCTCAGCCGCATGAGCCGGACATCAGCGCATTGATGCGGCTTTGCGACGTCTATGCCGTGCCGCTGGCGACGAACATCGGCACGGCCGAGCTGCTCATCCGCGCGTTGGAGCGCGGCGATTTGGCATGGCGAAGCATTGTGCGCGGCCGAACAAAAGGCGGGGAGGAATAGGAAACAGAAAGGTGACAGCGATGATGGAGACGTGTGATTTGTTGGCGTTCGGCGCCCATCCGGATGATGTCGAAATCGGCATGGGAGGGACGATCGCCAAATACGTACGCCGCGGGTACCGTATTGTCATTTGCGACTTGACGAAAGCCGAGCTGTCGTCCAACGGCACGGTCGACGAGCGGCAGAGAGAGGCGGCGGAGGCGGCCCGCCGGCTCGGTGTATCCGAGCGGTTCAATCTCGGACTGCCTGACCGCGGCCTTTACATCGAGGAAGAGGCGATCCGTCAGATCGCAGCGGTCATCCGCCGCTGCCGGCCGCGCCTTGTATTCGCCCCCTATTGGGAAGATCGACATCCGGATCACGGGCGATGCGCCCGCCTTGTCGAGGAAGCGGTCTTTTCCGCCGGCATTCGCCGCTATGGCGTTGGAGAGCTTGGTGATGCGCATCGTGTTCGGGCGGTGTATTATTATATGATCAATGCCTTTTGTCGCCCGCATTTTCTCATCGATATTAGCGAAACGATCGACGACAAGCTGGCCAGTTTGCGCGCCTATGAGAGCCAATTTCAAAAACGGGCTGGCTCAGTTGACACCCCGCTGACCAACGGCTACATCGAGATGATTGAAAGCCGCGAGCGCTGGTTCGGTCAACAAATCGGTGCGGCGTATGCGGAAGGGTTTTTGACGAAAACGCCGATTCATCTTTCCAATTTGTTTGAGGAGGAGCGATGAAGCTGAAAATCGGGATTGTCTGCTATCCGACAGTCGGAGGCTCCGGGGTGGTCGCCACTGAGCTTGGCAAGCTGCTGGCGGAGCGGGGGCATGAGATTCACTTTATCTCATCGAGCATGCCGTTTCGCTTGAATAAAGTGTACGGCAATATTTATTATCATGAAGTGACGGTCAACCAATATTCTGTTTTTCAATATCCGCCGTACGATTTGGCATTGGCAAGCAAAATTGCTGAGGTGGCCAAGCGGGAACGGCTTGATGTGCTTCATGCCCATTACGCCGTTCCTCATGCCGTCTGCGCGGTGTTGGCGCGGCAAATGGTCGGCGAGCTGCCGATCATCACGACGCTGCACGGCACGGATATCACCGTGTTAGGCTATGACCCATCGCTTTCCGATATGATCAAATTTGGCATCGAGCAGTCGGATATCGTTACGGCGGTGTCTGACGCCCTTGCCCGACAGACGTATGAACTGCTCGATGTGCAAGCGACGATCCATACCGTCTACAATTTTGTCGATGAACGCGTCTACCGTCGCCGGGAAGCGAGCCATTTACGGCGCGAGTACGGCATTCGTGACGATGAACGGGTTGTGATCCATGTCTCGAATTTCCGGAAAGTGAAGCGCGTGCCTGATGTAGTGCGAGCGTTTGCCATCGTGCGCCAGCACGTGCCAGCCAAGCTCTTGCTTGTCGGCGACGGCCCGGAAATGACCGTCGTCTGCCGGCTTGTGAAAGAGCTTGGTCTGCAAGACGATGTCCGCTTTTTAGGAAAGCAGGATAAACTCGAAGAGCTGTATTCGATCAGCGATATAATGATGCTTTTGTCGGAAAAAGAAAGCTTCGGGCTCGTATTGCTTGAAGCGATGGCGTGCGGCGTTCCGTGCATTGGCACGGCCATCGGCGGGATTCCGGAAGTGATTGAGGATGGGAAAACCGGGTTTTTATGCCCGCTTGGCGATGTCCAAGAGGCGGCAAGACAGGCGGTGGCGCTGTTGACGGACTGCCGGTTGCACGCTGAGATGGCGAGACAGGCGGTGCAAACAGTTGAGCGCAAGTTCCGCTCGGCCGACATCGTCGGGCAGTATGAACAGCTGTACGTTTCGCTTGCGGCAAGGAAGGTGAAGCGATGAAACCGCCGTTTGAACAGGCGCTCGGCATTATCCAACAATTGAAGCGGCATGGTTATGAGGCGTATTTTGTCGGCGGCGCAGTGCGCGACTTGTTGATCGGGCGTGCGATCGGCGACGTCGATATCGCGACAAGCGCGCTGCCGGAAGAAGTGATGCGCTTGTTTCCGAAAACCATCGACGTCGGTTCGAAACACGGCACGGTCGTCGTCGTGCATGAAGGAACAGCGTACGAAGTGACGACATTCCGCACGGACGGCGATTATGAAGACCATCGCCGTCCGGAGTCGGTGACGTTCGTTCGTTCGCTTGAGGAAGACTTAAAGCGGCGTGATTTCACGATGAACGCCATTGCCATGGATGAACATGGAACGATCATTGATCCGTTTGGCGGACAAGAGGCGATCGAGCGTCGGCTCATTTGCACGGTCGGGGCGGCGGACGAAAGGTTTCGTGAAGATGCGCTTCGCATGATGCGGGCTGTTCGCTTTGTCAGCCAACTTGGATTTGCGCTTGCTGAGGACACGAAGCGGGCGATTGTCCAAAACGCACCGCTTATGGCCCACATTTCTGTCGAACGGATGACCATGGAAATGGAAAAGCTGCTCGCCGGTCCGTTCGTCGCCGAGGCGCTGCCGCTGTTGGCCGATACCGGGCTGTCCGCTTATTTGCCTGGACTGGCCGAAAAAGAGCCGCTGCTGCGCTCGGCTGCCGCCTTCCGCTGGCCGTGGCTTTCGGAGCGCGAAGAGCGCTGGGCGCTTCTTTGCCGCGCGCTTGATGTCAAAGACATTCGTCCGTTTTTGCGCGCCTGGAAGCTTCCCAACAAAGTCATCGATGAAGCTGGCGCCATTTTGGCGGCGCTCGATGATGTCCCTAGGCCGGAGGCGTGGACGAACGAACAGTTGTTTTTGGCCGGCCTCAAGCGGGCGCTATCGGTTGAAGCGGTGCGCGCTGCGCTGATCGGCGCGCCGCCTGAACGGCATCATGAAGAGCTTCGCCGTCGCTTTGCGTCGTTGCCGATCAAAACGAAAGGGGAGCTTGCCGTCAATGGGAAAGACGTCATTCGCTGGGCTGGAAAACCGGCCGGTCCGTGGGTGAAAGAGACGTTGGATGCCATCTGGCGGGCGGTCGTCAGCGGCGAAGTCGAAAATGAGAAGGAGCGGATTTACGCATGGCTCATGGAGCGCAATCGGACACACGAAAAAAACTGTTAGAGTTGTTTGCCGAAGCGAACGGCGAGTTTTTGTCCGGGCAAAAAATCAGCGAACAGCTCGGCTGTTCGCGGGCGGCGGTATGGAAGCATATCGAGGAGCTGCGCAAAGAAGGATTTGAACTCGAAGCAGTGCGCCGCCTTGGCTACCGGATTATCAGCACTCCAGATAAAGTGACGGCCAATGAAGTCCAGCTTGGCTTAAAAACGGACAAACTTGGCCATGCCATCCACTTTTTTGACGAGGTCGATTCAACGCAACGCATTGCCGCGAGACTCGCGTACGAAGGGGCGCCGGAAGGAACGCTCGTCGTCGCGGAAGAGCAAAAGGCTGGGCGAGGGCGCTTGGATCGGAAATGGTTTTCCCCGAAAGGGACGGGCATTTGGATGAGCCTCATTTTGCGGCCGCCCATTCCGCCGCAGCAGGCTCCACAGTTGACGCTCGTGGCTGCGGTGGCCATCAGCCAAGCGATTCAAGAAATAACCGGGCTTGTCCCAGACATTAAATGGCCGAATGACATTTTGCTTAGCGGCAAAAAATGCGTCGGCATTTTAACGGAGCTGCAAGCCGATCCTGACCGTGTTCATTCGGTCATCATCGGCATTGGCATCAATGTCAATCAAACGATCGAGCAGTTTCCGGAGGATATCCGAGCCATCGCCACATCGCTGGCCATTGAAAAGGGCGCGCGCGTGAAGCGCGCACCGCTCATTCAGGAAATTTTGTTCCGACTTGAGCGGCTGTACAAGCAATATTTAGAACACGGCTTTCGCCCGATTAAGCTTCTTTGGGAAGGGTACGCCGTCTCGATCGGCAAGCCGGTAACGGCCAGAACATTGGGTGGGGCGATTCGCGGCATTGCCCGCGGCATCACCGATGACGGACGGCTCATTTTGGAAGACGAGCAAAACCATGTTCATTATATTCATTCTGCCGATATCCAGCTGTAAATTGGCACTAGAAAAATTGTGACAATTTTGTTAAAATACAAAGCGAGGAAAAGGGCAGTATCTTTCGCAAGAAGAACTGCACCGAGGCCGACAGCATGAATAGGTGAAAGAAATGATCTGCCTTGATCCTTTTTGAAGGACTAGGACAGAGGGATGAACGAAACCGGCGGTGGTTTTATGGCGTCCTTCTTTCTCAAGGCGGGAAAGAAGGACGTTTTGTTTCGGGCGGTTCATCTCCTCTGCAGCCAAAGAGGAGGGAACGAAAGTGAAAGCGAAAACCGATTTTTTCCACATGAAGCAGGCGGGCGAGCCGATCGTGATGGTGACCGCCTACGATTTTCCGTCCGCGAAACTTGCAGAACAGGCTGGAGTCGACATGATTTTGGTCGGCGATTCACTTGGCATGGTTGTGCTCGGGTATGATTCAACGATCCCGGTGACGGTCGATGATATGATCCACCATACGAAGGCGGTTCGTCGCGGTGCACCGAACACGTTTATTGTCACCGACATGCCTTTTATGTCCTACCATGCATCCAAAGAAGAGGCGTTGCAAAACGCTCGCCGCATCATGCAAGAGTCAGGGGCGAACGCTGTTAAAGTCGAAGGAGCGGATGAAGTCGTCGACATGATCGCCGCGCTGACGAAAGCCGGCGTGCCGGTCGTCGCCCATCTCGGGTTGACGCCGCAATCGGTCGGCGTCCTTGGCGGCTATAAAGTGCAAGGCAAAGATGCCGAAAGCGCGAAAAAGCTGATCGATGATGCGAAACAATGCGAGCAGGCGGGAGCGATCGCCCTTGTCTTAGAGTGTGTTCCGAAGCAGCTCGGGGCGGCCATGGCCCGGGAACTCACCATTCCCGTCATCGGCATCGGCGCTGGGGGGGAGGTCGACGGCCAAGTGCTCGTGTATCACGATTTGCTTGGCTACGGTGTCACCCGCGTTCCGAAGTTTGTGAAACAATACGCGTCCATCCAAGAGACGATCGTTGAGGCGTTAGCCAACTATGTCGCTGATGTCAAGCTGCGCCAGTTCCCCGAGCCGGCGCACACGTTTACGATGAAGGAAGAAGAATGGGTGGCGCTTTACGGAGGAAAACAAGGATGATTGTGATGGATCGGATTGCGGCGATGCAGGCGCTCATGCGCCAATATCGCCGTGAAGGAAAGACGATCGGGTTCGTTCCGACGATGGGCTATTTGCATGAAGGGCATACGTCCCTCATCGATCGAGCGCGCGCAGAAAATGACATCGTCGTCCTAAGCGTTTTCGTCAACCCGCTTCAGTTCGGACCGAACGAAGACTTTGCCCGTTATCCGCGCGATTTCGAGCGCGACCGGCGCATCGCCGAACAGCACGGGGTCGACGTCTTGTTTCATCCGGAAGCGGACGAGATGTATCCGGAGCCGCTTACCGTACGAGCGATCGTTCAAGCACGCGCCGACGTGCTGTGCGGACGGTCGCGCCCCGGCCATTTTGACGGCGTGGCGACGGTGCTCATTAAGCTGTTCAACATCGTTATGCCCGACCGAGCGTACTTTGGGATGAAAGATGCCCAACAGGTGGCGGTTGTCGACGGCTTGATCCGCGATCTCAATTTTCCAATCGAGCTCGTGCCGGTGCCGACGGTTCGCGAGGCGGACGGGCTGGCGAAAAGCTCGCGCAACGTTTATTTGTCGCCGCAAGAACGGAGTGAGGCGCCGGCGCTGTATGCGGCGCTTCAAGCGGCCGCTTCCGCCGTCGAACGAGGGGAGCGGAGCGCAGCGGCCATCCGCCGGATGGTTAGAGAGCGTATTGAAGCGCATACGCACGCTGAGATCGATTATGTCGAAGTATGTTCATATCCGGATTTAACGCCGCTCGAGACGCTTGCCGGGACAGTGCTGATCGCTGTCGCCGTCCGATTCGCGAGCGCCCGGTTGATCGACAACATCATCATCGAGTTGCCCAAAACCGGCGAACAAGGGGATGAAAAGGGGGAGCAAGCATGTTTCGCACGCTCATGAATGCCAAAATTCACCGCGCTCGTGTAACCGAGGCCAATCTCGATTACGTCGGCAGCATTACGATCGATGAAGATATTTTGGATGCCGTCGGCATTGTGCCTAATGAAAAAGTACAGGTAGTGAACAATAATAATGGAGCCCGTTTTGAAACATACGTCATCCCCGGCGAGCGCGGCAGCGGCGTCTTTTGCCTAAACGGCGCCGCCGCCCGCCTTGTGCAAAAAGGGGACGTCATTATTGTCATCTCGTATGTGCTCGTTCCGGAGGAAAAAATTTCTGCACATCGACCGAAAATCGCGATTATGGACGAAAACAACCGGATTGTGCAACTCATTGCCGAAGAGCCGGCACATACGGTTTTGTAATGAGGGGGAAAAGGGGGCTTTCCGCCCCTTTTCGTTTTGAGGTGATCGTTTATGGCAACGCGTTTTGTCATCATTGATTTAGAGACAACCGGAAATGGACCGAAAAAAGGCGATCGGATCATTCAGCTCGGCATGGCGGTCGTCGAAGATGGCCTGATTGTCGAGCGGTTTGCCAGCTTTTTTAACCCGGAACAGCCTATTCCGCTGTTCATTCAGCAGCTGACGAACATCAACGAACAGATGGTCGAAGGAGCGCCGCTGTTTGCTGACAAGGCGGGCGAGATCGCCGCCATGATGCACGGTGCTTACTTTGTCGCCCATAACGTTGACTTTGATTTGCCGTTTTTGCAGGCCGAGCTTGAACGGGCTGGCTGGCCGCCGTTTGCCGGTCCGACGATTGATACGGTCGAGCTCGCCCGCATCGTACTGCCGACTGCCGAAAGCTATAAGCTCGGGGATTTGGCGAGACAGCTCGGCCTTCACCACGATCGTCCGCATCAAGCGGACAGCGATGCGGAAGTGACTGCCAAGCTGTTCATCGCCTTGCTTGAGCGGCTGCACCGTCTGCCGCTCATGACGCTTGAGCAACTGCGCCGCTTCGCCCGCCATTTGAAAAGCGATATTTATTTGCTCCTTGATGCGGTCATCGCTGAAAAGCGGAACAAGGCGCCGGCCGACCGCGCTGTCGCCGTATACCGCGGCATTGCGTTGAAAAAATCGGCGCCGGAGCCGGACGAGAGCGACCGGCGCCGGCGCCCCGCTTTGGCTTCATTCGCTGCCTTTTGCGAACAGGAGCCGCCCCTTCCGCTTCCCGGCTATCAACGGCGTGCGGGGCAGTGGGAGATGATGCGGCTCGTTTATGAGGCGCTGTCGACGTCCCAGCACGCGCTCATTGAAGCAGGGACCGGACTTGGCAAATCGCTTGCCTATTTAATTCCCGCTGCTTTTTTTGCCTGTGAGCAGCAAGAGCGGGTCGTCATCAGCACACACACCCTCCAGCTGCAGGAGCAGCTCATTCGCCGCGATTGGCCGGTATTGCGGCAAATCGCGCCGTTTCCGCTCCGCATTGCTGTTTTGAAAGGAAAGCAAAATTACTTATCCCTTGACAAGTTCGCGTCGTTTTTGTCGGAGCCGTCTGACACGTACGATGCGGCGCTCTTGAAATGTCAGATGCTCGTTTGGTTGCTTGAGACCGACAGCGGCGACTTGGACGAATTGAATGTGTCATCCGGCGCCCGTCTCCTATTGTCAGCACTTGCCATCGGTGAAGAGGAAGACGGTGGGCGGCATCATTTTTTCGCCCGGGCGAAAGAGCGTTCCGAACAGGCGGATGTGGTCATTACCAACCATGCGCTTTTGCTTCATGATTTGACCGGCCCGGCGCCGCTTTTGCCGCCGTTTCGTCATCTGATCATCGATGAGGCGCACCGGCTTGAAGATGCCGCCGCTCGGTGTTTTGGCGAGCAGATTGACTATGTGTCGTTTCGCCTGCTGACCGCCAAAATCGCGCAGACGATCGCGAAATGGCTAGAAGCGGAACAGGCCACACCGAATGGGGCTCTTGTCCGTTGCCAGCGGCGCCTTGAGGAGCTGCAGTTTGAAGGGGACGAGCTGTTCCGCCTGTTGCGCCGCTATGCGTTGGACAAAAGGCCAGCTCGCGCTGGACGTTGCCGCTATCGCTTTTCGCCGACGGACGAACAGAGCCGGGCGTGGCAGGCGGCGGTGGAGTTATGTTGGCGTCTGCGCGATTTGACAGCGTTGTTATTCGCTGAAGTGAAGCCGCTCCTATCCGCTGATGCGAGTGGCGATTTCCCCCCGTCCGCCTTGCTGTCGGCCGATTTGGCGGCTCTCAATCGGCAAATGGTTGCGCTTGTGCGTTTGCTGACTGAAAAGGAGCCGGGTGTCGTCCGGTGGATCGAGGCGGATGAAAAAGGGGCGGCGAACGCTGTCCGCCTTTACTCGCAGCCGGTTGACCTTGCTGATTTTTTCGCCGATCAACTGTTTATGAAAAAACGGAGCGTCGTGTTGACGTCGGCGACGCTCACTGTCCGCGGCCAGTTCACGTATATGGCCGAGCGCCTCGGCCTTGAGGATTTTTATCCACTTTGCCGCTTGTTTCCGCCGCCGTTTCGTTACGAGGAGCAGGCCGCGCTCTTCGTGCCGGCGGACATGCCCCTCGTTTCTGCCGTGCCGCTTGAAGATTACGCTGAGGCGGTCGCCGCTTCGGTGCTTGTGATCGCCCGACGCCTTGGACGGCGGGTGCTTGTGTTGTTTCCTTCGTATGAATTGTTGAAACTGACGGTTGATGCGTTGAAGACCGAGGAAGAAGGCGAGCCGTTTGTTTTGATCGCTCAAGGGGTGCAAAGCGGCAGTCCGGCAAAGCTTTTGCGGACGTTTTTACAGTTTGAGCATGCGGTGTTGTTTGGGACGAGCAGCTTTTGGGAAGGGGTCGATCTGCCAGGTTCAGCGCTCGACGTGCTTGTCATCGCACGCTTGCCGTTTGCGCCTCCGGACGATCCAGTGATGGAGGCAAAAAGCGAGCGCATTCGCTTAGGGGGCGGCGATCCGTTTTCTGAGCTGGCCCTTCCTGAGGCCGTGCTTCGTTTTAAGCAGGGGTTTGGCCGTCTCATTCGCACTGAAGACGACAAAGGGGCTGTATTTGTGCTGGATCGGCGGCTGATGGTCTCTCCATACGGAGCGGATTTTCTCGCCTCCTTGCCTCCGCTTTCCGTGCATGAGGGCGTGCTTTCTGAGCTGCTCGACAAGGCGGAAACTTGGCTTACTTAAAGCGGGCTTTGTTTCTCATAAAGATGGACAAAACGGTGCAATCTAAAGGTGTCAGGCGGCAAAAAATCCCCCGCATGAAGCGGGGGAAAGAAGCAAATTGGCGTTGACGGTGTAGGCGGGCAAATTTGTTATGAAATGGTCGGACAAACCTGCTATAATAGGGAAGAAGCACAACTGCGATGACAGTTTGCGCCTTGCCGCTTGGCTTTGTCGGCTTGGCCGCAGAGGTGCGAAGAAGCACGCCTTTGATGTCACCTTCGCTGTATTTGTATTGTTGCCGGAGCCGCCGGCGTGTATAAGTAACAAAATTTGCGCCGCACAGGAGGAAACGACGAAAATGGAAAGCAAAATCGAAGTGCTCGCTACCGTCAAAGTTCAGCACTCCGACGACTTGTACAAAATTGTCGACTGCTTGAACCGAACGCTAAAGCGCGACAATTTGATGTTTGGCCTTGCCTTGGATGAAAACGACAAGCGCCAAGCCATCTTTACGATTTATCGGACGTGATCGACCATGAAAAAGTGGGGTTGGTTCGCTCTGCTTTTTTTTGGATTCCTCATTTGGCAGGCATGGTCGATTTATAACGAGGCGATGGCGCCCAAACGGCTGATGGTGGAACATGCGTTGGCGCGGGCGAAGGAAGCCGCTGGGCTTGCTGATGTGAAGAAAGTCTATACATATTATGGCGACGAAGCGTGCACCGTATTCATCGGAAGAACGAAACAAGGGAAAGCGATCGTCGTTTGGGTGCCTGAAAAAGAAGGGAATGTCGTTGTCAAGCGCGCGGACAGCGGCATCAGCGAGACGGAAGCGCGTGCCATTTTGCAGCGCGATCGCCGTCCGCGGCGCATCATCGACGCGACGCTTGGCATGGAAAAAGGCGTGCCTCTTTGGGAGTTGACATATATTGATGCAGAGGGAAGGTATTCTTTTTATTACCTTCATTTTGCGGATGGGGCCTTTCTGAAGAGGTACAGTTTTCAACAGTGAGGACGTGAAGGGGGAAGAAACGATGAAACTGGCAAAACGGGTGGCGTCGCTGACGCCATCGGCGACATTGGCCATTACGGCGAAAGCAAAGGAACTGAAAGCGGCCGGATACGACGTGATCGGCTTAGGAGCCGGCGAACCGGATTTCAACACGCCTAAGCACATTATCGAGGCGGCGATCAAGGCGATGAATGAAGGGCATACGAAATATACGCCATCAGGCGGATTGCCGGCGTTAAAAGAGGAAATCATCAAAAAGTTTGCCCGCGATCAAGGGCTTTCGTACGAGCCGGCGGAAATCATCGTTTGTGTCGGGGCGAAGCACGCGCTTTATACGCTCTTTCAAGTGCTGCTTGATGAAGGCGATGAGGTCATCATTCCGACGCCGTATTGGGTGAGCTACCCGGAGCAAGTGAAGCTGGCGGGCGGCATTCCGGTTTATGTTGAGGGACTTGAGGAAAACAACTTTAAAATGACGCCGGAACAGTTGAAAGCGGCCATTACACCTCGGACCAAAGCGGTCATTCTCAATTCTCCGAGCAATCCGACCGGCATGATTTATACGGCCGAGGAGCTGAAAGCGCTCGGGGAAGTATGCTTGGCGCATGGCGTGTTGATCGTTTCGGACGAAATTTATGAAAAATTGATTTACGGCGGGGCGAAACATGTGTCGATCGCCGAGCTGTCGCCGGAGCTGAAGAAGCAGACGGTCATCATCAATGGCGTATCGAAATCGCACTCGATGACAGGGTGGCGCATCGGCTACGCGGCTGGACCGAAGGACATCATTCAAGCGATGACCGATTTAGCAAGCCATAGCACATCGAATCCGACATCGATCGCTCAATATGCGGCTATTGCCGCTTACAGCGGACCGCAGGAGCCGGTCGAACAAATGCGCCAAGCGTTTGAAGAACGGCTCAACATCATTTACGACAAACTTGTGCAAATTCCAGGCTTCACCTGCGTCAAACCGCAAGGAGCGTTTTATTTGTTCCCGAATGCCCGGAAGGCGGCGGATATGGCCGGCTGCCACACGGTCGATGAGTTCGTCGCCGCCTTGTTGGAGGAAGCGAAAGTCGCGCTCGTGCCCGGTTCTGGGTTTGGGGCGCCGGACAACGTCCGCTTGTCGTACGCGACCTCGCTTGAGGCGCTCGAGACAGCGGTCGAGCGCATCTGCCGGTTTATGGAAGCACGGGCCTAAGGTGCTTGGCGCCAAGGTGTCAGGGTGGAAAGAAAAGGGCGGCTTTGTTTGGCGCAAAGCCGCTTTTTCCGCGTCGGTTGGAGCGGTGGACTGTCGGTTGGCTCCAGGCGGCTGCTCCGAAGGGCGCTTGGTGGGTGCAGCATCGTTTGGCGCTGCTTTGGCTGGTCATTGCCGTGACGCCGACGGAACGGTATAATAGCAAATGATGGACGTGTCGATTATTGGAGGGAATCAGTGCGTGAAAACGACGATTGCGGAAGTGAATCAATACGTAGGACAACAAGTGACGATCGGCGCTTGGCTCGCGAACAAGCGCTCAAGCGGGAAAATCGTCTTTTTGCAACTGCGCGACGGCACTGGCTTTATTCAAGGAGTCGTTGAAAAGGCGAACGTCTCGGAAGAAGTGTTTCAGCGCGCAAAAACATTGACGCAAGAAACGTCGCTCTATGTGACGGGCACGGTGCGCATTGACGAGCGCTCCCCATTTGGCTACGAGCTGTCGGTTGCCGATTTGCAAGTCATTCAAGAAGCGGTTGACTATCCGATTACGCCGAAAGAGCACGGCATCGAGTTTTTGATGGACCATCGCCATCTTTGGCTTCGGTCGCGGCGCCAACATGCGATCATGAAAATTCGCAACGAAGTCATCCGGGCGACGTATGAGTTTTTCAACGATCGTGGGTTTGTGAAAATCGACGCCCCGATTTTGACTGGCAGTGCACCGGAAGGAACGACCGAACTGTTTCATACGAAATATTTTGATGAGGAGGCCTATTTGTCGCAAAGCGGCCAACTCTATATGGAAGCGGCGGCGATGGCGCTCGGCAAAGTGTTCTCGTTCGGCCCGACGTTCCGCGCCGAAAAATCGAAAACACGCCGCCATTTAATTGAGTTTTGGATGGTGGAGCCGGAAATGGCGTTTTATGAGTTTGAAGACAATTTGCGACTGCAAGAAGAGTACGTCTCCTACCTTGTGCAGTCGGTGCTCGAGCATTGCCGGCTTGAACTCGGACGGCTCGGGCGCGACGTGTCGAAGCTCGAGTTGGTCAAACCGCCGTTTCCGCGCCTAACGTATGATGAGGCGATCAAGTTGCTGCATGAAAAAGGATTGACCGACATTGAATGGGGCGATGACTTCGGTGCGCCGCATGAGACGGCCATCGCTGAAAGTTTTGACAAACCGGTGTTCATCACCCACTATCCGACCTCTCTGAAGCCGTTTTATATGCAACCGGATCCGAACCGTCCCGACGTTGTGCTATGCGCCGATTTGATTGCGCCGGAAGGATACGGAGAAATCATTGGCGGCTCCGAGCGGATTCACGATTATGAGCTGCTCAAGCGCCGTCTGGAAGAGCACCATTTGCCGCTTGAAGCGTATGAATGGTATCTGGATTTGCGCAAATACGGTTCTGTGCCGCATTCTGGGTTCGGGCTCGGCCTTGAGCGCACCCTCGCTTGGATTTGCGGCGTTGAACATGTGCGCGAGACGATTCCGTTCCCGCGGCTGCTCAACCGGCTTTATCCGTAAAAAACCCCCTGCAAAAAGGGGGTTTTTTCGCCGCTGTCATGTTATACTATAGTTGAGGTGCATCGGCATGGAAAAGAAAAAGGTGGCCGAATGGCTGGCGCAAGGAAGCATCGCCGTCCCGAAGCTGCTGCTTGGCCACTACAAGCAGCTTGGGTTGAGCGAGGGGGAGCTCGTCTTGCTTTTGCATATGCAGTCGTTTTTCGAAGAAGGCGTCTTGTTTCCGACGCCGGCCGAGCTGGCCGAAAGAATGACGGTCTCGGCAGCGGAGTGCATGGACATGGTGCGTCGGCTCTTGCAAAAAGGGATGATCGCTATTGAAGAGCATACGGATGAACAAGGCATTCGCAACGAAAAGTATACGCTTGAACCGCTTTGGGAGAAGCTAGTGCATCATTTGTACACCCAAGCGGCTCAACAGGGGGAACTCGGCCGGCAGGAGGAAGAGGAGAGCTTATATACTGTTTTTGAGCAGGAGTTTGGCCGCCCGCTCTCCCCGTTCGAGTGTGAAACGCTTGCGATGTGGATCGATCAAGACGGCCATGAGCCGGCCATCATTAAAGCGGCGCTGCGCGAAGCGGTGCTGTCGGGAAAGTTGAATTTCCGCTACATCGATCGCATTTTGTTTGAATGGAAAAAGAACGGCATTCGCACGATTGAACAAGCGCACGACTACGGCAAAAAGTTTCGCAAACCGAAATTGTCCTCCCGTTCGGCGAAACAGACGACGGGGGAATTTAAACAGACGATCCCGTTTTTCAACTGGCTTGACTCGTAACGAGAGGCGCTGTCTCTCGTTTTTGTTTGTCCAAAATGGCCGATTGAACCGGTTGGGATTATGTCAAGAAAATAGACACATAAAATGGAGAAACGCCCTTCGTTTGGTGGCCTCTTGATAAGGAGAACGGTTGGCCCCCCTTCCCCTTATCAAGAGGATGAAGAAAACGCTATATTGCGACTTCATTCAGAGAAGTGCGAAGGGTGTCCGTTCCGCTCGGCTTTGCACAACTTCCGAGTATGGACGTACGATGCAGTGGAGTCTTGTCTATCACGAACAGAAACAGAAGACTCGTTAACGACTGGATTTAGGGATAAAATCATCCTTAGCTGCCGTGAGCAATGGCATGATATTTCCCAACATCCATCACTCACCTAAAGTGGAAAATATTGAAAAAACCATCAAGCGCATGCAAAGACAATGGTCTCGAAAATAGGAAATGAAGAAAACCGAAACCAGAAGGAGGTGAACTCCGTTACAGAAAAACGGAAAACATAAAGAAATTGGAATTCCTTGTTCTGAAAAAACGTCGAAGGCTAAAAAATATCCAGCTGCACTACACCCGCCAGATCACAACGAGGTTGGTGAAAGCCAAGCCAGCGTATGTGGTGATCGAGGATTTAAATACAAGTGGGAGGTAAACGAGAACAGCTTCGGCGAAATCGGGCGTGATGAACAAGGAAGGAAACAGAAACTTAACGCTCTATAAAGTTTTGTAAGTTTTCTGTAACGGAGACGAGGTGCTGACAAAGCAACAAATCCGCTACTGTTTGGATGAGATGGCGAAAATGTTTCCGGATGCGCACTGCGAGCTGGTGCATCGCAATCCGTTTGAGCTGCTGATTGCAGTCGTTTTGTCGGCGCAATGCACTGATGCGCTCGTCAACAAGGTGACGAAACGGCTGTTTGAAAAATATCGGACGCCGCACGATTATATTTCCGTGCCGCTTGAGGAGCTCGAGCAAGATATCCGCTCGATCGGCTTATATCGGAACAAAGCGCGAAACATTCAAAAGCTGTGCGCGATGCTGATTGACAAGTACAACGGCGAAGTGCCGCGCGACCGCGATGAATTGATGAAGCTGCCGGGCGTCGGGCGCAAGACGGCGAACGTCGTTGTGTCCGTTGCGTTCGGCGTGCCGGCCATCGCGGTTGATACACACGTTGAGCGCGTCAGCAAACGGCTCGGCTTTTGCCGCTGGGATGACTCGGTTTTGGAAGTCGAGAAGACGCTGATGAAAAACATCCCAAAAGAAGAATGGTCGATCACCCACCATCGGATGATTTTTTTCGGCCGCTACCATTGCAAGGCGCAGGCGCCGCAATGTTCAGCATGTCCACTTCTTCACTTATGTCGTGAAGGAAAAAAACGAATGCGGAAACGAGAGGAAAAGATGACAAACGAGAAGTGAAAGGGGGCTGACAAAAGGCGGCATGGATGCGGGGGCATGGGCGGTCGCATGCCGGCTTGCCATGAAAAAACGGATGGCGCAAAAGGCCATCCGTTTTTTTTGGATGCAATTGTTATGGACGGCTTCCGAAGCCTGCTCTGGATCCGTTTTTTAACGGCGGGGAGACAGGCAACGCTCCGCCGTTTGAGCCGGTGCCGCCGTTCGTGCCGTTCGTTTGTCCGCTGCTGTTCGTTCCTTGGTTGTTTGTTCCTTGGTTGTTTGTTCCTTGATTGTTTGTTCCATCCGTTTGGCCATTGTTTGTGTTGGTCCCGCCGCTGTTGCCATTTTCTTGTCCGCCGCTCGCGCCGCCGTTTTGTTCATTGTTGTTCCCCTGGCCGTTTTCGTTTCCGTTATTCCCGCTGTTGCCTTGATCGGTGCCGCCGTTTTGCCCGCCGTTGTTTTGGTTATTGTCGCCCGGTTGTTGTGGTGCGGGAGTTTGATTTTCTCCGCCGGGGACATGAACGCTGGTAATGGCCGGTTTGCTCATTCGTTCGCCGTCTTTCGCGTACACGGCGATCGTGTAGGTAGCGCCTGGCTCCGGATTTCCAATCGTGATGGACCGTTCTTTCGTTGTGACCGTGTTGGTTTGGCCTTTGCTGTCTTTGATGCGCACTTCAAAAACCGTATCATCCGTTTGTTCAGCGTAGGACCAAGAGATAGAGAGCATGTTGGCCACTTGATCGTACGTGGCAGTCAAATCTTTCACCGCCGGCAGCTCTTCCGGCTCGTCGTTTGCCGTTTCCGTCGGTTCGGTGCCGCGCACAAATAGTTCGTACGTAATTTCGCTTTCCGGCGTGTATTTGCCGGCGAGCTTCGGCGGGTTCGTGCCTTTTTTGATCGGCAGCTTGACGACGCTGTCCGGTTGTTTGAATTCCCCACTGCCGTCATCGATATGGGACATTAAGTTTTTCAACAAGTATTTCGGGATTTTTTGTTCCTCTATACTAAGTTTTGCCGTGCTGCTTCGCTTGCTGAAGCCAACCCAAATAGCCGCCGTATAGTTTGGCGTATAACCGACAATCCAGCTGTCCGGCACATCGTCTCTTTGGAGGCCAAATTTGGCGCCGTCTTCGCCGTAGTTCGTCGTTCCTGTTTTGCCTGCGAGCTCAAGCCCTGGGACATTCGCTAATATACCAGTTCCGGAACGGATGACCGTTTTCAGTACGTCGGTGATCATATAAGCAGTATAGTCGTGCATCACCCGTTTCGGTTTTGGCTGCAAATCCATTTCTGTACCGTCTGGGAAGACGATTTTCGTCACGGCATACGGCTTGGTGTAAATCCCGTTGTTGCCAAAGGCTGTGTAGGCGCCGGCCATTTGCAACGGTGACACATAGTTGGATACTCCCCCGATCGCATATGGCTCATATACTTCACTAAAGCCCATGCCAAGACGATTGGCAAACTCCATCGCCCGTTCTTTGCCGACGGCTTGGAACGTTTTTAACGCCGGAATGTTGCGCGATTTTGCCAGTGCTGTCCGCAAGGTGATTGGACCCATATATCCCCCGCCGGCGTTGCGGATCGGCGTTCCGTCTGAATACGTATACGGCTCGTCAACGAGAATGTGCGCCGTTGACCATTTTAAATATTCGATCGCTGGACCGTAATCCAAAATCGGCTTGATCGTCGAACCGGGCTGGCCGACCGGTTTGATGGCGTAGTTGAAGCCAAATTCGACGTGATCGCGGTGGCGCCCGCCGCCTAACGCGCGAATGGCGCCTGTTTTTGTGTCGACGACGGCGATGCCGGATTGCAGATCTTTCTTATTGGTAAAGTAGTTGTCAGAGTTTAATAGCTTTTCTACGTATGTTTGAACGTCTTGGTCGAGCGTAGTATAAATTTTCAGCCCATCTTCAAAGACGTTGACGTTCGCTTTGTCGGTCACTTCTTTGATCACTTCGTCAATGAAAGCGTCATACGGCACGGAGCTTTGCGGTTTTTTCCGCTCAGCGAGCATCGACTGGATCGGCACTTGTTTCGCTTTTTCCGCTTCTTCCCGGCTGATAAAGCCATGTTTCACCATGAGCGACAATACGGTATCGCGCCGTTTTTTCGCGGCTTCTGGATGGTCATACGGATTATACCGGTTTGGACTTTGCGGCATGCCGGCTAACAGCGCCGCTTCCGGAAGGGTAAGCTTTTTCAAGTCTGTCTTGCCAAAATAATATTCAGCGGCCCGCGCGACGCCATAAATGCCGTCGGAATAATAAATTTTGTTCAAATACATTTCCAAAATTTCATGCTTTGAATATTTCTGTTCAAGCTGCAGCGCGAGCCATGCCTCTTGCGCTTTTCGCTTCAACGTCTTTTCTGGCGACAAAAACGTCATTTTGACGACTTGCTGGGTGATCGTGCTGCCGCCTTCCGCACCAAATCCTTCCTTGATGTTGGCAAGGACGGCGCCAGCCAAGCGGACGACATCGATGCCGTGATGTTCATAAAAGCGGGCGTCTTCCGTTGCCAGCACGGCATCTTCAAGCACTTTGGGCACGTCTTTATATGAAATGTATGTCCGCTTGTAGCCGCCAAGTTCGGCGACTTTCTTCCCATTCATATCGTACACGATGGAAGAGAGCGGATCTTTAATTTTTGCTTCATCAAGCGGGGGCGCGTCCTTGACGAAGTAGGCGAACGCTGCCACGCCGCCGACAGCGGCGATTGCAATGATGAACAATATCGCAATGGCGATTGTTTTTAGCCAAGCGGTCCCTTTTTTCGTTTTCACTTTCTTCTGTTTCGTTTGTTTCGCTGCCTGCTTTCGTTCCACGCGAGAACGATACTCACCAGACATAAGCAAATCCTGCCTTTCTTACAAGTTTTTACTTCAACGAGTGAAGTACACGCTGTCTACTACACTAATATAATCAATTCTCGGCTGGTAGCCAAGCGGAATGGAATGTCCGTGCTGTTCAATCTCTTGTTTCGGAATCGACTTTCGTCCGCCGGCTTCCTGTTCGTTCCACCAAGCGATCAAATGAGAGGCGTCAAGCAAATACGTTTCATTGAGCAAAGAAAAACGCAAAATCGCAAAACAAATGCCGCCGTGGGCGACGACTTGCTCCATATGGCGGATTTGATGAGCGTGGAAATTTTTCAGCGGAAACGCCGTTTTGTTTTTTGTCTCTTTCGCCTCAAAGTCGATGTACTTGCCGCGGTACACACCGTTGTAGTCGGTCGTCGACGCTTGTCGGAAGTAGGCTTCGGTAATGACGGCGGCGCTCCGTTTCGGATAGTCGACGCGCACGATTTGCACCGGGGTCGGCTTTTTATGGATGACAGCGATGCCGTGTTCCCGGTAATATTCATTCGTCGCGTTTAAGTCGTCTTCGAGCGTCATGCCGCGATTGGCATAATCGACCGTCGGCCGGCGCGTTGCGTTCGGCTTGTTTCCGCGATACTCTTTTCCGCTTGGGTATTTGAGTGTCATCGCGTTCATCTCCTTTGAATGGTTTTTATTATACCATACGCTCTGGTCATATGCGCCTTTTTTCTTTTTGATCCTCTCTGACCGGAAAGTCCCTCATCTCGACCGAAAGCAGGCGCGGGGGAGGGAGGCAATGTCGAATGGCGGCTGCTTGCCACTTTCTTTGCCGAATTCGTTCTACTTTTGTCGCCGCGGCAGGAGTCGTCCTTCCCGCCGCGAATGGAATATCATCATGCGAGAAATGGGGGAGAGGGAATGGAAAAACGGCTCGTTAAAAAAGAGGAGATCGAAAAGCAGCTTCAGGAAATTGTCGCACTCATTGAGCAAGTCGATGCGAAAATGGAAAAAGTGATCGCCGATGTCATCGAAGAGCGTTATGAGCAAAATCAAGCGCAGCTCGGACGCCTTGAAGGGAAGATTGCCGGCGTGGAACAGCGGCTTGAGAAGGAGAAGCAGAGTGCTGCACTTCCGCTTTCGTCGAAACTGTATTTGGTGTGAGCCGGTCGGTATGGTATCATAAAACAGAAGCGCGTCGCGGCAAAACGCATCCGTTCTCCGGGCCGCAGGACACATGGGCAAACCGGATTTGCCGGCATGGATAAGGAGGAATCGCCATGGAAAAGGAACTTAAGGCGTTGACGGAGCGGCTGCAACAATACAACGAACAGCTGCTTTTGATCGCCCGGCGCGCCCGCGAGCGGAACGAGCAGCCGGATTTTTTTGCTGACGTGAAACCGATGGCCGAAGAGGTGCAGGCCGCTGCCGAACGGTGGAAGGACGCCGCTTCCCGCTGGATTCGCCATGCGCGGCCGAAATATGTCCATGAACAGCAAATTGAAGCCGCCGCCGACCATATGGCGAAGCTGTGTGTCGAGGCATTTTATCCGTCCGTTTCTGAGCGCCGCATCAAGCAATACAGTCAGGCCGTCGCTTATACGCTGGCGCTTGTCAAGGAACGGCTTGACGACACAAGCGAAGCGGGCAAGGAGAGTCTTTGAAGGGGCAGGAGAAAGCGGACGTACGGAAAAAGCTGTCCCCTGCGAAACAAGAGGGACAGCTTTTTGTTTTACGTGTCTTTCCCTGTCGTGATCGAGACCGGGCCGCCTTCTGCAGTAGCGACGGTGTTGATCTCGTATTCGACCCGCTCAGTGTGCTTGGGCGGCGCTGGTTTTCCATGTTTCGGCTTTTCATGGTCATGGCCTTTCAATTTATGGTTAAAATGGACACCTCGACCCATCGCCAATCCCCCCTTGTACGGCAATTCTTCTTGCCTCTTTAGGGTGGGAAGAAACATCGTTTTTTATGCGTCTTGAGGAACAGAGGGCAAAAAAAAGAAGGGAAAAGCTCCCTCATCGTCTTACAGCCCAGCGTATTCGCCTGCTTCATCCGGCTGAGAGGCGCCGACTTTTTCGAGCTCACGCACGAGATCGCGGTACTCAGCGAGCGAAATTTCCCCGCGCAAATACAGACGGCGGGCAAAATCAAGCAGTTCGTTCGCCTCAGCCGGTTCGCAATGTTTGACCGCCATAAACTTATGCTTTAACTCCGTCACGTTCATTGGTGCTTTTCCCCCTTCCCCTTTCTTACATCGTACCATGAAAATAGGGAGGAAGGCCGATTTCGGAAAATTAAAACTTCCGACAAGAGATGACATGTCCGTACACGCCATCGGGCGCCGTCACATATACTAGTGGCAGCCCACCTCTTCGGCCTGGAAGGTTGGTGGCTCATCAGCATGAATGTTGTTCGTTTGCGTGCGAAACAGCGCACGGCCGCATCTTGCCTGTACGAGCCGCTTTCTAGGCAAGGGGGAATGGACACCAACAATGGGGGAGAAGGAATATGCATCGTTACTCGCGCCCGGTTTTACCACCGCCCACGTATGGTCCGTATGGCTTAGGCAGCCATTATCATCCTTACTTCCACTATGGAGGTTCATCTTTTCCATCGGCGCCGGGGCACTGGCCCTTTTTTCCGTCCACCCATGCCGTCCCGCCTTCCCATCCGGCGTCATATCCAAAGCCGGGGCCGCTTTTGCCGCCGCCGCGCCCGTCGTTTCTCGCCCAGTTTAAAAACAGCGACGGAACCTACGATATCAACAAAATGATGAGTACAGTGGGGCAAATGATCAATACCGTCAATCAAGTGAATGGCGTGCTGAAAGGGCTGCTTGGTACGTTTAAAAAATGAAACCGCGGCATGGCGTGACGGTCGGGCGCTTGAAAGACAAAGAGGGTGTCCCAAAAGGGATCGGGACACCCTTTCTTATGACACAATCATTATGTTGTGTTTTGTTTAAGGGAAATTACCTTTTTGGGTCAGCCCCTTTTCACGTTGTCAAATGAGCAGCTCATACACTTCATTGAGCTGATATACGCGCTCATAATCGCGCTCATCCATCGCATAGCGGATTTCATGAGGCAAAATGCGGTCCAAAAAGGCGCTTTCTTCTTGCGTCAAGTCGCGGACAAATTCCCCTTCGCCTCGGTATGGTTTGCTGATCAGTTTTTTGTAAATGCGTTTTGGGGTGTCGTCGTGGTGATCCAAATAGTTGGACAGCACTTCGCGCAAATAGGCAAGGGTTTGTTCCATCACCGGCCTCCTCCTTCAAAAAAAGAGAGAAACTCTTTGCTTACGTTCGTTCGGCCGTTGGCATATGGGTTTTCCTCCGTTACGCGGTCTGGATCGAGATTCGTTTTGATGACAAGCATCGGCTCATCCGACGGCTCGTTGATCAGTCGGTCGTTCAATTGTTTGAAATCGGGCAGTTTCACCATTCGTTTTACACCTCCTAGTAAGTAGCGTAGCTTGTCAGCCGGGAAAGTATGTATGCATCGTTTTGGCCGCGGCAAGGCAAGCGAGTGGCAAACAGTAAGGGGGTGATGGCGGTGACGAACCGCAACGACAATCGGAAGCGGAAAAACAAATCCCCGAACCACCGCGAGGAAATCGCCAACGAATGGGTGGATCAAAAAAGAACGCTGGAAGAGGGCGAACATTCCGGAAATTCACCCCATAAACAATAGGAAGCTGGATAAGAAACAAGCCGCTCCCCATGAGGGGAACGGCTTGTTTCACGTCCAAGCGCGGCGCTGGCCGCTGCCAAAATGGCTTTTGAATGTACACACAGGCTGGATCGTCTTCAGTCGATATCGATATATTTTCGTTTTTGCGGCAGCTGGATGGTGAGCGTCCCATTTTGAAACGACGCTTTCACTTCATGCTCAGCGACTGGATACGGAAACGGAATCAGCCGCGCCACCCGCCGCCGTGCGTGGCGGCGTTCGTATACCTGGCCATGGCTGTCTGACGATTCCATCCATTCATGATGGTCGATGATCAGCTGCAAACCGTCTTCCTGCCATTGCAGGCTAATTTGTTCGCGCTTGATGTCAGGCAGCCGAACAATGATTTGGTAATCGTGCTTCGTCTCTTTCACTTCGATCGGAATGTACGCTTCAGCAAACGTTTGGGCGAAATAGTCATCGAGCGTTTCAAACAGTTTTTGCAACGGCCGTTCATCAAACCATTGATTCATCATTTTCCGCAAATGATGGAACGGGTGATGGCCTCCCCCGCTGGCTGGCGGTTGAAACGATTCATTCATTGCGCTCTCCTCCTTTTTTCAAAACAGCGAAATGGTTCTGTCGGGACGCTGCCGATTGGCAAAGCGATTCATTGTCAATGTATGTACAGAGCGCAAAAAAAGCTACTTCATACTTTTTTAGAGAGTTTTCATCTTGTTTTAACCCGGATGGAATATAATGACACCACCATCCATGAGATGCACATCAATAACGCTGCTGGTTGTCCGGCGGCGGGAGGAGGGATGGCGCGATGCATTGGGTTCATTGGCTGGTGACATTGTTTTTTTCTGGAACAGCCGTGTCGCTTCTTTCTTATCAAGTGTTGGAAATCGTTCAAGCCATTGTCGATTGGATCGTCGACCGCCATTCATGAACAGTTGGCCGGACCGCCTTTTGGCGGCGTGCTTTTCAGGGCAGCCCGCCAATGGCGTTCCACTCTTTTTCGCCCGCTGCTCGCCGTTGGCGGTGGGCGTTTTGTTGTGTATAGTAAAAATGAAACGAAAGAAATCGGGGATGTGCAAAGGTGGAAGCCGCAACAGCTGCAAGAGAGGAGGAGCAACGGATGAACGGACGTATTTTATTGATTGAAGATGAAGCCGGGCTCGCCCGGTTTTTGGAGCTTGACTTGACACACGAAGGCTTTGACGTGCATGTGTGCGCCGATGGACGCGAAGGGCTTGAGCGCGCTCTCTCGGAGCAGTGGGATCTCATTTTGCTTGATGTGATGTTGCCGCGTTTAAATGGCATGGAAGTATGCCGTCGCATCCGAGCGGCGAAATCGACGCCGATCATTATGATCACCGCGCGCGACAGCGTGTTTGACCGCGTCATGGGGCTCGATAATGGGGCCGATGACTACATCGTCAAACCGTTTGCCATTGAGGAGCTGCTCGCCCGCATCCGCGCCTTGTTCCGCCGCGTTCATCCGGAAGCGAACGGCCAAGTGTTGACGTTTAAAGATTTAGTCGTTGACGTGCAGGCGCGCACCGTGAAAAAAGGAGACGAGTTTATTGAGCTGACAAAGCGGGAATACGACTTGCTCGTCGCCTTTATGCAAAACATCAATGTCGTCTTGACGCGTGATGCGCTGCTTGACAAAGTGTGGGGATTTGACGCCGAAGTCGAGACGAACGTTGTCGATGTGTATGTCCGCTACTTGCGGCAAAAGCTTGACGAACACGATAAAGAGCGATATATCCAAACGGTGCGCGGCGCGGGATACGTGATGCGGCCATGAAGAGAGGGGCTATTCGCCGGTTTTCGCTGAAAGGGAAGCTGACCGTTTTGTCGGCCGGGGCGATTTTCGTTACGTATTTTGTGTTTACGTTTTTGCAATACCATATGGTCAAACAATGGCTGCTCAAAGAAGAAGAAAAAACGATGGAACAAACGGTGGCGGAAATTGAAACGTATTACGCGGAAAAACGTAATCTATCGTGGGAGGAAATTCGCCGCAGCCGCGCGTTTTTGGAAAGGTTGAATGAGCGCTACCAACTCATTCGCGTCACGGATGAAAAAGGAAACGTCATCGTCTCCGTTTCCAACGGGGCAGCGGTGTCGCTATCGCCGAGCGAGATGCCCGACAAGCGGAAAATGGATGAGCATTTCATCAACAATGAGCGATTTTTGCTGCTCCGTCAGCCGCTTCATATCGGCAACTTGCATGGGACGATCGAAATCGCCCGCCGGCTGGCAAGGTTTCAACAAGTGACCAATACGCTTTTTCTCATCATGACGGTGATCGGCTTTTTGGCCATGGCGGCAAGCGCTGTCGCCGGCCGGTTCGTGGCGCAAAGCTTTGTCCGGCCGCTGCAAACGCTGGCCAAAACGATGGCGGACATTCAAAACGACGGGCTGAAACGGCGCATTGATGTGCCTCCGGCGCGCGATGAAATGACGGAACTGATGCTCGTGTTCAACAGCATGATGGATGAAATTGAGCGATCGTTCGCCATGCAGCGGCAGTTTGTTGAGGATGCGTCCCATGAGTTGCGCACGCCGATCGCCATTTTGCAAGGCCATCTTTCGTTGCTGCAGCGTTGGGGCAAGCATAATCCAGAGATTTTAGAGGAGTCGCTCGAGGCGGCGGTGAAAGAAGCGGAGCGGCTGAAGCGGCTCGTTTTGGAGCTTCTTGACTTGTCGCGCGCCGAGGCGATTGCGGTGCCGGATGAAGTGACACCGATGGATGTTGCAGCGGCTGTCGGACAAGTCGTCAAAAATTTCCGCGTCTTGCACCCGGATTTTCAATTTCTGATTGACCAGCCGGATAAGCCGATTGCGCGCGCGGCGATGGCGAAGCATCATTTTGAACAATTGCTGTTCATTTTGCTTGACAATGCGGTAAAATATTCTCAGCGAGTGAAACAAATCGCGATTTCCTTGCGCGAGGAAGGGCCGTTTGTCATCGTGTCTATCCGCGATTATGGCATCGGCATCCCGAAAGAGGAGCTGAAAAACGTCTTTTTGCGCTTTTACCGCGTCGACAAGGCGCGCAGCCGCGAACAGGGCGGCGCCGGGCTCGGCCTTTCGATCGCCAAGGAGATCATCGATAAGTACGGCGGGCAAATTGCGATGGAAAGCGAAGTTGGGAAAGGAACGACGGTAGAGCTCGCCATTCCGAAAGCGGAATAGGAGAGGAGCGTGAGGCAATGGGACATCCCCATGAGGAAGAGGCGGCAAGCAAAAAGGTGATTCATCATCTCGTTGAGAAATTCCGCAAGCGCGGGGTGAAAATCGCCACATGCAAACCGCGAACCATGATGTCACTGTCATGCTTAGATGAGATCGACAAAATGAGAGGATGAATCGAAGAAAAGAAAATGGAAGCGAAACAGCGCATCATTCCGGCCATCAAAACGATGAAGCAATTTGACGCCTTTTTGTCAAGCGGTTACACGGTCGGCGTGTTGCTTGAGGTGCATATTGCCCAGTTAAAAAGCATCTTTGCCTATGCGCGCCGGCATGGCAAGGAGTTGATCATTCACGTCGACTTGGTGCAAGGGCTGAGTCATGATGAACATGCGGCGGAATATCTTTGCCAGGAATTTCGCCCGCATGGCCTGATTTCCACGAAAGCGGGCGTCATTATGAAGGCGCGCCAAAAGCGTGTCTTGGCCGTGCAGCGCATCTTTTTGCTTGATTCGCACGCGTTGGAGAAAAGCTATCAGATGATTGCGAAAACGAATCCCGACTGCATCGAAGTCATTCCGGGTGCCATGCCGCACATCATCCACGAAGTAAAAGAACGGACCGGGAAGCCGATTTATGCCGGTGGACTTATCCGCACCGTCGATGATGTCGAGCGCGCGTTGGAAGCTGGGGCGGTGGCGGTGACCACGTCCAACGAAACATTATGGCGCCACTACAATGGATAATGCGTTGAGCTGGCCAAATCGGCCGCAGTCTGCTACAATAAAAGCAACACAAGTTAATCATCAGTCAGGAGACAAGGAGAGACCATGCACACATGGTAGGCGAAGGCTTATCGTGTTTGCACTGGTCTCTTTTTGTCTTTTTTCAAAGGAGGAGTCAAGCATGACATTCTCAAGCAAACAGCGGAACGATGTTCTCGAGGCAATGAGCGAAAAGCCATACGATCTGTTGGTGATCGGCGGGGGGATCACCGGGTGCGGCATCGCCCTGGATGCCGTCTCGCGCGGCATGACGGTCGCGCTTGTCGAAATGCAAGATTTCGCCGCCGGCACGTCAAGCCGGTCGACCAAGCTCGTCCACGGCGGCTTGCGCTACTTGAAGCAGTTCGAGGTGAAGCTCGTCGCCGAAGTCGGGCGCGAACGGGCGATTGTGTATGAAAACGGCCCGCACGTCACCACACCGGAGTGGATGCTGCTGCCCATTTATCGCGGCGGGACGTTTGGCAAATGGAGCACGTCGGTCGGCCTTTGGCTGTATGACCGGCTGGCCGGCGTCAAGCCGAGCGAGCGGCGCACGATGCTTAACGCCCGGCAGACGTTGGAAAAAGAGCCGCTCTTAAAGCGCGACGGCCTCCTTGGCGGCGGCTATTACGTCGAGTACCGGACGGACGATGCCCGCTTGACGATCGAGGTGATCAAAAAAGCGGTCGAGCTTGGCGCCGACGCCGTCAACTATGTAAAGGCGGAACAGTTTTTGTACGACGAGCGCGGCCGGATCATCGGCGCCCGCTGCCGCGACCTGCTCGGCGGACGAGTGTATGACATTCGCGCCAAAAAAGTCGTCAATGCCGCTGGGCCATGGGTCGATGCACTGCGCGACAAAGACGGTTCGAAAACGGGCAAACGCCTCCAACTGACCAAAGGCGTCCATATCGTCATCGACCAAAAGCGGTTTCCGCTCAAGCAAGCCGTTTATTTTGACACCCCGGACGGCCGGATGGTGTTTGCCATTCCCCGCGACGGGAAGACGTATGTCGGCACGACCGATACGTTTTATAACGGCGACCCGGCCCACCCAACGATGACGGACGAAGACCGCGACTACTTATTGCAAGCGATTCACTACATGTTTCCGTCTGTCGGCATCACCGCGGCCGATGTGGAATCAAGCTGGGCCGGCGTCCGCCCGCTCATCTATGAAGAAGGGAAAGACCCATCGGAAATTTCCCGCAAAGACGAGATCTGGACGTCGCCGTCCGGCCTCATTACGATCGCTGGCGGCAAGCTGACCGGCTACCGGAAAATGGCCGAGACCGTCGTTGATCTTGTTGCCAAGCAGCTGGAGAAAGAAGAAGGAAACGTGTTTCAGCCGTGTCGGACGAAACAATTGCCGATTTCCGGCGGCGATGTCGGCGGCTCGCACCGCCTCCCTGCCTTCATCGCTGAAAAGGCGGACGAAGCGGTGCGCTACGGATTAACGAAAGAAGCGGGAGCGCGGCTGGCGAGACAATACGGCACGAACGTTGATCGGCTGTTTGCTTTAAGCAGGCAATACGACCGTTCATCTGGTGTAACGCGCGAAACGTTCATCCGCCTCGTCTATGCCATGGAGGAAGAAATGGCGGCCAAACCGGCCGACTATTTCATCCGCCGCACCGGCGCGCTGTTGTTTGACATTGATTCGGTCCGGCGGGAGAAAGAGGCAGTGGTGGCGTTTATGGCGCGGTATTTGGGGTGGACGGAAGAAGAGCGGGACGTGTATAAGAAAGAACTCGACAAGGAACTGCGACGAGCGGTGTTGGGGGAAGCGGATGAGATAGTAAATAAAGAAAGAATCTAGAAGGACCGGCGCTCAAGATTGAGCGCCTCTTTTTTTGATTAAATTTAGTAAAATAAAAGAGTGGACATGTGGCGATTTCTAAAACGCAATTTAAGAAAAAATCGTATAAGTTTAAATGTTTTATTGATTTTTATCATTGAATTTGCTATATTTTACTTAAGTAAATCAGTTAATTTAACTAAAAGGATAGCGTGTGATGACATGATGATTACGATGAAAGATATTGCTGAGAAAGCGAACGTATCAATCGCAACTGTATCAAGAATTTTAAATCACGATGCAACTCTCTCCGTTTCCGAGGAAACGCGCCAACGCGTGTTGGAGATTGCCAAACAGCTCAATTATAAACCGGTGCGGAGGCGCAATGCCAACCGTACCAGTCAGCGAAAAAGCGAATGGCATCAGATCGCTCTTTTGATTGCGGTATCCCAACATGAAGAAGCGACAGACCCATATTTCAGCCTGATCCGCCGCGGCATTGAAGAGCAGTGTGAGCAATTGCCGGTTCGTATCTCTTCGGTGATCCGAGTAAACGGTGAAGCCAGTATACAAGACGTCAACGAGTTTGATGGGCTCATTGTCATTGGCGGCATTGACCCTGATGACATCAAGAGCCGTGTTCAGGAAGACATCCCCATTGTATTTGTGACCCAAGTCATCGATGTAAAGGGGTATGATGTCGTTTGTTCCGATTTGGAAGCGGCTACAGAGAACATCGTTGATTACTTGCTCACTCTTGGCCATCACCGAATCGGCTATATCGGCGGCACCGAAACGGTAAAAAAAATGAACGGCGGCAAAAGTTATGAAATTGACGATGTGCGAAAGCGAGCGTTTGAGAAAAAGATGAGGGCGCTCGGGCTTTACGAGCCGCAACAAGTGTTCATTGGCGACTGGGGGCCTGCGGGCGGATACGAATTAATGAAGAGGGCCATCGACTCCGGGGACTGGCCGAGTGCGTTTGTCATCGCCAGCGACCCGATGGCGATCGGCGCCTTGCACGCTATTCATCAAGAGGGTCTGAAAGTTCCGGAAGACATTTCTATTATTAGTTTCGATGACATTGACGCTGCGGCGTTTTTGAACCCGCCCCTTTCGACTGTGAAAATATACGCGCATGAAATGGGAAAGCTTGCGGCAAATGCGTTACATGAGCGGATGGCAGGAAACCGAAACATTCCGGTCAAAATCGTCACTCCGGCGGAGCTGATTATTAGGGAAAGCTGTGCAAAACACGGCCAAAATACATAAAGGGGGTGAGCGGCGAGAATCATAGCAAGAAGCTATGTAACGAAAAAAGTAAGCGCTGACAACTTAACGAAAAAACGGATGATTGTTGAATGAGGCCGTACATGTTAGCAAAGGGAAATGGGGGAACAAGGAAGATGAAAAAAGCGCTCGCACTCATCATGTCCAGTGCATTAACTTTTTCGCTGCTTAGCGCATGCGCGAATAAAGCAGAACAAAATGCAAGCGAATCAGGCGGAAAAGTCAAAATTGAGTTTTTCCATTACAAACCCGAAGCAAGGGGAACATTCGATAAACTGATTGAAAAATTTGAAAAAGAAAACCCAAACATTGATGTTGTCAACGCCAATCCTCCGGATGCAGGAACGGTATTAAAAGCCCGCGCCGCTAAACGGGACATGCCAGATATCGTTGGGGTTGGCGCTGATACGACATTTGCGGAACTCGCCAAAGCGGGGATGTTTGAAGATGTCACGAAAGCGCCGGAACTGAACAACATTCAACCTTCGTATATTCAAATGGTAAAAGACGTCAGCGGACTCGAACGAGTGTATGCCATTCCTTATGCGGCCAATGCGGATGCTGTCATTTACAACAAAGCCATCTTCAAAGAACTCGGTTTGAGCGTTCCGAAAACATGGGATGAGTTTATAGCTGCAGCCGAAAAGATCAAAGCAGCCGGAAAAACGCCGTTTTACTTTACGTTTAAAGATGCGTGGACGACATTGCCTGCTTACAACGCTTTGGCAGCCAACACCCAAGGGGAAACATTTTTCCAAGATTTAAATCAAGGCAAGACAAGCTTTGAAAAAGGGTATAAAGAAGCAACCGAAAAATTTGTGGAGCTGTTGAAGTACGGGCATAAAGATCAATTTGGCAAAGGGTATGCGGATGGCAATGTGGCGTTTGCCAAAGGCGAGTCGGCGATGTACTTGCAAGGCATTTGGGCGATCCCGGAAATTAAAAAGGCCAATCCGAATATTGAACTCGGTGTATTCCCTTATCCTGTCACAAACAATCCGGAACAAACCAAATTGGTATCCGGCGTTGATCTTCTTTTTGCGATCTCGAAAACATCAAAACATCCGAAAGAAGCAAAGAAATTTATCGACTTCTTATTAAAAGAGGAAAATGCAAAGGCGTACATGGCTGAACAAAATGCGTTCTCGGCCATCAAGGGATTAACGCAGGAAGATCCGATGTTGGAAGGGTTAAAAGAAAGCTTTGCCAAGGGAGCGTTGGTCGATTTCCCAGACCATTATATTCCGCCGAGCATCAATTTGGCCAATTTGTTGCAACAGTTGACGCATGATCAAGATGTGGGGAAGTTTTTAAAAACAATGGACGCCGAGTGGGAAAAAGTGAAAGGGCGTAAGTAATTAGGCAAGAAGGAGAAACGGGAAGAAAATAGGGGGAGTTCCTCGGTTTTTCTCCCCCTGTTATCATTAGGAGGTGATACGATGCGGAAAGAGGTTGTTGTGACAAGGGAACGAAGCGTTTCATTGTCTATTTTCCAGAAAATCAAAAAACCGAAAAACATCGCGATTTACTTAATGACCGTTCCGGCTGTCGTGTTATTTGCGGTATTTCATACGTTTCCGGCCCTCCAAGGCATTTTCTATTCCTTTACCAATTGGGACGGATTAAGCTTAACGTACGACTTTGTTGGATTGAAAAATTACTACTACTTGTTTCAGGACGAAAACGTATGGCATTCGTACTTGTTTACCTTTCAGTTTGCCATTGTGTCGACCGTGCTCGTCAATGTCCTCAGTTTAGCGATCGCTATAGGGTTGAATGAAAAAATTAAGTTCAAAAATTTTTTTCGCGCTGTGTATTTTTTGCCGAATGTTTTAAGCGTGCTGATTGTAGGCTATATTTTCAACTACTTGTTTGCTAACGTACTCCCTTTATGGGGAGAGAAGCTGGGGATTGAGGCGCTTTCCACGAATATTTTAGGAAGCGAAAAATGGGCATGGGTCGGCATTGTCATTGTCGCTGTATGGCAGGCGTGCGCTTTTAATACGATTTTATACTTAGCGGGGCTACAAACCGTGCCGTCTGAGCTGTATGAGGCTTCCAGTTTGGACGGAGCAAGCAAATGGCAAAACTTTCGGCATATTACGTTTCCGATGATTGCGCCGTTTTTTACGATCAATATGGTGTTGGCGATGAAAAACTTTTTAATGGTATTTGACCAAGTCGTGGCGTTGACAGGCGGGGGGCCCGGACGGGCGACTGAGTCGATTTCATTGCACATTTACAACGGTGGATTCCAAGGCGGGGAGTTCGCTTACCAGTCGGCGAACTCGGTCATTTACTTTATTGTCATTATGGCGGTATCGATTGCGCAGATTAAATTTTTACAAAAACGGGAAGTGGATATGTGATGGCCAAGAAAACAAACTGGGTTGCCACATTGTTGATTGCGGTCGGCGCGCTGTTCATTTTATTTCCTTTGTATATGGCGGTGTCCATCGCGCTAAAAACGCCGGAGGAATTGGCAGACTCAGTGCTGTCGTTGCCGGTCGGCATGCATGTGGAAAATTTTGCGAAAGCGATCAAGGCTACGAACTTTTTTCAAGCGTTTCAAAACAGCGCGTTTATTACGGTAACCACCGTTGTTTTGACCATTATAACGAATTCGATGGTCGCTTATGCCATTGCCCGCAATATGCACCGGAAATTTTTTAAGTTTTTATATTATTACTTTGTCAGCGCCTTGTTTATTCCGTTTCCGATTATTATGTTGCCGATTGTCAAGCAGACATCGGCATTTGGGATGAATAATCCCAGCGGACTTGTTTTTCTGTATGTCGTTTATGGCATTGCGTTTAATATCTTTATTTACGTCGGGTATATCCGTTCGATTCCAAAGGAATTGGAAGAAGCGGCGATTATGGATGGATGCAGTGCATGGGGCGTGTTTTGGCGCGTGGTTTTCCCGCTTATGGCGCCGATTAACGCTACCGTTGCCATTCTAACCTGTCTATGGGCGTGGAATGACTTTTTATTGCCGTTGATTGTGCTGAGCGACCAGTCCGATATGACGCTTCCGTTGGTTCAATATGTGTTTCAGTCCAAGTTCGGCACGGACTACAATTTAGCGTTCGCTTCCTATTTAATGGCGTTGTCTCCGATGATCATCGTCTATTTGTTTGCCCAAAAATGGATTATTGGCGGTGTCACAAGAGGGGCAATCAAGTAAACGTGCATAAGAACAAGCCAGTTTGCGCGCATTTGTCCGGTTGCGTTTTGTGTTCGCAGAGTAAAGAATCTTGTTTAGAAAGAGGATAGCGATATGGCAATTGTATTTGATCCAACCAATAAGACGTTTTATCTTAAAGCCAATGACACAACATATGTCATGCAGCTCGTCCGTTCCGGCTATTTGGCTCATGTCTATTGGGGAAAAGCGGTGCGCGATGTTCGGGGGGAGCGGAGGTTTCCGCGGCTGGACCGCGCGTTTTCCCCCAATCCCGACCCATCCGACCGCACGTTTTCGCTCGATACGCTGCCGCAAGAATATCCGGCCTATGGGAATACCGATTTCCGTGCCCCGGCGTATCACGTGCAGCTTGAGAACGGTTCGACGGTGACGGATTTGCGCTACAAGACGCACCGTATTTACAAAGGGAAGCCTAGACTGAACGGGCTGCCGGCGACATACGTGGAACACGAGAATGAAGCGGAAACGTTGGAAATTGTCCTCGAGGATGCGCTGAGCGGCCTAGAGGTCACGTTGCAGTATACCGCGTATGAAAAATGGAACGCCATCACGCGTGCGGCCCGTTTCGAAAACAAGGGGCGTGAGCGCCTAAAGCTGTTGCGGGCGCTCAGCATGAGCGTCGATTTCCCGTCTGCCGATTATGACTGGATCCATCTCCCCGGAGCGTGGGGGCGCGAACGCTGGATCGAGCGGCGCCCGCTTCTGACCGGTGTGCAGGCGGCCGAAAGCCGCCGCGGCGCGAGCAGCCACCAACAAAACCCGTTTATCGCGCTCGCCGCCAAAAACGCCGATGAGCATCAAGGTGAGGTGTACGGGTTCAGTTTTGTGTACAGCGGCAATTTCCTCGCCCAAGTCGAGGTGGACCAGTTTCACACCGCCCGTGTCTCGATGGGAATCAACCCGTTTGATTTCACATGGCTGCTTCAGCCGGGCGAGTCGTTCCAAACGCCGGAAGTGGTCATGGTCTACTCCGACCAAGGGTTAAATGGGATGTCGCAAACGTACCATGAACTGTACCGCACCCGCCTGGCGCGCGGCGCATTCCGCGACCGCGAACGCCCGATTTTGATCAACAACTGGGAAGCAACGTACTTCGATTTTAACGAAGAAAAACTCGTCAACATTGCGAAAACGGCAGCGGAACTGGGCATCGAACTGTTTGTGCTTGACGATGGCTGGTTTGGCGAGCGCGACGACGACCGCCGTTCGCTCGGCGATTGGATCGTCAACCGGCGCAAGCTTCCGAACGGCTTAGACGGGTTGGCGAAACAAGTGAACGAACTCGGGCTGCAGTTCGGCTTATGGATCGAGCCGGAAATGGTGTCGCCAAACAGCGAGCTGTACCGGAAGCATCCCGATTGGTGTCTCCATGTGCCGGACCGTCCGCGCTCTGAAGGGCGGAACCAGCTTGTGCTCGATTACTCCCGCCAAGATGTATGCGATTATATGATCGAAACGATCTCGAACGTGTTGGCGAGCGCTCCAATCACTTATGTGAAGTGGGATATGAACCGTCATATGACGGAAATCGGCTCGGCTGCCCTGCCGCCTGAGCGCCAACGCGAAACGGCGCATCGCTACATACTTGGACTGTATCGCGTCATGGACGAGATCACCTCACGCTTTCCGCACATTTTGTTTGAAAGCTGCTCCGGAGGCGGAGGGCGGTTTGATCCGGGGATGCTGCATTACATGCCGCAAACGTGGACGAGCGACAATACCGACGCCGTCTCGCGCCTGAAAATTCAATACGGCACGAGCCTTGTTTATCCGGTGAGCGCCATGGGCGCCCACGTCTCTGCGGTGCCGAACCATCAAGTCGGGCGAGTGACGCCGCTCAAGACACGCGGCCATGCCGCGATGTCGGGCAACTTCGGCTATGAGCTCGATATCACAAAGCTGACAGAAACAGAAAAACAAATGATAAAAGAACAAGTCGCGTTTTACAAGGAGGTGCGCCGCCTCGTCCAGTTCGGCACGTTCTATCGGTTGATAAGCCCGTTTGCGGGCAATGAAGCAGCGTGGATGTTCGTCTCCGCCGACCGCTCGGAAGCGCTCGTCGCCTACTTTCGCGTGTTGGCCGAGGCGAACGCGCCGCTGTCATACCTGCGCCTCAAAGGGCTTGACCCGAATCAAGACTACGAAATCGAGGGGCTTGGCGTTTATGGAGGCGATGAGCTGATGTACGCCGGACTCGCCGTGCCGCCTCGTGCGGGTGATTTTTTCAGCGCGATGTGGCGGCTGAAAGCCATTCGATAGGAGGGAATGGCGCCGCTTTCGCCTATGCATCATCCCGAAATCAATCGAACCCGGTGTCGTCTAGACATCGGGTTCCCATTGTTTGAGCTTCTCGATGATGCGCCGCTTCCGATAGAGCATCTTCCCGGTTTCGGCGATATCTTCCATAAACGATTTGTTAAACAGCGAACCGAAAATGACACCGATGATCGGCACGGCTTGAAACAGCTTTTTCCACCCGTATTGGTCGCGGAACGTCATCATCACTTCCCGCCAGCCTTGCAGCTCGGAAAATACCCGCTCACGCTGGCCGGTAAATGAAGCCAGCTCCTCTAAAATCGCTTTTTTCCCGACGATGTCCGCTGCGGCAAACTGCAGGCATTTGACGACAAACACGCGCTCTTGTTTTTCGTTTGGGTCGTATCCATAGATGATGGCGATTTCTTGCAGCGTTTTCAGCGCCAGTCCGAGCAGGGCGGGGATGTCCACCGCCAGCGTCAGCGCTCCGCCGATTCCGGTCGCCGCTCCTTGCAGTTGGGCGAACGTCACGCGCGCCTCGATCAATTCATCACAGACGCAATCCATCGTCTCAAGCGGCAAGTGCGGCACTTCCTCAAGCGACGTGACACCAAGGCGTTCCAATATGTTCTCTTTCTTCACTAAGTATTTTCCACCGTTTTGAATATAGCTTCCTAATTCGTCGAGCCATTGCCCGAGCTTTCGATGAACCATTTTTGGCGTCAGCTTGTCCAACACTTGAAACGGCAAGCGGCCGAGCTTTTCCCAAAACCAGAGGTCTTTTTGGGAGTGTTCCCACTGGTTGATCCGCTTCAATTCCTCTTGCAACTGTAGTTTTGCTTCCATTTTTGAAGGGCCTCCATGTTTTTTCTAGTTTTAGGATATATGGATTTTAATGAATTATACGGGTTAGGGGATGATTTTGTTTCAAGTAGTCCAACTATGTCCATCACTTGAAATAACAAACAAAAAAATCTTAAATACTGTAGATGAGCATTTTTCATTACAGTAATTTCCATTCCCTAAGAGACAAACAGGGTACCCCTTAGGCAACAGGGAGCTGTTTTTTGATCACATCAATGGGAATATTTTGCTTAGCAGCATCATAAATGAACTCCACGACGCTGTGTCCTTTCCGAGACCGAAGAAGCTTCAGTCCGGAAGAGAGGTCTTGTTGGGATTCCCCAATGCTGGATACGCAGGCGAACAGCACCACTGCCCCATACCGTTTCACCGCCCGAACGTGGCGAACGCGGTACCCGTCAAGCTTCAGCTGGTCTTTGGCCTGCCAGAAAACGTATTCGATCGTCCAGCGCTGGGCATCGTAATGCAAGATCTCTTCATCGCTAAGCTCCCGGTCGGTGCTCAAGACAACATGGAGATGATTCGGCGTCATCGGTTGATCCACCTTCCAAGCCAGCAGCACCACCGCATACTCGACGCCATGGATCGGTCCCTCGTAGCGATACACGCGGTAACGCTCCTTCCCCACCGTGACGAGGCGGGTGTCGTTGGGCTCGATATAGCGGGCGAACTCCTTTGCTTGGACGGCGATGCCTTTCGGATAGAGAATCCGGTTCGTCTTGAGCATGGCGATGACATGGAATCCTTGTTTCAGGCAGGCTTCGATGAGCGCTTGGGACGGATACCATGAATCCATGAGCACATACACCGGCTGAGCCCACTTCCCCTTGAGCGAAGAAAGCATCTCGATCGCCAGGTCGATTTTGCTTCTTCCCGCTGTCTTGTCATACAGACGAAAGGCGAACGGAAACGCTTGCGTGAAGGTGTGCACCATCAGGCAAACGAGCGAATGCCCCCAGACGGATGGATGATCTTTGTGCGAGTAGTGCCAATCACACCCTTGAATGGCGTGGGCGGCCCGTGTTGCTCATCTACAGTTATTACTATAATTGAAAAAAGGATGGTGTGTATGAAAAAAAGAAAGCTGATTTCTACCCTAATGTTAGGGAGCATTTTGTGCTTACCTGTAATCGCACAAGCTAATTCTCCGAAGCAAGAAATCTCAACACAGTCTATTTCTTATAATACTATCAGTGTTGAGGAGGCTAAAAAAGCCATTAATAATTTTATCAAAAAAAATGAACAGTTACATGATTTAAGAGACGGTAAAATTGTATTTAAAGAACATCTCTACGATATTGATGATACCGTTGTGGGATACTATTTCACTGTGGAATCCGAAAAGACAAAAGGCTATTTTATTACTTCAGCAGTTGATACAATAGATCCTATGATACAGTATGGTATAGATGTAGATCTAGAAGAAACTCTGAATAAAAAAATGAAAGATGAAAAAGTCTATTATTTCGGTGTAAACAAATTTAGCTTCGGTAAAAGTGGTAAGGAAGTAAAAGAAAAATTTGAAAAAGCTAAATCTGCAACATTAAAGAAATTAAAAGCCGAAAAAAAAGATGGAACAGAAGAGTATAAAAAAGTTGAAAAAGCACAATTAAAATCGTTGAAAAAAGGTGATAAGAGAAGCCCGGGTTGGGACGGGTTGTTGAAAGATAGTAGCGATGGAATGATATCTATCGCCGCTACAGACTATAAAGTATTAAGTGGCGTTGACCGTATCTATCAGCGTAGTTCCGGTATTAATAATCCGAGTTCAGCTTGTGGTCCAACAGTAGCCGCTATGATTATGGATTATTATCATGATGAGTTAGGTTATAATGTTCGAGATAACGCTTATTATGGCTCATGGGCAGCGTTAGTTAATCATCTTTATAATGAGATGGGGAGTACATGGTTAGGAACAACAATTACAATGTGGGCCAACGGTGCTCTTACACACGTTTACCATACAAGTAATGCTTGGAGCTCTAATAAAGTAACAGATGCGGTAGGGAATAGTTCCAAATTTATTGGTGCCATAGATAGCTACGACCCTGTTGCTATCCGTTTTGATTTATTTGACTCTGGTGGAGCACAAATCGAATATCATTTTGTTTGTGGAATTGGATATGATAAAAACGGTTCTTATGCAGGCGATTTACATGTTGCTTACAAAGATCCAGATAATGGTGCAGATAATACAGGTACGCACTGGTTTGATTGGACAGGTGACGACCAAGACATCGAATTTGCGTGGCTATCCTAAACATAATACAGCCCTTATGTTGATTAAGGGCTGTTTTATTATTAATATAAATTCGTAAAAATGGATAAGGAGGATTTATTTTGAAGTTATTCTCTAAACGGCTTATTATATCATTTTTAGTTTGTTTATTGATGTTATATCTAACGGAACTTTTTACGAAAGAGCCTCACGTAACTTCAGGTAACGGAAATCCGGGGCTTTTTATTATCATGTTAGCAGCATTTTCATTTTTGTTCTTTGGGATGGAGTTATGGAAAGTCCTCACTAACAAGAGCATTTCAAAGAGAGGTTTGTTGTCTATGAGTATTGGTTCATTCTGTATTTTAAGCATGTCCGCTTTTTTAGAAATTACATATGTTTTAGACTTAATTAAACAACTCGGAGGACCTCCATCTAACGTAAATTCTAAAATCTACCGTTTTAGCTGGATAAATCAATATACAAATACTTTTTACGTTAATGCTTATACGTTGTTAATCTTTATTTCAAGTATTCTTTTAATTTACTCCATACAAAAAATGTTTACAAAAGACTGTAGATGAGCAAATTGATGATGTATAAAATTTTGTGTAAAGCATTTTGCTAGAACAAAAGAAAAAAGGTAGGGTATTCTCTGATTGGACCAAAAATCTTAGAGAAAGGAGAACCCTACCTATGTCTAAAAGTATACCGAATGTAGACTGGGCAAATCAATTGGAAAATACCATTCGTCAGTTTGTAAAAGAAAAATTAGAACTGATCATGCGGGAAGAAATCAAACATTTCCTCGAAATCGAACAGGCTGGAACGCCAAACATGAGAAACGGCTACTATCAATGAAATCTAGATACGCAATATGGCCGAATTGAAGGTCTTTTGGTCCCAAGAGACCGAAACGGAGAATTTCAAACACAGCTGTTTGCCCCTTACCAACGACACACCGGCTGGCTGGAAGAAGCCATCATCAAGATGTATCAAAGCGGCATGAGTACACGGGAAATTGGCAAGTTTATTGAACGAATTTTAGGAAATGCGTATTCTCCCACGACGATCAGTCATATCACGGATGTGGTAAAGGAAGACATCGAGAAATGGCACACTCGTCCTCTACAAAAGCGTTATTCGGTCTTATATTTGGATGGTTTATATGTAAAACTTCGTCGCGAAACCGTGGAGAAAGAAGTCATTTATGTGGTGTTAGGGGTGAATGAAGAAGGGTATCGCGAAATTCTTGATTTCTTTGTGGGAGGACAAGAAAATGCCTATGTATGGCAGGAAATTCTTCAAAACCTTTACAAAAGAGGCGTCAAGGAAGTGCTTTTAGGGGTATTCGATGGACTACCGTGTCTAGAAGAAGCCTTTAAGGCGGTGTATCCGAAAGCCGATGTACAGCGTTGTGTCGTTCACAAAGTACGTAATACCTTAAATCGTGTTCGGAAAAAAGATCAATTCGAAGTGGCAGAGGATCTCAAACTGATTGATCGCGCACCGAATAAGGAGATGGCGTTACAGATGTTTCAACAGTTTGAATCAAAATGGTCCAGCAAGTATCCGAGAGAAGTCCAGTCTTGGGCGAATGAGTTGGATGTCCTCCTAACATTTATGGATGATCCAAGCAGTATTCGAAGTGTGATTTATACGACCAATGCCATTGAACGAACGATCAAGGAGATTCGGAAACGTCTCAAGCCGATGAACAGTTTGAGTAGTTTAGAAGCCGCTGAAAAAGTCGTGTATTTAACCATTCAAGATTTTAATGAGAAGTGGGCAGGGAGAAAGTTACGAGGATTTGCCGAAGCGCACGAAGTCCTTCAACGAATGTTTGAAGAACGTTATCATTAACCAAATACTGTAAATTAACAAAAATAGGGGGATTCTCCCTTTCCACACAAGAAACTGAATATTCAGTCTCCTGTGTGGAGAAAACCAGTCCCCTATCAATTCAAATCCATTTCAGAGAAACCCTACCCCCATTACATTACACAAAATTCTTGACAGTACCATTCTGAGTTACATGTCGAATAAGCAACCTAGAAAAAATTCTTTTTTATTGTTTTTTAGTAAAATTTATACTAAAATATATACTAGGAATTGATTGTTTAGGAGGCGTCATCATGGCTGCTAGTTTCGGCTTGACAGAAACCTTTAGAAATGTATTTGGTGGGGGTGAAAAACAGGTTCGTATCTTCTTCGCCCCCGGCCGCGTCAATTTGATCGGCGAGCACACCGATTACAACGGCGGGCATGTGCTGCCGTGCGCCCTTGCGATGGGCACGTATGCGCTTGTGCGGCCAACGAAAGAGCCGCTTGTGCGGATGTACTCAACAAACTTTTCGGAAACAGGTGTCATTACTGTCTCGTATGATGACTTGTCATACCGGAGCGAGCACGGCTGGGCGAACTACCCGAAAGGGGTTTTGGCCGCGTTCCAGGCGCTTGGCCCGCTGGAGACCGGATTGGATATTTTGTATAACGGTACGATCCCGAACGGCGCCGGACTGTCGTCATCGGCGTCAATTGAACTCGTGACCGCGGTGATGCTCAACGAATTGTTCGGGCGCGGGCTCGACCAGCTGGAGCTTGTGAAAATGAGCCAAAAGGTAGAAAATAAATACGTTGGCGTCCATTGCGGCATTATGGATCAGTTTGCCGTCGGCATGGGGAAACAAAACTGCGCCATCCTACTAAACTGCCAGACGCTTGAGTACCGCTATTTGCCATTGGTGCTTGACGATTGTTCGCTCGTCATCGCCAATACGAACAAAAAGCGCGGCCTGGCGGACTCGGCGTACAACGAGCGGCGGGCGACGTGCGAAGCAGCGCTTGCCAAGTTGCAAAACGTGCGCAACATCGCCTCGCTCGGCGAGCTGACGAGCGCAGAGCTGGATCAATACGCTCACCTTCTTTCCCCGCTCGAACAAAAACGGGCCCGCCATGCGGTGACGGAAAACGAGCGGACGCTTGCGGCGGCCGGGGCGCTTGAGCAGGGAGACCTTGTTCGTTTTGGTGAGCTGATGAAGCAGTCGCATTTGTCGCTGCGCGACGACTATGAAGTGACAGGCATCGAGCTCGATACGCTCGTTGAGGCGGCATGGGCGCACGAAGGAACGGTCGGGGCGCGCATGACCGGAGCCGGGTTCGGCGGCTGCACGGTGAACATTGTAAAAAAAGCCTATGTTCAAGACTTCATTGAACGGGTCGGAAACGCGTATGCCGAAAAAATCGGGTACGAAGCAAGCTTTTATGTCGTTGATGTTGGTGACGGGGCGAAAGAACTCACGGAACTGGAGGAGATGTGCCGATGATTTTGGTTTGCGGAGGGGCAGGGTATATCGGCAGCCATGCGGTATACCGTCTGCTCGAAAAAGGGGAAGAGGTCGTCGTTGTCGATAACTTGCAGACGGGGCACAAAGAAGCGGTTCACCCTGATGCAGTGTTTTGCCAAGGCGATATTCGCGACCGCGACTTTTTGCGCGGCGTGTTTCGCCGGCACGACATTGAGGCGGTCATTCATTTTGCGGCGAACTCATTGGTCGGTGAAAGCATGGAAGAGCCGCTGAAATATTACGACAACAATGTGTACGGCACACAAGTGCTGCTTGAAGTGATGAAGGAGTTTGATGTCAAACAAATTGTTTTTTCTTCCACCGCCGCGGTGTATGGGGAGCCGAAACAAGTCCCGATCGTTGAAACCGATCCGACGGAACCGACGAATGCATACGGAGAAACGAAGTTGGCGATGGAAAAGATGATGAAATGGGCGGATCGCGCCTACGGCATTCGTTCGATTTCGCTTCGGTATTTTAACGTTGCCGGAGCGTACGGCACGGCAATCGGCGAGGACCATGATCCGGAGACGCATTTGATTCCGTTGATTTTGAAAGTGCCGCTCGGCCAGCGCGAGGACATTTCCATTTACGGTGATGACTACGATACGCCCGACGGCACATGCATCCGTGACTACATTCATGTGCTCGATCTCGTCGATGCCCACGTTTTGGCGCTTCATAAACTGCGGAACGGAGCGGCCAGCGACGTGTACAATTTAGGCAACGGCAACGGCTTCAGCGTCAAAGAAGTGATTGAAGCGGCGCGGCAAGTGACCGGTCATCCCATTCCCTCCCGCGTTGTGGCGCGGCGTCCGGGCGACCCCGCGAGACTTGTCGCGTCATCGGAAAAAGCAAAGCGCGAGCTTGGCTGGGAGCCCAAATTCCCATCCATTACGGATATTGTCGCATCGGCGTGGGAATGGCACAAAGCACGGCCGAACGGCTATCGAGGTGTGTGACAATGGAAACGATTTTTGCGGCGATTGAACAACTGATTCATTATGCCAAGCAGCGTGGTCTTTTAATGCCGGAAGATGCGGTGTACGCGCGCAACCGCCTGCTGGCAACGCTCCGACTCACTGAATGGCAGCCTGTCGAGGTCAAGGATACTCCCTTGGCCTCGCCGGCTCCAGTGTTGGACGCCATGATCGATTGGGCGTATGAACAAGGATTGTTGGAAACGAATACAACGACCGAGCGCGATAGATGGGATGCGAAACTGATGGATTGCGTCATGCCCCGGCCGTCGGAAGTGATCCGCGCCTTTTACGAGCGATACCGCCGCGACCCGCAGGAGGCGACGGACTGGTTTTATTCGCTGAGCCAATCGTCCAATTACATTCAAACGGCGCGCATCGCTCAAAACCAGCAGTGGAAAGTGCCGACCATCTACGGCGAATTGGATATCACCATTAATGTGGCGAAACCGGAAAAAGACCCGAAGGAAATCGCCAAAATGAAAGGAGCACCGTCATCCTCGTACCCGAAATGCGTGCTGTGCAAAGAAAATGAAGGGTATGAAGGAACGTGGAGCCACCCAGCTCGTTCCAATCATCGGGTCATCCCGATCACGTTATTGGATGAACAGTGGTATTTCCAATATTCTCCCTACGTGTATTATAATGAACATTGCATCGTCTTCCACGCCGAGCATGTGCCGATGAAAATGGAGCGGAAGACGCTGGAACGTTTGCTTGATTTTGTGGAACAATTTCCACATTATTTTATCGGCTCAAACGCTGACTTGCCGATTGTCGGCGGCTCGATTTTAACACACGATCATTTTCAAGGCGGGCGCTATCCGTTTGCGATGGAAAAGGCAGAGATCGAGGAATATATTGATCTCCCTTCGTTTCCATCACTGACGGCGGGGATTGTCCGCTGGCCGATGTCGGTGATCCGCTTAACCGGGGCGAAAGAGGACGTGCTGGAGGCGGCGGTGCGTCTGTATGAGGTGTGGCGGGCGTACAGCGATCCAAGTGTCGAGATTATCGCTTACAGCGGCGATGTCCCGCACAATACGATCACCCCGATCGCCCGGAGGCGCGGCGATTTGTTTGAGTTGGACATCGTTTTGCGCAACAACCGAACATCGGCAGAGCATCCGTACGGCATTTTCCATCCGCATCAGGAACTGCATCATATCAAAAAAGAAAATATCGGCTTGATCGAAGTGATGGGGCTGGCGGTGCTGCCGGGGCGGCTGGCCTCGGAACTCGAAGCGTTGGCCGACTACCTTGTGCATCGGACGAAAAAAGAAGACTGGGATGAGACAATGCGTAAACATTGGCATTGGTGCGAAGCCATTCGCTCGGCCTACCCGGACATCACGAAGGAAAATGTCCATGACATTTTGCGCTACGAAGTCGGACAACGGTTTGTGACCGTATTGGAGCACGCTGGGGTGTTTAAGCGGGACAAGCGAGGAAGGGACGCGTTTCGCCGCTTTCTTAGCCATGCGGTGGAGAAGATGTCGTCTTTTGTATAAATGGGGCGAAAAAACGCGTTTCATATGAAACTGAAGGAAGGGAGGGATCGCAAACAGACTATGGCCACGTTAAAAGAAATTGCCGAAAAAGTCGGCGTCTCCGTCGCAACCGTGTCGCGCGTGCTCAACTACGACACAACGCTATCCGTCTCCGACGAGACGAGAAAACGCATTTTTGAAGTCGCCCAAGAGCTGAACTACAAAACATTGCGGGAACGGAGCCAACAGGCGCGTGAATCATTTCGCTTCGGGCTCATTCACTGGTATTCGGAGCATCAAGAAATCGACGACCCGTATTATATGGCGATCCGCCTCGGCGTGGAAAAAGAATGTTTTGACCGCGGCATCGAACTCGTCAAATTGTTTAAACAGAACGGCGCTTATCCGATTGAACGGATGAAAGGGCTTGATGGCATCATCGCCGTCGGGAAATTCGGTCCGAACGAAGTGAGCGCCTTTGCCGAAGGGGCGAAGCAAATCGTCTTTGTCGACTGCTCGCCTGATGAACGGCGGTTTGACTCGGTCGTGATCGATTTGCGTCAGGCGACGATTGCAGTGCTGGACTACTTGCTTCAGCTTGGGCACACGAAAATCGGGTATATCGGCGGCCGTGAATATGTTGACGGGGAAACGCCAATTCGTGATGAGCGGGAAACAGCGTTTTACGAATATTTATATGTCAAGGGGATACACGATTCGCGCCATGTATGGATTGGCTCCTTTACGGCCGAGGATGGCTATCGGCTGATGAAAGAGGCGATTGCCAAAGGGGACTTGCCGACAGCGTTTTTTATCGCCAGCGATTCGATGGCCATCGGCGCTTTGCGCGCGTTGCACGAAGCGGGCATCGCCGTTCCGGAAGAAGTGGCCGTTGTGGGGTTCAATGATCTTCCGACCGCCGCCTTTCTTCACCCGCCGCTTTCAACGGTGAAAGTATACACAGAATTTATGGGTGAAACAGCGGTAGAGATGCTCGTTGAACGGTTGACGACCAACCGAACCATCTGCAAGAAAGTCGTCGTGCCGACGGAGCTCGTCATCCGCGCCAGCAGCGAGGGACGTGAAAAGGGGAGCGGTTGATCAACCGCTCCCTTCCATATTAGTGGAATTCAATATCAACGCGTTTTTTCGTTCCTGTTGTTGTTTTCGGAATGTGAATGTCGAGCACGCCGTTTTTGTACGTCGCGCGAATGTTTTCCGTCGCCGCATCAGCCGGCAGGGTGATCGAACGTTGGAAGCGGCCGAAGAAGCGTTCGCGCCGGTGCATTTGTTCTTCTCTTACATCGTGGTGGCGTTGAATCGTACCGCTGATGGTCAACATGTTGTTCTGCACGTCAATGTGCACATCTTCTTTTCGCTCGAGACCCGGCAAGTCGCACGA